>JAJUGU010000010.1 GCA_029265815.1 Anaerolineaceae bacterium | reverse complement strand
GACGGGAGCGATCAAGCTGCCGGAAGGTGTTGAGATGGTTATGCCGGGTGACGATGTGGCCATGGAATGCGACCTGATCATTCCGGTGGCGTTGGAGCAGGGCTCAAAGTTTGCTATTCGTGAAGGTGGTCTGACGGTCGGCGCCGGTGTGATCACAAAAATCATTGAGTAGGTAGAGAAGGAGCGTCAGCCAGTTGAGTTGGCTGCGGAGATAAGATATGGCTTCGAAAAAGAAAGATGTACGACCAGTGATCACTTTCGCCTGTGATGAATGCAAAGAGCGAAACTATACATCTGAAAAGAATCGCCGAAATGATCCTGGACGGATGGAAATCAAGAAATTTTGTCCAAGGTGTCATAAACACACCGTTCATCGCGAGACAAAATAGACCATGGCTATAAGTAAGGCGAGAACCTCTCTCGCCTTACCAGCATACAGGCCAGTAGCTCAATTTGGCAGAGTGCCTGTCTCCAAAACAGGAGGTTGCGGGTTCGATTCCTGCCTGGCCTGCCAAAACAGAAAAAACATAATCGCCGTCTTTTTTGGCGGCGTTTTAGCCTGAAAACAAGGAGTAAACCGTGGCGGACAAGAACGGAAAACCGAAAAAAGAGGGTCGCCTCAAGCGTTGGTGGCGTGAAACCGTTGGCGAATTACGAAAGGTCAACTGGCCAACCTCGCGGGAAGCCTGGAGGCTTACCAAGATCGTCCTCCTGGTCATGGCTGGAATGGGTATCGTGTTAGGCGGTCTGGATTATGTTTTTACTAAGTTAATTGGATTGATCGTTGGATAAGCAGAATCCACGATCCGGTAAGGGTTAATGACTATGGACGCGCAAGACGATTTTGATCGTGACGAACTGAACGACTCGGAACCACTGGAAGAGGAATCCTCCTCCTCTCAGTTCGACGCGTCTTTTAAAGACGAACTCGAACCGGTTGTTCCTGGCAAGAGTATTGATCGAAGTGAGATTCCAACAGATCTTCCCGCCGATGGTTCGTCTGAGCGCGCATGGTTTGTTATCCACTGCTACTCAGGATACGAAAACAAAGTTCGACACAACCTTGAACAGCGTATTGAAACCATGGGGATGAAGGATAAAATCTTTGACGTGGTCATTCCTACCCAGGAAGAGATCGAGGTCAGAGATGGAAGGCGACGTTCTGTTGAACGTCATGTGTTCCCGGGTTATGTTCTGGTGAACATGATCCTCACTGAAGAAAGCTGGTATGTGGTTAGAAATACCCCGGGCGTTACCGGTTTTGTGGGTATGGGAAACGAACCCACACCGCTACGGCCTGAAGAAGTGCAGCAGATCCTGCGCCGTATGGAAGCAGAAGCACCAATGGTAAAGGTTACCTTTAAAGTTGGCGAACGCGTGCGCATCGTTGATGGCCCATTCAATGATTTCCGCGGCATTGTATCAGAGATCGACATGGAAAAGACCAAAGTTCGCGTCATGGTGAATTTCTTTGGTCGTGAAACACCTGTGGAACTTGATTTCCTGCAGGTAGAGAAGGCATAATCAGGTCATCGACCTGTTTGTGGGAGGGTGCTCCCCGATATCACCCGTTATAACCACCAAGGAGAAAAAAAGTGGCAAAGAAATTTAAAGCAATTGTTCGTTTGCAGATTACGGCTGGCAAAGCTAACCCTGCACCCCCCATTGGTCCTGCTCTCGCCGGACATGGGATCAATATCATGGCATTTTGCAAGGAATACAATGCCCGCACTCAAAATCGTGCCGGTGAGATTATTCCTGCAGAAATTACTGTCTATACCGATGGTTCCTTCACTTTCGTCCTGAAGTCACCTCCTGCGTCTGTTTTAATTAAAAAGGCAGCTGGTGTCGAATCTGGGTCAAAGGTTCCCAATCGTGAAAAAGTTGGAAAGATCACCAAGGCTCAGGTGCGGGAGATCGCTGAAATAAAAATGAAAGATATGAATGCGATCGATATCGAAGGCGCCATGCGCCAAATTGAAGGTACAGCCCGAAACATGGGAATTACCGTCGAAGAGAAATAGAGCGTTGTGGGAGGGTAATAATTTACCCGTTCGTACCACGAAGGAGAAAAAATGGCGAAACACGGAAAGAAATACCTTGAGGCAGTAGCCAAAGTAAATGCCGATCAGAATTATGAACCTCTTGAAGCTGTAAAACTGGCGAAAGAAACCTCATTTGTAAAATTTGATGCGACCATTGAAGTTCACCTGCGCATGGGCCTTGACCCGCGTCAGGCAGACCAGCAGGTACGTGATGTCTGCGTCCTTCCACATGGCTTGGGAAAGACCGTACGCGTACTCGTATTTGCTCAGGGTGAAGGTGCAGCCAAAGCCAGCGAAGCCGGAGCAGATTATGTCGCTGATAGTGACGAAATGATCAATAAGATCGCAGCTGGCTGGACTGATTTTGATGTGGCTATTGCCACACCTGACATGATGGGCAAAGTCGGCCGTCTGGGCCGCGTTTTGGGTCCCCGTTCATTAATGCCGAACCCTAAAGCTGGAACCGTTTGCGCGGCTGAAGATCTTCCGCGTGTGATCAATGAAGCCAAGGCCGGGCGTGTGGAGTTCCGTCTGGATAAGACCGCCAATATCCATGTTCCCATTGGCAAGGCTTCCTTTGATGCCCAAAAATTGTTTGAGAATTTTGCTGCTTTGATGGAAGCCATCAAGAAAGCTAAACCATCTGGCGCGAAAGGCACTTATATTCGTAAGATTTCAGTGGCCTCAACCATGGGCCCTGGCGTAAAAGTCGATCCACTGCAGGCAATGAACATATCATTGGAAAAGTAGTGGTATAATTTGTTTCGTTGAGTAGATAACTCAACTTTTCACCAAAGAAAGCCGGTGCCCGTAAGGGCTTAATATCCTGCCGAGGTGAAGGCGACATTCTGTAACGAACAACCCTTCAGGGTTTTAGAATGAGTCTTTGTCTGGCAGTAACCGGACAAAGACTCATTTTTTGAAGGAAGGAGGTAGTTTTCATTGGCCTTTACAAAGAAGCAAAAGGGCGATATGACCGCCCAATACGAGAAATGGTTGAAGCAGAGCGAGGCGCTTTTCGTTGTAGAATACGTCAGCCTTTCGATGAAAGAAATCGATGCATTCCGCGCCAAAGCACGTGAACTCGGCAGCGAGATCCATCTGGTAAAGAATACACTCTTCAACCGTGCACTGGAAGCTCAGGGTTATCCCAAACCTGCATTTCTTGAAGGCACATCCCTGGTGGGATTTGCTTTTAGCGATGCACCTGCATTGGCAAAAGTCTTCACAGAGTTCGTAAAAGGTTCCGACACCCGGAAAGTGAAAGGCGGCTTTCTCGGCAAGGAACTGATCACCGATAAACAGGTCAAAGCATTATCTGATCTGCCCACAATGCCTGTAATGCGCGCCACCCTGTTAGGTGTGATTTCGGCACCTGCTTCCAAATTCGTGCGTACACTGGCTGAACCTGCCCGTTCAATGGCAGCTGTTGTCAAAGCCTACTCAGAAAAGGCGCCTACCGCTGCCTGATCGATCGGCAATTATTCCGGAGAATCTCCGGTATGGATACTATAAAATAAACAATTAAGGAGTTTTTGAAATGGCTGATATGGAAAAACTTGTTGAACAGTTGAGTGCTCTCACTGTTCTCGAAGCTGCAGAACTTGTAAAAATGCTCGAGGAGAAATGGGGCGTTTCCGCCGCTGCTCCTGTCGCGGTCGCTGCGGGCCCCGTTGCCGGTGCTGCTGCTGAACCTGTGGAAGAAAAGACCGAGTTCGATGTCATTCTGAAGGACGCTGGTCCGAAGAAGATCGAAGTCATCAAGGTCATCCGCACCCTCACCAACCTGGGTCTGGTGGAAGCCAAGACCATGGCCGAGACCGCCGGTTCCAAGGTTCTCTCCGCGGTTGGTAAAGAAGCCGCAACCGATGCCAAGGCCAAGCTCGAAGCTGCCGGTGGCGTTGTCGAAATTGCCTAATCAGGTATTCGAATCCAAAAGACTCCAGTTCATTAAACTGGAGTCTTTTTTTATTGGAATATCAGGTGAAAAAGATCTATGCAGCGTACGATCTGATTTGCCGAATGACCAGCACCACTTTACCCATGATGCGCAGACTTTTCGGGTTCTGTACGTAAATGGGTGCCATATTCGGGTTTGCTGGTTGAAGACGAATACGGTCTGACTCTTTGTAAAAGTACTTTAAGGTTGTTTCATCCTTATCATCCAGCCATACAGCTACCATCTCACCATTATTGGCAGAGGCAGCTTTCTTCATGATCACGATGTCGCCATCATTGACCATGGCGTCGATCATCGAATCACCACTGACTTCGAGAGCAAAGAGATCGTTGATATCTTTTGCAGGTAGAAAGCTGCGTGCAATATCCACACTGGATTCGGCATCGTAATAATTGAGGTCAGATACTGGCATTGGAATTGGCTCACTGGCAACAATGCGGCCTGCGAGCGGGATACTGACCATGTCAGCCAGTGCACTGCCAGCCCCGCGAATCACTTCGGCAACCTTGCCGGGGATAGATCCAGCAGAAGTGACAGGTTGTAAAACGCGGATACTGCGCGAAATGCGGTCCGTGCGGTCTATATAACCCATATTCTGCAGCTGGTTCAGGTAGTAATCTATTAGCGAAGTGGATTTCACATTGATGCTGTCGCCGATCTGCCTGATGGAAGGGGAATAACCGTAGGAATCCTGAAATCTGGTTAGAAACTCGAGGATCTTGCGGTGCCTTTCGCTTAAACCGGGATGTCTGCGCGCCATATCTTTACCTCCTGTACCTGTTTATCGGTCATTTGTACTATAATCATACACGAACATTTGTTCAATGTCAAGTGGTATCACTGGTGATTGAAATGAATATTTGTTTTTGTTAAAATTATCATACAGAAAAAGGGGTATCCGGAACATTAAATTTTTATCAGAGCTTGCGACTTCCTTATTTTATTAAGTGTGTTGAACAGGAGGGATGGATGAAAAAAACAATTTCCTTCATCGGCGCGCTCGTTATCGCACTTTTCTTATTTACCAGTTGTGATGTTGTCCCGATTCAAAAAAACACCCCTGAAACTCCTGAGATCCTGAACACTCCTACAACTTTCTTACCCTCAGAAGCACCTCCCACCCAAGTAGTTGATAAACGGCCGATGCTCAAAGTGATCAGCGAGGCGTTCTGCCGGTCAGGACCGGGAGAAAAGTATCAGATCATTGATCAGGTAGGCCTTTACCAGTACTTCGGCATCTTAGGCAGTAACCGTCAGATCTTGGGGATCGATGATGAGCCAACCTGGTTCAGGATAACTGATGAACCGACCTGGCTTAAGATCGATCCGCAGGACATTATTGACCCCGATCCGCAGATGATTGGTCCCAACGAAGTCATTGACCCTGAACCGCCTCACTCGACAAGAAGTATCAAGTGCTGGGTCCCGGCTGCCAGTGTGGAAGTGAGAGGGGCTCTTTCTGAGGTGCCTGTGGAGGAAGTGCCACGTATGCTGATGCTGGAGGATGCCGGGTGCTTTTCAGGACCCGGTGGTACTTATACCCGTTTGGGTCAACTGAAGGCCGATGAAATGTACGAGATCATCGGTATTGATGATGATATCGCCTGGAACGCGATCGATGATGACATCGCCTGGAATGCGATCGATGATGACATCGCCTGGGTACTGATCGACCCCACCGCCATTATTGATCCAACGCAATCAAACAGCACGAGGAGCACTGAGGTCATTCCCTGCTCAACTTATGAACAGGAGGTCCCGCGCTGCTGGGTGGCGGAGGGGAGCTTTGAAGTCACGGGTGACATGAGCAGTGTGCCAGTTGTGACCGTGCCTCGGTTGAGAATGACTGAAGAAAGCGGCTGCTATTCTGGGCCTGACGAAACCTTCCCCATGTTGAATACCCTGAATTTGGGTCAGTCTTTTGGGATCCTGGCGAAGAACCGCGGAGGGGCAGGGATCGATGATGAATCGAACTCCACCAATATCGATGATGACATCGCGTGGAGCGAGATCGAAGATGATATCACCTGGTTCAAGATCGACCCGAACGCTATTGTGGATCCAGAACCCCCACACTCTCCAGTCAATCAGCTTTCTCCGCAGCCGGACCCACCTGGCTCACAGGTGGAAACGCACTGCTGGGTGCCGGCTAACCGTGTGGAGTTCGCTGGCAGTCTTTCCAGCCTTCCAATTCCACTTGCGCCAAGGGCAATGGTGCTGGGAAATGTCTATTGCAACAAAGGACCGGATTCAAGATTCAAGGCGGTATCGAAGCTCGAGATGAACCAGATCTTTGACCTGCTGGGAGTCAACCGCGGCGCGATCCGCATCAATGATGAGCCCACATGGATCAAAGTGGATGATCAGTCTACCTGGTTCCAAATTGATTCCAGCCTGATCCTTGATCCACTGTCACCCTTTACACGCATCAACGAGATCGTCGATCCAGAACCGCCCATGCTGGAATCGGAAACCCGCTGCTGGATCCCCTCGATCATGGTCCAGACCTGTGGGAACCTGTCGCTGCTGCCCGTGCTGAAGGCTCCTGCATTGGCACTCCCCACCCTTTTACCCACATCGACACAAACACCTAGGCCTGTGAAAGAACCCCGCTGCAGCGATTTTAAGACCCAGACGGAATGCAACAATCACGCAAATGACATGCAGTGTTACTGGGAATCTAATAAAAATGTTTGTGTAAAGCACTAGATTTTTGCAACCGAATTCGCTGAGGCTGTCTGAAAGTTGGACAACCTCAGTTTTTTATGATAATATACTCCCCCAGAGTATATTAATGATGGAGTTAGACGATGCCATTATACGAATATTACTGCGAGGAATGCGGGACCGATTTTGAGAAGATGATGCGCTTCGACCAATCAGAGATGCGCCCACCCTGCCCGAAGTGTGGCAGCCAGCAAACCCGCAAGCGCATTTCACTTTTCGCTTCAAAGGCTGGTGGAGGATCACAGAGCGGAGGTAGCAGCTGCGGCTCTGGTTCCGGCGGTTTTACCTGAGCGGGGTGATCTTTCCTGCGTGACAGGAGTTAACATGAAAATTCAGTCAGAGAATCAGAAGAAAATGCTTCAGAATCGTCTGCGGCGGATTGAGGGACAGGTGCGCGGGATCTCTGCCATGCTGGAAGAGGAGCGTGAGTGCAGCGAGATCTTGCAGCAGCTCTCGGCTGTCAGATCCGCCATACAAGGGATTACCCGAATCTTTCTTGAGCAAATGGTAAATGATTGCCTGATCAACGAAGAAAGTGATGCCTTTGCTAAACAGGAAGTTGCGCGAGAAATCGTAGAACTGGTAACTCGCAAATAGATGCCTGAAAGGAAGAAAAAATGAGCTCAGCCAAAGTGCAATGGATTGGCGGAAAGAAATTCGTGGGAACAGACTTGACCAACCACTCGGTGGTGTTATCCACTCCCGATAAGGGAGTGGGGATGAAACCCTCTGAGCTGTTGCTGGTGGCTTTGGCTTCGTGCACCGCAGTGGATGTGGTGGAGATCCTCGCTAAAAAAACGCATTCCGCTCGAAAGCCTTGAGATCAGCGCCGAAGCGGAACAGGAAAAAGATCCGCCCTGGACCTTCCGCAAGATCCACCATACCTACCGGCTGAAGTGAAAATGGCTGACAGATAAGGATCTAAACCAGGCGATCTCGCTCTCAGAAGAAAAGTACTGCTCGGTGGCATCCACGGTGAGGGGCGCGGCTGAGGTCACGACATCATTTGAGATTCTTTCGTAGCTAACATACCAGCGAACCTAGAACGCCGGTTTTTGTTGTTGCCCTGAAGGGTATAATGGATGCTATCCATAAACCAAGGAGGTAAAATGGCACACCCTTTGGTGGCTCAACTTCAATTCACCCGGCGTGAATTTTCTAGAGGATTAGAAGAGCTCTCAGAAGAGGATGCAACTGCCCATGTAGGACCCATGAATTGTATCAGCTGGATCGTGGGGCACCTGGCATGGCATGAACAAAAAACATGGCTTACCCGGGCTCAAGACAGGGTACTATACCCTGACCTTAACACTCGTTTTGCATACCGTGCGCCCATGTGTACGCCATCACTGACTGAGACACTCAAAATGTGGCGCGAGGTAACGACAGCAACCGAAGAGTTCCTCGAGGGTCTGACTGCTGAGATCTTATTAAGTGATCTATTAAACAGGGGAAAATCGGTAGGACAAAGCTATGGCTCCGCCATGCAGCGTCTCATTTATCACTACTGGTATCACATTGGTGAAACGCAGGCCATCAGGCAGATGCTGAGAAATCAGAACCTGGCAGAGTATGTCGGCGATATCGAAAAGGAAGCACCCTATCAGCCGGGGTAATATTGAGCTATATAAGAAGGGTCAGTATAGTAACAACCGCCTCGCGGATCAGAGGCGGTTGTTGGATATTTAAGGCTTGTTACTCTTTTTTCATTACCAGCGCCACCCAATCACCACTCTGACGCTGCTCGATAAATTTCAATCCCTTGCTCTCCGCGGAGGTGCGCACGCTCTCTCCCTGTTCTGCCAGGATCCCCGCCAGAATGATCACCCCATCTGGAGAGATCAGGTCGGCCATACCGGCCTCAAACAGTCGGATCAGGATCGGGGCGAGGATGTTCGCAAGTACGACTGGGGCGTGTTTGATACTTAAATTTCCATTCTTTATTTCTACCACCGATCCCAAGCCGGTTTCAATGAATTGCTCAACGGCGTTTGCCTGGCTATTTTCGTTTGTGGCTTTGATAGAAGCGGCGTCGATATCCACACCCAGGGCGTGGCTGGCTCCCATTTTAATGGCCGCGATCGATAAAATTCCAGAGCCGCAGCCGATATCGATCACCGGTTTCCCTGGCCGGGTATAGTCTTCAACCAGTTCAAGGCATAACTGTGTGGAAGGGTGGGTACCGGTGCCGAAGGCCATGCTGGGGTCAATTTTCACCGCCACGCGAGACATATCTTCCTGCTCGATCCAGGCTGGCAAGATCAACAGCCGTTTACCGATGGGGATGGGATGGTAGTGATCCTTCCATGCTGCCATCCAGTTTTCATCGGCGATTTCTTTGTATTCTGGCTGCGGCAGTTCGCGGATGGTGTGCAGGTGCCACAGGGCTTCTTCGACTTTTCGGCGGTTTTCTTCGATCTGCTCATCTATGATCAGGTAGCCGTACACTTTCACGGGTCCGTAGGGTGTACCTTCATCTTCGGCGTCGCGGTATTTGACATTCGTTTCAACTACCACCCCCCCGCTTGTGAATCGGTCGAGCACTTCAGCGACCGCTTCAGCTAATTCGCCGTTGACGGTCAACGAGATCTGCAGCCATTTCGCATCAGCCACCTAACACCTCTTTCAATTTATCTAAAAAGCTTCTTTCTTGCGGTCTGACTTCAGTGCCAAGTGTGGCAGCCAGTTCTTCAAATAATTTGCGCTGTTCCGCTGATAGTTTTGATGGAACCTCAACGTTAATGATCACCAGCTGGTCACCCCTGCCGCTGGAACGCAGGAAGGGGCTGCCTTTACCTCGCAGGGTGAAGACCTTGCCTGGCTGAGTACCCGCAGGAATATTCAATTTTGTGGGTCCATCCACAGTGGGAATTTCCACTTCAGCCCCCAGTGTTGCCTGGGCGATGTTGATGTTCAAATCCAGCAGAATATCGTTACCTTTACGGCGGAAGAACTTATGCTCTCTGACCTTGATTTCTACATAAAGGTTTCCGGTAGGGCCGCCATTGATGCCGGGCTGGCCTTCACCGGCCAAGCGGATCTGGGTGCCGGTGTCAACGCCGCCTGGGATGGAGATCACCTTTTTTACAGTCTTTCTTTCCAGACCTCGGCCACGGCAGGTGTGGCAGGGGGTGGTGATGATCTCTCCCCTTCCACCGCAATTGGGGCAGGTTGTTACCTGCACCATTGAGCCAAGAAAGGTCTGACGCACCTGGCGAACTTCGCCGCGTCCGCCGCAGTTGCTGCATCTGACCGGGTTTGAGCCGGGTTCAGACCCCTTCCCCTTACAGGTGCCGCAAGTTTCGTCGCGGGTGATTTCGATCTCTTTATCCACACCAAAAATGGCTTCTTCGAAATCCAACACAAGTGTATAAGCCAGGTCTTGCCCGCGCCGGGGGGCGTTTTGCCGCTGGCGGGAAGTACCGGTTGCAAACCCGAAGAACTCGCCAAAAATATCGGCAAAATCCATACTGGTCCAATCTGGAATGCCGCCAGCACCATTAACACCTGCATGCCCGAATTGATCGTAAGCGCGGCGTTTTTCAACGTCAGAAAGAACCGCGTAAGCCTCGTTGATTTCCTTAAACTTCTCTTCGGCATCAGGTTCTTTATTGATATCCGGATGGTATTTACGCGCCAGTGTACGGAAGGCGGATTTTAATTCTTCGGCTGAGGCATTACGGTTGATGCCCAGCACTTCATAATAATCTCTTTTGGTCATGCTCCATCCCTTTTCGGGTGCTAAAGATAAACACGGAGGGCGTTTTGACCCCCAGGTTCAAAACGCCTCTCACGGTCTTATATCGTAGGATCATATGATTAGAGCGGCTTGAAATCACCGTCTACTACATCTCCACTGTCGGCATCTTTTGATGGATTACCGGTATCTGGCCCTGGATTGGGATTTCCATCGGGGTTTGTCTGACCAGGATTTGGGGCTGCTTGCTGGTACATGCTCGCACCGACCTTCTGAATCGTCTGGCCGAGAGATTCAGTGGCTTTGCGGATGTCTTCGATATTGTCAGTGTTCATGATGTTGCGCAGGCTTGAAATAGATGCTTCAACATCTTTCTTGACGTTTTCAGGAATCTTATCACCGTTTTCACGCAGTAATTTCTCGGCGGTATAAATTGTATTGTCTGCGTTATTGCGCACTTCAATAAGGTCTTTGCGCCGTTTGTCTTCTTCTGCGTGTGCCTCCGCGTCATTCTTCATTTTTTGAATTTCAGCTTCAGTCAGACCGCTGGATGCAGTGATGGTGATGTGCTGTGAACGGTTGGTGGCTTTATCAAGAGCCGTTACATTGAGAATACCGTTGGCATCGATATCGAAAGTGACTTCGATCTGTGGAACTCCGCGCGGGGCAGAGGGAATACCATCAAGGGTGAATTTACCAAGAGATTTATTATCTGCCGCCATCGGGCGTTCGCCTTGCAGAACATTGATCTCAACCTGCGTCTGACCATCGGAAGCGGTGGAAAAAATTTGACTCTTGCGGGTGGGGATGGTGGTGTTGCGTTCAATAAGGGGAGTGGAAACACCGCCCAGGGTTTCAACCGAAAGGGTCAACGGGGTAACATCAAGAAGGAGAATATCCTTTACTTCACCGCCTAAAACTCCAGCCTGGATGGCTGCTCCAATCGCCACGACCTCGTCGGGGTTAACACCCTTGTGAGGGTCTTTGCCAAATTCTTTACGCACGGCTTCCTGTACGGCTGGCATACGGATCATGCCGCCCACAAGGACGACTTCATTAACTTCAGAGGGTCTAAGTCCCGCATCAGATAAGGCACGGCGAATCGGTTCGAGCGTTTTCTGCACAAGGTCGCCGGTAAGCTGTTCCAGCTTGGCACGGGTAAGAGTGAGCACAAGGTGTTTCGGGCCGGTGGCGTCTGCGGTAAGGTAAGGCAGATTAATCTCGGTCTGCTGCACGGTGGACAGTTCGATCTTAGCTTTTTCAGCGGCTTCCTTTAATCGTTGCAAGGCCTGGCGGTCATTCTTGAGGTCGATATTATTGGTTTTCTTAAATTCATCGATCAAATAATCCATAATGCGCAGGTCAAAATCGTCACCGCCGAGGAAAGTATCCCCATTGGTAGATTTAACCTGGAAGACACCTTCGCCAACATCAAGGACGGAAATATCGAAGGTGCCGCCACCGAGATCGTAAACGGCAATGACCTCGTTCTTTTTCTTATCCAATCCATACGCCAATGACGAAGCGGTAGGTTCGTTGATGATACGTAAAACTTCAAGACCCGCGATACGGCCTGCATCTTTGGTGGCGTTGCGCTGGGCATCATTGAAATAAGCCGGAACAGTGATGACTGCCTGTGTAATGGTTTCTCCAAGGTAAGCCTCTGCATCAGCCTTGAGCTTGCCAAGGATCATGGCACTGATCTCGGGAGGACTGTATTCCTTGCCGTCGAGCACGACGCGTACATCGCCGTTGCTTGCCGCGGTTACCTTGTAGGGTACACGGCTGATCGTGCGCTGCACTTCAGGATCATTATATTTGCGTCCCATGAAACGTTTAATCGAAAAGATTGTGTTTTCTGGGTTAACGATAGCCTGATTACGGGCAGCCCGTCCAACAATGCGTTCATGATTCTTATTTACTGCAACGACTGAAGGGAAAAGTCGTTCACCTTCGGCCGAAGGAATGACAACGGGTTCTCCACCGGTCATTACAGCTACAACAGAGTTTGTGGTACCAAGATCAATACCTATGATTTTTCCCATGATTTCTCCTCAATTTATCGAGCTACGCGCACCATGGCCGGGCGCAGGATTCTATCACCTAATCGATATCCCTGTCGGAATACCTCGATCACTTCTCCGCTTTCAAAGCCAGGGCATTCTTCGTGTGATATTGCCTCATGAATGTTTGGATCGAATGGAACGTGATTGGAATTGATCCGTTCGATGCCTTCACTTTCGATGATCGAATTGAGTTTGCGTGAGATTAATTCGATCCCTTCAGCCCATGCAGCACCGGTTCCATCGGTGGGCTTGTTCTTTAACGCCAGTTCGATATCATCCATGATCACCAGGTATTTCTTGATGATATCACCCGTGATGCTGCTCTTTAGTTGAGCATGTTCACGGTCAATGCGTTTTTTGTAATTGGCAAACTCTGCACGTTCACGCTGCCATCCATCAAGGTTGGTGCGTGATTCGTGCTCTGCTTTTTCAAGATCGCTCTTAAGTTTTTCAATCTGTTCGTTATCAACACTTAATGCCTCTTCAAGTTTTTTCTCTTCTTGAGGAGAGGGTTTCGCGGTTTGCTCAGCCCGGCGAGGGGAGTGCGTTTTCGGATTTGGTTTTTTGGGGTCTTCCATAATTATTCCTCTCAATAATGGTCGTTATTCGGCCATGGTTTCATTTACAAGATCTGAGAGCAGCCCAGAAAGGAAACGCACGATCGAAATGGTATGTCCGTAGGGCATGCGCATGGGTCCAAGAACACCCAATGTACCGGTAGCAACACCAGGAGTACCATAACGTGCTAATACGATCGAGCACTGCGACAGTGCATCGTAAATCCCTTCGCCGCCGATCAGCACCTGCACCCCACCCAGTGAAGAACCATGCAGTACGGTCTTGGATAGGATGTCGTTCAACAAGGGTCTTTCTTCCAGTACTCGCAGCGCGCGGCGGGCTTCACTACCTGCAGAGAATTCTGGCTCGGCGAGAACATTGGTAAGTCCGTCTAACACGACTTCTCCCGAGATCATCGAATCTGCCTGGGTCATTTCATCCAGCGTGAGCCGGTATATGTCTGCCTCTAAATCGGTAAAACCAACGGGTTCAGTTGAGATCTCTTCCACACATTTTCCCAGAAGAGCATTGTTCAATCGGTCAGCTGTGATAGAAAGTTGATCCTGTGCGACAATTTCTGGCAAGGTGATGAAGCGCTGCAGGATCTCTCCTCCCATCAAAACCAGAACCATAAGAACCTGGTGGCCGCGGGCAGCGATCAACTCAATGTGTTTAAACCGTGATCGTTCGGGATGGGGAGCGGTCACCAGAGAAGCTGCACGCGACTGGTGAGCCAGAATTGACGCTGCCAGTTTTGTCCACCCTTCTACATCCTGGCGCATCTGATAAAACTGGTGTGCAATCGTGCGGCGCGTCGAATCTGGAATATTGGTTTCTTGGACGATATTTCCAACAAATAATCGATAACCGTCTTCAGTGGGAACGCGCCCCGCAGAAAGGTGCGGCTGGCGCAGATATCCCATATCGGTCAATGCCGCGAGTTCATTACGAACAGTGGCGGAACTCATATCCAGGTGATATTGCTCAACCATGTGCTTTGAGCCTACCGGAGTGGCTGATTGCACATACTCGTGGATGACGAGAGAAAGTAGGAATCGTTGTCGATCTGATAATTCGGTCATTTTTCAACTTTTTAGCACTCAAAGCCTTTGAGTGCTAAAATCACAGCAATAATGATATCATGCACAAAAAATCAAGTCAAGGACGATTAGAGCGTTCTAACAAAAGATTAATGCGCACGCTGGAGTTCTTTTAACAGCATTGAAGTGAATGAAACGCATTGGCTCAGGTGCACTATAATCAATTAGAATGAATGATCGATTGAAACAGCGTAAACCGATGAATATGAAATTTAACCAGATACCCCAATGGCTGATCGGGCTGTTCGGAAGCGCATCAATCATCGGAATGGTCACACTGGTTTTAAAATTATTCGCTTCCGGGCTTCAAATCCAACTGATCGCCTTGCTCTATCTGCTGCCTGTACTGGTTTGCACGCTTTTTTGGGGATTGACCTCAGGTATCCTTGCCGGCCTGCTTTCCTTTCTTGCGTTTAATTTCTATTTCATTCCACCCTATCTGACCCTGGCGGTCCATCAATCACAGGATGTGATCACGCTGATTGTCTTCTTAATCGTGGCGGTTGTTGTGAGTCAGTTGATTGGCCAGGCAAGGCAGGCCGAAAGGCTGGCCCGGAAACGCGAATGGGAAGCAACACGGATGTATGAATTGATCTCTGCTCTGGCAGGTCTTACGGATACACAAAGTATTATCCAGACCCTGGCGCAAAAAATTATTGACACCTTTGGTTTTGACCAGGTCGAGATCATCGCGAATGAACAGGTAAATGAAAAACCGGTTTCTTACCGGTTGTCAAAATTGATTGCACAAGAAGAACCCTGTGAGTTGGCCCTGTCGATGTTCACCACTCGAACAACCGAGGGTGAGATCAGGCTTTGGTTCGATCAGAATACACTCTCGCTTGAAGAAACCCGACTCCTCGCGGCGTTTAGCAGCCAGGGCGCCATGGCGATCGAACGGGTGCATTTGATGCAGCGTGAAAATATTGCCAGAATACTCGAAGAGAGCGACCGGGTGAAGACATCTCTGTTAAATTCTGTTTCACACGAATTGAGAACACCATTGGCAGCCATTAAGGCTTCAGCTTCCAGTTTGCGTAGCGGCGCGGTGGATTGGGATACGGATGCGAGGCGAGAATTAATTGCTACCATTGACGAAGAAACTGATTCCTTGAATCTTCTGGTTGGAAACCTGCTCGATATGTCGCGTATTGAGGCCGGCGCGTTAAAACCAATGAAACGCTGGAATTCGATTCAGGAAATTGTCAAAGGGGTAGAAGTCAAGATGCAGACTCAGCTGGCACAACATCCGATTGAATATCAGATCCCAGAAGCCTATCCGCTTGTTCCAACCGATTATGTTTTAATAGGCCAGGTTTTTACCAACCTGTTTAGCAACAGTGTAAAATATGCACCTCCCGATTCGCCCATTGTTGTTTTTGCTGGAGTGAGCGATGGAAATGCTCTTATAAAGGTAATAAATCAGAGCCCCCCTGTTCCGGAGGAACATCTAGAACACATTTTTGATAAATTCCACCGGGTCACACAGGCAGACAAGATCACAGGCACCGGATTGGGGCTTTCAATATGCAAAGGCATTATCGAAGCTCACGGCGGGAAGATATGGGCAGAAAATCAGCCAGAAGGATTTTCATTCAATATTTCGCTGCCGCTTACACTTGATGGTGAGCTGCCAAAAATTCCAAAGGATGCTATCGATGGATAAAGACCCTCTCATTTTGTTAATCGACGATGAGCCGCAAATCCTCAGAGCACTAAAAACCATTCTGAGTGCAGGTCATTTTCAGGTAATTTCCGCCACCAACGGCGAGCAGGGGATTGCTCTGGCTGCCTCACAATCACCGGATGTCATCATCCTGGATCTTTCTCTGCCTGATATGGATGGGATACAGGTTTGTGAGCAGATCCGAGAGTGGTCTACGGTTCCGATCATCGTGCTTTCGGTACGGGACAGCGAAAAGGACAAAGTAGCTGCACTGGATAAAGGAGCGGATGATTACCTGACCAAACCTTTTAGTATTGATGAACTCATGGCTCGCATCAGGGTAGCTTTGAGGCATTCTGCACAATCGATCGGTAATAAAGAAACGGTGATCACTGCAGGGGCTCTGTCAATTGATCTGGCCAGACATATAGCTACTTTGAATGGAGAAGAGCTCAAACTCACGGCCACCGAGTTCAAATTGCTTTCATACCTGGCGGCGCATGCTGACCGGGTGCTTACACACCAGGCAATCCTCACGCATGTCTGGGGTTTTGAAGAATCCGACCATATCGAGTATTTACGGGTTTTTATGGGCCAGCTTCGAAAGAAAATCGAGAACGACCCTGACAACCCACAAGTGTTAATCACTGACCCTGGTGTTGGCTATCGGTTCAAGACTGGGAATTGACCCAAAATTCTTTATTTTTTCTTTATTTTTTTTTAAAAACTTTTTCTCCAGATTTATTTTGTGAAAGTAAACTCTTTCTGATTGGATTAGAGAGAGTTTTGATCTCCCTAATTTTCAAATAAAAGCAGGGATCTGGTTTATCGATCCCTTAATGCATGGAGATTGATTAGATGAGCGTGTTAGAAAACCCTACTAATATTTTTGAGGAAGCATCGAATCATAAACCTAAAAAGACTCTTCAGACGTGGCTGATCGGTCGTCCATTGGCAACTGCTGACGCACCTCATCAGACCATTGGCAAGCTGGTCGGTCTGGCCGTGTTTTCGTCAGACGCGATGTCTTCGGTTGCGTATGGCCCCCAGGAGATGATGTTGATCCTGGCGGTTGCAGGCGTAAGCGCTTTACACCTGGCGCTGCCGCTGGTTATGGGGATTGTTCTCTTATTGGTAATTCTAACCTTTTCATATGAACAGACAATCCATGCATATCCGGGCGGAGGCGGCGCGTATATTGTTGCGCGAGACAACCTTGGAGAGTTACCCTCTCAGGTAGCTGGTTCAGCATTATTAACAGATTACATCCTTACCGTGGCAGTCTCCATCTCGTCAGGTGTGGCTCAACTGGTATCAGCGTTTCCGATGTTATACCCATACCGGGTGGTTCTTGCAGTAGCGATGATCATGATGATCATGATCATTAACCTGCGCGGTGTAAAAGAGTCAGGGATCACATTTGCCATTCCTACCTATTTTTTCCTTGTGATGATGTTTCTCACAATGATTATTGGGTTTGTTCAATATTTCAGCGGAACCCTCGGCACGGTTGCTGCTCCACCCCAGCTCGAAGTCGATGTGCTTCAGCCGATCTCATTATTCCTGATCCTGCGTGCTTTTGCAAATGGGACCTCATCCATTACCGGCGTTGAAGCGATATCAAATGGCGTTACTGCTTTTAAAGAACCACATAGCAAGAATGCTGGACAGACATTAATCTGGATGTCAGGAATCTTGGGGACATTGCTGTTGGCGATAACTTTCTTAAGCATCAAGGTTGGAGCAATTCCATCCGAAAGTGAAACAGTTATCTCTCAGCTTATTCGTACGATATACAATGGGCGAGGATTACTTTATATCCTGAACATCAGCGCCACGACTGTCATTTTGATTATGGCTGCCAACACAGCTTTTGCAGATTTTCCTCGTTTGAGTGCTCTGCAGGCGAGAGACGGCTTCCTCCCACGCCAGTTGACTTTCAGGGGCAGCCGGTTGGTTTATTCCGGCGGGATTGTTCTTCTTGCAATTATTGCTTCATTACTGGTGATTAGTTTTAAAGCCAGTGTCACAAGCTTGATCCCGCTATATGCCATAGGTGTTTTCCTGTCATTCACCCTTTCACAAACCGGGATGGCGCGCCGGTGGTGGAAATCAGGGCATCTTGCCCATGACGCAGAAGTTGTGGAACGAGGATCTGTACTGCGTTTTGATAAGGGCTGGGTGCACAAGATGATCATTAATGGATTTGGGGCATTATGCACGGCGGTCGTGGCAGTCATTTTTGCCGTCACCAAGTTTAAAGATGGTGCCTGGGTCATTATCATCCTGATACCTGTTTTGGTTACTATCTTCTTTCAAATCAACCATCATTACACACATCTGGCTGAACAGCTCTCGTTAGAGAATCTACCCAGAAAGAAAATATTCAAACGCAATCGTGTGATCATGCCAATCAGCGGTGTTCATAACGGCACTCTCGCGGGGCTGCATTTTGCCAGCACATTATCAGATGATATCACTGTGGTTCATATCTCCATAGACCCAGAAGAAACAGCAAAAGTGAAAGCAAAATGGGAGCGTTGGGGAGAAGGCTACCGTTTGGTCGTTCTCGATTCTCCTTACCGATTGTTCCTTGAACCGCTGTTGGAGTATATCGATAAAATTTCAGCCATCCTGGGGCCAAACGAGATCATTACCCTGGTGGTTCCTCAATTCATTCCAAAACACTGGTGGACCAGATTTCTACACATGCGCACGGCGGATTCATTGCGGCAGGTTCTATTGCAGCGGAAGAATATTGTGATTACTGAAGTGCCTTATCAAATCGATTAATCAAGATCTACTTTATGATTTTTCGAGGCTGATGATCGAATATCATCAGCCTTTTGTTAACTGTGATTCTGTTGACCTGCTTTTGATTAACATTTAAAATCAAAATCAGAAAGTTAATTCAAATTTCCGGTGATAGGAGAAGCTTATGTCCCCAGCCCCGTTCGTCTCGAAGCGCTCACCCATATTCAAGGACATTCCAGATGAAAAATGGAATGACTGGCGCTGGCAATTAAGTAACCGTCTGAACTCAGTGGAAGACTTCGAGAAGGTTCTAACCCTTACTGAAAGCGAACGTAAAGCGCTCAGTACCCCCGGCCTTTTCCGTGTGGATGTGACACCTTATTTCGTCTCTCTGATCGATCCGAACGATCCAAATGATCCTATCCGCAAGCAGATCATTCCCACTGCTGGCGAAATTGATGTCTTTACCGGTATGATGGAAGATTCACTGGCAGAAGACCGCCATTCTCCTGTTCCTGGGCTGGTGCACCGCTACCCTGACCGCGTATTGATGCTGGTAACCACACAATGTGCATCCTACTGTCGTTACTGCACGCGCGCCCGGATCGTGGGAGACCCCAACCAGACTTTCTCACGCAGTGAGTTCGACGCACAGATTGAGTACCTCAAGAATACTCCGCAGGTGAGAGATGTGCTCCTTTCTGGCGGAGACCCACTCACGCTTGCCCCAAAATTGCTCGAAGATTTACTAACCCGCCTGCGTGAAATTCCACATATCGAAATTATCCGCATTGGATCTCGCGTGCCAGTCTTCATGCCCATGCGCGTTACCACCGAATTGACCGACATGCTGCAACGTTTCCACCCGCTATGGATGAACATTCATGTCAATCACCCCAATGAGATCACGCTTGAACTTGCTGAAGCTGCAGATAAGCTGACAAGGGCGGGTATCCCCCTGGGCAACCAGTCTGTGCTTCTGGCAGGTGTGAACGATTGTGTACATATTCAGCGCGACCTGGTGCAGAAACTGGTACGCATCAGGGTAAGGCCGTATTATCTTTATCAGTGTGATCTGGTGGAAGGAGCAGGGCATTTCAGAACACCGGTCGCCAAGGGTATCGAGATCATTGAGGGTCTGCGTGGTCACACCTCCGGGTTTGCTGTTCCCACTTACGTCGTGGATGCACCGGGGGGCGGCGGCAAGATTCCGGTAATGCCCAATTATCACATCAGTTCATCTGATCACAAGATTGTACTGCGCAATTATGAAGGCTACATCACCACTTATGAAGAACCGTTGGATTATCAGGCTCATGATCCCAAAACCTGCAAGTATTGTCAGAATAAACGCGGCGAACCAGGTCAATCAGGTGTCAGCGGGCTGCTAGACGGGGAAGAGATGTTCATCAAACCTGCGAACTTTGACCTGCTTCACAACCGCGGCGGAGGACAGCACCGCCTGCGCTCTGATTCAGACAAATGGAAGCCATTAGGTATTGGAGATGGAAATAAGGAGTAACCCATGCACTATCGACGTTTAGGACATTCTGGATTAAAGGTAAGTGAGATTTCTTTAGGGGCGTGGATTACATTCGGTGGGCAGATCGATGAATCTACAGCCATCAGCCTGATCAAAGAAGCCTTTGACCAGGGCATCAATTTCTTTGACAACGCTGATATGTATGCCAACGGCCAGGCTGAATTGGTCATGGGTAAAGCCATTTCAGATATGCCGCGTGAAGAGCTGGTCATCTCCAGCAAAGTCTTTTGGCCAACCTTTAAAGGGCCTAATGGGCGCGGTCTTTCACGTAAACACATTACCGAATCCATCCATGCTAGCCTGAAACGCCTTGGAACGGATTACCTGGATTTGTATTTCTGTCATCGCTTTGATCCTGATTCTCCCGTAGAAGAGGTTGTACGCACAATGACCGACCTGATTCATCAAGGCAAGATCCTCTATTGGGGAACATCAGAATGGGAAGCCAGCCAGGTGATGCAGGCTTACGGGGTGGCGCGTGAGTATGGTCTGATTCCACCTACCATGGAACAGCCTCAGTACAACCTTTTCCACCGTAAACGCGTGGAAGATACACTGATGCCGGTCTGCCGCGAACTTGGTTTGGGATTAACAACCTTCAGCCCACTTTATTATGGTATTCTTTCCGGCAAGTATAATGCGGGAATTCCCAGGGGCAGCCGTGCCTCCCTTGAAGACTACGGTTGGATTCGTGACCGCATTACCCCTGAGCGCATCGAAATTGTCAAACAGCTTTCTGAAGTGGCGCATGACCTCGATATTACCCCTGCACAGCTTGCCATTGCATGGATCCTGCGGCGCAAAGAAGTTTCGTCTGTGATCACCGGTGCTACCCGGCTCGAACAATTGGATGAAAACCTTGGTGCATCCATCGCGTATGAAAAACTGACCGAATTGGACATCGACCGCATCTTTGCCTGTCTGGGTAATTATCAGGAATAATCAGAGGCGAACATGAAGGAAAAGAAGACGAGTAAAGGACGGATCATCGTCGAACCAGACGGCCCTTACCGGGTGGAGGGTGAGATCCCCCTGGTAAAGAAAACCCAGATCGTCTCGGAGTTCGGAGAACCCCTTAACTGGCAGAAAGACACCGATCTCAAAGAGCGGGGTCCTTACGAGTTGTGCCGCTGTGGTCATTCCTCCGACAAGCCGTTCTGTGACAACTCTCATTTTGTGGAGAGTTTCGACGGAACGGAGACAGCTGCCGAAAATACGTTCGAAGAACGCCGGCGTGTGGATGCACGCGGCAAGGGAATCGTGGTCAAAAGTGACTTTTCGCTGTGTATGAATTCAGGTTTCTGTGGCAACCGCAATACCAACATCAGAAAAATGACCCCGAACACAGCGGAACCCGCCGTGCGCGCCGAGATCATGGCCATGATCGACCGTTGCCCTTCTGGTACCTACACCTATTCCATGACCATTGATGGTGAAGACGTGGAGGCTGATCTGCCGGTTCAAATTGCACAGACTGTCGAAATCACCTCTGAAGGGCCAATCGAAGGACCGCTGTGGGTAACAGGGTATATTCCTGTGGAAAGGTCAGATGGGAAGTATTTCGAAACCCGCAATCGGGTAACCCTCTGCAGCTGCGGGAATTCAAAGAAAAAGCCGCTCTGCGACGGCACCCACCGCAGAGAGCAGGAAGAAGCCCTGAGAAAAAAGAACCAGGGATGATAAAAAGGAGAGCCGGAAGGCTCTCCTTTTTAAAAAAGATCACTAGCTTCTCAATTTAGCGCCTAATTCATATTCAAGACGTTTAATGATCTTGTTGCGCAGCGTTGAGACCTCGTTGTCGGTCAGTGTGCGATCCATCGCCTGGTAGGTCAGGCGATATGCCAGGCTTACCTTCCCTGCTCCAAGCTGCTCACTGCGGAAAACATCGAATAAACGCACACTGCTGAGCAGCTTGCCGCCGGTCTGTTGGATCAATTCAACTGCTCGGTCAGCCGGGATGGTTTCGTCAAGCACCAGCGCCAGATCCTCCACCACAGCCGGGAAGGCTGGGACATCCGCGGTTTTTGTCAGATCGGGGATCAGCTTAATGAGTAGATCCATATCCAGATCTGCCGCAAGGATGGGATATTTGAAGGTATCTCCCCAGTCGTAGGCTTCACGCACTTTGGGGTGGATCTCACCAACTACACCAATCTGCTGACCTTCCACTGTTATCACGGCGCATTTACCAGGATGGAAAGTGGGGTGCTTTGCGGCATTGAATTTAGCATGGTCGAGGTTCAATCCGTTTAACAGGCTGGTGAGGATGCCTTTCAGATCATAGAAATCCATCGTACCAGTGTCGGCTGGCTGCCAGCCTTGCAGGTTTCGCTGCCCGGCAAGCAGAATCGCCAGGCGATTCTGCTCATCCGGAAGGCCAGAGGGATCTTCGGATTGCAGGAACACCGGACCAATTTCGAAGAAAGCCAGACGCGGATATCGACGTGAGTTGCGCTCTGCAGTATCAAGCAGGCTGGTAAGCACCGAATGGCGCAGGAAGGCTTTTTCATACGCCAGCGGGTTGGCGATACGGAAATAGGGTTTGTCATCCACCTCGGAACCAGGGGGAAGTCGGCGGCCTTCGCGTTCAGGGGTCGTCCAGCGGTAACTGATGACCTCTTGCAAACCCAGCGAGACAAGAAGGTCGCGCGTCCGTTCCTCTTTTACCAATCGCAGATTGCTGCGTTGAATGGGCAGCAGATCTGAAATGCGCGTTTCGGGAATATTATCGTACCCGTAAATTCTGGCAATCTCTTCCACCAGGTCAGCCTTACCGGTGGTACCCTCACCGATATCCAGGCGGTGATCGGGTGCAATGGCTTTGACAGTATTGCCGCTGATCTTGACAGAAAATTCAAGCTGTTTGAGGTATTCCGCAATCTTTTCAATGCTTAAATCAATTCCCAGTGATCTTTTGACATCTTGCGGCGTGATTTCTACTTCAGCAGCAGATGGCGGTAGGGGGTAATTATCGAACAGCAGCGGATCGATCTTGCCTCCTGCCCAGGCTGCCATTAATTCCAAACCACGCTTGACGCCTTTTTCTGCCATGGCAGGGTGAACGCCGCGGGTGAAGCGGAAGGAGGCCTCGGAGGGAAGGTTCTGCGCTCTGGTAGTCCTGCGGATATGGATCATATTCCACGAAGCTCCTTCAAGCAAGACGCTGCGTGTGTTTTCGTTTACCTCAGATTCCATTCCACCCATCACACCAGCGATAGACAGCGGACCGGCTTCATCGCATACCAGAATAGTGCCACTGTCTAGTTTGCGTTCAACTCCGTCGAGCGTGATAAGCGTTTCGCCATCTTTTGCGCTGCGGGTGATGATCTTCACCGGTTTGTTTCCGGCACGCTTTTTGAGCACATCATAATCGAAGGCGTGCAGTGGCTCGCCGATTTCGAGCATGGTGTAATTGGTGGCATCTACGATATTGTTGATGGGGCGCATCCCCGCCAACTTAAGTCGATGCTGTATCTTAAACGGACTGGGCTTGATCTCGATGTCGCGGATCAATCCCAGCACGAAGCGCGGATTGAGGTTCGGGTCAGTGATTTCGATAGATGCGAACTCTGCCTTACCATTCTGCGGGGTGAGGGGCAAAGTTGGCAGCTTTAATTTCTTGCCAGTCATAGCCGCAATCTCGCGCGCCAGCCCCAGCATACTTGCGCAGCGTGCATAGCTGGGCAGCAGGTTCAGATCCAGTACAGCATCCCCAAGGATATCCACCAGAGGAGTGCCCGGAATGACATCTGGTTCGAGGAACATGATGCTTTCGTGCTCGTCTGAGATCCCTAATTCTTTTTCTGAACAGACCATCGAATCAGATTCAACACCACGTATTTTGGTGCGTTTCAGTGTGGTAAGCACGTATCCTTCCTGATGGCCATCGTAGATCACCGAGCCTTCTTTGGCATAAGCGACCTTAAGCGGCACAGGGAGGACACCCTTACCCTTGTATTCAAAAAGATTGGGCGCTCCAGTCAGCACGATGCGTTCACCCTGTCCATCGAACAGGCGGCATAAGGTGAGGCGGTCGGCGTTAGGGTGGGGCATGACTTCGGTGATGGCGGCTGCCACGATCTTGTTGGGGTCCCATGCCAGACCGGTCACCCTGGCACTTGTCGAGCCGGTTTCTGGCATAGGCAGTCCAATGACACGGATTTCTTCTACTTCCATCCCGGCCATGGTGACCAAATGCGCCAGCTCTGAGATGGAAAGGTCAATGTCGACAAAGTCTTTCAACCATGATATAGGTGCTTTCATTGTTTTTCTCCGTATATGAGTGTGGAGATTTGTGGGCGAAGAGCAGTCAGGCGGAAAAGATTGCGACGACGCTCCTTCTCTTATCTCCATCCTCCAAATTTAAAATTGCTCCAGGAACCGCAGATCGTTATCCCAGAAGTAGCGGATGTCATTGATGCCGTATTTCAACATGGCAATACGCTGTACGCCGAAACCAAACGCAAACCCGGAATAGCGCGTGGGGTCGTAGCCACCGTTGCGCAGCACGTTTGGATGAACCATGCCGCTGCCGCCGATCTCAAGCCAGCCGCCGCCACATACACCGCAGCCCTTTCCGTCACACTGGAAGCACTGGATATCGAACTCCGCTGAGGGTTCAGTGAACGGGAAGTAAGATGCCCTGAAGCGTGTACGGGCATTCGGACCGAACAGGCGGCGCGCCATTTCAGTGAGTGTGCCTTTTAGGTCACTAAATCGGATTCTTTCACCCACAGCAAGGCCTTCAAGCTGGTCGAACTGGGTCTCATGGCGTTGGTCAGTCTGCTCGTATCGATAGACCATACCTGGCACGATGATGCGCACCGGTGGAGGATCCGAGGGGTTGAGTGCCGAGAACTCGCGCATGGCGCGGATCTGTCCCGGCGAAGTGTGTGTGCGCATCAACAGCGGGTTGTCGCCGCGGTTGGGTGCATCAATGAAGTAGGTATCCTGCATATCGCGCGCGGGATGCCCGACGGGAAAGTTTAACAGCTGGAAGTTGTACTCGTCTGATTCGACCTCGCGCGAATGATAGACCTGAAAACCCATGTCACCAAAGATGCGGTAAAGTTCGCGCAAGATCTGGGTATCGGGGTGCAGTCTTCCGCGTGGAATGACACGCCCGGGCAGTGTGACATCAAGAGACTGGCTTGCCAGGGAGTGCGCCATGGCGCTCTCTTTGAGAAGGTTGGTCTTTTCAGTAAGAGCCGCTTCCAGCATGGTTTTGACCCTGTTAGCGCCCTGTCCTACAAGAGGACGCTGATCTGGGACAAGGGTTCCAAGGCTGGAAAATGCTTTCATCACGGCAGAGGTCTTACCGAGATAGGTATTGCGCCAGGTGAGCAGCTCTGTCTCGTCTTTGACGTTTTCAAGTTCTGCCAGTGCTGCATTTTTAACCTGTTCGAGTTCTTCCAGTACTTTTGGTTCGGTCATGGTTGACTCCTGCAAATTTAAAAAATAAACCGTCCTGATAAAGGGACGGGGAAATGGCCCGCGGTACCACCCTGATTGGTCACAATGTGACCCGCTTGGTCCGACAGTCAGTTGACGATCGGCTGCCCCGCTAACGCCGGGCAAGGCGGCACAGGCTACTAGCAAACGCATTCACCCGTGCGGCTCAGGAGGGAACTTCTGCCGGGGTCTGCCGGGCGGACCTCTCAATCAATGTGCCCGCGTCCCTGTCGGTTTCAACCGGCCTACTTTCCTCCGTCACAGCCTGATGGAAGGAATTATAGCGGAGAGAAGTGGGAAAGGCAAGAGGAATAGAATAAGGCGTCCAACCGGACGCCTATCTAGTACTAATTCTTTTCAAGACCGGATTAATGAACGATCGTTCCTACTTTTTCACCGAGAAGAGCTTTCTTCAACGCTGATTCATCCCAAAGATTCAACACGTGAATTAAAAGTTTATGCTCCATACACATCGTGACTGCTGTGGAGTCCATTACACCCAGTCTCAGGTTGATGAAATCGATATAAGAGAGTTCATCGAATTTTACTGCATTGGTGTTTTTATTTGGATCGCAGTCGTAAATGCCATCCACTTTGGTGGCCTTGATCACTACGTCCGCGCCGATTTCCATGGCGCGCAGGGCGGCTGCCGTGTCAGTGGAGAAATACGGGTTACCGGTGCCGCCTCCAAAGATGACCACGCGCCCCTTTTCCAGGTGGCGGATAGCGCGTCGACGGATATATGGTTCGGCAACCGTCTTCATTTCTATGGAGGTCATCACACGCGTCACCACACCCTGATGTTCCAGCGCGTCCATCAATGCCAGAGCATTCATGACCGTACCCAGCATGCCCATGTAATCAGCGGTGGCGTGGTCCATGCCCATCTCAAGACCTACTTTACCGCGCCACAGGTTGCCTGCGCCGATGACAATGGCGATATCGACGCCCAACTCGCGTACTTCCTTCAATCGGCGGGCGATTTCGATGGCCTGCGCAGCGTCAATTCCTGTGCCTGAAGGCCCGGTGAGGGATTCGCCGCTCAGTTTGAGCAATATCCGGTGATATTTTAGTTGCTGCATGATTCCTCCAGATGGTTAAGAAAAGACCAACCTGATGGTTGGTCTTTTTTGGGCACTATTCTGCTTCTTCCGCTGTCGTTTCGCCCAGTGCGTAACGGGCAAAGCGACGGATGACGATGTTTTCTCCAAGAGCGGCGATGTTTTGATTGATCAGTTCCTGGAGGGTGATGGTTTCATCACGAATGTAAGCCTGGTTTACCAGCACGAATTCATCCTTGTATTTTTTCAAAGCGCCTTCGACAATGCGGGGGATGATGGCATCAGGTTTTCCATCTTCCTTGGCTTTCGCGGTGGCGATGCGTGTCTCGCGGTCGATCACTTCCTGAGGAATATCTGACTCGAGAATAAATTCAGGGTTTGTGGCAGCAATCTGGAGGGCGATTTCATGGGCCAGGTTGCGGAAGGCTTCTGAACGGCCAACAAAATCGGTTTCGCAGTTGACTTCAACCATAACACCCACACGGCCGTTTCCGTGGCTGTACAGTTCCACGATTCCTTCTGAAGCGTTGCGAGTGGCGCGTTTAGTGGCAGTGGCGAGGCCTTTTTCACGCAGAAAATCCATAGCGGCGTTCATATCACCATTGGACTGTTCGAGGGCTTTGCGGCAATCGAGAATGCCGGCGCCTGTCGATTCACGGAGGGACTTGATCATATCGGTTGTGATTTGCATGTTTCTCTCTTTTCCTTCTTATTCATTCAAGGTGATGCCTGAATGATGATTATTCCAGGGTCTCGTCACTGTTGATTTTTTTGGATTTTTTATTATTTACAACTTCATCTTCTTCAATTGCATCGGCGATGAATTCTTCCGATTTTTCGCCGATTTTGGCGAGCGTAGAAGCACCTAACAGGATTTCATCTTCCAATTCAATTTCTTCATCGATACGCGGGCGGACTCCGGTGGCAACGCGGACAGCGGGGGCTTCAGCGGCTGCTTCGAGGTCTTCTTCTTTGACCATTGATTTACCTTCAATGACTGCATCAGCGATCTTACCGACCAGCAGTTTGATAGCGCGAATTGCATCGTCGTTGGAGGGGATCACGTAATCCACCGACCGAGGATCGCAGTTGGTATCGACCAGCGCAATCACGGGGATGCCTTTGATATTGGCTTCATGTACTGCGGTGTGTTCGCGCATCACGTCCACAACGAAGACCAGGTCAGGAACCCGTTTCATATTGCGCACACCAGCCAGTCGTGTTTCGAGACGTTTAATCTCGCGTTCAATCAGCAAGCCTTCCTTCTTGGTCAGGCGATGGATTTCGCCAGAATCGCGTAAGCGCTCAAGGCGTTCCAGTTCCTGAATGCGGTTGAACATGGTGGACCAGTTGGTGAGCATACCACCCAGCCAGCGCTCAGTCACATAAGGCATTCCACAGCGCACAGCTTCTTCGGTGATGGTTTCCTGTGCCTGGCGTTTGGTGCCGATGAACATAATGAACCCACCCTGGGCGACGGTATCGCGAACCAGGTTGTAGGCTGTGGTGAGCAGCTTCACGGTCTGCTGCAGGTCGATGATGTGGATTCCATTGCGCTCGGTGAAGATGTAGGGGCGCATCAAGGGATTCCACTTATTTGTGCGGTGTCCGAAATGCACACCGCTTTCCAACAAGGCTTTCATGGAAATAATAGAACTCATGGGGGATAATACTCCTTTGCGTTTTTTTCTAGCGCTTCCTTTAGCCATTTCCATCACTGCTTCTGGCAGCACGCAGGAAAGATCGGGAAACACGTGAGATAGTCTATGGTTTTCACCACAGCCGACGAATTATATCATAAAAACCTGAAAATAAGGAATCCGGGACGATTTGAATAAATTGATCATTAGCCTATAAACGCTTCGGCTGATTGAGGAACGAAAAAGTTGAGGAAATTCTCGAACAACCCGTTTGAACTTCCTGCTTTAAACCTGTTTTGTCTGATGATAAGTTCGATTAAGAATATGTATAATCAACTTATCTTCTTGCTTGATGGGATTGGTCTTATGCATATTTTGGTTACGAATGATGACGGTGTTTACGCTCCCGGATTGCTTGCTCTGGCGCAGGAGCTGCGTAAAATCGGAAAAGTGTCGATTCTCGCGCCAGACCGCAACTGGTCGGCTTCGGGGCATGTGAAAACTTTGAACAGACCTTTAAGAGCGAAGCCTGTGGTACTCTCAGACGGATCACAGGCACTTGCCTGCGACGGTGCTCCTTCAGACTGTGTTGCTCTGGCGATGTTGGGTGTGGTTGAGGGACCGATCGACGTGGTAGTCTCGGGCATCAACCCCAATGCCAATATCGGGCATGATCTTACATATTCTGGAACTGTCACAGCGGCAATGGAAGCCGCGATTAGTGGCGTGAAAAGTGTGGCTGTATCTCTGGATGCGCCCGAATATCACTCTGGTCCGTTGGATTATTCTTTCGCGGCGGCAGTTGCGAGAAAAGTGACACTGTCGTTGATCAATCATTCTTTTCCAAATAATATATTGTTAAATGTAAACATTCCAGGCATTGATCGAAGCCAGATCAAAGGCTGGCGGGTTTCCCGACAGGGGTTGCGAATCTACCGCGATGAACTGGTGCGCCGTGAAGATCCCCGTGGCCGGCCTTATTATTGGATCGGTGGAGATGCGCCGACAGGAGTCCCTGAAGAGGGTACCGATTATGGCGACCTGGTGGCAGGCTATATCTCGATCACACCCATCCAACTTGATCTGACGGCACACAAATTACTGGATACACTGCGATCATGGGAATGGTCTTCTGATGAATAGCCAGATTATGTTTGACAAACCGCAGTTGACTTTTTTCGGTGGATATACTAAATTGATATAGACGGATGCAATAAACACCATCACTATAAATGCGTACCCTGATGCGCGAGGAGAATGGAATGCAGCATACAACGGTCAAGGACTGGATGAAGAACCTGGTAGTGTTTGTCAGCCCAGAAACCACAGTATACGAAGCGCTGAATATTATGCGTCATCGTTATGCCACCAGCCTGATTGTGGAAAAGACACCTGAAAGCCCGGAATACGGCATCGTAACCTCGATTAATATTTGCGACAAGATCGTTGCCCAGGGCAACAATCCAACCAAGACCAAGGTCAAAGACATCATGGCAACTCCTGTTATCACCGTCTCAAGCTCCATGCCGATAACAGAATGCGCGGCAAAAATGAAGGAATACCGTATTCACCACTTGCCTGTTGCTGATGAAAAAGGGCAGATCATTGGTATGATCGCGGCGATGGATCTGCTGCTTGTGGCTGAAGCAATGGGAACGGATTTCAAAGATCGCAGTCTGCACTAATTACATCTTGACATATTTACAGATTTGCGCATCGTGTATAATTACGCAACGATGCGCAAATTTCTATTAAATCTCACCTTGATATTGGTGCTGACTGCTCAAATTCTTGTTCCAGAATCAGAAGTCAGGGCGCAGTCTGTCACCACCAGTGACTTAATCGCGCTGGTAAACAATATTCGTACGTCATACGGTTTACCAGCATTAACCACCAATTCGATCTTGATGAGCACGGCTCAATGGACTGCTGAGACGATGGTGGCACAGGGGATTTATGATCACCTCACATACCATGGTTACCCCGATGTTCGTACCAGAATTGCAAATGCTGGCTACTGTGGTGGATCCACTGTGTGGGCAACCGAAAACTGGGCGGCTGGGTATTCAGGCCATACCATCGGTGATATCCAAAGCCAGTGGGCTGATTACCAACACATGTTGCCGATGACAGAAGCCAATTACACCGATATCGGGGCTGGCATTATGACTGACTCGAGCGGGGTGACGGTCTATATCGTTCATGCTGCTTACTGCGGAAGTGGTTCATCTGGATCAAGCGGCGCAGTCTCTTATACTGCAGTTCCCACTACACAATTTATTGAACCAGTGGTTACCGCTACCCCACAAGAAGACGGTTCAATCGTGCATACTGTTAAGTACGGCCAGACGCTGTATACGATTGCTGTATGGTACGGGGTGACCACCGATCAGATCAAGGCATTAAACGGTTTAACATCCAGCACGATCTATGAGGGTGATAAACTTATCATCCGCGGTACGCCTACCATTACAGTAACACCTACTGTAACCCCAACTGTCTTTCGCCCAACCCGAACACCAACAGCCACAGTGCAGCCAACCACGCCAATGCCTACCGTAACCCCCACTCCTACCCCCAGACCCAATCTGGCGGATATTTTGCCTAAAATTGACCGGCAATGGCTGGGATTGGGGTTGCTGGTCATCAGTGCAGCCGGATTCTTTGCGGTTGTTTGGATTAATTTCATCAAACCGATGCGAAAGAAAAAATAGCCTTTCAGGTCACGATTGGTTGAGTATAACTATTTTTGCAGAGAAAGGATGAATTCCTTTCTCTGCTTTTGTGTTGGTTTAGATCATGAAATCTTCGCCCTGCCAGATTCCGACAGCCGGTGAATGTAAAAACATGGGGTGTTTTTGACCGTTCTCTCCCATGTAAACACTTTTCTCATCCATCTGAATGTGCAGTTTATGTTCCACGATCTCAAGTCGCTTCATCAGGGAGACTATAGATTCTCCCAGTGCATCGGGCAGCTTGCCGTGTTCGAGATCGGGACCTTCTGCTGCGGGTCGGCTGCGCATGACGATCTGACCGGGTACACCTACCACCACAGAATTGGGCGGAACTGATTTGACCACCACCGCATTTGCACCAATACGGCTGTGAGCACCGATGACGATGTTACCCAGTATTTTTGCGCCGGCTCCAACAACCACCTCATCTTCCAGAGTGGGATGGCGCTTGCCTTTTTCAAGGCTTGTGCCGCCCAGTGTGACCCCGTGGTAAAGAGTCACATTGCGGCCGATTTCAGTTGTCTCTCCGATGACTACTCCCATTCCATGATCAATGAAAAATCCCGGGCCGATTTTCGCTCCAGGGTGAATTTCAATGCCGGTAAGAAAGCGGGTAACGTGAGAAAGCCAGCGTGCTAAAAGTTTTACCCCGTGTTCCCACAGCCAGTGCTCAGTGCGGTGCGCCCACACGGCATGTAAACCCGGGTACGCAATCAACAACTCTATGGTCGACCTGGCAGCCGGGTCGCGGTTAAAAACGGATTGAATATCCTCGCGGATTGAGTTGAACATGGCGATAACCTTCACTTTCTTTATGCAACCAGATCTGCGTAAAGGGCTGTGCTCAGGTAGCGTTCCCCGAAGGAGGGAATAATTACGACAATCAGTTTCCCTTTGTTTTCTTCCCGCGCAGCAACCTGAAGCGCAGCCCAAACAGCAGCACCTGATGAAATTCCAACCAGTAGTCCTTCCTGGGTGGCCATAGCACGCGCGGTTGCGAACGCGTCTGAACTGGTGACCCGGATGATTTCGTCATAAATCGAGGTGTTGAGAACTTCCGGGATGAATCCTGCACCGATTCCCTGTATCTGGTGGGTACCTTTTACGCCGCCAGAAAGAACCGGCGAAGCATCTGGTTCGACCGCGATCATCTTTACGCCAGGTTTGCGCGCTTTTAACACTTCTCCAATGCCGGTGATTGTGCCACCGGTGCCTACCCCGGCTACCACGATATCCACTTTGCCATCTGTATCGCGCCAGATTTCTTCGGCGGTTGTTCTACGATGGATTTCAGGATTTGCCGGATTGGAGAATTGCTGTGGCATGTAATACCGCGGATCAGATGCAGCAATCTCTTCTGCTTTACGAATTGCGCCAGCCATGCCATCACTACCGGGGGTCAATACCAGGTCTGCCCCGTAAGCCTTGAGCAGAATTTGCCGTTCGCGGCTCATGGAGTCAGGCATAACCAGCACCAGTTTATAACCTTTGGCAGCCGCAACAAAAGCCAGCGCAATACCCGTGTTTCCACTGGTGGGTTCAACCAGGATGGTGTCTTTTTTAATCAACCCGGCTTTTTCACCGGCTTCGATCATGGCGGCGCCGATGCGGTCTTTGACACTGTGAGATGGATTGAAATATTCAAGCTTGGCAACGATTTGAGCCTGACTTTCTTGCGTCAGTCGATTAAGCCTGACCAGCGGTGTGTTTCCGATCAATTCAATAACATCATTTGCAATTTTCATGATGACATCCTTTTAAAAATTAAAACGGTCAACTTTTAAAAACAAAAGCGGCCGGGAGGGCTGCACGCTAATGTGCGGGGACGTCCTCCGCCGCCTGATAAGTTGACCGTTGAATGAGTTTTTCAGGCGGTGATCAGATCGCTCCCCGCCGTAAACACAAGCAATTAATGAGACTCACTTTGTTCATAAAAACAATATCCTAATTAGATAATTATTGTCATATTATAAAGGGTTGCATCACTTTGTCAAGGTTGATTGAGGAATTTGCATCGAAAATTGGTAATTTGCGTATATAGGGTAATCAAATAGAATTTGATATGGTTTTGGAGGTTTGAAATGAATAAAAATCAAAGGACGACACTTGGTATCGGGATTCTCCTGGTATTGGTAGGTATATATTTCATACTTGTCAACGTTGTTCCAGGTTTCAAAGAATTAATTCACATTAACTATGCCTGGCCGGTTACCGTTATGTTGGTAGGCGCAGGGCTGCTTGTTTTGGGACTGATTGTTGGTGCTCCTGATCTCGCCGTGCCTGCCTGCATCGTCGCTGGTATTGGAGGAATCCTTTATTATCAAAATATGAGTGGCAACTGGGGAAGCTGGGCATACATGTGGGCGCTGATTCCAGGATTCTCAGGCATCGGAATGGTCTTGGCCTGGCTGCTGGGTGGCCGAACTCGTTATTCGCTCAGATCGTCGTTTGATACGATCGGGACCAGTTTGATTCTATTCATCGTGTTTGGCGCATTCTTTGGTGCATTTAATGCTTTGGGTGTTTACTGGCCTCTGTTATTGGTTGCTGCAGGCGTATTGATTGGGGTGCGAGCGCTGGTAAGACCCCGTTAAAAAATTAAAAAGTCGATGATGAAAGGATAATCTTATGTCAAGTCAAGCAAAAAGGCTCTTCTTTGGTATATTGCTCGTTCTGGCTGGCGGTGTATTTCTGCTTCAACAAATCTTCGAAATTCCCATTGGTGGTTTGTTCATAGCATTGCTATTTGCTGCTGGAGGTGTAATATTCCTGTTTGTTCTGATTCAGAATCGTCAGAAATGGTGGGCAGCTATCCCAGGTTTTACTTTACTGGGCTTAGGCACCCTGATCGCCTGCGGTGAACTTTTCCCTGTGTTTTCAAACCGATTCGGTGGATCAATCTTTCTTGGATTCATTGCACTCAGTTTTCTGGTCGTCCTTTTGTTGAATCAAGGGCAGTGGTGGCCAATTATTCCAGGCGGTGTGCTGGCTACCCTGGCAGTGATCGCTGGCATGCGGGGAAATGGCTGGGCGCAGGGTTCTTTGTTCTTCCTTGGTGTTGGGGCAACTTTTGCACTGATAAATTTCTTGCCCTCTGGTAAGAATGAGAAATGGGTGTGGATCCCTGGCGGTATCTGCCTTGGTCTGGGCGTCTTGATTATGGTGACATCGGGAGCGATGGTGGATTCCATTCTTGGTTGGATTTGGGCTCTGGGATTTGTGGCAGTCGGAGCGTATCTGGTGATTCGCTCATTGAAAAAGTAAGCATAGGAAGGTGCGTATGGGAAATCGTTTATATCGCAGTCAGACAGACCGCATGTTGGGGGGCGTGTGCGGTGGTCTGGCAAAATACTTGAATATTGACGTAACCCTCGTCCGTCTGTTCTTTGTAATTTTTACCCTCCTGGGTGGGATTGGCCCGCTGGTCTACATCATTCTGTGGATTGTGGTTGATTCTGAAAGCGCAGCCAGCACCGGCCAATCGCAGCCCCTCAACGGAGAAGAATTGCGCGAACGGGCTGAGACGATGCGGGATGAGTTCGTGTCGGCGGTAAGACAGCCAAACGTGAACGCCGCACGCTTCATTGGAATAGCCTTAATTCTGGGCGGGGCATATCTTTTCCTCCGGCAGTTAAATCTTCCGTGGTTGTCATGGTTGGATAACGGTGTGATACTCGCAGCGCTAGTCTTACTGGCAGGGGTAGCTTTACTGCTGCGGGCGACAAAAAAGGAGTAAGAATGATCGAAGATCGTAAGCCGAGGAGCCTTTTCTTCCCCCTCTTACTGGTTGCTGCCGGGGTGCTTCTTTTCCTCGTTAACATTGGCACGATCGAGGGTTCAGCCTGGGAAAGTATCGCTTTGTATTGGCCGGTGATCCTCATCGTTGGAGGCCTGGATGGTTTATACCGGCGTGATGGATGGGTGGGTCCGCTTGTGTTTCTGGGGTTAGGCACAGTTTTGTTGCTTGGGAATTTGAATATTTTTCCTGCGAGGGCCTGGGCTTTATTAATCCGACTGTGGCCCGTAATTCTGATCGCCATCGGGTTCGATGTGGCGTTTGGACGGAGCAGGACGGCTTTGAATACGATCCTGCGGGTGGGGCTCGGGCTGCTCCTTGTTGCAGGCATCATCTGGATCGCGCTTTCTTCACCTTTTGGAATGGGTGTGAAAGAAGCTCCTGTTGCACAATCGTTGGATGGAGCTACTGAGGCGCAGATATCTATTTCAATGCCAGTTGGAAAATTTGACCTTACGGGTGAAGCAGAAAGTGATTTGCTGTTGTCAGGTAACATCAGTCTTCCAAAAGGCCTGGACCTGGTTCAAAACTACGTCGCTCCTGAAAATGGCCGCAGCCTGTTGGACTTGAGCACGCACGGTACTACCACGGTTCCACTGGGCACTTCTTCTCTGGAATGGGATTTCGCAGTCAATTCCAATATCCCGGTAGACCTTCAGACCAGTATTGCAGTTGGTGAAGTAAACGTTGATCTATTGAAGGTTCAAATGCAAAAATTAAAACTCGAGGAGGCTGTTGGTGAAGCCTCGATTGTTCTCCCATGTACTCGTGATGGAAGTGCACAGATCGAACTGTCTGTGGGTAAACTGGTAATCTTCGTGCCGAAAGGTTGCGATGTGAATATCAATCTGGAAACAGGATTGGTTCATACCAACCTGCCCGATGGGTATTTGCGAGTGAATGATAACATCATCAATCAAAATGCAATAACTGACAGTCCGACTTTGGATCTCCAAATTGAAGTTGCCGTCGGAGAGGTAAGTATTCGCGAGTTGGAGTAATTGGTTCAACCTTAGCCTAAAGATTAATTTCAACACCCTGAATGAATGTACATTCAGGGTGCTTTACTAAGTATAGTTATTATGAGACTACAGTTTTTGAATCTTTATACTTGCATGTCAAATTTGAACAAATTAAACCAGTCTTGGGATGGAATGGTATACAGATTTCAAAGAAAGATAGAATAATTAATCCAAAACAAGTTGATCGAATCGGGAACTAACTTCTTTCTTCAACGTCTTATCACAAGAAAAACAAAAGGAGAAAAAATGAAAAAAACAATACTTATTATTACCGCAGCATTGATCACCATTCTTGGCCTGACCGCCTGTGCAGGCCCTGTAGTCAGCACGGTTCCGCAGATTCGCACCCTGAATGCTTCAGGAACCGGTGAGGTCTACATGGTGCCTGATGTGGCATATATTAATATTGGTGTGCGAGTGGATGCAGATGAGGTTTCTGAAGCGTTATCCAAGAATAATATTCAGGCGAATGAAATTGCAGACGCTTTAAAATCCCTGGGCGTTGAGCAGAAAGATATCCAGACTTCAAACTTCAATGTCTATCCTATGACCGATTATGGCATGGATGGTCAGGTTACGCGGCGTTACTTTGTCGTCGAGAACACGGTGTATGTTACCGTCCACGATCTTAACAGTCTCGGCTCACTGTTGGATGCGGTTGTGCGCTCGGGCGCTAATACCATCAACGGAATCAGTTTTGATGTCTTAGATAAAGAAGCAGCCATCGCACAGGCGCGTGATATGGCCATCGAAAATGCCCGCGAACAGGCCAAGGCAATTGCTGAATCAGCCGGAGTTAAACTTGGAGAACTGCAATCAGTGAATGTCTGGGTAAGCAGCGGCACCACCCCTGTTTATGCTGCCAAGGGTGTTGGCGGTGCAATGGATGCAAGCAGTGTACCAGTGGCTGCCGGTCAGTTGATGATCACCGTGGAAGCCAACGTGACATACGAGATCAAATAACTCATCAGTGATAAGAGAGAGGGCATCAGATCTGATGCCCTCTCATTTTTTTAATAAGGGATTGCGCTGATTCTTTCCAGTTTACTCATCTTATGAGTGGAGATGATTCGCCGAACAGTTCCTGTCAAACTGCGCATCACGAGGCTGTCTGTGCGTGCACCATCTTTGAAATACGAAACCCCATCCAATAAATCACCTGTGGTAATACCTGTGGCAGCGAAGAATACTTTATCCGATTTGATCAGGTCATCCATTGATAAGGGTTTGTTAAAATCCACACCCATTTCTTTTGCCACCTCAAGTTCACGCGGATTACGGGCAAAAAGCTTGCCCACGATCTCGCCTCCCATACAGCGTAAACCGCACGCAGCTAGAACACCTTCAGGGGTTCCGCCTATGCCCATCAGCACGTCGATGGATGTGTCTTCCATGGCTGTCATCAATGCACCTGAGACATCACCATCTGGGATCAATCGAATGCGGGCACCGGTGCTTCGGACCTCATTGATTAATTTTTCATGTCTTGGACGATCCAGGATGACAACGGTAAGCATGTCAACCTTGGTTCCTTTTGCTTTAGCAATTTTTTTCAAGTTATCGGCAACAGGTGCTTCAATGTCAATGCAACCTTTTGCTTCAGGTCCAACAGCGATTTTATCCATGTAAACAAACGGTCCAGGGTTGAACATCGTGCCGCGAGGAGAAAGCGCGACGGTGGAAATTGAATTCCATAAACCGTAAGCCAATGGGCGGGTTCCATCAATGGGATCCACTGCGATGTCCAGCAGTGGACCATTACCAGTCCCCAGTCTTTCTCCGTTATACAACATTGGGGCCTCATCTTTTTCCCCTTCACCGATTACCACTACTCCATCCATATCAATGGAGTTGAGCATCAACCGCATGCCATTGACGGCTGCGGCATCAGCTGCGTTCTTGTCTCCTCTGCCCATAAATCTGCCGGCAGACAACGCGGCAGCTTCAGTGACTCGAACCAGATCGAGCGCCAGGTTTCGAGTGGGAGTTGTATTAACCATATTACCTCCGATTAAAAAATATTTATTAACCGGCAATTACCAAAATTAAGTAATAACCAATGGCGGCAGCCCAAAGTGAAGAATCCACGCGGTCGAGAAAACCGCCATGTTCCAATAAGAACTTTCCAGAATCTTTGGCGTTGAATTGTCGTTTGATCATGCTCTCACCAAAATCTCCTATCGGAGCCAGAATTGAAATCACAGCTCCAAAGATCACTCCATAAATCGGGAGGATTGAAGCGACTTTGATGTGCCACAAAGATGCCAGCCCCCATCCGCCAAGTATTCCGGTCAAGATGCCGCCAAAGTATCCTTCCCAGCTCTTTTTTGGGCTGACCATTGGAAGCATCTTATGTCTGCCAAACACACGACCGATCAGGTACGCACCTGTATCAGCCAGTGAAATGATAGGGATTACAAGCAAAATCCAGTACACCCCATTTTCAAGGGCACGCAAAGAAATCGCGTAACCACCAAGCCATCCCAGATAAACCGTACCACCGATGGTGATCGCAAAATCTACAGCTGATGTTTTGATCCCTTTCTGTTGTTGAAGTACATGAACAAACATCGATAAGCAGATGAGAAGCATCAACCAAAAATCTGCATATTGGAATTGATAAACATGGCGCAGGAAGATCATGGCCATGACGAAAAAAACCATCACAGGAAGTGATGGTGAGTATCCACCGTTGTGGAAGAGGCGCCACAGCTCAAAAGCAGCCAGGCCCAAGAGCAGGGCAATGAATATCGTAAAAGGCCACCCACCTATGATGGTAAAAAACGCCAGGACAGGGACCATGATGTCAATGACGATCAAGCGCTTGCGTAAGCCTATATCAGTCTTCATTATTTAAACCGGAGATTTTTCCGAACCTCCTGTCGCGTTGTCCATACGAAGCTATTGCCTTGAATAGCTCTTCTTTGTTAAAGTCTGGCCAAAAAGTTGGCGTAATATACCATTCTGCATAAGCCGCCTGCCAGATCAGAAAGTTGCTGATGCGCATCTCTCCGGAAGTGCGAATGATCAGATCCGGATCGGGCATGTCTTTTGTAAACAAATATTGCCCGACTAATTCTTCTGTAACATCCTGTGGCTGCACATTTTCTCTGATCATTTTTTGGATAGCGTAGACAATTTCATCTCGTCCACCATAATTCCAGGCAACACTCAGGATCAAACGCGAATTACTGCAGGTGATTTCCATGGAATGTTCCACTTTACGGCGGACTTTTAGCGGCATAGCTTCGAGCCGGCCGAGATGGCAAATTTTTACGCCTTCCGCGCATAATTCATCCAGTTCACGGTCAAGGAACAATTCAAGGATTGAAATCAACCCCTCAACTTCTTCTCTGGGGCGCCCCCAGTTTTCGGTGGAGAAGGCGTAGATGGTTAAATATTTGACACCCGCATCGACGCATCCCTGGATGATCTGCCGCAGGTTCTCGGTTCCAGCTTTGTGTCCTTCCAACCTTGGAAGACCGCGGGCTTCAGCCCATCGGCCGTTTCCGTCCATGATAATGGCAATGTGTTGAGGAATTTTCGAAAAGTTATTGCTCATGGCAAGAGGGAGCAACAATTAGACTTCCATTATTTCAGTTTCTTTTTTTTGCCCGATCTTCTCGATCTCTTCGATCATCCGATCAGTCAATTTCTGTAATTCTTCTTCGCCGTTTTTTAAATCATCTGCGGAGATCATTTTTTCCTTTTCAAAGTCTCTGAGATCTTTAATCACATCGCGCCGGATGTTTCTGCAGGCAACCCTCGTTTCTTCGAGGCGGTTGTGCACGACTTTAACCAGGTCGCGGCGGCGTTCTTCTGTGAGCGGGGGGAGGTTCAAGCGGATCGCTTTACCGTCATTGTTGGGCGTTAGCCCAAGATCGGATGCCAGGATCGATTTTTCAATTGTCTTCAACGTTGAAGGGTCAAAAGGTCTGATCAGCAAGGCGCGTGCTTCTGGAACCGATATACTGGCAAGCTGCAACAGGGGAGTAGGCATGCCAAAATAATCAACGGGGAGTTTTTCGACCAATGCAGGGGTAGCGCGTCCAGTCCTGATTCCGGCGAGATCCTCTTCGAGCGACTGTAAGGCGCTTTTCATTCGATTTTCAGCGTCTTTTACTGTTTCTTTGATCATCAGAGCCTCCGCAAATTATGTAAATGAAGACGAAATTAAGGATACCTTAAAATCCATAAAAATGCCAATATGAAGGGTGCAAAATTTGTGACAAGTAAACATTTGACAAAATAGAACAATTGTGCTATTATATGATTATCAATAAATAATTGTTCTGGCCCGTTCCTTGCAATTGATAAAGGAGATGATGATTATGGAGAAAGCAATGAATACTGGAATGTTATGGTTTGATAATGATCCCAGACTGGATTTTATGGAAAAAATCACCCGGGCCACGGAATATTATCAGAAAAAGTATGGGCAAAAACCAGATCTATGTTTCGTGAATCCGGGGATGAAATTTGAACCGCCACCGAAAAACGCAGGAATTGATGTCCAGACTGATCATATGATCATGCCGGATCACTTCTGGCTAGGGATAAAAAAAATGTCAATTTTAGGCTGATATTTTGCTGAATTACCTATGAAATAGCCGCTGATCACCAGCGGCTATTCTTTTTTACCAGTGTAGTTTTTTCTTGAGCCAGTTGATTATCTGCCGTGTATGTCTAAAAGGACGTCGAGCAAAATTTTCAGTAAAATGAGTTGCTGCAGCTTCGAGACTGACCTTCTGTTTCAGTTCCTCGGCCAGGAACCAGTGGTGTTCAATGATCCAGAGATACAGATCCATGCCTGTTCGACCTGGAAACCTTTCTAGAATTTTATGTTTATTGAGGATGTCGATCAACGGTTTGTAAAGATCCTTATACCAACCCATCACGGCTTCTTCATCGGTAACCGGACGCTTTAGTTTTTCTCCCATAAACCAGCGGTGCACGCTGATATGCTGTTGAACTTTATCATACTGACCTGGAATACTAAAGTGAAAATCTTCTCCAGGCAGAAGGATATCCAGCCTGGTATCATGGATGAACTGGTTATATTCTTCTTCCAGAACCAGCGAGTCAATATCTGTATCCTGATCGATCTTTCCGGAGAAGCGGATCTCGGTTACATATGCATCCATGTACATTTGTCCACGTTCGCGAGCAACGGAAACGCGGTGATTACCATCTTTTACAAAATAGTAGTCTCCAAGCTTATATACTTCGATTGGAGGCAAGATGACTTGTTTAAAATACGCACGGTCAATGCTCTCCCACCGTGAACGGGTATGTGTCTGGCGAGGGAGAAAGGCTCTATCGAAGTCGAGATACCGACTTACAGACCCAATGATCTTGTCGGTTTCAATCTGTTTTGTGCCGATATAATTCTGTCCACGCGTAGGCAGGTGTTTAAGAACTTCCTCAAAGGGAAGCAGTTCGTTATTCTTTTTTCTGATCCAGCTAAAAATCGACCGCCAAAAGCTTCTGCGGTATGCGCGCGAAAAATCCATTCGTGATTGCTGAACGATGTTGGGCTGAAAATCATCAAGATTGATCATATCTATCCATTTATTTTCTCTGCCAGGACCGAACAGAGGGGGTCTCGATCGGCAGCACCTTATAACCAAAAACATTCGCAACGGTCGTTTTGCCAATTGTTGTCTGGGTGACGGTATCCATTCGATAAACGTGGATGTGACCGTGCAAGAAATATTGGGGTTGGAATACATTGATCAACCAGCGGAATGCCTTGATCCCACGGTGGGGTAGATCATCTTCATCATGGATGTGCCAGGGCGGAGCGTGGGAGATGAAAACATCTAAATATCGGCCGAGAAAAGCCTTATTAAAAAAGAACCTCGGGACAAGATAAAATACCATGTTCCAATATTCGGCCTGTGAGTATTGATGAGCACCGGGATTATATCTGAGGCAGCCTTCCAACCCTGCAACGAGCAGACCAGTCTCGTCTTCAACGCAGCGTTTATGAAGGTCTACTGCTCCCAGTGGTGATTTACGCGTTCCAGAATAACCATATTCTACTACGCTCGAATGATTCCCGCGTACGTAATAACAGGGGATATTCAACATGGTCAGCATGTACTCAACATAATAATACGGCAAGTCACCGCAGGAGAAGAGCAGGTCAATATCCTGAAATTTGTCACAAATCATCGGACTGTACAGGAATCCGACCTCAACGTCGCTGACCGCCAGCAGTTTCATGGTGTGCTTCCTAAGTTTCTTTCTCGATCAAAACTGTCACAGAGGCTATAGCATGTTCACCTGTGTGAGCAATCGAGACGCTCCAGGATGACCAGCCGCGTGTTGTTGAAATTGTCCTGGCTTTACCATGTAAAACGAGCGTTGGTTTATGCTGCTCATCTTCTAAAATTTCTAGATCCTGCCATCTTACTTCACCGATACCGCATCCGAGTGCTTTGGCAGCTGCTTCTTTTGCGGCAAACCTGCCAGCAAGGCTTTGATCTTTCCCAGCGCAGTCAGATAACTCCTGTGCGGTAAAGACGCGGTTCAGGAATCTTTTTTTGATCGCAGGGTTCAACCTGCGAAAGCGCTCGATCTCTACCAGGTCTATGCCAGTGGTTATGGTTGTCATGGATTGTCTTTCAACGACCCATTGGAACCCGCAGTAACGATAATTAGACGATCAGGATCAATATATTTCTGGGCTGCTTCGAGGATATCCTGACGGGTAATTTTACGGATCAAATCGGGGTATCTCTGTAAATAATCGAGACCAAGATTGAACCGCTCGAGGTTTAAGATGGAATTGGCAACGCCATTATTCGACTCGAGTGACAATGGCATACGACCGATGTAATTGGACTGGTTATCATCCAGCTCTTCCTGTGTAACAAGTTCTGATGTGAATCTACGCAGCTCCTTTTTGATCAGGTCAATCGCTCGATCCACATTTTCAGGATTGACCCCCGCTGATACTTCCCATGACCCGTTTTCGATCCAGGCGTTAAGACTTGTTGATGCATAATATGCAAGACCAGCCTTTTCACGTACAGAATCACCAATTCTCCCCATCATTCCAAATTGCCCCAGAATGCTGTTGCCAAGTGAAGCTGCGAGGTATTCTGGTGCATTGCGCTTTGGGCCAAGCGTTCCAAGCACGATATCTGACTGGCTTTTTCCGGGGATATTTACCTTTTGAACGATAGTGTTAATGGGAGGTTGGATAATGGGTAAATCCGGTGAAAGGATTGCAGGTTGCGGCTTCCAATCCCCAAGCATAGATTCAACCAGGTCTACAACTTGTTGGGCTTCAATCGCTCCAACCACCACGATAACCATGTTTGCTGGTCTGTAGTAGTTTTTATGAAATTTTACAATGTCACTACGGTCGATATTGTTGATCGTTTCAACATACCCATCTTCTGGTCTACCATAAGGATGTTCTGGGAAGAGCAGCTTATCGAATTCCAGAGCTGCCATTTCTGCTGTATCTTGTGCGCGGATCGCCAGCCCGGTGAGGAGCTGCGCCTTCAATCGATCCATTTGGGGTTTAGGGAAGACCGGGTTTCTCAGGCAGTCTGAAAGGGTTGAAAGTAGTAGGGGGAGATCTTCAGCCAAAGCGCGGCCGCCGAAACTGGTATTATGAACGCTTGCACCAAAACCAAGGCTTGCGCCGGCAGATTCAAGGCGGTCATAAATTGTCTGGAAATCAGCTTTTTTAGTCCCGCGCATTAGACCAAGGGCGGTGTAATAAGCAAGTCCCAGTTTGTCTAGCGGATCAAGCTGGCTTCCTGCTGCAACATACCCTGAAATCACAACCGAAGTGCTGCTGTAATTGCTGCGGGACAGCACCGTTATCCCGTTAGAAAGCACTTTACGATGAATATCTTCAGGACCTGGGATGGAGTGAGAAGTTGTAGAATTATTTTTCATCGCTGTCCCCCATCCGGGCGATAGATTCCCACGACTCGAAAACCAGGCTGAAAGTATTCCCTCGTTATCCTTAGGAGATCAGCGGCATTCACCTGCTCCAGCCGCTTTACATAATTGAGGAACCAGGAGTATTGATCGAACATTTCAGAATAACCAAGCCAGAATGCCTGGTTGGTAATATTTTCGCTGCCGTAAGCAAACAATGCACGGGCTTGCTTTGCAGCACGGTCAATTTCAGTTTGAGATACCGGAACCTGTAACAGAGTGTCGATTTCTTTATCTACCTGTTCCAACACTTCCTCAGGGGTGTGCTTGGGGTGAACCGTGATCACAATGTTGTAAAGGAAAGGATCAACGGTTGCCTGCAAAGAACCATTAATACTAATGGCAAATTCCTTTTCCACCAGCCTGCGGTAGAGGCGTGAGGTTTTATTGGATATTCCACCGCCGCCAAACATATTCAAACTGGTCGGCCCGGTGATCAGACTGTCGAGGATTGTGAAGGGAAAGAAGTCATCGTTAGCGGCAGCCGGGGCACGGTAGGCAATTTGCAGGTAAGTGGTTTCACCTGGACCGGTAACATCTACCCTGCGTTCTTTCTCAGGCTGTTGTTCTGGGGGAATTACAAAATCTGGCAAAGCCCGACCTGGTAGTGAACCGTAATGGGATGTGATTTTTTCGAGCATCTCATTGGTTTCGAAATCGCCGGCGACGGCGATCACTGCATTTGCCGGGTTGTAATATCGCTGATAATGCGCGTAGAGATCGTCACGCTGGATGGCATGCAGATCATTAATGCTACCAATGACTTCATTCCTGTAAGGGTGTCTGGCGAACATTGTTGACTGTACAGCTTCATCCAGGCGGAAAAGCGGATCATTTTCGCTTCCTTCACGTTCTGAGATAACCACTGTGCGTTCTGAATTAACTTCTTCGATGTCATAAACACTATTGATCATGCGGTCTGCTTCTAGATTGAGGGCGAGGTCGATCTTATCGGCTGGCATGGTTTCAAAAAAAGTTGTCCAATCCAGATGGGTGAAAGCGTTCCACATCCCACCATCGCGAGAAATTGCCCGGTCTAAGACTCCAGCAGGAAATTTGGGAGTTCCTTTGAACTGCATGTGCTCTACCCAGTGAGAAATACCGGTTTTGCCGGTAACCTCGTAACGGGATCCCACGCGATACCACACCCAGTGACTGATAATGGGTGCTGTGTGGATTTCCTTAAGAAGGACTTGAAGACCGTTTTCCAGCTGTGTTTGAAAAATTTGATCGCCCATAACACCTCTAATGTTTGATATTTTGTAAATATAGCATAATGAAAATTTTAGCATAAGGGAAATTTATGTGATTGAAAAACCTGTGTGAATAGACAGTTGGGCTCAGCCAGCTGACACGGAGTAGTGGTGGAAACCTTACAGCCTGCGATATTACAGATGGATGCATTGAAATACCACAAATTGCCGATCTTCAATGCGTGGCATTATCTCACGGGCAGAAAAGGGCATTTGGATTTTCAAATAATCTTTTCAGGGATATGACTAATAAGATGATAGATACTCTATAGCTGTGGTTTAGTGTTTTTGGTGATATGGGTACATGAGGATAAAACCGATTGCAATCACGGCACACCCGATTTCCATTCCTCTGGCCTGCCACACGCCAAAGAAGGGTACACCCGGTAGCGGGTGAGAACCGATACCAAATACATCTGCCAGCCCCGAAAAAACGGTGATCACATATCCTGTACTAACAAGTCTTTGTCCAATGTCTGCTGCAATGCTTGGAATTTCTTTGCGCCAGAGAAGGTGTATTGCGACGTATCCTCCCAAACACACCACAGCCAGGCCGATCAGCATGACGGTTATCTGTATAAATCCAACCACAGGACTGCGGTCCATACCAAATAGCCCTGGTTTTGCTCCGATTAAAAATATAAGGAAACCAATAATGGTAACAAACAATGCAAAACGGATACGCACCTTTTGTAAAGGGACTGGAGAATGTTCGGTTTCGATTGTCTGTGTAATAACTTTTGATGGTTGGATATCAGTCATCAAAAAAGCAACTCCAAAGTTGTGATGATTCAGTCTTCTATGTTTATCTTCAATAGTATAACCTCATTTTGAATCTGTGGCGATTTGTGGAAGACCCAATAAATTCTGATAAAAAAAGCGTGCCATTAAGAATGGCACGCTCATAGCAAATTCATTAAGTCTATTTATCGGAATTGGTCTCGTCAGATTTCTTTTCTTCATCCTCATCTTCAGAGAGAATGTCTTCAAGACTCTGCCAATCCATATCCGCATACGCCATTGAATCAACCCGGCGGAGGCTCAAGCCGATACGGTGCACAGTGGGATCAACTTTAATCACACGCAGGGTGTAGGTTTCGCCCTCCTTAATGACTTCGCGCGGGTGTTCGATGCGTTTTTCGCTGATCTCAGAGATGTGGATTAAACCTTCGATGTCATCTGTAAGGCGGGCAAAGGCTCCAAACTTGGTCAGGCGGGTGATGGTTCCTTCCACCAGTTGTCCTTCATGGAATTGCGCCGCTTTTTGATCCCAGGGATCTGATTGGAGTTGGCGGATAGAAAGACCGATGCGCTTCTTCTCGCGGTCGATATTAATGACTTTAACTTTGACTTCCTGACCGACTTTGAGGACCTCGCTGGGATGCTGAATACGGTCCCAGGAAATTTCAGACATGTGCACCAATCCATCAGCACCGTTAACATTGACAAATACACCGAAATCAGCCAGGCTAGTCACTCGACCTGTATAGGTTTCGCCTTCCTTCAATTCTTCGAGGACGCGTTCCTTCACAGATTCGCGAGTTTCAGTGCTTGCCTGGCGTTCAGAGAGGATGAGGCGGCGGCGTTCGCGGTCAACTTCGATAACGCAGACGTCGATCTCGCTGCCGATCATCTTGCTCCAACGTTGTTCGGGCGTGTCACCGGTCACCCCGGCGCGGCGGGTGAGACTGATTTGCGAAGCGGGAACGAAACCGCGCAATCCGCCGATCGGGACGATCAAACCGCCTTTGTTGTAGCCAATGACGGTACTGTGGGTCGCCTGTTTATTCGCCAGAAGAGCTTCAACGATACTCCACCCTTCTTCTTCGCGTGCACGCATATAGGAGAGGATGAGGTTGCCATTCTGATCTTCTGGGTTGACCACATACACTGGAATCTCCTGTCCGATCTTAAGGTTTGCAAGTTCATCGGATGGAATGAGTTCATATTCTTTTCCAGTGATGATACCTTCAGATTTTGTACCGACACTGACAAGAATCTGTCCTGGGGTTACACTGGCTACCACACCCTTACGGATCTCCCCTTGAGTTGGGAAATCAATCCCCAGGCCTTCCTTTTCCAGCAGAGAAGCCATATTATTTTCGTTCTGGTTGTTCTCGGGATTTACCCCCGTCCCGGTTTGGGAATCATTTTGGTCCATACGGTATGTGTACTCCAGCGATTAAGATTTGCCCATTGGAATCCAGATGATATTAACAAATCACCCTGGGCAATTGTGATTTATTATTATACATCATAAAAACAGATTATTTCTTAAAATCAACGTAAAAGCAGCTTCAATCTTTAAAATTGACCGCGTTTATTGCGAAGATGTAGATCAAATACGGCCGAATGATTGGTTGATAATTCGGATTAATCTGTAAAAGGTTAATAAGAAAGGAATTCTAATTCCAATCTGTTTTACCTTCCCGGTCATTGAGATCAGCAATTGTCAGCCACTCAGTGACGTTTCCGTTTCTTCTTTTCACTCTGCACAGCCTGTGAGGGCGACACCGCAGGAGCAGGAGCTGATGCACCGATGGGTGAAGAACTTCCACTGCTTTGACCGCCAGGCCTTCGGGGATGGAAGAGAAACATGCGGCCGATCACACCTGCACGGATATCACTCAAGAGCTCTGTAAACATCTCAGAAGCGCGTCCCTTATACTGCACGAGCGGATCCCTCTGAGCAAAGGCTTCCAGACCGATTGAAACACGCAGGGCATCCACGCGGGTCAGGTGATCTACCCACAATTCAGAAATGACGCTCAACAGGATATGGCGGTGGATCTGGTTCTGCACCCTTCTCCCGAGCAGCCTTTCAAGAGCTTCTCGCTGCTGTAAATCGAGGGCGTCTGGCTGTTGCAGCAGAAGAGGGGATGAAGTGTCTTGACCCAATTCAGCCAGCCAGGCTTCTTTGATGGGATTTTCCAGATTCTGAAGCGACATGCCGGAAAGTCGGAAGCGTTCATATTCAATCTTCCCCCATACGGTTTCAAGGCGTTTCTGGATCATTTCAAGATGTTCCAACACATCCACGGTCACAGAGGGCACCGGTTCATCTTGAATGAAACGCGCCGCCCTGAAAATGTAGTTGAACAGGATTACCCGTTTCATCCCACGCTGGTGAGTTTTGGGATCTATTGCCATCTTTGTTCCGGTGCTCATGCCTGTCAGCAGGTCTACCAGTCTGTTCTCACCGGTATCATTGGTTGTGGTGCGGCTGAGGATACTGTCGATATTCTGGCTGACCTGTCCCTGAGACGATAAGAGTGCCTCGGCACGTTTATTAAGAATGGTTTCTGCCTGGGTTAAGATGCCATTGGCAACCTCAGACCATTCAAGGTCTTGAAGATCACCAGCTCTCATGTTTAAGCTTTCGTCAAGGCGTCTTTCGATCACAGTAATCGTGCGAGACACAGCCACGAAATTTAATGCCCGGGTGATCTGGTCTGTGATACGCTGTTTCACATCTCTACCGCCGTCAGGCAGTGCGCGAAGTTTATCTGATGATAACCGCAGTGGCGTGCGCACCAGGCCGGATAACTCCTCGAGCATTTCCTGGGGACGGCGCTGCGGTGCACCTTCTTCTCCTCTGCTGGTATCAAGACCGTCGAAGAAGATATCTACACTCTCAAGGCGTTCAGCGCGAATCTGGTCAATTGTTTCTTCAGTCTTTTCGGTTAATGCCCGAATCGATTGAAGAATGTGTTCATTCTCCATGGATATGGTTTCTCTTGCCAGTTCAAGGAGAATGTCTTTCAATTGTGCGTCGTCCTTGTTGTTGCCGATACGGCGGGATATTTCATTTAGCATCAGGTGCATCGTGTATGATGGCGCGCGAACACCTTCGGCCTCAAACACCATGGTTGGTTGAACCTCTTCTAAATAAGCCAGCAGTTTCCAGGGGCCTTCTTCATCTTTTAGAGCTTTTGGAATACGTTCATTAAGTTCCGTGCGCAAGATATCCAGGATGTCATCGTGAAGATCATCTTTTTCAAAAGCCCGGTTACGTTCTGCATAAATCCTCTTGCGCTGTGAATTTAAGACATCATCGTATTCAAGAAGATGTTTGCGAACATCGAAGTTATTGCCTTCGACCCTTTCCTGTGCCTGCTCGACCATGCGTCCGATCAGATTGCTTTCGATCGGCAGGCTTGGATCTACCTTGAGGCGGCTCATCAGACTTTCCATCTGAACCCCGCCAAAAAGTCGCATCAGTTCATCTTCAAGCGACAGATAAAACCGCGAGGAACCAGGATCGCCCTGGCGGGCGGCGCGACCGCGCAGCTGATTGTCAATACGGCGGGCTTCATGTCGTTCGGAACCGATGACATGCAGGCCGCCAAGCGCTCTGACACGTTTCATGTCATCAAGATATCTGATGAAGGTTTTAACTGATTCTTCGTAGATTCCATACTGATCAATGGAAAGCTTTTCAAGTTCGGCACGCCGGGCATCATTTGACATGTCATAGGGTTCATGCACTCCGGCCCGTTCCAGTACGCGAATCACGTCAGCGAGGACTTCTTCGCTTAGTTCACCGCCGAGCTTGATATCCACACCACGGCCTGCCATATTGGTGGCGATGGTTACAGCGCCGAAAGCTCCTGCCCGCGCGATGATCTGTGATTCTTCATCATGTTTACGGGCGTTTAACACCTGGTGCGGGATACCACCCTGCAGAACAGATATGATGCGTTCTTTGTGAGTTTCATTCAGGTCAAGAATCGTGAGCAGACGGTCGATCAACTCGGGATCTTCAGGGTTGATTGAGGGAAGGCCTGCCTGCCGGGCTACCGGACGCATTTCTGCAACATTTAATTCATTTAGGGGACGGTTGAGAAATTGTAGTTCGGCAATTTCCAACTCAGGTGATTTATTGTTCTTTTCGATCCACGCATTGCGGATGACCAGTACCTGTGCCAGCCTGCGCAAAGACTCGGCGTTCAATCGAAGCGAGAGAAGTTCAGAGTGTTCGACCGAAGTCGTTCCCACCAATTGGGGTCGACCGATGGCATAGTAATGCATGATTTCAGACACGATGGCGCGCAGTTTACCCTCTTGGGTACGATAAACCATGTCTGGAAAATCCTGTCTGCGCCAAAAAACTGGTTCGCGAGAAGGGTCATCCTTGCGAGCATAGTATTGTACGGGGTAATTACGCCGGTCTCTGGTATCGACTACCACCAGAGGAGAATTCTGCTGCGAAGCCACATATTCCAGGTTCATTGGAATAGGCAGCACATCCAGTTTGTAGATCTTGGAGAATTCCTCAGCCTCTGTAAGAGCTGTACCGGTCATACCGGCTAGTTTTTCGTACATTCGGAAGTAATTCTGAATGGTGATGGTGGCGTAGGTAACGTTCTCAGGTTCAATGTGCACGCCTTCTTTGGCCTCAATTGCCTGGTGTAGGCCTTCTGACCAGCGCCTTCCGGGCATCAGGCGGCCGGTAAACTCATCCACGATGATGACTTTACCCCCCTGGACGATGTAGTCTTTATTGCGTTTATACAGGTGCTGGGCGCGCAGGGCTTGTTCCAGGTAACCTAACATCCTTGCCTGTTCGGGGGTGATATCCTCTGGCCGGTCTGGGTTACGCAGCGGCATGTTGAGAATTTCCTCCACATGTGCGTCACCGATTTCAGTAAGGCTTACCTGACGGTCTTTCTCATTTACTTCGTAATCTTCTGGATTTAAAGCACGAACGACCTGCGCCATGCGGATGTAACCTTCAGATTCATCAGCGGCCGGGCCAGAGATGATTAGTGGAGTACGTGCTTCATCAATAAGAATGTTATCAACCTCATCAACGATTGCGAAGTAATGGCCGCGTTGGACACGCTCAGCCAGGGTCATGGTCAGGTTATCTCTTAAATAGTCAAAGCCAAATTCACTGTTGGTTCCATAGACAATATCAGCCTGGTAGGCTTCACGGCGGTCTACCAGCACGAGCTGATGTAGATCTTCGCGTGCATTAGGCCGATCCAGATCGACGATGAATGCCTTGCGCCCATTTTCAGTCCGCGCTGCCATTTGCAATACACCAACACGCAGCCCAAGCATCTGATAAACAGGCGCCATCCAGCGAGCGTCACGGCGCGCAAGGTAATCATTGACTGTGACCAGATGGACTCCACGGCCAGTCAGGGCATTTAGATAGAGCGGCAGTGTGGCTACCAGGGTTTTACCTTCACCGGTGCGCATTTCGGCGATCTTGCCATAATGTAAAGTCATACCGCCGATCAGCTGAATGTCGTAATGGCGCAACCCAATAGTGCGTTTGCTGGCTTCACGCACTGCAGCAAAAGCTTCTGGCAGCAGGTCGTTAAGCGTCTCACCATCAGAAAGGCGCTGTTTAAATTCAACTGTTTTTGCCTTCAATTCATCATTACTGAGTGCTTCATACGGTGCTTCTAACTCATTGATCTTTTCAACGATCAGCGAGAGTTTTTCGATTTCACGCTTGTGCGGATCTCCCCCAAATACGTGGGCAAGTTTGTTTAAAACCATTTTCACCTCTTATCAAGAGGTGATTATAGCATAGGCTTGTTGGCTTTCAGAGTTGAGGTACGCTCCCCAGTAGTTGATTGATCCAATCAATTACCGTAGCGCCCATGATCAGACCGATGATCACTCCAATGCAGCTCAGGGCAATCCCGATCAAGAGACTGGCTACGAAACATAACCCCCAGGCTGAAAAAGCGCGCGTAAGGAAGTTTTTTGAGATAATTCCGTATTGAGGGAACGCAGCCGCGGGTCGAGACGCGGCTTGTTGTTCAAGTTGCTGCACCCTGGCCACAAGGTTGGCGATATCCTGATCTGTGTACATATATCTCCTCCATAAATGAATACTTTTATTATGCACGGTTTTATTGGATCACCAATAGATAATAAAAACCGGATTTCGAATGGAAATCCGGTTTACGATCAGATATGAATGGCGTGTCCTTCAGCCGATTCTGCAGCTTCCATGATGGCTTCGCTCAGTGTGGGGTGTGCGTGAATGTTGCCTGCAACTGCACTGACCGGAAGGTCATTTTGCTGCGCCAGTGTGAGTTCAGGCAGCAGTTCTGATACTTCAGGACCAATCAGGTGTGCGCCCAGGATCTTGTTTGTAGATTCGTCGATCATGAGCTTAACAAACCCGGCATAATCGCCGAGGCCGAGGGCTTTACCGTTGGGTTGGAAGGGAAACTTTCCCACCTTGATTGTTTTGCCCATATTTCTGGCCTGAGCTTCAGTGTAGCCAAAGGAGGCAACCTGCGGCTGGGAATATGTAGCGCGGGGTACCATGGTGTAATCGATCGGTTTTGTCTCTTTACCGCCAATGGCTTCAGCACATAAAATGCCCTGGGTGGAGGCCACGTGCGCCAGCAACAGCTTGCCTGTAACATCACCCACAGCCCAGATGCCAGGCACACTGGTAGACATTCGCTCATCAACCTTAATGTGTTTTCGGTCGGTAAGTTCAACGCCGATCTCCTCCAGACCAAGGTTGAGGCTGTTCGGTTTAAAACCGATTGCCATCAATGCCTGTTCGGCCTCGAGAACAACTTCACCGTCTTTACCGGCAACTTTTACCAGAACGCCGGTTGGATTTTTTTCCACTGACATCACCCGGGTGTCCGTCATGATTTTGATTCCGCGCTTGGAGAAAGATTTCTGCAATTCGATGCTGATCTCTTCGTCTTCAAGCGGGGCAATTCGCGGCAGCATCTCTACCAGGGTTACCTGCACACCGTAGGAACTCCAAATTGTGGCGAACTCCAGACCAATGGCACCGGCACCAATGATGACCACTGAAGCCGGTAGTCTCTCTTGCAGGATGGCATCTCTAAAACTGATGACTTTTTGACCATCAACTGTCACACCCGGGATGGCCACAGGCTGGCTGCCGGTGGCTACAATGAAATTTCTGGCTTTGATCTCGCGTTCTTGCCCCTGTTTGTCGGTCACGACCACCGTGTCTCGCGCTGTGAACCTTGCGGTGCCCATGATCACAGGGATGTTGTTTTTCTTCATTAAGAACCCAATTCCACGGGTGAGTCGATCAGATACCTGGCGGCTGCGTTTTACCGCAGCAGCATAATCTAATTGTAGATTCTCGATTGTGAAACCGAAATCTTTACCACGTTCGCGCAGGGTATGCGCAACTTCTGCGTTTTTCAACAGAGCTTTTGAGGGGATGCAGCCAACGTTCAAGCAAACCCCGCCCAGCCATTCTTTATCGATGATGGCTGTTTGCATTCCGAGCTGGGCTGCACGGATGGCTGCCACGTAACCGCCGGGACCTGCGCCAATCACTACTACATCAAAATTATCCATTGCGATTTCTCCTGTATGATCGATAAGACCTTATTGCATTCATTCCTGTTCAGCAGGGGCTTATCAAAAATGGGTACAATTTTTTCAAACCACGACTATTGTACTTTTAGATCTACACTTATGCTCTTGATAATAAACGTTGCATGGTTTTCCAGTCGGTGACAGGAACCATTTAACAGTTTCAATAGCAGTTGTGAGACCAAAAACAATTCTATAATGAAAGTATATGACTTTAATTAGAATCTCTGCTGGTTTTGATACGAGGAGAAAGAAGATTTGATGATCGCCACAGGTGATTTCTGGAATTCCAGGCTCACAATGAATTCTGAAGAAGCCATTTTCTATCAGTGGGAACAGCTTGAGAAAACACGCTGCATCGATAATTTTCGAATTGCTGCTGGCTTAAAAGAAGGCTTTCGCGAAGGGTATTTTTTTGCGGATTCAGACGCTTACAAGTGGCTTGATGCAGCTTCACGGATTCTCGCTCATCATCCAGACCCAAAGTTAATGGCACTTGTTGATTCTTTCATTGAATTGCTCAGTAAAGCCCAGTGTGACGATGGGTATTTGTATACCTATAATCAGATTCATTTTGGTTCTTCACGCTGGCAAAACCTGCAAATCGAACATGAACTTTATTGCATGGGGCATTTGATCGAAGCGGGGGTCTCACACTTTGAAGCGACCGCAAAAGACACCCTGCTCAAGATTGTCAGACGCACAGCTGACCTTCTGGTTGCAGAGTTTATGGAAGCAAGTCCATTGTTCACAGATGGTCACGAAGAAATTGAGATTGCGCTTATCCGTTTGAGCCGATGTACTGGCACCCACGATTACTTTGAGCTGGCCCGAAGATTCCTTGCACGCAGAGGCAAAATTCAAAATTTTGCAGGGCACTTTCTGGCGCAATTACTACGGTCTGCAGGAAGAATGAATACTGTGGCAGCTTTGCGCAAGAAATACTTCCATGAACACCCTGATCACACTGCGTTCTCTCTTCCCGGGCACAACCAGCATGAGATTCCACGATTTACCGCTTTGCGTCTGGCGCTCAGCGCTTTTCGTGGAGAGTACCTTCAGCAACACAAGCCTCTTGCGCAACAAATGGTACCCGTCGGACATGCGGTGCGCTTTACATATCTACAAACTGCGGCGGCGATGCTTGCCCGCGATGAGAAGGACAGGTCAGATCTTCCCCGCCTCACAAAGGTCTGGGAGCACATGGTTGCACGTCGGATGTATGTTACCGGCGGAATTGGCGCACTGCCATTAATTGAGGGTTTTGGAAGAGATTACGAACTCGATCCTGTTACCGCTTATGCTGAAACCTGCGCTGCCTTGGGCAGCATGCTCTGGGCAAATGAAATGAATCTGCTTACCGGTGAGCCGCGCTACGCCGACCTTTATGAATGGCAGCTCTACAACGCAGCCTCTGTTGGGATTGGTCTGGATGGACGGTCATATTTTTACAACAACCCCCTGGCGTGCCGCGGCGGGTTGGAGCGCCAGGGGTGGTATGACATTCCCTGCTGTCCTTCAAATCTTTCACGAGCCTGGGCGTCATTACAAGACAACGCCCTGATTACGAAAAATGGCAAGACAATCATTAACCAGTACATTCCGGGCGAATACCGGTTAGAGCCTGGGGTCAAGGTCTCGCTAACGACCTCTATGCCGTGGTCAGGAGAAATCGCAATTAATTTCACAATGAAAGAACCCAAAGAAATGGAGTGCACGTTCCGCATTCCTGCCTGGGCCGACGCTTATAAGGTTACTTTGAATCAGGTTGAGTACCGGCTGAAAACGGTTGAAAATCTCTCACCTGAAATAGACTCTGCAGTCGGATTGCATTTTGAGAAGGCGCGGTATGTTAGTTTCGTGGCGCAAATCCAAGACGGTGACTGTATTACCCTCACTCTGAGCATGCCCATTCGGCTGCGGTTGCAAGACAAACGTGTTAAGGGCTGCGGGGGAATGGTTGCGCTTTCGCGCGGACCGCTGGTGTATTGTCTGGAAAGTATTGACAACCAGGCAGATATTTTCTCGGCAAAGATTGACCCCCACTCATTTACCTGCCGGTTTGAACCTGATTGGCTTAGAGGGACAATGGTGATCACAGGCAGAGCGACTACCGGAGAAGTGTATACCTGGATACCTTACCTGTTATGGGGAAATCGGGGAAGAACACAAATGACCGTTTTCTTTAATCTAAGCCAATAAGGTTAACGAACCACCGCATCAGCCATTTTGGCGACCCTGACCATGACCTCAACGTCATGTACACGGATGATATCTGCACCGCGAGCGATTCCAATTGCGCAAATCGCTGCAGTACCCTCAACTCGTTCTTCAGGGGGAAGGTTTAAGGTATATCCAATAAATGATTTACGTGACGGACCCAGCAGCAGGGGAAAACCTAGTTCTTTGATCTCGCTCAATCGATTGATCAGCGTCAGGTTCTGTTCCACAGTTTTACCAAAACCAATGCCCGGATCAAGGATGATTTGCCTGTCTTCCACACCCGCTGAACGGGCGATCGTAACACTCTCTAATAGTTCACGCTTGACATCTTCGATAAGGTTTTGATACGCGACACCAATATACCGCCCACCCAGACGCGCTTGAATATCGGCGTGAGCTGGCTTGCTGCGATTGTGCATGAGGATCACTGGAGCCCGATACCTGGCGGCAACGGCGGCCATATCTGCGTCAGCCCGTAACCCCCATACATCATTGATCCAATGTGCTCCGTGCTGTAAGGCGCTTTCTGCGACCTGCGCCTTGTAGGTATCGATCGAAAGTACAATTTCTATTCCGACATCCTTGATGGAGTCGATCACCGGCAGTACGCGATCCATTTCCTCCTGTGCGCTGACTTCGATCGCTCCAGGGCGGGTGCTCTCTCCCCCGATATCCAGAATATCTGCACCAGCTTCGACGAAACGCTGTGCCTGCTCGATAGCTGCTTTTACGGTATCTTTCTGAGAAAGCAGTCCATCTCCTGAAAAACTATCAGGAGTAACATTGATAATGCCCATTACGTAAGTTTTTTTTCCGAATTCTAAAAAAGGATTAACAGTCTTTATCTCAACCATTTTGCCTTCTTTCAAGGTCGACTCTGATAATTCCATTCTGGTCAAGACCATTGAGAAGATCTGCAATCGTCTGCCTTTGGCCGGGAATGACCAGAGTGGGCTCGATTTCAACCAACGGCACCAGCACGAACGCTCGTTCGTGCATGCGCGGGTGAGGAATTTGCAGCCTTGGGGTGTTCACGCGGCGTTCGTCATAGAGCAAAATATCGAGGTCAATTACCCGCGGTCCGAAGCGTACCATCTCAACCCGCCCCATTTTCCTCTCGATCTTTTTCAAAAAATCAAGCAGCGCGTGAGGAGGCAACAAGGTGGTTCCCTGAATTACCTGATTAAGAAAACGAGGCTGCTCAGTCACCCCCCAGGGCGGGGTTTCATAGATGCTTGAACATTTACGAATATTGATCTCGCAAGCGAGATGCTTCAATGCCTGGTCCAGATTTTCCAATCGTTGGCCAAGATTGGTTCCAAGCGCAAGGTATACGACCGTAGGATTTCGCATGATGGATTCCAGCGGCTCAACCGCCCCTGACGGCGTTAATCAGATCTGCCAGCAAGCCGTAGGCTGTGGTTTCAGGGCTGGGGTTGCTTTCAAGAATCCCAAGGCCAGGCAAGGTATCCATTTCGAACTGCACGAAGGAACTGGTACCGTTGATGGTGAATAATGGACTGCTGGATTTCACCCGTTGCGGAGCGACTTTGGCTGTGACACTGTTGCCTTCGCGCCTGGCAGAGCATACCAGTTTCCAGCGTTCGCCGGCATCACGGGCTTCTTTGATCATCTGCGGGGAAATTTCACGGATTCCACTGCGCTCGATTTGATCGGGTTTAAGCGGAATACCCATCAATACTGTGGAAAGCGCGGCAACCTTAATGGCGGCGTCCCAACCGTCAATATCAGCACTGGGATCGGTTTCGGTGATGCCAATGGATTTTCCGTATTCTACGGCTTCAGCGAAAGTTTTTCCTTCTTCCATCATCTCTAATAACAGATTGGTACATGAATTGAGAATTCCAAAAAATCCACGAAGTTCTACAGCCGGTAACGGCCCGCGGAAGAGAGAAAAGATCGGTGCGCCGTCCATTACTGCTGATTCAAACAGGAACCGCCGCTGCTTCTCGCTTGCCAGACTGGTGAGTGTGTTATAAGCGTGCACCACTGGACCTTTATTGGCAGTAATGGCATGCATACCGCACTCAAGCGCAGTCTTAAGATGGTCAGCCGCGGGTTGACCTGTGTGATGATTCACCGGTGAGTTTTCAAAAAGAACATCAGCCTGAACGGTTTGAATGAAATCGAGGATGGAAGAGGGGAGAGGGGTGATGCAAAGTTCATCTAACGAATTTCCGTTATTGAGGTGGTCGAACACATGATTAAGGTTGATGCCTGAAGGAGCAATCATCATACCGTGGTGAGCGGTGGCAATTCCGGTGATCGTTGTAGAAAAACCATATTTGGTGTTCAGTAGAGCCTGTTTTTTTTCAAGCAGGCGCGCCAGCGCCTTACCCACATTACCGAATCCGACCAGAGCTATCTTGATCTCTTGCATTCGTCTCTCCATGGCAAAACCTTTCTTAGCGCATCAGAACAAGCCTGCCGTCCTTCCAGCGCGCAGATTCGACATTATAATTTTCGCCAAGTAATTGTCGGATCAGCTGCGAAAATCTTTGCGCATCGGCGGTAGTGATGAACCGAACCGGGGCGGTTGACTCACCCGGGTTTAGAATCCCATTGATCTCCAACATACGCTTGACCTGGCGGGCGATCGCAGGGGCAGGATCGATGACCCGCACATTTGGGCCGGTAATGGCCTGGATAAGGGGGATGACAAAAGGATAATGGGTGCAGCCCATGACGATGGTATCGATTCCTTGATCCAGCATGGGCCTCAGAACTGATTCTAGGATGCGGCGAGTTTCATCACCTTCCAGGTTGCCCTTTTCAATTTCAGGAACCAATCCAATGCAGGGATCCTCGAGGATCTTAACCCCTTGTGCAAAACGTTCCACGACTGACGCGTACATTTTGGTTTGAAAAGTGGCAGCCGTAGCCAACACGCCTACCGTTCCGCTGTGGGTTTGTTCTGCAGCCGGTTTTACCGCGGGTTCCATTCCTACAAAGGGGATATGAGGATATGCCTTCCGCAGGCTCTGCAATGCTGCGACTGAAGCGGTGTTGCAGGCCACCACAATTAAGCGCGCACCCTGGTCTAAAAGAAAACGTACAATTTCGTGAGTAAATTCCTGCACCTCTTCCAGTTGACGAGTGCCGTATGGAACATGCGCCTGGTCTCCAATAAAAATTACTGGTTGTGCTGGCAGCAGACTGCGAATCGCACGCAATACGCTTAAGCCACCCACACCTGAATCGAGTACCCCGATAATGTTACTTGAATCAGCCAAATTTTCCTCCTGCTGAAAACTCTCTGGCAGCATCGATAAACCTGGTAAAAATTTGCTTATGGCTCTCAATATCCTGAAGGCATTCAGGATGCCACTGGACTCCCAAGAAAAACGGGTGTCCGGGGAGTTCAATTCCTTCTATTAAACCATCAGTTGCCCGGGCTGTCACTCGTAGATTATTTGCCAGATCTTTCACGGCCTGATGATGGCGGGTGTTCACTGTGAGTGATTCGGTTCTTAAAATTGTGTTCAGGGATGTGTCTTTCTCGATTATGACCGTATGCGCGAGGAAATGGTGATCTTTATACTCGGAAGCCTGGTGATCAATATCGGTATTAAATTGGGCAGGGATGTGGGTGTACAGCGTTCCACCAAGAGCGACGTTCAACATCTGATGTCCGCGGCAGATTCCAAGGATAGGCCAGCCAGTTTCTGCGGCCAGCCGGGTAAGGGTGAATTCGGTGGCGTCACGTTCAGCACAGGTAGTTTGAATACTGCAATGGGTTAATCGGTGATAAAGGCCTGGCTCGATATCCTCACCGCCGGTTAATAGAATTCCTGCACATTCGGCTTGCAGTTCAATCAACTGGTCCAATGGATATTCGAGAGGGATAAGCTGGGGAATTCCACCTGCAGCAAGGATTGCTCTCGTGTAATCGGTTGGAATGTAATTTGATCTTTCCCAGTGCAGATTCTTTTGAGAGACAGTGATCCCAATAACAGGATTTTTCATGATCACTCCACCTGTTTATTATATAGAAAAGGGCGCAACCACGGCGTTGGTTGCACCCTGAAGAAAGCAATGAAAATTGATTTAACCGAATTTCTGTTTGAGGCGGGCACTCTTACCAGAGCGTGTACGCAGGAAGTAAAGGCGTGAGCGGCGAACCTTGCCGTGCCGTTCGACTACCACTTTTTCAATGCGTGGTGAGCGCAGCAGGAAGGTGCGTTCCACACCGATGCCATTACTGGCAACGCGGCGTACGGTAAAAGTTGAATTATTTCCATTATTGTGCTGGTAGAGCACAACGCCCTTGAATTCCTGGATACGTTCGCGGTTACCTTCTTTGATTTTGACGTGCACGCTTACAGTATCGCCAGTTCGCAGATCGGGAATATTCGGATTAACGGGGGCTTCGTATGCTTTTAAAATGTCGCTCATTTTTACACCTGCTCTATAAATTCATGCAGCCTTCTCGGCGCGAAAGTAGATTATATCACGCTTTTTGCAATCAACAAGACCAATTTATTAATCGAATGCTCATCATGAAATCAGTTAAGATTTTATCTCGGCAATCAATCATACCATAAATCGGTTGGTGTTCTCTGGTACAATCGTATTCATAAATCTACTCTTAATGTAACTTTCGTACGAGGTTTGCATGAACTATATTGCGGTAGATGTTGGGGGAACGCAGCTCAGGGCTGCCTTGTATCCAGATTTTGGAATGGAAGCATCTGTTATCAGAGCCATACCCACAAGAGGAGAAGAGAAAGCCATCGATCGTCTGTTAGATTTGATTGCTTCTGTCTGGCCAGATGACCATCAGGTAGCCCGGATTGGACTGGGAATTGCCGGGATGGTTGATCCTGCAAAGGGTGTCATCTACAAAGCGCCTAACATTGATGACTGGGATTATTTGCCCATTGTGGAGATCGTTCAAAAGCGCTTTCAAACCCCCACTGTACTTGGAAATGACGCCAACGTTGCCGCTCTCGGAGAGTGGAAGTTTGGTGCTGGTGTGGGCCATCATGACTTGATCTACCTAACCATCAGCACAGGTGTGGGTAGCGGTATCATATCCAACGATCGGTTGATTGTTGGATCACATGGAATCGGCGCTGAGTTAGGTCATGTCACCGTGCTCCCTGATGGCCCGATGTGTGGCTGTGGATGCCGCGGCCATTTAGAGGCGATCTCTTCGGGCCCAAGCATCGCCAGATACGTCAAAGAGAAAATTGGCGAAGGGCGTGCATCAATTCTTGCCCACGAATCGACACCATTGAATGCGCGTATGGTTTCTGATGCAGCCCGGCACGGGGATGAACTTTGTATTGAAGCTTTTAATTACGCCGGTGAATTTTTAGGGCGATCGATCGCGGATATGTTGCATGTCTTCAATCCAACCATCGTGATTCTGGGCGGGGGAGTGGTTAAATCAGGGAAATTATTAATCGATCCTGTGATGCGATCGCTTGAAAAGAATGTGCTGTCTCCCGAATACCTCAAGGATTTTGTGTTGACAACCGCAAAACTTGGTGACCAGGTAGGATTGGTTGGTGCGTTGGTGCTGGCACGCGGTTTGTAGTTTTGTTCCATTGTTACTAAAAACGGGTAAAATGGGTCGAAATCATTCAATACATCATTCAGAGCATAAAAGGTAAAAATGCGCAAAACTCTCATCATTGGATTGATCATCTCGCTTCTCTGGTTGTTTGTAAGCCCAGCAGTTGCATCTGCAATCCCGGGGGAGAAAAATGCTGCTGTAAATATTGTAGAAGCTCAAGCTGAAGAAAAAGTGGTGGTTTACTTTTTCTGGGGTGATGGCTGCCCGCATTGTGCGAAAGCCAAACCTTATCTAGAAGGGTTGGTGCAAGAAAATCCGTCGATCGAATTACGCATGTTCGAAGTGTACAATTCGGAAGAAAATCAGGCTTTATTCGGAAAAGTCAGTGAGATCTACGGGTTTACCCCACGTTATGTGCCAACCATTTTCATCGGCGAAAAGTACTGGGAAGGATGGTCAGACACAATTCAAGCGGAAGTTACTTCGGCCATTGAAGAGTGTTTAATTACTGCCTGCCCAGATAAAGCGGCCTCTCTTTTGCCTGCCGTGGAGCAAACCGTGCAGCCAACCTTCACCCCAGAGGTGACAGCCACAGAGGCACCTGATCCTGTTGCAAATGATTCAGCAAAAACGATCAAACTCCCATTATTTGGGGAAATCGATCTTTCGCATCAGGGTTTATTCCTCAGCACGCTGCTAATTTCATTTGTTGATGGTTTCAATCCATGCTCAGTTTGGGTGCTCAGCATGTTGCTGGCGATCACTCTTCATACCGGATCGCGCAAGAAGATTATAATTGTCGGGCTGGTGTTCCTGACCGTTACAGCAGGAATCTATGCCCTTTTCATCGCTGGATTATTTACCGTCCTCTCAGTTGTAAGTTTTGTGGGGTGGATTCAGATCGTAGTGGCACTGGTTGCTTTATTCTTTGCACTGGTGAACATAAAAGACTACTTCTGGTACAAAGAGGGGGTGTCCTTTACCATTGCTGATGAGAAAAAACCGGGTATCTATCAAAAAATCCGCAAGGTGATGGATGCCGGGGATTCCATCTGGGGGCTGATCGGTGGCACGGTCATTCTGGCTGCTGGCGTTTCGCTGGTGGAATTTTCCTGTACTGCAGGGTTCCCGGTGTTGTGGACGAACCTGGTTGCCTCACAGAGCGTACCTGCACTAACCTTTGTGTTGCTGCTTCTTGTTTATATGATAGTTTATCAATTAGATGAATTAGGAATATTCTTTGCAGCGGTATTTACTCTCAAGTCAAGCAAACTGGAAGAAAAACACGGACGAATCCTTAAATTGATTGGCGGAGTGTTGATGTTTACCCTGGCAATCGTCATGCTTATCAAGCCAAGTGTGATGAGCGACCTTGGACAATCTCTGATAGTCTTTGGGGTTGCATTTCTTGCTACCGGCATCATCCTGCTACTTCACCGTGTGATATTCCCACGTCTGGACATCCATATTGGATCAGAGTTCAAGAAAAAACGCAAGAAATAACCTCTTGTGCATCTAAACGTATGAAACAGGTAAATGCTAGCTGCGTTTGCCTGTTTGATTCCTTTCTAAAATTATGATAAACCTCCTGACTTTTCCAACTGGAGGTTTACTTGACAACAGCTACAATAACATTGCATAATAATCTTATTGCTGTTTCCAGCCACAATCCAGTGGAAACAGCTAACTCATATTTTTCCCAGGAGGAGAAAAAAATGATATCCAAGAAAGTTGGACTGTTAATGGCCGTCGCGTTACTCGCGGTCACAGTGCTGGCAGCGTGTCAGGCTGCTACACCCACTGAGGCACCAGTTGTTGCAACAGAGGCACCTGTTGTCGCTACTGAGGCACCTGTTGTCGCAACTGAAGCTCCCGTTGAGATCACCGACACAGAATTGAATGTTCTCTGCACCCCTCAGGAAGAATGGTGCCAGGGAATGAAGCAGGAATTCGAAGCCAAATACGGAATCACCGTGAACTATGTTCGTATGTCCGCTGGTGAAGCGTTAGCCCGTATTGAAGCTGAGAAAGATGCACCTACCTTCGATATCTGGTGGGGAGGTCCCATCGACAGTTTTGTTGCCGCAAAGGAAAAGGGATTGCTCGAAGCTTACGATTCACCGAATTATGTTAACCTGCGTGATCCTGAACTGATGAAGGACCCCGACAATCAATGGGTTGGTGTCTATGTTGGAACGCTTGGATTTGCCACTAATACCGAGTGGCTGGCTGCTCATCCCGAAGCCAAAGCCCCGACCTCGTGGGACGATTTGTTGAAACCCGAGTTCACTGGCCAGGTCATGGTTGCCCATCCATCGACCTCAGGTACATCCTACACCGCCTTAGCGACCATTTTACAGATCCGCGGTGAAGAAGCTGGCTGGGAATACATCAAACAATATGCTGGCCAGATCTCTCAATTCACCAAGAGTGGCGCTGCACCTGCCAAATTCGTTTGCCAGGGTGAAGCAGCGGTCGCGATTGTTTTCTCGCACGATATTGTGAATGAGATTGAGAACAATCAGTGCCCGCTTGAACTGACCTTCCCTGCCGAAGGAACCGGTTATGAAATTGGTGGTATGGCCATCCTCAAGGGCGCCAAGAATATCCAGGCTGCAAAATTATGGTATGACTGGGAACTGACCCCTGAAGGCCAGTCCTTGGGACCCAAATATCATGCTTACCAGGCTCCCACCATCAATGGTGTTGAACTCTCTCACCCTGAATTGCTCGAAGTCAACCTGATCGATTATGATTTCCAGTGGGCAGGAGAAAACAAGACCGCCCTTGTTGATAAATTCACCAACGAAATTGCCAACGCTGAAAACTTGAAACAATAAGGTGTGAACAAATATCTGGGCGGCGTATGCCGCCCAGATATTTACTCCGAGGAGGAGCATGCAAGCAAATCCATCCAATCTGGTTTATCCGGCCAGTAATGCTTCAGGAATCAAACGACGAATCCGTGAATTTGCGCTCATTGGCAGAGACCCCGTACTCTTCATCGGCCTGTTGTTGTCTGGAATTTTCATTTTTATTTTTGTTGTCTTCCCATTATATCGTTCGATGATAGGCGGATTTATCTCCAAGGAAGGCGCATTTGACCTGACCTATTTTGGTAGATATTTCGATGCTTACTACGGTCCCGCATTGAGAAGAGCATTTACCGACACGATGCTGATGGGGCTGCTGACAGCCACCGCGGGTACAATAGTGGGATTTATTTTTGCCTATGCGGTGGTCCGCTGTCAAATACCTGGTAAAAAAATTGTCCATTGGCTGGCCCTGGTACCCACGGTATCCCCACCTTTTGCATTGGCTTTAAGCATGATCCTGCTCTTTGGGCGCAGCGGCCTGATCACGCATGAATTGCTGGGGATTGAATTTGTTAAAGGGATGAATGATATCTATGGTCTGGATGGACTGGTCATTGTTCAAACGATCACTTTCTTTTCAGTGTCATACCTGATGCTTAAAGCAATGCTGGAACGCCTGAACCCGGCTATGGAAGAGGCTGCAGCCAGCCTGGGCGCGGGTCGGTTTTACCTGTTCAGAACGATCACCCTGCCGCTTTTAATCCCGGGGATTGCTGGATCGTTTTTATTGCTTTTTGTGGAATCCCTCGCTGATCTGGGAAATCCATTGTTCATTGCGGGTAATAAGACGGTTCTTTCTGCTCAAATCTATCTTGCGGTAATTGGTGAATATAACTATCAAAAAGCTTCGGCTTTGTCTCTGGTTTTGATCATTCCAACCCTGGTGATTTTCCTCATTCAACGCTATTACGTCAACCGGCGCACTTATATTTCTGTAACTGGAAAGCCCGCCGGATCTCAAATTCGCGAAAAGGATCCAATCATTCGCTGGGTTGTCAATATTATTACTTACCAAATCATTGCTTTTATCATTCTCCTATACGCTACCATTATCTATGGTTCGTTCAGTTCGGCATGGGGGGTTGATTTCACACCAACTTTGAAACACTGGTCTATGACGCTGACGCGTGGTGTCGAAGCAATTCTGGATACCACATTCCTGAGCGTGCTGGCAACACCTGTGGCAGCGCTGCTGGGAATGGTGATTGCCTGGCTGGTGGTACGCAAGAAATTTACTGGCAAGGATGCATTGGATTTTGCTTCCAACCTCGGTGGTGCAGTTCCAGGCACAATTCTGGGAATCGGGTTTGTGATGGCTTTTAATAAACCACCACTTGCACTGGCAATCGTGATCTACGCGTTGCTGGCATTATTCTATGCACAGGTGATTGGAAAGCGCGGATATGAGCGAATCATTATCCTGGTAGTGGGAACTGCCATCGGGGTGACTCTTACTAAACTGGAACCTCGCACGATGTATTTTACGCTGGGCGGAATTTATCTGGCCATCGCGGTTGTCTTGATGATCAGCCAACGAAAATTTGCCAAACCACTGGCGATTGCAATCATTGGCATATATGTAATGTCAACCAACTGGGCAACCATGCTCACCAAGCCTATTGCAGCCTTTAGTCGATCAATTGAACGTGGATTCTGGAGCAACGCGACCGTCCAATTTGCGGATCATATTAAGGTGATATTACAGCCGACTCCAGCTTTGCTCGCGATCGTGCTGGCATTTGCGGGAGTGGTTCTGTTGCAAGGACTTAGTGGAAAGGCGTTGCGAGTAGGTATTGGGGTGTTGGGGTTGGCAGTGCCTTGTGCTCTCTCTTTTGTGGATGTGCCGTTTGCTATGGTTGGAGGAGCATATATCATCATGGCTGCTTTTATCGTGCGCAGTCTTCCAGCCTCTGTCCGTTCAGGTGTAGCGGCCTTACAGCAGATCGACCCATCAATTGAAGAGGCATCGAATATTTTAGGTGCTGATGCTCAGTATACCTTCAGAAAAGTAACAATTCCGCTGATCCTTCCGGCTTTGCTGGCAGGGTTGATCTTCAGCTTTACCAGGCACATGACCAGCCTTTCAGCGATTATCTTCCTGGTCAGTGCCAAATGGAGAATCGTGACTGCTTCAATATTGAGCGAATGGGAGCAGGGTGGAGTGAGCATTGCAGCCGCTTATTCTACGGTCATTATCGTATTTGTCCTGGTCGCAATTTTTGTGCTCAATTTGCTGGTCAACAGGATGTTCAAGGGCAGAGGGTCCGTGGATATGAGCCAGGGATTCTAATTCATTTTATATGAGGTAAAAACGATGTACCTTACCCTCGAAAACATTACGAAAGTGTTTCCTCCCCGTGGTGGCGTCAGTGAAGTGACTGCGGTTCAAAACGTGAATTTGGAAATTAAGAAGGGTGAGCTGGTTACCTTGCTGGGCCCCAGCGGCTGCGGAAAGACAACCACCCTGCGCATGATCGCCGGATTTGAATTCCCTACCACTGGCAAAATCATCCTTGATGGAGAGGAGATCAATTCCCTTCCTCCGCATAAACGGGATATGTCGATGGTATTTCAGAGTTATGCGATCTTTCCGCATCTAAACATTTCTGAAAATATTGCTTATGGTTTAAACGTCAAACGTCTACCCAAATCAGAAATTGAAAAAAAGGTCAATCGCGTGCTTGAGCTTGTTCATTTGGAGGGGTACGGACATCGGGCTCCGACCCAGCTTTCGGGTGGGCAACAGCAGCGCGTGGCACTGGCGCGTGCTCTGGTTATGGAACCAAAAGTGTTGTTAATGGATGAACCCCTCTCGAATTTGGATGCTAAGCTGCGAGAAGAAATGCGCACCGAGATCCGCCGCATTCAGAAAGAATTAAACATCACCAGCGTCTATGTCACTCATGATCAGATCGAGGCTATGACCCTTTCAGACAGAATCGTTGTGATGAACGAGGGGGTGATTGAGCAAATTGGAACGCCAGTTGAGATGTATCGCTATCCGAAAAGCCGGTTCGTTGCGAATTTTATCGGCAGGGCGAATTTTGTTTCCGCGGTTGTTCAAAAGCAACACGACCGCAATCTGACCGTTAAAGCCCTGGGTGAAGTCATTACATTGAAAAATATTAAAGGTGAATTTGTCGCAGACTCACAGGTGACATTGATCATCAGGCCGGAAATGACTCGAATTAAAAAATCAGGCGAGTTATTTAAAGGCACGATCAGACGCGCGGTATTTCTTGGAGATGTCATTGAATATGATGTCGAAATTTTGGGTCAAACCATCACCGGAATTGAGACCGACCCGCATGTGATGGACCTCTTCCCGGAAGGTGAGCAGGTAACCGTTGGTTTTGCCGAAGGCTGTATCCAGGCACTGCCGGTTGAATGAAACCATGAATGAATTTGATATTATAATGATCGGCAATTTTGCCAAAGACAAACTGATCATTGATGGGGTAGAGGAGATAGCATCAGGGGGAGGGGTTTACTATGGCAGTGTGGTGATTCGGCGCCTGGGATTAAAAGTCGCTGTAATTACACGCCTGCATCCAGATGATTTTCCGCGCCTGGAAGAGCTTCGTCAGGAAGGCGTTGAAATTTTTACTACTCCGGCAGATGGAACGTCGGGGATTGCCAATTATTATCAATCTGCGGATATGGAACGCCGCATCTGTAAACCCATTGGTTATGGCGGAAAATATACTCTTGATGAGATTCCGGATTTTAAGACACGCATGATCATGCTTTCTCCGCTTTATGCCGGCGAGGTCGATTTACAGTTGCTGGCAGCACTATCCAAACGGGCGCCAGTTGCATTGGATATTCAGGGTTTTGTGCGTGTGCCGGTGGAAGATGGATTGGAATTCAAACCTTGGGCTGAAATGGCTGAAGGGCTGAAATACGTTACCTATCTGAAAGTGGATAAAGCCGAAGCGGAATTTATCACCGGTGAAACCGAGATCGAGTCTGCAGCAGAAAAATTGCACACATTGGGGCCGACAGAAATCGTGCTGACGCAATCTTCAGGAATTACCGCTTATGTAGATGGTAAGTTTTATTTTGCTCCTTTCAATCCCAGGTCTCTGGCTGGTAGAACCGGCCGTGGTGACACCTGTTTTTCAACTTATTGTTCGATGCGATTATCACAGGACCCTCAAACGGCATGTGATTGGGCTGGCGTGATCACTTCTCTGAAGCAAGAATTGCCAGGGCCGTGGCGAGGTACCTGCCAGCAGGTGGCAACGATACTTGAAAAACAAAAGGCGAAGCGAATTCAGTAAAGGAGGTCATAATGGTAGCGTCAACTGATGAAAAACCAGCAGCCGGTTATAGAGACATCGTAGTGGTTGCTGAAGCCAGTTCCATCGAAAAATGGCGCAAACAGGTCATCGCAGGGCAGCCTGAAACTGGTAGGTCATATGCGTTGATCAGCGATGAAGGCAATTACATGCCTGGAGGAGAGGGAACCGCTCCCACACCGCTGACTTATTTTGTCAGTGGCATGGCTCTTTGACTGATCTCGCATGTGTCGCAGGTTGCGGCCAAAAAAAGACTGAGGATCAGTAACGAACGCGTGCGCGTCACCGCTCATTTTCATGAACAGGGATCGGTGCTTAAAGGAGATGCTGAAGGTTTCTGTGATGGATTTGAGGTCGAGATATTGATCGATACCGAAGAACAACCTGATGAGATTTTGACTCTGATCCGCCTTGCACGTCAGATGTGTTTCACTGAAAAAGCCCTCGCTGGTTCTACTACGGTCAAGGTGGTGCAAAAAGTAAACGGTTTGGTTATTGAAATGTAATTCATTCAAGCCAGGATTGGCAGGTGTTTTAATTAGATATATAATCTAATTGAAATCCCCTGATATCATTATTAAGGAGCGTCAAAATGATTCAGATCAAGAGCCCAAAAACTCGCGAAGAGTTCAAAGCTTACTATGATTTACGGTTCAAGGTTTTACGAGAGCCCTGGGGTCAGCCGAGAGGAACAGAAAAGGATGACTATGAACCAATTTCCCAGCACTTTATGGCGGTTGACGATCAGAGTGGAGAAATTATTGGTTGTGTAAAGTTATTTGAAAATGAATCTCATGTGGCATGGTTTTCACACCTTGCGGTTATTAGTTCACGACAACATCAGGGTATTGGTCAACAATTGATGACCCATGTCGAAAATGTTGCCCGCTCGCAAGGCTACAAGAAAATTGGCTGCCTTGCACGGCTAAATACCACTAAATATTTTGAGAAAGCCGGATACAAGGTCAGCGGCCTTCCATCGCATTATTTTGGTACCACTCAGGTGGTATGGATGGAAAAGAACCTTTAATTTGGGTGTACCCGTTGTAATAAAAACACCCCGGCGAAAATTAACCGGCCGGGGTGTTTTTTGTTTTTATTTATGCTTGTCAAGAGCCTGCGGGTGTGGGTTCCTGGCGCTTTGGGAAGAGTTTCTTAAGCTGATTGACCAACGCAACGAGTGGTTCCAGCGCCCAGCTGAGGACGTAATTTACAATGGCCAATCCATGACTGATCCATATGATCAGCGGCCGGAAAACCTTCATGAACTTGAAGCGCTCATAAGCCAGGCAGAGCAGGATGGTGGCGATAGAAATACCAAAGCGTGCCCAGTCGCTGAATTCAATATGGGCAAGATCTTCGAGCAGTAATTCGACACCAATGTTTAGAACGAGGATGTAAGCAGCTGTTTTGAGAACGGGCGCTTTTTCAACAACATAACTGAATAAGCCGGCGGCGTAGCGCATCACCAGAATACCGATAAACACACCCAGGATAACCACCCAGATCTTATCTGAAAGTGATACGGCGGCTACAACATTATCTAGGCTGAATGCCAGGTCCATCAATTCAATAGAGAGAACGGTTGACCAGAAGGAGCGCTGCTTGAGAGGCTTGCCGACTTCTTCATCATTACCCGAATAGCTGTGTGCGCTGAGGTCATCTACAGCGAGTTTAATGAGATAAGCAGCACCAACCAGCTTTAACCAGGGATTTTGGATGATGTAACTGGCTGCAAACAACATACAACCACGGCCAAGGTAAGCACCGATGAGGCCAACCCTAAGAGCTGCACCACGCTGTGGGCCAAGTAATTTGTTCACAGCGTGACCGAACTTTTGCATGCCTTTTGGCCAGGGAACGGGATCGTGTTCGGGAAGGGGCGTCACCATTGCACCAAGGATGGCAGCATTATCGATGGAAAGGATCCCTTCCAGAAAAATGAGTTGTAAAACAATAGCAATAATCGAGAAATCCATTTTCACTCCTTCCTATAAAACAGACATCCTGCAGCCCGCGGCAGGATGCACTTCAGAGGCATATACGGGTAATTGGTGCCATATTTCTTATAGCACATTTTTGGCAGGTTTCAAAGAAATAGGACGGAATACATAAAATCAAGGATAAAACTCCTGACAAATGCATACGTCGCTTGCTGAACTGTGGAAGTTGAAATTTGGCATAGAGTTGAATTAATTTGATGAAAAATGCTAAAATATTTTCAGTAGAAAAAGGAGGTCACAATGAATTTTATTGCCTGGATACTGGTTGGGGCTATTGCAGGTTTTCTCGCTGATTGGGCAATCAAGGGCATCCGAATGGGATTGCTGGGGAAACTAATCGTTGGCATTCTGGGTGGTTTCCTGGGTGGATGGTTGTTTGGTTTGCTCGGTATCAACCTGGGTGGTGGAATACTGGGCGATATTGTTGCAGCCTTTGTTGGGGCTGTGATCCTGCTTCTGATACTCGTTCTGATCCGCCGTGGTAAGAAATAATCATTCGATCAGATGAAAAAACTCTCCAGTGGCTCAAACCACCGGAGTTTTTCATTGCGTTGTTTTATAAGAGGGGGGTACCTAAGAATGTATCTTAAAATCGTCCTTGGCTATGGTTACGTAGCGGATATGACCATCTTTTTTAAGTTGATGCATTGAAGCACCCTGGGCGACACTGAGCATTGTTGCCTTAGGATTCAACACTTCGCTTCCAGAAAGGATATTCACCCCATTGGCAAACAGGACTGGTGAAAGTGGTGTGGTGGGTCCAAGCATGATGACAGTTGTTTCTTGGCGGCAGAGAGCGATCAAATTCTCAAAGGTCTGGTTGATCAGGGTTGTGGCTGTGATGGCCAAAAAATCAGCCTGCGGAATGATCTGCGGTGCAGCGTCAGCGGGTAGATCATCTCCTTGTGGGTTCAATTCGAGTACCCACAGGTTTTTTACAATGGGTTTCATCTCCTCAATAAATGGAAAATGGCCGATCAGTGCGATATTTTTTCCTTCTGCATGTTCTCTGATGTATTCAGTGGCATTTAAGTCTGATTTGGGCAATTTTATTTTGGGAAGAAAAGCATTGATGGCTGCCAGTGCGATGGAAGCTTCAGTCTGGCTGGGAGATTCGATCAGATTGATGATCTCATCTCTGCTCATTTCCAGCAGATGCCCGGCTCTGGCAACCCTTGGACTGTAGCGCGTATCAAATTCGAGATTGGCCAGACTGGCGGCCAGACCACAGCGTAAACCTTCAGCAGTCTCAGCCAGCACGGCTGTGCGCGACATTCCCACCTGGATCGATATGATCTGGCCAGGGACTAATACATTGATAAGTTCTTTAATCACACGCATGAAGAGTTCCTTTGAAAAAGTGTAAATGATGATGCACTACTCGTGGCTTTCGATAAACTTCTGGTAATCTTCAGGCGAATCGATGTCGGTCAGCACGTCTTCACTTTCCACCGGAATATATTGAACCGGATATTGATTAAAAATCGTCCTTCCACCGGTATCTCCTTCTATGCGTTGTAAATCTTGAAAAACAGAACGGTCAAAGAGGACCGGGTTTCCCCGTTTTCCGTGGAAGGAAGCGATGAAAATCGGAGTGGCAGGTGCGTGGGCACGGAATTCAGCAATCATTTTCTCGACTAGATCACCGGGAAGCTTTGGTTGATCACCTAAAAATAAGATTGCGGCTTCAGCAGTATCAGGTAGCGCGGCCATTCCACTGCGCAAGGATGTGCTCTGGCCTTTTTCCCAATCAGGGTTGTGAATGATTTCCACAGGCAGCCCGTTGAGCGCTTCTTCGACCTCATCTGCCGATGCTCCGGTGACCACAATCACAGGTGATAGGCCGGCAGCGAGAGCGATTTTTACCGGCCAGCGGATCAATGCTTCACCTTGCCAGGGCAGCAGCAGTTTGGGTTGACCCATGCGGCTTGAACCGCCCGCGGCCAGGATGACCGCAGCGATTTGCTTCCCGGAAGGATGATTTTCGTTGTTCATCCTGCATATCCATGCTGCGAGGCGATGATCTCTGCCATGATCGAAAGTGCAATTTCAGCCGGATGTTTGGCTCCGATCTTTAATCCAACGGGTGCGTGAATACGCTTAAGTTGTTCTTCAGAAGCGCCTTCTTCCCTTAGCGCATCTAAACGCTTGGCGTGCGTCACTTTCGAACCCAGCGCTCCGATATAACGTGCATCGCTTTTAAGAGCTTCCATTAAGGCCGGGTTATCCAGTTTATCATCGTGACTCAGGCAAACAATGCAGGTTGAAGCATCTGGAGAAAGTTTCTTAAGATCTTCTGCAGGCCAACCAATGATCAATTCATCAGCGTGTGGGAACCGCTCGCGGGTTGCGAAAGCTGAGCGTGCATCGAGGACGATGGTGTGATAATCGAGAGTCTTGGCCAGCGATACCAGGGGAATGGCAACATGAGATGCACCAACAATAACCAAACGCGGCCGGGGAAGGATAAATTCAACAAAAATGGCGGCCGTCTCTAATGCTGTATGAAAGGTAATTTCATGGGCATCTCTAACCTCCCAGTTTGAGGTGATCTGGCTGGCAACATCACTGGTCAATGAAGGTTCTCCAAGGTCACCCACCTGGCTTCCGTCTTTACGAAGAAGCATCTTATTACCCAATCCCGTGCCAGATGTGACAGTTGCCAGAGCGACAGCCTGGTTATGGTCGATTGCTTCTTTCAAAGCGGGCAGAATGGTTTTCCAGGGAGGTGTGGCCATGGATTCAATGAATATCCTCACAGATCCACCACAGGAAAGGCCTACTTCCCAGGCCTGTTCATTTGAAACGCCATAAGAAACCAACCGGGGAGTTCCAGTTTTCACCACAGATCTGGCTTCTTCGAATACTGCACCTTCAACGCAACCGCCAGTTACCGATCCAGAAATTTCACCGGTACTGCTGATTGCCATCTTCGATCCGGCGGGGCGTAAAGAAGACCCCCCCACATAGACCACAGTTGCGAGGGTTGTTGTTTTTGCCTCTTGCTGCCATTTCTCGATATCATTCCAGACTTCACGCATAAATAAACTCCGATCGTTGAGGGTTAAATATTCAAATTCTGCATTCCTGTATCTCTTTTTTTAATCAGGCCTTTAACTGTCAGGTAGATGTTTTAGATCGTTTAGATTTTAACATCGAAGGATTAACACATTAAGAGTATGAAACATGTCGAATAAAGTCTTCCACTTCTACTAAAGAGGGGATTCCTAATCTTCCTCCAGGTTTAGCAGCCTTAAGGGCAGCAGATGCGCTGGCAATAACCACAGCCTGGCGAATATCATGACCGCGGGCAATGGCTGCAGTATATGCTCCATGAAACACATCACCGCAGCCGGTTGTATCAATCACATTCACCTCGAATGCCGGTATATGCTGTGCTTCTTGACCGTTTTGACTGAACCAGCACCCCAGTTTTCCGGCTGTGACCACACAGCAAGTTCGGCCCTCGGAGCATAGAGAGGTTGCCATCTTGTCGCACTGGTTTTCGCCGCTCAAAATTTGACCAAGTTCTGCATTAATGATCAGATGATCGACAAGTGGAATCAGATCTTTAGCTTCGGAGGGCGGGTCGACTTCAATATCTGCCACAATCGGGATTCTCATTGATCTGGCAATCTGCGCAGCTTTGATTCCCGCCATCCGGGTATTATCATCCAGGAACAATATTTTTGCGTGTTTGATCAGTTCAGGGGTGATCAAGTCAGCTGGAGGAGCGACATTTCCTCCACTGTGGAGGATGGTGCGGGTCGTGGTAGAGAGATCTACGATGATGATTGAATGATACGGGCTTCCTTCAGAGTCGCGGATGCAGAAAGAACAATTGACTCCTTCTTTTTCCAATTCTCTGATCGTGTAATCCGAAAGTTCATCCAGCCCCAACCGGCAGCAGAAAGCCGCTCTGGCTCCCTGGCGTGCTGCAGCGGCCATGGCTGTCGCGGTTTGACCTCCACCCTGGCGAATGGAATCTTTGATCGTGATTTTACTGTCGGGAACCGGAAAATGATCTACATACAAGAGATCATCCACGGCTGCAGTTCCGATCCCTAGTATGTCCAAATGTTCAGTCATGAGGCACCTCGTTATGTTGACAATTCTAGTACACTTTCTTTAAGCAATCAAATTGAAGGAAATCCGAAATCTTCATAGTTGACTTTCATAAGGCGGTTCAATAAAATAGGTGTACTTTCCGTATTGATGATGGAAAAAATGAAAAGGTACAGAATATTTAAAAAGAAAATTTAAAAGGAGCCATATGAAAAAATTATTCCCTGTGTTTTCTGTATTACTTGTATTCTCGCTGCTGCTTGCTGCCTGTGCGAAGCCAACAGCAGCCCCTGCCACTGAGATTCCTCAGGCCGCTACAGAGCCAGTTGAGGCGACTGAACCGGCAGCAGAAACAATTACGCTGGTTGTCTGGGATCAATTCTATCGTGATGTGGAATCACAGGTCATGGAAACACTCAATGCTGAATTCGAGGCGTCGCACCCAGGTGTCAAAATCGAGCGTGTTGTAAAAACGCTTGATGATCTTAAGGTCACCTTAAAACTGGCTCTTGCCCAGAGTGACGGCCCCGATGTTGCCCAGGTTAATCAAGGACGCAGTGACATGGGAGCGATGGTCCAGGCTGACCTGCTCCTACCGCTCAATGATTATGCTGCACAATATAAATGGGATGAGCGCTTCTCAACATCCGTCGCGAGCCGCAACAGCTTCACCCCCGACGGAAAAACCTTCGGTCAGGGCAACCTGTATGGTGTCAGCCCCACAGCTGAAGTTGTTGGCGTCTTTTATAACAAGGGACTATTTGAAGCCAATGGATGGGAAGTGCCTACTACGTTCGATGAATTTGAAGCACTTTTAGCTGAGATTAAAGCTGCAGGGATCACCCCGATTTCTTTTGGGTCTTTGGACGGGTGGAATGCCATTCATGAATTCAGCGCTGTGCAGCATATACTTGTCACCTCTGAATATATCAATGACTTTGTTTATGGGGTCAATAACGTCAGTTTTGACACCCCTGAAAATCAAGAAGCCGCTCGCATCATGCAAGACTGGGTAGATAAGGGGTACTTTACCGATGGGTTCTCGGGCATTGGATATGATGACAGTAATAAACTTTTCAAGGCTGGCGAAGGCGCCATGACGATTACTGGTTCCTGGCAGGTAGGTGAATTCCTTACGGATACCGACCAGACCTTTGGTTTCTTCTTGCTGCCTTCAAATGAAGGTAACACCCGCATGGCCATTGGCGGTGTGGGAATCCCATTTGCGATCCGAAAAACCACCGAACATGCTGATCTTGCGGCAGAATATTTGGATTGGATGGTGAGTGAACGCGCAGCGGAACTCTGGTTCCAGACTGGCACACTGCCTGCCATGCCGCTGCCCGCAAGTGCGGTAGTTGAAGAAGGCACCCTTTCTACTGATGCCCTGAATGCCTGGAATACCATCAACAGAGAAAACGCGGTCGGCCATTACATCGATTGGGCAACACCAACCTTCTACGATACGATCGTTGCCGAGTTACAGAAGTTATTTGGCAAGACCGTAACTCCTGAAGAATTCACCGCTGCGGTTGAAGTGGATTACGCCGCCTTCCTTGCCGGAAATTAGTCTTCACATACCTCAATAACCCGCTCTCACAATATCGTGAGAGCGGGTATCATTCAGCCTAACGGAGAAATCTCATGCAGGTACAGCACCGCTGGCCGGGTGAATCCCGTTTTCACGGCTGGCTTTATATTTTGCCAGGGCTGGTCATTTATCTGATTTTTGTTTTCTACCCGATTCTGGAAACGATCCGGACAAGTTTTTACCAGTGGGATGGATTTAGCAGTAACCGGACATTCATAGGATTAGAAAATTATGTCAGTCTGATCAATGACTCACAATTTCTTCAAGCACTTCTCAATAATCTTACTTTCATTATTTTTTACAGCATCATTCCCATTCTCATTGGTTTAGCCTTGGCTTCACTGCTGGGGCGCAGGCCGATGCCCGGGATGACTTTCTTCCGCGCAGGGCTTTTCTTACCACAGATCTTGAGCATGGTAGTTGTGGGTGTTACATGGCGCTGGATATTTAATCCGGTTTTTGGGCCGTTAAATATGGGATTACGCTCGCTGGGTTTAGATGCTCTTACGCAATCGTGGCTGGGTGATTTTAACCTTGCGCTCCCGTCAGTGGGATCGATAGGTACCTGGGTGCAATATGGTTTTTGCATGATCCTTTTTTTGGCTGGTATGCAGCGTATTCCAGAAGATCAATACGAAGCAGCCGAACTGGATGGTGCTAACGGGTTAAAACAATTTCTATACATAACCATTCCAAATTTAAGGGCAGAATTAGGGGTCGCACTGGTGACAACGATGATTGCCGCCATGCGCGTGTTCGATCTTGTTTTTGTAACCACCCGCGGAGGTCCGGGTGATTCCACGCTGGTCACGGGGTTTCTCGTATACCGGTCAGCTTTTCAGCAAAATCGTATTGGGTTCGCCGCGGCAGTGGCTACGGTGATGACAGTGATTATCTTTGTTATTTCAGTGTCCATTCTTCGCTTGCAGTCAAGGGCTGAGGAGGAGAAATGACCCGTCGAGCCCGGATGCGTTTGATCCCAAACTATATCATTCTCAGCCTTTTCCTCTTTATTATTCTTTTACCGGTGGTTGGTTTGATGTTAAGTGCTTTTAAAACTGATACCGAGGTTATTAAAGGTCCTTTTGCATTGCCAGCTCATTGGAAGTTGGATACATTTGAAAAAGCCTGGACGACCGGGCGATTTAATTATTTTTTTCAAAATAGCGTACTGGTTACTGTGGTGGTGGTCATTGTCAGCGTTTTCTTTTCTACTTTGACAGGGTATGCATTTGGTATGCTTCCCGTTCCCGGGAGAAAAGTGCTTTTTCCACTGTTCTTATTAGGATATATGGTTCCATTTGAAGCGGTGATCATCCCACTCTATCATTTCATGGATAAAATAAGCCTCACGGATACTTACTGGGCATTGATTCTTCCACAGATTGGGTTGAGTGTTTCTTTTGGTACGCTTTGGATGAGCAGTTTCTACCGTAATGCTCCACAGGAACTGGTTGATGCGGCTGCGATTGATGGCTGCAATCGCTGGCAGGTGCTGTGGAGGATCCTGTGGCCGTTGAGCAGGCCGGCTGTACTCACCCTGGTGGTGCTCGTATTTATGTGGACATGGAACGAGTTTCTTCTAGCGCTGGTAATGGTACAAAAAGAGACTATGCGTACCCTGCCTGTAGGGTTAGCGTTTTTCCAGGGACGTTATTCGGCAGATATTCCACTTATGGCAGCCGGTTCATTGATTGTTGCTGGCCCGATTCTGCTGGTGTATATTCTCTTCCAACGCTATTTTATCCGCGGTATGCTGGGCGGGTCGATCAAAGGGTAATAGATATTTCTGAGGTGTTGAAATGAACGAAGAAGATCAGAACCTGGTGAAAGAAGCTAAAAAACATGCTCTTGAAATTTTGCATAATTGTGCAACTCCCTACGGTTTTAAGGCTTCAGCAGATCCTGCAGGATATCCGCAGATATGGGGGCGCGACAGTTCAGTCACGCTATTGGGTGCACTGGCCAGCGGTGATTCGGATCTGATAGCGGCTGGTCGTGCTTCGTTAGATACCCTTGGAGATCGACAGTCTTGCTGGGGACTTGTCCCTTTAAACGTGAATCCAGAGACCGGTTATATCAGCACAGAAAACGCCGGTGCGTGTGACGCCAATCTCTGGTACATCCTCGGGCAATACGCACTCTACAAGGCAACCGGAGACAGGTATTCATTAGAAAAAGCCTGGCCAAAAATCAACAGAGCGTTGACCTGGCTGCATTATCAGGATATGAACGAGTGTGGCCTGCTAGAAATCCCCGAGGCTGGCAATTGGATGGATCTAATCTCTGTGCGTTACAACACGTTATACGATAACGTGCTTTATTATGCTGCAACCTTGGCCTTCGAAGAATTGCATAAGGAGTTTCCTGATTTGACGGTGGAAGCTCCCTGTCATAACAGCGCTGAATCCATTCATGAACGTTTAAATCTGCTCTTCTGGATCGACCGCTGCTGGGTGGCTTCTCATTTTGCTGATCATCTCGAAAAATTGAAGGCCATTCGTCTGGAATGGTTTATGCTCTATTACAATATCGGCACCATTTCCAGCCGGCCATTCTACTTGCCCTGGGTGGCTTTCCGTGAGTATGGCGATTGGTGTGATAGCCTCGGCAACCTGCTGGCGATCTTGACGGGAATAGCCGATGGACATCGCTCTGAGCACATTCTGCGCTATATGCTCCAGGTGGGGATGGCTGAACCATATCCTACCAAGGCCATCCATCCGCCCATTTATCCTGGTGAAACATCATGGCGTGAATACTTCCGCAGCCGCAACTTGAACTTGCCGCACCAGTATCATAACGGAGGCATCTGGCCAATGGTTGGCGGCTTTCATATTGGAGCGCTGGTTCGCCGGAAGTGGCAATCTGAAGCTGAAAGACTGCTGGTGCGGTTAGCTGTTGCTGGAAAACAAGGGACGACATCTGAATGGGAATTCAATGAATGGATGCACGGCGAAACCGGGCACCCGATGGGATTCCCTCACCAGGCCTGGTCAGCAGCGATGTTTCTTTTTGCAGAGAATGCGGTGACCACAGGCAGCCTTCCTCTGTTCGATTCTTTGCTGGCAGCTAAGCCGCCAGTGGCTGTAGCGGGTGAACAGAATGAGCCTTACTCACATCCGGGTGGCGGCCAGATTGGTTAATATCTGCTTTTACACGAACGGTAGAACTCAGTTTGACCAATGAGGATTTGTTATGTTTAAAATCGCCCTGCATGGTTCAAGTTTTGTCAGCAGCCAGATCGGTTATCAGCCATCTGGTTCATGGGATGCGTGTGTTGCAGCGCTTAATCAGTACTTCCAGCCCATCGAAACTTTTGAACAGCGTTTCAATGACCTTCTCACACAGGTGAAGGAACTTGGGTTTTCTTGTATGGATGTTTGGCAGCCCGCCGAATTAAATTGGCAGTGGGCAACCCTTGAGCATATCGATGTTGCCCGCCGTGTTATTAATCGTCAGGCAATAACAATTTCTAGTCTGGCTGGAGAATTTGGAACAACACGTGAGGAATTTGACTCAGCCTGCCGGTTGGCTTCTGTCATCGGTGCACCAATGCTCAGCGGTACAACCGCACTGCTGCTTTCTGATCGGACCTTTGTGATCGACAGGCTGGAGGCGTATAATCTCAGACTGGCCATAGAAAATGAAGTAGAGGAAACGCCACTGCAAATTCTGCAGCAAATTGGTGACACTGGCCGCGGCCGGCTTGGAAGCGCTTTGGATACCGGGTGGTGGGCTACGCGTCATTATGATGTAGTGAAGGCGATTACCGAATTAAAAGAGCATCTGTTTCATGTTCACCTGAAGGATGTTTTACCGGGAGACGAGCATATTAATTGTGGGTACGGTAAAGGCTGCGTACCTGTAATGGATTGTGTTGAAACGCTGAAGAAAATCGATTATTCCGGTGTTCTTAGTATCGAAAACCATACACTGGATCATGATCCGAGAGCAGAGTTGGTTGCCGGGCGTAGATTGGTAGAGAAGATGATCTCAGCGTAAATTCCAAAACACCCCCTGTCTGTTGATTCAGGGGGTGCTAAATCACTAAATGTCAATCCTAGGGTAAGGTGTTAGGGCAAGGTGTTGCAGGGAACAGTTGGTTGAATGCTGCACAGGCAGCTGTGGCTGTGGCCGCGATATCTCCTGTAGCCGATGGTGTAATCGCTAGAGGAGTACTGCCGGTAACAGGCATCAATTCGGCTGCCTTGACACAGGCGGGTATGATCTTACCGTATGCAGTATAGATTCTATTAAAATCAATGCCGGTTGGTTCAAAGTAGATCCCACCCTGGTAAAGCCATTTTTTATTGGTAGCCGCAGAGATCATGTGTTCATCGTCTTTGCCGATCTCGCATTCTCCGCCTATGCACTGTAGTTCAAACGAATCTTTGACTTCGCTGAAACTGACGATCATTGCACAGCCCTTAATGCGCGCGACATATCCTTTTGTACTGATCACATTAAGCCAGCCTGGATCAGATTGTGGCGGTGCAACCAGAATCTCACCCTTCTTGATGAGGATTCTTACTTCAATAGCATCTTCTGGTAAACCAGGCAATTCTGTGATTTCAACCTCTGCGCCAGGTTTGAGAACTATGGTGGATCCATCAGGGAGGGTGATAACAGAATTTTCGGTGATGACAACAGTTGTTGGAGATGGGGTCGGGGTATCAGTGGCGGTAGGCATCGAAGTGCTTGTTGGAGGCGGTGTCCAGGTGGGTTTGCCGCACCCGGTAAGTGCCATCAGGAGTGTAACAATGGTAACCGCGAGGATCAATATGACCTTAAATGTGTGAACATTTCTGGATGTCATAAGTACCCCTTTGTTTCTATGGACGGTTATTAACTTGATAAACTAATCATAGCAATAAAAAATGAAATTACAATAAGCACAGCATGACATTCACAGGTTTTTTACTTGACTTTCATTTTTGATTAATGTAAATTTTAATGAACCTAATAAAGAAAAAAAACATCGCCGGGGGCTCGAAAGGGCAAACCCATAGTGATATGGGGGCGCAAAGCCGGGAATCTTTATTTAAGATTGTCGGGCTACCGAAAGCCATTTGTTGGATAGGGTCACGGCAATATTTTTGAATCATTACCAGGGGGATACTGCCATTCATCCTACCGTTCTTTTATCTAAACGGAGGTTTCAATGGCTGCGAGTTTTCACGGGGTTAAAAGAGTAATTTTCTTCGACATTCTCATTCGAATATTTACGATTCTTTTTCTTGTCGTTTCCGCTCTGATGCTTCCAACTCGATTAGTTCTGGGTGAAGATTTAACTCCACCTGCCGCTCCTTCAGGTTTTTCGGCTACTCCTGGCGATGGATACGTTGACCTGAGCTGGACGGCGAACGTAGAACCTGATCTGGCGGGATATAACATTTACCGTGGTACAGAAACGGGAGTCTATTCACCAACCCCAATCAATGGCGGCTTGCTGATCTCTGAAAGTGCTACTACATATCACGATGACACAGTATCCAATGGAACTACCTACTACTACGTGATTACTGCAGTAGACGATACCCCTAACGAATCAAGCATATCTAACGAGGTGAGCGCCACACCGGCGGATTCAACCGCGCCATCCAAGCCAACGGGTTTAACGGCAACACCCGGAGACACTGAGATTGACCTGAGCTGGGCAGCGAACCCAGTTGAGGAAGGTGTCGTGGGATACAACATCTACCGCAGTACGACTTCGCCCGTGCTACTCACGACTCCGATCAACGGCACACTGGTAACGGGCACCGCCTACACCGATACCGGGCTGACCAACGGGCAGATCTATTACTATGCCATCACCGCTGAAGATGGAGCAGGTAATGAATCGGTTTTATCAGATGAGGCG
>JAJUGU010000009.1 GCA_029265815.1 Anaerolineaceae bacterium | reverse complement strand
TAGTGTGTTGCACCATTATTGAATCAGGGAGGACGCATCCCCCATGAGAAAATAGATTTGAATAAATTGAATTGGAAAGAGGAATGAAGAAAAGCAAGAAAAAGTACTTGACGAACCCACGTAAAACAGATACTATACGAACATCGATTAGCTACCGCAGCGTGCCCGGCAAGCGTAGACCAGAGTTCGTCAGGTCGGCTGATTTGCAGAGCCCGCCGCACAAATGGCACGGATTCAGGATTTTGACTCATAACCCGGAGGTCAGTGGTTCGAATCCACTCCCCGCTACTGTTTCCGAGACGACCAGCAATGGTCGTTTTTGGTTTAAACATGCGTTGATTCCTTGAATTCTTTAATTGGAGGAGAGGATACCAATAATATCTCTCCTGTTGATGGATTAAGAGTAACATTCCAGTAAATTCAGTACAATATATCAATATCGGTAGGTTTTATACTCGTTAACCTATCGAAATGGATAGGATTAGGGTCGGGATAATATAAAAAGGGTGATTTTGTAGCCTGTTTTGTAGCCTGCGAGGGGATATAAAAAATATGTCGGATACTATTAAAGCTCACTTGGGAGGGTTAGATGAGAACATTGGTCAATGCTATCTTAGTTATTTGTTTGTCTTTACAAGGTCTCTTCGGTGCAATAACTAATCAACATAACCCCAGCAACAATATTCTTTCCAATCAACCCCCCGATGCTTTTCAAAATAGTGAACCCGTACCCCTCCTTTCATCAGTATTAGCAAACCAAGCTACTGACAAAAATGAGAAGACCACAATCAGCATTAAAGCCAATCCACAATTAATCATTCCAGGTGTTCCCATCTCCATTGAATGGACTGTCAATGGATGGGAAAATGTCAGTGGAAAATCGGACTTGAAAGCGGTCTTCCAATTCCCAAATGATGTAAAAACAAACGAAGTTTCTCCAGCGATATCCACTGCTTATGATCGTTCAACGATGAATTTACCGGTCACCGCTCCTGCGGGGAAAACCAGCTTCAGTGTGGATTCAACTACCAAGGCTCCCTTTTTGGTTGACGTCAACATTAATGCTGGCTCAACCACATATGCTGCCAACTCTATATTGCTCACCAAGCCAAGCCTAGAAGCGATTGCAGGGAAAGACAACCATCTTGTGAGCAAGGATGGCAAAGTCACCTTGGATTTCCCAACCAAAGCACTCTCAGAATCGATTTATCTCGATGTGCGTGATCCAAGCCCTTCCAGTATTGCCGGGTATTCCATGAGCGGCAGACCAGTGGAAATCGTTGCAGTTGGAAAAACAACTAAGAAAAACGTCAATCAGTTCAGCGATAATTTCACACTCACCATGAAATACGATCTGGATGATATTTACGGCGGCTCAGAAGATGATCTTTCGATCTATTACTACGATGAGTCAACAAATGATTGGTATCCTGTACCGACCACGGTCAATAAGACAAGTCACACCCTCACCGCCCAGGTGAATCACCTCACCGTGTTCGACTACAAAGCCAACACCTGGCAAGCCTCGCGTCTGCCCACCATTGACCAGGCACAGGTCTCCGGTAACACCGGTGCAGCCACTTACCAGATGTCTTTTTGGTTACCCCCTGCCCCCGGTAACTTTGCTCCGTCTCTTTCACTAAACTATAACAGCCAGATCATCGACAGCTCCACAGCCTTCACCCAAGCCAGTTGGGTTGGCGCGGGCTGGTCGCTGGATACTGGCTTCATCGAACGCAACATGCATGGTACCAATACCGACCTGAGTGATGATACCTATCAGTTGATCCTGGGAGGGGTAAGCAATACACTGCTACCCATCAGCACCTCCGGAACGGTGACCACTTACGCCACCGCTGAAATGAATTACTGGTCAATTAAGTTCGATTCCTCCACCAATGCCTGGACACTCAAAGATCAGGCAGGCACCACCTATGTATTTGGCTTTCAGACCAAGACCAATGCGTCCAATGCCTGTGTAACCAATGCTTCCTATCTTGACCTCACCTGGCGCTGGTCATTAAGCACAGCAACGGACAAGTTCAACAATGTGATCAATTACGCCTATGTGAATCATAAGAAGACAAGTACAACCACCTGCCTCAACCAGGTAGCGGTTTACCCCACCTCCATCACGTACCCCAATGGACATTACCGTGTTGATTTCGTCCTCGAAACACGCTCCGATTATCAAACCGCATGGGAAGCCAACGATTCCAAGGTATTTTTCCAGTATCAACGCCTGGATAAAATCCTGGTGAAGCACAACCCCAGCGGAAGCACCTGGAACACCATCCGCCAGTACGACTTTACCTATTCTGCGGGAACCACCAACCAGATCTATCCCGATTTTACCTGGACCAAAGGGGCACGCACAAGCACCCTGATAGGTGTACAGGAGATCAGCGGCGATGGTTCAGCCAATTTGCCCGCCACCCAGTTTACCTATACGGACAAGATGCACCTGACCAAGGTGGACAATGGTCAGGGAGGTTCAGTCACCTTTGCCTACGAACGCTGGACTTACCTGGATGATGAAAACGATGACCTGTGGTCTCTGTACACCGTCTTTGGCGTGGATGAGTGCACCAGCACCCTCGGCACTTCCTGGTATGCCATGTCTGGTTACGGCACTACCAAATGCGAAGCCAATATGCTGCAGATCGACAAACGTACCTCTTCGGTTGGGGTTGGACTGCGCGCTTTTCCACAGAACATCATCAAGCAAGGGGCGCAGTACCGTCTCTACATTATGGTACGCAACATCTATGCCACCACCAGCGTGGAGTGGGGTTTCACTGATCCCAACAATAATCGTGACATTGAAGGCCGTGCCACAGGTATTGGCACCACATTAACAGAATTCGAGGTGGGTGGGGAGATGGCGGTGAATCTGAATCCGCTCACCACCAAGTTCATCATTGAATGCGACAACTGTTACGTCAAAAAAGTGCAATTCATGATGATGCCGCTCTTTTACCGGGTGACCAGTAAAACCGTGACGGATTCTGCCACCACTACCAGCGGTGTATATACTTATTCTTACAACGACGGTGCTGCTAATGATGTCATTCATTCCGAGGCACAGACTCTAACTGGAACCAAGTACACGCCTATTCTGCGGGAGTACCGCGGTTTTGCACAGGTTCGGGTAACCAACCCGGATGGGCTGGCGACGACCACCTGGTACCACCAGGGAGACCAGTTATACGGCCGCCCATACCGTACGCTCACCAGCACCCTGGACGTATCGGACGAGTTTTCCACCCTGGATACCTCCAAGTGGAGTTTCAGCCATGCTTCCACGCGGCAAACGATTGGCTTCAACCTGGCGCAGGAACAATGGCTCAAATCTACTTCCACTGTAGCCGACTGGTCTACGGTGACCAACCGCGCCAGTTATTCGCTGATCAACGGGGATGTTGTCTACACCCAATTCCAGGTTTCCGGCGCTTCCACCCAGGCAAAACTGGGAGTGGAAAACGCCAGCGGTGATTTCTTTGGCGTATATGCCGTCCCCAACGGCAGCTCGCACGACCTGAAAACACGCGTCACCAGCGGCGGTTCCAGCAGCGATACCCTGCTGATGCCTGCGGGTACCTTCAAGCGGGATACCTGGTACATGCTGATGGCTTTTGTGGATGCCGACGATGGCTTTCAACTGCGCGTGTGGGAGAAATACAATCCCGCCAATTTTGCCGAGTCTTCCACCAGCAGCCTCAACGGCTCCACCTCCTGGCGTTTTACCAATAAGGTCTACAACGGCACTGTATTAATGGATAGTTATCTGGAAGGAGTTCCCTATGCAGAAACTGAAACCACTTACACCTCCGCAGTTTTATACGATACGCTTACCAATAGCATTCCCAATCTCGCGGCACTGACCAATTTTATTGACTTGCAGGTGAACTGGTCCACCACTGCCACGAAGATCTCACGCCTGTTCGACCGCGATTATTCCTGGACGGGAACGAAGACCACTTACGAATACAACGCTGCCGACCAGGGCGGCACCCAGTACGGCAACCTCACTCGCACGGTGGCGTCTTCATGGAACGGCAGTAGCTGGGAGGATTACCGCGCTAAACTGACCCAGTTCTATCCCAATGCCGCCAGTGCCCTCACCACCCTGCCCGCACGCGAGGTATTACTCGATTGCGCCTCCGGTTGTGATTTCGCAGGCACGAGCGGCAAATTGGCGGAAACACTTTTCCTGTACGATAACCAGAACACTTACAACACCGCGCCCTCAAACGGTAAGCTGACCGCTGCCCGTGCCTGGGTGGACGACAGCGGGCAGTACGCCCAAAATTCCTACGCTTATGATGCCTATGGCAACCAAACTGGCGTCACCACCTACAGCGGTTACGCGGGTGCCAACTCTGCCCCCACCAGCGGGGCTAGAACCACCACCATCGCCTACGATTCGTATTATTTCACTTATGCATTGAGCAGCACCAACGCACTCAACCAGACCACCCAGACCGCCTATGATTACACCAAAGGCGTGCCCACCAGTGTGACGGATGCCAATAATGTAACTACCACCGCCACCTATGATGCCTTTGGGCGTACGCTCAAGGTGATCGCACCGGGAGACAGCGATGCCTCCCCCACCCTGGCACTGACCTACTACGACACGCGTATTCCCTTCCAGGTGAACTTGAACCAAAAAGTAAACTCATCTGGTGCGGCCATCCGCCTGGCGTACTTCTATAGCGGATTGGGACAGTTGATCCAAAAACAGACCATTGGTGCGGTGGTGAACGGCTCCCAGGTGAATACCATCACCGATACGAAATATGATGTTTTGGGTAGGCAGGTGAAGGTAACCGTTCCCTATACAAGCACGTATAATGCTTCGCCTTCTTTCATCAGCCAGACTTTTACCCATGCTTTTACCCTGAACCAGTATGATGTTTATGGACGCCTCACCTCTTCGGCAGCTCCCAACGGCAACACCACCAGTTACGCTTACAACGACCTGACCACCAGCATCACAAACCCAATGAGTCAAGTGACCGTCACGATCAATGACACCTGGGGACGGGTGATCAGCGTGGACGAACCCACCGGTCCAGACCTTGCCTACTCCTACAATGCACTCGATCAGCTGGTGAAAGTGGAAAAAGGCAGCGGTGTGGATGCAGCGACCATTAGTGTTTCCTATGACCATGCCGGACGAAAAACTGCCATGAGTGACCCAGACATGGGCGACTGGGAATATGACTACGATGCCATTGGAAACCTGGTGAGCCAATCTGATGCCCGAGGTTGTGGAACTTTTCTGACTTACGACTTGCTCAACCGTCTGACGGGTAAGTCCTTCAGTGGTGCTGGTGCCTGCGGTACCACCGCGGACATCACTTACTCCTACGACAGCGGCAGCAACGGTATTGGTCGCCGCACGGGTATGAGTGACGGAACCGGTTCCACCGCCTGGGTATACGATAACCGCGGGCGCACTGCCAGCGAGACCAAGATCATTGACAGCAACACCTACACCACCACCTGGAGCTACAACTCTGCAGATTTACCCGTTTCGATGACGCTGCCGGACGGCGAGGTGCTCACCTACGGCTACGACAGCCAGGGTACTCCCATTACCCTGACGGGCAGCAATGGCAGCAGCTTTACTTACGTGAAAAATGCCTGGTATGAAGAAGCCGGACGCCTGACGACCCTCAAACTGGGAGACAGCAGTGGCAATGCCATCATCACAAAGCAATATGGTTACTACAGTTGGAGCACGGCTACCAATGGCGGCAAACTGCACACACTGCTCACTACCAACATCGCCAACGCTACCCTGCAGAACCTCACCTATGCCTACAATGCCAATGCCAACATCACCTCTATCGCTGATGCGCGCGCGGGAGAGACTTCCGCTTTCACTTATGATGCGCTCAACCGCCTGACCGCCAATACGGTTACAGACAGCGGTAATAGTACCGTCTTCAGCGAGAGTTTTACTTATGATGCGGGCAGCGGCAACCTGGCCAGCAAGAATGGGCTTTCCTTCAGTTACGATACCTTGCACAAGCACGCGGTGGCTGCGTACGATGGTGGCAGCTACAGCTACGATGCCAACGGCAACCAGACCGTGCGCGAACTGGCGGACGCGCTCTTTGAACTGGTGTATGATGCCCAGAATCACTTAATCGATGTGAGTTCCAGCCAACCGTTTAGCACAGAGGAAGTGAACTGGTACGGGGTTACCCCAACCGCGACGCCTACCATTACCCAGACGCCAACCCAGACTTCCACACCCACCGAGACAGCTACCCCCAGCGCTACAGCCACGCATACACCTACGCCAACTGAAAGCCCAACTCCTACGGAGACGCTTCCTCCGACTGCTACTCCCACTGCAACCGAAACACCTGTGGCGACAGAGACCCCCACAGAGACTCCTACGCCTACTGCCAGCGAGACACCGACAGAAACCGAAACCCCCACCCCCTCAGCCACCTGGGATGGCACGGCTACCCTGGAGAATACCCCCACCGAGACCTGGACGCCGGAACCCACGGCGACTAATACGGATACACCGACCGAGACCTTCACCCCCACTCTCACGCTGACGCCCAGTGAAACGCCAACGGCAACCGAAACCCCCTCACCCACTGAGACATCCACCCCTAGCCCCACTGCAACGGTAACAGCTACTCCCACCCCGCAGAGTGGAATTGCCCGCTACTATTACGATGGCGATGGCAACATGGTGAAGTCGGTGATCGATGACGTGACCACATACTACGCCAGCGCCGCCTACCAGTTGAAGACGGATGGCACCTACACCAACACCCGCAAGTACTACAGCTTCAATGGAGCCGTGGTTGCCATGCGCGAAAACGGTGTGATTACCTGGCTGCTGCAAGATCAGGTGAACTCCACCACCATTACTGCCGATGCCAGTGGGAATTTGCTTTCCGAAACAAGATATTCTGCTTTTGGAGAAATCCGATACAGCAATGGCACAACCTTAACCGACAAGTTATATACCGGGCAGCAGCAAGAGACGGAGATCGGGTTAAGTTATTATGTTGCGCGTTTCTATGATCCCGTCTTAGCCCATTTCGTTCAACCTGATTCTCTGATTCCTCAGGCGAGTGCCTCAGCTTCGTATGATCGGTACGCATATGTGAACGGGAATCCCATCAATTTCAACGATCCAAGCGGACATTGCCCTTTGTGCGTTTCAGCAGCGATTGGTGCAGGTATTGGAGCAGTTGTTGGAGCCGTTGGATACAGTATATATGCTGCAACTTCCGGTACAGAATTTAATTGAGGACATTTTGCATTAGCCACGGGAGGTGGTCTTGTAGCAGGAGCCTTAATCGGAACTGGAGTGGGTTGGGCTGCCGGTGTATCTCAAGCAACAGCAACAACTGCAGTAATAACTGGTGCAGGGGCAGCATCCACTACTGCGACATCAGTACTTAAAGCTACTGGAGGGGATCCAATAGATGAAATAGACGCCATAAAGCAAAGCTTACAAGGAACTGGCCCCGCATTAGCTAGAGCACTAGGAAAAATAGGCGAAGTTGCATCAGGAGTTCTTAAAAACACAAATAGAATAGATTCATTAACGAATACAGCAAGATATAGAATCCCTGACCAGTTACTTCCTTCTACTAAGCTGATATCAGAAGTTAAGAATGTTAACACTCTATCGCTAACTAATCAACTCAAGGATTTTGTCGCATACGCTCAACAATCTGGATATACTTTTGAGTTATGGACCCGTTCAACAACGAAAATTACGCAACCGCTGCAAAATCTAATTAATGGTAGGCAAATTATTCAAAGAATTCTTGAACTCAAATAAACCTGATGTCCAGAGAAATAGGCGTTCATATGGATGAAGAATCAGAGCGGTTACCCGCAAACAAAGAACAACAAAGACAGCTGGAAATTGAGAGCAATAGAAGAGATTCTGAACCAGTTTTGGCAGATTTAGCTAAATCTGGGTTTCAGGTTGAATGGGTGGAGGAATTGTACATAAAACATTTAAACTATAAAAGTGCCTTTCCAGTTTTGCTAAAATGGTTGCCACTCATAGACAATTTAGATGTCAAAGAAGCAATCATTAGGGCATTGACTGTGTCCTGGGCGAAGGCCATTGCTGAGAAACCTTTGTTAGCAGAATTTAAAAAAATGATTAATGATGCGGACATCGGGATCAAATGGGCAATTGCTAATGCTTTAGTAGTTGTGGCAACTGATGCCTCGTATACCGAAATTGCTAATCTAGTTCAAGATCCCCGTAGCGGACCTGCAAGGAAAATGCTAACTTTGGCACTTGGAAATATGAAGAATCCACAGGCCGAAGACAAATTAATTGATCTTCTTGAAGATGACCTCGTAGCTGGACATGCGATTATTGCTCTTGGTAATTTGCGATCTACTAAAGCTTACAATGAAATCAGAAAATTTTTGAATCATCCAAAAAGCTGGGTTCGCAAAGAGGCAAAGAAAGCCTTGGCAAAGATAGAGAATGCGAAATCAAAATAATGTTCTTTTGCAGAGATATAATCTTTCTGTATAGAACATATCATAAAATTAATTTCTGAATATAAGGTGATTGGAAAATTCCATAACCTCATTTCAGGAATAGTTTTTGAAATACTATTTCTGGATCCAGAAACCTTGTGAATTTAGCAAAATGAGAATTTTTGATTGAAACCGTTTTGGTAAGGTACCAAATTGAATTCTTATAATATGGTCATATATAAACAGAAAGAAATATGTAAAAAATACGGGGTGAATTTTTACCCTTCAGATGTCAATTCAATAATTGGGATTTCCCTTGACGTTTTAGATCCAAAAAAGTTACCAATCAATGGGCTACGTTACCATCCGGAAAAAAATACAAATGGCTGGTTTGTTTGGAGGAGTGCTGAGCCTCTCTCCAAAGATGATGATTACTTTAAACCTTTCCACGTAAAACATCTGTTCGAAATATGCCCTGACGTACTTACATACCTTGGGTTACCCCCTGGATGGAGATTCTTATTTTAAAATCTGCCTCTAGCTCATTTACCAATGCTGGGATCAGTACATTTGCATCATCAAATGCTTTAACCGGTTTTTTTACTTCGCCCTTGCTCAATAAGGGAACTATATATTGTCGATATTGTTCAAATGCAGAATTAAAAGCTATAAAGGAAACAGGAATTCTACGCGGAGGTATCCCTGGGAGAAGTTACTTTACAACAGACAAATACACTACGTCCGCTGAAGCACAAGAACGTTTATCATTGGGGACTTTGCCTGAAGTAAGGATTGAATTCTCGATAACCAATTCTCCTAAAATTTTTGGGCCATCAATTGTCCAGGCGGACAAAATAGGGCATTTAGGAAAGGGAATTGAATATTGGAGTCCTAATAAAGTTGACCTCATAATACGAAGAATCATGACGTTGAAATAGGAGACTAAAATGGATTTCATAGGAACTAGAATACTTTTGGCTTTCGACGAGCCATGGGATTCGGTCAAAGTGGTAAAAGGAAGAATAATTCAGTCCTTTAATCTGGATGGGACAATAAATTTTCTTGTCGAAGATTGTCAAAACTCCGAGTTATATATCATTGCCCCGCGGTATGTGAGTGAGCAGATTACAGGCATCTTTACCGAAAACCAGGTTATTGTGGGAATTTACCGAGTCGATAATGCCAATTTGCTTTCTAAAGAAAAAGAATTGTTCAATCATTTATCCTACAAAGGAGTTGGGTCAGTAATATTGTTTTCGAAAAAAGAACAATGAGTTGGCAATTTCGGAAATTTTTGATAGGGGAAAAATCAATGTGTGAGGTTTGCGCGAAGTCCGTAATATATGATGTGATCACTTACTATCCCAGCGCCGCCTACAAGGTGAAAACGGATAGAACCTACACCGACACGCGCAAGTACTACAGCTTCATTGGAGCCGTGGTAGCTATGCGCGAAAACGACGTGATTACCTGGCTGCTGCAGGACCAGGTTAACTCCACCACCATTACTGCCGATGCCAATGGGAATTTTCTTTCCGAAACGAGGTACTCCGCCTTCGGTGAGATACGCTATGCCAACGGTGCTGCGGTTACGGATAAATTGTATACCGGGCAGCAGCAGGAGGTGGAGATTGGGCTGAGTTACTACATTGCCCGATTTTACGACCCTGTGATCGCCCATTTCATTCAACCTGATTCATTAATTCCTCAGGCGAGTGCTTCTGCTTCGTACGATCGATATGGGTACGTCGTATATAACCCAATAAACAAAAATGATCCTACTGGTCATTGTTTTTCCGGAGCAGTTGTGGATACCGTTTTTTGTGGAATCATGGCAGTAGGAGCAATCGGTGGTGGAGTTTATAGTTATGTTTCTCAGAAAAATGGAGTTGGTTCAGTAGATCCTGAAAAGGTAGCTTATGACGCATTAACTGGAGCTGTAATCGCTGGTGGAGTGACAATAGTCAGTGTAGCCCTCGCTGCAGGTATTACGGCGTTAATCCCAGTAGCTGGAGTGGCGGCATGTGCGGACGGGGATTGCACAAATGAAGCTTCGATTCTTCTTAATTCTAGTAAACCTGTTTATGATAATTTTGTAAAACAAGGATTTCGATTTTCCCAAAATACAGCGTCGCCCAATTTTTCAAATGAAGGTAGTTTTGCAGGCGAAACAATAGGTAGTTTGTCAAACAAATTATCGACCGGTATTGTTAATGCAGAAAAGGTTACAGTCGGTTATGTAGAAAGAGCAGGAGTAAAACTGATCGAAAATACACTGTCAGCAATAGCATTATTAAGATCTGGAATTCCACTAGAAAAATGGAATTTGATAAATCGAACAGGAAATGAGCTAGTTGAATCTAAGCTTACTGCAAGGTTATTAGTCAATGGATTAAGTAGCCTTGGAACAACGTTCCTTCGAATAACTGGCTTAGGAAAAAATATTTCTTCCCTAAAATGATGGGGTTATTATGATAATTCGAAAACTAGAATTTATAAAAGAATTAGCTCAGAATTTTTTGAATTCTCCACGAATTATTCTAGAAGCCAACTATTTAGCGATCATCTTGGATTATGAAACAAATGAAGGGACTTATAGTGAAAAGAAAATCGTTTTTTTTGATGTAGTTGATTATCGCCATATTTCTGAAGAAAACATTAAACCAGAAGTAATAGAGGCATATAACTACGTATGTTTAGTTTCAGATTCTGAATGGCTTAGGGAAAAATACATTCCAAAAAAGTTTAAGCATTTTTTAATCTATTTTGATGAATATGGAACTTATGAAGTAATCGCAAAAAAATATAAATATTAGCACATATGTGCTATCTTGAAATAAAGCAACCTATTTTCTTTAAATTGAAGTCAGAAATACCCAAAGTTCTTTAACAACTTAATGACTTACCAGCACAATTAGGCACCACAGCGGCAACAACCTCAGTCCAGAACATTGAAAAGATAACTCGCGCTTCAAATCTCCTCGTTAAACCATATAGTCAATTAAAGAACTCTCTAACCGATACGGGTTTACAGGCGCATCATATAATTGAGCGGCGTTTTGTACCAGCTTTGGGACAAGCATTTAGCCAAACAAAGGACTGGTTAAGTGTAGCTCTCACAAAGGAGCAACACCAGATTTTTACAAATGCCTGGCGAGATGGAATTGGATATATCAATTCAAGTAACCCTATTAACACTGTAACTGCATCCAGTAATGATCTATGGAGGGTTGCACAAGAAGTTTACGCAGCATATCCAACACTTTTAGAAGCAGCTAGATTGACTATCTTTGGGAAATAGGGATTAATATGGAAATCTTGCATAGAGTTATGTTCAATACAACATCGAAAGACATATTATTCCATACAGTGGAAGATCTCGGATTAATCACGAAGACATCACAATTACCTATCGATGGAGGTTTATTGGTTTTCGTTGATATTTCCGAATCAAATCCACATTGGCCAATGATATCTGATTTAATTTCGGCATTGGGCGCTTCCGACAGATATGATACTGTTTTTACAGAAGAAGAGGTACGCTCTGCCGAATGGCTAAGACTTATTTCCACTTTTGAGCAAGGTTATCCTTACCCGAAAGGCTCATGGCCTTTCAAACAATCTGGACGCCCACTTCTTTGCCAAAAGTGTGCCACCTATACACAAACCGGTCCAATTCAGTTTATTAAGGAGCCCAATCTTGGCAAGAAATCCTTCATGTCTCTTATTTGGCAAAATGAGGTTTTTTGCTCGCCCGAAGTTTTTCAAGGTTTGGCAGAAATCAATTTGAGGGGTTACGAACCGTTGGACGCGGTGATTCATAAAACCGGACAAGCTTCAGAGAAGATTCAACAACTATTTGTTCAAAATATCGCTTCTCCTGGTGTCATTGTTGATGATGAACATGAAAGAATCGTTTGTCCTGTTTGTGGGGTCGCAAAATTCCATCCCCATATGAGAGGTGTCATGAAGATTTATAGAGATGCTATTATCCCAAATGTAGATTTTATGTTAACCAATGAATGGTTCGGACACGGATTTTTCGCATGGAGAGAGATTTTGGTTTCTAATCGAGTTGCTCAATTAATACTTGATAAAGGATGGCAAGGTATAAGGTTTAAGGTTGTTGATTTTGTTTAATGAGATAAGGTTTTTAAAGGTAGCCTGATTTCTTATATTGGTTTAGTTTAATATTGAGGAAATTGAAGCCAAAAAAGATAAGTTTGTGGCAACGAAATCGGAATGCATTTAAATTTCAAATACTATTTTATTTTCTGGATATTATCGGTATAGTTTCTTGCAATGGGTGCCAAGATCTATTTCCCTTCTGTGAATTGCTTACTTAAGGGGAAAACTTGGGTAAACTCCCCCCAAATTTCTTGAGTCAATATCGTTGGCGGTTTACAGGTTAATCAATATATTGAAAATCATCTTTATTAAAAGGGCTTTTTTGGCTTGACGAACCCACGTAAAACAGATACTATACAAATATCGATTAGCTACCGCAGCGTGCCCGGCAAGCGTAGACCAGAGTTCGTCAGGTCGGCTGATTTGCAGAGCCCGCCGCACAAATGGCACGGATTCAGGATTTTGACTCATAACCCGGAGGTCAGTGGTTCCCTGGACTGACCGTCAGGACAGGCGAATCCACTCCCCGCTACTATTTTCCAGACGACCAGAGATGGTCGTTTTTGGTTTAGACATGCGTTGATTCCTTAATCTATTTTATTGAGAAGAGAAATATTTTATTGACTACAAAACGGTTCTCTTCTTGAGATAGGTCAAGGGTATCATTCCAATAATATGGATGCAATATATCAATATCGGTAGGTTGTTAACTAGAAAACCTATCCATTTCGATAGGTTTTCTTTATTTTTTGGACGTCCTATTATGGTAAAACTCTAGGAAAATTTCAGTGCCCATATCCTACCGCGTAGAAAGGATAACTCCACTCCGCTTAGAAAAAAAGAAAATAAAAATACCCAGTGTCTGGGAACCCCCACCTTGCTCAAAACCGGGTATTTTATTCTTACGATACAACGCTACAAGCACACTATGTTGTATTCAACATGAGGGTGCTTGCAATCATCTTTCCCGTCATTCTCTATCGAAGGGTTTATCAAGTTTCGGTCTTTGACTTTCTCCAAGGATTAACCTGAAAAAAGCTGGAACTGGACGATATCTGGATCATGATCCCTTCACGGGTAGTTGCACTAAGAATTCACAGCCCTGGCCTTTGCCCGCGCTGTAGGCTTCGACTTTACCGCCGTGCGCTTCGACAATCGCTTTGACGATAGCCAGGCCCAAACCGGTGCCGCCCGTTTCGCGGCTGCGGGATTTGTCAACCCGATAAAAGCGGTCAAATACAGCCGCCAGTTGATCGGGGGTCAGGCCCTCGCCAGTATCTCGTACAGAAAGCAGAATGTTCTCCGCGTAGGCTTTCCCACTTATGGTGATCGTGCCTCCGTCGGGTGTATGACGCAATGCATTGGATAGGAGATTGAAGAGAACCTGCCGGATGCGCATAGGATCAGCGCTGATTTCTGGCAAGGCGGGTATCTCATCGTTCAATACAATGCCCCTTTCGATAGCCAGCGGTTCGAGCGCCTGCAGTGTTTCAATAACCAGCATCCTCAGATCAACCGCAACCATTTCCAACGGCAGTTGGCCAGACTCTGCCTGGGCGAGTTCATGCAGGTCGTTGACCAGGCGGATCAGGTGACGGGTCTGGCCATAGAGATTGGCCACTTCCGCTTCATCAATCGGCACAACTTTATCCAACGCGGCGCGCAGATTGCCTTCCAAAACGGTTAGCGGGGTGCGCAATTCATGCGAAACATCCGCCATCAGGTTTGTACGGATGGTTTCAGCCTGCTGAAGATCTGCGGCCATGCGATTGAAAGCATAGCCAAGCTCGATGATTTCCTGGCTGCCGCGTTCAGGAACACGGACATCCAGTTCTCCCTTACCGATGCGTTGGGCCGCTATGGCCATCTTGCTGATCGGAGCGCTGATCATGCGCCCAATCAGCACGCCTCCCACGGTTCCTGCTACCGCGGAAAATAACATGAACTCGATTAAACGCCCCTGGATTTCGGCAGGCGGCGCGTTCATGGGAGAGGGCGCGCTTAAATCTGGCGCAGTTTTTAAGCGGTCAAAGGTAATCGCCAGTAATTGCATGAAGAACATGAAGAACAGCACACCGCTGATCATCAGGCTGAGGCGCACCCATAAACGGTTCATTTGCTTTCTCCTGCCAGGCGATAGCCCACGCCATACACAGTCTGGATATAGGTCGGGTTGTCGGGATCAGGCTCAATCTTTCGGCGCAGGTTGCGGATGTGTGTATCGAGGGCGCGTCCCAGCCCTTCGTAGGCATAGCCCACAGCTTTTTCGAGCAAATCATCGCGCGTGAGCGTGTAGCCTGGGTTGGACATAAATGCTTCAATGAGATTAAATTCAGTCCGGGTAAGTTCAATCGGCGTGGAATCTACCAGCAATGTGTGTTGGTCAAGGTCCAGTTTCAAATGACCATTGACTAATATATGTTGTGCGGCGCTGGGGGATTGGTCCAGGCGCACCCGCCGCAGCAGCGACTTGACCCGCGCTGTGACCTCGCGGGCGTTGAAAGGCTTGGTAATGTAATCATCGGCGCCCAACTCTAGCCCAACAATCTTATCGGTATCTTCAACGCGGGCAGTGAGCATGATGATGGGCATGGCGGCAAGTGTTTTATCGGAGCGGATGATTTGAGTTACTTCCCATCCGTCACGGTTGGGCATCATCAGGTCCAAGATGACCAGGTCGGGGCGTTCTCGCCGCAACACATGTAGGGCCATCTCGCCATCATAGGCGGTCAGTACTTGATAGCCGGCTTGCTCCAGGTAGGCGGTCAAAACTTTAACGATGGATTTGTCGTCATCAACAACAAGAATTCTTTGTGTCATGCCTATATGGTAGCACACCATCCTCAAGAAAATCTGAAGAATTTCCGGAAAATCTCACAGGAAAATCAAAGGTTATCTTGAGAATTCCTTCAGAAACATTTGTCATAATGTGGGCAATTTACCAACAAAGGAGTTTGTTATGAAACCAAAAACCATTTCTATATTCTTTCTGATAACCTTGGCGCTGTCTTTACTTGCCGGTTGCACCACCCCTGGGACGAAAACAGCCCAACCAACAGCGACAGTAGAAGCAGCCGTGATTGAGCCTACCAGCGTGAGTACCGAACTGGCGACTGAAACAGCGTCAGGAACCGGAGGAATCACCGTGGATACAACCAAAGATGACGCTTACGCCGATGCGCTCACCTTCAATAACTCGGCCTGGAATTATGACGCAGACCATGATGTGTATTGGCAAATTGGTGTCCAATACTGCGCCACGCCGGCAGCCACTGATTATGAAACCCTGGGGATTTATGTTCCCGGTGTTTATATGGCGGCGACGGCCAATGGCGATGGAACTTATACAGCCAAAATCAATGAAAAAGGCTCTCTCAACGGTTTTACGGCCAAAACTGCCCCCATGGTGTTCCCGGTGAATACACCAGGTTACTCAGCGCAACCAGCCCCAACAGCCTATAATTATGACAGCATATCCAGCTATCTGGAAGCGGGTTTTATCTACGTTGCCGCCGGTATGCGCGGCAAAGATAATGGCTATGATGCCAGCGGCCAGTTGTCCTACAGCGGCGGTGCCCCCTGGGGAGTAACGGACTTCAAAGCTGCTGTCCGCTTTATTCGCTACAACAAAGAAATTCTTCCCGGCAACACCCAAAGTATCTTTGCTTTTGGCATGAGCGGTGGCGGCGCACAAACCGCGGTGATTGGCGCTTCTGGAGACAGCCAGCTCTATACGCCATATCTCGAGGAGATCGGCGCGGCCATGGTTGATGCCAACGGTCAACCGATCAGTGATGCTGTCATGGGCGCCATGGCCTGGTGTCCAATCACCAGCCTGGATTATGCCAACGAAGCCTATGAATGGAATATGGGCCAGTATTCAACCTCCGGGACGCGGGCTGATGGCACTTTCACGGCGGCATTATCCAAAGATTTGGCTGCAGCCTATGCGGAATACATCAACCAGCTCGGTCTGCAGGATGAGAATGGAAATGAGCTGACTCTGCAAACATCCAAGAGTGGCGTTTATGCAGCCGGAAGTTATTATGATTACCTGGTGAAAACCGTAGAGACATCTTTGAATAATTTCTTGGTAGATACAACCTTCCCATATACAGAAACGGCCGGTGGATTTATGCGACCTAGCGGCAGCCTACCGGCTGGAGGGATGCCACAAGGTACGCCGCCAGCTGGAGGGACGCTGCCGGCCGGCGGAAGACCGCAAGGAACGCCTCCTGCTGGGGGAATGCCTGGTGGAAACGCCAGCTCGACAACCTACCAAACTGTGCAGGAATACATGGATGCGTTGAACAAGGATGGGCAATGGGTGATTTACGATGCAGCAACCAATACCGCCAAAATCACCAGCCTCGCCGGGTTTGTCAACAGTCAGAAGACTCCCTCCAAGAGTGTGGCAGCATTTGACAGCTTGGATCGCAGCTCACCTGAAAATGGCGTGTTTGGCAACGATGAGAATGATGCTTTGCACTTTGACTCTTTGCTGGCGAACCTGCTGACCGCTAACCAGGCGGAGTACGCCCAATATGCTGATTGGAATGATTCTTATGTGGAAGCATACGCCATGGATCTGCAAGCTGTTGATCAATTGGGGAACAATCTTCAGTACCGGATTGACATGTATAACCCTATGTACTATCTTCTGCCTTACTATGCAGGTTATCAAACCTCGACCGTTGCGCCATACTGGCGGATCAACACCGGCATCAAACAGGGTGATACCGCAACAACTGTTGAAATGAACCTGGCTTTGGCGCTTGAGAACTACGCGGGTGTAAAAGGCGTTGATTTTACAACCGTCTGGGGCCAGAGCCATGTACTAGCCGAACGGACCGGTGATAGCACCACGAACTTTATTACCTGGGTTATTCAGGTCACGCAGAAATAAAGGATCTGGATATCCTGTGACGCCGGGCGGCCAATTGGCTGCCCGTTTTTATGTTGTTGAATGTGCATTTGAGAACCTGTAGAAAATGCGCAGAACATCTTGAGATTTTCTTGAGAATTGTTTGTGATAATGCACACAACATTCAAACAGAGAAGGAGAAAAATGATGAAAAACCTGGTAACAAAACTTACGATGCTTGTATTGGCAATATGGATGCTTTTCAGCCTTGCCGGCTGCGGGGCTGCCACAACCGCTGCCCCAACGGTACCGGCTGAACCCACAGCCGCTGCTGGGCAAACCAACGTCATGCCGGCGCACGGCGGAATGGGCGGTTCAAGCACATTTGCATCGGTCGCGCCGACTTACGCAGACCTGGCGTACGCAACGGTCTCGGATGCGCAGAAGCTTGATCTGTATATCCCCACCACCGGCAGCGGCCCCTTCCCGGTCGTCATCATGGTGCACGGCGGCGGTTTTATGATGGGCGACAAGTCCGATGGCGCTGGCCTGACCGGGGTGGATCAACTGCTCGCCGCGGGTTACGCGGTCGCCAGCATCAACTACCGCCTGAGTAGCGAAGCCATCTACCCGGCCCAAATCTATGATGCCAAGGCAGCCGTGCGCTTCCTGCGCGCCCACGCGGCAGAATATCAGCTCAACCCAGATAAATTTGGCGCCTGGGGCGCTTCGGCAGGCGGTAGCCTGGTTTCGTTGCTTGGAACCACCTGCGGCGTCGCTGAACTTGAAGGGGCAGAGCTTGGCAACGCTGAGCAATCAAGCTGTGTCCAGGCAGTTATTGATTGGTTTGGCCCGATTGACTTCCTGAAAATGGATGAGCAGTTTGCCGGTACAAGCTGCCCGCAAACCCATGATGCAGCCAACTCACCCGAATCAATGCTGGTCGGCGCTGCCATTCAGACCGTACCAGACCTGGTCGCCACCACGAATCCGATGAACTACATCACCGCTGACGACGCGCCTTTCTTCATCGAAAACGGGACTGCCGATTGCAACATTCCCCCCGTCCAGAACAAGAACCTGGCGGATGCCCTCAGCGCGGTGATCGGAGCGGACAAAGTCACCTATGTTTCACTCAACGGGGCGGGGCATGGCGGCAGCCAATTCGAGACAACCGAAAACTTGAACCTGGTGATTGGTTTCTTGGATAAATACCTGAAATAGCCCTTTGCAGCTAATTATCACCTGCGCGATGCATTCATTGCAACTATATTGGTGTATTTGACAGGGTATTGAATCCTTGACGAACCCATATAAAACGGCCACTATACGAATATCGATCAACGATCGCTGCGTGCTGGGCAAGTAAAAACCAGCGTTCGTCGGTTTGGCTGACACCTGCACTAGCAGCAAGTGCAAGTGTTTGCAGATCCGCCGAACAAATCCCTGCCCTACGGGCGTGACGTTCCGGTGGCACGGATTCAGGATTTTGACTCACACCGCGCTGGGTGATTGCGTAACCCGGAGGTCACAAAGTACCCGTCAGGGTAGTGGTTCCCTGGCCTGGCCACCCAGGGCAGGCGAATCTACTCCCCGCTACTAAAGTCAAACCCTTTACAGGGCGCAAGCAGCCAGAGTCCGTCGTCCTTTACAGGATGCTTCGCGAGGCTCTGGTTTTTCGTTAGCCCGGCGCACAGCGGTAGACATTTTTCCTCCCGAAGGGACGCTTCGTGAAAAATGGAGGAATTTCTTACAAGTCTGTGCGCATTCGCGTGAACCGCAGTTCGCCGGGTACGTCAAAATCCAAAGTTTCACTTTCCTTAGCCAAAGCCATCGACAGCTTCCTAAAATTCAAAAAAGCAGAGGGATTAAGCTAACGCACAATTACCTCCTATGAGTTCACTCTTGGTCATTGGTTGAAATACATCGGAGATCGAGAGGTATCGGGTATTCAATCTTCCGACCTGACCGGCTACATGGCCTGGTTGAGAACCGAGTATAAACCGAGACGTTGGAACGGAAGCTCCGAGCTGCTGTCCGCCAAATCCATCCGAAATGTGTGGGTAACGTTTCGATCCTTTTTCGGATGGCTGCAGGTGGAGTTCAAGTTCCCTAATCCCGCTCAAGAAATCACTGCCCCGAAGTTTCAAAAACATCCCGTTGAAACATTTACGAAAGAAGACGTTGAAAAAATCCTCAAGGCATGTGTCTATTCCCGCGAATCGCAGACTGAGGAAAGGAAGAAGTTTGTGATGCGCCGGCCGAGCGCCAACCGTGACCAGGCGATTGTGTTGATGTTGCTGGACACTGGATTGCGAGCAACTGAGTTGTGTTCTCTGATCATCAACGATGTGGATCTCAAGACCGGAAAGGTCACCATTCGTCACGGAGTGGCAGGTGGCGAAAAAAAAACAGTCTGGCGTTATCTTTCCTGCCGAACGGATCTGAACATCAACGAGTTGTACATGCTTAAGCATAAATATGGCTTAAGTATGTTGGCCTGGATTTACCGCGCCAAGGATCTTTCCATTATTTCTGAAAACACCTCTGCGCGTTTATTCCATCAGCTCCGTGTCAATGATTGGCAACGTCTGGAGTCTGGTAAACCTTATCCATCTGAAACGCCTATGAGGATGGAACGGTTAATTTATCGCGCTTTGGCTGAGGATTTGATCTCGAGTTCCAGGGCACAGGAGTTATCAGGCAAGCCATTACAACTACGGTTCAAAATGGAGGTACTGCAGGAAAATGACCTCACCATCCGTGCTGGTTACGAATATTTGGATTGACAATTTCACGTTACTAATTTGGGAGACAAGCTATAATCGGTTTGGTGAACTATGTTTATTCACCAATAGATTTTTTTCACCATTAATAAATTTCTGAATCACCTCATTTGTTTTGCACAAAATTTATTCATCAACACCTATAAAATATGGGAGTTAAATCATGAAGACACAAGGATTGCTGAAAAACTACCCCATTATCTTTTTTTTCGTTTTGACTTTTGGCTTCTCATGGTTATTCTGGATACCTATGACCCTTACTAATCAAGAAAGTCGTCTTCTTGTAATAGTGGGAACCTTTGGACCAACATCCGTAGCGCTTTTACTTACTGGGCTAAATTCTGGGCGAAATGGTCTGCGGGAACTTCTCGGTCATTTTTTTATTTGGCGAGTAAGTATTTTTTGGTATTTATTCAGCTTCTTAGCCACAATGGTGGTGGTAATGGTTTCGATTGGTATACATGTGGCGATAGGGGGCGCGGTTCCACAATTCAATGACCCCAGACAACTATACCTGGTTATACCCGTTTTTGCCTACGTTCTGTTTCTAAGTGTGTTAGGGGAAGAGATTGGATGGCGGGGATATGTTCTGCCAAAACTACAAGAAAAGCATGGTGCACTTTTTGCCAGCTTAATCATTGGAGTGATGTGGGGGTTATGGCATTTACCTGAGTTTTGGATGAAGAGCAACTTTCACAGTCAGATACCTTTTTCCTTGTTCCTATTACAAGACATCGCGCTATCTATCGTGCTTACGTGGCTTTACAATGGCACAGGACAGAGTCTATTGATTGTGAATCTGTTTCATGCAGCAAGTAATACAACGCTGGGGGTGCTTCCCATTCTACCGATGGATACAGGGGGTGATTTACGTCCATTGTGGATAGCTGTTGCTCTACTGTGTATTTTTGCAGCCATCATTGTTGTGGTAAATTTACCTGCCTGGCAAAAGCATAGAAAGGTCGTGGATTGATGGTCCAGAGTAAAACACCAACGCTAAGAATAAAGATTTTATGGCTGTTCTTTATTTTGACTTTTATATTCTCATGGCTATTTTGGATCATCGGGGTTCTGTTGCACGAAGCAGAGCATGCAATACATGTTCAGGTTTTTCATTACATTGGCGGGGCAATTCCTCCACTAATGGCGATCCTACTGATATACAGATTACATACCCCAGAGGAGCGGCGGGATTATTGGCAACGAGTAATTGGATTCAAACGGATTGGAATAAAGTGGTACGCTGTTATCTTTCTCGCAGCTCCTGTGCTTGCCGGTCTAGGTGCTTTATTGGATATGGTCATCGGAGGGAAAGGCGCGGCGCCAGAAATGGCAGCTCGTTTCATTTCCCATCCTCTTTCTATTATTCCATATGCAATCTTCATACTGTTATTTGGACCTTTACCAGAAGAATTAGCCTGGCGGGGATATGCTCTTGAGCTATTACAAAAAAAATGGAATGCAATAACTTCGAGTTTATTTCTAGGCGCAGTGTGGACAGTATGGCATATTCCATTGTTCTTTATTCCGGGAAGCTATCAACACGGATTGGGATTGGGTACATTGGGGTTCTGGTTATTTATGGCTGATAAAATACCTCAATCAGTACTCATGACGTGGGTGTACAACAACAATAGACGGAGCACGTTATCTGCAATATTATTTCATTTTTCGGTGAATTTTTTTGGCGAGCTTTTTGAATTATCAGCGCGTGCAGAGTTGTTTTATATAATACTCTGGATCCTGGCAGCGATGGTTGTCACGGCATTTTGGGGACCTGAAAATTTGGTTCGCAACGAGCGGAATATGGAAAAGTCGGAATACAGTCAAAGCCAACCCGGCTAAATCTGTTGCCGCCAACATCACCTTTCCAGATTTAAAATAACGTCAAAATATCGTGAGTTTTCGACGCAAGCAATTTTCTAGCTGCTCTAAAAAGGATCCTTCGCTCATGATCTACCACTCTCCCATGTATCTTTTTCTTGAGTTTTACCAACACTTCGTTCACCTCCCCAAGGGATCTCTCAATCCAAAAGTCCTCGATTGTGCCGCCGGCGGACGAGTACCCCCACTAGGTCTGTTTTTTGAAAATGGCTTTGAAACCCGGGGAATTGATGTGTCGGAGGAGGCGTTAGAACGTGCACGGACCTTTGAAACAGTAAATGGGATGCAGTTCCATTTACAGAAAGGAGACATGCGTCAGATACCATTTTTAGATCAGACTTTTGACCTGGTGTATGAATTCTATTCGATGGTACATCTCAGTCATGCGGATATTGCTGTTGCGTTATCAGAAATGCATCGAGTGCTAAAACCGGGAGGATTCTGTTTTGCTGGTTTTATGTCTGCCGATTCCTGGCCAATCGAGGGAGAGCAGGTGAGTCCGGGTGAATATGCCCTGGTAGAAGATGGTCATGCTGTAATTCACAGTGTATTCACTGATGAAGAAATGGACCCTTACCTAGCTAGCTGGAAGGTGTTATTGACCGAAAAACGGTTAACGGGCCTGCAATCTGCTATAGCTCCGATGAGCCGCGAAGAATGGATGGCTAATTACCCGGCTATGAAGACTCAAATGTCGAAAGCTGAATGGGCTGCCCAATATGCACATCGTGTCCAGCGCAGCCGTTATGCGCATACTTTTGTGATTTTACAGAAAGAGGAATAGATATCATAGTCGTTAAACAGTGTCACATTACATTTCACCCTTAACATCAAGGGCAAAAACAGTAGCCACCATACCTCTGCTATGCACGCGCACCGAGGTGGGTCATTTATTTTCATCAAACCCAAATGCCAACAAGTAATGACCTTCGAATTGCTCGGCTAGACTTGTGATCAGGTGGTTAGTGTAAAATACAAAAGGGGTCCAAAATTCTCATAATTTATGGAAACAAAAAGGATGCCCACCTGTCAGCCCGCCTTCACATGTTCAGTCAAAATAAATTAAGGACTACCTACGATGATGAAATCTCATAATAAACTGATAACCGTTTTACTGACCATAACCCTTGCGGCTTGTAGCACGCCCGCTGTGACGACGACCTCATCAAACCCGGTTGCGGAGGTCACAACGACCTCATCTCCAATTGAGACATCGGTAACTGACATCGTAACATTTGCTGATCCAGTGCTGGAAGCGATGATACGCGGCGCAATGGGCAAACCTGAAGGCGAAATTACCCTCGAGGAAGCCCAGGGCGTCACCCGCATGGATCTCACCGACTCTTTGCAGCGACAGCTCTCTGAATTCACCCCAATCACCAACCTCAGCGGCCTTGAAGCCTTCACCAACCTCATAAGCCTCGACCTGTCTCAAAACGCTGTGTCCGATATCTCCCCTCTGGCCGGGCTCACCAGACTAACCGCCTTGTCCCTGGCTGGCAATCCCGTCACGGATGTCGCACCTCTGGCCAAATTAACAAACCTTAAGCTCTTGATCCTTTCCAACTGCCAGGCGCAAGACTACAACGCCCTCTCCAACCTGACCAATTTACAGGTGCTCTACCTCGACAATTCAACCATTTCGGATGTTTCCCCACTGGCTTCGCTGACGAACCTCCAGACCCTTTACCTCGACAAAAGCACCATCGAAGACATTTCATCCCTCGAAAACATCTACACCACCCTCGCCAACAAAGATTTCATCATTCCTACCACACTTAAAGACCTTGGATTCAACCTTGATCCCAACAATCACGAAGCTTACTTCGAAAGCGAGTTAGCCAATTTCACCGTTACCCATGACAAGTGGGGGCCGCCATCCAGGGAAGACAACCAGAACATCATCCGCATGACCCTCTACCTGAATGATGGATACAAAACCTCCATTGGTTACTATGACGTGCACAAGGTTTATCTCTGCCAAATGGATAAGGAAGGTCAGCCGCCCGTGAACTACCTCTACGACATCGCCACTGGCGAATTTTCCATCGAAGGAGAAGACCGGGTGAACGCAGAACAGATGATCCGTGCCGCCTTGGAAGTTGAAAATGGCGAAGATCCGCTGTATGCGCCAATCCGCTTTTTTAATGAAACCATTAAGAACACCTTCCACATGACCCCCGCAAAACTCTTCACCTTGCCCTATGAGCCGCCGTCTCTCCAGAATCTGGGCTTTTTTCCGATACAGGAGGAAGCGGTCTATCGGTATGAGTATAAAAGCGGAAATGATGTGAACATCCAGGTGCACCGCCCCGAATGGGGAGAGCAGAATTTCGATGTTCAATTTTTCACTGAGCTCAGTGATGAATATCGCATTGTAGTCAATTATCACCTGTCAGATAGAAGTATTACTTTTAGCGCTGACGATCTCGCACAGGGTGGTGCGAGCTTCATCTACTATCAAGAGACCGGTGAGTTCGTCGACGAATGGTGCAGCTATCCTGATCTAACCGTGAAAGATTACTTCATTAAAGCCTACAACGACCCCGCCATCCAAAACGTTTATGAGCATTCCCTGGAACTGGCAGAGCAATATTTCGTCGATACCTTTGGCATGACCGCCGGGGAATTGTATGCGCTCCCGACTGGCGAATAAGGATCAAAAGGTGTCATCGAGATATGTCAGGCAAGATGACGTTAGGTCAAGTACAAGTATGTAATCTTCTACATAGTAGGCCATGATTCGATTTCCGACTAATTCAATAATGGATAAATTTAAACGTGTTTACGGAAATCCCTTTTATAGCAACGATTGACCTTTTATGGCAACGAAAATCTTAAATAATCTTAACAAATTGCGTCTGAACGATAGCACGAAAAAGTCGTGATTTTTGGATGTTCGTTCACTAATTCACAACCATCGTCCTCCGGATCGCGAAAAAAATCCTACTTGACCCTGTCAAAAAAAGTCGCTATCCTCCGGCCTCTTCAGAAGAGCGTCCCTCAGACCAGACTAAAATGCGGAGCCTGAGGGAAAAACGTTCTGAAACCAGGAAAAACTTTCATCACCCGGAAGTCACGAAGTACCCGTCAGAGTAGTGGTTCCCTGGCCTGGCCACCCAGGGCAGGCGAATTCACTCCCCGCTACTAAAGTCAAACCCTTTACAGGATGCTTCACAAGGCTCTGGTTTTTCGTTGACCCGGGGCGCATATCGGTTGGGCAGGAAATACACAAGAACCACGCATTACAATTCAATACTAGGATTTGCGGAAGGATAATTACCTTCCGCTTTTGTTATCTTCAATAAACTTATTTGTGTGGAATTACTTTCAATTATTCATTGCAAAATCTTACATGAAATTATATATAATGAATTCTAATGGAGTGATCTTCACCAACTATGGCATTAAAAAGGAGGAAAAAATGTCAAGAAAAAACAAAATCAATCAAAGCCGCCGGGATTTTCTAAAAGGAACACTTGTCGCAGGTGGCGCAGGATTGGCGCTGGGTGTGGCAGGCTGCACCCCTAAAGTTGTCGAAACTCAAGCGCCGATTGAAGCAGCCTCATCTGCACCATCCTTTCTCACCCCGCCTGCCCCGATCAAAGATGCAGATATCAAAGGAACCCAGGACGCAGATATCGTGGTGGTTGGAGCAGGAGTAGCTGGTTTGATGGCTGCCTACACCGCAGCAAAAGCCGGAGTGAAGACCATCTTAATTGAAAAATCAGAAAAGTTCAACGCCCGCGGTGGCCATAACGCTGCACTGCGCAGTAAGATCCAGCTGGAAGAGGGATTGGATTATGATCCGGTGCGAGTGGTCCGCGAATTGACCAAATGGGGAAGCAATAATGTGGATGTCAGCCAGATTATGGCCTGGGCAACCAACTGCAGCCCTATCATTGACGAGTTGATCGATATGGCGACTGCGCAGGACATAAAGGTGATGCGCTGGGGGAATGATGTCCCTGACCAGTTTTACCCGGAATATAAGACAGTCCATATGTTCGGTGGAATGGACCAATCCATCCTGGCTGGAATGCTCGAAGGAGCAGCCAAATCATCAGGAGCGGTTTTCTATTACAGCACAGCGGCAGAACAATTGGTTAAGGATGCGAAGGGTCGGGTGACCGCCGTTATCGCCAAAGACGCTCAGGGAGCTTACCAGAAATTTAATGCCAAGAAAGCCGTGATCCTGTGCACCGGCGATTATGGAAATGACCCCGAAATGATCAAGGCTTATTGTCCTCGAGCTGGTGAAGTCGACCTTAATGTCTATGCCCCACCCGTAAACACGGGGGATGGTCATAAGATGGGATTGTGGATCGGAGCAGCGATGCAACCACAATTGCCACACACTCCCATGGTGCACAACCTTGGCGCAGCACCATTCTCCGGCAATCCTTTCCTGCGCATCAACCTGGAAGGGAAGCGTTATGAAAATGAAGATGTTCCCATCCCTTCGATGGCCAATTCGGCTCAACTTCAACCGGGACACAAAACCTGGACCATCTATGACTCGACCTTTGAGGAAGACCTGCCCAAGATGGGGATTAGTTTTTCACGCACAAACGCGATGAGCGACTATACCAGGTCTGGTATGGAATCAGCGTTGGAAAGTGGTTCGCTGATCAAAGCAGATACGCTTGATGACCTGGCAGCAAAAATGGGCGTCCCCGCTGATGCTTTAAAGGCCACCATCACGCGTTATAACGAACTGGCTGCTAAAGGTGTGGATGAAGATTTTGGCAAGAATGGTGAGATGGTCACGGCCATTGATACCCCGCCGTTTTACGCTGCTTACAACTCGCTTGCTTTGCTTGTCGTTTTAGGCGGCCTGGATGTCAACAGCAATTTCCAGGTCAGAGATACAAATCATCAGGTGATCCCGGGCTTGTTTGCCGCTGGAAATGTTGCTGGTAACTTTTTTGCCAATGACTACCCGGTGATCGTTCCAGGGCTGAGCCACAGCCGTGCCTGGACGACCGGACGTTTGGCAGCATTGGAAGCAATTAAGTAAAACCTGGTTTATACACAAGAAAGAGACTGTTCATGTTTTTGAACAGTCTCTTTTAGTTTAGGAAGAGTTAGGATTCTTACGGTTTACTCTCCAGATTGTAGGATGAATTGTTGTGCTTGCCAAATAATTCTTCAGTTTCTACACCTTCCAGCTCAGGAAAAAGGATCTCCACGAGTTTACAGGTTAATTTTCATGTAACTACCCCCCCCTGATTATCGATTATCCGCTCAAACCATCCTTTATGAATTCAACAATCGGACAGTTGCTGGCTAAGATTATCCCCAGGAATCAGATACTAAAAGAGACAGATGGTCCATTTATTTCAATCGATAATCAGCCAATTCGTCCAGGTCATCACCATTAGACTTGGCACGATCATGGTATTGGGTGTGGTTATACTACCCAAAGCCCCTCCGCAGGGGTTTTTCAAAAAATTGAAGGATTTTTCTACTCGTCTATGCGCATTAACTTGAACCACATTTCGCCAGATACATTGAAATCCAATTTTCACTTCCTGATCTAAAGTCATCGACAGCGTTTAATACTCAAATGGCAAGGGATATGGTTTTCCTATTATCTCTTTCGTAACATGATGATTTTTATAAAGTGGTCTCAAACCGCTGCTTTTTCAATATCCAGAAGTATGATTCCAGAGTCCCCCTTGAATACCGAAATTCCTTAGAAATCGTCTCCGATTTTGATGAGATCGTTTAAGTGAATCGAATAATTCCTTCCTTTCAATATTCCCTGACCACTATAATTTCACTCTCGTTTGTCTATAATATCATTATTGAACCTAATCACAGAGTCAGGAGGTATTATGAAACCCAAAGTTCATAAGTTCCTAATTGTGATTCTCCTTTCCATTTTTATACTGGCATCGGCCATTCAACAAGCATCAGCAGAAATTTCAGCAACGCCATTAAACCCACCTTTCAATTTACGAATCTCGTTTGACCATGACCAATATTTGGATATCAACCAGAATAATGACCCGGTACACCTTTCTGGGATGCTTGCCGGTATTGATAACATCACGATTTCTATAGGAAAAAATGGCGAGGTTAACGGTTGGGCAGCCGTTCATAGTGAAACAAACACGGGGGATCGAAAGACGGATGGAACCTTTAATCTCATCGGTATTTATAAATCAGGGAAAATTTCCGGAACGTGGACTTACACCGGGAAACTAGATATTCCACAGGTCCCAGAGTTCTATTTTGTGGCAGATCCAACGTTTGAGGGAAGTGGTGATTTTTACTCATCCGGGACAATTGATAAAAATGGTGGAAAAGGGTACATGACTGGTGAAATGACATGGACTCATGAGGAATGTGATAAGCAAGATACCGACACCCGTTCGCCAACATTTGGCGCTTGTCTGAAAAAATCCACTCACGTTGATACTGAACCCTTTGAGATCAAATGGACCGGGTTTGTTTCAGGAACTTATTGCTTCATGTTACGATTAAAAAATGATTGGGAAGATTCATTATCTCGATTTAATGCCATAACAGGGTTTGTTGAAACCACTTGTGATCCGGAGGAAATTGATTGGGAGCCGGTCAGCATGAAACAAGTGATCTATGTGGGAGATCACATTGCCACCCGCAATAATTCCTCTGCGATACTTCAACTCGCAGATATGAATACTTACATCATGCCAGAAAATACTGAGATCGTAATCCTGACACCACCTGAAAAAGAAACGAAACTTCAACTTGTTTTAGGGAGGCTCTGGAATAATACCAAAAAGCTATGGTATGAGGGGACGATGGATATCGAGACCACTCAGGCGGTTGCAGGAATAAAGGGGACGACTCTGGTGATTGAAACTGACGGCGCAAGCACAACGCTCAAGGTAATCGCTGGCACCGTTGAATTCACCTCTAAAGCAACCGGTGAAACGATCGAGGTTTCTTCTGGCCAGCAGGCCAGTGCAGATTCCAGTGGGTTGAGCGATATCTCACCTTTAGATATCGCGACTGAAACAAACTCATGGCTGCCATACGTGGAAGATGCATCGGTACTAGAACCATCCACGGGAGCAGAATATCTTCCTGAAGATGATTATCGGGATGACACGCAGGTCGCAGCAGAAGAGCAGCCCGGATTCTTGAAAAATATTTGGGATAAAACGCTTGGGCGTATTTGTTCAAGTATATTCCCCGGTTTGCTTGCGGTCATTTTCATGATGAGATCCAAGAAAAGTGTCGCCACACAAGAGGAGCGAAAATGAAAAACATGAAGTTGCTTATCCCTTTCATCATCATGATGCTGGTAATGGCTGGCTGCGAAGGGTCAGAAGACTTCAATGCAGGCATTAATATTCTTGGTTGCGATCTACAGTGTGGTAATCTTCCTGTGTGCCAATCTTCCCGTGGCGACATGATTGAAAACGAAAAAACATCCGTCCAGTTCCCGTTTGGTTATTTGTTCCCAGATGTGGTTGGAAGCCAGGCACCTTCAATGAAATCAAAGAAGTCAGTCAATGCCACTCTCAAAGTCACGGTTGAGGGTGAGGGAACCGTAAACGTGATCATTCAGCCTGAAAATGGAAGCACCATTGAGAAAACTGTGTCAAAGGATAGCCCGCTGGTGATTACAGAAGATTTCCAGATTAAAATCAAGAAATTTGACGAAGAATCAGATGAGATGGAGATTGTCGGCATTCAAGTCGAAGCGGCCGATGGTCCAGCACAGGGCGTACATTTAGAAATGACGATCAACGAATGTTTAGATGATTACTGTGCATCTACCAGCCCCTATTGTAAATAAAAAAACAAAGCCCCTCAAACAGAGGGGTTTTGTATTAATAAATGGAAAACATATTGAAATTGTCACCAACTTGGGATGTTGAGCCCTTCGAATGATTGGCACGGTACATGGTGTTAATTATTCGTCTATTTTTCAAAGACATTCATTCCTGCAGAATCACAAGCCTCTTTCATAATTGACGATAGAGATATTTTATTTACCAAACAACTAAGGATTGATGGGTTCACCGCGCTCGCGCTGGCATGGATGCTCTCTCTCACCTGATTATCCTGGCTTGTTTACGATCAAATGCCCGGCTGCGAATAATCAGGATAAGCAAAGCCCCTTCTAGCAAGATTTGATAGAACTTGGTAGTCAACCCTCCGGCGGAAAGGAGAATTTCAGGACGGGTTATATACATATTGAAATAGAATGAGATCACCAGTAAATTGATGGTAAGGCCAAGAGCCCACAACCATCGGCGTTTGAGATGGATCATCAGCCCGCCCGCAAAGTAACACCCGGCTGCTACGAAGATGATTGAACCATCACCAGCGGAGGCATTTGCTCCTCCAATGGGAAGGAAACCTTCTGCGACCAACAAGTAAGCAATGGCCGTCAAAATAGCCAGTACCGAGCAGGCCCAGATTAGCGTCTTATCAAAATTTGTTTTGAAAATTGTTGAGTTGCTCATCATTAATTTCCTTTTTTCTGAAAAGAATTCTACGGTTTAATATTCTTCAGTAATGAAGCGGCGGCGAATAAATTCAATATTGTTATGACTCCGAATGGGATCATCACCCCCAGACGATCTGGCGTGCCAGCCAGCGTCATTTTGATGCACATCGCGCTCACAGCAAGTCCAAGCGTAATGGCTTTCATCAAGAATACCGAGGTCAGCAGATACCCCCAGGCGTTGCGACGCAGAAGCAGTACCCCTGAAAGAATTGCCAACGGAACGATCAGAGCTAGATCCATAGCCTGGATGACAAATGTAGTCGTGTTTTCAAGAGCTGGAGTACTGTTTTGAATTAGCGGAGTGAGGATCTTATTCAACCAGGTCAATGTTAAAAAGCCACCGATCAAAAAAAGTAAAACTGCAATCCAAACCCTCGGTAGACTTTCAGTGAATTTTTGTGGCAGGGTTGTCAGATCAAAAGACATCATGGCTAAGATGAATGCATAAAGACTGAGAGCAAAAATCGCTACATAGACCAGAAATAACGGGTTGAATGAGGTCAACATACACATAGACAGGTACGTATACAGAAAATAACCAAGCGTACCGGTCAACAGCAATCGCGCTCGCAGAGAACCTCTGAAAGCAAACCAGGTGGAAATCACTAGCAGGGGTAATCCAATGATGAGGGTTACCAAGTCGTTCCCTTGTTCTTGCGCGGCCGAACTCACCGTATCATAATAGTAGAGCCCGCGCCCCTGAATCATCACTGTTTCACCACGGTGACTGGTATAGGCATACGGCTGTCCTGGCGTCTGGTAGAAAAGCCCCATGCTGGCAGCAAATATCGCCAGTAATCCAATGATGGGAATCATTATTTTTAAAGCGGATTGATTTCTCATTTTTTCCTCGTTAATTTAAGATATTGATCGATAAAAGTTCGAAACCGAGAGCGTGTAAATGGCGGATCAGGCCGATTAAGCCTGACTGGTCTGTCTTTACGGTAATGATTGAATCTCCGTTTTCGTCAGGGTTAATTTTTAAACCTGGCAAACTGAAAGGAGCAATCTCGCTCTCAACAACCTGACCGCTAATGTCAATCTGGTAGATACGCATATCTTCCATTACAACCCCTTCACTTGATGCAAGCCGTATAAAGATTCGAAAATCCAAGAAAAGCGTCTTCTGGTTTTCTTGGGGTATTGAGTATTCCAAAGAGTGAATTTTTTCAACATCTGATCTCCTGTTTACGAAAATCATCATATCGCTAACCATCAAAATAAAAATCAACCGAATGACCGATCAGACGGTTGATTTTTTGCTTTAGAGAAAAGAAGAAAATTTTCAGCTTATACTAAAAATTCTCATTGATCAAATACGTGGTTCTATAAGATCCCTATTTCTTTTGCCTTTAGCACCGCCTCAGCGCGATTACGAACCCCGAGTTTGTTAAATATATGAACCAGATGTGTTTTTACCGTACTCAATGAGATGATTAGATGGTCAGCGATCTCTGGATTCGTTAATCCCTCAGACATCAGTTTCAAAACTTCCAGTTCACGATCGCTCAAAGGTTCAAATAACCCAGTCTGTTCTGCTGAAGAAGTCGAAATTGTTTCAGCGCTTGAAAAGGCAGCCAGTAATTTCCGTGTTATCTCAGGGTGAAGATTCTTCTTTTGAGCAATTTTGAGCAGTTCATGGATCTCAGAGCCAGCATCTAAAAATATTCGTAAATATCCTTCATGTTCTGCCAGTTGGAGTGCTTTACTCAGGCTCTCAAGAGCAGCGTCTTTTCTTCCAACAATCGATTGTATTTGGATTAATACCATCAATATTTCCAGGGCGATGCCCAAACGATGGTTCTGAATGGCTGTGGTAATCAAACAATCAGCAAGTTGAAGTGGTAGATCAAGATCACCCTTATACTCTCCATTTTTCACATAGTAGAGCACCACCCTTAACTGAGCGATAAAGATGAGTTCACTCGGATATTTTTCAGGTTCAAGAAACGAACCCGGTACTTGATTAAGAACAACTTCTGCAGAAATCGGGTTGTTTTGCGCAAGATAGATCAGTACCTGCTGAGAAATCACTTCTGGTTTTAACCAGGCAGGTACTCCCAGAGGTAAAAGGTTCGCGGCTTCATTCATAAGTTTCGTTGCGTCATCAAGCTTTCCTTGCGTTTGAGCCAGGCGCGCCATCAGCACCTTCGCAAATACCACCCCGGCGTTATGACCCCCCAACGAGTTAAGTTGAAGGGCCTTCAAAAAATGGTTGTGAACACGATCTAACTGGTTCCACTCGAGTTCCACAAGACCTAAAATCCCATAAACCGATCCTGCGACTGGAGGGGGGAGCATGTTTGAGGTTTCATAGCGGTCAACGGCTTCTATCGCAATTTGATAGGCAAAATGTAACTGGCCAAGCTGAATCGCCACAAGCCCCAGGGCTGTGCTCGACAACATTTCAGCCAGCAGATTGCCTGCTGCGCGGCTGTAATGAATGGCTTTCTGATATGCTTCGACCAATTTCTGATAGTTTCCAATTAAACGATAAGCACCACCCATTCCCAAATAAGCAATACAGAGGATTTGAAATTGCTCAGAACTCGCCAGTTGCAACGATTTTTCAGCTGCTGATAAACTTTCAGTTGGATTGCCTCGAACGTTGAACAAATTCGCCTGAATTGCATACCACTCTGCTTGTAGAGCAGCAAGCTCCAGGTTATCCGATCCGTCTGCTGAAGAATTCTGGAAAATGGAGGCTTCAGCCTGACTTAGATATTTCGCAGATTCAGCATAATTACCACGCATCAGATACACACTCGAAAACGCCAGATTGGCTCGTGGGCTCTGAGAGCGCAGCGCAGGCGGAATGGCCAACATCCAATTTTCGACTGTTTTGACATAACCCTGCATGGCAAAGCTCATGGCGTGCTGTTCAAGCAACCCTACTGCCCGGTCATAATCTTCCCCTGCAAGAGCTTGATCAATGGCTTCCGCAACCATTCCCTCTTGCTCAAACCATTTGCTGGCATTGTTGTGTAACTGGATAATTCTTTGTTTGGAAATTCGATTCAGTTGACTACGGAGTAAATCAGCAAAAAGGTGATGATAGCGAAACCACTGCTGATGATCATCAAGAGGCACAAGAAATAGATTCGCTGAGAACAAATGGTCCAAAAGAACTTTGCTATCCATCCGACCAGTAACAGCATCACATAATTCTGCACACATTTTATCGAGAAGGGATGTCTCGATTAAAAATTTCTGCACCTCTATACTTTGATGGTTTAGAACCTCTTCAGTCAGGTAACTTAGAATATGGCGTTGTGTGCCCCTGAGGTTCGAAATGAACTGCGATGGATTTTCCCGTCCATAAATTGATAATCCCACTAACTGTAACCCGGCTGCCCAACCCTCAATCCGGTGATCCAGCATCCGGAGATCTTCTTCGGCAAGGGTTACCCCCATCGTTTTTGAGAAAAAATCTCTGGTCTCATCATTGCTAAAGCGTAAATCTTCAGCACGAATTTCTGTCATTTGATTATTCGCCCGCAGCCGCGCCAGTGGAATTAGCGGGTCTTCGCGTGTCAGTATCACGAGATGAAGCTGCGGCGGTGAATTTTCAACCAGCATTTCGAGAAATTCGATAATGGTCTTTTCTTGGATATTTTGAAAATCATCCAGAACCAGTAAGAATCGAAATTCAAAACGGTGGATATTTTGAAGCAGTATGGTGAATACAGATTGGGTAGGAAATAATTGACCTGGTTCTAATAACCGTTTTAACTCATTTTCAAGGCTTGAATTGATTTTTTGTAAAGCAGCGATGAAATATAAAAAGAAACGCGCCGGGTCATCATCGGCCGGTTCCAAAGAAAGCCAGGCGACCGGCAGGTCTAGCTGTTCGATCCATTCACTAACACATGTGGTTTTCCCAAACCCGGCTGGTGCAGAAACCAGGGTAAGCGACCGGCCTGCGAGCAATCCCTGATTCAAACGTGTAACAAGCCGTTGACGATGAATTCCCCGTATTAAAGGAGAGGGTTGATGTAATTTTGTAGTCAGAACAAATGGTTCCATGTCAAATTCCTACAACTATATTCATTAAACACATTAAAACTTAATTGGGTTCAGAGATTTTCAAAAAATCAAATTTTCTTAGCAAGTTTCACAGCAAACCAATTTTAAAGTGGCTTTAAAATTGATAATCAACCTGTCAATCAATCATTCGGTTGATTACCTCAACATTCCAAATTGATATATTTATCATATCAAAATTAAGGAGGATTCTATGGAAAACAAGGATGTTCATCGCAGAGGACTCAGCCGTCGCGATTTTTTGAAATTATCGGCAGCAGCAGGAGTGGTGGCTTTGGGAGGTTATGTGCTTAGTGAATATACCCCCTGGCTTAATTATGATCAGCAAATTGAAAATGACTGGAGATCTTTTTCGATGAGTACAACATTATATGATCAGATGAGAGAAATGATCCGTTACGCCACATTGGCACCCAATGGCCACAACACTCAACCCTGGAAATTCGCAATTAAAGAGAACGCAATTGAAATATACCCAGATTATTCAAGGCAACTGCCAGTTGTTGATCCAGATCATCGGGAATTGTGGATCAGCCTTGGATGCGCTCTGGAAAATTTATTATTAGCTGCTGCCGCTTCTGGATACGCCACAAATGTCCTTTACCCTAACGCGAATGAGGTGATCACTGTAAATCTGACAAAAGATGCACCTCAACCAAACCCATTAGTGAAAGTAATTCCAATTCGTCAGAATACACGATCTGAGTATGATGGTCAGCCCGTAAATCAGGCTGATCTTAATCTTCTGCAAGAGATACAAGGCGAACCCGGGGTTGTAACGAAATTCCTCACTGATACTAAAAAAATCGAGACCGCGCTAGAATATGTCAACCAGGGGAACCTTGTTCAGTATGCTGACACAGCTTTTCTTAATGAGTTAATTGAATGGCTGCGTTTTAATAAAAAAGAAGCCTTGCGGTCACGAGATGGCCTTTATTCGCGTTGTTCAGGTAATCCAGAAGTTCCCCGTTGGCTTGGAAAATCTTTCGTTTCTGGAACAAAACCACAGCAACAGGCTGATCTAGATGCAAAAAAACTGAGAAGTTCCTCTGGTGCGGTAGTAATCGCTTCTGATGCCGATGATCTAACTGGCTGGGTGCGGACCGGGCAGGTATATGAACGTCTGGCGTTACAAATGACAGCACGAAACATTAAGTCAGCCCTATTAAATCAACCGATCGAAGTTTCGAGCATTCGATCACAGTTCCAGAGCGCGATGGGGTTGGAAAACGCAAAGCCACAGTTATTGGTTCGATTTGGCTACGCTGATCCACTTCCCCACTCTTTGCGCCGACCTGTTGAAGAGGTACTGATCTAAGACTCGATTTTGATAAAGGTGAATGCATGGAAAAGCTTGCGGTTCAAATTGGCAAATTAGGTAGCTCTCTCGGAGCCCTGGCGGGTGTTATCGAGTTGAGTATTGGCACAAAAATCCTGTCGTGGATAGGAAACAAGGAAAATCCTTTCGTTTTAGGACTCGTTACGGTGATCTTGAGTATGTTTGCCCTGTTTTCAATCGTTTCAGTTGGCCGTAGAGTTTCGATTAATAATGATCGCAAGCTGGCAATTTTTCTGGGTGTGTTTTTACCTGCAGCCATTTGCTTTACCACCGTGGGGCGACTCTAGTACCTGCCAGGGTCGCTCCTGCTCTTGACTTCTTTTCTTTTGGTAAACGCGTTTTGGCTTCACCGATCAGCCAATAGTCCATCAAGATATCTCCCAAGAGTACTTCACACAAGCCAGAAAATTGGTACTTGCGCCAGTATTCTTATCTTATTTTCAATTGGTTTAAGTTTTTTTATCTCCACTTTTGGGTTATACCAATCCGAATTAATCATCAACGAGAACCTTGTTCGAATTCAGGTGATCCCAATGGATATTGTTCGTTTACATCATCTTCCAACATTTGAAAATGGAATCGAGCAAGTAGAGGCGAGTTTTGTGATGATCGTTTATATCCTCTTGATCTTAGGTGCTGGCATTGCTTTGATATCAAGTTTGGCTGATTCTCCCATTTTTAGAATTATCGGCGGCGTGGTCGTCTTATTCGGGTTGGTTCTCTTCTCTTTGGGTATGCCTGGAATATTTAATAAAATCGGGATTCCTTCGATGTCATTGGTAGACTTTTCTTCATCCCTGAGGTTGGGTTGGTTTCTTGCATTAGCCGGTGCGTTTTTGATCATGATGGCTGGCGTATTTCAAAGCGACTTGAGGAAAAAGATGCGCCAATGAACAGATCAAGCTGAAAACAATACTTTTTTCCATCTTTAGTTAATCCACTAATAATATGGCTGTATAAGTTTTTTCGAGATCATTTGGATTTTATTGTTGCCATATATTAGAATGAAACACCCGCTATGTTCACGGTTACTTCATTGATCAATTCACTCAAGTTAAACGCAAGAATCAGAAAATTAGTCAGACCATTTCTTAGCAAGATTTGATATTTCCATCATTGCACCCGCGACTACCCGCATGCTTTATATGGATGGTTGAATCCTCTGGATGTGTGGAGACAGAATGCACAAGATTTTTCAATCGTCTAGAACGCTTCAGTGTCAGTAAACTCAGAAATAATTGATATAGGAAAAACACATCAATGTCTCGTCTTTCTTCCTCAACAATTTGGCGCATAATTCTCCTGGCAGCACTCATCGCCGTAATTTTCATCCTGCAACTTCCTTCTGAATTGCGGGTACGGTTAGAAGCAGTGAATGCCCCACGACCTGATTTCGGGTCTCAAACTGTTATTGTCAGCAGCGATGAAAGGATTTTTACCCTGTTTGCAGCGCTTAATGCCGCCGGATTCGACCGTGAATACCAGGGCATCCCTATGTCTCCCATCCGTCAGCAAATCCGTGCAGAACTGAATGGGAAGGATCTCCCCAGCCTGAAACAACTGAAACCCTATTTTGACCGTATACCTGACTATCAACTGGTAGTATGGATTCTACAACGGGGACCAGCACCAGAGTTTAGTCGTGCTGAGGCAGGTTGGTGGGTTACGACGCGCGCTGCTAACTTCGACGACCTTTCTACCGCCTTGAGCGATTTCTACAAAGAAGCCAATATCGACGATCTATGGCAACAAGTAGGCCCTCAGTACGATGCTGAAATTGCGCATTGGAAGCCGTTGGCTGAAACTTCGCTCACCGAAATCCAAACCTATCTGGGTGTAACAGAACTTCCCTTCCATCAATTGGTGGTCATCCCCAACCCGTTAGATTCATACTACAGCGGCAATGGTCCCCAGATAGACGATATTGCATATGTAGTGGCTGGCCCAACTGAAACTGATCTGAGTATGAAAGGGCTCATTGAACATGAGATCCTTCATTCCATTATTGGGCCCATGCTTGATAAAAACTTAAGTGTGATACCGTTGGCACAGAGAAACCGTTTATATGCGTTTCTTAGAAAGAGCATGCCATCTGGCTATGGAACATGGTCGAGTGCCGTTGAAGAATCATTGATTCGTGCAATTGGCATTCGAATGCTTAATGACGAGGCATTACGCAATACCATGATCGAGCAAGAGGAAAACAACGGATTCCTTCTAATTCGTCCGCTATTTCAAGCTTTAGAAGGATTTGAACAGAGTAATCAATCTTTTGAGGAATACCTTCCAATGTTGTTAGATACGATCAACAATATTCAGCTTCCATAACTGTTTTCGTAGGTACTTCGTCAATTGATTGAAAAATTCAATAAGTAACACGCCCTGCTCTACAAGGAGTATAAAATACTCATTATTGAAAATTGATGTCAACTTAGAGTTTTTATTAATAAGGTCGATTTTCACGAGTTTGATTTACCAAATTCAGACTCGAGGATTGCTCACATGTTCGTCAGACCAACAGCCGGTGAACCAACAGGTATGCCGTAAATACCTTCCTGCTTCATGCCGATCTTTTAATAACTTTCGCAGAGGTTGAACTTTCAGCATAGCAGAAATCCACCACACGGTGGACATTCAGAGGATAGAAAGATTATTCTAACATCCTATGAACAGCCACAGAAGCATGCCCTTTTCGCCAATTATTTAAGCAGACAGCCCAGCCAATTTCCCATTTTTCAATTTCCGTGATTTGGCTCATTAGTGATATATGTCCAACAATTTGACTGTCAAAGTCTTTTTAAAGAAAATGAATCAAATGATCCATAATGCAGCCCGGATCAGCTTTTAGCTGGATAGTGGGATTCCTTCCGACTTATCGGCATTTTTCTGGCTTCAGGCTTTTTGCTGCTCGCAGACTAAATCTCACCCTGCCTAATCATGGCTACTTAATTCATCACCATCCATAACTTTGCCACGCCTGTCTGAAATTCAATCACCCTGGGAAAGACTAACTGGTATATAACCACCAGGTCTACATACCCTGACATTCACCGTGCATTTCCTCTCGATGACTTGACTCCCCGTCATAAAAATACATGCACTCTCGGGCGGATAACCTCATGGGGTCTTCGGCTAAAAATGCCTGGGCGTTTGCCTGGTTTCTTGAGGTTGGCACCACAACGCCATTGGCAGCTTTCTGCACAACCACTATCGCGTAGAAATGACCTCAATTCCATTGCCCACACCGTAAAAGGTTCTCCAGATAAGCTGGGGATTGAGTGGTTGCAGAGCCGTGAGGTTAGGCGTGTGCCCACATTCAGGTTATCCAATACTGCGCAGCCTGGTATTTTTCTAAGAAAACAGGGCTTCCTGATGCAACCTAACCCTTTATTTCTTCTAACACGATCTTGGTGTAATAATGACAATAAAATCTGTGTATTGCACGCACTCGTATCCGCTTTTTATCTTGTGATCAAAGATCTATAAATCGATCCAAAACAATTTCTCGCCGGGTTCTATATTCACTCAATTATCGACTTCTTGTTTTTTGGTGCCAAAATATGCACAAATCGCAATTCTTACAATAAGCTCCCTCAAAACCGAAATCTTCGCGAAGGTTATAAAAGATCATATGCATCTGAAAATCTAAATCTGCATAGTTTTGTACTTTTTCACATTATTTTCCAACTTGCTGGATATTTTAGGTGGTCGAAGTGCTGAATCAAGGCTTTCCACCTAGTTCTCGTTGGATGGTGGTTCCTTTATTGATCCAGATACCCACCTATATCAGCTTTGAATTTTTACTTGTGTATGATCGGGCAGTAATTCATCAGGCCTCGTGAAATGCTGCGTGCAATTTTTCAGACATGCAGCCAATAAACGAGTTCTTAAGGATCCAGTCCAATACTCTGTCCTCCACTATTATGTTTCTAAGGAGTGTTATATCCATAATACATACTCGTGATTTCCTGGTGGTAAACACCAGACAACCATGAGTGAACATCCCTGAAAACCACCGGGTTACAATACCTTGGAAAGTTCAGCGTGATCGATAGTTGTTCCTATAACCAATTTACGCCCTTCGCCCCCAACGAGCCAAATCTATCTTCCAAAAAAATTTATAAAGGTGTCGCATAAGCTGCTACGATCATTTGAATTCACTTAGGTTTAATTTTCTTTTTTTAGGGATAGCAACTTCTCGCCTTGAAAAAGGTCGTAAGAATTAGTTTGCAGAAGTAATCGGTTTCATATTGCTAATTTTTAAGTTAAAAAATATAATACATTCATTATTATGAATATATACTTGCGTGAAAATCCTCATGATCAAATTTCAAAATTTTTAGGGTATATTCAGCAATCAGCTCGAATAAAAATACTCTTGATCATCGATCAGAGTGAAACCTGCGTATGTCATATCGAATCCATACTCGGTATTCGCCAGGCAGCGATATCGCAGCATTTGATGTCCCTGCGAAAAGCCGGACTGGTTACCACCCGCCGTCAAGGGCGCCATATATATTATCGACTGAATAATCCTGAAATTCTCGTATTACTGTTTCAAATCGGACATTCCCTTGGCATTTCAGAATCTGCGATGAAACAATATTCCTTAAGACCTTATCCGGGGTGTTCCTGTCCACAATGTAAACCAGGTCCTGAGCATGATCAGGTTTGTTAATATTTCGCATCTGAGGAGATAAAAATGGAAAATATTAGTGTTACCAGACGGCTTTCGTTTCTTGATCGTTTTCTGACCTTATGGATTTTCTTGGCAATGGCGGTTGGCGTTGGGTTAGGTTATCTTTTCCCAAAAGCGGTTGAGGTGTTCAACAGTGCGGTTTCAGTTGGCACCACCAACATTCCTATTGCGATCGGTTTGATTCTGATGATGTATCCTCCACTTGCAAAAGTGCATTACGATGAACTCGGAAAGGTTTTTAGGAACTGGAAAGTGCTCGGACTTTCTTTAGTTCAGAACTGGATCATTGGACCTATCCTGATGTTCGCCCTGGCCATCATCTTCCTGCGCAACTACCCGGAATATATGGCAGGTTTAATTATGATCGGACTGGCCCGCTGCATTGCCATGGTGATTGTGTGGAATGAACTGGCGAAGGGCGACACAGATTATGCCGCTGGTCTGGTGGCATTTAATAGCATTTTTCAGGTGCTGTTTTACAGTGTATATGCGTATGTGTTCATTACCGTGCTGCCCACCTGGTTTGGCTTAAAGGGCATGACCGTGCATATCACCATCGGTGAAATTGCTAAATCAGTTTTCATTTATCTTGGGATTCCGTTTATCGCTGGTTTTATCACCAACAAGGTTTTGACTCGCCTAAAAGGCAAAGAGTGGTTTTACCATACCTTTATTCCCAAAATTAGCCCCATCACGCTCATCGCATTATTATTCACCATCCTCGTGATGTTCAGTCTCAAGGGAAACTTAATCGTTACCATTCCTCTCGACGTGGTACGCGTTGCCATCCCACTTTTAATCTACTTCGTGGCGATGTTCCTCATTAGCTTCCTGATGGGTAAAGCCATTGGCGCAAATTACAAACAGACCACCACCCTGTCATTTACAGCAGCTTCCAATAATTTTGAACTTGCCATAGCCGTTGCAGTGGCAGTATTCGGTTTAAACTCCGGAGAAGCTTTTGCCGCGGTCATTGGTCCGCTGGTGGAAGTGCCTGTGATGATTGGACTTGTAAACGTGGCTTTCTGGCTTCAAAAACGCCTGTTCAAAGGATAAACCTCATCAGATAAACCTAATCTAGATATTTACTTACAAAAATGCACAGGGCTTGTCTGATCACCAGCAAGCCCTTTTGATTATAATCACGCAAGTAAAATTGTAAACCCGAGCTTATCAAATAAGCATCTAACATTCAAGTCGGGAATGCCCAGAATCGTTGATTCATAGCAAAAAAATTTTCGAAATGGTCGCTTTTCATTCCATTTTTTATTTGACGAGTGTGAAATTCTTACGAAACATTCTGGTAAATATCGCATGAAAATTCAAAAAACAGCCACCCTATGCAGGGTGGCTGTTTGACGATCGAACTAATTTTCAATGTTGATGAACCTGATCTATTTCAAAATAACAGCTTACTTACCTTGCCGCTCGAGTGGTTGAAAATATCATCAAAACCACCCAAGCCGAAGATTTTTCTCAAATCAGCCACTCAAGGTTTAACGCTTCAAGTTTTTCTCTTGTAGGAACTCCTTCGGTAGACCAGCCCATATTTGCATAATGCAAATCTATGGCCTTTTCTAACTTGTCACGATCTACCGACACTCCGCTTGTTGGACCAACGCCTTTCAAAGGTTCAAAGAATTTTTCAGGCAACCGATCGTCTTTACGTGAAAAACCTTCTCGAATATTGAAGATTCGCATCATATTGATTCTGCGTTCACCAATTTTCATCAATTCATCTACACTGACATCCCACCCCGTGCACGCTCTGACCATTTGAACGGTTTCAATGGGTCCATACAGCGTCCAGGCAGGTCCAAAAACAAACTGACAAAGTGTCAGGCTATCGAGCATGCTGTAGAAAATATGGGTCAGGGTGGCAAACTTCACCTTTTCTGGCCCAAAATCACCTGCTTCTGGAGGGAGCGTTAAACCAAGATGAGCCAGGCGTTCAAAATAAAGATCAGCCCCACCGACCTCGTACATCCAGTCATGCTCGCTGGATTGATGGTCAGCACCAAAAGTATTGACTGCATAAATCAGAGCAAGTGATTTTTTGGCCTGGGGCATATGCGCGGGAGCTTCCTGGTTCTTTACGGTGATTAAGCAGTGCTTTGCTTCTTTTCCCCAGGCTTCTGCTGCCCGCGCGGAACCTTGAGAAAGGAGAATGCCCAGAGGAGTTGACCTATTTACAATCTGGAGCAATACTTCCAGCATTGCCTTTGAGTTGCCAAATTTGAGCTCAATTCCACCCGTCTCTTTGGTGGAAATGATACCCTTTTCGAAACACTCCATCGCAAATGCGATAGTAGCTCCGCACGATATGGTATCAACCCCATAGTCATTGCAAATTTGATTTGCATAACTAATCGCTTCGAGATCACCGATCCCGCAATAAGAACCGAAAGTCCCGATCGTCTCGTATTCTGGGCCACCATACGCAGGATCAACTTTGTAGTCATCCTTTTCTGCTTCAACCACCCGCTTACATCTCACAGAACAGGCAAAACAGGTATCTGATTTTTTAAGGATCGTTTCTGTCATGGTCTCGCCAGTGATCTTATCTACATCCTCAAATTGCCCTTCTGTGTAATTTCTGGTAGGAAGAGTACCCATTTGGTTTTGGTAGCCCACCACAGACGCCGTCCCGTGTTTTGCAAGGCCATCCATATCAGGATTTTGACTCACATCCTGCGCTCCCTGTTTGGCCAGTGCAGCCAATATGGCTGGCTCTGCAAAGGAAGGTTTTTTTGTTCCTCTGACAACGATCGCTTTAAGATTTTTACTGGCCATCACTGCCCCCATTCCAGTGCGGCCATTATTGCGGTTGACCATGTTCACAATGCTCGAAAACAAAACGCCTTTTTCAGCAGCAGGCCCAACCTGTGCAATCTGGATTTTTGAATCACCAATTTCTTTTTTTAATAAAGCATCAACTTCTTTTGTGCATTTGCCCCAGAGATGAGAAGCGTCGCGGATTTCTGCATTCCCATCATGAATCCAGAGATACACCGGGTTTGATGATTTTCCACGCAGAACAATTCCATCAAAACCAGCGAATTTTAGTTCTGCAGGAAAAAAACCACCTGCCTGAGAATCACCAATCGCTCCGCTCATGGGTGATTTTGCGTTGACGCTTATGCGGCTTTGACCTGGTACAGGCGCGCCAGTGGTCACCGAACACATAAAGGTTAAAATATTTTCAGGAGACAGAGGATCTATCTTGGGAGGTATGGCTTTAAGAATATAATACAGTCCCATTGCACCACCACCCATGTAGGACCGATAGAAATCTTCGGAAGGGTGTTCAATTTGAATTGTCTTGGTCGTAAGATCAATATGTAAAATCGAACCAGCATAACCGAATGACATGTCAGTATCCTCCCAGAATGATGATGAACAACATAGCTTGAATTATTTTACAATATTTATAGAATGATATACTACTTTTATGAGGATAAAAGTAGTCTTTTTAGGCGCCACAAGAGCTTATTCGTCCGATGATACATTCACGATCGAAATGGATCCATCCTCGACCGTTGCTGAGGCGTTATTAAAAATTATTGAAAAACAGCCAAAAATTGAAAAAATATCTAAATTCCTGTTTATTTCAGTAAATGACACGCTTGTTCCGAGAAGTTTCAGTCTATCAGATAATGATGAGGTTTCATTGTTTTTTCGTTCCGGAGGGGGATAAGCGATTATGGATTTGATAACCTAATTACCAGCCAATGTTTATTCTGCCATCTATGTGCAGGTATAGATTTACCTCAACTATTAAATTATTTGAAATAAGATCCACAATACACTTCTTATTTTTGAATGTTCTCTGGATTTATTGGCTCTGTTTTTAAAAATTACCCCACGGTTGGTGTTAAGCCAAAAATCGGCGATTTAATCAAAAAAGGGGGTTGTGTTATTGTTGAAAAAACATTTTAATTTACTGCATTTGAAGGGTGAATGAAGCAGTTACTTTATGCAGGAGAGAGATCCGTTTCAAAAGAATCTAACAGATCGATCACCTTGGCGCACTTTTCTGAAGGATCTCCGTTACTTTCTCTTCTAGTTTGCTCAGTTCTGGAACCTCACAAGTTGAAAATAACTCACCATCAATGATCACCGTAGGCACCGCACGACCTTTTGTAATGAGAGTTCTCATTTGCAGACTGGGATCTTCCTTGGGAAGGTAATCTTCTTCAGTCATATATTCTTCCATGCGGAAGTCTTCTGGCATGAAATCGATTCCTCTCTTGAAGACGACTAGACTCGTTTCATCAGGGTGCCGACGCACAATTTCGCGCAAGTTTTCTACCGTCTCGTCACATTTACTTGTGGGAGGAGTAGCAATAAGCACTTCGATTTTTATTCTTTTGCCCATGAGGATTTCTCCTTACGCTTTGTAGTAGTAACATCTATGGCTTCTATATCAAGTCTTCTGAATAATTGCGTTAATGACCGAACAAGATTCGCTGGTAAAGGTGCTATTTTGATCACATCCTCTGCTTTTCGAACATGGATACCAATGAGGTGTTTTTCTAGATCACTTAAAATCGACGGCTGATTGACTAATAAATCTCCGCTGATTCTAACCCTTTTAATGACATGGTCTTCTAATTCAACAGAAAGAGAAATTACTCCATCCTCAGTCCTTTCTGCAATATTAATTTCAAAATCAAGTTGAGAGCCAAAATTCCATTGATCGGTACTATATTTTGTCTCAAGTAACTCAAGCGCAAGTTTTTGTTCATTATCTGACAAATCGCCAGGAGTCAAAACAACTCCGAATGTAGAGGCAAAATGGTTCGAAAATATTTTCATCACTTCTCGCGTATCTACTGTCCGCCCAACCTCCCGCGAGAGCGAAGTTACTCGCTCGTTGATGGAACGTGCTGTTTTGCCCACAAATTTAAGGCGATGTGGCGTTAATGAACGCTCCATGATTTTAAAATTCATATTTACCAGAAAAGTGCCGCTTTGCACAAACGCGCTGTACCACGAGAACTGAGCTGAACCATAGATCTTCCGGTTTCCAGTTAATATATCATTCCGTCCCCCAAATTCACCGACAATGCCGTAATCAGCAAGGGTCTGAATGACGGGCTCAGCAAACAATCGATAGATCTCTTGATCTGATTGAGTGAATAACTTTCGAGGAAAGAAGGCTGAGAAGCAGAAACTCCCCCTCTCGTGGTAAACTGCACCTCCTCCATTCATACGTCGTACGATCTGAATCCCATTCTCCCGGCAATAATCCACATCCACTTCTTCCCAGGTATTTTGGTGTACACCAATAAATACAGATGGGTTTACCTGCCTTAATCGTAGCGTAGGAGGAGATTGGCCCATATCTAACTGGCGGGCAACCGCTTCTTCAACGGCAAAATGATGGTGCGCATCATGGATCCCATCATCCAGCAATCGCCATTCAGTCAACATAGTATTTGCACCGTTCCTTTTTACATTCTTTGTTGCGTACTGAAAATTCGCAGTGCGGTTCAACAGGTAAATTGATCTCAAGTTCCCTTTTCAAAAAGGCAGATGCAGTCTCAATCGCCAGGTATACGCTTTGCTTACAGCATCGTGGTCCGCTAGCCTGCGCGATTTCCATTAAGGTTTCAGCAGTCGCCTGCAAAGATAGAGAGCGTTCTCTATCTTTGGCAAAAGATGCCCCAGTTAGTATAGACACTAACGCGCCAACGCTGGTGGCAGCTCCACATTCGCCACGGGTACCGCACGCTCCAAGCGGAATCCCCTGAGTCCGTTCGATCGCTGAAGATAAACGCCCAGAACTGAGAAGCCGAATACCTGAATTTCGCAGTGCGGATAAAAACGCAGGGGTGACAACAATATGATGCTGCGGACTGTGCATCACAGCCATCGGGTGCTTCAAGATCAGGTTTACGATCTTTGATGGATCGGTTTCTTTTGACCCTTCACAAACCCGTATCACCACCTGCGGCCAGTCAGCCAGCTGGCATTCTTCACAGATGTGATGCCCTTTTTCACAAAGGTATCTGGTTGGGGTCTCTTGATTACAAAAAGAACACACAGCCGTTGTGTTTACCAGCTGTAATTCACTCCCACATATCACACAAGGATAGGCCATTTTTGATCCCTTTTTCCATAATATCTTTAGAGTCCTGACTGTTCGTGTTCTAAAAATACCAAACGAAGTGAAAAATGTATGAAACGATGACAACTTATTTCTTGGTAAAGACCATCCCAATCATTTAGCAATCATTCCACTATTGAGTTTTAGAAAGTCGTTCATCTGGCTATACTAATTAATGTCATTCTTAGCAATTCGAAAACATCACGCTACCTTTCTATGGAATTCATTTTTGTCATTAAGTCTGAGATTTTTTGCATCATATCATACAGAACAGCACGGAAGACTCGTAAGACCTCCTCGTCATTGCCTGCTGCTTTGGCAGGGTCAGGGAAACCCATGTGAACCCGTTTACCCTTGCCAAGCCAGACTGGACAATTTTCGGCTGCGTCATCACATACAGTTACAACCAGATCAAAGTCTATGTTACGAAACTGGTCAGCATTTTTAGAATAACCCTGGTGATCAATTCCAATTTCCTTCAATACCTGTATTGATTTAGGATGAACATAGCCAGCGGGTTGAGTGCCTGCACTGACTGCCTCCCACTGATCACCATACTGTGAATTTACAATGGCTTCTGCCATTTGCGAGCGGCAGGAATTCCCGGTGCATAAAAAAAGGATTTTTCTTTTTGGATTATTCATGCTTTACCATTTATCTTCATGCAAATTTTTACACAAATAAGCACATTGCTTAAATAGTAAACCAGATTTCCGAAACCATAATATTTTTTTAATGTACTCTTTGTGTTTAATGCTCTCATAGAGCTCTTTGGGATTGTAAAGCTTACTTATCAGCGGATGGAATGCAAACAGTTTTCCCATTTTAAATCGATCATATCGCTCGACCATCACTTCGCCGCATTACTCGCAAAAATGCGGGGTTAAATCTTGCGGCTGTCCCGGAGTATGTTTGATATTTTGAACCGAATCAATTTTGAAATGGTTCTCGTCTGGTTCAGCCAGGTAAAATCAACAGCGCGGTCAATCAATTCTACAGCAATCTTTGAAGCGGGAATCCCTTTCTTACGAAATTCGATGAATTCGGATTCCTGGGTGCGTTTGATGACCACATTGCGGGTGGTTACACGCACACTGTGTCTGAATTTATTGTCAATCATGGTCAGCACAAATTTACCATGTGTCAGCGTGCGAATATTGCCCTTGCCAAAGGTGCATCCGGTGGCGTATTGCACGCCATCGCCAAAACACATGCCACCGTGTTCTTCACCAATCTCTACGATGCCATATAGCTGCGTACCGCCAGAGCGCTTGACGCCCAATTTTTCGAGGGCGGCCAGCCCAACCCGTACGCCGGCCACACTTGCCCAACAGCGATGACCATGAAACTCCAATGCTTTTTCCAAAACTGTTGGAGGATCCATCTTTGTTCTCCTTTTTTAACCAGCAGCCAGAATTAAACCGAACAAATACCCAGCCAGAGTACTGAATACAGCCACCAAAGAGACATAGATTGCCGTCTTCTTTTTACCCATCACACCATTCAATACTAGAATAGACTGGAGCGAGAGTTCTGGATCTGAAAGCAGGTAAGCCAGCAGCGGACCGCGCGCCATGCCCAGATCAAGAAACATTTTTGCAACTGGAACTTCAACCAGGGTGGGAAAGTACATAAACACACCGAATAAAACACCCACCAGGTTGGCCCAGATGGTATTCTGTCCGGCGATGGTGCGCACCCAGGCTTCAGGGATGATTACTTTGACGATACCGGCAGCAAAGACGCCAACGATGAGAAGTGGAAATATCTGCTTGACGAATTTCCATGTTTCCCAAACCCAACCACTGAGTTCATCCTTGGTGAATGAACGGCTGGCAACAACTGCAATACCGATGAGCAGGATGATTTCTCCAATCAGGCGGCCGTTAATCCCGATAACCAGCGAGCCCACTTCTTCTTTGGGGGCCGCAATCAGGATGGTGATTGCAATGAATGCAAAGGCAGCATAGGTCCAGCCGGTGAAGCCGTCGAAGATTTTTTCAAACCCTTTCCAGGCGGTGATGCCGATCACGACCAGCATCAGAATGAGGACGGCGCCCTGAATGGTCAGGTTCATGGTGGACAGGAACGAACCCAATCCATTCGCCCAATCAAAAGGCAAATTTACGCTGGCATACACATTGGTCAATAGATCAACCTGTAATGTGCCAACGATCAACACTGCGACTAACATGAGGAACAACACCCAAACTGCCGGTTTAACTTTCGCGGTTTGGTCAAACACGCCGCTGGCTGCCATCTCAGTTTCACGAGCGCTTTCCTCTTTTCGGAAGATCCAGGCCATGATCAGTCCAATGAAGATACCAAATGCAATGGAAAGCACCAGGCGAGAGATGGCAATATCCATCCCGATGGTTGCTCCGGTGTAGGTGATGGCCAGAATGTTGATGGCCGGGCCGACAAAGAGAAACGTGATCGCCGGGCCGAGGCCTGCGCCCCGCTTCCAGATTCCGGCAAAGAGTGGCAGAATGGTACAGGAACATACCGCCAGGATAAACCCGCCAAAAGCTGAGGCCGGGTAGCTGATCCACCTGGATGCTTTTGGCCCAAGATAACGCGTGATCGCCTCTTTGGGGATCATTGAGCTCATAAAGCCGGCAATCACAAATGCCGGCACCAGGCAGAGGAGAACATGCGCCGCCAGGTAATCCAGCAGACCTGTCCAGCCAGACCAGAGTAACATACCAATATAATTCAATACAGAGTCCATAGTACCTTCTATAGTTAAGAGTATCACATGCAAAAACTTGAATGTCTTTTAACCAAAAGAATGGGCAGACAAAGCTGCCCATTCCATCAGGTTATTCCTTCAGCCAGGCAGCGATTTCTGTTTCTGCAGGAATCCGGCCGAATGAAACGACTTTACCGTCGATAACCAGTCCAGGGGTTGAGAGAATCGGCCATTTCATGATTTCATTCATATCAGTCACTTTTTCAAATTCCGCTTCTATCCCCAGATCACCAACTACCTTGCGAGCCAACGCTTCCAGACGTTTACAGTTCGCACAGCCCGAACCCAGAATTTTGATGTTTTTCATCGGTACACCTCTATATTTAAAAGTTTTTACAGAATCAAAAAACAGCTTATCCTTTGTTTTCTTTTGCAATGCAATGCGGGCAATTACAACTTACCACACGGCCATCTGAAGATTCAACCGGTCGTCCTGTAAAATTTTGGACTGCATCCAGTACGGCATAGATATTCGGATTGGTCACACGATAGTATATGTTCCAGCCATCGCGGCGGTCTTGAATCAGACCGGCTTCGCGCAAGACCGCAAGTTGTTGAGAAATGTATGATTGGCGGTAACCTAAATAGGCTTCCATATGGCAGACGCAACGCTCGCCATCCCTGAGGATATTGAGAATCGCGATCCTTGCCGGGTGGGTAAGAATTTTGAACACCTGTGTTTCTGCTTCAAGAGGATCGTTTTTTATCTTTTGTTCTTCAATCATATTCAATACAATGAATATTATAATATCCCCGTTTTCTTACCATGTCAAGAATCGCGATCTTCAAAATAAGCAATTTACAATGAGAAAATTGTGGAAGTCGAAACCAGAGAAAACCTTACCCTTATGGAGAATACCCCATCCATTCTCATAAGGCTGTGCTTCAACCGTTTTATCAGAGATTTCAGCGATCAATTTATTGCACTTTTTGATAGTTTTTACGATTCCGGATCTTTCTTTTCATACACAGCAATCGCTTCGAGCATCATTTGCCGATCTACTAAACCTAATGGATGCCCTTTATCATCGACAACAACCATCCATTTCCGCGAGTCGGCTAACATTCTCTTTAAAGCATCAACAATGGAGGTATCAGGAGGAATCGTTAACAACCCGGGTGACATCAAATCAAAGGCGGTTTCTTTTCCGACCGGGGGTTTGCCAATTTTTTTCAACGCGTCTAAAATTCCGCGTCGTTTCGTAGGTTGAACGCGTGTAACGATATCTGAATCGCTCAACAAACCAATACCAACCCCCTCATCATTTACCACGATTAATCGATGCGAATCTGATTTTGAGAATTTTTCAATGATCAAGGGTAGATCATCATCTTGATTAATCATTGGGATTTCAGAACTCATGATATCCGAAACAGTTCTGACAGCCCCAGTAGGAATATTCGGGGCGGGAATCTCATAAGTGACCTTGGCTACCTGTCTAAGGATATCAAGCCGCGACAACACACCAACCAGAATTCCGTCATGGTTTACAACCGGCAGACGTTTTAACTTAGATTGCACCATGCGTGCAGTAGCCACCCCTAAGGTTTCACTTTCTTGAGCGGTTATTACAGGCTGCGTCATAATGTCGCGAACCAATAAGGATGATTTTTCTAAATTGCTTAGTTCCTGGTTAATCTCGTTGGCATCCATTCGAATCGCAACTGAGAGTCTTTGCTGAATACCGGCGCGTTCCAGTAGATCCTCATCGGTGAGAATTCCAACAACCCTGCCTGATGGATCAACAACCGGAGTTGCTTTTACCTTGTTTTTCAGCATCCGAGTCCAGGCCTGAAGGATGCTCATATCTGGGCTTAAAGTCACAACCTCGGGTGTCATCACCTCAGATACCAGTTTATCAGCAGGAAGGGGATTGAGGTAACGATGTGTATATTTCACAATTTCCACATCCTCAACTGTGATCAAACCTTCACGAACCATTGGATAGATGATATCCAGTACAGCTGCGATCTTTTCGGGCGTGTCAATGGTTTCAATCACCAAAGGTAAATCGGAGGTCAAAACTTCAATCCGGATCGTATGAATCAGGGAATGAGCGCCATAGCCCACAATTCCCCTGAAAACTGTCGCTCCCGCGATCCCATTTTTACGCAGGGTCTCAATCAATGCAACATCCAGAGAAGTGCCACGCCATCGGTCTTTCTCGCTGATATATATTCGCAGCCTTTTTGTTTTCTTTTGTAAAGACAGATCCGGCATGATTACCTCCTCGTTTGATCTCTTTAATTTTTATTATATTGATTTCCCAAGATAAACTCCCAACCCGACAGCTAGAACTCCTAACAAGATACTACCGAATAAATTTATCACTCCTTCCAACCACTGGCCATTAATGAGTAGATTAAAACTCTCATAAGCATAAGTTGAGAAGGTAGTGTAAGCCCCCAAGAAACCGACTGCGACAAATAACCGCCACCTTGGATCAATGATCAACCGTTCCGTAGCCAGCGTAAGGAAGAACCCAATTAGCAGACTTCCGGTAAAGTTGATGATGAATGTGCCATACGGAAAACTTGTGCCAATTTTCTTAGCAACCCAATCTCCAATCCAATAGCGTGCATTGGCACCCAGTATTGCACCTGCAGATATGATAAGAAATTTTTCCATACTCTCTCAAATAATTTCAAAGTTTATGGTTTTCAATAAAAAAACCTCTGCCCCAAATAAACTGGCAGAGGCCATCAGCACATGGCGGGTGATTGAGTGAGCCTCATCACTCGAATTTCATTGTAACGGGAATGATCGACTGCGTCAAGGAGTGAAACTTACATACCTGATTGATCATTTCCAAGTTCAAATATTCCCAACAGGATCAATCAATTCTCTATCAAATGTTTCACCTGCAAAAGCGTTAGAAGAAACTGCATCTGAAAGAAAGGTGATTAAACTCATTGTAATGGAATGAACCTGTTCCAGGTTCTCCCTACCAGCGATGAGTAATTGGTCAGGATGTCGATACCAGGTTTCAATTCGTTTTCGCCATCGCAATCGAACCTCTTCGGGGCTGAATCCCATGCCATTCGCCCTAATCAATATCGATTAATTCTTGCGAAATATGAACCTGATTTTGTGGTGTCTCTGCGATTACGCTGGCTGTTTGGAATGCTCGTTTTAGCGGGCTGGAATAGACCGCATCAGGCCTCCAGAATTGATTTATTTTGGCTGCGGTTTTTTTAAACCTGAACCAGACCGGATGAATTGAGCTCAGGTCAATTCTTCCACGAAAACGCTCGATCCGATTCCATTCCGTGTGGTCGTAATGGACAAAAGAATGGTAATCAAAGGTTATAACACCAGAATAATTGGGGGTGAGTGGAGTCACTCACCCCCCAATCGATTACTGCCTATCTCACAAACGCTTTGCGACCGGCATAAATGGCTGCATCACCTAATTCTTCTTCAATACGCAATAACTGGTTGTATTTTTCCAATCGTTCACCGCGGCAGGGTGCACCAGTCTTGAGGTGCCCGGTACTCATAGCGACAGTAAAATCAGCAATGAAACTATCCACAGTTTCACCTGAGCGATGTGAAACCATAGCCCCCCAGCCAGCTTTTTTGGCCATTTCAATTGTCGCAATTGTCTCGCTGAGTGTGCCAATTTGATTGAGCTTGATCAAAACTGCATTGGCCACGTTTTCCTTGATCCCACGTGCTACCCGTTCAACATTGGTGACGAATAAATCATCACCAACCAATTCGATCTTATCGCCTATGGTATGGTTGAGTAATTTCCAGCCCTCCCAATCGTCTTCGGCAAGACCGTCTTCCAGAGCAACTATGGGATATTTCTTTACCCATTCAGCATACATCTCAACCATCTCAGCAGAAGTCACTTTCTTACCTTCTGTGCGCAAGTTATAGAAACCGTCTTCGTAGAAACCACTGGATGCGGGATCAAGCGCGATGCAGATTTGTTCTCCTGGCTTATAACCGGCTTTTTCTATAGCCTTAAGGATAACCTCTACTGCTTCAGCATTTGTTTTCAGAGCAGGGGCAAAACCTCCTTCATCACCCACACCGGTCGTGTATCCGCTACTCTTGAGAACTCCTTTCAACGCATGATAGATCTCGCTCCCCCAACGTAATGCTTCTCGGAAGTTTGGCGCGCCTACCGGGGCGATCATAAATTCCTGCAGGTCAGTTCCCTGCCAGTTGGCATGTACCCCACCGTTGAGAATGTTGAACATGGGTACAGGCAACAATTTCGCCGTGACGCCTCCCAGGTAGCGATAGAGAGGAAGGCCCACTTCATCAGCAGCTGCGCGAGCCACAGCCAGGCTGACGCCCAATAATGCATTAGCTCCCAGTTTACTTTTATTTGGAGTGCCATCCAGATCGAGCATTGCTTTGTCCACAGCTGACTGATCCAAAGCATCCATCCCAAATACAGCATCTGCAATTTCATCGTTGATATGCGATACTGCTTTAAGAACACCCTTTCCACTGTAACGCGACTTATCTTCATCTCTGAGCTCGAGCGCTTCATGAACGCCGGTTGATGCTCCAGATGGAACAGCAGCCCGGCCAAAAGCGCCACTTTCCAAAAATACATCCACTTCTACAGTTGGATTACCTCTCGAATCAAGAATCTCTCGAGCATGGATTAAATCAATACCAGACATTGTGGTTACTCCTTTTACAAAATGATGGCGAAGGATTTTTAAAAACTTCTGTCTTGAAAATCTGCAAGACAGAAGCTATTAGCCGTGGCCGACAGTTCGATAATTCTCAAGCGATCTTCATTACAAATTTTATTTTATTCTTTCTCACCTCAGTGTCAAGCACCAATAAAATCAGCAAATCTTGATATTCAAACTAATTATTTTTTTAGCGAATAATTTCTAGAAATATTTAGGCTTTAATTCTGTAGATCTTTATCGTTCATTTTCCACATATACGAATGCTTTTGCTTGCTATGAAAATATTGTAATTTATTACCATCAACTATCTCGTTAGAATTCGGCATAAGGTTTTATTAACCAACTCTTCACCTCAACAATATGTCTCTTTCACGTGATAATTCTGAGCTCGAGAAAATAATGATCAAATGTAAAATCCAGGGTTAGAAATCCATACTTTCTGAATCTTGAACATTGGCGCATTCCCCTGACTTACCCAACTCAATAAATACTTGTAGTGTATACTCCGGATATTATGACAAGAAATCAGATTCCTCAGATTAATTGGAAGGTTAGTTACAGACAAATTTTGCCTTAAAAATCAAAATTTTAATCTTAAAATCACCTCAATCTTTTATAATTAAAGAAACTCAAAATTCTATTTATAGTATCCTTTCCAGGCGTGGAGGTATGTTGAGTCATTACCTTAAAGAATATAGATGGTCGAATGTATTTAAAATGATACGTAATCTTCGATCAAAGCCTCGGATCTGCACGAATACATTTGACCAGCATTTAGTGGTGATTACAGGTGCCACTTCGGGGATTGGCTTTGCCACTGCAAAAAAATATGCCTCACGCGGTGCTGATCTTTTATTCATTAACCGCAATGAGCAAAAATCAGAATTACTCTGCGAAACCTTGAAGGGCGAATACAACACAAATTGCAGTTATTTCCTGGCCGACTTTATGAAATTGTCTGATATCCATGCAGTTGCAGAGAAATTATCCGGACTGGATCGCAATATTGATGTCCTGATCCACAATGCCGGCATTTATAACACCAGACGAATTCTCACTGATGACCATCTGGAAGCAGTATTTCAGACCAATTACCTGAGCACCTTTATTTTGAATTATTCTCTGATTGAGAAATTTCGCAACCAGTCAAGCGGACGGATTTTATTTGTCAATTCTGAAGCATATCGGTTTGCTGCGTTCGGGTTAGACTTGGATGATCTCTCATGGAAAAGAAATCGCTATTCAGGCATTAAAAGTTATGGTGCAGCCAAGCTCGCACAATTACTTTCGATGTTGAAATTGAACGAATGTTTTCAAGAAACGGGGGTCACTATTAATGCCATGCATCCTGGCAATGTGCAAACCAACAGTGGTCAAAACAATGGGATAGTTTATCGCTATTTCAAAAAAATCCTTTTAGATCGTAATTCACAGCCAGTGGATTTTGCTGCTGAAGCATTGTATTACCTGGGTGTTTCTGATGAAGTGGCAAAGAGTTCCGGCAAGTTCTACAACCTGACAACCGAAGAGGAACCTGCGCCCCCAGCGCTGGATAAAGCAGCCGCAGAAAAATTATGGGATATCAGTTTGGAATTAGGTGGATTCCATGGAAAAAAATGACACTAAAGTCGTTATCGTCGGAGCCGGGATGGCAGGCCTGACGGCAGCGGCATACCTGTTAAAAGCCGGATTCAATGTGATGCTATTGGAGAAGAATGACAGAACAGGGGGATTGCTGGGCACATTAAATTTCAATGATTTCTATTTTGATACCGGCCCAAGGGCTTTAGTGAATTCAGGCATCGTAAAACCCATTCTAAAAGAACTTGGAATTGAGTTAAATTATTTCACAAATAAAATCTCAATTGGCATCGAAGACCAGCTTTTCCAGGTAAATTCGATCAAAGACCTGGGAGAATACCAACAGATATTGTCAGATTTGTACCCGGAAAACCAGGAAGATATTAAGCACATCCTTGCAGCGATGAATGATCTTTCTGAATACACCAGGGTCATATATGAATTTGACAACCCCTATTTTGGTGACCAATTCAGCAACAAAGAATATGTTTTAAGAAGACTGTTACCCTGGACGTTGAAATTTTTAAAGGCGTTGCGTAAGTTTAACCAATTCAAGATGCCGATGGAAGAATATTTGCATCAATTTACAAAAAACCAATCACTCATCGACATCCTCACCCAGCACTTCTTTAGAAATACTCCCACCTATTTTGCTTTGGGATACTTTTATGTTTACCTCGATTATTTTTATCCAAAGGGTGGAACTGGCGCATTGAAAGACCTGTTCACACAAAAAGTAACCGAATGGGGAGGGCAAATCGAGTTCAATAAGCCAGTAGTCCGGGTCATACCTTCTGAATCAAAGGTCATTGATGTGGAAGGGATTGAATACCTCTACGATTATTTAATCTGGGCGGCGGATCTGAAATCCTTTTACCGTAGTATCGATCCAGTCGGATTGGATGCAAAGATCAATCGCAAATTGGAATTTGAGAAACAGCAAATTCTGTCTTCTAAAGGGGCAGAATCTGTCTTCATTCTATATCTCGGCATCAACCGACCGCCATCATTTTTCAAGGAACGCGGAGGAGAGCACCTTTTCTTCACTCCCTCAAGGCAGGGGCTGGGTGATGTAAACGGAGTTGAGCGGAGACATCTCATCGATGATTTTGATCAGGTCACAAAAGAGGAAGTAATGGGGTGGCTTGAGCGCTATTGTGACCTGAACACCTACGAAGTATCTATTCCCGTTCTGCGAGATTCTACCCTGGCACCTGAAGGTCAAACCGGGGTGATGATTAGCTGCCTCTTCGATTACCAGGTTATCAAGAATGTTGAACAAGCCGGCTGGTATGATGAGTTTAAGGAACGATTGGAAAACAGAATCATCACCAATTTTTCAAAGACAGTTTTCGAGGGTTTGGAAAGAGACATTATTTTCAAGTTTTCTTCCACGCCGCTGACAATCAGCAAAGTCTCGGGTAGCTCTGAAGGAGCCATCACCGGGTGGTCTTTTGAAACTGAACCACCTGTAATCTACAAACTTACAGATGTTGGAAAATCAGTTTTTACCGCAATCCCGAACATTTTTAAGGCCGGGCAGTGGGCATATGCTCCTGCCGGTGTACCCATTGCCATGCTGACCGCCTGGCATGCTTATAAAAAGATCATCAAACAGTCTAAAAGCTAAAACTAATGATCACAAAGATCGTGCTCCTGGCTTTCATCGCGCTGGAATTTTCAAATGTTGTGGCACTGTATTTTTTCCCGGGATCGAAAAGGGCTAACGCTGTGGGGGTTTTTTCCGCCTGGGAAAAATCCAAACAATTACCAGAGGTTCACGATCTGATGCGCTACCTGGTCTTTTGGGTGGCAGGGACAAAGCTAATCTTTCTTTTATTACTGGGGCTAATCGTGGTGTTCGCCGATCTGAATATGCAACGGCTAAGCCTGATTGCGCTGGCGCTTGCGACGCTCACTTTCTTCTGGCGGATGTTCCCGTTGGCTCGAAAAATGGATCGCGAGGGGAACATCCAGCCTAAGAATTACTCGCTCATCCTGGGAGGAATGATCATTGCGTTGATTGTGGTGTTCATCATTGGAGCCATTAGTGGGAATTGATCCTAGATCACGGCTCAATCTCGTTAATGCTACACATGCATTTAATCAGACCTACGCACGGTGTCATTCCTCACCCTTCCAACCTCCTTCATGGAAATTTAAAAAAAGGCAGGTAAATATTTTCACCTTCTCTGATCACTCGCCAGGACAATCAAGCAGGCTTTCCAAGTTTTTTATGTTGTCATCGTAAAAAATAATCTGAATATCAGCCTTCGCGAAAAAATTATCTCTTTTCTTTAATAATAAATAATCAATCTGCAGCAAAACCCTCATCTCATTGTTCACGAAAATATTCCCTTTCGCGTGAGTATCCATACGAATCACCAGGGATGCAATATAATCTTAACTCAGTAGTCACCCTGAGTACCGATCCAGACTCGTTACAATTTAGGGAAAAATGGATGAACAATTTTTAATAAATCCACAAAGGTGATTTAATGATTCTCACTGACCTTCCAATCGAAATCAATACAGATCTGGTTTTACGCGCGCAAGGGATGGATCCGATCCTCGTAAGAGCGAAAAGTCCCAGGCTGGTAGACATAACGAACCGGGCGATTGAGGAAGGAAGACCTCTCTTAGAACCACGGGTGATTTATGAAAGGCATCAAGTTCAAGGACTTATTCCAAACGGTATCCAACTTGCTAATAAAAAAACTATTGAAGGTGAATTAATAAGAAAAATCTTGAGTCATTCAGAAGAAATCATCATTGCCGTATGTACGATAGGCAATAAAATCGATAAGTTGGTGGCTAACACATTTCCTGAAAACCCTGCGCTGTCAATGGCGATCGAAGGAATGGCTTCAGTGGCTACAGAGATGTTGGGCAATGCTTTTTGTAACTACCTGAAATCTATTGTCATCAAAGAAGATCTCGTAATTAACCTGCCCATTCATCCCGGGATGGTAGGATGGCCTTTGGACGAAGGACAACCTCAAATTTTCAACATCCTAGACACAAAGAATATCGGCGTTACACTTGAACCATCCGGATTTATGAAACCATTAAAATCTCTCTCAATGGTTATTGGCGTGGGACATTCCTTAGATAACCACATGAAATCCTGCGATCTTTGCTCTCTACAAAAAACTTGTGTTTTCAAGCCTCTATAAAATGAATTAAAGAAATAGATCACGAAAACAAATGATTACCAGTCGAATATTAAGTTTAAATATATTAAAAGGAACAAAGAATTACGGATTAGAAATGTTCGTGATTTTTCATATGGCGGTAAAAGAAAGCCCCTTTTCCAGTGCAGGTTTAGAAAGCAGTTTAACTGGAATAATCTATACTCTCATCTATATGGATTAAAAGCACGTTTGTTAATCAATGTCCGGATTCAAATGCCATGAAGCGATCTTCAGGATCTAATTTACCGATTGATTACATCCAGGGACTACATTTAAGGATTTGCTGTAGCAGAAATTAGTTAGTGAGGATATTGATTCAATTACCTGGTTATATGCTAGTCGAAGTAACCTTCATGATTCTTTACCATATTCTCAAAGGATGCCCATGAGTGCGGATAGAATTAAGATCGAATTTGAACCAATCGGTAAACGAATTGAAACTGAAGCAGGAGTCACTATTCTTGAAGCAGCGCATTCTGCAGGTATTGATCTGGTAGCTGTCTGCGGAGGTGCCGGTTCCTGTGGTCAATGCCAGGTTCAGATTATTCATGACCAATTACCCACGCCAAGTTCCATTGAAAAAGATGTTATCACATCTGAGATGCTTTCTAAAGGTTGGCGTCTGGCCTGTCAATCCATCATTCACGGTCCAATGAAAATTTATGTACCGGCAGAAGCTCTTTCAACACCACAGAGACTTCAATTGGAAGGAGTGGATGACGAAAATAGATTAATATCTTCGTTTGATGTTTTCGACATAGATCTTGCCGACAATAACACACTCAAAAATAATGTCGAAAACTCTTTTTCAAACATTCTATCTGAACTGCCATGTAAACTCGCAAAAGACCAATCTTTTCTCAAACAGTCAATTCTCGAAGCGTTGATCAATAATAACGGCAAGCTCAGGTTGGTATCAAAAGAAAAAAAACTCGTTCACTTCCTAAAATTTGAGCAGCCGCCCCTTGGGGTGGCGATCGATCTTGGAACGACAAAAATTGCCGCCTATCTTGTTGATCTGATATCAAACAGAGTGGTATCGAAATCCAGCTCTCCGAACCCACAGATACAATACGGTGAAGACGTAATGAGCCGCATCCATTTTTGCATGGAACATGAAGACGGCACTCTGACCATGCAGAAGTTGGTCGTGAAGTCTCTCAATTCACTTATCCAACAAATGTGTGAAGAAGTTCAGGCGAATTGTGATCAGATCATTGAAGCAGTAGTCGTTGGTAACACGGCCATGCACCATTTTTTTGTCGGTCTTCCCGTCGGGCAACTGGGGTTGGCGCCTTACACCCCTGCTGTGACCCATTCGTTGACCCTCAAGCCGGAGCAAATTGGCCTGATGATCTCTTCAAACGCATCAATCTATTTACCTGAAAACATTGCCGGCTACGTCGGTGGTGACCACGTAGCGATGATGGTCGCAACAAAATCAGTCGAAACACAGGATATTGTCCTCGCGCTGGATATTGGGACAAACACTGAAATCTCTCTGGTAAAAAATGGCAGCATTTATACATGCTCATGTGCCTCCGGTCCCGCCTTTGAGGGAGCTCATATCCAGGACGGAATGCGGGCTGCCGACGGTGCCATAGAAAGGGTTGATATCGAAGGTGATCATCTTTTCCTTTCCACAATCGGTGGAAAAAAACCCATTGGAATTTGCGGATCCGGGATACTGGATTTAATCGCAGAGATGAGAAAAAACGCAATCATTAACGAAAAAGGGAATTTTGATAGAGATCATCAGCGCGTGAGGGGGAATGGAAGGAATACTGAATTTGTCCTCGTACCTGGTAATGAATCTGGTTCGTCACGCGATATTGTGCTCACCCGAAAAGACGTGAATGAAATCTTACTGGCAAAAGCCGCGATTCAATCTGGAATCGAGATTTTACTGAAAACCGCTGGAATAACTTCGAACCAAATCGATCGTTTTATCGTCGCTGGTGCTTTCGGAACCTATTTGGATATTCATAGTGCAAAAAAAATCAGCATGTTCCCCCCAATACCGACTGAACGTTTTATCCAGGTAGGAAACGCCGCAGGGAGTGGAGCGCGATTGATGCTGCTGTCTGACGAGATGAAGCAAAAGGGAACTGATTTTTCCAAACGGACACAATATGTTGACTTGACATTGTTCCCAGATTTTCAAAAAATCTACATTGATTCTCTTCGCCTTCCTGAATAAATTATTGGTAAAGGTCTTGTAAGCAAGAATCCCCGTTACGGGTAGATTTTTGACGATCTAGATTTCAACTTTGAAAAAAGTTGTGCCCTTTTCATCAATGGTTATGTATGCCAGCCTGAGTAAAACAGGTAGCTTAGGGGCCATAAGTGCGAATAAAAAATCAAATTTTTAGAAAGACCTGGAAATGGGATATGAAAGTACAAGGATGATCCTTTCACTAATTGAAGGACAAGAATTCAAACAGAATTGCATTATTTTCCCATTCGATATGGTCGTAAGATCTTCTGTCGTGTTAGCGTATTTATTCATCACAGAAAAATCGATTTTATGCACTACTTACTCAAAAGGCTGGCTTAAACAAAATAACATCCTCTAAAAACCAGAGGATGTTACATGCGGCAGGTGAAAATTTTCTCTATGAACTATTCTTTTTTGAGGATTTTTTCCATAATGGTATTTTTATCAAGTTTCTTCGTGCAGAAGAACCAATCATAGCAGTGCATCTCACCCTCTTTTCCTTCCATGCGGTCTTTGGCTACACCACAGGAACCGGCAGTAGGAACAATCACATCGTCTCCAGGCTGCCAATCAGCGGGTGTGGCAATGGCAAAGGCATCCGCCGTTTGAAGTGCAATGACTACCCGATACAATTCTTCGAAGTTTCTCCCTAAACTCAAGGGGTAATAGATAATTGTGCGAATAATCCCCTTTGGATCTATCACAAAGACCGCCCGTACGGCTTTGGTATTGCTTTCACCGGGTTGAATCATGCCATATTTGTGTGCCACTTCCATTGTGATGTCTTCAATCAAGGGGAATTTCACTTCAACATTTTTTAGGCCCTTGTACTCAATTTTTTCCTTGATCGTTCGCAACCAGGCAATGTGGCTGTAAAGGCCATCAACTGAAAGCCCGACCAGTTTGGTGTTTGCTTTGGCAAACTTCTCTTCCATAGAAGCAAAGGTCATGAATTCAGAAGTACAAACCGGGGTAAAATCGGCCGGGTGACTGAAGAGAATGACCCAACTACCGCTGTAATCTTCAGGGAAATTGATCATTCCCTGTGTAGTTACAGCTTTGAACTCGGGTGCTTTATCACCGATGCGCGGCATTGATATTGAGATCGGATTATTTTCCATTTTTTCCTCCATTTTTTTGAAAAAGGTTCTAGCAATTATCGCTAGTTGGTCGATTGGCACTGCGGGCAGATGCCATAATAAAGCACCCTAGCCCCAAGTACCCGGTATCCAGAAATCTGATCAATTTCAGAATCCAGTTGAGCGACGAGTTCAGATTTAAGATCGATAATCGTGTGACATTTTGTGCAGGCAAGGTTAATATGCGGCGAGGTGTTTCCATCAAAATGCACTGTGTCATCCCCTATACTACCTAAGGCGTTTACATATCCCATCCCTACCATTACATCTAAAGTGTTGTAAATCGTGGCTAAAGACAATGAAGGGAACCGATCCTTTAATTTCATGTAAATGTCATTCGCGGTGGGATGTGAGTCAGTATCAATCAAATACTCACAAATGGCAATCCGTTGAGGCGTTGCCCTTAAGCCTGCTTTTCGTATGATATCGAGATAATCTGTTTTCATTTTTATTTATAATGATTCCTTATTTATATTTATTATAAATTATTATGGAGTGGTTGTCAAGATGGTATGTGTGATTCGTGAATTCCCGCCTGAATGGATTCCTGTTGATCATAGTTTTCATGATTTCATTCTTTACTTATCAAAATTCAACTTCAGGAATCTGTATTTTTCAGCAAAATTCAACCTGGTTGCCTCTCTTTTTTCGAATTTGCGTGTGATTAACTTTTAGAGTCCTTCACCGTTTTCTACCAAATGACTCTCCAGTATCACCAATTCATCCGATTTGCCTTTTTTCGTTCTCTTGTTCCCTTCCAACAAAAAATCCGAATTTACACACGTTTTTTCATCAATTGTTATGAGAAAGCGGCTCTGCAGCAAAATTATTCGGTGATGATCTCATTCGTATGATCACCTCATACCCGCTAACACCTTTCAGGTCAATCCGGAGAAATAGTACAATAGATCAGTTTTCGTTATTACAGCCAGTGTAAAACCTTCACATTCCATCAGACAAAGTTCGTCAATCTGATCCTTGGAAAGAATTTCAAAAGAGGTAATCAAATGAAAATTGCCTATGCAGATTGTTTTTCAGGTATCAGCGGCGATATGTTCCTTGCTGCGTTGTTGGATGCCGGTTTACCCCTTGAAAGACTACGATCAGACCTTGCCGAATTAAATCTATCTGAACCCGTAGATCTGCGGCTCACTGAAGTTCACAGAGGAGCACTTCGCGCTTCTCATCTCGAAGTGCTCGTTCCGCACAGCCACCAGCACCGTCATTTAGCAGATATTCAGAACATCCTGTCTGCCAGCCAGTTATCTACACAGGTCAAACAGACTGCAGAGCGCGTCTTTACCCTGCTGGCCGAAGCCGAAGCCCACGTGCATGGAGAACCGGTTGAAAAAATTCACTTTCATGAAGTAGGAGCTTTGGATTCGATCGTGGATGTGGTCGGGGCTGTCATTGGACTGGAAGCGCTTGGCATCGAACGGCTGTACGCCTCACCATTGCCTTACAATTCTGGCACAATTGAAAGTGCTCACGGTGTGCTGCCCCTGCCCGCTCCAGCCACACTCGAGATCATGAAGCTGGCAAACATTCCTTTGACACCTTCTACCGCGCAGGTCGAACTGGTAACCCCCACCGGCGCAGCCCTGCTGGGAACCCTGGCAACGTTCACCCGCCCCGGGATGGTTCTCAGCTCGGTTGGTATCGGCGCTGGCAAACGCGAACTGGAATGGCCTAATATCATGCGGCTGATGATTGGCGAAACACCCGCCACCACACCCGTTGAAATGGTGCAGATTGAGACCAATATTGATGATATGAACCCCCAATTTTACGGGCATATTATCGAAAGACTTTTTTCTGCCGGTGCCGTAGATGTTTACCTCACCCCCATTCAGATGAAAAAGAACCGCCCTGGCACGCTGCTGGGAGTGATCGCCTACCGCCGTGATGAACCCACCCTGGCTGAAATCATCCTTAAAGAAACCACAACCCTGGGTCTACGCGTCCATCCAATTTATCGGTATGAAGCCGACCGCAAGTTCAGTCGTATTCATACCTGTTATGGCGACCTGACGATCAAGCAGAAGATCATCAACGGGCAAGTTGTCCATTCCATCCCCGAATACGAAGATTGCGTTCGTCTGGCAAGAGAAAACAACGTCAGTCTGGAAACCATTTATTCATCTTTCTATCAGGTTAATGAAACAACAAGGATCGAAAGTAGAAAATTTGATTAAGGGGTTAATTTAGAACTTTGTTAAAGAATATACAGGCTGATGAAACAGACCCCTGGTAAGGAAATCAGTTATTAATCAATCGTGTCATTTTGTTACACAATCGATCTTTGAATGGATGGTTGTTTTGTACTATTGTCGCACCCTCTCGGAACATAACCCTAGCTTGTTTCTATGATCTTTCATATGGTACGTGGTAGATCATGATCATACCCTTTGACAACGGTCAGGTGGCAGGCGAATAGTTGGGTCGCAGTGGTATATCTGTAACTCAGCACGTGCCGTGTTTCCTCCATTGCCGCCATAGAATGACCCATACTCAAAGTTACCCCTGCATCCAATAACAGGCGGGCAACTTCTTCAGTGCCAGGCAATTATGGCGCCATTGTGACCATTGCCACACCATTTTTTCGCGACCAACCTGCAGCAAGGCCCTTATCTGGCAGAAGTAAACAGTCAGGGTTGTGAGCACCTTTCTTAGCAGAAATCAAGAATGGCCCTTCAAAATGCCACCCGAATGGTCTCGCACCCTTCCAACCATCTGGCGGCCCATTTTTATAAATTTTAATCGCCACTTCGTAGGTCTCTTTGGTTGATGAAATGATCGTTGGTATAAAGCCTGTGACTCCAAATTTTGGAAGCATCGTCGCCACATCCCATAATCGTTCAGGATTGGTTGTTAAATCGAACCCAAAATCGCCATTGATCAGAAGATCGATTCTGCCAGGTGAAGCAATCCACCCCTCCACATCAATTGAGTCTAATCCATTGCAGGGTTGAGGCGGAAGGACCGCGGTAATCATGCCTTTATCGATGAAAAGGTTTGCTTTTCTAATGTTCTACGAGGAGTGAGGATATTTGCATTACATATTTTCATAACGCAATCCTTCCACTACTTATGATCAACAGTGAAAGCTGTTTATCCCTGGTCCCTGCGAACGATGCCTTGCTGCCATGCATATGCCGCTGCCTGAGTGCGGTCTTTGAGGTGCAGTTTTGAGAGAATATTCGTCATGTGAGTTTTCACGGTTTTTTCGCTTAACACCAGAGAATCCGCAATTTCCTGGTTACTCATACCTTGAGCAACCAATCGTAGCACATCCAATTCACGATCAGTGAGTTCTGAAAATGGGTTTGGGCTTTCTTCTCCATTACCCTGCATTTTTCTTACCAGTCGGGCGGCTACGCGAGGGTTTATGACAGCTTCTCCGGCGTATGCTGCACGCACTGCACATGCCAGATCATCTGGATCCACATCCTTAAGAATATATGATATTGCACCAGCTTTAATTGCTGGAAAAATATGTAAATCTTCATGGAATGAAGTCAGAATGATTACCTTCACATTCGGACAAACCTTTTTAACCTGTAATGTAGCCTCCACACCATCCATACCATTCATTACCAGATCCATCAAAATCACATCCGGATGAGTTTTTGTTACCACGCTGACCGCTTCTTCTCCGCTAGAGGCTTCACCAACCACCTGGATATCCTCCAGTGTATCGAAATAGGCTTTTAACCCAATCCGGATCATACTGTGGTCATCCACCAGGACAACCTTGATGGGATCAGCCATTCGCACCTCTCTTTTCCAAAGCTGGAGCTGAAGCTATTGGAAGGGCAGCGGTCAGAGTGGTTCCGCTATCTTTGCCTGTGCGGATTTCCAACCGCCCGCCAAGATCTTTGAGCCTTTCCTGCATACTGGTCAATCCGAAACCGGAAGATTGATACTGTGAAATGTCAAATCCAATGCCGTTATCCCGAATCTCCAACCTGACCTCGTTGTCATCGTAGCAAAGATCCACCACCGCTGCAGACGCCCGACTATGACGTGACACATTGGATAATCCCTCCTGGGCTATGCGGTAAAGGGTATGTTCCGCCTCCTCTGAAATTATTTTTTCTCCATTAACTTTAAAGGAAGCTGGAATACAGGATAGGTTCGACCAGTTATCAACAAATTCGTGCAAAGCCCTGGTAAAACCTTTCCCTTCAAAGGATGGCGGACGAAGTTCGGCGATCATTGAGGCTAGTTCCTGCTGGGAAGCCTTGATCAAATTTTCGGCTTCTATCAATGATTTTTCGGTTGAATCCACATCGGTGTGCAGCCGGTTTCGTGCTGCCCTTACTTGCATCAGTGTGGCAAAGGTTTGTTGCTTGACGGTGTCATGTAGTTCCTGGGCAAGGCGATTGCGTTCCCTCATTTGTGTGAGAACCTGCAGATCCTGCCACTGGCTGTGTATCCGCAAGGCCATTTCACGCATTTGCTGACTCAAGGCACTGATCTCGTCCTTTCGACGGTCAGGCGGAGGCATGATCGCGAAATCTCCATTTCCCCAGGCTTGCGCCACGATAGAAAGATTCTGCAGTCTGCCGGTCAGCTTCTTGGAGATGATATAACCGAAAATTGCACCAAAAGGAGCCAGCGCTAACAACATGACCAAACCAGCCAACATCGCTGCACTGATCGAGTCAAACAATTCTTTAATGCTCATCCCTGGCACAGGCTCCACTGTCAGTACAAGGATTCCCAATACAGGCTTATTGTGGTCTTCCTGGAAAATCGGTATGGCCACCCAGTAATTGCCGTTTTCATCCACCATGTGGAGGTCACTGATACTTTCTCTACCAGCCAGTGCTTTTTCGATGATTTCATTGGAATGACTGGTAAAGGGGCCTTCTTCTGCCGGACGGATCTGGGCCAGGATTTCACGTTGTGGAGAGAGCACATAAAGCGGGGAATCCGGTACGATCCTTGCCGCAGGGCTGTCAAATGGATCTTGTGGTTCCAGGCTGGCTTTTCCAGTCCGGGCTAGTGTTTCAAGCCAGACTTGCAGCCCGGGCAGGTCCTGCTCGGGTTGCAAGTAAGCGCGTGCTTCCGGTACAAGAGTATAGACTACATCGTTGAGATAACCATCTTGGTCATAAATAGTATAGTTAGCCGCCAGAACAATGAAGAGAATAAACTCGAGAGCCATGAGCGCCAAGACTGTGACCAGCGTATAGGTTAGGGTTAGTCTACCCCTTAGTCCTTTGAACATAGTTATCCCATCCTTTTCATCATTCGCGGTCGTTCAAGATCACTACAGGGGAAACACTGCACGGTTTCCAGGCAGCCCACCCTGCAGCCAAGGCGGTCAGAATAATAGCAGCCAAGCCAATCATTACAGCCGTCTCCGGCGGCAGCATAAGTAACGTGCTCAATGTCTCGTTAATCATGCCTGACAATCCCAGTATTGCCCAGATTACCAGCAAGGCCACAAGACTGGTCACCAGTGACATTATGCAATATTCTACCACCTGGGTAAATATCACCTGCCCGCGTGAATAACCAACGGATTTTAGAACTCCGATCTCGAAGCGGCGCTCAAGCATTGCCAAGCTGACAGAATTGGCCACCAACAGGATACCCGCCATTACAGCCAATCCAGCCATTGCAGCTACAAACCCGAACAAGTTTTGATACTGGCGGACATAGTGCATTTTATAGTCGGGCATGCTCAATAGAGTTGATTTCGGCAATGCCTTCCCCAATTTTGATTGAATTACATCCAAACGTTCCGGATCAATGGACAGGTAAAATTGACTATTGACAACCTTGCCCAGTTTGGCACCCAACTCTTCTGAAACCAAGAACTGGTTATTCATCCCCGGCCAGGAAAGTTGATCGCCGTTATCAAAAGTGCCAACCACCTCCACTGCATGCAGGCTGCCATCTGCAGCAGTGATCTGGAGCATTGAACCGACAGAAACACCAGTGTAAGGATATGCATATGCTCCGTCAGGACGGGTACCCCAGACCGCCCCAGTAATCACCGCCGTTCCTGGATCTGAACGGGAAAATAAAGCACGGGATTGTGAAGAATCACTGACCTCAGGAATCATTATTTGATTAACGTTGTATGTATGTCCGGTGGCATATTTATCAATCTGGTTTTGCTGCAATACTTGTAAAACGGTGTGTTCCTGATCAGCAGAAGTAAAAATGGCCAGGTTCTCAGTCTGGGCTGAGCCTGTGAGCATACCCGTTACCTGGTTTCCGCTCTCAGTGATGACAGTACCCAATCCCAGCATGAAGACGCCAATGAATAAGGCAACCATGGCAAATACCTGTGAACTGCCGCGCCTTGTCAATCCCTTACGTGAGATCTTGACCAAAGCCCAATTCCTTGCCGGGAAGATCTTTTCTGCAATAAAAACCAGCAGCCAAAGGATCGCACCTAAAATGGCAAGACAAATTATGGTGGCAATGAGTACGAGCAGACCAGTGATGAACGATTTCAACACCCAGACAACAATGGCCGCAAAAGGTATTACCAGGAGCAATCCCAGCAGAAATGACTGACCGGCAGGGATTTGAGAAATTCCCGGTTCCTCATTCCGCAGCAATGATTGCGGTGTGACGCGGCTGGTTGCGACGATTGCCCACATGGCAAAGATGACGGTCGTCATCGTTCCGACGATGACACCACTGATGGCTTCAATGGGTGAAAATGACCATACCACAAGCACGGTGGTGATCCGGCTGAAGAGCCCAACCATCCCCAGGGAGAGCAGCACACCTAAAAAAGCACCAACCAGACTGCCGAATAGCCCAAGTAATGCTGCTTCGGCGACGAACATGGATTGGATATCGCCTGAGGAATATCCCAGCGTTTTCCAGATTGCCACTTCTTTGCGTCGCCGGCGCATTAAAACCTGCATGGTATTGGCTATCCCTATGCCGCCCACCAACAGTCCAAGTAGTCCAATATCATTCAAGCCCATAGCCAGTGCGCCTTCCCTAGTGGCCGAGGCCTCTGCCAATTGTTGGGCGGTAAAGACTCGCCAACCCAGCGCTTCCAACTGAACTGAAACCTCATCTGGGTTGGGGGCATTAACCAAAACCGTGTTGGCATTGGATCCCAGGCCAGTCAATGCCTGCGATGTCTCGTGCGAAAAATAAATCTTGCTGCCCTGATGGTTCGGGGTATCCGATGCGATCCCGCGTATGGTAACAGGCAACGGCTGTCCGTAATTCAAGTCCGACAACAGGATCGTATCACCTACTTTTAATTTATAAGTCAGTGCCAGGTCGCGGGTTATGATGATGCCGTTTGGCTCTTTGAGCAAATCATCAAGCGACTTGTTCAGCGGATCGATGAAGGTCAGGTTACCTGCTAATGGGTATTTTTCAATATCCACACCCATCCCCACCGAGGGGAAGATCATTTCAGCCGAGTCAGGTAACCGAAAACCCAGAGAGGTGAAGTAATCAATGAGTGTATAACTGCTGATCGTTCCGTCAGATAGTAATTTTTGAAGCCCGGCTTCATTGGCTGCGCTGATCTGGCTTTCATCTGTCCGATCTAGGGTAAGATCACCGCCGATCATTTCATGAGGTTCCAGGACCAGCATATCTTCAATCGATTTCGCCAGTGTAGTCATCGCCACCAGCGACATCACTCCAAAAACTACACACAACAAAGCTACCAGGTTACGTTGGCCGCCGCGCCGCATACGGACAAAGGCTGTTTGTAGAAAGAAAAAGAACGTTTTCATGCTGCCACCTGATTTACTGGAAACCTGGGAGGTTTTTCCGGTTCCTGTTCTGCCAGCCTGCCGTCCATGATGTGCAGACAGCGGTCGGCATAGCTCGCCACACTGGAATCGTGGGTAACCATGATCACTGTAAGGTTCATACGCCTGCTCATTTCCTGGATCACCTGCATCACCTGCTTGCTGTTGCTGCTGTCAAGATTACCAGTGGGTTCATCAGCCAGCAGCAACTGGGGGCGGGTCACGAGTGCTCGAGCAATGGCCACGCGCTGCTGCTCACCACCTGATAATTGATGCGGAAGGTGATGAAACCGGTCACCCATACCCACCTGGCGCAACATATCCGCCGCCAGAGATTGCGCGTTTCGTTTGTTTGGGTGGATATACATGGGCGCTTCCACGTTCTCAAGCGCAGTCATGGTCGGGATCAGGTTGAACGATTGAAAGACGATCCCGATCATCTGGTTGCGAAACCGGGCTAAATTATTCTCTGATTGTGCAGAAATCTCGTACCCCCCCACGCGGATATTTCCTGAAGTCGGCTTATCGATCCCGGCAAGAATGCCCAACAGTGTTGATTTACCCGATCCTGACGGGCCGGTAAGTGCCACCCATTCACCAGACGCAACAGAAAAAGATATCCCGCGCAAGATGGGGAGGCGCCGTCCATTTGAAGATAATTCACGATAGACATTTACGGCTTCCACCATATTTTCTGATTTCATACGATTCGCTCCTGTGAGAATTGATATTGGCAGTGTACGCGACAGGCGTGGAATCAGTATCAGCTGCAGGTCTGAAACTACCTCAGACTCAGGTCTGATCTTTTTTAACAGACAGAAATTGCAGATTTTCATGGGATTTCATGGCTTCATTTTCTACGCTCATATATAATTAGGTTGATCGGTTTTCCTAAATCTCGCAGGACAGCCATTTTTCACAACCATACAGATGAAAAGTGATCTGGTTTATCCCTTATGTCAGTGGGGAACGCTGTTCTGGATCACTGGTTCATCCAAGTGATGGTAAATAAAACAGAAGAAATAGAGGAGAATACCGCTTGTTCTCTTGTAGAAATTTTCGCGGTATCACTGCTCAAATCATAAACCAGTGGATGCAGGCAATACAGATCACATCGTAAACCCATCAGGGCAGGCTCAGGCAGGAAAATGATCCTTCGCAATAGTATTCTCAGCATAATCCGTTCCAAAGGAAAATCAGCATTATTCACATTACTCATCTTTGCGCTAACCCTGGTGCTTGCTCTGGGTATTAGTGTCTGGGCATCCGTGGCTCAGTTTCTCGAAAGCTGTGATGATTACTACACCACGATCGGCTTGGTGGAGTATATGGGTACGGGTTACCCGGATGACACCGCTTATGATGCTGGCATGGTTAAAACACTCACCTCGTTTGACGCCTCTGCCATCACAAAAGATGAAGCGGCCCTTACGTGGGAAACACCAGCGCGTGCACTCGGTTATGTAGATGGTTTCTGGCGCACAGACACCTTAATGCCAAACCGCATGTATTCCGTGCTTGTGGTCGGAAACGCCTCATACGATGCAAGATACAAGATTTACAGTGCCATTGTGATGAAGTCGATCTATTCTCTAAAAAGCGAAGATGACACGATCTTATATATCGATGGTGACTTCGGAAAATTCGAGCCTGATCATTACTATCTGGTATTCGGTGAAGTGTATTACGGCAGATCTCCCTTGCTCCATCTGCGGGCTGTAGAGTACGAAAATGCGGTAGCAACAGCAAATGGTCTCGAAGTGCCCAGGATGATCGACATTACAGCAGATGACACTGACGGCCAATTTTTCACAATCCCTGAAAATTCCGTGATCATGCAAGTGGCAAAAACCCTGCCGGTGATAAACAACAGCGTTCTTGTTAATGGAACGGAAAACCTCATGGCTTTGCTTCCCTTCCATCAACAGGAACTGTATATCATTGATGGACGTACGTTCACACAGGAAGAATACGATCAAGGCAGTCCGGTGGTAGTGGTTTCGGATTTGTTGGCTGCGCGGCTCGGAGTGGGTGTCGGCGATTCTATTGATCTCTCGGTTGCGATATCAGACCAGCCCGGTGTTTATAATAGTTTTTGGGTTGCTGATGGTTTCGCTTTCCAGGCTCCCTTCACCATCGTTGGTATCATGAACACGGTCTTGGATAAAAGCTGGTACGTCTACGTTCCCAAATCTGCTGAAATACCATGGTCGAAATTTCCAATTGGATATACCGTCGGACAGGCAGTCATACGTAATGAGGATGCTCCTGAATTCTATACACGAATGGAACCCTATGTAAATGATCGCCTTCTACTCACGATCTATGATCAAGGGTATTCAACGGTTGCCATTCCGTATCAGACGATACTAAGAATTGCGAAAATTGTTACAGGTGTATGCACGTTGGTGGAACTGGCGGTGATCGTGCTTTTTGGCTTCCTGTTCGTTTACCGGCAGCGTGATACCAGCGAAACCATGTTAATGCTTGGAGCCGGAAAGGCGCGGGTATGCGGATATTTCTTATTTAGTTCCGGGTTTATTTCGTTAATCGCAGCGATTGCTGGAGCAGCGGCCGGTTACTGGCTGCATGACGGCATCATAGCCCTGGTCGCCAGGGCTGCTGATCGGTATCAATTGATTGATTCCCGTTTCAGCAACGGCAACCTCACCACCTCCCGATTGTTGGAATTTGCACCGGACCTCAATTGGCAATTATTCCTGGCAATCGGCGCCGCAGTATTCCTCATCGCCTGTCTCTCATGTATGTCATTCACCATTGGCACATTTATACACAGCAAACCAAGTGAGAAAAAACCCTCGGGACCAAAAAGGGAACACAGAACCTCACGCATGGGCGGCAGCAGTATGAAATACACCCTCCTATCGATTATGCGCGGTGGTGCTCGCACCACCGTGGTTCCTGTTCTCGCCATTGCAGTGGTAATCTTCTTTGGACAGCTCGTGACCACCACTCAGCGCTACCAGGAACAGCTTGATTCTATCTACGAAAATACTACCATCGCGGGATACTATACAGACATTCACGGAAAGCAGATTGGAAATCTGGTGCTGGACGCATATGATGTCGCCAACCTGTACCGCACAGGTCAGATCAGTACACTATCTGCATCATTAGGCGAACCATATTATTATCTTGGAGTCAGCAAGCTTGCCGACGGCACCTCAATACACCTTGAGCCTTTATTTGTGCCAACTTCATTCTTTGCTCTTGAATCATTGGAAGAAGAGATACGCCGCGGCCCCAACCTGACAGCCACGAATGATATCCGCACCGCACCTGAGTTCTATTACAGCAGTACGATCAATTTGACCTTCCTGGATGGTTACGACGAATCGATCCTTACCGTGCCCACTTCCGATCCCAGGGTATTCAGTTGTATCCTCCCAACTTCACTACTGGACATCCACAGCATTGTCCTTGGTGATAGCATACGCGTCGCATTTGACAGAATTTACACCAACCCGGAATATGACCAACGGTTATTCCGCGATGTCGAGCTGCTGGTCGTGGGTAGTTACGAAAAACAGGGCGCAGAGGATACAATCTACACTCCCCTTTCACTGCTCTTTAATTCCGATTTAATCTGGGATGAAGGACAGGCAACCGTGAGCGCTCCATCACAGACCTTTGACGCGGGTTACAAGTTCACTCCAAAACAGGAATATTTACTCCACAAAAATCTCTTTAACAGTGCTAACTTTACCCTCAAAGACACTCGCTCACTTATCAAGGCTAAGGATTACTTAACGGAATACGGTTATTCTGAAGTCAATAACGTCAGCAGTGTGCGCCAGTTTATCGTTCTCAAGGATGCATCTTTCAATAATGCTGTAGCAAGCATTAAACAGCAAATAAGATATATCAATACACTGTATCCCTGCCTGTATGTGCTGGTTGGGATCATCTCGATTGTCGTCTCGTATCTGCTCGTGGTGAGCCGTAAAAAGGAATTTGCAACCATGCGCGGTCTTGGAGCCACACGTGTGCGTACGTTTTTCAGCTTTTTCTGGGAACAAAGCATCTTGTGTGTTCTGGGAACCGTAATTGGTCTGGTGGGCTGGAGATGTATTCTTGGAATACCCAACGCGCTTCACCTCATGCTCACCGGAGGTTTCTTAATCTGTTACTTCATCGGCTGTACGGTATCCATCATGATCATGAACCATACCAGAGTATTAACAATCCTCCTGGACAGGGATTAAGGAGAAAGGAATGAATATTCTCGAGTTGCAGGATGTCTCATACAGTTACAACAGCAAATATCAAAAAGTTGATGTCCTTAAGCACATTGACTGTAGTTTTGAGCATGGAAAAGTTTACGCGATTGTTGGAAAGTCAGGCAGTGGGAAAACCACCCTGCTCTCTCTCATGGCTGGGCTCGATCTATCTGCATCTGGAAAGGTGTTGTACGAAGGAAAATCTATCTCAACCATGGATCTCGCAAAATACCGCCGCGAATGTGCGGCGATGATCTACCAGAGTTTTCGCTTGCTCCCCCTTTTAACGGTTTCAGAAAATATCACCTACCCGATGGAATTACGCGGGTTCAAAGGAAAAAAGGCACGCGATCGGGCACGAGAACTTGCTGCGCGAGTTGCCCTTCCAGAAACTCTGCTTGATCGTTTTCCAAATATGCTATCAGGTGGTGAGCAGCAACGTGTGGGAATCGCTCGCGCACTATCGATGGATACGAAGCTGCTCCTGGCAGATGAACCAACCGGGAATCTAGATGAAGAAAACTCCTGCAACATCATCGACATTTTGGTCGACCTTGCCCACAAAGACGGTTACTGCGTCATCATTGCCACCCATGACCTGTCCATCCTGCCAAAGATGGATGTTGTTTTTCACATGCACAGCGGTTCAATTTATCAAGAAACAAGATAAAACATCGAAGAAAAAAGCACCGACCTATCGGTGCTTTTTTTTGACTTACCTGAAACATCATTACAGACCACTTAATAATTGATCTCAACCTTTGAGACTCCCTCATCAAGGGTGAATGTCTTGCGCTGATCTGAGCAGATGACCTCATATTCACCCGCACAACCTGAAAAGCGAATCCATCCGTCATCATCAGTAAGCATTGTTACTTCTTTTAGCCACCACTCGCCTTTGACCAGCTTCAACAGCTCCTCATAAGCAGGCTTACTTGAACCATCTGCCCGAAGAAGACCTGAAGGAGCATTGAGCCAGCAGCCATCATAGATATCCCACCAGGTGATTGATTGGACAAGAGGATGAGAAAAGAGCGTTTGGTAATGCGCTATTGCTTCACGAGCCTGACGTTCTTCACCTTCAATTGTCGTAGGCCATTCTGTCACCTGGTAATCATTTAAGTCAATAATTTCAGGTGGCATAAGATGACCTGAGACAAGTGTGGTTTCTGTAAAATGCAAGGGGATTTTGAAGCGTCCAAAACGCTCAAGGATCTCCTGTGTTTTTTCAATCCCCCACCACCCCTGATGCATGTGCGATTGGATGCCAATCGCATCAATTTTCACACCCGCTGCCAAACACCCTTCGATCAAAATGTCATACGCTGCTGAAGTGTCGAAATCGTTAATCAACAAAAATGCAGAAGGGTTTTCCGCTCGAGCTGTTTCGAACATCGTTTGAATGGTCTTTATCCGGCCTAGCTCCTTGCAAATGCGCGTTGGGCCGTTATCATACCTGTCAAAAACGGGCATGATCACCGCTTCATTAACTACATCCCACATATCGATGAGACCACGGAAATCAGAGACCTCGCGTTGGATGCGTGAGGTTTGTGCCTGCAGGATTTCTGTATTGGAAAGCGGCAGCAGCCATTCTGGTGCCAGAGTGTGCCAGCAGAGTGGGTGTCCTTTGACTCGCAAGTTGTGCTCGCCCGCCCACCGGGCAGCATTTTGAAGCTGCGATGTTCGAGGTTCTCCACGTCTGAGTTCGAATCCCGCCCAATAAAAAGGCAGGGTAATTGCATTGCAGAGTTCGAGAGCTTTTTCGATACGCAGCCAGGAAAGTTCGCGGGCAGATCCAGTATATTCTCCATTAACAAATGGAACAAGGTCAAAGAGAGCCGTGCCAAAGAGAAATTTATGGCTTAATTGCCTCACCACCACCTCGCGCCTGGCCATCGGGGTTTGGTCCGGATTCAATAATTTACAGCAGGTTTTTAAAAATTTTGTTTGGGCCTTCAATCTTCCTCCAATCTTCAGACAAAACTGATGTCATTATTATACAGGTTCGGGTTAATGTCGTTGAGGCAGTCAAGATTGAATAATGAAAAACCGATGAAATAATTATCAAGTAGAGCACAGGGAAGCTGCACTTCACACATCAACCTAAAACCTGCGTATGCCGCACCCTGATGTAACCGTGTGCCTGATATCTCTGTATCATCCGCGTTCCGATTACTTTGTGCAAATATCCTCTTTTTGGGTAAAATATATCCACAGAATCCTGAAATCCCAGCATTTTAAAAACTCCAGCCCTAAATTATCCGCTCAGCAGATGAGAAATTCTTATCAGGTTTCAATTTTCACCTAAACGATTGAAAAGTTTGGTTGAAATTTAATAAACCACAATTGTGGTTGAATCTCATGATAGTCAGGACCAGGGAATGAGAAAATTTTCTGAAGACTACGAAATTATTGTTAATCAAAATGAAAACGGCAAAGAAAAAAAAACCGTCAGATATAAAGGAAAATATTACGAAGTCCTTTTGGATGAAGTGGGAATTATTCGATTTCGAAAGAATAGTCTTCTGCTGTTGGCTGCAATCATTGTCTTGCATATTACTAGCGGATTCCTGGAGAATCAAGGGATGTATCAATTTTATGTAGCCTTACCCTATGTGCTTGCATTCTTTGCCATCATTTATTTATCTGCAGGCCTGTTAAGGCTGCCAAAAGAAAAACGCAACTACCAACGCGACGAAATTGAGTTCTCGTATTACCGGATAAAAACAGCGAGTATTTTTCTTGCAATTCTGCTTGGAATCGAAGTAATCGGAGAAATCGCCTTCCTGTTGTTTGCCAATCCCGCTCAATCTTACGAAATGGATTTCTCCTTTCTTTTGATTGAAATCCTGATCTTTATTGGTAGCCTTCTGCTTTTTAGTTTACAAAAGCAGGTTCAAATCAAACCTCTTGAATGAAGCCTGAGAACTTAAATCTTGAAAATGATGACTTGCGTATTTTTAGCTTTTTAAATATACTAAATTATCGGGGGGGTACAATCCCGATATAAATAAATCCTATAAGGAGGAAAAGCATGCCCAAGAAATTGATCGCAATCGTATCACTGCTCTTTGTTGTCATGTTCGTTTTGAGCGCCTGTGCCAAACCAACAGCCGCTCCGGTTGAAACACCCGAAGCAACTGCTGCACCTACAGAAGCAGCCGTTGTTTATGAGGAGCAACCTTTCGGTGAGAATCTGCCCACCGCACCAACCATCGACACCCCCCTCGTGGTTGCATATGATCAGTTCTCACAGAAATTCAGCCCGTTCTTCGCAGACACTGGCTATGATCAGGATGTCGCATCGATGACCCAAATCTCGTTGCTGACCACCGACCGTATGGGCGGCATCATCTACAATGCCATCGAAGGCGAAACCGTCCCCTATAACGGAACTGATTACCTCTATAAGGGTCCTGCGGATGTCAAAGTTGAATATGACGAAGCGACCGATACCACCAAATATACTGCCAGGCTGCGCGTCGGCATGAAATTCTCCGATGGAGTTCCTGTCACTGCCGATGACATCATCTTCACTTACTACACATTCCTTGATCCTTCCTATGTGGGTTCAACCACCCTCGGCTCATACGATATCGTTGGCTTGAAGGACTACCAGACACAGACCACCAGCGATGTATATGACAAATATGCCACAATGGCTGACGCAATCTATGCCGCCGGCGCGGACCACGCCTGGGCTGCCACTGACACCTGGACCCAGGAACAGCAGGATGATTTCTGGGCCCGGATCAAAGAAGGTGTCACCGCCGAAGTTCAGAAGATCGTAGACTATGTCATGGCTAACTACCTCGATTACGGTCCAGATTACTTCGGAATGACCGGTGAAGAAATCTCCGCCAATGATGGATTGAAAGTGGCTTATGCTATGACCATGTGGGGATTCGGTGAAAAACAGGATGACGGATCGTTCAAGTCAGCCGCCACAGAAACCATCTGGGATCTCAAAACCACCTTCCCGACCATCGAAGACTACTACAATGAAATCCTGGCCGCGTATGAAAACGATATCCAGGCAGCCTTCCCGTATGAATCCGCTGATAGCACCGATGTTTTTGGCAACGTAAAAGGTGCATTCATCGGCTTCTGGGGCCCGAAAGATGAAGCAATGGGCGGTAAGGGTGTTCCGAATATCGCAGGTATCAAGAAGATCGATGATTACACCGTGGAAGTCACCACCAACGGTTACGAAGCCCCCGCTGTGTACTCAATCCTCGGTATTCCAGTAGCGCCAATGCACTATTATGGTGATCCTGCGAAATACGATTACGAGAACAACAAATTCGGTTTTGATTTTGGCGATTTATCTAAACAGTTAAGCCTGACCGCTACCCCGATGGGTGCTGGCGCCTACAAATTCGTGAAATATGAAAACCGAACCGTTTACTTCGAGGCTAATGAAAATTACTACAGAGGCTGCCCGAAGATCAAAGAAATCCAATTCAAAGAAACCGCTTCCGCTGAAGTTGCTTCCGCTGTTCAGACTGGTACAGTAGATGCAGGTGAGATGACTGGTTCTCGCTCCCGTTTCGATGAGGTTGCTTCCTACAACTCAAATGGTGAGATCACTGGTGATGTCATCACCACCAGCAAGGTTGACAACCTGGGTTACGGATATATTGGAATCAATGCCGATACCGTGAATGTTGGCGGCGAACCTGGTTCAGATGCTTCCAAGAACCTGCGCCGCGGCCTGGCCACAGTTCTGGCTGCTTACCGCGATGTTGCCATCGACAGCTACTACGGTGAAGCTGCATCCGTCATCAACTACCCGATCTCCAACACATCATGGGCTGCACCACAGCCAACCGATGAAGACTACAAGGTCGCCTTCTCAGTAGATGTTAATGGTAACCCCATTTACACTGCTGACATGACCCCCGAACAGAAGTACGCTGCAGCAGAAGCCGCAGCTTTGGGCTTCTTCGAAGCAGCCGGCTACACTGTTGCCAACGGCAAGCTCACCGCTGCCCCTGACGGCGCAAAGCTTTCCTACGAAGTGATCGTTCCTGGTGACGGTACTGGTGACCATCCCGCGTTTGCTATTCTGACCGGTGCCCAAACTTCCCTGGCCAAAGTCGGCATGGAACTCAAGATCAATGACCCGGCTGATTCCAACATCCTCTGGGATGCATTGGATGCCGGTACTCAGGAACTCTGGGCAGCAGCCTGGGGTGCCACGATCGATCCCGATATGTACCAGGTCTACCACAGCTCCGGTGTTGTTGGTGAAGGTGGTTCCGATTCGAACCATTATCACATCCGCGATGCTGAACTGGATCAGCTTATCGTAGATGCCCGCCAGAGCGATGATCAGAACTACCGCAAAGCCATTTACAAACAGGCTCTGGATAAGATCATCGAATGGGCAGTCGAAATCCCAACCTACCAGCGACAAAACTGTGTCATCTTCAGCACTCAACGCATCAAAATTGATACCATCACCCCTGATATCACCACCTTCTGGGGTTGGCTGAATGACATCGAATTACTGGAGATGGCCAACTAGTTTGTGGCTGATCTCTTGATCGGATCAACAAAATGTGAGCCTGCCTCTAGGCGGGCTCACATTTGGATTACTATCTTAACAAATAACTCGGTAGAATTCATACCTCGAATAAAAGGATCACCATGCGAAATTTCATCCTAAGGAGACTCCTGCTCGGATTGTTCATCACGTTCTTCGGAGCGATGGTGGTCTATACCGTGATCCGGTGTTTACCTACCTCATACGTTGAAACAATCGCGCGGCAGCGAGCAAGCAACCCATTAAGTAATAAAACGTACCAGGAGTGGTTAGACCAACTAAATTCTGTTTATAAACTTGATGTCGGCATCATTCCCGGCTTTATTGGTTGGATGGGAAATGCAATCCGAGGTGATTTCGGCGAATCCTGGCACTTCGGTATCCCGGTTACCGAAAAGTTCAACCAGGTAATCTGGTATTCCGTCATTATCAATATCATCACGTTCCTCGTCGAAATATTCCTGTCAATACCACTGGGTAACCTGGCAGCGACAAAACAATATAGTAAAACAGATTACGCAATCACAGTTTTTGCACTGGCAGGTATTTCACTGCCCACATTTTTCCTCGCCACCATCTTGAAATACGTTTTTTCAATCAAACTTGGCTGGTTTGACCTGTACGGGTTGACTGGCAGGTTCTATACATCTATGACCCCGTTCCAACAGGTTCTAGATATCGGTTATCACATGGTCTTACCTGTTGTAACGCTTACCATGCTCTCCATCGGTGGGCTGATGCGTTATAACCGAACCAATATGCTTGAAGTCCTTAACTCTGATTACATCCGAACAGCTCGTGCCAAAGGACTACCGGAAAAAGTGGTCATTAATAAACACGCCTTCCGTAACACCCTGATCCCGCTTGTTTCTTACATGAGCTATCTGATCCCTTCTATGTTTGGCGGCTCGTTGATCACCGAAACACTCTTTCAAATCCCTGGCATTGGCTACATATCCTTTCAAGCCATCGTCCGCGGCGATATTCCATTTGCCATGTTTTATACAACATTCCTCCTGCTTTTGACGCAGATCAGTCTGATCCTCGCTGACATTATGTATGCAGTGGTTGATCCACGCGTCAGAGCCAATTGATGGTGATAATCATGCCTGAAAATGAAGATAAAACCCCAAAAATGGATCCAGAAGCCACTCAAACCGGTGCAAAACCCGAAGAAATGCATCTAGACGATGCCCGACGCGTTAAAGTTCTTTCGCCAGGGATGCTTGTTTTCAAACGATTTATTCGCAACAAACTTGCTGTCATCGGTTTTGGAATTCTTCTGGTGATGTTCATCTTTTCATTCCTTGGTCCATTATTCTCTCCGTATACACAAACCGAGGTCTTTAAAGGCGTAGGTACCATGTCCAAGGATTACGCAGGAGCCACTTACAACACTGAATTACGCTATACCGCTGTGGATGGCCTGCAATTTGGCAGTGCTGAACGTGCACAATTCCTGCTCGCGCTCGGAAAGAATCTAGAATCTTTCAGTTACGGTGATAACACTTATTACTTTACCAACGAGGACGAAGGCGTGTACCGGATTATGCAGCTTGAAACCGTTGCCGAAGTAATGCTCGGAATTTTTCGACCCCTTGCAGGTGACACCGTTGCTGAAGACCTTAAAGCAGCATACCAAACTGCGGTTGACAATAAGCAGAATTCCTTTGAACTTAATGGAATTACCTATCGAATGACGAAAAACAAAAAGGCAACTCAAATTTCCATTGAACATGATGTTGCCCTGGCCATGCTGCCTGTATATGATGCCTACAATCAGTCAGACGCACAGGTAATTTCATCTTATGACTTTAAACTTGCCAGCACTCGAGCCATCGCAAAGGAAAAGGATTCGTTTTCTGTTGGCAATCAAACGTATTCGATTAAATACAATGAGGGTCAAGCGACAATTTACACCAGTGCAGGCAAAGAATTTGCCCAGGTATCTGATATTATCGTGAACCCTCTCGATCAATCGCTGTTTTTGCCGGTTTCGTTTAAGTCCGCTGTACGTGAAGCAATATATAACGATGAACCAAAGTTTTCATATGTAGATGAAACCAACGAAACAGAGCACTATTCAATTGTGCGGGTCAATACCACTTACAACATCAAGAAAGAGACTTCCACAGAACTAATCCGCGTGTTTGAAAAACCCTCCGGAAAGCACCTCCTCGGGCTTGACAACAACGGCATGGATGTCATGACCCGCCTCATGTATGGCGGTCGTGTCTCCCTGCTGGTCGGCTTTGTGGTCATCTTTTTCGAGCTCTTTATCGGCATCATCGTTGGTGGTATCTCAGGTTATTTTGGCGGCTGGGTTGATACGGCATTGATGCGTTTCGTCGATCTGGTAAACAGTATCCCATTCTATCCAATGGTGTTGATCTTTGGCTCTGTCATGGACACCCTTGAAGTCAAGCCAATGGCGAGAATTTTCCTCTTGATGGTTATTTTGGGCATTCTGGGCTGGACAGGCGTTGCTCGTATCGTCCGCGGCCAGATTCTTTCTCTGCGCGAACAAGACTTCATGATCGCCACTGAGGCTACCGGGTTAAGAACAAGCCGCAGAATTATGAAACACCTTGTGCCAAATGTCATGCCTTTGTTGATCGTCTATGCATCTTCGGGACTTGGTGGTGTAATTATTGCAGAAGCGACATTGGGCTTTCTAGGGCTTGGCGTAAAATACCCGCTGGCTTCATGGGGAAGCATCATTAATGTTGCTTCAGATGCCTATGTCATGACCAATTTCTGGTTTATGTGGATCCCTGCCGGTATGTTGATCCTCTTGACAGTGCTTGGTTTCAACTTCGTTGGTGATGGACTTCGGGATGCCTATGACCCGAAGATGAAAAGGTAGGTGATCACAATGGATGATAATCGGTCTCTCATTGAAAGAATCAACGCAAAAATTAAGCCCAAGGATTCCAACCACTTATCTGCTGTGGAATCAGCAAGGATATCACGCGAAAACCGCCGCATCACTGATGAAATTGAAAAGCGGCGCAATCGTAAGAATGTTCCTGAAAGTGAATATTTAACAAAAATGAAGGATCCGACCAATGTTGTGGAGTTTGATAACCTTCATACCTACTTCTTCACAGACATTGGTACAGTAAAAGCTGTTGATGGCGTATCCTTTGAAATTCCCAAAGGGAAAACGGTTGGCGTGGTTGGCGAATCAGGCTGTGGCAAATCAGTAACTGCGCTTTCTCTAATGCAACTTGTTCAGCGTCCGCAGGGTCAAACGATAGCCGGATCCATCCGATTTGACTCTGGAGATAAGGTTTATGATATCGCTCAAACCCCAATAAGCGTGATGGAAACCATCCGCGGCAGCAAGATTTCCATGATTTTCCAGGAACCGATGACCAGCCTCAACCCGGTTTTTCGTGTGGGTGATCAAATTGATGAAGTGGTGAAACTGCACAACCCTGAAATGACGGAAGAACAGGTCAAAGAACTCTCGTTAAAAATGATCGATCTGGTTGGTATCGCCAATAACACAGGGGTGTACAGGATGTATCCGCACGAACTATCAGGTGGTATGCGGCAGCGCATCATGATCGCAATTGCCCTGGCCTGCAATCCTAAACTTATTATCGCAGATGAACCAACCACTGCTCTCGATGTAACGATTCAGGCACAAATCCTTGATCTGCTTAGAAACCTTAAAGATAAAATCAATTCAAGCATCATGCTCATTACCCACGACCTGGGTGTCATTGCCGAGATGGCTGATTTCGTCGTCGTTATGTACGCAGGCCGGATTGTCGAAAAGGGAACCGCGCTTGAAGTTTTCAAAAATCCACTTCATCCATATACCGTGGGTTTGATGAAATCAAAGCCAGTGATCAATCGTGAGGTTAAGCGGCTTTATAATATTCCCGGGAATGTACCCAACCCGATTAATATGCCCAATTACTGCTATTTCAAGGACCGCTGTGAAAAGCGCATGGCAGTTTGTGATGGTGAATATCCCAGGGAAGTTTATGTAACGAAAACGCACATGGTGACCTGTTATCACAGCATGGCTACCAAGGCAGAGGCATAAGTATGGAACAACAATTCTTAGAATCAGGCGCTTTACCCGATCCAGTGCTTGAGGTAAACAACCTAAAGCAGTACTTCCCGATCAAAGCAGGGTTGTTACAGCACGTCGTTGGATATGTCAAAGCCGTTGATGGTGTCAGTTTTAAGATCAAACGCGGTAAAACAATGGGGCTGGTGGGTGAATCTGGTTGTGGAAAAACAACCATCGGCAAAACAATTTTGCGGTTGAATGAAAAAACAAGTGGTGACGTTTTCTTTTACGGGTTTGATATTTTTGCAATTTCTCGTAAACAAATGCGCACCATTCGTCCGAAAATGCAGATCATTTTTCAGGATCCTTATTCAAGCCTTTCGCCAAGACTTCCTGTCAGCGAAATCATCGGAGAGGCAGTCAAAGAACATAAAATCGTTCCCGATAACGAATATGACAATCATATCGATCGGATCATGAAGGCTTGCGGCCTCGAACCATATCATAAAGATAGATATCCGCACGAATTTTCAGGCGGTCAACGGCAGCGCATCTGCATCGCGAGGGCGCTCGCTCTCAACCCTTCATTCGTTGTCTGTGATGAACCGGTTTCAGCCCTTGATGTTTCGATCCAGGCTCAGATCATCAACCTGCTGAAGGATTTACAGGACGAGTTTGGGCTCACCTACCTATTCATTTCACACGACCTTTCAGTTGTTGAACATATCTCTGACGATGTGGGTGTTATGTACCTCGGTAATCTGGTTGAACATGGCGTCAAGAAATCAATTTTCCAAAACCCGCTGCACCCGTATACGCAAGCGCTTTTAAGTGCCGCCCCTATTCCTGATCCAACCTTGAAGATGAACCGCATCATTCTTGAAGGCAGCATTCCATCACCGGCGAATCCTCCTTCGGGTTGTAAGTTTCACACGCGTTGTCGCCAATGCATGGAAATTTGTAAAACAGTCGCACCAGAAACCAAGGAAATTGAACCCAATCATATGGTTAGTTGTCATCTATATGATTAGGGTCAGTATCGTGGTAAGATAGTTGCATGATGAATTACAAAGAAAAGAAATACGAGGACGACGACGGCAGGGTCATCTGCAACATGGATGTGCCCGGTATGCGCTGGTATGACAAGAAAAGCCGCCGCAGGGAAGAGAACACCCCACAAGGTATCCCGCGTGATCAGCTGACACGGTCTGAAGCTCGAAGATATAACTGGTACGCGGTTCTTGCGGGATTGGTAATCGTACTCGTGTTTTCTACTGTGTGGGTGCTTTTCACACTATTTTGCACCCAGATCTGGTTCCGTTAATCATGGCAAAAAGGCTGCCCCAGAAGAGGCAGCCTTTTTGGTTTAATAACAACTCTATCCATCATAGGGTGACAATTTCGTGTGATGTGATTATCATCCTGAAGATTGGAGGAGTCAAATGAATAATTACAAAACAGGCGCATTAATCGCAGATCTGCGCAGACAAAACAATTGGACTCAGAGTGACCTGGCTCAGAAACTGGGTGTCACCGATAAGGCGGTTTCTCGCTGGGAGACCGGCAGAGGATTGCCAGACATATCCTTGTTGAAACCATTAAGCGAAATATTAGGTGTAACTGTCAACGAACTCATCATTGGCGAAAGGATAAAACCTGAAGCGCAAACGGCCAGTGCAGATGATACGATTCTCAAAACTCTGTTGCACTCAAATCAAAGAGTAAATCGCCTGATCAATGGCCTTTTATTTGCTTTTGGGGGAATTTTGCTGGTGATCGCGGTTCTCTTTCTCGGCTATGATACATCATGGGTATCTATTTACTCTGTTCTGGGAATGCTCTTCGTTGCAACAGGTGTATTTCGCTTATTTAAGAAGCGTCTCATGACAGGTTTGCTGGCTGCTGGTCTAACCCTGCTTCTCGCCTTTGGCCTTTTTGAAGCTCGAGATTACATCAGTGTGACTCTTCACGGTATGCCCCCTCTTTATACCATCAGCATCACTACCACCTTCCCAAACGGAGAAAAAACCATTCGCTATCACAAACTATTTTATGATGTGTATCGCTATCATGTAGATAGCGAGGACGAATTTTATCGTATTGTTCACCCCTAATCTAATATGAAAATGGAGGATTCTCGAAAGAATTGAGCATCCTCCATTTTGTTCATTTATGTGAACCTGCACTGATTTTAATGTTTGGCTTCCCAGTAGATCAGGGCTGAGCGAACAGTGCCAGGCCACAAGAACTGACCATCCTGTTCAACCAGCCTCCTCTGTAATAAATTGATCAAATACGCGTCATATTTATCAGTATCGAGTAAACCCAAGCGTCTTTTTAATTCAACGAAAGCTTCCTTTTCACTTGCACTGGCAAGAAAATGCTTTTTTTCAGATTCCTCAAAGAGAACATTGGCGAAGATTCCCATCTGCAGCAGAATATTGTAAGCGATTGTAAAGTTTGGAGAGTCATGGGGTTGCTGCCAGACATGTTGAAATGCTTCTGTGATCAATCCACCAGAAGACGGCGCTCTGATCAAGAGAAAACTCATCTTTCGTGAGCAATCGTTCATTTTTTTGATAAATGCAGGCAAGTCAGCCGTTCCATACATGGCATGTGAACAAAACACATAATCATGAGGGTCAGGAGTACAATCCGGCCACTTTTGTGCAAGCACTTCAATATTTTTTATTCCTTCTTGAGAGATCTTACTTTTCAAAACATCGCGCATTGCCCTTGATGGTTCAATCGCAGTGATTTTTTCGAGATGCTTTGAAAACAAGAT
>JAJUGU010000019.1 GCA_029265815.1 Anaerolineaceae bacterium | reverse complement strand
CCCCCTGAACCGCAGTTACCTCCATAACAATCACAACCTCTGATCTGGATCGTCTCACCCGCTGCAACCGTGATCGGGGTCAGCACAGTTTGGTTGTTGATCACATCCATATAGGTGCAGTTCTGCCCTACCCTGCAGCCATTACGGATGAAGTAATAGCGCGAAAAATACCCTGGTGAGCTTGAGGTGATGACATTCCATAAAACAATTCTTCCCGCTCTGGGGAATGTGATCGAAACGGGATTTCGATTATAAGAAACGATAGGATGGCCATAATCCGCCAGCGCAGAGATCGTGATCACCAAACCAATCACAATGGCAAGGATAATTCCCAGAAGTGTTTTCTTACTCTTCATCAGATTTAAGTAAAATTTTTTCATTGGACAACCCCAGCGGATGCAAATACCCGAACGGTTTTCAAATCGATTCCGAAAATGTTCAGAATCGTCCATTGGATTGGAACCTCCAAATAGACTCCAACAGCAGGTTCATTACTAGACCAATCACTCGATCCACTTCCCAAGCGAACTGGACGAGGTGGAAATCCGGAAATCGTTCCTCCAAAAGGATCAGGCAGAACCCGAATTGACGAGGTGTACCCAATAATTCCACGCGCTTGCATAGCAGAATTAACTACGTTTTGGGCTTCATTACTGGCCACGGCTTGATCTAGTTGGATAAAGCCAGTAGTGAGAACAGTATCCCAGTCCCTTCCTCGGGATGCTCCTGCAAGTGCAGCCTCTTGCGCCACAGAATAAGCCCAATTACGTGCCGCATACAGCCTGTAAATATCCACGAGCCCACCTGCAATCACTACAAGCACGAGGATGGATAATAATCCCCACACTGCGGATTGTGCTTTTCTTTCAATAATCATCCCATTTCCAGTAAAAGCTTTTAAAGGTAATGGGATCATGGATACCGCTCCACGATTCCCCAATGCTGAACCCGTATTGTCATGATGGGTTCAGAGAGGAAGGGAATATCTGCCTGAAATGGTGCTGAAGCCTCCAGGATAAAAGTAGTTCCAAATGGGCTGCCTGAAAGCCAGGCTGAACTCCGTGGAGTACCGGCAGCATCAAAAACTTGAATGGTCGTAGCCTCAACCGTACCCATCACATTTTGGTTTGTCCCTTCTTGAATCAAGTTCTTTGCATAATTCCATTGGGTAGGATCTAGGGATAAAGCGCGAACAGCTGCGCCGGCACTGCTGTCCAATGCCTGCCTCATGGCCACTCCACGGCTGAGTTCAATACCACCAAAAATTACCAGTGCAAGCACCATCAGAACTAACAAGGCTTCAACTGCTGCCTGCCCCTTAGAATCTGATTTAAGACCCAATTTCGGCGTTGACATCATTGAACTTGACCTTTAAAGTGGAAAAGACTTCCCAGAGCGCGCCGCCAACCAGAGCGATGAAGATCGCCAGGACAACGATATACTCTACAACGCTCTGTCCATTTCGATCATGCAACATATTTCCTCCTCTCCTTGGAACGCTCCTCTGCACTCTTACAGAGGAAGCGGAGTGTTAATGTGTGGTAGCTGGCCTTCTATCCTGAAGACCAGCTACCAGGTTTGCTAAAAAATTATGGGTGTGCAGCCGGCACAGCGATGCTGTTAATCCAGTCCGCAATACTGCCGCCTTGGGTACCGATATTGCTCAGGATGGCCCAGATAGCCACTGCTCCCAAGACAACGGCGATCGCCAGAACAACAACAAACTGTGGAATTTCGGATGCTTTCTTATCGAACAACATAAACAGGCTCCTTTCCCTCGCACTTTGGGCGGGGGTTTTGAAAAATGGGCTGGTACGCCCCCATCGCGGAGCGATAGGGGGTTAGAAACCGCCGCCAATCGACACCCCGGAGAGGGTTTTCAGGATGCGGTCAACAAGCGGGTAAAACAACAAGATAACAATTGGACCAAGGAGAAACGGCATAGCAAGTAAGGTGATGCGCAGGGGCAAACGCTGCATCTGTTCTTCGGATTGGTAACCGATCTCTTCGTTCAATTCTTCGATGACACTGGCAATCGCTTGATCAACATCGGAGACTCCTCCGGATTGTTGAGCAGCCTGGACACGTTGTACAACGCGAAGCAACTGGGGAGATTTCAAATCGTCAGCTAACTGGTTAAGTAAATCCAACCCACTGCGAGCAGAACTACCCTTCAGCCTTTTTTGTAGACGTTGGTATACAACTGAAGTTTCGACGGTCGTCTTTGCCAAGCTCTCCAATCCAAGCAAGAGCGAACCTTGTAAGCTCATATGCAGACGCACATCGATCAGAAACTGTCGAATTTGTCCGACCATGAACCGTTTTCGCTGCTGGATCAAATAGCGTTTGGCTAACCACACCAGACCTGGCAATGCCAGAAAACCCAACCGGATGCTGGAAAGCTGCGGTCCTAAGACTGCCAATAGGATCAGTCCAATCAGGGCTGTACCCGCATAAAGCGCTCCCCATGGAATGTCACCGAACCCCAAAATTGCTTTTTCTGTTCTTTTCTCGTCGCTTTGATATTTGGTTCCGAGTCCGAGAGCGTGTAAACGGCCACGCTGTATCGGACGGCTAATCCTCCTTCCTGTTTCAAATAAAATGGAAATTACGGTATTGGCAATCATGCCCACTCCGATTGCCAGACTAAAGCCCACCACAAGGGAAAAGGTATCCATTCCTAGACCTCCCCAAAACTCAATTGGTAGACTTCGTACTCAAAATACAGGCTGGCTAGCACGACCCCACAAATCATGACAGCCAGTAACACCCGATGAGGTGCATCTTGCAGGAAAAAATCACGCCAGGCTGGTGATAAAACTACGAAGGACACGGAAGCGGCAACTACACCTTGTAGCAGTCGGATTGTTCCACGAACAAGCGAAAGGGTCTGGCGTGTTTTTGAACGCACCAGTTTTTGGCGGTGAGCTTCCTGTTCCAGTGAGACTAGTAACTCGTCCTGAATTTCTTCTGTCAGCTGAGCATTATTGGCAATCAAAGCCGAAAGCCTTGATGTGACATTTCCGGGTAATCCTTTTAATGCCTGTGCAGCCTGGGCAGGGGGTTGATGCATTCGTAAGCGGTTTGCGACCTGCTCGATGGCGTGGTTCATCACGCCCACAGGCAATTTGACCTTCATCAAAGCATTCAAAAGAGAGTGATCTACTCTCATCAATGATCGAATTTGCAAGGCAACCGATTCCGCATCCTCGTTGATTTGTGCGCGCTCGACCTGTTTTTGCTGAAAGTTGATCCAAATCAGGATGATTAAACCGATCAACAGTACAATCGGTGAGAGCATAAAATCTTGGACTGCTATTGCTAACCCTGGCGTGGCAATCAATAAAATTAATCGCTTCCAATCCAACTCATTGTGTGCCTGGTAAGACTTTTCTTGAATGACGCCCATCGCCCGTAGCCGGCGACCTGCCCAGGAAACAAATGTCCTGCGCCAGGTTTTCACTATGATTTCTACGCCAGATAACAGCGTATTGTATAAAACCAGAAAGATACCGCCCGCCAGGAACACTGCTCCTGCATCAATTAAGAATCGAAACGGACTCATGCCTCATCCTCCGGAGAATCTTTTATACGATCCAGTCTGGTCCAGTACCCGCGCGGAGGCTTTGGAATACCTAACGCCCTGCAGCGCTTTTCAACGGCTTTATCAGAAACTCCGTATAAGGCAGCAATCTGAGTAGTTGGAATTTCCCATACCAACTGCCGTAATTCTTCTGGATCAATGATAAATTTCCGATCAGCCAACCTTCGGCAGGAATCGTTATGGTAGATCCGCCGATTTTTATGAGAAAGGGTGACTTTGAAAGGTTCTCCGCAATATGGGCAAATCAAAATTACCGCCTTATGATCCGGGTCATGTGAAAGTTTGCCGAGGGTTGTCAGAACTAGATTCTCAATCGTCAAGTTTTGCGGATTCCCATCCTTATAAATAACAATCTCAAATGAACGAAGCCACCGTCCTAAGCTGACTGACATCAGATGCCGGCTCAAGATCACCTTTCCATCTTTTCTGGCTAAAGGGTGATGACAATCCTGGAATTCCTGCTGTCCGGTTTCAGGATTGACGACTGGATTTATATCTTTGTGATAATCACAAGGTTCCATAAGTCACTCCTGGCCAATTAATAACGACTTATCTGGGTCATCATTTGTGGAGATGATTTGCCAGCATAAAAAACCATACATTGGATAAGTTGGCGGTTCCCAACCATAACGAATAAACCCGTTCGTGAGTCCAGTTCCCACATCATCCAGCACAATCATGGTGTCAATCATTTGCGCCAGGTGGCAATAATCAGACTCGCAATCCTCCCAATAAACGCCATTTTGAGTGACATAATCCCCTTTCAGTTGAACTCCAATCAACTGGCCTTCTTGGATAGGATGGGAAATCAATGAATAGGCCGGTTTTCCAGAAAATTGAATATCAGTAGCCGCCCAGGTAAAGCTTAGGTCACCGTCTGCTTCGAGAAAGTAGACTTTCACCAAGCTCATCGGTTGGATAAAATCAATCTGTTTGGTTTCACCTGCTACTCCATAAAAACGCCACGTTCGTTCTTGCCGGATAAAACGCAATCCTTGCCAGGGGGCATTCCGCAATTTGTTCTCGATTTCCTCGTTCTTATGATTCACATCTTCGGAATAATCTACACTTGATGGTGCAGGGTCCACCTTCATTAAGGCGTTCAGGTTCCCAAAAACAAAAACCAGGCATCCTACGACAGCAAGTAGAAATACAACGACAAGGATCCACTTTAAGAAGCGGTTCATTTCATTCCCTCCAACTGGTGATAGGCTTGTTCAAAGACAGGGAGGCTCTCATCACCTTCTGCCCGGTAAAGGTAGTTCAAACAATAATCACCTTTCGCATTAATTCCATTAATCGTGGCGATGGCCTGTAAGGTGCGTTGAACTCTTCCTGATCGGTTGACCCTTCCCATCAAAGCAATAACATCCAATCCCATCGCTACCATCGAGCGAACAGCAGCTAATCCCAATTCCGGCGCTGCAGCCAGGGCAAGTTGTTCAAGACGCATCAGGGACTCTTCTATCGTCCCACCGTGAATGGTTGTCAATGCTTTGCGCCCCAGGCAGGTGGCTTTTAAGAATTGCAGTGCCTCATTTCCTACCACCTCACCCACCAGGATGGCTGCCGGGTTCATACGGGTATAAATAACGTTTAGGACCCAATCCAGGGTCACGCCAGGTGTGCCAGGCGATAATTCAGCTGGAGCTACAGTACGCAATAAAAAAGGGTGCTGGATTTCCAATTCCCGAAAGGTTTCCAGCGCAGCAATCGGTGCAGATACAGGCAAGAAACCCGAGAGAGCGTTGAGTAAAGTCGTCTTGCCAGAACCCATTTCCCCAGCAATCATCAGGCTGCCGGCCAGGTTGGCTACCATCAAGGCTAGAAATCGATCTGGTGTGTCTTTCAGAGATTGGATCCGACAGGTCAGTTCGGACCTGGTATCTTTTTCAGCAGGGCTGGTAAATGTCTGCAGAAATCCGATTGATGTCGGATCACATTTGGCAAAAGTGCCAGTCTGCTCCATTTCTTCCAAGGTGCGAACACGCCGTCCGAAAGTACGGATATTGATTGCAGTCCCCTCGGTTGACAGGCGCGGAACGATGGCGGTAAACCGTTCTCCGCCTGGCAGATCAATTAACACAGCCGGGCGATCTCCGCGTAAAGTAGCGCCGCCTTGATCAGCAACATGCACAGCGAGGTTTTCGAAATAGCTGTCATCAGCCAGTTTCCCCAGATGATAAAAACTCCCATCATATTCCACAGCTACCACCCCATTACGCACAAAGATTTCCTCCACGTATGGGTCACGCAGCAACTGATCGAGTAATCCCACTCCGGACAATGCATCCGTGATAATTTGCGCATTGCGATTGACGGAACTACGATTCTCACCCTGATCAATCAAGATAGAGCGCACCTCATCATAGAAACGACGACGTTTTTCTGAGTCTGCTTCTCGCCAGCTGGGTGGGTTGATTCCCCGCTGTACCAATTCCTCACGGACCCGTTCAATCAGGAGCAGATCGGATTGGTTTAAGGGCTGAAGGGTTGGTGGAACGGTTGGATGGGTCAAGGAAGTGCCAGAGTTGACCATAACAATCCACCTTGTTTTTTACTTGCTGCAACCGCAGTGAGAATAACGTCCACATCTTTCGGCTCTACCGCCAAGGTAAGGATTTGGACTTGTTCGTTCTGAGGGCTGCCACCAAACGTTGAGTTATCCTCACTCTTCTGATTGGATTCTGCAGCGACACCTTGTGCATTGCGGACATCTACTACCAAAACACTCCTGGCGATGAGCTCGACCTTGAAGGTAGATTGATCGTTGGCTGAAATCGCTGTGTTCTCAGGGTCAATTTCCTCGGGAATCACTTGATATAAATTGACGTGTTCTCCGATTCGAATTTGTCCACCTACTGCAGAAACAGGTTCAACCGGTATTGAGAGAACTTCATATGCTGCATCGGCCAGTCGAAACTGCGTGACTGGCACCGCATTTGCCTGAGCAACCGGCAGTTCTGCCGGCAACGAAACCGTGCTGATCTTTCCTTCCAGATCCTGGGTGGATTGGTGATAGGGTAAAGATGCCATCGTGCGAGGCATCTCGCGCATTTGAAACATGTCTGCATCTAGAATTGCGTAAGCAGGGATTGCATTGATGGGTACTGGTACCTGATAAGTGGAAACTTCCTTCAAATACAGATTGCGTCCATAGAAACCTGCTCCCAGGGCAACAACAACGGCAATTACACCGATAATAAATTGAACAGTTCGATTCATTATTTTCTCCGTTTCCAGCCGGTATATGCTTGTTCTAAAATGGGATCAGCCAATCGTGGGTCGAGCGACTGAGCCCATGTTTCGTTGTAAGGCAACACAATCGACACGCCGCTTTCTGCACGATCAGAGACCGATTTGGCCATGTTCAAGACTAAATGGTGTGGTTCTGAAACTTCGCTCATCAATCGTCTGGCTTGTAATATGGCATCATCGCGAGGAGAGGTAACGACCAGGTTGATCAATCCAGGCTTAGGTTTTGACAATTCCGAAAAAAGGGGATGACCGGGAAAACAGTCCACGACAAAAAGTGTGTGTTTCTGTTGGATCTCTGCCAGTAGATTTCGAACCCCTTGCGGGTCTTCGCTCCAAAGGACATCGATCGTTCGGCCATCCATCGGGTATAAACTAACCCCATTCCAAAGAGCAGGCTCTGCTTTATGAGTGGCAATGGTAAAGAATTCGGGAAGGTCGGGTGAAATTCGAGCGTGCAGTGCGCTACCGCCCATACTAAGTTCAAGCAATGCCGCTGGCAGTCCTGTATTCCTGACGAAGCGTTTACAGACAGCCATCGCAAGGGTTGTTTTTCCCACTCCTCCAGACCAATTCACCAAATTAATCTGACGGGCTGGTAGGAACGAGACTTGTTTGGCACTGGTCAACCGGGCTCGCCCTAGCCATTCAGCCGGGTCTATTACAAAATTGTCTTGAGTAACCACCGGGATCCCACTCTTATCCAGCGCACTATGAAGTATCTCTTCAGATACATCTGATATTGGGAGCAGGTCACCGAGAATAACCAGGTGTACTCCAGACAGGTTCTGTAAAACACCACGAGTAGAGAATGCTTCCCGTACTGAGAGATTGTCAGTCTGGGAGAGTGCTTCCAATACTTTTTGATCAGGTTGATGAGCCCCGAGCAAAATAACAAGAGCCGAATTCCGTTTCAAATTAAAGGAATTTCCAAAATTAAATTTCATATTGTTTTTCATCTCCTTGGATGTTTTTCGATGGGTAGGACAAATCTGCATAGATTGCCAAGAAAACCGCAATAACCAAAAGCAAGGTGGTTATGACCGTCAAAATGGTTCCTGGTAGTGAACCGCTACCCAACTTGATATACACGATGGATAAACCACTAATCCCGGCAATTCCCATGGATCGAATCCACATCAAATTGGTCAGAATGGCAGAAACAAATACACTCAACACCGCTAACCAGACCAATTCGTCTTGGACAGCAAATGATTTCATGAGTAGGGTGATACTCAAAGCCAACGCAAAGCACATGTTTGAAAAGTTCCGCGCCATATTTTTCACCAGAGTCCAGGAATCAATCGCCAAGGTACAATCCGCATGTAGCAGGCATATCCGTCAATCATTTTTTCTTCTCGAAGGATTCGCCAACATTGAATGAACGTCAGAGCAACAGATAAAAGAATGGCAGTGAACCAATCTGGAGAACTGAAAACCATCATTGCCCTGAACACCAGTTCTCCTAGATACATCGGGTGACGTAAAAACCGATAGGGACCACGACTGGTCAGGCCACGATCCGCAGGAGCAACCCCAAAACGTGATCCTAAAGTGATGAGAGACCACAAGATCAATGAGTAGCCAGCCAGGGCAGGTATGAGCAAATACCACTCGCTATGGCTGGAAGTTGTGAATGTGGGCAAGAATGCGGCGATCATTCCGAGCCATAATCCGGTGCGATCATATTGTTTCGCCGGTGTTCGCCGGGTGTAGAAGAAAGCTAATAACCCGTTATGAATCGCAAACAGCCAGGCCAGGATAGAAGGATGCTGCCAGGCTGCCAACCCGGAAATAAGCGTGGCAAAAAGGAAGAAGCCAAAACCAACCAGGTCACGTATGCGATCGGAATGTTTCCGAATGCAATGGAGGGGATTGGTGGCCATTACATCGCACCTAGATTCTGGACAATTGGCCATCCGATTACAGCCAGCAACGTCACCAGGAATGGCAGGAAATAAAAAACCACCATTGGGATTACCAGTTCGGACCCCACTTTTTCTGCTCGCTGCTCAGCGGAGCCAATATAGTCAGCTGCAATACTGGTTGCCAGCTGTCCCATCAATTCCTGTTGGGCAGTACCGCGTCGGATGAATTCCAATTGAACAGACATGCCGATCAATTCGGGGAGATGCGATTCCTGGGCTTCGCGTTGCATTTGCTCAATGAGATCACGACCTTGCGCCATCTGAAGAACCCACCGCATCCATTTGCCAACCAAGCTTTGCGCTTGAGCTGTCCGACGCAAGGCTTCTTCCATCGAAACATTTGCAGACATCTGGGCTGAAACTAGCTGAACAAATTCTGGAAGTTGAGCAATAAACTGACGGCGATAGCGACGGGCAATCCCGCCCATAGACATAGCAGGATATTGAAATCCAACCAATCCACCTACCAATGCAAATACTGGTTCCGCAGTGGCTACCATCCCCAATCCAAACCCTGCTACAGCTAAAGCCACCCGCAGAGAGGTAAATTGCACTTCGTTCCAATCGTTCCAGCGATCTCCGATGTGAGCCCAATACAGATCTGCCCGTGTTTTCCGTAAAAAACCAGCTGGCGTCCATCTAGATACAGGCTTGTCTAGTGGAGATAGGGATTTACGCCATCCGGTCAGGATAACGCCATCTGCTGGCGTAAGAATCTCAGATAACCGGCCTGTGGGTGCTGCAGGTCCAAGTTCAAGTGTCAGGTAGATGACCAGTGCAAAAACAGCAATTCCGGTGAGGTAAATGAGAGCTGTCATCTACACTGCCTCCATAATCATGGAACGAATGATGAAGTACCCACCCACCATGG
>JAJUGU010000024.1 GCA_029265815.1 Anaerolineaceae bacterium | reverse complement strand
GTTCGCCAAGAAGCAGTTAATCATACCGGCTGCCGCATTGAAAGAGGTGGTGCGAATCCTGAACGCGACAAAAACAGCCAGGATCACTTTTGTTTTACCCACGAATGGCAGCCAGGTGGTGTTCCGTTGTGAAAACGTGCAGATGGTCTCACAATTGATCGATGGGAAATTCCCCGATTACCAGGCGATTCTACCCAAAGGTCACAAGACCAAAGCAGTCCTTGACGCGGGAGACCTGCTCAAAGCCTGCAAACAGGCCAGCATCATTGCTCGCGAAGGGAGCAATGTGGTGCGCTTTCATCTTCAACCCGGAGCTGATCAAACAGGGAGGGTCAAACTGTTGGCTGAATCCGATGAGACCGGTGCCAGTGAGATAGAGCTTGATGCCACTGTTGAAGGACAGGAATTGGAGATCGCATTCAATGTGAAATTCTTGCAAGATGGGTTGGAAGCCATCACTACCAAAAAAGTGACCATAGAGGCGAATGCCCACAACACACCGGCGGTACTCCATTCAACAGGAGATGAGGAGAATCTATACGTTTTAATGCCCATGCATATCGATGGAAGGTAGGTAATCACGGGGAAGCATTGGGCTTCCCCGTGAACCTTTCCGATGAAACTCCGGATTCTTAGTTAGAAATAATAGAGTTCTTGATACCAGCGTACCCATTCAGATAAAGCTGGCTCATTTATCTCTTTAGCGCGGTTTATCAATTTTTCCGATGAAAACGCAAAGAACCGCTCGTTGTAACCAATCAATTTTTGAAATTCATCAATGGATGGCCGTAAGGAATCATTTCGAGGATGATATACCACCGAAAAATACACTTTCTTGTAGGGCCACTTGGGTGAAGGCGATATTTCAAGGCTTGTGGCAAGCAGTTGATTCCGCCACAACTGATTCATGCCACCTTTGAATGGGCATTCGTCATATTCTCTAATACGGTTGGCAGTAAACGGTGAAGTATCTTGCACCGTAATATCCCAATAACGAAATTTACACTTGCTGTGGTAATAACAAAGATTTTTATTATCCAGGATTGCGGATGCTGGTGCGCAGGCATGAGAGGGAGTACGTCCAAGGCTTTTAAAACCTCCACAAGTTGTAAACTCCACTTCCGTCAGTTTATGTTCAATCATCCATAGGTTGAGATTGCCCTCATGATCATAGTATGCAATGGCAATATCTGCGTCGGTTCCGCTCACATTTGTATGGTCATTAAGCACATTGTCCGGTTCGTCCCAAAACTCTATCCGAAATCCTCTGTCTAGATGATCCGTCGCAATTGACTTGAGGTCTGTTTTTACAGCAACTAGAATCTTGGCAGCGACCAGCGGATCCTCGAGGAGAGGCAAGAACAAATTAGCGCATGCAGCCTGAGAACTCGCCATATGTCCAAGAAACTTATGGGACTTGAAGGGGAATCGTTGTTGATGATCCAGGAAACGTTTCTTTATTGGGCGATACAGCGGATAACCCTGTGATTTCAATTCATCTGGTAGCAAAGCATCATAAGGAGAGTTCTTGAAAAATCCCGATTCTTGAGTCAGATGAGCCCATTTCCAATTTATCAAGTGAATGTACATTTGTAACTGAAAATCGGTAAGTTCATTGGGGAGCCGATATTTTTTCCCATCGATTTCATAAATTTTCATAATAAAGTCCGGCTTTCGTTTTTGTAGCGGATATAAAAAGGCCTTCTTCATTTTACATGCGAATGGACAGGGCATGAAACCTGGTTGCTGAAACAATATTCAAGTTTCAGGCACCTGGTTTGATGTTCTGTTATGCAGTGCATACAGAAACACAAGAACGTTGGCTATTTTTGTTATTCAACGTTGGTTAGTCAATCCATATCTAATCCAAAGGAGGATCACATGAATGTTTACGAAGACAAATACCTGCGTGAAAAAGTGAACCGTATTATCGCCAGGCAGAAGGAGGGCAAGATCATTATCGCTGCTTATAAGGATGGCTGTGGCTTACCTTCGAGAGAAGATCTCGGTCAGGAACTGACACGGGCAGCTTACCCATACGATTATGCGGTTGGTAAAGCCGGCTTCCTTAACTACGATTCGGAACTCGGAGCTTACCTGTTTACTGCAAAATCGGGTGAGAAACTACCCCAAGTGTTAGCTAACTACCGAATTCTTACTCTAGGTGAAGCAATCCTCGATGTAAAGGACCGGAGTATCCATATTCAATGCGGCGAAACCAGCGTCACTTTCACCGGAGCACAACCCTGGAAAGGTCTGTACGAAGTTCTGAAAGAGGTCAACGAAGAACTGGCTCGAGTCAATTCTGGGATCGTTGTTTGGAAGATTGTTCCGAAGGAAAGCGGGGATTCCAAATCGGGTGATCGTCTATTTCCTGAAGCGGTACCAAAGCTTCGGAACGGGCAAGCAATGGCACATGCCACCGGCTATGCCTATGACACCGATCACAACCTGGCGTATATTGGCCTTGTAGGTTACAAGACCAGCCTGGAGTCACTACGAGTGACCCTCATGTGCGGGAAATCCCTACAAATGACTCAGGACGGCCTAAGCGATGTGTCCCTGATTCCCACTGATAAGTATGAACAAGCCTGGCAAGCCATGCCTGAATACACCAGTCATCATGTCGGGTTTGTATCTCGGCTTGCGCTTCCTGGAAAATGGGAACCAGAAGACCTCAGTGCATATCTGCTTATTTTTCGAGGAACACCTGATCCAGAAAAGGAATTGATACAGCTTTTCGTTGAACGAATCAAAGAAGCTCTGGAGGTGCCGATCCTGGATGAATGGTCAGTAGCCCTTTGGAAACAAGCTCGTAGTCGTAAGTTGGTTCAAGATCTGACCACAGGTGGCGATTGTATCCTTGGTGCCAGAATTGACCTGCAAGCTGACTGGAAAGACCTGTTATCTGAGTTATTAGCTCAGGAGGAAATCTCACTGACCATCTGAGAGAACAAGAAAAACTATTCGCAACATCACCCCGGAGGGGGCGCTATTCATCCCCTCAAGGGGTTGGACGCGTCTCCTACGGGGATTTTTTCGTAAAGGAGTGAACAATGCGTCCACCAGCAATCGAAAGAATGGGGTACTACCCCACGGATGAACCGGTTGTCGAGATCATCCGCACTTACCTGAAACCGCCCAGCGAAAGAGGGCGGTTATTTGATCCCTGCGCAGGCGAAGGGAAAGCTGCTTCTTCCTTGGGCAACGCACTCAACTGCGAAACCTGGGGGGTTGAACTCTCACCTGAACGAGCAGGGAAAGCTCAAAACGTGATGGATAAAGTTTACCAGGCTCCCTGGCAGGCTTGTGTTCTGAGTGATGAAAGCATTTCCTGGCTCTATTTAAATCCGCCTTATGACTTTGACCGTTTTGAGGGTCAAAAACGACTGGAATGGGATTTTCT
>JAJUGU010000015.1 GCA_029265815.1 Anaerolineaceae bacterium | reverse complement strand
GTGGCACCACCCTCACCTACATCCAGACCTTCATAAAGTTGCTGAGCGATCATCATGGTACGCCGGGCAGTGTATCCCAACTTGCGTGATGCTTCTTGCTGCAGGGTACTTGTTATGAACGGAGCCGATGGTTTACGGCGGCGTTCGCTCTTTTTGATTTTAGTGATCGTGAATGGTGATTGCTCGATTTCAACCAGATAACCATCAACCAATTCCTTATTACTTAAATCAGGATCCTTTTCATCGATCTTGGCTAATTTGGTTTTATACTGGGTTTTTTTTCCTTCCGGCGTTAGTTCGGCTTCGATGGACCAATATTCAACCGGATTGAAGGCTTCGATCTCACGCTCACGTTCAACAATCAGCCTTAGCGCAACTGACTGCACGCGGCCGGCTGAGAGCCTGCTGCGCACCTTCTCCCATAAGACCGGGCTGATGGAATAACCTACCAGACGATCGAGTACCCGCCTTGCCTGCTGCGCATCCACCAGATCCATATTGATCTCTCGCGGATTGGCAAATGCCTCATTGATAGCATGATCAGTAATCTCATGGAATACTACTCGTTTCGAGAGTTTGGGCTCGATCTGAGCGGCTTCCAGTAAATGCCAGGCAATAGCCTCACCTTCGCGGTCAGGGTCTGTTGCCAGATAAATTTCTTCAGCTTCTTTTGCCAGGGCTTTCAACTCTTTGACAACTGGCCTTTTCTCATTGGGAACACGGTATTTGGGAGTAAATCCATTTTCTACATCTACTGAGAGTTCAGACCGAAGTAAATCGCGGACATGACCAACCGATGCGCGCACGGTATAACCTTTCCCCAGAAACCTGCCCACAGTTTTGGCTTTTGCTGGAGATTCCACAATCACCAGTTTTCCGTTGCGGGGTTTGGAATGGCGTCTGGGCGGTCGATCTAGTTGGGCATGAGCAGGGGTTTCGCCAATACGGTACATGGTCGTGCCACAGACCGGGCACTTTCCGCGTGTCACCGGAGTACCAACGGCATTGAATTCAGCACTAGCTCCCTCGATCTCTCTCTTTACTTTGCATTTGACACAATACGCTTCCACAGAAACCTCCCTATAAGAAAAGGGTGTAATGATTCTCTTTTAAATAACTGACCAGTTCTTTCACCCGCTGGCTTTCACCGCGCGGACAAATCAAAACTGCATCAGGTGTTTTTACCACAATAATGTCTTTTAATCCCATTGTAACTACCACTGAAGAGGGATCGGTTGAAACAATCAGTGAATCCTTTGTTTCAAGGGTGATGGGATTGGCATTGATAATAATATTTCCGTTTCGATCTGGCGTGAGCACATCGAATAACGAATCCCAGCTGCCAACATCATTCCATCCAAGATTAGCAGCAGGAATGACCGCTGCTTTTTGAGATTTTTCCATAATTCCGTAATCAATCGTTTGAGGTTTTATGGCTGACCAGGTATTGATAAATTTCTCATTCGAGTGGTCTCTGCCAATCAATGAGGTCAGCTCTTCGATCGATCTGTATAATTCAGGCATGTAGAGCCTGAATTCTTCCATGATCACATCTGCACGGGTAATGAACATCCCCGAATTCCACGCCATTAATGGATTATTCAAAAAAACTTTCGCGGTCGATTCATCTGGTTTTTCAACAAAGTGTTTAACCTTGTAACCCTTCGCTCCCCGAAAAGTTCCCAATTCCGCACCAGATTCGATATAGCCGTAACCGGTCGAAGCATAGGTCGGTGTAATTCCCAGCGTAGTCAAATACCCTGTGTTTGCCAGATCGTGTGCTGCACAAAGAATTTTCTGAAATTCAGTCACATCAGCAATGAAATGGTCAGCGGTCAGGATCGCCAAAACAGCATCTTTATCCTGGCGATATAACGCAGCGGCCGCCATTGCCACAACCGCCGCGGTTCCTCTCGGCATCGGCTCAATCAAATAATTTTCGTATGGAATGTGTGGCGTAATTTCATGAAGCATTCTTGCCTGTTCAGCAATGGTTACCACGAAAACATGATCGGCCTCGAATAATCCGTCGAGACGGTCAACTGCGATCTGAAAAAGGGATTTCTCTCCAAAAAGCTTAAGCATTTGCTTCGGAGTCGTGTGCCTCGAAACAGGCCACAAACGCGTCCCTCCGCCCCCCGCCATGATCACCGCATAGAAATGTTCGAGCATTTTGATCATCCTTTATAAGCAGCCCTGGTTTCGCGCATGGCAACATAATTCATCCCGCCCACCTGTGAAACCAGACCTTTAAGTTCCATCATCGTGAGTGTAGCCGAAAGGTCATGAATTGGCAACCCGGTCAATTCACACAATTCATCGATATGGATCGGCTCTTGTGACAAATGGTTCAGTAGCTGCCGTTCATTCGGATTCAAAGGGTTTTGCTTGCGCACTGCCTGTTTTTCTGGGATTTGTTCCAGTTTTAGCACATCAAGGATTTCAGTCATTTTCAACAAAGGACGGGCGCCCTGTTCAATCAATCGGTTCGTACCATCGCTTTGAGGCGTGAGAATACTGCCGGGAACTGCAAAAACATCGCGTCCCTGTTCCACTGCAAACTCAGCGGTGATCAGGGCACCACTTTTTTCACCAGCTTCAACCACGACAGTTGCCAGTGAAAGGCCAGAAATAATGCGGTTACGTGGTGGAAAATTAATTCCGTCAGGCTGCGTACCCACCGGATAATCGCTGACAATTGCTCCCTGCCTGACAATCTCAGCAGCAAGTTTTCGATGTTCTGGAGGATAAATCACATCCACACCGCTGCCAAGAACAGCAATGGTTCTTCCTTCATTCTGTAACGCGGCCTGATGTGAAATAGCATCCACACCACGAGCCAGCCCGCTGACCACGGTCACACCGTTTTGGGCAAGGAATCGGGCAATCTCAGCTGCCACCTGCCTCCCGTAGGGCGTGACCCGGCGCGTGCCAACAACCGCAACCGCCCAATCATCTTCGACATTTATTGATCCCTTGATATAAAGTACAGGAGGCGCCTGGTTTATTTCTTTTAAACGCCGTGGGTAATTAAGATCATCCCAGGTCACCACCTGAATATTCTCGCTTGCGATTTTATCCATGATGAGTTCCAGGTCAACCTGTGCTCGAATTTGGATAAATTTTTCAGCAACCTTCTGTGGTAGACCGGCAGATATCAAACCGCTGGCCGGAGAATTCCAGGCTATCTCTAGTGAACCGTAAAAATCAAGAATTTGCCTAAGCCTGACGGCACCGATCCCTTTGACCAGGTTGAATCCCACCCAGTAGGCCTTTGGATCCACGACGGTACTCCTAATCCCATTCCTGTAATCGCACAATCATACTATGTGTATCGCGGTTCATTGAAAGAATGACAGATTTTATTGCAGGCAAAAGGATTTCGTTATCGTCATTTGCTTTTACCACATAAACATCATTTGCACCGGTTACCAATATTTCCTTAACGGTTCCCAGTAAATTCCCTTGCTCGTCAATAACCTTCATTCCAATGACCTCGCGGTGGTAAAAAAGCCCTTCTGGCAGCGGTCCAATTGTTGAAGCCAATACGTAAACCCATTGGTTGCGAAGAACAGATACCGCATCGCAATCGGTAAATCCCTCGATCGAGACCAGAAACAAATCACCGTTTGGTCGAATTGAGACCAGTCTATGTTCTTGTTTCTTTTCTCCAATAAAAATCTGGATGCCCGCCTTGATCTTTTGAGGAAAGTCAGTGACCATCTCCATGACTACCTCGCCTTTCACCCCATGTGGCCGGCGGATCTTTCCGATCGTCAAGTAGACAGGCTCGCCGGATTGGGGCGAGCCTGAAAGTGATTTCTCTTGCTTTAAATGGGCACCGGCTTTGCTCATCGGGGTTCTGCAACGTCCAGGTTGGCCTGTTTGCCTTCGCGTGCAGCAGCGACGCGCAGCAAAACACGCATCGCATTGGCTACACGACCACCCTTGCCAATAACACGCCCCATGTCCTCGCGGGCAACATGCAGTTCGAGGTTCTCTCTTCCACCGCTGCGAAATTGATTCACTATCACTTGAGATGGGTCATCAACCAGCGATAAAGCAATATATTCAATCAGCTCTTTCACAGTACTCCCCTCGTCGTGTGATTTTGGGTATCTGTGTCCCGAATGGATTGATGTTTGCATGTCGATCCTTATGCTTTGATTTTTGCAGCGCGTTCTTCAGCAGCTTTCCTGGCTTCCTCCAGAAGGGTTTCGAGTGATTCACCCTTCTTGTATCGTTCGAAGCGGTCAAGGATGCCTGTGATTTTGAAGAGCTTGTTCACGGATTCAGTGGGAAGGGCACCATTTTTCATCCATTCAAAGATCCGGTCTTCCTTTACGTCAAAGGTAAAGGGGTCTGTTGTTGGATTGTAAGAACCAACAATCTCTAAGAAGCGGCCATCACGCGGGCTTTCGCTATCTGCAACGACCACACGGAAACTGGGCTGGTGCCTGAGTCCTGTTCGGCGTAAACGAATTCTAACCATCTAATTATTCTCCTGTTTCTCTTGACATGATCAAATATGATGTGAATTCAAAAATTCCGCTTTGGCGAGGGGCGCTGAAGGGGCGCTAACCGCTGTTTCATTTTTGATCACTGGAACATACGGGAAATTCCTTTCCCGCCTGTTTTCTTTAAGGTTTTCATCAACCGCTGCGCATCTCTGAACTGCTTGATCATGCGGTTGACTTCTGTTACATCTGTCCCTGCTCCCCGTGCAATCCTGCGTCTGCGCGAGGCATTGAGCACATCTGGATTCCGTCTTTCTTCCTTCGTCATCGAACTGAGGATCGCCTCAGTGCGCTTCAGATTCCTCTCGGTTTCTTCTGGTGACACGTTGCGTGCGGCCTGTCCCAATCCTCCGGGAAGCATATCCATTACCTGCGATAACGGTCCCATTTTTCGCAGTTGTTTCAATTGATTCGCGAAATCCTCAAGGGTGAACTGCCCCTTGAGCATACGCTCTGCCTGCTCTTTCTGCGTTTTTTGATCGAAAGCAGCTTCTGCTTTTTCGATCAATCCAATCATATCACCCATTCCCAGAATTCGGGAAGCCAATCTTCCGGGATCGTATGCTTCCAGGGCGTCTACGCCTTCACCGGTACTCAGGTATTTAATCGGAACGCCGGTAACACTGCGCACAGAAATTGCAGCACCACCGCGCGCGTCTCCATCAATCTTGGTAAAGATCAAGCCTGTAATATTAATTGTATCCCGAAAACCTTCAGCGATGTGCAGCGCTTCCTGACCAATCATCGCATCGACAACCAGCAGGGTTTCAGAGATTTTAACTTTCTTTGTTATGGCCTGTAATTCATCCATCAGCGGTTGATCAAGCTGGGAACGGCCGGCGGTATCTAGAATCACTACCGAGTAACCGCCTTTTTGTGCTTTTTCGAATGCCTGGGCTGCGAGTGCAGGGGGTTTCAGTGCAGCATCTGCAACCACCTCGACCCCTATCCTCTCTCCCAGTGTTTGCAATTGTTTAACGGCTGCCGGGCGGTATGGATCGCATGCAACAAGCAAGACACGTTCTCCATCTGAGCGCAGTTTGCGGGCAAGTTTTGCTGCGGCGGTGGTTTTACCTGAACCCTGAAGCCCAACCAACATCACGGCGTATGGTTTTACACCGCTCAAGTTTAAGCGGGCAGGCTCTCCAAGCGTTTTGATTAGTTCTTCATTTACAATCTTGATCACTTGCTGGGCAGGGTTGAGTGCTTTAGATACCTCTGCACCTATGGCTCGTTCGCGTACCCGGGTAATAAAATCTTTTACAACAGTGTAGTTAACATCAGCCTCCAGCAGAGCCAGGCGCACCTCGCGCATCATTGCGTCAACGTCAGCCGCGGTTAACTTTCCGCGTCTGCGTAACTGCTGAAAAATCTGATCAAGCCGTGATGTAAGGTTTTCGAACAATTTTCACACTCACTTAAATATGAAACACCCACCCGTGAAAGGTGACAGGCTGGATTTTAGTCTGGAAAATTCGTTTGGTCAAGGCAAATGCCCAAACTCTCTTGAAACGATTGTATCTTTTCAGATTTTTCGGTGTTGTAATAACGAAAGTTATAAAGTAGATAATTATTGGAGGAAATATCCATGAATAAAGTGATGATCGTGACCGATAGTACGGCGAATATTCCCCCTGAGTTGTTAAACGGGAATCCAGTCGTATCTCTGCCATTACAGGTGATCTGGGGTAATGAAATCTATCGAGATGGGATTGATATCCAACCCAAAGAATTCTACGAACGCCTTGCAGTCGACAAGGTCTTGCCTTCAACTTCACAGGTGACACCCGAAGAATTTAAAAACCTCTACAGCAGGCTGATCAGCGAAGGATACGACATTTTAAGCATCCACATTTCTGGCAAACTTTCGGGAACCATGGCCTCTGCTCAACAGGCCAAACGTGCGTTTCCGAACGCCAAAATTGAGTTGATCGATTCCAACAGCACCAGCATGGCGCTTGGTTTTCAGGTTCTCAGTGCCTCCCGTATGGCAGAAACTGGCGGCAGCCTTGCCGAGTGTAAAGCTGTTGCCACAGCTGCAACCAGGCACAGCGGTGTATTTTTCGTGTTGAATACACTCGAGTTTTTACACCGCGGAGGACGTATTGGAGGCGCACAAGCCTTCCTGGGGCACATGTTGAATCTTAAACCACTTCTCGAGGTTCGCGACGGACGCATTGAAGCCGTCGAACGGGTACGAACCCTTTCAAAGGCCACTGACCGTATGCTCGATCTCGTGGAAGCTAAAATTAAAGATGAACCGGGTCCTATCCGCCTTTGTGCGGTACACGCCAATGCACCCGCTGAGGCAGAGAAACTGCTCAGTCAGGCTGTCAAACGGTTTCCGTCATCACTCATCAGCGACGCAGTGATCAGCACAGTAAGCCCGGTGCTGGGTACACACACCGGCCCAGGTGCACTTGGGCTCGTTTATATGGCTGGAATGTAATCTGACCGCTTTTATTGCGAATTTAAGAATTGCACCCCCTGACTGATCCGCCGGGAGTGCAATTTTTTGATTCTGGTAAAATAAAAATAAAAACGAGGTCAAGTAATGAAGATTTTTCCTCAGATCGGTGTTCAAATCCCCACCACTTACCTGCCTAACCATCAGATTGACCACTCTAAATGGGCAGTAATCGCCTGCGATCAATACACATCACAGCCTGAATACTGGCAGAAAGTTACTGAATACGTCGGTGATTCTCCCTCCACCCTGCACCTGATCCTGCCTGAGGTTTACCTCGGTACAAAAGTGGAAACCCAGCGCGTCAGCGATGCCAAAACAAAAATGAAACAGTACCTTGCCGATGGAACCCTCGAACCTCAAGACCAGCTCATCTATGTTGAAAGGTCTGTTGATGGGAAAACACGGCGTGGATTAATGATGGCGCTCGATCTAGAAAAATATGACTTTTCAGTTGGCTCTCAGAGCTTGATCCGCGCAACAGAAGGCACAATTCTTGATCGTCTTCCACCGCGCATCCGTATTCGCAAAGAGGCCATCATCGAACTGCCACACATTCTGGTGCTGTTCGATGACCCAGAAGATAAGGTCATCGGACCGATCGAAGCCAAAAAATCGAGTTTGCCAATCGCTTATGATTTTGATCTGATGCAGCACAGCGGGCACCTCTGTGGGCGTTTTGTAAATGATGCCGGTTTGGAAACAGCCGTAATCCAGAATATCGAGGCACTCTCCAGTCCAGATGTTTTCTACCCTAAATACAACGTCGGTAAAGATAAAGGAGTATTGCTTTTTGCAGTTGGTGACGGTAATCACTCGCTGGCAACCGCCAAATCCATCTGGGAGCAGAATAAAGCACAGGTGGGGATGAACCATCCCTCGCGTTACGCACTGGTTGAAATTGAGAATATCCATGACCAGGGGTTAGCGTTCGAACCGATCCATCGTGTTTTATTCCATCTGGCTTCAGATCCCATTGAAGAAATGCGCACATATTTTGGCTCGAATCTAGAATTGGAAAGAACGACTGATTTTCACCAAATGAAAAAGATCGTTGACGGTCAACCGAAAACCGCACATAAATTTGGGCTGGTTTTCCCTGATGCAACTTTCGTGATTACCATTCAAAATCCGTCTGCCAATCTGCCTGTTGGCACACTTCAACCTTTCCTTGACCAATGGCTGAAAAAAGGCGGCGCTGCGTCTATCGATTATGTACACGGTGATGAGACTGTATCTACCCTGGGTAGCCAATTGGGAAACGCTGGTTTCTATCTGCCAGCCATGGCAAAAAGCGAGTTGTTCCGAACAGTAATTCTGGATGGCGCCCTCCCACGGAAAACTTTTTCAATGGGTGAAGCTCACGAAAAACGTTTTTATATGGAAGCCCGAAAGATCACAGATTAGGACGGTAATCATAAATGTCGGATAATGATCAGAGCAGTCATCATGAACCCTCTCTCGCGGCATCGAAAGTCGTTTCTCTTAGCGGTAAATTTCTTGACGACCGCAAGCGGGTGCGTGTGGAGTTCAAATTATCAGATGTCAGCCAAAAACCAAACGTGGAACTATCGCTGGTCGATCAAAACAGCGTTGAACTCGCGCACACTGTTATTCTGGGTGTTCTTATTCGTCAGATGAATTTCACCTTGCATCTCATCAAGCCCTCAATTGATGAATCTGTCTGGGTGAAGGCATTACTGCGTACAGATGACAATTTCTGCCTGGATGAAAGGACAGAACAGGTGCAATAACTCGCCTGAGTGGAAAAACTGTTGATCTAGATCGCGATGAAAACGCATTTATTTAGAAGTTTAAGTTTGTTTCTTTTGGGTATGTTTCTGGTCAGTTGCAGTAACCAACAGGTCGCTGCAACTGTACCACCTTTACCTCCAATATCTTCAACGACACCAACCCTTGCTAGCAGTCCTACTTCCACAAGTACCCCATACCCAACGCCAACCTCCACACCAACTTCCGTCCCGCTTGACGGGGTCTGCTCACCGCTAAAAGGCATCGGGTTGGAAGAATTGCATTCCATCACTTCGAACACTTTCAGTTACCCCAGTGCGTTTACCGATATCGGGCACCCTGGTGTAGACCTTGCCTTCTTCACCCACGGAAGTTTTACCACAATGTATGGCCTGCCAGTACAATCCGTCTTACCCGGCAGGGTAACACAGGTAATCGACAACCGCTTTCCATACGGCAATATGATGATTATTGAAACGCAATTGAGTCAATTATCCCCCGAATTACTGGCTTCGATCTCGCTGCCAACGCCTATCCCTCAACAAAGCATCGATGCCTGGAGCACATGCGACAAAGAAATGGCTCCCATTTCCTGGTCAGAAGATGAAAAATCACTATACATCCTCTATTCACACCTGGAAAATAAACCGGATTTCAAACCTGGTGACGCAGTGGAATGCGGCCAGACAATTGGCGCAGTAGGAATCACAGGAAACTCTGTCGCGGAACACCTGCATATAGAAGTTCGCATCGGTCCCTCAAATGCACAATTTGGTTCAATCGCCACTTACACGCAAGACGCCACACCTGAAGAACGGTACAATTATTGCATCTGGTCAATATCAGGGATATTTCAAGCGATAGACCCGGAATTTTTCTGGAAAGATTTTAATTGATCTCATCTCCTGATCATTTGGCATAAGGATTGATCATGCAAAAACCAGCATCACCAGTCATCACCCGCATTTGTACCTTCACACTCCTTTTATGGGTAGCGGTTTTTGCTGCAGGTTGCTCTAAACCTGCCTCAACATCAACTGCAACGACAACTATCGAAGTCAATCGAACGATTTTCCCTCAAAATACTGCCACTGATCTACCCGACTTTCCAACTCCGACAGCAACCAAAACGGTGATTCCAACCGTTGGCACCCCAGAACCATCTGAACAATCCGGTTTAATTGTTTTTGCCATGGGAGATGGTCAATATAAACACCTCTTCGTTTATCATCCCTCATACCTGCCCATCACCCGTCTATCAGCAGATCCCTGGAATTTTGACTTTCCGGCAATCAGTCCCGATGGTACAAAAATCGCTTACTGCGCAGATCAGTATGGAAAATGGGATATTTTTATTCTGGATCTAGTCCTCAACCAGACTGAACGAATAACAGAATCTGAGACTTACACCTGTGCACCATCCTGGTCACCGGATGGCCAATGGCTGGCCGTCGAAACCTATCAAGATGGAAGGTTTGACATTCTCATCCTTCCTGTGAACAAACAAGCTGCTGATTCAATCAAGCTTACTGAAAATGCAGGAAACAACTTCAGCCCGGCGTGGTCACCAAATGGCCGAGAAGTGGCGTTTGTTACCGACCGTAATGGACGCGACGAGATATGGATTGCGCGCCTGGATAACCCTGAGGATAGATTTATTGTCACGGCAGCATCAACAGGTTCAGATTATTCATCACCCAACTGGTCACCAGATGGCAAATCGCTTGCCTGGAGCAAATCAGGAGAGCAACCCACCATCGAGGTGATCCATTTCTCTGCTGAAGGAAACAGTGTCATCTCGCTCGGAACTGGGACCAAACCCGTCTGGCTCCCAGATGGCAGTGGTGTGCTTTCATTGCTTGTACTTCCAAATGAATACGATTTTGTTGCATACGAATCTACTACTGCCCGTCTATTACTTCCTCCTATTCCCTTGTCAGAGCAGGTAAGCGCATTTGACTGGAAATCTGCAGGATTAGCAAAAAATATCGCTGATTACCTGGCCAGGGTCAACCTGCCAGAACCTGCAAGTCTTTGGCAGCCGCGCGCTACCGCTGCAGTTCCTCAAAGCCAGACCAATGAACTGGTTGAGGTTTCAGGAATTTCCGCTCCTGAGCCTTACCTTTCTGACGCCGTTATCGATAGATTTCAGGATCTGCGCGCCGCGTTGACGGAAGAATTGGGATGGGATTACCTGGAAAAACTCGAAAACGCTTCTCTTTCGCTCGATTCTCTGCCACCATCTACTGTTATTGAAAACTGGCTCTATACAGGCCGAGCCATTGCCACGAACCAGATACCTCTAGAAGCAGGTTGGATGGCAGTCAGCCGTGAGGATTTTAATGGAAAAACTTACTGGCGTGTATGGCTGAAATGTTACGCCCAAGATGGCAGCTGCGGAACACCTGTTAGGGCTCAGAGTTGGGACTTCAGTGCCCGGTATACTGCTGATATCACAGCCCTGGAAAATGGCGGAAAAGAAAATGGCACTCTTCAAGGTTACTGGATCGATTTTACCGAATTAGCCTCAAGGTATGGCTGGGAACGTATCCCGTCTAACTCAGATTGGCGGTCATATTTCTCCTCAATCCAATTGAATGTTTTTGTCCTTCGCGAATCTTTGTCCTGGCTGGACGCAATGTTGCAACTTTATCCACCCGAAAAGATCCAATCTTTCCTCGAGTCGTCAACATGAAAGTTACCAATTCCTCTCTAACTTTCCTCCGCGCCATTATCTATGCCAGTGTATTGGCTACACTACTTTTTTGCAGTGCGCCAGTTCTGGCAAATTCCTCTACACCAGTCGACCTCGATTTTCCTGAACACACCGAAACCCCGGAACCTGGTAAATATCCTGCCCTCTATAACGTCCCGTTAGCTTTAGCCCCGCATGATCATTTCTTTCTGTCCCGACCCTTGATCATCGAAGAGGTCTCGTGGCCTACTGCTGATTTTCGCTACGGTTTTTTTGATATAAAAACCAACAGTCTTCACACCGGTATTGATCTGGTTTCAGAAATCGGAGAACCTGTACTGGCTGCAGGTGATGGTGAAGTCATCTTTTCTGGCTATGGGTTAATCAAGGGTTCCTTCGACCCTGAAGATCCATATGGAATCGCAGTCATGATCAAACATTCCTTCGGATTTGAAGGTCATACGTTATTCACCGTGTACGGCCATCTTCAGAAGTCATTTGTGAAAGATGGCCAGATGGTCAAAGCAGGTGAACCCATCGGTACAGTTGGAATTACAGGAAATACCAGCGGACCACACCTTCATTTTGAGGTTCGTCTTCAAGAAGGTCAAGATGCCGTGGTACAAAACCCGGAATTGTGGCTTGCGCCTCCCTTAGGCTACGGAGTTCTTGCTGGGAGAATCCAGACAGAAGGCGGATATTTTCTGCCTTCAAAGAATTTCACCCTGAAATCACTCGAAACAGGTAAGATCTGGAAAATTACCACCTATTCTCAGAACCTGATAGATCGCCACCTCAATGATGGTTTTTTTAATGAAAATTTTGTCCTTTACGATTTACCTGAAGGTAAATACGAAATTTCGACTTATTACTATTACGGCCTCTATAAAGCAGAGATAGATATCGCTCCTGGCGCAGTGAATTTCATCACTTTTCGAGGCAGTCAGGGATTTGTTTTTGGTTATCCGATAATAAACGATCCAACAGAATTCCTGCATTAATCTCAAGTTATAATAATAATCATTATTTTCATTATCTTGACAATACAGACAAGGTGTCTGACAATTGTCCGCGAGAATTTGTTTTAATTTGGAGGATGTATCAATGGATACGAAAAAGAAATTTGGCGGATTGCTGGTCATTTTGATCGCAATAGTGGTCTTGTCCGCCTGTGCAGCTAAGCCAACTGTTGATCCCAATCAAAAATCCACTGAGATTGCCGCGACCGTACAGGCTGAATTAACTCAGATCGCTCTGCTAACCCCATCTGCAACCGCAACCCTGGAACCTACTCCCACCCCAACGCAGGCTCCCCCAACTCCAACTGTTAATACCACCCCTGCCACCGCAACCCCAACCGCTAAACCCACAGTTCCACCTGCTTTATCTGGTGACAACTCCAGATTCATTGGCGATGTAAACTATCCTGATGGCGAAATCGTAAAAGCCGGTACTAGCTTTACAAAAACCTGGACCTTCATCAACAATGGAACAACCACCTGGACGAAAGATTATTCGTTAATTTACCTGGAAGGAAACCTCCTCGGTGCAAATGGTGCTACTTTCTTCAAATTAACAAAAGATGTCGCACCAGGAGAGACAGCTGAGATCAGCGCAAAATTTATCGCACCTACCACCAATGGCAGATATACCAGTTCATGGAAGTTATACAGTGCTAGCGGATACCCCTTCGGTGAATATTGCAGTATCGATATCACAGTTGGTACCCCCTCTACAGGTACAGTTACTGCAACAACCGAGGCAACCACAGCACCTACTTCTGCTACGACACCATAATAAAAAGTGGATTCTAAACGGCAGCAAACCGAACAGATAAAAGCCAGGGCACAAAGCCTTGGCTTTTCCATTGTCGGTATCACCAATGCCGAGACTTTACATCATCACGACCGGTATAGAAATTGGATCAATAAACAACATCACGCCGGAATGAATTACCTTGCCTCCCCATACCATATCGAAACCCGGCGCGATCCACATCTCTTACTTCCCAGTGTTAAGTCGATTGCCGTTGTGGGGTTTGCTTATCCTTTACACCCAATTGACCTTCTCTCCTCTTCATCTATTGGATTGATCAGCAGTTACGCCGCTGGTGAAGATTATCACTTGCGCTTACCCCGATTGTTGGATGAATTCGTGCAAACGCTTCGATCTGATCTCAAACACGAGATCACCTATCGTATCTGCACCGACAGTGCACCAATTCTGGAAAGAGAACTTGCCTGTCGGGCTGGATTGGGCTGGATTGGAAAAAATTCTTTCTTGATCTCTCCACAAATCGGATCAGCCAGTTTACTGGCTGAGATATTGCTTGACATGGAATTAGAATTTGACCATCCTTATTTGAAGGATCTATGTGGAACATGCGATCGATGCGTTCAGGCATGTCCAACCGGTTGCATCCAGCCCGACCGTACTATCGATGCCAGCCGCTGCATCAGCTACCACACGATCGAAAACCGTGGTGAGGTTCCTCCAGATATCATGCAAAAATTCGGTAATTGGATCTTTGGCTGTGATATATGCCAGATGGTTTGCCCGTGGAATAGAAAACCCTCATTGCGCAATATCCAGAGTAATAAAGAACTGGTTCTGTCAATGGATCAAATGGTTGATCTGCTTTCAATATCAGAAGATGCATTTCAACACCAGTTCAGAAAAACCGCACTATCGAGAACCAAGAGAACTGGCTTGTTACGCAATCTCCTTATACGCCTTGGTAACCTGGCGAACCCGAAAACGATTCCAATAATTCGTGAATTTGTTGAATCAACATCTGACCCAACCCTTTTGTACACCGCAAATTGGGCGATTAAACAAATCAGTAAATAAAAGATCCCTTCAGTTTTTGAAGGGATCTTTTCAACGCGAGTGATTTTTACGGCGTAACTGATGCCGTGGGTGTAATATTGATAGTCGCCAGAGTGCTTGTTGGCTGCAACGTCCTGGTTGGAGTGGCGATTCCATAGCGAATCTTGAGAACCTGTCCAACGTAAATCAGGTTTTCATCATCAATGTTGTTCCTGGTCATAATATCTTCCTTGGTTGTCTGGAACTTGGAAGCAATACTTGCCAGAGTCTCATTTGGCTGCACGGTATATTCAATGATCGTACCGCGCGGAAAATCAGTAGGCAGCGGGGTTGCCGTAGGCAACACCTGACCTTGAGCAGGGATCAGGATCCTGTCTCCAGGAGCGATCGGGCAGGTGCCATCGGTGAAGTTGTTAATGGCCAGCAGAACTAGAAAATCAACATCATAAGTGTCGGCAAGCTCCCAGCAGGAATCATTCTCTTTCACTTCATAATACCAGGGACCAGATGGAGTGGGTGTCGCCGTGGGTTCCGGGGTTCCAGTGATGGTTGGTGTATTCGATGGTGTTGGTGATGGGACGGTAGCTGTTGGAGTAAAGGTTGCTGTGGCAGTTGGTGTCTTTGTAGCAAAAATTGCCTTAAACGGATTTCCAGAGCCTGTTACAACAGCCACGATGATAAAAATTCCAAGCAACGCCAGGATTCCAGCCAAACCACCCAGTATGTATGGCATGATCTTTTGCCGCTTGGCAAAACTGTTGATCACTTTTTGAGGATTATCTTTTCGATTCATAATTACCCTATGTTTGTTCTGAATGGTTTATCGAATAAAATAAAATTTTACTAGAGACTTTCCTATCGGTCGAGACCCCTATTTTCCGAAATCTTGTTTTCATAATACCACAAATCGTCAAGGCAATTACCTTGTGAAAAATATTTATATGTGTACATGATATAATACTTCATACCAAACTGATATCTTGCGGAGGTAAAACAATGGAAATTTCAACAAGCCAATTCAAACGCTGTGATGTCGTAAAAATTACTGGTCGGTTGGATAGCGCCACCTCTCCAAAACTGGCCGAGGAATTAGCCCGGATTAACAACAAAGGCCGCTTCAAGATCGTTATGGATTTCACACAACTTGAATTCATTTCCAGTGCCGGTCTTCGCGTCCTCATTGCTACTCTCAAAAACTGCAAACGTTACAACCGCGGTGAACTTGTTCTGGCCGGACTGCCTGCCCCAATCCTCTCAGTATTTGACCTTGCAGGATTTACCTCCATATTTAAGATCTATGATGATGTCTTAACTGCGGTGGGAACATTCTAACCTGTCAGAACTATATGAAAACCCGGGTCTTTCCAGGCCGGTACGAAAGTCTGGCGGAAATTGCAGAATTTGTGACAACTGAAGCCCAAAATGCCGGCTTGAATCATCAGGAATCTTTTGAGCTAGAAACAGCCGTAGATGAGGCTGTTTCTAATATTATTGAACATGCGTATGGCGGCGAAGGAATTGGAGAAATCAAATGCCATTGCCTTATCGAAGACGAAGGCATTAGAGTCATCCTTGAAGATTATGGACAGCCTTTCGATCCATCCTGTATACCAACACCCGATATCAAAGCTCAATTGAAAGACAGAAAAAACCATGGATTGGGCTTCTTTTTAATGTGCCAGCTAATGGATGAAATAAAATTTGAGTTCTATCATGACCACAACAGGCTGACCATGTTCAAGAGAAAAAAAGAATCATAACCATGAGGCAAGATCCAGAATCCTCTTATAACATCTGGCAAAAGTTGCTCAGCCTTGGCGAAGCACTGCTCAAGCAGCCTGATGCTGCCAGTACCTGTGAGTATCTAAACAGTCTGATTCAAGAGGAAATGAATTGCCATGCTTTCCTGTGGTTGGTAGAACCTTTTTATCCCCTCCCCGGCGAACGCCCGGTAACTACAATCCCCTCAACCCCCGCCCCAGTTATTGTTCAAAAATCTCACAAGTATAAGAAGTCATTCTTTTCAAATCATCAGAAAGTCTCCGATTCACCTGAGAATGCAAATTCCATCGCTATCCCAGTGATCACCCAGGGGAACCTGCTGGGTATTTTAGCAGTGGAACGTCCTGTAGAAAACCCTTTTACGACTGAAGAAATTCAGTCACTTACGAACACCGTTTCTGTGGCAGCGCTGGCAATGCAAGTCAACCGCCAGGTAGCCCTAAAAAATTGGCGTTATGACCAGATCTCACTTGTCCGTTCAGTCAGTTCGCAAATCGCCAATGTTTTAGATCTGGATGAACTCTGTAAACGTGTCACTAACCTCATCCAATGTACCTTTGACTATTACTTCGTTTCAATTTTCACAGTCGATCAAGATAAACAGGACTTAAGGTTCAGAGCCAGTTCTCTTGATTGTGAGCCAACCAATGACAATCCCTTGTTTACGATCAAATTCGGTGAGGGGCTTGTCGGTACAGCTGCATTAACTGGTAAAGAATTTATTGTAAAAGATGTTACCCAGGAACCTTTATACCGATTTTATGAAGGCCTTCCAAGAACAAAAGCAGAAGTCGTTCTGCCTCTTGTCGTAGAAAAACAGGTTCTAGGGATTCTGGATATTCAAAGCGATAAAATTGGTGCATTTCATGAAAATGATATGCTCGTTTTACGCTCGCTGGCAGATAATATTGCACTGGCAATACAGGGTGCGAGACTCTATAGCAATATTGAGAAACGCGCCAGCCAAATGGCTGCTGTTGCTGAAATCAGCAATGCACTCTCTTCTATCCTAGACCTTGATACGATTTTTAAAGAAGTGGTAACAGTCATTCATAAGCGATTTTCAATTCCCTTTGTACACATTTTTACGGTTCACCCTGGAAGAAAAAAGGTGATCTTTAGAGCAGGTAGTGGTTCTCGCTCAAAAGGTCTCAAACCCAATTCATTTGCCTATGAATTGGATGACCCCAGCGGAATAATTTCTTATGTAGCTCGAACCGGACAAACCAAGCTGGTAAATGACGTCACACAAGACCCACTCTATAAACCCTCAAAAGTGTTTTCTGGGTTGATTAAATCAGAATTGTCTATCCCGCTCAAGATGGGAACCGAAACTCTTGGAGTTCTAGACCTGCAGTCAGATCAACTCGGATTCTTTAATGACGACGATATAGATACTTTTGAAAGTCTCTCCGCAGGCATAGCGCTGTCTATTCGCAACACAAGGCTCTACAGCACTGAACGTTGGCGGCGTACAGTTGCAGACACATTCACAGAAATTGCCGGGTTACTCTCAGCTAATCCAGCGTTGCCCGACCTGCTCGATCGGATCCTGATCGCTCTCGAAACCAACCTGCCGTGTGATTCATCAGCAATCTGGCTGCTAGATAATGTTTCCATGCTGCCCATCGAAGAAAGACCGCTGCGGTTGGCAGCCGTCCGGGGCATTGCTTCTGCCCAAGAGATCGAAGCGACCAAGGAATCTACGCGCATAAGAGAGTTTCTTAATAAGGGGATCACGAGCAATTTTGTTCAAATAAGAAATCCCGGTGATCCATACGGTCCCCTCGGAGCGGCATGCAAGTTTAAATCCAATTACTCCTCGATAGCGGTACCCCTGCGGGCGGGTGAGGAAATATTCGGTGTGCTCACATTCGCTCACCGCGCAGCAAACCGCTATGGTTCTGAAGCAACAATCATCGCCTCCACCCTGGCCAATTATGCGGCTGTGGCTATCCAAAACGCCAGGTTATACACTTCGGCTCAAGAAGAAGCCTGGTCATCGACTGTGTTGCTACAGGTCGCTGAAGCCATCCAGTCCATCACAACGATCGACAGCCTCCTTTCCACCATGGTCAGGTTGACACCACTTCTTGTTGGCATCAATCAATGTGCTATCTACCTTACCAGACCGGATAACGAGTCATTTGAATTAAAGAAATGGTACGGTTTTCAACCTACTGAGGAAGAAATGATCCTCAAGGATACTGACTCGATTGCTATGTTAAAACTTAAAGCAACTCAGGCTCCTGTTTTCATCACCGATCCTAAACAAGAATTGTGTTTGTCTACATTATCTCATTCAGAGCTTTCAGGCACATTAGTTTTACTGCCCCTCATAGCCCATGGTGAATTACAGGGTGCCTTCCTGGTTTCGCACACAAGTGACGGAGGGATGGGTGTTCAAAGTCGTTTCAGTGATCAAACCCTGGCCATCCTACAAGGCATTGTTCAGCAAACCTCTGTTGGGCTTGAAAATATCCGTCTGGTAGAAAGTCGTCAGGAAGAAGCTTACGTTACCGCTGTACTCTTACAGGTTGCGCAGGCAGTGGTGAGCCAAAATAAACTGGATGATATCCTTGACACCATCGTTCACCTGATGCCCATTCTTGTGGGCGTAGAAACCTGCGTGATTTACATTTGGGAAAAGAATAACCAGATTTTCCATCCATCGAATGCGGTTGCTTCGACTCATGAAGAATTGGAAGAAATTTTAAAACACACATATTCTTCTGCAGATTTTCCGTTGCTTGGAAAAATACTCGAGTCCAACGATATGGTCAGCTGCCCGATTGATAACCCTGATCTTTTGATAAAAGAGTGGACCACACTTCAATGTTCTGAAAATATCAATTTGCAATCCTTAGAAAATCAGACGTGGTTGCTTGGCTTCCCTTTGAGTATCAAAGGAGAAAAATATGGGGTCATGTTGACAAAAACGACGAACATTCAACCGGCTTATCATCAAAAACGAGTTGAATTAATCAAAGGAGTCGCACAGCAAACTGCCCTGGCAATTCAAAACGAAAGATTGAAAGAGGAAATGGTAGGACGAGAAAGAGTTGAGCGTGAATTTCAACTCGCACGTCAGATCCAGGAAACCTTTTTACCGCAGTCTATTCCAACATGTGATGGATGGGATATCGATCTACGCTGGCGCACAGCTCGTGAAGTAGGTGGTGACTTTTACGACGTATTCATCACTCAAAATGGGAAGATTGCCCTGGCCATCGCAGATGTGTCTGATAAGGGAATGCCCGCAGCGTTGTACATGACTGTGACACGAACTCTAATTCGTTCCATTTCTCAATCTGTGAAGTCACCTGCAAAGGTACTGAATAAAGTAAACAATCTCCTGTTAAGGGATACTCAAGATGGGATGTTTGTTACCTGTATCTATGCTTTATTGGATCCCACGACCGGGGTGCTTGAATATGCGAACGCCGGCCACAATCTCCCGTTGATATTTAGAGAGGAATCCAAAACGATCGAAAAACTATCAAAGGGCGAGATTGCACTGGGCGTTGTTGATAATGTGAAGTATGAGAATTGCTGCCTGAACATAGGTTTAGGTGACACACTTCTTTTTTATACCGACGGGGTAACTGAGGCATTTTCGTCTACTGGTGAAATTTTTTCTGAATCGCGTCTGATCGACGCAATAAAAGATGTTCCACATCATACTGCGCAACAACTTCTTGAGTACCTTGAGAATCTGATCAAAGTTTTTCGTAAGGGTGAGCCTCCATCAGATGATCTGACCATGATCGCTATCCACCGAAAAAAATAAAACTCCTTCAAAATTGAAGGAGTCCATTATTACTTACCCAGAATCAGTGCCATCCAGACTTCCCAGTTTTCAACTGGAACTACAGTCGGTGTAGGTGCAAGGATTGGTGCAGCTGTAGCACCAGGTGGAACAAGTGGAATGATCAATTTTTCCCCGGGTCTGACCATGTGACCTTCGTTGTAAGCCCAATCTTCTACCGCACCTTCAGAGGTAGCGTAAGCCACTTGGGTATCAAGAACCTGCAGCGTGCTCTGCAAAACAGCTACCACCGTTAACGCTTTATCCTGCTGTTCACTTAATCGTGAGAGTTCATTTAAACGGCTGTTAAGATCCATCACAAGAAAAAACAGAATTACTGCCGCAATAATGAATCCAATCTTCTTTGCATCTACGGGCAATTTCACATTTTTTATGAATTTCTTCATGCATTAATCTTACACTAAAGTATATTTACAGACAAGAAAACCCCGCTTTTTTTTTGCGGGGTTTTAGGTGCCGAAGGAGGGATTTGAACCCTCACGAGCGTAATGCCCACTACGCCCTGAACGTAGCGCGTCTGCCAATTCCGCCACTTCGGCTTAACTGTACGTAATTCTATCAAACAATTTCTGCTTGTCAACCTGTTAGCTTTGGTCTATATAAAATTTCTCTCAAAATATTGCATCAATCAGGATTCAAGAACTGGGGTAGAATATTGAATATGCGCAAAGGGATCACATTGTTCTTCATCATAGCCTTGCTGCTTTCAGGCTGCAGCGTAACCACCAATTCACCCGTTCACTCCACGGTTGTGCCAGTCTCTGATCTCCTGCTTAATGCAGGGCAGAAATACTTGCCCTCACCCACTCCTTTTCAACCCATTCTGCCCACGGCCACCCTGTTACCTACCTCCACACCAAAACCAACGGCGCCTCCAGAAGAAAGCGCGCCTTCTTCGATCAATATCAATTTAACCCGCCCGAAGGGACAAATCAATATTTTGCTCCTCGGTTCTGACTGGCGTGCGAATCAAGGATATCGAACTGACGTGATCATGGTTCTCTCGCTTAACCCTGAAACAAACAGAGTAACTATTACTTCTTTTCCACGTGACCTCTATGTGAACATCCCGGGGGTTGGATATGAACGCATTAATGCAGCCCAGGGATATGGCGGATTCGCGCTCTCACAGGCAACATTCGAGACCAATTTTGATGTTGCCATCGATTATTACATGATGACAAGTTTCACTGGATTTAAGAATATTATTGACACCCTGGGTGGAATAAACGTCTATGCAGCGCAAGAGCTTTATGATAGGTGTGATCTTCCTCAAGCGGTGAACAAGTATTGCTACGTCCCTGTCGGCACTACCACCATGAATGGCGCAACTGCATTATGGTATGTACGCTCACGTTACTCAACAAATGATTTTGACCGCACACGCCGCGCTCAGGAAGTCATGCTTGCATTGTTTCAAAAACTGATGAGTCTGGATGCGGTGAATCGATCGGCTGAACTTTATGATATGTTCAAATCCAGTGTCGAAACCAATCTTCCACTGGATGTCATTGTGAAATTAATCCCCCTCGCCAGCAAGGTTATTAGTGACCCTTCGATCGTAGACCGTTATGCCATCGGTGCTGCCCAAACCTATGATTACATCGTTCCATTCACCGGAGCCATGGTTCTCATTCCTGATGAAAACCTTGTGGGTGAAATCATCCAGCAGGCATTTTATAAATAATCTAAAAATTAGTTGTTGACAAACTTCAGAAATTTTTGTAAACTGTAAATCGTAGGCTATGCGAAATATTCTACGGAAAGCAGGATTACATGAACATTCAACCTGAAATTCACATCACCGCAGACACTCCATTCCTTCCAGCCATCCGCGCCTGGGAAGTGTTTCTAAAAGATCAAGGAAAATCAAATTTTACAGTAAAAGCGTTTATCGGTGATCTAAATCTCTTTGCGAGTTATTTTCCAGCAGATACTACCATCGGCAGTATTACCCTGAATGACATCAATCATTTTCTTGATTGGCTTCAATCTGGGCGAAGCGTTCCTTGCAGCCCCAAGAGTCTGTCACGCCGTATCACGTCGATTAAGTCATTCTTCCGCTGGTTAACACAATCGGGTAGATTGTCCTCTGACCCTGCAGAAAAAGTATTACAGAAATCTGTAATCAGTCCGCTTCCACAGGTGCTCACCCCCGACGAGGAATTAAAAGTCGTAGAAAGCGCCATGAAACTGCGTACAGCTGAAAAAGCTGATGCTCGCCCTTACACACTCCTTTCTCTTCTTCTCACAACGGGAATCAAGAAAGGCGAATGTCTGGCTCTCAATCTCAATCATATCGAACTTGAAGGCGCCAAAGGTCCGCGCTTGTTTGTAAGATACTCTGCCAGCAGCAGCCGTTATAAAGAACGCAACATCCCGCTCACCTCTGATTGGATCGCTGCTTACCAGGAATATCTTGAGCAATACCATCCAATCGACCAGGTTTTTCCATGGTCTCCACGCAGATTGGAATATCTTCTTGAAGACATCGGTAGAGATGCAGGCCTCGACAAACATCTTTCCTTTGATATGTGCCGGTGGACCTGTGCTTTAAACGACTGGCGCTCTGGGGTTGAAAAGGAAACCATACGGCAAAAAATGGGAATTTCCAAAATTCAATGGCGCGAGATTAGTATGAAATTACGCCAGCTGGCAGGTGAATAAAACCTTGATCCGGCAGCTAAACTGCCGGATCAATTTTTTTAACTTCGATTTGGAGAATATTTCTCGTCCTGTTTGTTACTTTAACCGTTTCTGCAATTCGAAACCCTGGAACCCAGACAATCTGGTCACCTGAACTCACCAGCGGCCATAATTTTCTTGCTCGCGAAGGCAATCCTTCATTCGTCCAAAATTCACTCAGTTTTTTCATCTTCCCGTTCATTCCATACGGCATAAATCGATCGCCAGGCTGAACCGTGTTTATCACCAGTTCTTCTGTTAACTTACCGATATCAATCTGGCACACGTAGCGATCGTTGACATGCCTCCATTCACTTGTCTCTTGGGTGCAAACAACCCATTTTTCGTTGATTTGTACTAATCCATTAAGTGGAAGTGGAATGCGAGAACCTGCCATTAATTGAGGCCATAGATCGAGTAACGGGTCATCATCAAAAGCAATTATCAGCCGGTTGTGAAAACCAGTAAAAATCGACAACCCCGCGCAAAGCACCTCGTGGTTTGAGCGGTTTAGCTCCCTGATAAATTTCACCCCTCTTTCAACCGTGTCGAATTCAACATCTCTCAAACTCTGATTCAACAGAAAAATGGATTTACGCACAATACGCCTGATCAAGGCCGGATGCAAGGCTTTCATCCTGTCTCGATTAAATTCAATAAACCGATCCTTTTTTTGCAGCGTCACTTCATCAAACGCTTTTTCTGTAAATGATTGTAAGAAGTCTTCTTCAGAACCGATCACTTCACCCATCTTTTGCAACCTCTCCTTAATCGAGGGGTTGTATGTTTGCAAGATTGGAATCAACTCATGCCGGATGCGGTTTCGATAATACCGTGTATCAAGGTTAGATTGATCTCTGACAAAATCAAGATCGCGATTAAGGCAATATTCTATGATCTCATCCCTCCAGGTGTATAGTAGAGGTCTGACAAGAGGGATGGTTTCACTCCAGGGATTGGGAAGCAGCAAAAACCGCATCCCCGCCACGCCACTTAAACCGCTGCCACGCATCAAATGCATTAATATCGTTTCCACTTGATCGTCTGCGTGATGCGCCACCATCACAGCCTGCGCTCCTGCCTTTAGCGCTTCTTCGAATAAAAACTTATACCTCAATTCACGAGCGCCTTCTTCAATAGCCAGAGAATTTTGCCTGGAAAATTCTGCGACATCAACCTTTTTACTTACAAATGGAATCTCGTATTCAGCGCATTTACGAGCAACAAAATCTGCTTCAGAAACAGATTCAGGCCGCAGCGAATGATCGAGATGTGCCACGATGGTATTGATCCTGAATCGATGCAGTATATCCAGTAGACAAATGGAATCAGGTCCTCCTGAGATACCTGCCAGTACAGGTCGCTGCGGGTTAATTCCACATATTTGACGCAAGTTCTTCAAGATTTGATCGTAATCCATATCAGGATTATAGCATCTGCCCATACAGGATTTTGATGACAATCTTACTTGCCATCGATTTCAGATTATGCTAGACTGACTTTACTAGAAGAAAATTGAGGGAAATATGGCAGAAAAGATCCTTGTTGTTGATGATGATTTAGAGACCCTGGTACTGATCGGTAAAATGCTTCAAGGGCATGGATACACGATCCTTGCTGCAAATAACGGTACCCAGGCATTGACGATGGCGCGCAAGGAAGTTCCCGACCTGATTGTGCTTGATATTATGATGCCCGATATGGATGGTTATCAGGTAACCGAAGAAATTCGTAAAGACACTCAGATCGGGGAAACGCCGATCATAATGTTTACAGCCAAAGGACAGGTTGACGACAAAGTCGCAGGATATGAGGCTGGCGCAGATGATTACCTAACCAAACCAGTTCATCCGATTGAGCTGGTTGCCCATGTAAGATCTCTCCTGGCACGTGCCAAACCGAAACCATTATCCACTACCTCACCGGCTGCAGGCGTTCGAAAATGCTTTACAGTCGGTGTTATTGGGGCAAAAGGAGGCGTTGGCACCTCCACCCTGGTGAAGAATCTATCAGCCAGTTATGCACAGCTTACTAAGAGTGATGTGATCGCCGCTGAGCTACGCCCAAGTCAGGGATGCTGGTCTGTTGAATTGGGTATCTCCCCTTCAAACTGGCTCGAAAATTTACTCGCGCTGGATATTTCAGCCATCACACCGCAAGCCTGTGAAAGTAGTTTGACTGGAACTTCTTTTGGCGTCAGGCTTTTGCTTGCTTCAAATAAACTAGGAGGTCTCGAATGTGATTCTCTCGGTGAGAAAACGAGAGCCATTATTAATTCATTATCGAAATTAACCACTGTTCTTTTCCTGGATATCGGAACATCCTTTTTCCCCGGGTTTGAAAAAGTGATCACAAGCTGTCAGGAAATTTTGATCTTGACCGATGCCTTACCAGCCACAGTCAAACGAGCACGAACGGTCATCGATGAAGTCAGTGCGATGACTTCAACAGTCAGCAAGAATATCGATTTGGTTTTATACAACCATACTCGTTCAGAAATGCAGCTCACCGCTGAACAGATCTCAAAGATGATTTCCACGAATCAGGTACGCGTTATGATCCCTGCAGTACCAGAGTTAATCTACCAGGCGATCCAAAAACAGGTCCCTCTCTGCAGGTATCAGCCTGATAGTCTTTTTAGCCAGCAAATCCACGAACTGGCCAAACTCATTCAATCTAGAGCTGAATAAATGCCTGGAACAGACCAGGATTACACCACTCGGGCAGCGGAAATCATCAACCAATCCCGGCACCTGGTGGTCTTCACCGGAGCCGGAATTTCTACCCCATCGGGTATCCCAGACTTTCGCAGTCACGAAACAGGCTTATGGCAACGTGACAATCCGATGGAGGTCGCATCTGCGACAGCATTCCATTACCATCCCGCAAAGTTTTTTAACTGGCTGAGACCTTTGCTGCAAGCATCATTCACAGCTAAACCTAATCCTGCACACCTGGCTCTAACCGAATTAGAAAACATGGGAATCACTCATGCAATCATCACCCAAAACATTGATGGGTTGCATCAGAGAGCGGGTTCAAGGAATGTAATCGAATTACATGGATCGATGTTCTCTTATGCGTGTCTCAAATGCCACGAACGAAAAGAAAACACAACGGAGATCATTGACGAGATTTTAGCAGGATTAATACCTCACTGTAAACACTGTGGATCAATTGTGAAACCAGGCATTACCTTGTTTGAAGAATTTCTTCCAGAACTGGCCTGGGAGCAAGCTGAACATGAAGTTGCGCAGGCTGATGTCATGCTTGTGGCTGGTTCCTCTCTCGAAGTCAACCCGGCAGCTTCACTGCCATATCATGCTTGCCTCCGCGGATGCAAATTGATCATCGTCAATCTCACCCCTACTTTTTTTGATCAACTGGCAACGTTAACCTTCCCTGTGGATGTGGCTGATGGATTGCCGAATATTCTAGAAGCAGTCAAATCGCGCAGAAGTCATTAAAACGAGGATGATCTGGCTCCGCGCCGGCCAAATTGCCTTTCTAATAAATCAACCGATAAATGGATCATCGTTGGCCGCCCGTGAGGGCAGGTTCGGGGTGAAAGGCAATTTTCAAGATCACGGATCAGAGTCTGTTGTTCCTCGACCGATAAAACCGTTCCCCCTTTAACTGCCATCCGTTTACAAATTCTGGCGATCGTTCTCTCTTCAATCATGCCCTGCAGTGGGGTTTCATCTTCCTCAAAGTCTTCGATAACACTGCGAATGGCAAGCCGTGGATCGTTCCGAATGAATATTTCAGGAACGGCTGTCAGACGAAAAGTGTTTACCCCGAATTCTCTTACTTCAAATCCGATCCGATTGATCACATCCAGATGCTCTTTTAAAACTCCGGCAGATTGAGGTGGTAATTGCATGACTACTGGTTCTAAAAGGATCTGCGAAGATATCGCCTCTCTAGAACCAGTCAGTTTTTCATACAATATTCGTTCATGGGCAGCATGCTGATCAATCAGATACAGTCCATCCGGTCCTTCTGCCACAAGGTAAGTCGCACCGATCTGTCCGATCAACCGCAGAATTGGAATTGCGCCAGACAACCCTTGAACGGTATTAACCGTCTGCGCAGAGGTAGGCCGCTGAATATCATTCTCTTGCTGATTATCCCATGTGAAACTGGATTCTTGCCAGGATAATTGCTGTACATCTTCCTGCCCTATTACCTTCCAGGAAGCAGGTGCCAGTTGCGGAACGGGTGAATATGCCACAAGAGCCCGTTTGACCGCTCTCTGCACAGAAGTGAAGATCAGATCTGGCTGCTTGAAGCGTACCTCAGCTTTTGCTGGATGGACGTTAACATCTACCTCTTCTGGCTCTAATTCGATGAACAACACTGCCAGTGGGTACCTTCCCACCATCAAGTATGTCTGATAAGCTTTGATCAGTGCTGTATTCAGCGCGGCATCCTGTATCCAACGCCCATTAATAAAAAAAGTAATATCTTTTCTATTTGACCGGTTTATGGAAATCGGGCTGATGAAACCCCTAATCTTCAAACCTTCCTCTTCGAAAATCACCTCCAACAATTGTCTGGCCATGTCCACACCATACAATTGCGCCAGGATTTCTCTGCGGTTACCGTTGCCTGTTGATTGCAACACCGCATTACCGTCCTGAATGAGATGAAAGGCTTTTTCAGGGTACGCCAATGCATAGCGTGTTACCAATCCATCGATTTGCTGCTTTTCAGTATGGTCGCGCTTGAGAAATTTTAACCTTGCTGGAGTGTTATAGAATAGATCTTCGACTCTCACTATGGTTCCTGCTGCGCTCCCTACAGGTTCACGTGAGACCAGTTTTCCCCCTTCCACAACGATCCTGCCGCCTGTTTCACATTTTGAATTTTTGGAAAGGATCGTCATACGCGAGACCGAACCAATGGAAGCTAACGCCTCACCTCTAAATCCAAGAGTACGGATGTGGAACAAATCGTTAGCAGTTACAAGCTTACTGGTTGCATGGCGGGCGATCGCCAGTGGAAGGTCATCATTGGAGATCCCTGTACCATTGTCTGCCACTTCGATCATTTTCTTACCAGCATTTTCCACTCTTATGGTGATACGACTGGCACCGGCATCAATAGCATTTTCAAGCAATTCCTTTACAACAGATGCCGGCCGCTCCACCACTTCGCCGGCAGCAATTTGTGAGGCTACTTCATCTGCGAGAATTTTGATCATCATCCTGTCAATTATATCCCAGACACAATCTCCACAATCCTTGACATCATGCAGCAAAAAAACGGGTATACTTCTGCTTATGAATTTTGAAGTCATGTTTTTCGATCTGGACGATACACTCTATCCATTTACATCAGGTGTCTGGAATGCCGTTGCGGACAAAATGAATTTATACATGATAGAAATACTCGGCTTCGATCGAACTGAGGTTCCAGTCTTGCGTGAAAAACTTTTCCGAAAATACGGGACCACGTTGAGAGGATTGAAAACAGAATACAATATCAATGAAAATGACTTTCTTCAATATGTACACGATATTCCGCTTGAGCAATACCTCCATCCAAATAAAGATTTGGGCGATATATTGAGCCTTTATTCGGAACGTAAGGTGATCTTTACCAACGCCAGCCATGACCATGCACAACGTGTGATCAGGGTTCTTGGTCTTGAAGGGGTGTTCGATCAAATCATCGATATAACCCAGATCAGTCCCTGGTGCAAACCCTTCCCTGAAGCATTCACGAAGGCATTCGAAATCGCTGGCGTTATTGAGCCTGCTAACTGTGTACTTCTGGATGATTCCCCCCGCAACCTGTTAGCCGCGAGGCAGTTTGGGGTTTATACCATACAGGTGGGAAGCGAATTTCGGTCTGATGGTGCAGATGCGGCAGTAATATCCTTGCTGGATTTACCTTCTGTCATCCCTGTTAATTCAGACATTTTAAAGGTTAAATAATTCATGAATCATCCGATTTCCACACTGGGCTGGATATTGATTGTCTTTCTAATCTTGTTGATCGTATCGCTTAATGTCAGCCTTTTTACCAGTATGAAGAAGAAAAATAACACTGCGAAGGATCACTGGATGACAAAACTGCGCGATACCGGACAAATCCTTAAAGACCCTTTTCAAAATGAAAACAAAAAAATGAAAGAACTTTCTGATAAAGTCGAGCAATTACAAAAAAATCAAAAAATATTGCGTGAATTTACTGAAAACCCAACGCATACTGGAGACAAAGAATGAACCAAAACCACACCGGCAGAACCATCCTGATTATTTTGCTTTCACTATTCCTTCTGGCAGGCGCTTTTTCCGGCGGTCTTATCGCTGGCTGGCTAATCCCTTCCTCCTCCCAGATAAATTCAATTACTGACATTTCATCGGTATTACCAGAAAAGACAGAAACCACAACAGAGCCCACAGATTCTTCAGACCTAGAAAATTTATTCGCCCCTTTCTGGGAATCCTGGGATATCATCCACGATCAATACGTCGACCAACCTGTAGACGACCTGAAACTGATGCAGGGAGCCATCCGCGGCATGATCGATGCGCTCGGCGATGAACATTCCGGTTACATGGACCCTGAGGAATTCAAACAAGCCAACATGCCCCTTGAGGGTTCGTATACCGGGATCGGTGCGTGGGTGGATACCACAGGTGACTACCTTACCATTGTCAGTCCCATGCCCGGTTCCCCGGCAGAAGAAGCTGGATTGCTTCCTGGCGATGAGATCATTGCCATAGACGGTGAGGATGTTACATCAACCGATCCCAGTATTGTGCTGCAATCTGTTCTAGGTCCTGAGGGCACCACCGTAGTGCTCAAGATTCACCGCCCTGACACGGCCGAGACGCTGGAATTTTCTATCATCAGGGAAAAGATCGAAATACCAAGCATTGAAAGCAAG
>JAJUGU010000021.1 GCA_029265815.1 Anaerolineaceae bacterium | reverse complement strand
GCGTGTGTCAAGCGGCATCACGACCATGAATTCTTGTTCACGATGCGCCAGCATCGGCATCAAGATTTGAGCAGCATCTCCAGGTGAATGAATTGTTGGACGCTCGTCTTCTGGTTGAAGAAGCTTACGTCCAAGTGCTAAAGCTGCTTTGAGCCGCAGTGCAGTCAAGTTGCTTATGCCCGGCACTTTGGCAATCTCATTCACATGTGCCTGGGCAATTTTCTGGATCGTGCCAAATTGTGCCAACAGCTGTTCAGCGGACTCAATTTGATTTGAACCACCAATGATGACTGCCAACAATTCAGCCAGACTGCATGAATCTGAATCCTTGCTTACCCGGAAAGCCGGCTGCTCACGAACGGGCAGGTGCTTGAGCCGGGGGAAGTTGTAAGTTTGAGGGTGTGCACTTTCTATAAGGTAAGGTTGTAAGTTGTTCATGTCTGTCTCCTGTTATTGAGGGGACAGACCACCCCTGGACCCGCTTCGGGTGCCCGAAGGGGCAGGTGGATGCTGTCCCCTCCGATAGGTTATGTCCTTAGGCGGTCGGATCGTATCCGGTTTCAAGAAATACCTTGCGGCTGATAGCTTCGCATTCTTCCCAGGTCATCAATTCATCTCGTCGCACACCAGGGTATCCAGGTGCGGGAGGTATGAGCCAGGGGGTTTCTGCAAGGTTCTTTTTTATCCTTTCAGCTTTTGCATCCAGGAAATGGCGCAGGCCGCCTTTTGTGCAGCGCCACCCCAATTCCTTGGTGTACTTGCCATCCCAATTTCGATCGCGGAAGGTCTTGTTGCCACAGATAGGACAAGGTGGCATCCCTTCTGGATCAGGCGCTCGTGCTCCACCAGCTTGAAGATAAAAACGAACAGCATCAATCGCTTCGCAATAAGCTGCACCACAAGAGCACTCCTTGTTTTTATTGACCCTGTGAAAACGATGTACACTGCCCGAACCAAAATCAACCAGGTATTGATATCCCTGGATGGAAACGGATGGCGTGAACACCGTAAAGTCTTCCCGGATCATTGCACTGGCATGCGCTTTTGGGATCCCCTGACTGCTTCTAACCTTACCTGCGGTTCTACTCGGAGCAAGTTCGGTCTTCATAAGCACTCTCCAGAAACCAATCCGCTGGAAGCAAGTGATCCTGCGGAGAGATTTGGATTTCTAGTTCTCCTGGTTCAATCGTTTCACAGATTGGTGCTTCTTCAGGATCATTCACAACACGGACATCCCTCAAGTGAGGGATATGAACCACCGTAGTGCTGTCCTGATAAGGGCCACCGTGACTGTTCTTGGTAAATGGTTCCAGTCCATCGAGCGCGCGTACCCATACTGTTCCAGGTCTTGGGCCTTTTCCCACTACCTCAACGGGAATGACCGCATCTCCATAACATGTACCGATTGTGATTTCAGCTTTTACCATGTGTTCCTCCTGTGTTCTTTCAATAGGAATGAGAAAGGACATGCCATTCAGGGCATGTCCTTCGTTGTGATTCACCGGTGCGTTTTGACTCTGGCTAAAATGGAATTTCGTTTGGACCTAAGTTTGGCGGAACCTGAGTATTTACTGCGGGTTCTGCTTCCTCCTGGTCTTCACGTCCAGAAAGAAAACGTACGGTCGAGGCGGTTACTTCGAATGAAGCGCCAACCTTTCCATTGTTTTCCCAGATATGTGGCCCACCAGTTTCAGGATCGGGGGTTAGTCGTCCTTCCACTAACACCTTGCTTCCCTTGTGTAGGAATTCATTGCAGGACTCTGCTTGTTTTCCCCACACAGTCACACGGAACCAGGTTGTTTCTTTGACTGGCTGTCCATTCTGACCGTTGTAACGGCGATTCGTGGCTACTGATAAGGTAGTCACAGGTTGTCCGCCAGGGGTAAAGCGCATTTCGGGATCTTTTCCCAAATTTCCGACGAGGATAATCGTCTGGTACATTGTGTTTTTCCTTTCTCTTTGGAATGTGGTTTTTTACGCTGCAACGGATGCAGGCGTCGGTGTGGCGCGTTGACTGGCTAGCCAATTACGCAATTCATCCTTTGAAGCAGGAACTCTCCCGGTTTTCTCCTTGAATTGGTCAAATGCCTCCTGTTCAGAGACATTTCCATTCACGGAGACACCATCCCCATACTTGCGTACGATAGAGGTGGTGGGAGGCATTGAATTTGCTTTCGATGTTGGAATTGCCATAGATGAGGTGCCATTGGATCGGTTTTGATCAAGGCCTGCGTTCTGAGCAATTTCCTTGTCATACAGCAGATTGCCGAACTGTTCACCCAACTGGCGGAAGCAGCGCTTCAGACAGTCTGTGGCTGAACCTGCCAAGGCCATATCAAGAGCTTCGGGTGTATCACCAGTGAAGACACAACGACCAAGATCGGCGTGACTGTATGTTTTTCCGTCCAGATCGACAGATACTTTGCCAGTGATATACACTAAACCGACTTCCTCGGTCTGAACATTCCCATTGGCATCCAGGGCAGGAACCTTGCGTTTTTCCTGTTGATTCCAGATCAGCACCTTTTTTTGCCAACGCACGATGACCGGATCACCGATCAAGTCAAATGACCAGGTAAATCCGAAGATACTGTTGGCTCGATCAATAACGTCGTATCCTTCCAGATATGGAACAGATCCCATGCCTGGGGCTTGGCGGCGTTTGACACGAGCCATATCCAATGGCTGGCGAAGTTCCCAGAGGATGCGGCTCAGCCGGTCGCTCAGGTTCCCATCATTTGAAGGGATGGTTTCATTCATGTGACTCTCCTTTTCTTGAATTATGTGAATTTGTGATTGCGCCGCTTCTAAAAGGCGGACACCTTCAATGTGTTTGCAGAGAATCTGAGGTCCCCGCTGCTGATAGTCCATACAGGTACACCCCCAATTGACCTCTTCAGAATCACCTTGAGATGGTCTCAATGTGACGACATACGGTAGCTTGTCGCCATTTTTGACCGTCCATTGGTGGGGATTGGTTCGGGTGACCTGGAACTTGCCAGCGAGAATCGCAGATTGTGCACGTTCAGTACGTTCAACTTGTGCTTGGGTAAGGTCTTGTGTTTTTTGCATAATCCTCCTTGTGGAAATATCCGACGTTGATTAATAAAAGGTCGATTCGAAAGATCAACTCATGGCTAAGCACCAGGAGTGTTCCGACGTTATTTACTACCCGTGAACAAACACAGGGCAGAAAACGACAATGGTGAAGACTTTTTCTTCATCGCTGACATTTGCAGCCCTATGGATGTGAGAATATATGGGTGGGATGAGTCATTCATCCCACCCACACAGTATTGTTTTCTCCTTGTAATATGAACCTTTCTGCTTATCAGCACGCCATGACGCCTCCTGGGGGGAAAAGGTTGTTTGTTAAAGTGCAAGCCCACCATTCGGGGACTCCCGGAAATAAAAGGAGGATCACACACTCCCAATACCAATGGGAGCTTACGATGACAGTTCTCGAAATCCAGCTTGCTTTATGAAGGGATTCGGACGTCATCTTGTGATCCTCCACGTACCCTGAAGCATTAAGAATTCACTTCAGGTCTGAACTCATCCATCTCTCTATTTTTTTACACGCTAAGGCTTTTTGCAGGTAATCCAAAAAGAGGATTACCCATGCTCACCTTCGGGTTGTTGATCGGATGAGTTATTCAGCAGTTGCGTCAATTTCTCCAGAAGCAGATACCATCTCACTTGAATCGTTTTCCGCTTCAGCGTGCTTGCCAGTCGTAACTCTCTCAATTGATCTGGCTTTTTTCTCGTTCGGTGCGGCAGCATCCAACACAATAATCCGCCTGGCGACTGCCTCTACCACGTTTCGGTCAATGAATACCTGGTTTTGTTTCAAATCGCATGCTTTGATATCCACAGCCAGGTCAGTACAGTTTTTGGATTTCCGTGCTTTGTTGATAAACTCTTCCAAGCTTTCGCGG
>JAJUGU010000001.1 GCA_029265815.1 Anaerolineaceae bacterium | reverse complement strand
TGTGGGAAGTATGGAAACCACCAGAGGGTGATGTTGTACATAGTTGTACTATCATTACCTGTGCGGCAAACGAATTGGTAGGAGCGCATCATGAGCGGATGCCTGTGATTCTGCCGAAGGAGAGGCGATGGGACTGGCTAAGCAAGGATCAGAAACCAGCTGTATTACAGGCGATGCTCAAGCCGTATCCTTCCGGGGAAATGACCAAACGGGTAGTTTCTACTGTAGTGAATAGCCCGGTTAATGATATTCCGGCATGTATTCAGTCCGTATAAAGGCTGGAGATTAGAAAGAAAAACCACCCGATAGTGGGTGGTTATGGTGCCTCCACGGAGATTCGAACTCCGGTTTTAGCCTTGAAAGGGCTGCGTCCTGGTCCCCTAGACGATGGAGGCATTAATTAACGGCAAGATTTTACCAGACCATTTGAAAACGGTCAAGAAATTTATGGAAATTGGTCAGATCAAATTCCAGGGTTCGGTACCTGTGAAAGTATGATTTTTCAATGCGTTGAAGATCGGCTCAGATAATTCAGGCAGGATATCTGCCGTCGCTGCCAGCAGACCGACACAGCCGCTGAGCATCATATCTCCAAATGGGGCTGCGAAGAGTGGGTTTAACTGGGAACCGTTCATTAATCCACGGCGAGGACCGGTGACAATGATGCCGGATTGCGGATCACTCAAAGGAAAGTGTTCATTTGAAAGCAACAGTGCACCATGCCCCTGGTCTTCGAAAACTTGCTGGTCGGTCAATATACCTTCAGCAAAACGGCGCAGCAGATCTTCAAGCTTCGCCTGGTTCAACATAGGAGTGTGATGCTCGAACAATCCTTCGATCCCACCCGGTGTGAGCCTAAATGCGAGGGTGTGCATGTTACCGAGGTTTACAATCAACTGGCGCGGATGCTGCGCTGCTTGCGAATCATAGGAGGCGCCGAGTACCGCTGCAGGAGCGGTATCCATCAAGATTAGAGGAACCTGAATAGATGCCGCACTCTGTGCGACGGCTTTCATGCGGGTAAGGAAGTGCGGGACCTGGCTCTGTTCGTAGGCAAAGGCACTCAAGCGGTTGTTCTCACGGATTCGGCTTTTGAGATAATCAAATCTAAAGCGCCGGTCTGAGACATCTGCGGGGGCATCACCATGATCGAAAACCGCCACAGCCAATGCATCGAGGTCGGAAAGACTGACACCAAAACACGCAAAAGCCTGTGCGATCGTGTTGAAATCAAAATCTTTCATCTCGATGCGTGTGATTTCAGAAGGAAGGTTCTGGGCTTCATCTGCACTAACGAGATTCACTCCCATCCGGTTGACCTTTTCAAGGTCATCATCAATTGTCTGGGCTGCTTCGGCGGTAGCGTACACTTTTAAACCGGCTTGCAGAAGGTCTGTGACTGCCCAGGAGCAGGGTCCTCCACCCATCAGCACGCCGCTAAGCAGGATGCTTCGTTGCTCTTTAAGAGCCTGGTGAATCCTGCTCCTGATCATCATCGTCGGAGAAGGAAGGATAAGCTTATATCCATTCTCGATACTTAATCGCGAATCGAAGAGTAGGATATCTTGAGTTCCGGTGCCAATATCAACCGTGAGAATTTTGGCCATTTTTTGGGCGCAGACCGTAGGTTTTAGACACTGGAATCACGGCGAGAATACCGGTGTTGGGTTCGTCGAGGTTACCAATCACGGCTTCGGTGGCTTGAATAACCTGATCGATCATTTCTTCTCCCTCGACGAGGGTAAAGAGGGTTCGATTCGATTTTTCAGGTGTTTGAAGGATGTCTTCAAGGCTGGGGATGAGGGGCATATCCTCGCGCAGGATATCTTCTCCTTTCAGTTTACCCATACCGGTGCTGGGAAGGATGGTAATGCCGCTCACTCCGGCCTGATCCCAGCTGTCGAGCAAGTCTGTGAGTTTATCAGGATCGTGCAATACGAACAGGATCATGTAAATCATAGAATCTCCTTGCTTGAGTCGAGAGGCATGGTTTCAATTTCAATTTTTTCAGCCCCAGATTTTTTAAAAGACCAGCGCAGCATGGGTGGTGTTACGAGGGTAGTAACTAAAATCATTCCCACAATAATTGTCAGCATTTCTTCTGAAAGGTAACCGCTACTAACACCAATATTCGCGATAATCAACCCCACTTCGCCACGTGAGACCATGCCAATTCCCAACTGTAATGCCTCGCGCGGTGAAAATTTTGAAATCAGAGCACCGCTTCCAGCTCCAATGATTTTACCAAGGATAGCGATGATCGATATGATCGCAAACACCCAGGCAGAATCCCAGCTCAGTTCTTTCAGGTTCACGTTAAGGCCAATACTGACGAAGAAAATTGGCACGAAGAAAGCATAAGCGAGAGAACGCAGATTATTCTCAATAACTGCTTTCTCAGGAGTTCTGGAGAACATCAAGCCAGCCATGAAGGTTCCGGTAATGGCAGCCATTCCCCCAATCAGTTCTGCTGCGAGGCCGTAACCAAGAAGAATAACGATGGCAAAGGTGGTTAAGCCTTGGCTGATGGACAGCTTGCCTGTTAACCTTACCATCCGCGGTAACAACCAGATTCCAATCCCCGCTGCAAGTACGAGGAAGATCACCATTTTGGCAAAAACCCATAACACCTGCCAAAAACTTCCGCCACCGGAAAGAATTGCTACAGCAGTCGAGAGTAGAAGAATGACCAGGATATCATCAAAAACTGCAGCCCCGAGAAGGCCAAGGCCGGTTTTTGTTCTGAGAACTTTGAGTTCAATCAATACCTGAGCTGAAATCGAAACCGAAGTGGCCCCCAGTGTCAGACTCAAGAAAAGGGCATGGTCGAAGGGCATATCCAGGATTTCACCGAAAACGATGCCTAACCCAACCGGCAGCAGTACACCCAGAATGCCTGCGAACATGGCAACACGCCTGTTGCGGGTAAGATCTTTGATATGTAATTCAAGACCTGCAAGAAACATTAAGAGCAGTACACCAATTTCGCCCAATTCGTGAATGGTGGCGTCAAGGTGTTCACTGGTGATAAAACCCAAATGTGTAATGTTGAGTAAAGATGGACCAAGCAGCACACCGATTAACAGTTCGCCGAAAACCGATGGTTGTCTTAATCTTCGGCTGAGATACCCTGCAAGTTTGGCTGCAACGAGGATTATTGTAAGGATGGATATGAGTTGAAGAAAATCGGTCATGATTGATTCCTCAATGTTCGGTAAAGTATAACATAAATTGATACCTCACATTAATGAAATCATGTATACTAAATGGCAGTTTAGATATTCTTCAGCGAGGGACAAAATGAGCCTGGATGAAGCAAAAAAACATTGGGAAGAGCAAACTGTACAACCCGTTTTGAATAAGTTTAAAGAGCGCAAAGCTGAGTTTACCAGTCCTTCTGGAATTCCTCTGCCGCGCGTGGCAACGCCTCAAGAAATGGATTACATGGAGCAGTTAGGATTCCCCGGCGAATATCCATTTACGCGTGGCGTCCAGCCGACAATGTATCGCAGCCGTTTTTGGACGATGCGCCAGTACGCAGGGTTTGCCTCGGCGGAGGAATCTAATAAACGTTATCGCTACCTTCTCGACCAGGGTCAGACAGGACTTTCAGTAGCTTTTGACCTGCCAACCCAGATCGGTTACGACGCAGATGATCCGATGTCGATGGGCGAAGTTGGCAAAGTAGGAGTTTCCATTTCATCATTGCGTGATATGGAGACACTATTCAACCAGATTCCCCTGGAAAAGGTTTCTACGAGCATGACCATTAATGCTCCTGCCGCGGTGCTTTTGGCTATGTATATTGCCGTAGGCAAGAAACAGGGTGTAGCAACCAAAGACCTACGCGGGACGATTCAAAACGATATTCTTAAGGAGTATGTCGCGCGTGGAACCTATATCTTTCCTCCTGCGCCGTCGCTGCGACTGATCACGGATATTTTCAAATTCTGCCAGAAAGAAGTGCCGAACTGGAATACGATCAGTATTTCAGGGTATCACATCCGCGAAGCTGGATCAACAGCCGTGCAGGAAGTGGCTTTCACGCTAGCGGATGCGATTGCCTATGCTCAGGCTGCCATCGACGCCGGGTTGAAAGTAGATGATTTTGCCTCACAGCTTTCCTTCTTCTTCGCTGCTCACAATGATTTTCTTGAAGAAATAGCAAAATTCAGGGCTGCAAGAAGGTTGTGGGCGCAGATCATGCGCGAGCGCTTTGGAGCCAAAGACCCAAAATCCTGGATGCTGCGCTTCCACACTCAGACTGGTGGATCAACACTAACCGCTCAACAACCAGAGAATAACATCGTGCGAGTTGCCATCCAGGCGCTGGCGGCTGTGCTGGGAGGAACCCAATCACTGCACACGAACTCGATGGATGAAGCGCTGTGGCTGCCAACTGAAAAATCGGTTCGTACAGCCCTGCGAACACAGCAGATCATTGCTTATGAATCAGGCGTTGGCGATACCATCGATCCAATGGGTGGTTCGTATGTCATTGAATACTTAACGGATGAGATATGCAAACGTGCCATGGATTATATTAAAAAGATCGATGATCTTGGGGGCGCGCTGGCAGCGATTGAGAAAGGGTTCATGCAGAACGAGATTCAAGACTCTGCGTATCGCTTCCAGAAGGATGTAGAAAACAAGACACAATTGGTGGTTGGAGTTAACGCATTCCAGGCAGAAGAGAAGATGGAACTTGAGCGCCTGCGTGTAAACCCTGCTATTGAACAGGAGCAGCGCACCAGGCTTGCCAGTTTACGGCAAAACCGCGATAACCAGAAGGTGAACGAATTACTGGCAACACTCGAGAACGCTGCCCGGGGAAGTGAAAACTTAATGCCGTTACTGGTGACCTGTGTTGAAAATGACATGACCCTGGGCGAAGTCTGTGGGGTTCTGCGCAAGGTTTGGGGTGAATACCAGCCTCCCATATGGGGATAATCAGCTAAAGGAGAAAACGATGGCAAAAATAAAAAAGATCAATCATGTTGCAGTTGTTGTAAGCGATATTGATGAATCTCTGAAATTCTGGCAGGATGCGATGGGAATCGAATTGCATCATGTAGAGGATGTACCCAGTCAAAAGTCTATGGTGGCGTTCCTCCCTATCGGGGAGAGCGAGGTTGAACTGGTAAAACCGACCTCAGATGATTCAGGAGTGGCCAAGTTTCTGGCTGAACGCGGCGGCGGAATGCATCATCTATGCTTTGAAGTGGATAACATCGTTGAAATGATGGCAGAACTCAAAGCCAAGGGTGTAAGGTTGATCAATGAAGTTCCTAACGAGCTTCCCGGACGAAAGATGGCGTTTGTTCATCCCAAGAGTACTGGTGGCGTGCTGGTTGAATTGTATGAAGTAACAAAATAATAGCAGGCAAACAAAATGCCTGCACTAATTTTGTTCAAATAATTTTCCGGGAAGTTTGTGAAAACTTCCCGGATTAATTTTTAGCTGTTTGCTGAAATCATCGATGCTTCTTCCTGCAGTGCTACCTGGTTACCGCGCTCAATGTTGACCCTGGTCAGGATAAAAATACCTAAAACGAAGAACACGATCAGAGAAGCGATACTCAATCTGGACTCATTCATGATTCGCGATACTACGCCGAAGATGAAAGGACCCAGAATACTGGCGAATTTTTCGAATACGCTAAAGAAACCGTAGAATTCTGCCGACTTACTCTTGGGCATCATTTTCCCGATCATCGAACGCGACAGCGCCTGGCTACCACCCTGAACAGTAGCAACAGCTGCGCCTAATGCCCAGAATTGCCATTCCTTATAGAGGAAATAACCGGCGATGGCTATCAGAGAGTAGATCACAAGACTAAGATAAATGGATTTTTTTGTGCCAAGTTTTTTTGCCAGCCATCCAAAAAGATATGCAAAGGGTGCCGCCAGGAATTGAACCATCAACAGGGTACCAATTAGCGTGGTATCGCTAAAATGCAACTCTTTACCGTAGATTGTGGCCATAGTGATGATCGTTCCGATGCCGTTGGCATAAACCCAAAAGGCCAGAAGCCCGAGAGAAAGGTCGCGGTATTTTTTTAATTCCCCGAAAGTTTTCTTGAGGCGGTTGAAACTGGCTTTGATCGGTTGAAGGTTTTCCTCACCAGCTTCGATTCGGCGTACAGGTTCCTTTACCCGGAAAAGAAGGGGCAGGGTGAAACAGAACCACCAGATGGCTACAGTGACGAAGGAAAGACGGGTCATCAATCCTGTACCAATGGCAGGAAAGATCGAAGGAATGACCATGATCATTACCAGGTTTACGGCAAGCAGAATACCGCCACCGATGTATCCCATCATATAACCACGGGATGATACCTGGTCGATCTCATCTGCCCGGGCTACATGGGGCAGCAGCGCATCATAATAAACCAGGCTTCCGGCAAAACCGATGTTTGCGAAGATGAAAAAGATCGAAGCAATCAGCCAATCACCTGATTTATTGGGAATGAACAATAATGCCGTCGAGATCACACCCAGGAGCATGAAAATGGTGAGGAACTTTTTCTTCGAACCGCGAAAATCTGCTACTGCTCCGAGAACCGGGCTGATGACAGCGGCGACTAGAGCAGCAAAGGCGGTGGTGAATCCCCATCGAGAGGTCATCATTGCTGAAGATTCGCCTGCTGCTCCCAAGGTTGCATAATATACAGGTAAGACTGCTGCCATGATTGTGGTGGCGAAGGATGAATTTGCCCAGTCATACATCGTCCAGGCCCTAATGGCTAACTTATGCTGTTTTTCAGATTCCGCATCCATTACCGTCGATGATTCCATACTGATTCCTTTCACTACAGGGATTATTCTTATGGAAATTATACATAAGTCCTGTTAATCAGATGGTTTTCACCGCAGGCCAATTTCATGAAGAATCTCTTGTAATACTTCGGCAGATTTTTGAATCCCTTGCTGTTCTTTTTCGTTCAACGATAAATGAATGGCTTTTGAAACCCCATTATGGCCGATCACGCAGGGTAAACTGAAGAAAACATCATTGATCCCATAATACTCGTTAACGAGGGTTGAAACGCAAAGAACGGTATCCTGACCACGGAGAATGGCTTCAACAATCCGCACTAACCCACTGGCAATTGCGTAATAGGTGGCACCTTTTCTCTGAATGATCTCATAGGCTGCATCGCGGGTTTTCTCAAATATCTTTTCATAGACTTGCGGTTCATATTCTCTACAATTCGACATACAATATTCCTGAAGGTTCATGCCTGCTACATTCGCCAGCGACCAGACCGGCACTTCGCTGTCACCATGTTCGCCAATGATATAAGCATGGACGCTGCGGGAATCAACTCCAACGTGGTGGCTGAGGGCTGATCGGAAACGCGCGGTATCCAGGATCGTACCTGAACCAATCACCCGCTCTGCTGGTAAATTGGAAATCTTCCATGCAGCATAGGCCAGGATGTCTACCGGATTCGAGGCAATGAGCAGCATCCCGTTGGGATTATGCTTCACAATCTCAGGGATCACACCTTGAAGAATGCTGTAATTGCGGTGTACGAGATCGAGCCGGGTTTCGCCTGGCTTCTGAGATGTGCCGGCAGTAACTACTGTTATCGCAGCACCTTTACAGTCGGTATAATCTCCGGCCCAGATTTTGGTGGGGTGAGTGAGTGGAACCGCATGACTTAAATCCATCGCTTCCCCTTCGGCTTTGACCCTGTTTTGATCGATCAAAACAATTTCACCAGCCAGACCACTTTGCAATAAAGCATAGGCAAAGGTTGCACCTACATTTCCAACACCGACGATTGCGACGCGGATGGGTTTGTGTTTACTTTCTCTCATAAAATATCCTTTCCTGCAGTCTGTAATCGATTTGCAATTAAGACTATTATTATCATAATTATACATAATGTGTCTACAATTTGTCAAAACACTGCCAGGTTCGGAAGAAAAGAAAACCACGACTGAATATTAATAGGTAGAGAAGAATGTTTTATTGAAACGGGTATAATAATTGGTTGGTTTTGTGATAGAATTATTGATATAGAATAAATGTTCGACCAGGATGGTTTATGACTCAAGAATCTATCCGCGTCGTGGGTGCGCGGGCACATAATCTAAAAAATATTACCGTTGAAATTCCACGAGATAAACTGGTGGTGATCACGGGGTTGTCTGGTTCTGGTAAAAGCTCTCTGGCGTTCGACACGATTTTTGCTGAAGGGCAGCGCCGCTATGTTGAATCGCTTTCTTCCTATGCCCGACAATTTCTGGGACAGATGGAAAAACCAGATGTGGATTATATTGATGGCCTTTCTCCGGCTGTTTCCATTGATCAAAAAGCCACCTCACATAACCCTCGTTCTACGGTTGGGACGGTTACCGAAATCTATGACTACCTGCGTTTGCTTTTCGCGCGTATCGGCGTTCCACACTGCCCGGTCTGTGGAAAGGTAGTTGTAAAACAGTCTGCGCAGGAAATTGTGGATCAAATTGAGGCTCTCCCAGAAGGAACCAAGCTGCTCATCCTGGCTCCAGTGGTGAGAGCCCGCAAAGGTACCTATCAGGCGGTATTTGATGAGGTTCGTAAGGCAGGTTTTATCAGGGTGCGTGTGGATGGTCAGGTTTATAACCTTGATGATGAAGTAACGCTTGACCGTTATAAAATTCACACAATCGAGGCGGTGGTTGACCGGGTGGTGATTACTCATGCCGCTGAAGAGGAAGATGCCCGCTCGTTCAGCTCAAGATTAACAGATTCAGTCGAAACGGGATTAAAGGTCGGCGAAGGGTATCTCACGGTTCAAAACCTATCATTAAATCCTCCCGTAGATCTCTTTTTCTCGGAACATCTTGCCTGCCCCGAACACGGTATCAGCATTCCAGAGATTGAACCGCGGACATTTTCTTTCAACACACCGCATGGTGCCTGCCCTGATTGTCAGGGTTTGGGCAGCCGACCTGAAATTGATCCGGATCTATTGATTCCTGATCGCGAACGACCGTTGAGCGAGGGAGCCATCCTAGCTCTTGAGTGGAATGGTCCGCGCGAACAAGGGGGTTACTATTGGCAGATGGTGGAAGCCGTTGCCAGGCATTACCATATTAATCTCAACGCGCCTGTAAACACGATCCCTGAAGACGATTTAAATAAAATCCTCTATGGAACGGGAAACCAGCAAGTTAACATGACTATGGTGGGGCGCAATGAACGCAAGACCTCGCTGCAGATCAACTTCGAGGGTGTTATCCCCAATCTCATGCGCCGGTTTCGTGAGACGAATTCAGAGTATATCCGAGGTAAGATCAGCGAATTTATGAGCGACCGGCCGTGTCCAACCTGTAATGGTGAGCGATTACGGCCTGAAGCGCTGGCTGTTACGGTTTTGGATAAAAATATTGTCGAAATAACGAAATGGCCGATCAATCGAACGCTTGAATTTATTAATCAATTATCCAGCTCTGGTGTATTGTCTGCCCGTGAATTGGTCATTTCTGAACGCATCCTTAAGGAGATCAAAGCACGCCTGGGCTTTCTGGTAAACGTTGGATTGGATTATCTGACGCTCAGCCGTTCAGCAGCTTCTCTTTCAGGTGGTGAGGCTCAACGCATCCGCCTGGCAACTCAAATCGGCTCAGGGTTAATGGGGGTGCTTTATGTTCTTGATGAACCCTCGATCGGTTTGCACGCACGCGACAATGCAAAATTATTGGAAACTTTAAAACAGCTGCGCGATCAGGGAAACACCGTGCTGGTGGTTGAGCATGATGATGAAACGATCCGAGCCGCGGACTGGATTTTAGATCTGGGACCGGGAGCTGGCGAACATGGTGGGAAAGTCGTGGCTGAAGGTACAGTAGAGGATATCCTCAAACACCCAAAGAGTCTTACGGGTGCGTACCTATCAGGAAGGAAGAAAGTACCTATTCCCGCGAAACTCCATCCGCGCAATGGAAAAGCACTCAAAATCATCGGAGCGCGAGCGAATAATTTAAAGAACCTGGACGTTGAGATCCCTTTGGGTCAATTTGTCTGTATCACCGGTGTCTCGGGATCAGGTAAATCAACCTTAATGGTCGACCTTTTATACAACATACTGGCCCGAGATCTGAATCGAGCACACACCACACCTGGCGAATATGATCGCATCGAAGGATTGCAGTATCTCGATAAGATTATCAACATCGATCAATCTCCAATCGGCCGCAGTCCGCGTTCGAATCCTGCAACATATACGGGTATGTTCGATGAGATCCGGACTTTGTTCGCCGGGTTGCCAGAGAGCAAGATGCGCGGATATAAAGCCGGCCGGTTCTCTTTTAATGTTCATGGGGGGCGCTGTGAGGCATGTCAGGGTCAGGGACAGATGCGCATCGAAATGCAATTCCTGCCCGATATTTATGTTCCCTGCGATGTGTGCCATGGGAGCCGTTTCAACCGTGAAACACTTCAGGTGAAATTCAAAGGACGCTCGATCGCTGATATCTTGGATCTGACAGTCGAAGAGGGATTGGAAATTTTCTCCAGCATTCCAGCCATTCATAATAAACTGAAAACACTGGAAAGAGTGGGTCTGGGCTATATCCGCATAGGTCAACCAGGAACAACCCTTTCTGGTGGAGAGGCACAACGCGTAAAGCTTTCGAGGGAGCTTTCGAGACGGGCAACCGGAAGGACTTTATATGTGTTGGATGAGCCTTCTGTTGGATTGCATGCCGCAGATGTTCATATGTTGATCGATGTGCTGCAAGATCTGGTGAATAGCGGTAATTCCGTTTTGATCATTGAGCACAACCTGGATATTATCAAAGTCGCGGATTATATTATCGACCTTGGACCTGAAGGAGGCGACCGGGGTGGTGAACTGGTTGCCTGCGGAACCCCCAAGGAGATCTGCGAGAATCCCCATTCTTATACCGGTCAGTTCTTGAAAGCTTATCTTGACCTGCACGGCCAGCATTGTCATTAGTCAATCATTAATAAAAAAAAAGCACACTCCTGGTTTGAAGAATCTACCAGGAGTGTGTTTGTTATTCGTTGACCCCATGAGCGGAGCAGTAGATCTTTATTGCATTGTATAGAAATTCAGGCATTTCAGGGTGAATTTTGCGGTAAAAAGTGATAAAGTCTGGGTGTTCGGTATAGCCCTTTGCTAAACCTAACAAAATTTTGAAACTGCAGTCATAAAACCGGTTAATATATGCATGCCATTCTGTGACCAGTGATTGGACCTGTGGGTCGGACGGGCCTAATGGAATGGATTTCACAATCTCCTTTGTGATGCGCTCCCCTTCAGCTAAAAGGGTGCGTTTTTCATCATTGGTCAACTTGTTCCATCGCTGCGAAGATTGATTGACGAGTTTCCGGTCCCAGTGTTCCTCGGCGTATTTTTGATATTCAGCCTGTTTCTCTTCAGAAAATCCCTGAAAAAATTCGGTTTCTTTCATTTCAAATTCTCCTTCCAGTGTCTTGATGGTCTTATCGATTGTGTCGATCAATTGCGTTAGTCGTTCAGTTTTTGCTTTCAAAGATTGCTTGTGCGTCTGTAAAAGTTTTACCAGATCCAGCGCAGGGGTATTAAGGATATTTTTAATTTGATTCAGGCTGAAATCCAACTCGCGAAAAAAGAGGACCTGCTGGAGAAGCAGAAGCTGTTGCTTTCCATAATGTCGGTAGCCATTTTCAGCAATACGCTCCGGTTTGATCAGCCCAATCTGATCATAATAATGGAGGGTGCGAATACTAATGCCGGCAAGATCAGCCAGCTGCTTGATGGTGTAAGATTCTGTTTTATGCATGAGGAGAGTATAAACTATGACGTAACATTAATGTCAAGTCAAAAAGTGGATGAATTTATTTGTTTTATGGCTGATAGATCGAAAATTGGTAAAAAAAGATTTATGCAATTTGTTGTTTGATCACTTGAGCCATCTCTCTTGCCAAACTTTCAGCTCTACCTGTGTATTCCTTAACATCAAACAACTTTTGTAAAGCATCCGGGGTAATCCACTGCATGATCTCATGATCGTGACGGACGAGTTCAACCAGCGGGTTGTTCGCCCCGGATTGTACTGCCTCCCACGCCTTCAGACTTAATTGACGAAGGATTTCATGAATTTCTTGCCGGTTTGCGCCGTTTTGCACTGCGGCCATCAAGATACGCTCGATGGCAGAAAATGGTCCAAATTGATCAATCGTTTTTTGAATCGAGACCGTTTTCACCTGAATATTTTCAAGGATGTGAATAAGGGTGAGCAAAATTTCATCGACAGACAAAAAGGATTCAGGGAGTAAGGAACGGCGATTTGCGCTATCGTCCAGTGTACGCTCAAGTAAAGAATGCGCGTAGTTATTCCAGGCGACCAGTGGGGCTGCTGAAAGGCTGCGGGCGAGAGAATCAATTTTCTCACACAGGATTGGATTGCGTTTGAAGGGCATTGCTGAGGAGCCAACCTGTTCAGCCCCGAATGGTTCAGCAAGTTCTCCGATGGTTTCACTTTGTAGAAAACGCAGATCAAACGCAAATTTATATGCGGTTGCTGCCAGGCTGGAGAGGGCTGTTAAAATCGAAAAATCCTGTTTGCGGGTATAGGTCTGTGTGGTAATCGGATAGAAAGGCAACTCCAATTTCTGGCTGATTGCTTTTTCAAATCTTATGGCTCCTTCTTCGCCATATAGCATTTGATAAGACGCAGCATTCCCGACGGCTCCTTTAAATCCTTTCCCTTTCAAGGTTTTTCGAGACTCGTTCAGTGTATGATAGTCTTGCAGCAGGTCCTGACCGAAATTCGCCAGACGATAACCAAGGGTGGTAGGTTCAGCAGGCTGAAGGTGAGTAAAAGCCATTACAGGGGTTGCGGCATATTGCTCGATGCAGCCAGCCAGGTTTCCAAGTAAAACCCGCAGGCGACTCAGTAACAAATCCAGTGATTGGGCAATTTGTAGAATCTCTGCATTGTCTTTGATATCCATGGATGTCGCACCGAGGTGAATGATCCCACCAGCGGTTGTGCATTGCTCTGCAAAGACCTTCAATTCGGCCATCAAATCATGGTGAATGTGTTTTTCAATTTCTAACGATTTTTGAATGTCAATATTGCCTTCGTTTTCTTTTAATTCCTGTAATTGGGCATGAGTGACCAGGTTCCATTCGATTTGCGCTTCAGCCATAGCTACCCATAACCTGCGCCATAACCGTCTTTTGTTTTCCTCCCCCCAAATTCTGCGCATCTCGGGTGAGCCATATCGCCATGAAAATGGACTCTGATAATTCTCGAAAGAGGACATGTTAATCTCTATAGATCGTTGCTGTACGTTCGGAGCCAACGGAAATGGTCGTGATGGGAATACCTGTTTTTTCTTCGATCGCTTCAATGTAAGCGCGTGCGTTGACTGGTAGGTCTTGCCAGCGACGGCACAGACTCAGATCTTCTTTCCACCCTGGCAGAGATTCGTACACCGGCACACACTGTGCCAGGGATTTTGCGTCACAGGAAAAATCAAGCATATCGATCTTTCGGCCTTCTCTCTCATAGGCTACGCATACCTGAATTTGTTCTAGTCCTGAAAGGATATCCAACTTGGTAAGGAATAATTCAGTAAGGCCGTTGATTTCTTGCGTATAGCGTAAAAGAACAAGATCCAGCCACCCCACCCGGCGAGGGCGTCCAGTCGTTGTTCCAAATTCATCCCAGGGCTTGGAGCCGCTGCCACGAAGAAAACTTGCAATTTCTCCGGCTTGCTCGGTCGGGAAGGGACCTGATCCTACGCGGGTCTGAAATGCCTTTGCCACTCCGACCACCTTGCGCACTGGTTGTATGCCAATCCCCAGCCCGCTAAAAACACCGGCTGCTGTGGTGCAAGAACTGGTGACGAAGGGATAGGTACCCTGTTCAAGATCTAATAGCGAACCCTGCGCGCCTTCTGCGAGGACGGTCTTGCCCATCTTCAAGGCGGTCTGAATTTCGGGGCCGATGCGTTTAATATATGGCCGAAGAGATTCTGCTTTTTCGAGATACTCGGCTGTGTATTTTTCTACGTCGATCTCTGGCTGCGAATATAATGCGGAGAGGCGTTTATTGATATCAGTGAAATGAGCACGCAATCGATCAGGAAATGAGTGACGATCTAAAATCTCGCCAACGCGCAAGCCTGAACGAGCAGCTTTGTCTACATACGCGGGACCAATTCCCCGCCCGGTTGTACCGATCTGGTTTTTACCCAGTGCGGCATCCTGTGCGCGGTCGAGCAACCGGTGGCCAGGCGTGATTAACTGGGCGGCGTCAGAAATCATCAATCTCGCCGGATTGATTTCCACACCTGTGGAACGAAGCATATCCATTTCTTCTATCACGGTGCCGGGATTGATGACCATTCCGTTTCCTAAAACGCAAAACGTTTGCGGATGGATCACTCCTGTAGGAATGACGTGTAATTTGTAAATTTTATCTGCAACAGTAACCGTATGTCCGGCATTATCACCGCCGTTGTAGCGTGCGACGAGATGTGAGTTTTCTGCGAAAAGATCTACTACGCGGCCTTTACCTTCATCCCCCCATTGTGTTCCTATCACAATATCAAGAGGCATGGCTAATCCTTGTGTTTATGAAGATTGATACTGGCTATATAGGGCAGGTTTCGACCTTTTTCGTCGTAATCCAGTCCGTACCCGACTACAAAATAATCTGGGATGCTGAACCCAAGATAATCGATTTTTATATGCACTTTGTGGCGCTCTGGCTTATCTAACAGAGCACAAATTTTCAAACTGTGGGGTCGGCGGTCAAGCAATAACTTGCTGATTGTGCTCAATGTATAGCCCGAATCTACAATATCATCGATAAGGATGACGTCCCAACCGTGTATATTGGTCTTGTGATCCGAGTCGATGCGAACAAAGCCGCTGGATTGCGCTTTATTGTATGAGGAAACCGACATGAAATCCATTGTGATCGGTCGTTCAATTTTGCGCATCAAATCCGTGATAAACACCACACTGCCGCGCAGCAGGCCAAGTAAAAGCAGGTGTTCCGAATTCTGGTAATCACTGGTGATCTGTTTGGCAAGGGTGTTTACCCGCTCTTTTATTTCATCCTCAGTAATTAAAATGCGGTCAATAAAATCATAGGGGAAAGGATTAATATTTTCCAATTTTTTCTCGATATATGTTTCTAAATATGTGGATTGGATACTACCACATCGTATTGTACTGTAAAAATTAGTGATTTTATATGGGAGTAGGGATTTGAAGCGTAGCATGGTTAGTATGAATTTTACTATCACGAAAATCAATTAAAAAAAAAGATGCGGATGAGAAATCCGCATCATTAATCCCACGGTTTGTTAGGGTTTGGTTGTGTTTCCTCGACCAACACCAATATATGTGAATCCATAACTGCGTACTGTTTCGGGATCCCAAAGGTTACGCCCATCCAGGATGATCGGGTGTTTCATCAGAACTTTTAGTCGGCTGAAATCTAACTGTTTAAACTCATTCCACTCCGTTGCCAGAATCAATGCGTCGGCGTTTTCAGCGACCTGGTAAGGATTTTCACAGAGAACAACATTTTTCAAGACCGATCTGGCGTTTTCCATCGCCTGTGGATCATAAGCGCGGATATGAGCCCCTTCATTTTCAAGCAAGTGGATAATCTCAATCGCAGCGGCGTCGCGAATGTCGTCGGTGTTGGGCTTGAAAGAAATTCCGAGAACGCCGATCGTTTTTTCATTGAGGTTCTTCAGCGCCTTGCGTAGTTTCATCACAGCCCGTCGGCGTTGATTGCGGTTTATTTCCATGACTGCTTGCAGTAACTGAGGATGGGTTCCATGAAGGACAGCCATGTGTTCGAGCGCCTTTACATCTTTGGGGAAACACGAGCCGCCCCATCCCAGCCCTGCATCTAAAAAGGAATGCCCAATGCGTTTGTCATACCCCATCCCCAGTGCAACCTCGCGCACATCCGCTCCCATTTCTTCACAAATATTGCCGATTTCATTTATAAACGAAATTCTTGTTGCAAGGAAAGCATTGGATGCATATTTGATCATTTCCGCTGTACGTAAATCTGTGATCATTATGGTGCAGCGCAAAGGCTGGTAGAGCTGGGCAACCAGATTCGCTGCCTTTCGATCCTCTGAACCGAGCACAACCCGATCTGGATTCATAAAATCACTGATGGCAGATCCTTCGCGCAGGAATTCTGGGTTGGAGACAACGCGAAAATTCAACGGTCTGTTTCCCCGCCGGTTCTTGATGACCTCAGCAACCCAATCACCGGTGCCAACTGGCACAGTGGATTTGTTAATGACCAGGATTGACTCTTCGGCAAGATCGGCGATCGCTTCTGCAGCAGATTTCACAAAGCGTAGATCAGCTTCACCATCATTGCCTGAAGGTGTGCCCACAGCGATAAAAGCATATTCTGCTCCCTTGAGGGCAGTGGGATAATCAGTTGTAAAACTCAATCGGTTGGCGCTTACGTTTTGTTTTACCAGTTGCTCGAGACCTGGTTCATAAATGGGCATGATCCCTGAATTAAGCTTATTGATACGATCGGGGTTAACATCGAGACATGTAACTACGTTTCCCAGATCTGCAAAACAGGTACCTGTTACCAATCCCACGTAACCAGTACCAATGACGCAAATTTTGCTCATAAAAACACTCCAATAGATTTTTGAAGATAGCGTAATTTTACCATGCAGTCGATTTTCTTATTCAGAGGGCATAGGTATAATAAGATTGACTATCGGTTCAAGGAGTGTGCCTCATGACTGCAAGGATCATTGATGGAAAAGCGATTGGTGAAGCAATCCGCCAGGAAGTCGCTCTTGGTGTTGAGCAGCGTCTAGCCGCTGGAAAGACTCGTCCAGGGCTTGCAACTGTCCTCGTGGGGGAGAATCCCGCATCACAGGTATATGTTAAATCAAAGCAGAAAGCGTGTGCTGAGGTGGGGATCGAATCTTTTGGATTTGAGCTCTCTAAAGATGCCAGGCAAAACGAAGTTGAGAAACTGGTACGTGAATTAAATGCCGACCCGAAAGTCAACGGCATTCTGGTGCAGCTTCCATTACCTTCGGGCTTTGATGAGGAACGTGTGCTAAGCGCAATTTCGATTGAAAAAGACGTGGATGGTTTCCATCCTCTCAATATCGGGCGACTGGCACAAAAGGGAAGAGATCCTCTATTTGTTCCCTGCACACCGGCGGGTGTCATGTACATGCTTGAAAAAGAAATTCCCAGCCTTGAAGGAATGAACGCAGTGGTTTTGGGTCGATCCAATATCGTTGGGATGCCGGTCGCATTGTTGTTAGTTCGTGCGAATGCAACAGTGACCATCTGTCACTCGCGAACCAGAGATCTGGCGTCGGTTGTGAGGACTGCGGATATACTGGTAGCTGCGGTGGGAAAGCCAGAAATGGTAAGAGGGGATTGGGTAAAGCCTGGTGCGGTGGTCATTGATGTTGGTATTAACCATGTTGATGATGCAACGAAGCCGCGCGGTTACCGCCTGGTGGGTGATGTGTGTTTTGAAGAGGTTTCACAGGTTGCCCAGGCAATTACACCCGTCCCAGGTGGAGTGGGTCCGCTGACCATCGCCATGTTATTAAAGAATACTTTGCATGCAGCGAATTTGAGAGATTAATTCAAGAAGCAATGTCAGACAATTGACTTTTTTTAAAAATCCTATTAAACTGAGGGCGTGTGAATTGTCAGACAAATTCCACGCCTGATTTTTAATCTTTCATGAATGGAATCGATTTAATGACAACTCTTCTCATAAAAAATGCACAAATACTGGTAACGATGGACGACCACCGCCGGGAAATCCCGAATGGTGGTCTTTTTATTAAAGACGGGTTCATCGAACAGGTTGGGCCAACCGATCAATTGCCCGATTCAGCCGATGAAATCGTCGATTTGTCGGGGCATATTGTACTGCCGGGGTTGATCAACACCCACCACCATTTTTATCAAACGCTCACCAGAGCAGTGCCGGCCGCGCAAAACGCGAATCTGTTTAACTGGCTCAAAACGCTGTATCCGATCTGGGCAAGGATGACACCAGAAGATATACGGGTTTCCACACAGACCGCGCTTAGCGAACTCGCCCTGTCTGGATGTACGACTGCATCCGACCATTTGTATCTTTTTCCGAACGGAGCAAAACTGGATGACGAAATCGAAGCAGCGCGTGAGATCGGACTGCGGCTGCACGCTTCGCGCGGGTCAATGAGTCTGGGGGAAAGTAAGGGAGGGTTACCCCCTGACAGCGTCGTTGACAGTGAGGAACAAATACTTTTAGACAGCGAACGTCTAATCCAGCGTTATCATGATCCTAATCCTGGATCGATGCTGCAAATTGTCCTGGCTCCCTGTTCGCCTTTTAGTGTGACCACCGAGTTGATGAGAGAAAGTGCTGTGTTGGCCCGGAAACATGGCGTTCACCTGCATACTCACCTGGCCGAAACCCAGGATGAAGAAGAGTTCTGTTTGCAGCGATTCGGACATCGTCCGGTGGCATATATGCAATCGGTGGATTGGGTTGGAAACGATGTCTGGTTTGCGCACAGTGTTCACGTGGCGGAAGATGAAATCCCGATTTTGGCAGAAAAGGGCTGCGGTGTAGCCCACTGTCCATCTTCAAACATGCGTCTGGCATCAGGTATTGCACCGATCATGGGATATCTCAAGGCCGGGATCAAGGTTGGTCTGGGTGTAGATGGCTCAGCCAGTAATGATGGCTCTCATTTACTGAATGAAGCGCGGCAGGCCATGCTGTTGGCCAGACTAGGAGCAGGTTTGAAGGGCGCTTCTCTTTCATCAACCGGGAGTGAGATCCTCACTGCCAGACAGGCGCTTGAGTTAGCGACACGCGGAGGCGCAGCGGTTCTTGGGAGAACGGATATCGGGTCGCTGGAACCCGGAAAATGCGCTGATTTTATTTCCATTGACCTTAATCAACTGGAATACGCTGGCGCGTTACACGATCCGGTTGCAGCCGTCATTTTCTGCCAGCCATTAAAAGTCGATCATAACTATGTTCATGGTAAGGCTGTGGTTAAAAATCGTGAATTGGTTGCTCTGGATATTCAATCACACATTCAAAAACATAACCAAGCATCGTTGCGTTTGCTGAAAGGATAATGTATCCACATGGGAATGGATTCGTTCTGGCTCCAGAATGCTCGTGAACTTGTCGATTGCGCCATGGGGCGTGTGCCTGCTCACCTGGTTATTAAAAATGGGCAGTGGGTGTGTGTTCAAACAGGCGAGATCATTCCAAACATTGATATTGCGATACGAGCACAACGCATTGCTTACGTTGGCAAAGATGCCCATTACACGATTGGAAAGAACACAATTGTCATCGATGCTGAAGGCCGTTTTCTGGTTCCTGGCTTGCTGGATGGTCATATGCATGTCGAATCGGGGATGGTTACCGTAACCGAATTTGTGCGTGCGGTTCTGCCCCACGGAACGACGGGTATGTTTATTGATCCACACGAAATAGCCAATGTCTTTGGATTGCGTGGGGTGCGATTGATGGTGGATGATGCGGCCCTGCAGCCGATTCATGTATTTGTGCAGATGCCCTCCTGTGTCCCTTCAGCGCCAGGGCTAGAAACTCCTGGCGCGGTTCTTGGTCCCATTGATGTAACCGAGGCCATGACCTGGCCGGGGATCATCGGACTGGGTGAGATGATGAATTTTCCGGCAGTCTGTGATGGTGATGATAAAGTGCATGCCGAGATGGCTGCCACCCGTTGTGCTGGAAAGGTGATTGGCGGGCATTACGCATCACCTGACCTTGGACCGAATTTTCATGCCTATGTTGCCGGTGGTCCTCAGGATGATCATGAAGGAACACGGGTAGAAGATGCAATTGAACGTGCCCGGCAGGGAATGAAAGTGATGATGCGTTATGGGTCAGCCTGGCATGATGTTGCTGCGCAGGTCAAAGCAATCACAGAACATGGATTGTCTCCACGCGGGTTTTTGCTTTGCACTGATGATTCTCAGTCAGAAACCTTAATTACCGAAGGTCATATGGACAGGGTGTTGAGGCATGCGATCAAAGAAGGGCTTGATCCAATGACCGCGATTCAAATGGCTACGATTAATACCGCCGAACACTTTGGCGTCTCTCGAGAAATGGGATTGATAGCTCCAGGGCGATTTGGGGATGTGCTTCTAGTAAAAGATTTAGAAAATTTCACAGTGGATATCGTAGTGGCTAAAGGCAAGGAAGTGGTGCGCAACGGTGAGATCCTGGTCGACCTTCCCAAACGTGAGTACCCTTCATGGGCAGTGCAATCTGTACATTTCAAGCACCCGATGACCGCTGAAGATTTTTCATTGAAATACAAAAATGGAGATATTGTAAAAGCGCATGTAATTGGTGTGATCGAAAATCAGGCTCCAACCCGGCATTTGATCCTACAGCTCCCAGTTAGAAATGGCGAGGTGAAGCCGGATGTTTCAATGGATGTTGCAAAGGTTGCCCTGGTCGAGCGGCACAACCCTACTGGCAAGGTGCAGGTGGGTCTGGTAAGTGGATTTGGTTTCAATGTTAAATGTGCTGTGGCGACGACGGTTGCTCATGACAGCCATCAGTTGATTGTGGTTGGAACCGATGAAGAAGACATGGCGATTGCAGCAAACCGTCTGGCAGAAGTGGGCGGTGGTCAGGTTGTTGTGAGTGGAAAACAAGTACTGGGCGAGATACGCCTGCCAGTTGGCGGATTAATGTCGAATGAAAGCGCAAAAGTGGTTGCCCAACAAGCGAGAGGACTTTTGGAGGGTTTTAAAAAATGCGGTTGCATGATGAACAATCCGAATATGCAGCTCAGCCTGCTGGGTTTGGTTGTGATTCCTGAGCTTCGGATTTCAGATCTCGGATTGGTCGATGTTAACCGTTTCGATTTCATCCCAGTAATCGAGGCTGCCAAATAATCGAAGAATTGAGGTAACACAGGAATGAGAAAGTCCAAGATAGAAAGTGAATTGCAGCACCCATTTCAGAAGCTGCAGAATGAATTGGCGCGGTTGATTGCTTCAACCCCAGCCGGAGATCGATTGCCTTCAGAACCTGAGCTCGCCAAAATGATGGGGGTATCTCGCGCGACATTGCGTGAGGGGATGCGATCCTTTGAAGGGAAAGGGCTGATCCGTCGTCGTCAGGGAGTCGGTACCTTTGTTGTGCCACAGGCAAAAGTGATTGAAACTGGTCTGGAAGTATTGGAAAGCATAGAAAGTCTGGCAAATCGAATCGGGCTGAGCGTTTCCATGGGTGAACTGGAAATCAAAGAAATCATTGCAACACCAGAAATCGCTGAAAAACTTCAAGTAGAAGAGGGATCACGGCTGAGTCAGATCTCACGCGTGATTCACGCTGAAAACCGTCCTGTTGCGTATCTGATTGATATTCTCCCGCCTGATATTCTCACTGAAGAAGACCTTAAAGCTGGTTTTACAGGGTCGGTTCTGGATTTTTTGATAGAACGCGGGTCTCCTACGCTTTCAAAATCGTTTGCCGATATTCATGCTGTTGCTGCCCAATCAGATATCGCCAAGAAACTGGAAATTCAACGAGGGGACGTTCTACTTTTGTTAATTGCCAGGCTTTACAGTAATATGGGAGAAATAGTGGATTTTTCATATAGTTATTTCCTGCCCGGCTATTTTCGATTGCATGTTGTCAGGCAGGTTTCTAACACGAAATGATTCTTAAGTTTGAAAACAAGGAGGATTAATCCTGGAATAATTGCCTCTTGCAGACATAAGGTTCTCAGATCATAGTCATTTATGGAGGGGTAAAATGCGCAGCTTTTTAGGTCGAGATATTTTGTCTTTGAAGGAATTTGAGCGTGAAGAATTTTTCCATGTGTTTGAGGTGGCGGATGAGATGGCGCCTATTGCAAAGAGCAGGAGAAATTCGGACCTTCTGGCTGAGAAAACACTGGTGACTGCCTTCTATCAGCCCAGTACCCGAACCCGTTTGGCGCATGAGGCCGCGATGCATCGACTGGGAGGTCATGTGACGGGCTTCTCGGATGCGAAAATGACTCGAGCAGGAGATTTTTATCAGGAGTCAATCAAAGATACTGTCAAGATGCTTGAATATTATGGAGATGTCATTGTCATGCGCCATTTCCAGCAAGGTGCTCCACACGAGGCTGCTAAATGGGCATCGATTCCCATCATCAATGGCGGGGATGGATGGGGTGAACATCCCACTCAAATTCTTACCGATCTGTACACGGTTTTAACCGAAAAGGGCACGATTGATGGATTAAAATGGCTGGCAGTTGGAGACATGCGCATGCGAACGATGCACTCACTCGGATACGCGCTTTCGCAATTTGATTGCCCGATCACTTTTGTGTCTCCGCCAGATATGTCTTTAACTAACGAGTTTAAGGAGGATCTACGGAAGTATTCTGTCAATTTTAAGGAAGCTGAACATGTAGAGCAGGTCATCGCCGAGGCGGATGTCATTCTGGTAGAACCGGTCGTTCAACCCGATTATTCGAGGTCTCGTCATGAAGTTGAGGAACATGGCCTTACACCAGATAATTACAAAATCACCCGCGAATTGCTCTTTACAAAAGCAAAATCAGATGCTATTCTACTCCATTCACTGCCACGCATGGACGAAATTCCAACAGATGTGGACATTACACACTGGTCACGATACTGGCAAGAGGCGTTTAATGGTGTAGTATTGCGCATGGCTTTGCTTGCACTTGTGTTAGGTAAGATGGAATGACCCGGGTACCGGGTATAATCAAACTGGTATTAAATTTTTGGAGGAAAAATGCAAACTTATCTTCGAGGCCGAGATTTAATATCTGATCTCGACTTTTCAAAAGAAGAAGTTGAAACCGTTCTTGATGTTGCTTTTGACCTGAAAAGGAAGAGAGCGCTGAATGAACTCACCCCTTACTTGCGCGACAAAGTCTTGGCAATGCTTTTCTTCTTCAGCAGTACGCGAACACGCGGTTCATTCGAAGCCGGAATGGCACATCTGGGAGGGCACGCCGCTTTTATTGAGTCGCGCACGACTCAAATCTCACATGGCGATACACCCAAAGAAATCGGAGAGATTTTTGGCCGCTATTTCGACGGTATTGCCATCCGTCATTGTGACTGGGGTCTGGGTAATAAATATCTGAACGAGGTTGCGAAAGCGTCTCGCGTTCCCGTGCTCAATATGCAATGTGATGTTTACCATCCTTTCCAGTGTCTAGCTGATTTAATGACCATTATTGAGAAAAAAGGCAGAGATTTACGGAAGAAAAAGATGGTTGTCTCATGGGCGTATGCAGCGTCTTACCAGAAACCAATGTCTGTTCCACAATCATTAGTTCTGCAAATGCCGCGCTTTGGAATGGATATTACACTGGCACATCCCCCTGAATTTCGACTCATGCCTGAGATCATGCAGATGGCTGAAGAGCAGGCGCGTAAGTTTGGAACGAAATTTGAGGTGGTCGATGACATGGATGAGGCATTTAAAGATGCAGACGTTATTTATGCCAAATCATGGGGTGCCATGGTTCACACACCTGATGCCGAGGAAGGGGCCAAGATTATCAAGAAATATGAGAATTGGCTCACTGACGAACGCCGAATGAAATTAGCAAAACCGGATGCAATTTATATGCATCCGTTGCCCGCTGACCGGAACATTGAAGTGATGGATGAAGTCATTGATGGTCCGCAATCGGTGGTGTACGACGAAGCCGAAAATCGCATGCATGTTCAAGAAGCGGTGATGGCTTTGACCATGAGTTAATATTTTTTATTTAGAAAAGGAAATGATTTACGATGGCGAAGAAATTGGCAGTAGTAGCAGTTGGTGGAAACTCACTTATCCTTGACCCGAAAAAGGTAACAGTTGAGGACCAGTATAGGGCAGCAACCGAGACCACGAAGCATATCGCAGACATGATCGAAGCTGGCTGGGATGTGGCCATCGGTCATGGAAATGGTCCTCAAGTTGGTTTTATCATTCGCAGGTCTGAAATTGCAGCGAAATACGAAGGTATGCATGAAGTTCCGATGGATGTTTGTGGTGCAGACAGCCAGGGAGCAATCGGCTACATGTTGCAGCAGAATCTGCAGAATGAATTTGCCCGCCGTGGAATTAATAAACCTGTAGCCACTGTCATCACCCAGGTGAAAGTGGATAAGAACGATAAAGCATTCCAGAACCCCACCAAACCGATCGGTGGATTTATGGATGAAGCTGAAGCGAAGAAACGCGCGAACGAGATGGGCTGGACCGTGGTCGAAGATGCCGGACGTGGTTGGAGACGCGTTGTTGCTTCTCCAATTCCCATCGAAGTGGTTGAAATTGAAGCCGTGAAGAAACTGATCGATGCCGGTGTCGTTGTTGTGACCGTTGGTGGCGGTGGTATCCCTGTGATTGACGATGGTCAAGGTGGATGCATTGGCACTGCTGCAGTCATCGACAAAGATTACGCCAGCAGCCTTCTTGCAAACGAAATTAACGCGGATCTTTTCGTGATTTCCACTGCGGTTGAAAAAGTGGCCATCAACTTTGGAAAACCAGATCAGAAGTGGTTGGACCGGATGACCCTGGCGGAAGCCAAAGCTTACCTGGCTGAGGGAACTCATTTTGCCAAAGGTTCTATGGCTCCCAAGATTCAAGCAATCATCAATTACCTCGAGAGAGGCGGCAAGCAGGCCTTGATTACGAACCCCGAAAATATCGGGCGGGCGCTCAGAGGTGAGACTGGCACCTGGATCGTAAAAGAATAATTCACCCAAAGGGCTTTACGAAATCTCGTAAAGCCCTTTTCTTTTTGATGTGATTTTTGGTATGATATTTTAAGATTCTTATCAGGGTATGTTTATTGTTTGTGATGTACAATATTGGGGTATACAGCAAGTCGTCTAGACAATTGCACTTTTCTTCCTTTTCGTAACATGGTTATTTTAAAGTTGAAAGGAGGTGGGGCACCCCAAAATCGGTTTCTTGCTTCCAGTACTATTCTATTTCTTGATAACAGGCAATACATTCCAGGAGGAGAATCTATGTTTTCGAAAAGAGTTTGGTTAGTAGTGAGTATGCTTTTGATTTTGGCGCTCTTGCTCTCGGCGTGCGCCAAAACCGGCCCGGCTGCTGGTGAAAAATTCACCTTTGGCATGCTGCTGATCGGCCCCGCAAACGATATGGGCTGGAGCCAGGCGCATTATGATGGTGGTCTTTATGTACAGGAAAAACTCCCTGGTACAGAAATGATCTATCTTGAGAATGTTTTCCAGGGACCTGGTGGACAGGTTCAAACAGGCGCTGAGCTGGCCACTGATATGGCAACCAACAAGGGTGCCAAACTGGTCATCTTCAATTCCGATGACATGAAAGACAACGCGATTAAATTTGCCCAGGAACACCCTGATATTTATGTGATTCATGCTTCTGGTGACACAGCATGGAAGGAAGGCAAAAATTATATTGATCTTCCTAACCTGAAAAACATCATGGGTGAAATGGAATATGGAAAAATGATCGCCGGTTGTGCAGCAGCACTCACCACCCAGACAGGAAAGATTGGTTTCCTTGGCCCATTGATCAATGAAGAAACCAGACGTTTTGCGGCTTCTGCATATCTTGGCGCCAAATATTGCTGGACTGAATACCTTGGGAAAGATCCTGCTGACCTCGAATTCAAAGTGACCTGGATTGGTTTCTGGTTCAATATCCCCGGCACCACTCTTGATCCTACGCAGGTTGCAGATGATTTCTACAACACCGGTTATGATGTAGTCATCAGCTCCATCGACACCACTGAAGCGTTAACCGAAGCGAAAAAATTTACTGCTGATGGCAAGCAGGTGTGGGCAATCCCGTATGATTATGCCAAAGCCTGTGAAGGGGCAGATGATGTGTGCCTCGGTGTTGAGTATTTCAACTGGGGTCCTGCTTACCTTGCAGCGATCAAGTCCATTCAGGATGGCACCTGGAAATCCAGCTTCGATCTGAACGGTCCGGATTGGTCTGACATTAACAATCCTGATACTTCAGCTGTTGGATTCAACAAAGGTGGCGCACTATCTGAAGAAAACTCAGCCTTGATCGATAAATTCATTGGTGAATTGGGCAGTGGTCTGAACCTGTGGACTGGCCCGATTAATCTTCAGGATGGAACGCAGTACCTTGCTGATGGTGTGGCTGCTACCAAACAGGAAATCTGGTATTTGCCGCAACTTCTTGAAGGTATGGAAGGTCAGAGCGAGTAATTTGATCCATAATATAGGGGAAGGTATTTTTTACGCCTTCCCCTATAATTTTTTTTACAGGACGAGTGCATGAATATTGAGCTTCGCAACATTCACAAGTGGTTTGGTAAAGTTCATGCGAACGATGACATCAGCCTGAAGATTACATCTGGCACCATTCAGGGAATATTAGGAGAAAATGGCGCAGGTAAAAGCACCCTGATGAAAATCCTTTCTGGGTTTATCCACGCCGATTCGGGTGAAATTCTGCTGGATGGTAACCTGGTTAAGATTAAATCACCGGATGATGCGATCAGGCTTGGAATTGGAATGCTTCACCAGGATCCGTTGGACTTTCCACCCATGCGTGTGATTGACAATTTTCTGCTTGGTCAACACGGGGGTCTTTTTCTTAATCGGACCCAAGTTGAAAAACAAATTCAAGAGCTATCTCAAAAATTTGGTTTCCAGATCAATCCAGATGCATACGTTGAAACGCTGACCGTAGGCGAACGGCAGCAATTGGAGATCCTGCGTCTGTTATGGATGGGCGTCCGCATTTTGATCCTAGACGAACCAACCACAGGCATCTCAGCCAATCAGAAGGAAAAACTATTCGCCACCCTCGTAACTTTGGCAAAACAGGATCTAACGGTTATTTTTGTTTCTCATAAATTAGAAGATGTTCAAGGTTTATGCGATAGAGTTGCCGTTTTTCGTCAGGGAAAGGTAGCTGGAGAATTAACTCCTCCTTATAATACTGACGAGTTCATTCAATTAATGTTCGACAAGGAAATAAAGATCGGCGCGAAAACGACTGCCTGTAGGCCAGAGCCGTTGCTGCGACTTGAAAATATTGGAATAGAAGATTACCGGCTTCGATTGCGTAATATTAATCTGACCCTCTACCGGGGTGAGATTCTCGGGCTGGCTGGAATGGAAGGTTCGGGTCAAAAGTTGTTCCTGCAGATGCTGGCGGGAATCAAACGACCTGTTTGCGGCAAGATCATGATCAATGATGTGAACTATGCCGGAAAAAGATATGAGAACTTTTTAAAGGCAGGCATTTCGTACATACCTGCTTCACGTATGGAAGAAGGATTAATCCCCGGGTTGACACTGACTGAACATTTTATTTTATCTGAAGAGCATAATGAGTTATTGATCTCGCAAAAAGAAGCCTTGAACTTAACCCAATCAAGGATTAATGATTTTCGAATCAAGGGGGTTCCATACAGCAAAGTCGAGCAACTGTCTGGTGGAAACCAACAACGCGCGTTGTTAGCCCTGATGCGTGAAAAATTGAATCTTATCTTGATGGAACATCCTACACGCGGTCTCGATATTGAATCTTCGATCTGGATATGGAAAAAAATGAAAGAAAGATGTGCCGACTGTACAAGTATTGTTTTTATCTCGGCCGATCTTGAAGAAATTATTCAATACAGCGACCGGATCCTCGTCTTTTTTGGAGGGATGGTATCGGAACCGATCGATGCGAATACGACCAGTGTGGATGAACTAGGGCAATTAATTGGCGGCATAGGCTGGTAAATCTTGGAGATGTGACGATATGACAGTGCAAGAAAAATCCCCACAAACTACCTCTCTACGGTCCAGGATTAACTGGCTTGACCTGGGATTACGGGTAGGGGCCGTAATCATGGCTTTGTTGATAACATCTTTGATCTTACTGGTAGCCAATGCTCAACCACTAAAAGCATACTGGAATATTGTGCTTGGCGCTTTTTCATCAACTCAGAAAGTGTCAGCAGTGATCGCTTCATGGGTACCACTGGTATTAACTACATCAGGCTTATTGTTCACCTTCACTGCGGGTTTATGGAATATTGGTATGGAAGGTCAGGTTGTGGTGGGGTCAGTATTTTGCGTGGGAGCTTTCCGTTTTCTGGATCAAACAGGATTGGATCCCTGGATTGTGATCACCATCGCTTTCCTTGCCGGAGCACTAGGCGGCTTTTTGTGGGCAATATTACCAGGTGTGATGCGAATTTATGGTGGTGTGAATGAAATTTTTGGCGGATTAGGTCTAAACTTTGTTGCAAAAGCTTTAGCAATTTGGTTGATTTTTGGACCCTGGAAACGGCCTGGAGTCGCCTCGATGAGTGGAACCGAATGGATCGATCCGCAGTTTCGGCTTACCTATCTGCCGGGAACCAGTCTCAGCCCTGTGATTGTGGTCATTGCATTGATAGGGGCTATCTTTGTGGCCTTGATGTTGAAAGGTACACACTTTGGATTGAGATTAAAAGCAATTGGAAAGAATGACCGGGCTGCTCATTTACTGGGCATTCCGACGACTCGTTATTTTCTGCTTGCGTTTGGCATTTGTGGAATCTTTGCAGGCGTTGCTGGATCAATTTTGGTTACTTCAAAGCAATTTAGTTTGATTCCGGATGCTGGTTTTGGATATGGATTTTTGGGATTACTGGTTGCTATGCTGGTCAATTATCATCCAATCTTGTCATCCATTGTGGCTTTCTTCTTTGCAGCATTAAGTGTGGGAAATGTTGAACTTCAATATATGGGACTCAACTCGTACCTGGCTGGTGTGCTGCAAGGTTTCCTTGTGCTCTTTGTGGTAATGACGAACGGTGTACGGCAACGATTGTATAAAAAAGGATAGACGTTCATGGATAATACGACTCTAACAACCCTTGCCGGCATTATGGAGTATGCGGTTCCAATCCTTTTTGCAGCAATTGGTGAAAATTTCATTGAGAAAAGTGGAATTACCAACCTTTCTGTGAATGGCACTATCCTGCTCACAGCAATGGCTGGTTTTGTTGTTGCGTTAAATACCAGCAGTCTTCTGCTTGGTTTTCTTATTGGCGCATTGATCGGGATGGCGGTTGCTGCTGTGGTGGCTTTCAGCAGTATCACGTTGAAGCAATCACAGGTAGCCATTGGTTTCATTTTAGCTACGCTCTGCCGAGATCTGGCATATTTTCTCGGAGCCCCTTACAACAACAAACCAGGTATCTTCCTGACCAAAACCCCGATAGATTTTCTAGTGGACATACCGGTGATTGGCCCCATCTTTTTCAATCATCATGTACTGGTATATGCCTCGTATCTATTTATCATCCTCGCGTATGTTTACCTGTATAAAACTCGCCCTGGACTTCAATTGCAAGGAATTGGTGAGCGTCCTGCCGCAGCTTACAACCGGGGTGTGAATGTTAATTTTCAAAGATACATGTACACACTGGTTGGAGGGGCACTCATCGGATTGGCTGGGCCAATGTATTCTTTAGCGGTGAAGATCGGCTGGTCTGGGCAACTTTCCGGTCTGGATGGTGTAGGTTGGATTGCCCTTGCCATAACAATTTTTGGCGGCTGGCATCCTTTGAGGGTTGCATTTGGCGCATATTTCTTTGCTGGTCTTCAACAGCTGGGGATCACACTTCAATCAAATACAAATATTCCGATCCAAATCCTGCAGGCTGCGCCGTTTCCACTAATGATCTTTACCCTGCTTCTTGTCAACATCGGCAGGGCAGAATGGGTCGAGCGTGAATTGGCAGCCATGCCAGAAAAACCGCGTTTGATCGTATCAAAAATCCTTAGAATGCTGCGCACGTCACCTCCGGCATCCCTGGGAATTCCATTCGAACGAGAATAGGATAAACTATGTCGAACTTTTTGGGGTTCAAGTGTTCGATTTGTGGGAAGGAATACGCTGCAGTTAATCATCTGTATTCCTGCCCAAAATGCAATGGAAACTTAGATGTTATCCTTGATTATTCAAAGATAAAATCCAAGTACCAGGTAGAGGATATCATCTCTCGTACGGATTTTTCTCTTTGGAGGTACCTTCCACTCTTGCCTGTAGCAGACCCAGGAGGTGAAGGCACTCCCTTGAAGAATGCAGGATGGACTCCGTTATATACACCCCCCGGGCTGCGCGAAATACTTAACCTGGATGAACTATGGATCAAAGATGAAGGCCGAAATCCTACGGCTTCATTCAAGGACCGTGCAAGCGCAGTGGTGGTGGCAAGAGCTAGAGAAATCAAAGCTGAGGTAGTAGTTACTGCTTCAACGGGGAACGCTGGAGCAGCATTGGCCGGAATGGCAGCCGCTATCGGGCAGCCTGCAGTGATCCTTGCGCCTCGAACGGCACCGCCAGCCAAGATAGCCCAGATGCTGATATATGGTGCCAGAGTGATACTGGTTGATGGGAATTATGATTCAGCGTTTGATTTATCAATAGAGGCGTCAAAGCATCTGGGATGGTACTGTAGAAACACAGGTTATAATCCCTTTACTGCTGAAGGGAAAAAAACTGCCGCCTTTGAGATATGGGAATCAGTCATGCGAGAGCAGAAATCTGCAGACCGGCCGCTTTGTGTTTTTGTATCTGTGGGCGATGGCAATATTATTTCAGGGCTTCATAAGGGGTTTAAAGATCTGATCGAACTGGGATGGATGGAAGTGATGCCAAGATTGTTTGGTGTGCAATCTGAAAAATCAGCAGCAGTGGCCAACGCATACTTTTCAGGTAGTGAAGAAATAATTCCTGTGAATTCAACTACCATCGCAGATTCGATCAGTGTGGATCTACCGCGTGATGGTGTGAGAGCGGTGCGCGCAGCGGTTCAAACCGGTGGAGCATATCTCACGGTCAAAGACAGCGAAATCATTGAAGGTATTGCTGACCTAGGAAAATATGGCATCTTTGCAGAGCCTGCCGGATCTACTGCTTTTGCCGGGTTGCAAAAAGCAGTAAACGAAGGGATAATCCAACAAGATGACCCGGTGCTTGTCATCAATACTGGAAACGGGTTAAAGGATATTAAAACGGCGATGCAGGCAGTAAAAAATGCTCCCGTAATCGAACCTGATATTAAGGCATTATTGGATTGTTATCAAAGTCAATTGAAAGGTTCAATGCGATGAAACCTGTGTTTTCTATCATTGCTCCGGTGTTCAACGAAACTGGATGTCTGGATGCGCTTTATGAACGTGTTTCTGAAGTAATGGATTCGACGAATGAAAGTTGGGAGCTTGTGCTGGTTGACGATGGATCGACAGACGGCTCAACTGATATGATCCGTGACCTGGCAAAGAAAGATAAACGAGTTCGACCGGTTATCTTTGCCAGGAATTTTGGTCATCAGATTGCTGTTACGGCTGGGTTGGATTATTCACGAGGAGATGCCGTAGTGATCATCGATGCTGACCTGCAGGATCCACCAGAGGTTATTCTTGATTTGATCGCAAAATGGCGCGAAGGATACCAGGTGGTTTACGCGCAGCGTACTGAACGAGAAGGAGAATCTTGGTTTAAACTCGCGACTGCTTCACTGTTTTACCGCACGATCTACCGGATTACAGATGTAAAGATTCCACTGGACACTGGTGATTTTAGACTCCTCGACCGAAAAGTTGTGAATGTGATGAACTCGATGCGTGAACGGCATCGTTTCTTAAGAGGAATGTCGGCCTGGGTAGGGTTTAAATCAATTGGAGTGCCTTACAAACGAGCCTCTCGTTTTGCTGGTAAAACGAAATATCCACTGAAAAAAATGTTGAAGCTGGCTTTGAATGCTATTACCAGTTTTTCATATATGCCACTCCAACTTGCTACATGGGTTGGATTCATCTCTGCAGGCATTAGTATTATTGCCATACCGGTTGTTATAATATTGCGCCTGGTTGGTTCACAATTCTTCTATGGACAGGCAACTACATTAATCGCCGTCCTATTCTTGGGTGGAGTTCAGCTAATCAGTCTTGGAATATTGGGTGAGTACGTTGGACGAATCTACGATGAAGCCAAGGGACGACCCCTTTATATAACAAGCGAAGTACCAGAAGAAAATTGAAGAGAGGATAATCAATATGGCAAAGATCGATCTTACCATTCACAAGGATAGGTTAGAACGTGCAATTGAACGATCTCGTAAGCAAAATATAATTTTGCCCACTTTTGCCCAGATGAAAAATCCAGATTTGATCCCCGTAAAGATCAAAGATGAATTGCGCTCGATCGGTTTATGGGATGTGCATCCAAGAAATCTTTTCCGCATTTCCTGGAAAAATCACCCTGTCGAAAAAGGCGGTCAATTTGGAGATGTAAATTTTTTGGAATTGCCTTCCAGCCTGACCGGCACGAAGGCAAGAATCATTGCTCTAGTCGGCAAGTGGTTTCCAACAGGGGCTCATAAGGTTGGAGCGGCTTATGGGTGCCTGGTGCCACGTCTGGTTACGGGGCAGTTTGATCCAACAACACAGAAAGCAGTCTGGCCTTCAACCGGAAATTATTGCCGGGGTGGTGCCTACGATTCAGCATTAATGGCATGTGATTCGATTGCTATTCTGCCTGAGGGAATGTCGAAAGAACGATTTGACTGGCTGAAGAATATTGCTGGTGAAGTGATCGCCACCCCTGGAACCGAATCCAATGTCAAGGAAATATTCGACAAGTGTTGGGAGCTGAGAAAATCTGGGCAGGACCTGATGATCTTCAATCAGTTTGAGGAATTTGGCAATTATATGTGGCATTATGAAATCACCGGTCATGCTATGCAGGAAGTGCTGCAGAAAGTTATGGGACCGAATGATCACTACCGCGGGGTTGCCCTCACCACTGGCTCTGCAGGAACTATTGCCTGTGGTGATTTCCTGAAGCAGCAATACCCATCCAGTAAAATCATTGCGAGCGAAGCCTTGCAATGCCCGACACTGATGCTGAATGGTTTTGGAGCTCACCGTATTGAAGGGATTGGTGACAAGCACGTTCCATGGATTCACAATATAAAAAATACCGATATCGTCGTTGCCATTGACGATAATTCTGTTGTAAATATCATGAGACTTTTTAACGAACCTGAAGGTCAGAAATACCTGATGAAGAAAGGTGTTCCTGAAAGCATTGTTTCTAAACTGGACTTGCTGGGTTTTTCCGGAATTGCCAATATGCTTTCAGCGATCAAGTTTGCCAAGTATTATGAGCTTACAGAAAATGATATCATTCTTACGGTATTCACAGATTCCATGCAGCTTTATGGCAGCCGAATTCAAGAAATGCGTAATGAACTTGGAGAATTTCATGAAATAGATGCTGCAGAAGCCTATGCCCGTGACCTCCAAGGTGAATCAACGGATCATCTTTTGGAATTAACATACGAATCGCGAAAACGGATTCACAATTTGAAATACTATACATGGGTGGAGCAACAAGGCCGTACGTATGAAGAAATTCAAGATCAGTGGTATGCTCCAGATTACTGGACAGATGTTCAGAGTCAGGTTAGTGAAATAGACGCTTTGATTTCTGAATTCAACGATAAAGTCGGCCTTTTATAACAGGTATCATCCTGGACAGAAAACTTGTCCAGGGTGATATTTTTTTTGTTGTAATGTGTGAGAGGTATCTGGAATGGAAACCGTACCCCACAATTCTTTGTTATTAATTGCGGTTATTCCATCTCCCAAAGATTTACAAATTGCCCGAATGCTGGGCTGGTATCGTATCCCGTTAAAGTTTGCTCCTAAGATTATCGATGTCGATTACCTTGCCTTCTATCAGGGATCGAATTTTGGGGAGGAGCACCGCTGGCGTATTGAATATCTGGCTGAATGTCGCGGGCATGAATTAACCACACGCTGTGAATTGCTACGCAATGAAATGAACCATCCGCGTGCAAAGGAAGAGTATTACAAAGTACAACTTGGGCCTTTGATTAAGGTTCCTGAGGCGGTCAAAGCTGAGAAATGGAAACGAATTACTTTTTTATACACGACTGGTGAGTTGTTTAATCGTGCACGATGCATCAGCGATCTGGTGATGCGGTCAGATGATAAGGTATTGCTTTGGAAAGCAATTCGAGAGCGTACACAACAGAGATCCCAATACAATACCATGTCACAGCCAGATATAACCATTGATCCATCAGTTCTTGATGAATTTTTAAATCTTGATCCGATAACATCTTCTCCTGATCCAGATAACCTTCAGACGTGGTAATACTGGTAGAATAACATTAATCAATCAGTGTAATCTGGATCACAGGTTCCATTATGAAGACTTTAATTAAAAACGGGAAAATCGTCACTGAAGAAAAATCATTTCTGGCGGATCTTCTAATCGAAGACGGAAAAATCTCGCAGATTGGTTCTGATCTTCATGAACGAGAAGCGGCTGAAGAAATCGATGCAATGGGGTTATTTGTACTCCCCGGCGGTGTGGATGTTCATGTACATCTTGATCTTCCTATGGCAGGGACTATATCATCGGATGATCATTTTACCGGAACCAGAGCAGCCGCGTTTGGCGGGACCACTACGGTTATAGATTTTGTGTCGCAAGACTCTGATAATCTTTTGGAATGCGTGGAAAACTTAAGAGCAAAAGCAGATAAGAAAGTATCAGTTGATTATGGCTTGCATATGAATATCACTCACCTGACACAGGAAACTGAAAAGCAGATTCCATTATTAGTAGATATGGGTGTGACGAGTATAAAAGTGTTTACAGCCTATAACAACAGGCTGCGGCTGCAGGATGGTGAGATTTTCAAGGTGCTGCGGATCGCGCGTGAGGCTGGTTTGCTTACGATGCTACACGCGGAAAATGGGGATTTGATCGACCTGCTTATCCAGGAAGCTCTTGCAGCCAGACACACGACTCCGATATGGCACGCGAGGACGAGACCAGCCTGGGGAGCTGCAGAAGCCTTGCTTCGCGGCGCGGCTCTCGCTGTGATAGCAGATGCTCCTTTGTATGTTGTTCATATGAACACCAGAGGAGAAGTCGATCTATTGCAATATGCACTTCAGAATCATTTTCCTGTATATGGAGAGACCTGCCCGCAATACCTGTTGTTTACTCAAGATGAATTGGAACGTTCTGATGGTGCGAAATGGATTTGTTCACCTCCGCTGCGTACGAAGGATGACCAGACGCGCCTTTGGGAAGGCCTTAAAACTGGATTGATCAAGACTATCGCCACCGATCACTGCCCATTCTTTTATAACGGTAAGCAACCCATCAAGTATGATGGTGTTGATATTGCCATTGCAGGTAAAGAATTAGGAAAGGATGATTTCACCAAGATTCCCAATGGTTTGCCAGGTGTAGGTGATCGGCTGCCGGTATTGTGGACTGAGATGGTTACATCTAAAAGATTTACAGAAAACGAATTTGTTGCATTAACCAGCGCCAATCCCGCAAAACTATTCGGTTTGTATCCACGAAAGGGCACCTTGAAACCGGGGTCTGATGCAGACATTGTTTTATGGGATCCTTGTAAAGAAATCTATTATGGGATTGCATATGCTCAACACCGGACTGACTACAATCTCTATGAAGGATGGCGTTTAAAAGGTTATCCAGTTCAAGTTTTCTCAAACGGCAAATTGATCGTAAAAGACGGAGAATGGTACGGAAGACCAGGTGGGGGGAGATTCATTCAGCGGAAGGTCTTTGATCGTTCATTGAAGTGAAATCAAATGATTTCGATGATCCCTGTTTTCTTACTGCTCGCGGCATCAATTCTTCTCCAAATACTGGGAAGAACCAAATTCTTGCCAGGCCAAACCTGGTTGTTTTCCAGTATCGTGGCTGTGTTTTCATGGATAGCAATGATCCTGATCCGAATAGTGATACCTTCGGGTTGGCAAGTTGCTGGCTGGCTGCCAGGGATGTCAACATTGGAATCAGTTGCATTCCAATTTACAAAAGAAACTTGGATGTTTGGTTTCTTATTGATTTCATTGCTGGTGGCTGTAATTTTTTATGAGGCCAGGTTTCTTGGCTCAAGTAATTATGTCAATATTCTCACAGGGACGTTGACAATTTCTGCTTTTGGGTTGCTGTCAATATTATCAGCAAACGGATTTACTTTCTTGTTAACATGGGTACTGATCGATATTGCAGAATTTGCGACCTTAATACTATTACTTAAGGGAGAATCAAAACATCAAATTGCGATAACCTCTCTCTTTGCACGAACATTTGGAATTTTTTTATTGATCCTGTTATTGGTTTTACAGTCCAAGAGCAACCAATATTCGCTTGAAAATCAAAATCCATCCTATATCGGAATCATTATGATTCTTGTGGCAATTCTGCGCATGGGAATTATTCCGAGCCATATTCCATATTCTGAAGACCCAAAGATTCGCATTGGCATTGGCTCTATCTTGAGGTTTACCCCGATTTTATCTGTGTTCTCATTCTTATTGGTTTTGGGTTCGCAGAATTTTTCACAATCTCAAAATAATTGGCTTACAGCAATTTTCATCATTGGTGCGGTACTAGGGGCGGTGTCTTGGTATCTTGCTAAAAATAAACTGGACGGACGACCATACTGGATCTTTACATTAGGGTGTCTGGCTCTGATTGGATACCTGCGTTCTTCTGTTGAAGTAATTTCTGGAACAAGTGCGATAATGATGGCTGGTGCTGCTGTATTGTTCATTCCTGCAAGTCGAACTAGAGGAATCAACTTATTCATACCTTTATTGGTAGCCGGTTTGTTATGCATTCCTTATACACCCACAGCTATTTTGCCTGTTGGCTTCTGGAGTGGGCAATTAACAATTGCCAATCTCTTTATCATCGTTTGTTTATCACTATTAATTGTTGGTTTGATATTTCATGCCACTCGTAAAGAAGAAGAACTTGATCATCAAGAAAGCTGGGTATGGTTGTTTCAAGTCTTGGGATTAACCATTCTGGCGGTATCACCATGGATCTCAGAAGTCTTTTTCTTGGAAAACATATCAAGTTTTAATTATTTGTGGTACGCGATTGTATTGGTTGTTGTCTCAGGGCTACTATTCGCCGGGCGTTTTTATCTCAATCGTGAAAACAACAGGAATCTGAATATTTATATGCAGATCAAGAGAGGAATGGATTCAGTTCTGTTATTTATTGATCGTTTTTTCCGTTTTGAGTGGATCACTCAAATCATCAAAGGTTTAGGCAAGTTTATCGAAGTCAGTATGAACCTGATAGTTCGCGTTCTTGAGGGTGATGGTGGTATTCTCTGGTCATTCTTATTCCTTGTGTTGCTGGCATCTCTCTTGATCACCGGGCAGGGTCGCTGATGTTGCACTGGTTCAATTATCTTTTTATTTTAATCTTTACCGCAGGCTTATTCCTCTTGTTGGTTTTAGATTCTCGAAAAATGATCCTTTATGCTTTAGGCAGTGTATTGCTAATGGCATTTGTGATCAATGTTCAAATCTGGCCGTTTACTTTTGCGCTTTCAAAACTGATTACTGGAATGATGGCAGCGATTATTTTACATACTTCACCACCTGTGCCAGCTCAGTCAGTTTTGGGAGCAGGAAGAACAGGGAAGGTTTTTAGAGCCACTGCTCTTGCATTCGGACTGGTTCTAATCGTGTTTTCGGTTCCCACAGTCAGCTCATTCTTATCAGTCAATCCAGAACAGCTCTTGATTTCGTTGTTCATGATGGTATGTGGTTTTATTCAACTGGGAATCTCACAAAATCCATATCGGGTATTCTTGGGTCTAATAACAGTTTTCTTAGGATTTGAATTCATTTATGGGTCTTTGGAAAGATCATTATTGATTAATGGCATGTTCGCCGCTGTTGACCTGTTGATTGCACTGGTGGGTTCTTACTTAATTAACAATAGTTTCGAGGATAAAGAAGAATGAACGCACCGATTATCTGGATCATTTTGCCAATGGTAGTATCTGCAATTTTGTTATTCTTTCTCGAAAAATCCAGAATTGTGATAACTATTGGCTTGATCACCAGCGCGTTACTGGCAATCTTTGCATTATTTCAACCGATTGGCCATGTCTTAAAAGTTGGTCCAATCTCGATTGATATTATTCCAGAATTATCTTTTTTAGGTCGTGCATTTCTATTGGAAAATTCAGACCGTTTTACTTTGTGCCTGATATTTTTTACATTGACTTTGTTCATCGGTGGTCTTAAAGTTGCCAATCAACCAGCAAAATTTGTTCCGCTTGGGCTGGCAATTGCTTCAGTAATGACAGCAGCGCTTTCAGTGCAACCATTTTTATACTCTGCAGTATTCGTTGAATTTGCGGTTCTATTGATGATTCCATTGGTAACCGTGAGAGGTACTATGCCAGATAAAGGGGTGATCCGTTTTTTGATCTACCTATCCATGGCTATGCCTTTCATTCTCTTTGCTGGCTGGATTTTAAGTGGTGCTCAAGCCAGTCCCTCAGATGAAACCTGGCGAGCTTTAGCAGCACTCTTTTTAAGTGTCGGTTTTGCGCAGTGGTTGGCTGTATTTCCTTTCCACTCGTGGGTGTCGCAGTTTTCTCAGGCAGTATCTCCGTATTTTTCCAGTTTTATTTTTAGTCTCCTACCAGTAGTAACATTGTTAATCGTGCTGGATTATGTTTCGAGTCTCGTATGGCTGCGCGAAGCAGGTTACCTTTCACCCATTATTCGAACTGTTGGTATCATCATGATTGTTACCTCTGGTATATGGGCAGCCGTGGAACAGGATCTAAAAAGGTTAGTATCTTATACTGTTTTATATGAAACTGGATTTGCTTTATTACTGATCAGCATTCAATCCAATACCAGTATTTCATTGCTTTATCAATCCTTTGTTCCGAGGATTCTAGGATTATCATTATTTGGATTGTCTCTCTCAATATTAAATGGACATGGATCGTCATTGTTGGTAGATGATCTGAAATCTAAGGTAAAAAATTTTCCTTTCATTACTATTAGTATCCTTATATCTCTTTTAGGAATTATTGGATTGCCACTTTTCGCAGGTTTCTCCTATAAATATGAGAGCTTGAGAATGATCGGTGGCGATGGCGCAGCGCCAATTATCTGGATAATGATAGGAATGATCGGATTTTTGATTTCAGCAATCCGTGTGTTTTCAAAAGCGACAATACCTTCAACCGAAAAATGGGAGATCCATGAGTCTATAATTGAAATCGTGTTTTTATGCTTAGGAAGCTTAATCTTGGTATTAATTGGGTGGATCCCGCAGGTCACTCAAGGATTAATTAGTGGTTTAATTACCAATCTTCCAGTATTAAAATAAAAACCAGTTACAAAGCGGAAAGGTTGATCAAATGGAAAACGAAGAATTTATTACTCGACTTGAGTGGCTGGAGACTGAACGAAGAAAAGACAAACAACTGATTTCTGATCTTACTTTGAAGATTTCTGAACTTACAGAGGAAATTAGTGCGCAAAAATCGAAGATTAAAGCATTTGAAGTTGATCAGAAAAAAACAACACAGAATTCTGTTAGGAAAGATGAATTTGATGAAATTATTTCTAAACAAAGACTCGAAATTTTACATCAAATTCAAGAACTGGAAAAGAAAGTCACTTCTAGTGAACGAAAATATGATAAACAGCGTAAAGATGATCTTGATGCTGTAAACAAACGCTTACTTGAACTCCAAAATGATATCAAGCCTATTAATGAAATCAAGAAAGCGTTTCAGGCAAGAATTGACGAAGATTATCGACTCGGTCAACGGTTGGATATTTTACAAAAGAATTTGGCTGATTTTCAGATGATAATCACTGAGTTTGAGAAAAGCCAGAAATTACTGGAAGATAATTACAGACTGGATTCAAAAAAATTTACAGATATTCAAATAGAAGTTTCTACTCTTCGGAAGAAAATTGATGAGAGCAGAGTGGCTGATGAAACGCAAAAAGAATTTGTGCGCAAACTTGAGAATCGTCTAAACGAATTATTAAGCCAGGAGCAATCGAGAAAGCAAGAACAAATCGCGTTTATTGAAACTCAATCCAGGTCGCATGTTGATCGAGAAAACATGTGGAAGGAGTGGCAATCAAAGGTTGATCAATTGGAAAAACTAGGAGCCGGGTTCCAGACTCAATTATTTGACCTTGACACCACACATCGAGCTATGAAGAAGGCTCAGGCTGATTTTGATGAGATCAATCAACGCCTTGATCGCCGGATCAACGAAATCACAGAAATGAACCGGTTGGCAGAGGAGCGTTTCAGACAGGAGTGGATTTCTTTTAAGGCAGATGATCAAAAACGGTGGACTAATTATTCATTGACACAGGAAGAAGAACTACGCGAGGGAAGCAGGGAAATCTCGAGGATTACTGAGAGATTAGCAAAATTGGAAGACCTGTCACAAAACCTTGTCGATGCTGTAAATACAATTAACGAAGAAACCGAAAAAAGAATTAAAGCCTTATTGACTTTGAGTAACGAATTGATGAATTCTTTCGAACAGACTCTTGGGAGACGGAAATAACGATGCATGTGATTGGCACTGCCGGTCACGTTGATCATGGAAAATCAACACTCGTGAAGGCGTTGACGGGTACTGACCCTGACCGCTTGCGTGAGGAAAAACAAAGGCAAATGACCATCGATCTGGGATTTGCCTTTTTTAATACTACCAATGGAGAAGAAGTTGGGATTATTGATGTTCCTGGTCATCGGGATTTTATTGAAAACATGCTGGCCGGGGTGGGTGGAATTGATGCGGTATTACTTGTTATCGCAGCTGATGAAGGAGTAATGCCTCAAACCCGAGAGCATCTGGCAATCATTGATTTATTAAAAATTTCTACTGGTATTGTGGTTTTGACTAAATCCGATCTGGTTGAAGATACGGATTGGTTTGGGATGGTCGAAACGGATATCCGTATAACCTTGAAAGGTACAGTTCTGGAAGAGAAACCAATCGTACGCGTTTCTTCCCTGAATGGAGAAGGAATTGACCTTTTAAAAAGTGAAATTGAAAAAATGCTTGCCCAAATTCCACCCTTACAAGATTACGGGCGACCGCGGCTGCCTGTTGACCGAGTTTTCTCCATTCAGGGTTTTGGAACCGTGGTGACCGGAACTTTATCAGGCGGTTCGCTTCGCGTGGAAGATTCAGTGGAGATACTCCCCTCAAAGACGACAGCGAGAATCCGCGGTCTGCAGACTCATAACCGAAAGGAATCGATCGCATTGCCAGGAAGCCGAACCGCAATCAACCTTTCAGGAGTGACCCGTAATGAAATTAAAAGAGGAGATGTAATCACGCTTCCGGGGTTATTCAAACCAACTCGCCGGATTGACGCCAGGGTTGAGGTATTACCGGACGCCTCAACGATCATTCGCCATAACGATCTTGTAAAAATTTTCCTCGCGGCCTCTGAAAGTGTTGGGCGGATCCGTTTACTTGGAAAGGAAAGAATCGATACTGGCTGCAGCGGGTGGGTGCAGGTGGAATTTGAGAATGAAGTCGTTGCAGACAAAGGTGACCGTTTCATTTTCCGGCGTATGTCTCCAGCTGAAACGCTTGGGGGCGGTATTGTTGTTAATCCTGATCCCGGACGTCGTTATAAACTTAATGACCAAGGGGTTATTTCCTATTTGGAGGCGAGACTGCATCCATCAGGAAATGAAGTATTGTTTAATTTTATTGAAGATGCCAGATTTGTAAGCATGAACGAATTGCACCACGCGAGAGAGCGGTTAGGTGATTCCATCGATTCTGATTTGCTTGATTTAGAGTCTCGAAAAAGGATCATATCACTTCCTGAAAAATCAGATACATGGTTTCTGACATCGAGCAACTGGAACCAGATGACCCAAAAAATGATGAATATCCTGCGAGAGTGGCATTCCAGGTTTCCTCTAAAGCCCGGAATGTCAATTGATGAAATGAAGCGCAGGATAGGCATAAATGATGAAATCATTCAAAGTTGTATTAATCGATGGATATCTGATGGAACGATCCGCCATAATGGGCAATTCGTTGCATTATCTGATTTTTCTATTAGATATTTACCTTCTCAGGTCAAAAAATTGGAGGCGTTTGAGGCACTGATCAATACAAAGCCGTTCAATCCCCCAAGCGTTTTAGAAATCAGAGAAATGCTTGGGCCTGATCTTTATCAATCCTTAATTGATCAGGAAAAACTTGTGCAAATTACCGCAGAAATAGTGTTTCGAGATGTTGAATACCGTCAGATGATTGATTATGTTCAGATGACCTGTAAGGAAGGAAACAATCTTACCGTTGCAAATTTCAGGGATCATTTTGCATCAAGCAGAAAGTATTCTCTGGCATTTTTGGAGCATCTAGATCAAAAGGGAATCACAGAACGAATAGGAGAAGTCAGACGAATCAAATTAAAAAAGCAAGGTTTGTAAAAAATTTCCACATCCATTGACAGGTTTATCCGTACACCTTATAATAGCGTCTGCCTTTCATCCGGGAGGTAATACTTCTTGGGTGAATAAATTCCAACTTCCCCGCATACTGGCGTGATTTATGCGCGAGGAACCGGTGAAGTGAAGATTGGAGAATATAAAAATGAAATATGCAATACTGGAATCTGGCGGCAAGCAGTACAAAGCCGTCGAAGGTGCTACGATCGATGTAGACCTTCTGGATGTAGAAGTTGGCCAACCGGTCAACCTGGAAGATGTTCTGCTGGTAGTTGAAGACGAGAACGTCCATGTTGGAACTCCCTCGGTCAAGGGTGCAATGGTATCCACTTCAGTAGTCGACCATATAAAGGGTCCGAAAGTGTTTACTTTTAAATATTCGCCCAAAAAGAGAATTCGTGTAAAAACCGGACACCGCCAGCAATACACTCGCTTAAAAATCGAATCAATTCGTGTGGAGTAGGAAAAATGGCACATAAAAAAGGTGGTGGCTCAAGTCGAAACGGCCGCGACAGCAATGCACAGCGGCTTGGTGTAAAGAAATTTGCCGGTGAGGCAGTGCTGTCTGGCAACATTCTCGTCCGCCAGCGCGGAACGAAAATCAAACCCGGACTCAATGTCAAAGTAGGCACTGACGATACATTATTTGCAGTCGCTCAGGGTATTGTTGAATATGAGACTCTGCCAAACGGGCAGAAACGGGTTAATGTAAAACCCGCTGTCTCCGAATAAATAATTATTTTTTACAAATCCGTCTACTAAGACAATTGTAAAAATCATACAGGAAGGTCAGCGAGAATGAAAAAAGGTATTCACCCCACATATTATCCGGATGCGAAGGTAATTTGCTCCTGCGGCAATACCTGGACTACCGGTTCAACCAGGAAAGAAATCCATACAGAAGTATGCTCTAAATGTCACCCGTTCTTTACCGGACAGCAACAACGCATTATTGACATCGAAGGCCAGGTTGACCGCTTCTATAAGAAATTGCAGGCTCGCCAGGATTATGTTGAAGAGAAAAAAGCCAAGGCAGCAGCCCGTGTGTCACCTGAACGCTCAGTCAAAGAAATCGGGCTTCCCGCGCGGGCCACTGAGGCATTAGAAAAAGCTGGTCTCACGAATGTTGGTCAGGTTTTAGCAAAGCTTGCTGAAGGTGAAGCTGCGTTATTGGGGATCGAAGGATTTGGCCGAAAATCTTTGATCGATATGAAGAAAAATCTACGTCAGATGGGCTACACTCTTCCATCTGCAGCTGAAGAGATCGTGGTTTAATTAAAAAATGATTGACTGACCTCTGGCCTTATTAAAGACCAGAGGTCTTTTTGTTAGTTAAGGAAGGATATTCAAGTTTAATTTAAGGTAGAATGAGGGTAATATTTTTAAGGAGGAGTATGCATGAAAGAAAAGACTGGCAGCATTGAAGTAATTTGCGGCTCAATGTTTTGTGGAAAAACTGATGAATTAATTCGCCGGCTTCGCAGGGCTACTATTGCCAGGCAAAAGGTACAGGTTTTTAAACCAGCAATTGATAATCGTTTTAACCTTGAAAAAGTTACTTCACATGCAGGTTCAGCTTTTGATGCGACTCCCGTTTCAGATTCAGAAGAGATCATCAATCGGCTCGATCCTCAAACCACTGTTGTTGGAATTGATGAGGCACAATTTTTTGATCCAGAGCTTGTTGATATTGTTGAAACGCTGGCCAACCGAGGTATACGAGTAATTGTGGCTGGTCTGGACATGAATTTCAAAGGAGAACCCTTTGGATGTATGCCTTTGATCATGTCGCGTGCAGAAAAAGTGGATAAGTTACAGGCCATCTGCATGATCTGTGGTGAACCTGCGAGTCGGACGCAACGGCTGGTGAATGGGAAGCCAGCACGTTTCGATGATCCGGTGATTATTGTAGGTGCTTCTGAGATGTACGAAGCACGATGTCGTTTACATCATGAAGTTCCGAGGGATTAATGAAAATGAGGAGTAAATATGCAAGATTATCATGATTTTCTTGGTGAAGTATTAATATCCTCGGAAGATCTTCAGCGAAGGATTACTGAATTAGGTGAACAGATCAGTAAAGACTACGCGGGAAAGGGAGAGCTGCTCTTAATTTGCATATTACGCGGTGGAGTGCTGTTTCTGACAGATTTAATGCGACAAATTTCGATTCCACATGCGATTGAATTTATGGCGGTGTCTTCGTATGGGGTTGGTGGACGCCAATCCACTGGCCAGATTCGTATTTCTCTTGATCTAAACGTGGATATTTTTAACAAGCATGTTTTGCTCGTGGAGGATATTATTGACAGCGGGCATACCCTCGCGGCCATTCTTGAACTCCTTTCTACGAGAAAACCCGCAAGCCTGAATGTATGTACACTTTTGGATAAGGTTGAACGCCGAGAGGTGGAAGTGCCTATCAAGTATTGTGGGTTTACGATTCCAAACAAATTTGTTTTTGGCTATGGTTTGGATATTGATGATTATTATCGTAATTTACCGTTTATTGGTGTCGTCGATCTGAACAAGTACAACCCTGGTTCATAGGTTATTACGTGCAATTTCCTGAAATCGTGCTTAAGATCAAAGAGTTTGTGCCAGAAGGAGAACATCTCTACCTGGTTGGCGGCGCCATTCGTGATGCTCTACTTGGCTTGCCAAGCAAAGATTTTGACTTTGTTTGCTCCTCAAATCCACGTGCGATTGCCCATAAATTCGCTGATTTCTACCATGGCGCGTTCTACATGCTTGACGAGGAACGAAACACTTGTCGGGTAATCATCGACCCCAGACTTCCTCAACGGATGATTTTTGATTTTTCGCTGATAAGGGGTGACTCGATCATCGATGATCTCATGGAACGTGATTTTACGATCAATGCTATGGCAGTTGATATCGATTCACCAGAACGAATTATCGATCCTAGCAAAGGGGGAAGAGATCTGCAGCAAAAACGCTTGAGATTGGTACGAAATTCTGCAATTACTGATGACCCTGTACGAGCCCTCCGCAGTATTCGTTATGCGGTTAACCTGGGTTTGTCGATTGACTCTGAAACTGTGGAATTAATTCGATCTGGGAGCAAAGGACTGGTCAGGGTTTCAAAAGAACGGAAACGCGATGAAATATTCAAAATTCTTGAGGGCAATCGCGTAGGTGCAGCAATGCAATTGATGGAAAAATTTTCCATTTTCGAAAATTCCAATATTCAGACTGGAAGTGATTTCAATTCAGGATGTAGACGCTCAGAAGTTCTTGATGAAATGATTGGGTTGCTTTGTAGTAGAAGTCCAGCCGACAAGAATGCTTCATTTTATAAAGTGTCGTTGCTGCTTCGATTGGGAAGATTCAAAGATAAATTCGAGGAACACTTCTACCAAAATAAATTAACAGGCAGGAACCGTAAAAGTCTGTTACTGCTTGGCACGGTTTTAGAGCTAAATAATGACGCGCAGGTTAATGAATTAAGCAATCAATTAGCCCTTTCGACTAATGAGATGTCAATCCTTCACACAATTGCCGGGTATATGAGTTATCAGCAGGGGTTTTTGCAGGAAAAACAAAATTTTGATCGAAGGTCTATCTATCGATTTTTTCATTGCTACGGTGCTGTAGGTGTTGATCTTGCATTCATCACACTCGCAAATTATGCTTCACGCATAGGTAGCGAATTTATCCAACAAGAATGGTTAAGACTGCTAGAGAATTGTGAATGTCTTCTGCAAGCATGGTATTATCAGCCAGAAATCATTAATCCCAAACCTTTCCTTAATGGTAACGATCTCATGTTCCATTTTGACCTTAATCCTGGCCCATTACTTGGGGAGATAATTGAAGAAATGAAGGAAGAACAAGCAGCGGGAAACATCCAGAGTAAAGAAGATGCGATCGATTGGATTGATTTTCGATTGCTAAAAAACGCATTAAAAATATAAGCCTTTTTGGAGGCTTATGTTAGGCAATCTGTGGTGTGATTGTTTTCTGTGTTGTCTGATCTTTGTTTTTTTTCCGACGAGTTAGATTATTAATATGGGCGATCAAGGTTTCTCTTGGAACAGGTTTAATTAAATAATCATCTGCTCCCATATCAAGCGTCTGGGCGACTATACTGGGATTATCAAAAACAGATAAGATCAAGATGGGTACGGTGCTGACCTCACGAATCTGAGAGGTAATCTTCCAACCATCTTGGTCAAGAGTCATCAGATCGATCAAAACAATATCAGGGTTGGTTCGTTTCACTAAAACCAAACCATCGAAACTGTTATCGACACATTGAATGCTGGCCTGTGTTGGGGTAAGCATTAAAAGTAACAAGTCAGTTGTGGCTGGATCATCGTTAATAATTAGGATCTTCATTCAAGACTCCGATGGCATTTTCCTTGCTGATATTATCAACCAGAAATGCGCAATTTTACCTTTCAATAGATTTACAGAAAGGTTATGAGTATAAATACTGAAATGATTAACTAAGGAGTGATAAAAGGAACGGGAAGGGAGGTCATTCATTTTTTTATTCTGTGGTAAAATTCATCAATTTGGTTTTAAATTTCCCCGCAAAAGCGGGTTAACAGCAATTTATTTGTCTGGAGGACAAAATGGTTGAAAAGAAATGGGTGTACCTGTTCAGTGAAATCAAAGAGGCTGAGCAATATGTCGGAGGCGATTGGGAAGCCGTGCGTGGTCTTTTGGGTGGAAAAGGAGCGAATCTTGCCGAAATGGTCAGGATTGGTCTTCCAGTTCCACCAGGATTTACAGTAACGACAGAAGCCTGCAACGCCTACCAGGAAAATAGGGTATTTCCCGCCGGTTTATGGGATCAGATGCTTGAATCATTGAAAAAGGTTGAAGCTGAGACCGGTAAAAAATTTGGATCAGCAGAGAATCCTTTACTTGTATCCTGCCGCTCTGGGGCAAAGTTCTCAATGCCCGGCATGATGGATACCGTATTGAACATTGGTCTCAACGATGAAACAGCAAAGGGTATGGTAGCCCTGACTAAAAATGAACGTTTTGTTTATGATTCGTACCGCCGCCTGATCCAGATGTTTGGTTCGGTTGTGCTGGGAATTGATGACGAGGCTTTTGAGGAACCCTTGAGTGCTGCGAAGTCAGCCAAGGGAGTTCAAGCTGATACTGAATTAACCGCGGTTGATTTGAAAGAGCTCATCGAAGTTTTTAAATCGGTAACCAAAGAACGTGCAGGAATTGAGTTCCCACAGGATCCATTTGAACAATTGAAACTGGCAACCGAAGCAGTATTTAAATCCTGGAATGGGAAGCGCGCCGTGGATTACCGCCGCGCTACTAATATTCCTGATGACCTTGGAACTGCCGTAAACATTGTCACTATGGTGTTTGGCAACATGGGCAACGATTCAGGAACAGGTGTTGCATTTACCCGCAACCCGTCGACTGGTGAACGAGTATTATATGGCGACTATCTGCTCAATGCCCAAGGGGAAGATGTTGTTGCCGGGATTCGAAACACTGAAAAAATTGAAACACTTGGTCGTGATCTACCTGAGGCGAACAAGCAATTCCTGGAGATTGTAAAAAAGCTCGAACTGCATTATCGCGATATGCAGGACGTTGAATTTACCATTGAGCGTGGTCGATTATGGATGCTGCAGTGTCGAAATGGCAAGCGCACCGCGCTTGCGGCGGTGAAAATTGCTGTGGATATGGTCGATGAAGGATTGATCAGCAAAGAAGAAGCTGTTTCGAGAATTACACCTAACGATGTGGATACTCTTCTCCACCCACAATTCTCTGCAGAAACCAAGCGGCTTGCTCGTAAAGAGGGAAGATTCTATGCCAGTGGTGTTAATGCTTCTCCAGGAGCTGCAGTGGGGCAAATCTATTTTGATGCTGACCTTACCGAAAAGAAATCCAAAGAAGAAAAGCAACAAACCATCATGGTGCGGCCTTTCACAAAACCTGATGATGTTCATGGGATGCTTGCTGCTCAGGGAATCCTGACCAGTGAAGGCGGTGCTACCTCGCATGCAGCTGTGGTTGCCAGGCAATTTGGTGTGCCTTGTATCGTTGGCGCAGCCTCTGTTCACATTGATCTCGATAAACGCGAGATGAGTGTGGATGGGAAGATCGTCAAGGAAGGTGAATGGATCTCTATCGACGGCACTACCGGAGAAGTATTTATTGGAAAACTTGCTCTTTCTACTCCGAAATTTGAAGAACAGAAAGACTTGCTTAAATTGTTAGATTGGGCGGATGAAATTTGTGAAACCAAAGGCATCCGCCAATCACCTGAAGGATGGCCAACCACCGGTTTACAGGTCTGGGCAAATGCAGATTATCCAAAGGATGCTCAACGCGCGCGCTCTTACGGAGCAAAAGGGATCGGTCTATGTCGTACCGAGCACATGTTCTTCGAATTGGAACGCCTGCCGATTGTGCAGAGGATGATCCTGGCGAAAACCAGCGAGGAAAGAACCGCTGCATTAAATGAGCTGCTGCCGACGCAACGAAAAGACTTCGAAGGTTTGTTTGAAGCGATGAATGGTTATCCGGTCATCATTCGTCTGATCGATCCTCCGCTGCATGAATTTCTGCCTTCGGCTGAAGAATTGCAGGCAAAGATTATTGCACTGAGGTTGAGCGGTGAAGGACTTTCAAGTTATGTTTTAGGCCGCAGCGAACTTAAAGAAATCACTGAACTTAACCAGATCATGAATGCAGTACATAGCATGCATGAGAGTAACCCGATGATGGGTTTGCGCGGCGTAAGACTGAGTATTGCTATGCCTGAAATTGTCGAAATGCAGGTGAGAGCAATTTTTGAGGCTGCAGCTAATGTTGCACAACGCGGAATGGATGTTAAACCTGAAGTCATGATTCCACTGACCGGTCATGTCAACGAGCTCAAGTGGATCCAACCACGGCTTGAGCGCATCGCCAAACAGGTTATGGAAGAGAAGAAGGTTAAATTCAACTATAAATTCGGTACCATGATTGAAATCCCACGCGCAGCTGTTACTGCCGCTGAGATTGCAAGTATTGCTGAGTTCTTCTCCTTCGGTACCAATGACCTGACACAGATGACTTATGGTTACAGCCGCGATGATGCTGAACGCGGATTCCTTGTCAAATATGTTGAAGAAGGCATTCTTCCCAAGAATCCTTTCCAGACGCTTGATCAGGATGGAGTTGGTAGGTTAATGAAGATTGCAGTCGAAGAAGGCCGGTCACAACGAGTCAATCTTGAAGTTGGCATCTGTGGTGAACACGGAGGTGATCCGGCATCAATCGAATTCTGCCACCGGGTTGGTAATAATTATGTTTCCTGTTCACCGTTCCGCGTTCCTGTTGCACGGCTTGCTGCTGCACAGGCTGCCTTGAAAAACCGCAAGAAGTAGTCGAATATAATAAAAAAAGCACCCCGTTAGAATCTCAGCGGGGTGCTTTTGATTTTTTAATGTATCATGGGTGAGTGTAAAGGGATTTATAGACCGCGTAGTTCTCAGCAATATAGCGGATATAATCTCGGGTTTCGTCAAACCGGATAACCTCCAAAAGTAAATCTGGATCGCCTCCAGCAAGCTCCCACCAGACAAGGTTGTTGCCATCACCAGCGTTATACGAAGAAAGAGCTGAAGGAATACTTCCATTGTATTTATCGATCCACATTTTCAGGTAATGAGCCCCAAGACGAATGTTGATGAGAGGACGGTCAAGATCATCCACAGTAAAATTTTCTGGCCAGTTGAAGTTGCTCGCGATATATTCGCCTGTGTCGTCAGTAATCTGCATCAATCCTCGCGCTCCTGCGGTTGATGCAATACTTGCATCAAAGAGGCTTTCCTGACGGATGATACTAAAGAGCAGCAGAGGGTCAATATTATGTTCATTTGAAGCTGCTACCACGATATCACGATAGAAAATTCCATATCGAATGTAACTTAGATATTTTGGTGCAGAGTCGAGCATGGTTGCTGGCGACAAACCTACCATGTCCAGAATTTGCCGGCTTGCAAGAGCAGCTGTTTGATAAAAACCTAGATCCACCATGTGATTCATCAGGCGGTAAGTATTAAGGGCATCTCCTTTTAATTCATTACGGAGGTTTTCAAATTCTGTGCGAGCCTGGTCACGCATGCCTAATTGCCAATAAAGTTCACCACGCTGAAATAAGGGATTACTGGCCAGATCGGAAACTGTTTTCAAGTCAATCGCAGGATCAATGTTAAATGTTGATCGGAGCCAGTCATCAGCGTCTTCGCGGGTGCCTTCAAGATCAATAGACAGGTCAATGGACTGTGATGCAGGAAAGGGATTTTGGCCAGCAAGAACTTCTTCTGCTCTGATGCTGTAATAACCGGTAGGATCTGCAGAGGCTGCCTGTTGAAAATATGTTATCGCCTCGTTATTTTTATTTTGTTTTTCAAGGCATTTGGCAACCCAAAAATTCGTGGCGGCCTGTTCTTCGGTAGAGTTGGCCAGCACTAGCAAACGCTGGAAGATGATCTGTGCGTCTTGAAAGTTCTGCAGTCTATAGGTGACAATCCCTGATCTAAACATTGCTTCATAAGATTCATCAGAAGAAGGGTATTCATTAAAAACCCTCTGCCAGGTTTCAGCAGCTTTTGTTAAATAACCGCCAATTTCGTAAATACTACCAGCGGTAAACAAATAATTTGCAGATTTAGGTGCATCTGGATAACGTGCCACATACTGTAATAGTGTGTTACTGGCTCCTTCGTAATCCTCAAGGTAGCGCCACTGAGAACTGGATTTTTCAAGGTAAGCCTGTGCAAGGTATTGATCGGTTGGGTGTTCATTGATCAGTTGATCCCATTCAGCGATTTCACCGGTATAGTCTCCCATTTTCCAAAGGCTGAGAGCTTTATAGTAGTGTGGTGTGCCATCATGATCAGGATATTGATTCATATAATTATCGAAAGCAGATACCGCCTGACCGTAAGATCCAGCATAATAATCGACAATACCTCGCATCAGTGAATCAACTGGCTGGTTGGCTTCTACAAGGGCAACCAGCCCGGAAAAAGTATCGTAATAGATCGGATATTGGATTACCGAATCTTGAAAGCGCGCATAAGCCTGTTCAGGCATATTGAGTTTAAGGTAAATTTGACCAAGCAAGAGATTCACCTGAGCTTTAATGTAATCGGTTGAGCTCGATTCATACAATGCAAGATAACGCGAGATGGCATCCGCATCGTCACCAGCGGCTGATGCTGCCCGCGCTACTTTGATTGAAATCGTTTCAGCTTTTTCAGGTAAAGCCTTTTCTACTGCCAGGAGATAGATATTTTTTGCTGCCGCATAATCTCCTGCCTGCATTAACGCGTCGCCTTGCATCTCACGGATCTCACTATCCAACGGACCCGGGAGAGCATTCAGATAATTTTGATACGCATCTGCAGCGAGGCGGTATTCACCCAAACCTTCATAGGCTTTTGCGATAAAAAAATAAGCCCGATTGCGAGTATCACCTTCAGCGAAATTGGTTAGCAGCCAGGTGAGTTGATCCACTGCTCCCCGGTAATCTTTTTGCAGCAGCAAGATTCGCCCAACACCCAGTTGAGCAATAGCAATGATCTCTGGATCAGTTGATTGTGAACGAGCCAGCCAAAATTCATTCAAAGCAGCATCGTAATCACCACTCAGAATATCTTTTTCTCCAAGCAAAATGCGTGTTTCAGGCTGTGGAGTGGGAGTGATAGTGGGGGTTGGTGATGGCATTGGAGTATTTGCATCAAATGGATTGAGATCGATTCCATCACCATCGTTGGATAATGGAAGATTGCATGAAACGAGAACTATAAGCAATAGGAAAAAAGTTGCAAGTAATCGCTTTTTCATTTATTGTTTACCATGCGTTCCAGGTTTATAAAATCATTGTTTCTAGAATTCTACCGGACTTTTAAGTAAAAAAACGCATCAATTTCAAGGTCTCGCAAAAAAATGAAAGGTTGATTATAGAAAACTTGCAGCAACTGGCATGGTATGGAGTGATTTATATTGTCATTCTATATAAACCATGTTAAACTAAATCGGAAGGAACGCTCTCCAGAGGGAGCGTTTTTTAGTGAAATGCGTACGATCGAGTGGCTCTCTGAATCTAACACTGTTCGCATGATTGATCAACGCCGGCTGCCTGCCAGATTGGACCATATTACATGTTCCTCTGCGTCTGAGATGGCGGAGGCCATACGAACGATGGCGATTCGCGGTGCACCTGCGTTGGGCGTAGCAGGCGCCTTCGGGATTGCACTAGACGCGATCAATCATGAATTTTCCACAATCAGTGATTTGAAGCGAAAGCTGAAGGAATCTGCAGATCTGCTAGAAAAATCGCGGCCGACTGCAATAAATCTGGCATGGGGTGTACGTAGGGTCATGTCAGTGCTTGAGTGTCAGACTTCAATCAGCGAAGCCCAGCAACAAATTCTATCTGAAGCAAAGGCTATTGCCGAAGAGGATGTGCAGACAAACTTTCTCCTTGCAAAGAATGGTGCAAGTTTGATTGACGATGGAGATACGATCATCCATCATTGCAATACGGGGGCATTAGCTGTTGTTGATTGGGGTACTGCACTTGGTGCGATCCGTTATGCATACGAACATGGTAAAAGAGTGCATGTGTTAGTGGATGAGACTCGCCCCCGGCTTCAGGGTTCCCGATTGACCGCCTGGGAACTTGACCAGTATCATATTCCGTACGATATCATTACCGATAATGCTGCTGGTTATTTCCTCCAGAGCGGAAAGGTTAAAAAGGTGTTTTTTGGTGCAGACCGGGTTGCAGCCAACGGAGATGTGGTCAATAAAATTGGTACATACATGCTAAGCCTGGCTGCTCATGCCAACCAGGTTCCAGTCGTATGCGTCTTTCCTATCTCAACAATGGATTTAAGTATAGACTGTGGGCATCAGGTCAGTATCGAACAACGCGATCCAGAGGAAGTATTAGGATTAAGATATCAGGGTGAGGCTGTTGCACCTGAGAATGCAAGTGCGATAAATCCGGCATTTGATGTTACTCCGAACGAATTGATTTCTGCCTGGGTAACCGAACGCGGAATTATACGTCCTCCTTTTACACAGAATCTGACGAGTTTACGTTTATAATTACGAATTGGATGGATTATCAATGTCTATTGTTATTACAGGATCAGTTGCATACGATTACTTGATGACTTTTCCAGGATATTTCAGGCAAAATATTATTCCTGATAAACTGGATAAGATCAGCCTCTCATTCCTCGTTGATCATATGACCAGGCAGCGCGGAGGCTGTGCGCCAAATATCGCGTATTCTATGGCGCTGCTGGGTGAAACCCCCAAGGTGCTTGCGACGGTTGGTGTCGATTTCGGAGAGTATCGCTCTTGGATGGAGTCAATTGGCATCGATGCTACCTATATTCGAGAAATTCCCGAAAAATATACGGCATCTTTTTTTGTAAACACTGATCTTGAAAACAACCAGATCGCCAGTTTCTATAGTGGAGCAATGGCAGATGCGGCGCAACTTTCGATAAAAGAAATTCGCAAAGGTGAGATTGATTATGTGGTCATCTCACCCAATGCTCCAGACGCAATGAAGAAGTATACCGAAGAATGTATTCAATTAGGCATTCCTTATCTTTTCGATCCTTCTCAGCAGGTTGCGCGTAATCCGCATGACGATCTGCGTGAGGGTGTTGAGGGAGCACACGCTCTGTTTTGCAATGAGTATGAATTTGAGTTGCTGCAAAAACACACGGGACTTTCTGCTGAAAGGATTGACCAATTCGTTAAACTACTTGTCATTACTCGTGGAGAACATGGTGCAACGATTAAAGCGGATGACAGGGAATATCAAATTCCAATCGTACCCGCAGTGCGAGTGGCAGATCCAACTGGCGTAGGCGATGCATTCAGGGGCGGTTTCTTGCGCGGTTATCGCCTGGGACTTGACCTGCAGACTTGCGGTCAAATGGGAGCGCTATCAGCTACATACTGTCTGGAACAAAAGGGAACGACCAATCACTCTTACACCCCGCTCGAATACATCAGTCGCTACCGCGAAAATTTTGATGATGACGGCGCGTTGGATATTTTGATCTAAATTTTGGAGGTTTTATGCCGAACTATGATGTAAAGAATATCGACCTGGCGGAAGGTGGCCGATTAAAGATCGAGTGGGCGGAGCGAGAAATGCCCGTACTGCGCCAGATCAAGGAACGCTTTGCAAAAGAGCAGCCGCTCAAAGGTATACGCATCTCTGCATGTTTGCACGTTACCACCGAGACCGCTAACTTGATGAAAACATTGCAGGCAGGTGGCGCGGATGTTGTGCTGACCGCTTCGAATCCACTTTCAACGCAAGATGAAGTCGCAGCTTCTCTTGTTTCTCATGAGGAGATTCCAGTTTATGCCATCAAGGGAGAGGACAATGTGACTTATTACAAGCACATTAACGCAGCTCTTGATCATAAACCTCAATTCACCATGGATGATGGAGCTGATCTGGTGAATGTGTTACATCAGAAACGCCGTGAATTACTCCCTGGTGTCATAGCTGGAACCGAAGAAACCACCACCGGAGTAATTCGCCTGCACGCCATGGCAGCAGACAAGGCTTTGAACTATCCAATTGTTGCCATTAATGATGCATTGACCAAACATTTCTTCGACAATCGTTACGGAACAGGGCAATCAACGATCGATGGCATTGTCAGGGCAACAAATGTTCTTCTGGCTGGAAAAGTCTTTGTCGTCGCCGGGTACGGCTGGTGTGGACGTGGTCTTGCATCGCGGGCACGTGGAATGGGTGCGAACGTGATTGTTACTGAAGTAGATCCCCTGAAAGCTCTTGAAGCGGTGATGGATGGGTTTACAGTGATGCCGATGAGAGAAGCAGCGAGAATTGGCGACATCTTTGTTACCCTTACAGGTGATATCAACGTAATCGATGTTCACCATTTTGAGGTGATGAAAGATGGGGCCATCGTAGCCAACTCCGGTCATTTCAATGTTGAAATCAATATTCCTGGCCTTGAGGAAATGTCAAAATCAAAGCGAATTGTTCGCCCGTTTGTGGATGAATACATGACCAAGAACGGCCGTAGAATTTTCATCCTGGGTGAAGGCAGGTTAATCAACCTGGCTTCAGCAGAGGGGCACCCTGCTTCTGTGATGGATATGTCATTTGCTAACCAGGCTCTTACGCTGGAGTATCTAACGAAAAATGCAGATAAACTAGAAAAACGTGTATATTCTGTTCCGGAAGAGATTGACAAGAAGATTGCAGAATTAAAACTCGCAGCGATGGGGGTTTCGATCGATACGCTTACGCCTGAACAGGTGAAATACCTTGCCTCCTGGCAGGAAGGTACATAAACCGGTTGGGGTGGTGAGAATTGGGACGGAGCTATTTTGGCTCCGTTTTTTTTATTGATCCGGGTGTTAATCAGCGGTGATTGCCATGTTTCCTAGCACTGACCATGATCCAAGAAATGCGCTATTGGAGCGCCAGTAAACATAATGATTATCAACCAGCGTAACACCATATTCATCGTATCCAACCACAATCGCAGTGTGTTCATTATGGGCTACGGTTACTGTTTCACCTTCGGAGGTGGTATAGCTAACAGGGTATCCAGACCAAACGTTTCCAATTACCCAAACAATTACCGGGTTTCCACTAGCAATCTGGCGCTTTAATTCTTCAAAGGAATATCCTTTTCGAGCGGTTGCTGACAGTCCATAACCACGCAGTACCCGGGCCACTGGTGAGGCATGGACACCGTAGGAATCAGGAGGAATTTGACCTATAGGATCATCGACATTACCTACAAATCCGGTTTCTGGATTATCTGAAATTGGAAGTTGAGCCAAAAAATCTGCCTCACTTATCGACACACCATAATACCTTGCCCAATCTACGGCAGAGCGTGCCTCACAGGAGAGATTATGGTTTTGTGGATAGCCTGCAAGACCAGAAATTTCAGCGGAGGATGGGATCCCGTCAACCGGAGGAATTGTGGGTTGAGGCGGGTTTGTTGGTTGCAGTGTGATTGTTGGCAAGGGTGATGCGGTAAATGTTGCCGTTGGCTTTGGGGTGTTCGTTGCGGTGGGGGTAGGGGTATCTGTGGGTAGAGGCTGAAATGGTGTTAATGTAACAGTGGATGACACGGAAGGATCATAGAGCGCAAAGGTGCTGGTCGGTGAAACTTGATCGATTGGTGCGGCGATTCCGATTGAACTGCCAGGAATAAGGGCCGTCAAGAGTAAAGCAAATACTCCAACTGCGCAGACGAGTAAAATGTAGAAAATCCAGCGCACACCTTTATTAAACCGGTTCATTCCGAGTAATCCAAGTGTGATCAAGGATTAATTACGGTGATTTCCACTGAAAACCATTCACCGAAGGGTTGATCATTAGAGTCAAAAGCGCGCCATGTGCTTGAGTATTTTCCTGGATCTGAGGGAGCTGTAATGGTTATGCTGATTGTAGCTTCAGCTCCATTCCGCGCGGGTATGAGTGTTTGAGGTGATGAAGCCCCAAGGCTTTCACCAGATACCAGACGAATGGAGTAAGTCTCATTCCAGTTACAGGTACCACTATTCTTGACCTTCCATTCCTTACTCATGACTGTACCCGGATTGACCTGAGTTCCATCTGGAATCGTTAGATCTTCAAGGAAAAGAAGATCGTTGGTGCAATTGGCAGCTTGCGCCGATTGCTGGGTTGCTTGTTCATCTACCAGCACTGGAACCGTTGGCGTTGGCAGCATGGGAGGAGCCTTAAAGGGTGCCGATTGGGCATCCGCAGGGAGTTCGCGTGATGGAGGGAACGATCGACATCCTGCTATCATGAACACAAGCAAGGTTCCGATAAGTATGATTTTTCCAACGACCGCTGGTGTGATAAATCGTGACATTTGTTTTAATTATTCATCGCCTATAGATGTGTCGTCGTCTGCGCTTCCAACTAGATTGAAGGCAAATTCTCCGCCCATTGCTCGCTGGCGAACCACATTTTCGATCTCATCACAGAGGTCGATGTTCTGACGCAGGAATTCTTTGGCGTTCTCTCGGCCTTGACCAAGCCGTATGTCTCCGTAAGAGAAGAAAGCTCCGCGCTTGGTTACCACGTCCATGGCAGCAGCCAGGTCGATGATATCGCCTTCTTTCGAAATTCCTTCGTTATACATGATGTCGAACTCAGCAGTGCGGAAAGGCGGCGCAACTTTATTTTTCACTACGCGTACACGGGTGCGATTGCCAACAATTTCAGAACCCATTTTAATTGATTGAATGCGACGCGTATCCAGGCGGACGGAAGCATAAAATTTCAATGCTAAACCACCCGGGGTGGTTTCGGGGTTACCGAACATCACGCCAATCTTTTGGCGCAGCTGGTTGGTAAAGATGACCGCAGTTTTCGTTTGATTAATTGCCCCTGATAATTTGCGCAGCGCCTGTGACATCAAGCGTGCCTGCATACCCATGCTGGCATCACCCATATCACCTTCGATTTCAGCGCGCGGCACGAGCGCTGCGACCGAGTCGATGATCACCAATTCGATTGCTCCAGACCGGACGAGGGTTTCAGCGATCTCAAGAGCCTGTTCGCCCATATCTGGCTGCGAAACGAGCAGGCTTTCAACATCGACACCGAGTTTTGCAGCATAAGCTGGATCAAGAGCATGTTCCATGTCGATGAATGCTACTGTACCGCCAAGTTTTTGAGCTTCAGCAGCAATGTGCAGACAAAGCGTCGTTTTACCTGAAGATTCTGGGCCAAAGATCTCCGTGATCCTTCCACGGGGGATTCCACCCACACCAAGCGCGATATCAAGCGAAAGAGAACCAGTGGGTATCACCTCAATTCCCAGCTGATGAGCTTCGCCTAAACGCATGATTGATCCCTCTCCATAACGTTTAACAATATCCCCAAGTGCTTTGTCAAGTACGGCGCGCTTGGCTTCGTTCATGGGCACTGACTTGTCAAACTGATTTAACTCCGGTTGGGTAAGGGATTTCTTTGCCATAGGGGGGAATCCTCTCATAAAAGGGTATTTTAATAATTATAGTATGAATTTTGTTGTATTTTTAATTATTATAGTACATTTGTTCAATTTAGACAAGCGAATGAGAATGGAATCATACAAATTTTGTCAAGGGTATTTTTCGGGTATGTGAAAATAGAAAAATTGATTCAGTTACACTTCATATATGCCTTGGCTGATATGGTAAAAAATTGCAGAAGCCTTATTGTAAAGAATACCTATTGACAAATTCATTCAACCTCTGTATGATACTTTCAATATTTAACAACTGAATAACGAGAGAAACAGCGGCTGCATCTCGGAATGTCGAGATGACGAGGTGGAGGTTCTCCTTCGCGAGAAGGATGTTAACCCTGGGGGGATGGATTCAGGGGAAAATCGAATGATCAGCGGATGCCTCCGGAGCCCAACCAAGGGCTTCAATCTCCCTTCCAATACAAATCAGCAATGAAAACCGCACGGTGACGTTCGGGACAGGTTTCTGATATTGGTCTGGTGGTAAGGCACACCTGTATTGTTGAAATGGAAGGGATGCTCGTATTGATGTATTCATTATTTAAAGGCATACCTTCGTATGCCTTTAGTCTTTTTAATTCAAAGGAGATAATCATGGACAAGAAAGAATTGCTGGAAAGAATTGCTGTTGATGAGGTTGGGTTTATCTCGCTTCAATTTACTGATGTCACGGGGTCAGTGAAAAGCGTGGACATGCCCATTTCGCGTTTAGGTGAAGCGCTTGATGACGGCATCTGGTTCGACGGCTCATCTGTGGAAGGTTTTGCGCGTATCCAGGAGAGTGATATGCGGTTATGCCCTGATATAGATACTTATGCTGTGCTCCCGTGGTCGCCAATGGAATTCAAACGCGCCCGCCTTTTCTGCGATATTTTCCACCCTGATGGGCGACGGTTTGAGGGCGATCCGAGGGGAGTACTCAAATCGAAACTTGATGAGATTGATCGAAAAGGTTGGAAATTCATGGTGGGGTCAGAACCGGAATTCTTTCTCTTTCGCCGAAATGGAGATTCCTCAATTCGCCCTGTTCCGCATGACGTCGGTGGTTATTTTGATTTTTCACCCAATGATGAAGCTGTTCGTGTTCGAACGGAATTAATGCATGCGCTTGACATTATGGGGTTGGAAGTAGAAGTGGGGCACCATGAATGTGCTCTGGCTCAGCATGAAATCGACTTCCACTTTAGTGACGCCCTGCGTTCGGCTGATAATGTTTTAACGATGAAATACACTGTTAAAGCCATTGCCGCTCAGAATGGATTGGTGGCTTCCTTCATGCCCAAACCAATTTTTGGCATCGCTGGTTCAGGGATGCACTGCCACCAATCTCTGTTTGATAAAAACGGCAGTAATCTTTTTTATGACAAAGACGACGAATTTCATCTATCAAAAATCGCGTATGGATTCATCGCCGGCCAGCTGGCACATGCAAGAGCATTCTCAGCGGTGACCTCTCCGACGGTTAATTCTTATAAAAGACTCGTATCAGGATATGAAGCTCCTGTTTATGTGGGTTGGGCTCAAACCAACAGGTCTGCATTGATCCGCATCCCGCGTGCAAACGATGGATTGACCACCGCGGTAAGAGCAGAATTGCGCTGTCCTGATCCGTCATGCAATCCCTACCTGGCATTTACCGTCATGCTTACTGCTGCGATTGATGGCATTGAGAGAAATCTCAGAGCCCCCGCACCATTAAATAACATAAATGTTTATGACATGACCCGTGAAGAAAGAGAGGCGAGAAACATCGTTGAACTTCCCGGGTCACTACGAGAAGCTCTGATCGAAATGGATAGCGATCCTCTAATTAAGAATGCTCTTGGCGAAACGTTGTATGAAGCGTTTAAAAGGGCTAAATGGGCCGAGTGGGAAGATTATCGATTGAAAGTAATGGATTGGGAATTGGAAAAATATCTAGAACTGGCTTAATCATTTCATAAGTACCAGCGTGCCCTAACCCCGGTTAAAAATAATAGCCGGGGTTTACATCATTAAGAACCTCGATGCACCTCAATAAAGAGAATTCGGAAGCGAACGATCTTGGATTTTCTTATGCCAATTACTTGATAGTCTTAAGTGATGGGGAAATTGTGAGATCTATAACAAATTACCACTTATGGATTTAGGGATTGCTGTAAGCAAATAAGCCATTCAGCTGTAGAACCCTGTGGCTTCTCCTTCGAAATGGCAAGGATTGGCAGTGTCAGGCTGTCCTCTTCGATACCGGTTATTGTCACTGGTTTCACAGTTGTGTCGATTGCCCCAGAAGGAAGAAAGCCGATCTGAGATGGGGAATTTGAAACAGCATCACGCATGCTCAATGTAGAAGGAATCAGTGTGGATGAGGCACGTGAAACCGGAGCATTGGCCATTAAAACCCTGTCGAAAAGGTCCTGAATCTCCTCGCCGACAAGATAAAAATTAAATCCAGGTGAAGTTGCGCCCAACTCCGTTCCCAGGTTCGATGCAAAACAATCAGGGCAATTCTGATATACCTCACTCCACGAAGAGAGTTCTTTGTGTGAAATCTGACGAATCAAATCACTTGACAGAGAATCCACTGGGTTTGAGGGATTGACCACGACCTTAAGCTGGTTGATTCCAAGCTGGGTGGAATATTCGATCAGGTTGGGAGGTTCTCCCCATCGAAGGAGGATCGCTCCTTCGGATGGGGTGAACTGGCTGCCTGGAACGAGATGAGTAACGATTGAGAAATCTTTTGTTGCATTAGCGCAGGATGTCATTGCCGGGAGCATCCAGTCTAGAGAAGCTGTGTATTCGATATTAGTTACGGATGCCTGGGGAAGTTCAGTTATGTTAGCAGCAAGAGATTGTGTTTGAGTTGAAGTAAACACCGCAGGGGATTGGTTTGTTTCGCTGCGAACGTTGCCGATGATGATCACAGTAATCGCCAGCAGTGCACAGTAGGCGGAAAAATAAACCAGTGACCTTTTTTTCAAAAACGAGAGCAGCCAGTGGATGGATAAATACCCAACTAGAAGAGCAGCAATAAAGCCAATGGCGAGCACAGGTAGGAATGCACCCAGATCTGGGACCTCTAACAAGTCTAAAAGACTCATTCCTCCTGCTGCGATCATTACCGGGATGGACATCAGAAAAGAAAAACGGGCTGCGGAAGGCCGGTCAAAATGGCGAGTCATCCCACCAGTGATTGTGGAACCTGAGCGCGAAACACCAGGGAAAATGGATATAGCTTGAAAAATTCCTATCCATAAAGCATCATACCATTTGAGATCCACCAATGAGCGGCTGCGGCGGCTGAAAAATTCTGCGGCAAGCAGCATTACTGCAGTGATAATCAGAAAATATGCGGTCAGGCGGGGATTGTTGAAAGCCGCCTCAACTTTTGATTTTAGCAATACACCAGCAAGACCAGCTGGAATGGTAGCAAGGATGAGATACCAACCCAGGCGAGCGTTTGGCTCGTCAAATGGCTTGCGCTCGACCAGACCTCGAAAGAATGCTTTTAATATAATGATCAGGTCTTTCCAGAAATAAATGATCACAGCCACGAGAGTACCAATTTGAACCAAAACATCAAACGGAAAAATCTGGCTTTCAGGGAGGTTCCAATTGAATATGTATGGAACCAAGACAAGGTGAGCGGAAGAGGAAATAGGTAGAAACTCAGTAAGACCCTGAATGATACCGAGAATGATCGATTGAAGTAATGTCATTTAATCTCCTGTTTTCTTAGAAGCGGTGTAATTTTGAAGAAATTCTTCGGCGAAATCATCGAATGTTCGATCGAAGATCGACTGGCGAATATGGGCCATTAGACTGACAAGAAAAGTGATGTTATGAATTGAGATAAGGGTTGAAGCGAGCATCTCTTTGGCAACCACCAGGTGACGCAGGTATGCACGAGTAAAATTTTGGCAGGTGTAACACTGGCATTTTTCATCGATGGGATGGTGATCGCGTGAATACCTGCTATTCATTAAGTTTATCCGGCCAGTTTGAGTGAATGCAGCCTGGTGACGCGCCAGACGAGTGGGAAGGACGCAATCGAAAATATCTATCCCTCTTTTAACCCCGTTAACCAAATCTTCCGGTGATCCAACACCCATCAGGTAGCGCGGTTTGTTCCTGGGCAACAATGGGTCTACAACTTCGAGCATGGCATGCATCTGAGCTTTGGTTTCACCAACCGAAAGGCCGCCGATGGCAGATCCAGGCAGACCAAGTGCCGCGATGAATCTTGCAGATTCCTCACGCAATTCGGGGAAGATTCCTCCCTGAACGATGCCAAACAGAGCCTGATCATTACGGGTTTTTGCTTTTATGCATCGTTCAACCCACATGTGAGTGCGTGCCATGGATTTACGGTTGTAGCTTAAATCATCCGGAACGGCGCATTCATCAAATGCCATGATGATATCGGCTCCTAATTGTTCCTGAACTGCTATCGAGCTTTCAGGGGTAAAACGGTGATAAGATCCATCAATGTGACTTTTAAAAGTCACACCGTTTTCATCCACCTTTCTTGTACCTGACAATGAAAATACTTGAAACCCCCCTGAATCAGTCAGCATTGGTCCAGGCCATTGCATAAATTCGTGTAATCCGCCGAACTCAGCCACGAGATCAGCACCTGGACGGAGATACAGGTGGTAGGTATTGGAGAGAATCAGGCTGGCGCCTGTTTCTTTTAGTTGCGCTGGAGTGACAGCTTTTACTGTTGCCTGGGTACCAACCGGAGCAAAAACGGGGGTATTAATCGGTCCATGAGGCGTGTAGAAGATCCCCGCTCTCGCTGAACCCTGTTCAGCCAGTAAATCGAAAGAAAAGGTATTGTTCTTCATGAACGGCAATTATAGCCCCCAATAGACTTTAATTGCGATCAGAATTGTGAAAAAGACAAGGATGGTTAAAGGGAACCCTACACGTTTGAAATCTTTGAAAGTGTACCCGCCAGGATTCATGACCATAATGTTCACCGGGTGACCCAGTGGAGTGATGAACGCCAGAGAGCAACCCATAGCAACTGCCAGCGCGAAGGGCCGTGGATCAATGTTCATACTTCCGGCTGCTGTAAGAGCAAGGGGAATCATCACAATAGCGGAAACCTGTCCGCTGATCAATAAAGTAAGCAGCATGGATAAAAATAAAAATACCGAGATTATAAGCAGAGGGGTACCACCACCAACTAATTCAAGCAACTGATTAATTGCAACAGCGGCCAGTCCAGTCTCTTGGATAGCGATACTCATTGGCCAAAGACCGGCGATTAGAAAAATTGCTTTCCACTCGATACCGTGAAAAGCATCATTTAGATTCATGCAGCCAGTTAGAACAAGAAGGACCGCTCCTGATAATACTACGAGCGCAATCGGAAGGATCTCAAGAGCGGCAATTGTGAGTGTGATAGCAGTAATAAAGATCGCTGTAAACCCCTTACGCGGCAAAAGAACCGCATCGGGATCCTCTTGAAGCAAGATCAGATCTGGGTTGTCTTTAAGATTATGTATATGGAGAGCAGGTCCTTGAACCAGTAGCGCATCACCAAATTGGATGACGAGGTTTGAGATATTGGCAAGATAAGGTTTACCGCTACGCCAAACCCCGATGATTTTTACATTAAATAATTGACGGAAACTGGATTCACGGATCGTTTTTCCGATCAAACGAGAATGAGGGGCTATGACAATCTCAGCCAGAGGAAAAGTATCGTTAGTCACCATTGAGGTGTTTAACTCTGAAGAGATCTTTTGAAGACCCAAATTATTCAGAATCGCATCGTCAGGGCAACAACCAAGAATGATAGTATCACCAGCATGCAGCAAGGTGTTTGGTCCTGGTGAGTAGTACTGAGCTTTGCCGTGAATTACTCCTAGAATATTAAGGTCATACAAATTTGACCACCCTCCTTCTTTGATTGTTTTTCCAGTCAGATGTGATCTCGGTAGAAGAGTGAATTGTGTAAGATTCTGTTCCATCTGATACAGATCACTCAATCGTTCAGCGAGTCTCTGTTCTCTTGTCTCATGTTCTTTCATGCCATTTTTCGGAAGCAATAACCGGCCAAGGAAAACCAAGTAAATAATGCCGACAATTGCTGCTGGCCCGCCAACCGGGAAAAAATCTACCAGCCTGAATGATGGCTGACCGGCATCTCTGAGGGCGCCACTCGTTATGATATTGGATGTTGTCAGTATTGTCGCCATTCCTCCGAGTATGGTTCCAAAAGCAAGTGGCATGAGGAGGCGTGATGGTGACACTTTGCTTCTACGCGAGAGTGACATGACGGCTGGCAGGAGCACTCCAACAGCAGCAATGTTATTCATGAAGAGGGAAAGCAACGCGCTAGAGAATGATACAAGAAAAATGAGCAGGGTCTCTCTACCTTTCGCTATGTGATGAATCATTCTTCCAAGAGCATTTGTTGCACCTGTTTGCTGAAGGCCAATTGAGATCATTGAAATGCCGAGGATGGTGATTACAGCCGAACTACTAAAACCTGAAAAAATCTCTTTATTCGAGACGACGCCGCTCAATCCAAGTGCAAGCAGAACCATGAGTGCAACGAGATCTGGACGGATTCGGTTTGAGATCAGCAGACCGATCGCTGTCAATATGGTAATCAGGGTGAGAATCATTTCCACAGTCATAAAATCTTTTTCACCTGTCGTGAAATTATTTTACTATGTTTCAGTAATTTTTATTCTGAACTTGCGGCGGGCATCGAGGTCGTTTATACTAATGTGCACATAAAAATGCGGATTGTGGCAAATTGTGGCGGAAATCTATCCTTTGTTTCAGTCCGAGTTTTCACAAAACCACTTTATTGAGGACTTCATCTTGCCTGGGCTTAATCAATCCAAACGATGGGTAATATATCCAAAAATTGATCCGGTCACTGAAAAAGAACTGGAACCATATCCGCCTTATATGCGGCAGATATTGTATAACCGCGGGATACGTTCTCTTGAAGCAGCTGATGAATACTTGAGCGCTTCAGCGGTTCTGGCAGATCCATTTCGATTGCTGGATATGCAGAAAGCGGTTGATCGTCTATTACAGGCGAGAGATCTCGGTGAGTTTATTGCGGTTTATGGCGATTATGATGTTGATGGTGTAACGGCCACTGTCATGATGGTAGAAGCTTTGCAGGCACTCGGCGCGAAGGTTACCCGTTATATTCCAAACCGTTTCGAAGAAGGGTATGGTCTGAACGAGGGAGCGATAAAAGAACTGGCAGATTCGGGGGTAAAGGTAATCCTGACAGTAGATTGTGGAATACGCTCACCGCGCGAAGCAGAATTTGCGCGCTCATTAGGTGTCGATTTGATCATTAGCGATCACCACCATCCTAAAGACGAATTGCCCAATGCTTTTGCGGTAATCTGTCCTAAAAGAGAGAATGATCCATACCCTGATAAAGATCTTGCAGGTGTAGGTGTTGCTTATAAAATTCTTCAGGGGCTGTTGCAGCGCGCAGGAGTGAATGACCGGCAGGCTGACGAATGGCTTGACCTTGTTGCTCTGGGCACAGTGGCAGACATCGTTCCGCTTACGGGAGAGAATAGGGTCATGGTACGGCGCGGAATTAACCTGATTCGTACCGGGAAACGTCTGGGATTGAACGCGCTGGCAGGAGTAGCAGGTAAGAATGTTCGCCAAATTACTGCAACAGATATTGGCTTTATCCTTGGCCCACGTTTGAATGCTGCAGGCAGGATGGAATCTGCTCTTCAAGCATTCGAATTGCTGATCAGTGATTCTGCAGAAGATGTTGGCAAGTCAGCGCAGATTCTTGAGGATCAAAATTCTGAGCGGCAGAAAGCCACTCGAAAAGCTCAAGAGAAAGCTCAAATGGATCTAGGCGACCTCTCTGCTTTGCATATCATCACTGCTTTCGATCCAGAATTTAGTTCGGGAATTGTGGGCCTTGTTGCTTCTAAACTGGTGGAAAATTATTATCGCCCCGCTATCGTTGGTCAGATTGAAAACGAACACATCCGTGCTTCATGTCGAAGCATTCCAGAATTTCATATCACCAAAGCACTTGATGAATGCGCTGATTTACTGATCCGACACGGCGGGCATGCAATGGCAGCGGGCTTTACGGTAAGCAGGGATAATGTAGATGAGTTAGTTGAGCGCTTAAAAAGGATTGCTGCAAGAGAATTATCAGGTATTGAGTTAAGACCCGTATTGAAAGCTGATCTTGAACTTGATGTTGCAAGCATTAAACCAGATATTTATCAGAAGTTAGAACAACTTCAGCCGACCGGAATGGGAAATCCTTCTGCACTGTTGGTGTCACGTGGGGTTGAGGTTGATGGCATGAAACTAATGGGCAAAGAAGGAACTCATATCAATTTTTCGATCAGAGGGTGTAAGATCAATCGGGCAGTGGCGTTCAACCAGGCTCAATGGTATGAGATTTGGCAACAGGAGAGACCACGGTTTGATATCGCTTACTCTATCGAAGTCAACCGATATTTTGACATGGAAACATTACAGCTCAACATTCGGGATATGAAGATTGCAGAGCGTTCAGGGTAATTTATAATGAAAGTTCCATCGAGGTTGAAAGCAGTTCTTCTGGCATCACTGGTAGCATTTATCTGGTCGACCTCATGGATCTTAATTAAATTTGGCTTGAGTGATGTCCCGGCATTGACATTTGCGGGGCTGCGTTATTCAATTGCTTTTGTGTGCCTGACGCCATTTCTTTTACATCGTGCAGTACGTGATCAAATTCGCTCTTTCACTCGCATAGAATGGATACTGGTGCTTTTAATGGGAGTGGTGAATTATTTTATTTCACAGGGCTCTCAATTCTTAAGCCTTTCTTTTCTTCCTGCTACCACACTTAGCTTAATTTTGAATCTTTCCTCAGTTCTGGTGGCTATTCTTGCATCATTTCTTATCCATGAGACACCTTCATGGTATCAATGGCTGGGTGTGTTGATAAACCTGGCAGGGGTGATTGTTTTTTTTCATCCTTCAGGATTGGTAAGTGGAGCTCCGCTTGGTTATCTATTTGCTGTTGTTTGCCTTGTAGCAAACACGGCTGGTACTTTGATTGGTCGAAGGGTCAACGCATATGGAAGGACAAATCCATTTGCTGTAACAATCGTTAGTATGGGTATTGGCGCAGCGTTGTTGCTGGGGAGTGGTTTGACATGGCAAGGATTGCCTGAAATCAGTACACGCAGTATGGTAATTATCATCATTCTGGCGGTGGTAAATACTGCATTTACCTTTGTGTGTTGGAATTATTCGCTTCAAACGCTGCCGGCGACTGAGTCTTCTATCATCAATAACACCATGATGATCTATATTGCTATCTTGGCGTGGATATTTTTAGATGAAGTTCAGGATGTTAGAGGAATCATTGGACTGCTGCTGGCTTTTATTGGAGCAGTTATCGTCAATCTCAATTTTCAAAAGCAGAAACTGTCTTCAGAATGAGCAAGATCTCCAATCACCCTGCATGCTATAATATTGTTTTGATATCAACCAGAAATATAACTGGAGGTTTCTATGTCAGACCTTACGGGCCTTCCATCAACACTTCATCCGAAGTCATCAACGACTGCAAGTGAACAATTCGTTCCTCCGCAGATCAATAAACTGGAAGAAACAGGTCTTGCTCCATTATTTCTGCAAGACCTTGCATTAAAAATCCTGTATTTTCAGGGTTATCTTACTGGTTATAAGATAGCTGATGCCATGTGTCTGCCATTTACGGGGACTGTTGATATCATCCTGGAAGCCCTTAAACGAGAAAAACTTATAGAAGTACGCTCTTCACAGATGGGATTGGGAGAAGGTGCCTATTTATATGCAATAACCGGTGCAGGGATTATTCACGCAAGAGAAGCTCTGGATCGCAGCCAATATGCTGGTCCTGCGCCGGTTCCTCTAGAGGTTTACTATGAATCGGTTCGCCGACAAAGCCGGGGAAGGGTTCAAACGACAAGCCGTCATATTCGCCAAATTATGGGTGGGCTTGTGTTCGGCGAGAATACTTTTCACAGGCTCGGGCCGGCTGTTAATTCTGGCACCTCCATATTTATTTACGGCCCTCCGGGAAATGGAAAAACCAGTGTAGCACGAGCGATTGGAAATCTTGTGCTCTCTCAATCCATGTATATCCCTTACGCGGTCTTCGTGGATGGGCAGGTTATCACTATTTTTGATTCTGTGAATCATCAGCGAATACCAGAAGAAGAGTCAAACACTCAAAGCGGTCGCAGCGCGATACGTAAAGATCAACGCTGGGTGAAGATCCGCAGGCCATTTATTATGGTTGGTGGTGAACTTACCCTTGCGGGGCTGGATCTCGTATTTGATGACACATTGAAATTCTATGAAGCGCCATTCCAGGTTAAAGCCAATGGGGGAATTTTATTGATCGATGATTTTGGCAGGCAACAGGTACGGCCCCGCGATTTGCTCAACCGTTGGATTGTTCCATTGGAGAACCGGATCGACTATTTATCATTGCATACTGGAAGGAAGATCGAGGTTCCATTTGATGTACTGGTGATATTCTCGACCAATCTTCCACCAAAAGACTTGGTGGATGAAGCCTTCCTGCGCAGGTTACGCCATAAGATTGAAATTCCCGATCCCAATTTTGACGAATATCGGGAAATATTTAAAAAAGTGGCCGCGCAAAAGGGTGTGGCTTATTCTGATGAGGGGTTGGCATATTTGCTTCAAGAATGGTACATCAAGCCAGAAAGAAAGTTAAGAGCTTCTCACCCGCGCGATTTGTGTGATCAGATTCTTGATATTTCGAAATATCTTTCCATGGAGCCTGCAATGTCAAAGGAATTATTGACAAAGGCTGCTGAATCTTATTTTGTTGAGTTGTGAAATGTTAGAAAACTATCCATCACCGATCATCTTTGCCCACCGGGGAGATTGCTCACACGCTCCTGAAAATACCCTGCCGGCATTTGAAATGGCTGTTGAAAAAGGAACGGATGCCATTGAATTGGATGTGAAGCTTTCTGCTGACAACCAGGCAGTGGTCATTCACGACCAAACGGTTGACCGGACGACGAATGGAAAAGGCAGAGTCAACCGGTTAAGCCTGGAAGACCTGCAGAAATTAGACGCTGGCAGTTTTTTGGATGCTCGGTTTGCAGGTACTCGGATTCCAACACTCGATGAGGTATTCGAAAGTGTTGGCAGGCGGGTGTTGATTAATGTGGAGTTGACGAATTATTCCTCGCCAAAAGATCAGTTGATTCCGATCGTTGTTGAGATTGTAAAAAGGCACAGGCTCGAATCTGATATCATTTTTTCCTCTTTCCTCCCGAGAAATCTGGTTCATGTGCGGGAGTTGCTTCCGAAAACACCAGCGGCGATTCTCTGCCAGGGAGGATTACTGGGTGCGATATCTCGATCATCACTGATGATCAAAAAATCTCCCGATCTTATCCACCCAAATTTGATCGATGTTAATCAAGAATTTGTCAACCGTGAACACCGCAGGGGACGGCGTGTGCATGTTTGGACGGTGAATAGTGAAAAAGATATTTTACGATTGAGAGAAATGGGTGTTGATGGAATCTTTACTGATGACCCGTACAATGCTTTGAAGGTTTTGGGGCGTAAGTGATTCCGCATATTTGGATCGAGGAAGCCGCTCAGCGGATCAAGGATCTTATCGTTGTTACGCCTGTGATTTATGATCCTGCGCTTGACCTTTTTCTTAAATTGGAAAACCATCAGAAAACAGGGTCATTCAAATTACGGGGGGCTTCAAACAAGGTGTTGTCATTAACTGGTTTGGAATTATCTGGTGGGGTGGTTACCTGTTCAGCCGGAAACCATGGACAAGGTGTGGCTCTGGCTTCGAGACTCAGCGGTACACAATGTACTGTGTTTGCTCCAGAGCATGCAGCGCAAGTGAAGATTGATGCCATTAAAAAATATGATGCAGAGATCGTCCTTGTCAATGGCGGGTATGTTGAGGCTGAAAAAGCAGCTATCCAGTATTCTACAGAAACAAAAAAGACATTTATCTCACCCTATAATGATGTGAAGGTCATCGCAGGGCAAGGGACAGTAGCGCTTGAGATCATCGAGCATTTTCGTACACTAGATATGATAAAAATGCTCCTTGTGCCGACTGGTGGAGGTGGTTTGATCTGTGGAATTGGTGCAATAATTGAAGAGTGTCGTAACAAGCCACGCTTGATTGGGGTTCAATCTGAAGCTTCAGCTTATGCCTACCAATTACTCACAACTGGAAGTCAGACAGGAGTTGTTGAACACGAAAGTATTGCTGAGGGCTTGGCAGGTGAAATCGACCATGATTCGATTACCATTCCATTAATGAAGAAATATGTGGATGAAGTTATTCTTGTGTCTGAAGGGGAGATCAGAGAAGCCATTCGCTATGCATGGAAAACCTACGGCGAAGTGATAGAGGGATCGGCTGCTGTTGGACTTGCCGCACGACTTGCTGGTAAAATTCAATCATGTCCCGCGTTGACAGTGATCACTGGCGGGAATATTCAACCGGAATTATTCAATTCGATCATAATGGGTATCTAGAGCATAAGGTGATAACTTTGAGGAAAGCAGCGCATCTACTCCTCATTATTTCAATCTTGATCGTTAGTCTTCTACCTTCAGGATCTGGTAGGGCTTCTACGCTTGAACAAGGCGGTATGGAGGTTGTCAAAGCCAGGAATTTGCTTGAAAAAATGACGCCAGAGGAACGGGTCGGGCAGTTGTTCCTGGTTTCATTTCAAGGCGCAACTGCTGATGCGAATAGCCAGATATACGATCTAATAACTAAATATCATATTGGAGGGGTCGTATTAAGGGCAGAAAACAATAATTTCATTGGACCGGAAAATACTCCTGCAGCGGCGCAGCAGTTAATTATTAACCTCCAGACTGCTGGCTGGAATGCAGCACAGACTACTTCTGCAGATCCTTCAGCAGCTGGATATGTACCCTTATTGATTGGTATCAGTCAGGAGGGAGATCAATATCCCTATAGCCAGATTTTGAATGGATTGACAGAGCTGCCTGATCAGATGGCCGTTGGTGCGACGTGGAACCCGGAATATGCAAAAATAATCGGTTCCATCCAGGGAAGTGAGCTCAAAGCAATTGGCTTTAATCTGCTTTTTGGTCCATCACTAGACGTGTTGGATTCGGTGCAAACCTACAGTGGAGACGATCTTGGAGTTCGCACATTTGGTGGCGACCCTTTCTGGGTTGGAGAAATGGGTAAAGCTTTTGTGCAGGGTGTACATGAAGGCAGTAGAAGTAAGATAGCTGTGGTTGCCACTCATTTTCCGGGAAGAGGAGAATCGGACCGCCAACCTGATGAAGAAATCGCAACGGTTCGGAAATCACTTGAGCAACTTAAACAAGTGGAATTGGCTCCATTCTTTTCGGTTACTGGCAAAGCGGAAGAACAAGGTCAGGTAGTGGATGGTCTTTTACTGTCACACATTCGTTACCAGGGTTTCCAGGGAAATATTAGAGCCACAACAAAACCTGTTTCCTTTGATGCTGCTGCTCTGGATCTAATCATGAAACTACCGGAGTTCACGGATTGGCGTGACCAGGGCGGATTAATTGTCAGCGAGGATCTGGGTACTGAAGCGGTAAGAAAATTCTTTGACCCGCTCAGTACAGGTTTTGATGCCAGGCAAGTTGCCCGCAGCGCATTACTGGCTGGAAATGACCTGCTCAACCTGGGAAATATTCTTGCGACCAATGATCCTGACTCTTACACAACGGTTGTTCGTATCATCGAGTATTTCAATCAGCGATATCTGGATGATCCAACCTTTCAGGCAAGGGTTGATAAAGCGGTAAAAAATATCTTAATCATGAAATTTAAAATTTATCCTGCTTTTCAGCTTGAGGATATTTTGCCCAGGACTGAAGATTTAGACTCATTAGGGCAATCACAGGCTGCTGTTAATATGGTTGCACAGAAAGCCGCCACCCTTGTCAACCCGGGTAGTTCCGATATTGATGTGGTTTTACCCAACCCTCCTCAATTTGATGACAGAATTGTTATCATTTCTGATTCGTTAATTTACCAGCAGTGTTCTTCTTGCGGGGAGCAGACCAGTTTTCCTGCAGGAGAATTGATGAATGCCGTTACCAGACTCTATGGACCGGGCGCTGGTGACCAGATTCAATCATCGCGAATGCACGCTTATTCTTATGAAAATATCAGAGTTTTGCTAGAAAAAGGAACTGGAGTTGAATCTGTCCAAACAAATCTGGGATCGGCAGATTGGATCATTTTTATTTTTACAGAATCTGGAATGAACCAATCTGAAAAAGAAATATATCAGAGATTATTCGCAGAAAGGCCAGACCTCACACGCAGTAAAAAGATCATTGGATTTGCGATGAATGCGCCATATTACTTCGATGCGACAGATATCTCGAAATTCACAGCTTATTATGCTTTGTTCAGTAAGATAAACGCTTTTTATGATGTGGCTGCCAGGATACTTTTCCAGGAATTACTTCCAGACGGAAATTTGCCGGTATCTGTTCCTGGTGTCGGATATGACTTGATAACCGCAACATCTCCTGATCCAAATCAAATCATTCCTCTTAGTGTTGGTGTTACGAATGAGGTCGAAACAGTGATCGGAACTCCTGTTTCAGATTCAAGTAAGCCGTTGCATTACACCGCAGGAGATACCATTCCAATCCAAACAGGTGTCATTCTGGATCATAACGGTAATCCAGTGCCAGACGGAACGATCGTTAGGTTTTTGATTGATTCCAGATCAGCGAATGGAACTCTGGAACAAATCGAAACCCAAACTGTTGATGGAATTGCCAGCACGACTTATATCATTCCAAGTATTGGAAGCCTGGAACTACGGGTAGAGGCCGATCCAGCACTCACATCGCAAATCCTGAAATTGGATATAACGAATGCGGGCGGTGTTGTGACATCCTTTGAACCCACCATATCTTCTGAAGAAAATCAGGAAGTTGAACCGACAGTTGTGGCGACACCAACCCAGGCCAATATGAATACGATAAAGCATGAGCAGGGGAAACTCTCTATCATGGATTGGCTTGTTTCTTCAATTCTGATCTTTGTTTGTTGTCTGTCATTCAACTGGTTGGCGCGAAGGACCTTAAGTTTGAAGTGGAATATCATTACGACAATAGCAATTGCACTCGGCGGAAATCTTGCCTATATGTACCTCGCAGCCGGATTACCAGGCTCAGTATCTTTTGTTCAAAAAGGAGGTACCGCCGTAACAATACTGGTTGTTGTGTTAGGAATGACCGGGGGTCTTTGTGTGGGGTTAATGTTGTTTTTCGTCAATCGGAGAAAGAAAAAAACTAACGTAAAACCGTGATCAGGAAGCTGATCAAGCTTAATCCCAAAACAATTAACCATTGTTTCGCAATTGTTCTGTTGAACAAGGAAGGAATTTTAATCGATACCCGGTTACTGACTGGAATAGTCACCGGGCGACTACCAATTAATGCTTCGCGAAATTCTTCCACTGTCGCAGGGCGATCATCCGGATGCAAGGCCATTCCCCAAAGGATGGCTTTTTCTGTTCGAGTGGACACCATTGGATTGATTTGGCGGATTGGCTGTAGAACCGATGGAGAAATAAATCTTTGCCGGGCGTCGGCAGGCGGCTTTGAGGTTAACAAATGATAAAGCGTAGCTGCAAACGAGAAAATGTCGCTCCGCGCATCAGTGTGGCCAATATCGCCGCCGTATTGTTCTAGCGGCGTATATAATGCAGTGCCCTGTCCTTGTAAGATGGTAATTGTTACTTCACCTGGGGCTAATAACTTGACTAACCCAAAATCGACCAGTTTGAGCAGGCCGCTGGGGGTAACTTTTAGGTTACTGGGTTTGATATCACGGTGTAGAATAGGTGGGTTCTGTTGATGAAGGTAACTCAGAGCATCTGCCAGCTGACTGGCCCAGTTTAATACATCTCGTTCGTCAATAAAAATTTCTTTTTCTCGGTGTTCAAGCATTACAGACCGTAAATCTTTACCGGGAACATAATCCATGATCAGATAATCACATTGGTTGATGGAAAAGAAATCGGAGACTTTTGGTAAATTGGGATGGTCGAGACGGGCTAATATGGTTGCTTCGCGCAGAAACTGCTCTCTGGCTTCTTTGATCAAATTTGCCGGAAGTGATTTATCATGTTCAACTTCTTTGAGTGCGCACTGTCTGCCTTCCAAGCGGAGGTCATCAGCAAGGTAAATACATCCCATACCGCCCTGTCCAATAATTTGGCGGATGCGGTAGCGCTCTCTTAACGTGTCACCTGTCTTAAGCGGAGTAACCATGAGTTAAATTTCTTCTGACTTGAATTCATCATTTGTTTTGATGCTGAATTTGTAATATTATACCTGATGAGTCAGGTTTATAATTTGATAATAATGAGGAGTCTCGATGGACCTTTCTAATAAAAAAGAACCGATTACCGGGGAATATCCTGTTCTGGTAGCCCTTCAGGGTCCATTGGAAGGCCGACGATGGATTATTAAAAATACGATTTTAATCGGGCGTGAATCTGATTGCCATGTAGCAATTGAAGATCGACAGGTTTCAAGGCATCACGCACGCGTCCAGAATAATCATGGAATTTGCGAGCTGGAAGACTTGGGTAGTAAAAATGGAACGTATCATGGCGGTCAGCAAATTTTTGAAATCACTCCACTAAATGACGGCGATATTATTCAAATTGCTTTAATTCAAAAATTCGCTTTTTATAGTTCAGATGCCACGATGCCGATGGAAGATATTGATCCCTCACGATTAATACAGAAAGGCAAATTGGTTCTGGATAAAAAATCTCGCCGTGTGTGGATTGGGAACAAAGAGCTGACACCTCCGCTTTCAGCTGCACAATTTCGTTTACTGCTTGAGCTCTACGAACAAAGCGGAAAAGTGGTCACGCGGAATGATTTGATCCAAAAGGTTTGGCAAGAAGATGAAATTACTGGAATCTCAGACCAGGCATTGGATGCGCTTATTCGCCGGTTGCGAGACCGGCTTTCTGAATTAGATTCGCAACACCAATATATTGTGACTGTACGCGGACATGGCGTACGTCTGGAAAATCTTCCTTAGATTGACAAACGAAAAACGCATCCAAGAAAAAACCCGGATGCGTTTTGTAATCCGTATTCGAATATGGTTATGATCTCATGTTCTTTTCCATTGTTACGCGGAGAGCTGTTTTATAGATTCCGCGCAATGCATCAAGAAGTTCTGGAGATTGTTTTCTCGCTTCTCCTTCAGTAATGATCGAATTGATCGTTGTCAAGAATTGATCGTTAATTTTGTCGTTGTTATCGCTTAACAATTTTTTACGAGACTCTTCATCTGGAGCTTCAAGCAGCTTCTGAAGGAATTCGATCTCAGGCGGAGGAGCTGACATCTTTTCAATAATTGAAATTACTTTTTGGATTTTTTCGATTCGTGATAGATCATTATCGACGCGTGCCTTTTCGAATGCCGCCTGTAAAGCCTGGCTAAAAAAGTCATCGATTTCATTGGCGTGTTTGCCAATGGATTCTTCTAATTTTTCTTCACCTAGAATTGTCTCAAGTAATTTATTAGCAGCTTCAAGTCGTTTCTTAAGTTCAAGATCAATTTCGCGGGTGAGTGAGAGAAGACGATCGCGTAATTGAGTGAGATGCTGTTTTTGTTCTCCTTCTTCCTTTTCTATGCGCTCACTTAACACCTGGAAGAATTGGTAATCTAACCCTGTTCGGGTAAGGCTCACCAGGGTTGCAAGGCTGGTCTCTGATTTGACCGATGAAAGGATATCCAACAGTTTTTCGCGCGTAAGTCCATTCTTGTTCGCTTGCTCCAGCTCTTTAAGCGCATGTTGGGTTTCCTGACTGTCAGCCAGAAGTTTTCTGCCGATTTCTGTTTCATTGAGTAATTCCGATTGGATCTGGCTTAGGAGTTTCATCGAAGCTTCATCTCCCTGCATAGCGGCCGATTGAAGCAGGGTGGAAAGGATGGCAAACAGGTTACCATCAATGGTTTCGGTTTCTTGATGGATGATGGTTTTTCGATCTTCTGCGTTTGCCACTGAAAGCAAGCGTTGGATCAGATTGATACGTTTTTGTTGAGCTTCGAGCATTTCTTTGGTGATTCCGTCAGCTTCCAGAATTCGATCAATGAGTGTTTGATAAGTAAACATTGTACTGGGCTGAAAAAGGTAACCTTTTCTTTTCTCAACTGGCAGGGCATTTACTACTTGATTGATCAATGGGCCGATTTGTTTTTCCTGTTCGTTGACGGGTAAGCCTAACTCTGGAGGGAAAAAAGTTAATAATAGTTCTTTTTCAGGGTCATGATAGACGATTGGTGAACTGATCATGCCATCATAACCACAGGATAGGCAATGAGCTATGTTGGTTGTGCGTCCAAGCAATTTCTGTTTGGCTGTGGGATCAGTATTCATATCAAACAGCATTTGAACATCAGCGATGATGGGCTGTTTGCAACGCGGGCAAACTGTCTGCATTTTTGGCATATTATCTCTCTCTATTCATTTATTAAACAACTTTAAGATTATACCATTGGGAATTTTGTTATCGGGATATGAAATATTCTTATACCTTGGCAGTAACCGGCAGACAGAAGCAGATGCGCGCCCCTTTGCCCACTTCCGTATCAATCCAGATGCGACCACCGTGCGCTTCAACGATAGCTTTTGCTAGAAAAAGTCCCAGACCAGCCCCTTTGGTTTGTTTAGAAGCATCCGGTGAACGATAGAAACGATCAAAAACAAAGGGAGCATCATTCGGATCAATACCAGGACCTTCATCACTTACACAGGTGATGATGTTATCTCCCCGATTTTGTGCGCTAATCCGAATCTCTCCACCGGGGGCATATTTTATTGCGTTAGTAACTAAGTTGGTGAGTACCTGGTTGATTCGAGAATCGTCGGCCACAATCACCGGAAGTGGATCTGGTATATCTACGATGATCTTATGTTTTGCGGTCTGAGTTTGCTGGCGTTCAGCAACATGCTTGATCACGTCTGATAATTGGATATCGGTTCGCTTAAGCCCAAAACCATTTGCCTGTAAACGCGTAACATCCAGCAGGTTTTCAATATACTCACTCAGCCGGTCAGCTTCTTCTTCAATAACCTGAAGGCTTTCATCGACGATTTTTCGATCCCATCTGGCATCGTCACGCCTCAAGGTGCCTACATATCCTTTGATCAACGCCACTGGAGTTTTAAGCTCATGGCTTACTACAGATATAAAGGTAGATTTTACTTCTTCTGCCTGGCGGAAGCGGGTGATGTCGCGCACAGTGGTGATGATATTGATCAGTTTTCCGTCATCAGAAATCAGTGGGGCATAAGTGATTCCAACAGGAACAGGGACGCCATTGTTTTTTCGGGTTAAATCACCTTCAACGTAGAGGCTGGCATGAGGAGTGAGGGGCCAACCTGATGTAACTGCTTCGCTTAACGGTGTGCCGTGAGGTGGTTTTGCCCATTTTATAATCTCGTCGTGGTCTTTTCCAATAATCTCACCTGGTTGCACACCGGCAATGAAACCAAAAGAAGGATTAGCGCGTTCGATTTTAAGATTGGAGGTAAGGATTAAAATGCCATCTGCAGCTGAATCAAGTAGACCATTCATGCGGCGTCTGTCATTTTCCACCTGGGCATAAAGTTGTGCATTCTGGACGGCAATAGCGGTCTGGTCAGCAAAACTTGAAAGCAGGGCTTTGTCATTTGCTGAAAATGCTGCATATTCTCTGAACACAAAAATCACCCCCAACACTTTTTGGCCGGTGATGAGGGGAAGGCCAACACTACTCAGGCGGCCAAGACTGACCGCCTGTGTGAATGTTCCCAGGATTTGATTGATGATTTGAATTTCAAATTCCTGAGGATCCTGATGTTCAGGAATTTGAGCAAATTGAGGTTCAAGAAACCGCAGAAAAGCAGCAGGAAGGCCGGTGGAAACACGGATTTTCCACCCTTGAGATGGTACACGCAGCGCGATTAACCCTGCCTGTCCGGCAAGCATTTCCAGTGATATTTCAAGGATCCGTTCTAAAAGTTTATCCAGATCCAATTCGCGGGTAAGAGCGCGAGAAATCTCGAGTAGATAATCCCTTTGCCTTACGCGAAAATCTGGAAGCATGAAAAATTACCCCTGTTCTGCAAAGACTTTTTCGTTAAAAGGGTCAACACTGACCTCATTTTCGGCAATTGTGATGGCTTCATCGAGGATTTGTAGACCTTCTTCTGCTTCCTCTTGAGTTATACAAAGTGGAGGTGAAACCCTGATGACGCTTTTTCCGCAACCAAGTGTGAGCAAACCACGTTCAAAAGCGCGATCAACCACAACATCCCGCAAACCGACAGCAGGCTTTTTGGTAATTCGGTCTTCAACAAATTCGATTCCAATCATCAATCCAATTCCACGCACACAACCAATGGATGGATGTTTTTCTTGGAGTTCTTCAAGCCTGCGCAGAATATACTTACCAACGATTGCAGCATTATCCATATATTCATCTTCGATTAACTTTAAAGTTTCAAGAGCTGCAACACATGCTAGAGGATTGCCACCGAAGGTGTTTCCATGTGTGCCCTTTTCCCAGGTGACAACGCTTTTGCGGGCGATCATCGCTCCCAATGGAACACCAGAAGCAATACCCTTGGCAGTGGTAATAATATCTGGTTCAACGCCAAAATGCTGAATAGCCCACCATTTACCGGTGCGACCGACACCTGATTGAACTTCATCCGCAATGAGCAGAATTCCATTGCTGGTACAAATCTCTCGCAATTTGATAAAGAAGTCAGCCGGAGGAACGATATATCCACCCTCGCCCTGAATAGGTTCAACGATGATCGCGGCTACTTCATCTGCAGGAATAATCCTGCCGAAAATCTCTTCTTGGAGATATCGTAACGTGGTATCGCTAACATTCTCGCCTGGTAGCGCATGAAGCACAGGGCGATATGGATCTGGATATGGAATGTGAGTGACACCATTCATCAAGGGGAAGAATCCTCGATGATAGTGAGGTTTACTGGCAGTGAGTGTGACAGAACCCAGGGTTCTGCCGTGGAAACCTCCCAGGAACCCGATAAACTGACTGCGTCCTGTATGATAACGAGCCATTTTCAGAGCAGTTTCCACGCTCTCTGTACCCGAATTGGTGAGAAAAGAAACTGCATCTTCTTGAAATGGTGCGATTAGATCAAGATATTCTGCCAATTCAATCCATTTGGCGTGATAGAAATCTGAAGAAATATGAAGGAATTTTTCTGCTTGTTCTTGAATGGCTTTTACTACTTTAGGGTGACTGTGACCGGTTGAGTTTACTGCAATCCCGGCAGCAAAATCAAGGAATTGATTACCATCAACGTCCCAAACGTAGACTCCTTTTCCGTGATCCATCACGAAAGGATACCCCCTGGGATAGGAAGGTGAAATTACTTTATGGTCTCGTTCGATGAGACGTTTTGCATTATCCCCTGGTAAGTTGAGTGTCTTCATAATACACCTCCTGATGATAGTTTGGACTGACGTACAAACAACCTTGCAGAAATGGTTGTATTTAATAATGAAAAGACCTTACCTTTTATGATTATATCATGATAAGAATTTAGAAAAATCTAAAAACCAGGCGATTGGATTCTTCTGAATTGAGTATTATTAAATCGTTGACGATGGGCTTAAAGACTGCTATGATATTTACCATATGCGTTCGAAACGAGGCAACAAATTTCGTAGAATCCTTCAGAGTATTTTTCTCAATCTACGCTGGCTGGTGCCAGGGATTGGGGTTAAACGTTGGGTTTTGCTGATTCTTGCTGGAACAACATTACTGGGTGTGGGTATGGCGGTATATCTATTGGATATATACCGAACTGCTCCTGAAACCTGGTGGTTACCTATTATTAAATTCGTTTCCCTTCAATTTGTCCATGTACGGATCATACGCGCACTAATTTTTAGTCTGATTGGTGTTGTTCTTGTTATCATTGGCATTACCGGGCTCAATTGGGCTTTGCTTAAACCTTTTCTTCGACCGGGAAAAGATATTATCGATACCGTTGCAGAATACCGCCGAAGGGAAAAAGGCCCTAGAATTGTTGTTATAGGCGGGGGGACGGGGCTCGCTTCAGTTCTACGTGGTCTTAAGGCTTATTCTCGGAACATTACCGCAGTTGTTACTGTCGCTGACGATGGAGGATCATCAGGTGAAATTCGTAAATCAATGGGGATTTTACCTCCTGGAGACATCCGCAACTGCTTGGCAGCGCTTTCAAACGATGAGGAATTGCTCACTCAGCTTTTCCAATATCGTTTTGCGGCAGGTGCCGGTCTTAATGGTCATTCACTGGGAAATTTATTGATCACAGCGCTAACTGAGATTACAGGAAGTTTTGAAGCAGCAATTGCTGAGTCAGCCCGAGTACTGGCTGTTCAAGGCAATGTTTTACCCTCGACGCTACGCAATATTAACCTTGTGGCTGAGGTTGAGCTCCCAGAGAAAAAAGTTACAGTAAATATCAAGGGTGAGAGTGAAATCAGTAAGATGGGTGGTAAAGTGCGCAGGGTTTGGCTTGATCCTGGTAATCCACCTTCATTTCCACCCACCTTGCAGGCGATCTTAAACGCTGAGCTGATTATTGTTGGTCCGGGGAGCCTTTATTCGAGTATTATTGCTAATTTGCTGGTTCCTGACCTGGTAGAAGCAATTCATGTGAGCAAAGCTTGCAAGATGTATATCTGCAATGTAGCCACTCAGAGTGGCGAGACAGATGGTTATACCTGTGAGGATCACATTCAGGCGATTGAACAGCATGTAGGCTCAAGGTTATTTGACCTGATTGTAGCCAATAATCGGTATGAAGGTGTCTTGCCTGCTGGAATCGATTGGGTAAGGGTAAAAGAAGATGAACGCAGAAGTAATATTTATCAAACGGATTTAATGGATATGGAAACACCTTGGCGTCATGATTCTGCTAAAGTGGCAAAGACAATCATGGAATTGTATCTGGAAAGAACGGGGCCTCTTAGCACCAAAGATGATGCTGCAACAATCTAGTTCATATGGCCATGTCTAGACATGGTAAAATTCAGCAACGATTTGGAGGAAAATCAAATGGCAGTAAAAATTGGAATCAACGGGTTTGGCCGCATCGGGCGGCAAGTGCTGAAAGCAATTGGTGAATTTCACGGCTCTGAATTGGAAGTTGTTGCCGTAAATGATCTTTTTGACACGAAGACGAATGCTCATCTTCTAAAATACGATTCCAACTATGGAATTTTTCCTGGAACTGTGGAAGCGAAGGAAGGTGAACTTATTGTCGACGGCAAGTCGATCAAAGTTTTCGCTGAAAAAGACCCCGGTATGCTTCCATGGAAAGATCTTGGCGTTGATATTGTGATTGAATCAACCGGGGTTTTCACTGACGCGAAAGGTGACCCCGCAAAAGGTAAAGCTGGAGCGTGTGTTCACATTGAACAAGGTGGAGCCAAGAAAGTCATCATTACTGCACCTGCGAAAAATGAAGACATCACCATGGTTTTAGGTGTCAATGATAAATCTTATGATCCAGCAAAACATCATGTAATCTCAAATGCTTCTTGCACTACGAACTGTCTTGCCCCAGCCGCCAAAGTTGTTCATGATAAATTTGGTATTGTCTATGGGATGATGACCACGGTTCACTCCTACACCAACGATCAGGTTATTCTGGATCAGGGTCACAAGAAAGAAATGCGCCGCTCCAGAGCTGCTGGATTGAATATTATTCCCACTACTACTGGCGCAGCCAAGGCGTTGGCTCTTGTAATTCCAGATCTCAAGGGAAAATTCGATGGATATTCCCTGCGTGTTCCAACCCCTACGGTATCAATTGTCGACTTTGTGGCAACCATTGAGAAGCCCACGACCAAGGAAGAGTTGAACGCTACCTTTATTGAAGCCTCTAAGGGCGCGTTGAAGGGAATCCTTGGCTATACCACGGGCGAGTATGGTGATCCACTTGTGTCCAGCGATTTCAAAGGAGATTCTCGATCCTCAATCGTCGATCTGCCGTCCAATATGGTCATGGGCGGAACGATGATCAAGGTAGTAGCCTGGTACGACAATGAGTGGGGTTATTCTTGCCGCACTGCAGATCTGGCAGCCTTATTGAGTAAAAAGCTCTAAGTATTGATCGCAGAGACTAAGCCGGTCTAAGAATAGGATCATTCGATGCGCAACCCAATTAATTCTTTTGGTTGCGCATCAGATTATAAAGGGAGAGGATAATCATGTTTAACAAAAAAACAATACGCGATGTTGATGTAACCAATAAAAAAGTCCTTGTTCGCGTTGATTTCAATGTTCCCCTTAAAGAAGATGGAGTAGGTGACGATACCCGAATTCGGGCAGCTCTTCCTACGATAACTTATTTGCTGGAGCACCACGCAGCGGTGATCTTATGTTCTCATCTTGGCCGTCCGAAAGGTGGCCCAGATGAGAAATATTCGTTGAAACCAGTTGCTGCGCATCTGGCTGGTTTGCTAGGCATGAAAGTGAATTTTGTTTCTGATTGTATCGGTGCCGAAGCTGAAGCAGCAGCCAAGATTTTAAAACCGGGTGAAGTTCTTGTTCTGGAAAATACCCGTTTTCATGCGGAAGAAGAAAAGAATGATATGGGAATGGCAAGGCAGCTGGCATCTCTGGCTGATCTGTTTGTGAACGATGCCTTTGGAACTGCCCACAGGGCGCACGCTTCGACAGAGGGTGTTACCCATTTTCTACCTGGTGTAGCAGGGTTCCTGTTAGAAAAAGAAATTCGATATCTGGGTCAGACGGTAGCTGATCCACAGCGTCCATTTGTGGCAATCATGGGAGGGGCAAAGATCAGTGATAAGATCGGGGTGATCCGAAATCTGCTGAAGAAAGCGGACTCAATTCTCATCGGCGGTGGGATGGCAAACACCTTCTTTAAGGCTCAGGGTCTAGAAATGGCAGACTCGCTCGTTGAAGGGGAATCGTTGACTCTTGCTGAGGAGCTTTTGAGAGAAGCAGCGGGTAAGATTCATCTGCCTGTGGATATGGTTATAGCAGATAAATTTGACGCTGAAGCAGCTGTGAAGATCATTAAAGCCGGGAACGTTCCTGAAGGATGGAGGGTTCTTGATATTGGACCGGAAACAGTTAAAGCATACGCTAATGTGATCCATGGAGCTGGTACCGTGGTATGGAATGGCCCGATGGGAGTCTTTGAATTCCCGAATTTTGCCAAGGGAACTTATGGGATTGCAGGAGCAGTAGCTGAAAGCAAGGCTATCAGTGTCATCGGTGGAGGAGAGTCTGTGGCAGCTATTCAGCAATCTGGTCTGGCTGATAAAATTACTCACATCTCAACCGGTGGCGGCGCTTCACTTGAGATGTTGGAAGGACTTGAGTTACCCGGGGTCGCTGCATTACAAGACAGATAAGTGACCATCTGGACAGAATGTTCAGTGTGCGGTAGAATTCTTGCGCCACCTGAAGCAGTGCTTACCCTCGACCCTCGCACTGTCAGAAGTTTTTTGGAGGACCAAGTTGGCCAATATTAAGTCTGCAATAAAACGCAACAAGCAAAATGAAAAACGACGCATTCGCAACCGTGTTTATCGCGGTGCTGCACGAACCTATGTTGCTCGTGCCCGCGCAGCGATTGCTGGCAAAGAAACCGAAGCAGCTGAAGCCGCGACTTTAGAAGCAATTGCTGCTCTGGATAAAGCCGCGCAGAAGGGTGTTATTCACAAGAATAATGCCGCACGTCGCAAAAGCCGCTTGATGAAGCGACTGGCTGCTTCTAAGTAGAGTTCGTTTTTCAAAACGCAATCAAGCGGGAGAGGATTCTCCCGCTTTTGCTTCCTCAGACGTATTCCAGATTTTGCCTATGATATAATCCATGCTGATAAAAATGTGAAGTCATACTGGATGGGAAATGTTTGAAGTCGAACAAAAACACGTTGAGGATTTGATTCATCAATACTGTCAGGAGAATGATCTTCCTGATGTTGAAATTAAATGGTCATGGATCCCATTTAATGGGCAATGGGGCATTTCCACATCATTCTTTCAGCTTGCCTCACGTTCATTTGGAACCGTTAAAGGCAACGTAGGGCAAAAAGCCAAGGAAATTGCCCAGAACGTTGCCGGTTACCTGGGTCAAGTTCCTGGCTTTGAGAAGATTGAAGCGGTAAACGGATACTTGAACCTGTATTTTTCTACAGCGGATTATTTCCAACGTGTTGTTGATAAGGTCCTTGCTGAAGGTACTGAATATGGAAAAGGTGCCAGGACCAACCGGCAATTGATGGTCGAATTTTCTCATCCAAATACTCATAAGGCATTTCACGTCGGTCATCTGCGAAGTGCTTTTTTGGGTGACGTTCTTGCGCGTATCCTCGAGGCAGCCGGGAATGATGTGGTAAGAGTAAATTACCCTGGTGATATTGGCTTGCATGTAATCAAATGGTTGTGGAATTACTTGAAATATCACAAAGGAGAAAAGCCTGAAAAAGACATCACCCGCTGGATGGGAAATCTGTATGCTGAAGCAGTAAAACGACTTGACCAAGATCCTGAACTGGAAAAAGAAATCCGTGAGGTTTACACCCGGTGGGATCAAAGGGATCCTGAAGTAGTGAAATGCTGGGAAGAAACCCGTCAGTGGTCGTTGGATGGTTTCAAAGAAATGTACGATTTGCTGGACATCCGGTTTGACCGCTACTATTTCAACTCGATGTTTGAGAAACCTGGCAAGGAAATGGTTGAGGAGCTGCTTAAAAAAGGCATCGCCACGGATGAGCGGGCGGAAGGCGGGGCAGTTATTGTCAAGCTGGATGAAAAACTGGGCTTAAAAGAAGAGAAATATCGGGTGATGGTCGTTCTTCGCTCAGACAATACAGCATTATATGCTACCGAAGACCTGGCGCTCGCAAAAAGAAAATTCACTGATTACCCCAACCTTGAAAAAGCCTATTATGTGGTAGATGTGCGGCAATCCCTTCACTTTCAGCAGGTGTTCAAAACTTTGGAACTGGCAGGGTATGAATGGGCGAGCCACTGCCAACACGTGCCCTATGAGCTGGTTAACCTGCCGGGCAACGTAGTCATGGCGTCACGTGAAGGAACGGTTGTACTCCTTGAGGATTTAATCCGCGAAGCAACCTCTCGCGCGCTTGAGGTTGTAAAAATTAAAAACGCTGATCTCCCTGAAGAGAAACAACTTGATATTGCCCGTGCTGTGGGGATTGGAGCGATCAAGTTCCCGATGCTCTCACGTGAAAGCAACAAAATCGTTACTTTCGACTGGCAGTCTGCACTTGACTTTAATGGTCAGGCAGCACCGTATATTCAATATGCCTATGTGCGGGCAAACAGCATTTTACGTAAAGTCAATCAAGAAATCCCGGCCTCGCTCAAACCATCTATAGAACTCACTGCTGAAGAAGTTGCGCTGGTTGACTGGATCAGCCGAATGCCAGAGGAAATTCAAAAAGCGGCCAGAGATTTGAAACCGCTGGTCATCACCAATCTAGCTTATGAATTGGCCAGAGCGTTCAATGATTTCTACACACAGTGTCCTGTACTTGCAGCTGAAGAACCGGTTCGGTCTATGCGGCTAAGGCTGGTCGCGGCAGCACGTCAGGCGATTTGCAACAGCCTGGTTTTACTGGGCATCACAGCCCCACAAGCGATGTGAAAATACTCTAAATCTATATTAAAGGAGACCAAAGTATTATGACCCCGATTAAAACCTTGATCATGGGTGCAGCAGGACGAGATTTTCACAATTTCAATGTTTTCTACCGCGACAACAAAGATTATGAAGTTGTTGCCTTCACCGCAACACAAATCCCCAATATCGAAGGCCGGAAATATCCAGCTGAACTGGCTGGTTCTCTTTACCCGGCCGGGATTCCCATTTACCCCGAGAGCGATCTGGTTCGCTTGATTAAAGAATTAAAAGTCGAACAGGTTGTCTTTGCATACAGCGATGTTCCACATGAATTGGTCATGCATAAAGCATCCACTGTTCTTGCTGCAGGCGCAGATTTTCGTTTAATGGGGACCGAAGCAACTCAGGTTAAATCGATCAAGCCTGTTGTTTCTGTGTGCGCAGTACGCACTGGTTCAGGAAAGAGCCAGACAACACGCCGTGTGGCAGCGATCCTGCGTGAAATGGGGTACAAAGTGGCAGCAGTTCGTCACCCGATGCCCTATGGCGATCTGGTGAAACAGAAAGTACAGCGCTTTGCTACCTATGCTGATCTTGATAAACACGAATGCACCATTGAGGAACGCGAGGAATACGAACCTCATATTGACAACGGCGTAATTGTGTATGCCGGTGTGGATTACGAAGCTATTCTACGCCAGGCTGAACAGGAAGTGGATATTGTTCTGTGGGACGGCGGGAATAATGACTTCTCATTCTATAGGGCTGACTTGAGCATTGTCGTCGCTGATCCTCATCGTGCCGGCCACGAAAAGGCTTATCACCCGGGTGAGACGAACGTGCGCATGGCGGATGTGTTCGTGATCAACAAGGTTGATACGGCTGATCCTGCCAAGGTGATCGAGGTACGAAATTCTCTTCATGAACTCAATCCAAATGCGATCATTATTGAGGGTGCATCGCCATTGTTTGTCGAAAATCCAGAAGCTATCCGCGGCAAGCGTGTATTGGTGGTGGAGGATGGTCCAACGCTGACACATGGTGAAATGGCTTATGGTGCAGGCTGGGTGGCTGCAAAACGATTTGGTGCTGCTGAGATCGTCGATCCGCGCCCGTTTGCTGTCGGGTCTATCCATGAAACCTATATCAAGTATCCAAAGACTGGAACTATCCTTCCGGCTATGGGATATGGCGATAAAATGGTCAAAGATCTTGAAAAGACAATCAACAAAGCAGATGTTGATCTTGTGGTTTCTGCAACTCCTATCGATTTAACCCGCATTATCAAGGTGAATAAACCCATGCAGCGTGTAGGTTATGAATTACAGGAGATCGGCAAACCTGATTTGAAGGATATCCTGACGAAGAAATTCGCTAAGAAGTAAAAAGGTATGTTAAGGATCAGGAATCAGCAATGATTCCTGATCCATTTACGAAGGTTGATCAGATGTTCATAGACGAAGCTAGAATTTATGTCCGGTCAGGCCGCGGTGGTGCAGGAGTGGTTCATTTTCACCGCGAAAAATATGTACCTCGTGGTGGTCCTGACGGTGGAGATGGCGGAAAGGGCGGGGATGTTGTTTTCCGCGTGGTAGCAACTCTAAATACGTTGCAGAGTTTCCGGTTTAAACATAAATTTGTGGCTCCTGATGGTGAAAATGGCGGCGGCAGTAATATGACCGGGAAGAGTGCAAAAGACTTGGTCATTCCGGTCCCTCCAGGAACACTGATCTATGATGCTGAAACCAACGAATTACTTGGAGATATGGTTGAGCCCGGCCAAGAACTGGTGGTGTGTAAAGGTGGACGCGGCGGGCGCGGCAATCAGCATTTTGCCACTTCTCGCAATCAGGCTCCACGTACTGCCGAAAAAGGCGAACCTCCAGAAGAAAAAGAATTGCGCTTAGAATTGAAATTACTCGCTGATGTTGGAATTGTTGGTGTCCCGAATGCTGGCAAATCCAGCTTTCTTGCGGCCGTAACGAATGCAAAACCAAAGATTGCAGATTACCCGTTCACCACAATTGAGCCCAACCTGGGTGTTGCACATCTGGATGAAGAAATCGATTTAATCCTGGCTGATATCCCTGGTCTTATTGAGGGCGCGCATGAGGGTGTTGGCCTTGGAGATGCCTTTCTAAAGCATATTCAACGCACCCGGGTGTTGATCCACGTGATTGATGGTATGGCTGCAGACCCGGTGGCTGATTTTACTCAGATCAATAGCGAACTGGCATTATTCGATCCCGAACTTGGGAAAAAACCTCAAATAGTGGTTGTGAACAAGATTGACCTGCCTGATGTTCAGGCGAGGTGGAATCAGCTAAGAACGGCATTGAAGAAATTAGGTTACGAAGCTCATGCAATATCTGCTGTTACCAGAGAGAATCTCACACCTATCCTTTGGAATGCCCACGAAATATTAATGAAAACGCCAAAACCTGAGGTTGCACCGGCATTACCGATCTACAAGCCCGAGGAAGATCCACGAGACTTCCACATCACACGTGAAGAGAATGGCTGGCGGGTTACAGGAGCAGCCATTGAACGGGCAGCGGAAATGACTTATTGGGAACATGATGGCTCGGTTCGCAGGTTCCAGCGATTAATGGTTACCCTGGGTGTTGATGAAGCACTGCGGGAACGAGGGATAAAAGAAGGTGACACTGTTTTCATCAGTGATTACGAGTTGGAGTGGCAGGAGTAAATGATTGATTTAAAACGTATTGGCATCTTTGGCGGCACTTTTGACCCTCCGCACGTAGGACATTTAATTCTTGCCGAAGAGTGCCGAACTCAGCTCTCGCTAGATTTGCTTTTATGGGTGGTAACTGATAACCCTCCTCACAAACGTTACACGGATGTCAGCCCGATTGAAGATCGGGTGATCTTAGTAGAAAAGGCTATTGCAGGAAATCCAGCTTTTCAGGTTTCGCGTGTAGATATTGATCGGCCTGGTCCGCATTATGCGATCGATACTGTGAATATTTTAAAGAATCAGTATCCAGGTTCTGAAATGTATTATTTGATGGGGGGAGATTCATTACATGATCTGCCAACATGGAATAAACCACTGGAATTTATCAGGATTTGCGATGGGATTGGTGTTATGCGCCGTCATGCTGATAAAGTTGATCTGGAATCGTTGGAGAAGGTCTTACCAGGAGTGAGTGATAAAGTGAAGATTGTCGAGGCTCCAATTCTGGAGATCTCATCAAAGCAAATTAGACAAAGAATAGCAGAGGGTATGGGGTACCGATACTACCTGCAAGATGCGGTTTATCGCGCGATTAATGAGATGGGGTTATATAAATAAAAAAAAACTGGCATCGCCAGTTTTTTTTATTATTAAAACGTAATGTCATAGGTGTGGTATTGGTTTTTACATGGGTTTCCCCATGCCACTTCCATTTTTCCATCCGTAAGGTCCATAATTATGCTGACAATGGTCTTCTCACGATCCATGGGGTCGATATCAAAGATCGAATGATTACAGATAGAGTCAGGATAATTCACATGATCCTTAAGGATTGCTTCGAGCGTTTTCATCGTATGTTTATTTGTTTCACGTAACAAATGAAGCGCACGGAAGTATCGAACACGTGTATGAATTAATTCATCGCGGTTTTCCTCGATGTTCTCCATTTTTGGAGAGAGATAGTTGTTGGTGTGGGCAAGGTAACCATCCATTGCGTATAGGATATCAAAATTACGAGCCGAGACTTCGACGTTGTACATTTCACCGCTTTCATGAGCGATTAAATGGTTATAACCGGCTGCACGCAGCGGAACGAGTGTGTAACGGATTGCCTGACCGATGGTCCTTGCTCCAAGAACCGCACGCGAAACGACGACGCGCGGGATACCGATACGGGTATCGTTGGGGTAAACTGTGTCACAACATTGGGCGATTCCAGCTTCGTTGAAACCCACATTGGGCAGCAGCCCTCCGTATGTCATTGCAAGAAAACCTGGTTCGTCATCAGGTTGAGCTCGAACGATAAAAACATCTGGTTCATCACCAGGGAGCCAATCTTCATTATGTGCGACGAGGACGTTGTTTTTTGCTGTGTTCTGTTCATTGACAGCCAAACTGGTACATTTTGTGAGGTGGAGAGCATCTGTGGTTACGGCTTCTAGTGCATTGACTACTGCAAGTTCGGTAAGGTTAACGTTTGCTCCTTCCGCCATTCCATTTAATTCTTCAACATATATGGGATATCGTTCTTGGGCGAACGGTAAATACTTTTTCGCCTGTATCTTCGCACTCTCCCAGGTAAGTTGTAAATTGCTATACGTTGTTTCAACGAGCTGCCTTGCATTATCGATGCTGTGTTGTACTTGTTCACGCATGGCTTCGCCGATCTGTTGGCCCATAGATCGGTGGGATCCTTTTACATAAATGATTGGAAGGGGTTTGGGGTGGGTAACTGCGGTATTATCTATCATCTTCTAAATATATTTCATCTTACCGAAAATATCAAGAAAAAAATCCCGGAGGGATGCTCCGGGATTGTGATTCTATGGCGACTATTGTTGTACCAGTTGTAAATTGCCAACCGCCATATCAATGATCACATTTATTATCGGGCCTGATGTGCCAAACGAATATGAATTATTGGTTACCGACCAGGTGCCATTAATATCAATATTGCTCAAACCTCCATTAATGATCACATTTGCACGGCAATCGGTTGGGAAGACAAGCTTTATATCGCTCATGCCAGATTTGATGGTGACATTTATATCTTTCTTCAGTTCACCTGAAAAATCAAGTTCATAGCTGCCTACTCCACCATCGAAAGAAATCTGATCTACATTAGCATTACCGAGGCCCTTCAATGACACTTGAGAAGCGCCAGTTTTATAACTTAAGATCGACATATCAACCGGATTGGGGGTATCAAAGCGAATGGTTGATTTGCTGGCTCCATCACGAACAGAAAGGCTGGTGATCGAAAGACCGCTCAAGTCGAGGGTACCTTCATAAGCTCCTGTGGAAAGGCTTAAATCCATTGGAATGGGACCAAGCCGAATCGTCCACATGTTCTTAATTGTTCCATCGGGAATGCCGACTGTTGAAGTATTTTCCTGCTTAATCGTGATGGAATTCCCTGCACGATTCACGGTCGGCTTCCAGGATTTTACATTGTAGATGACTTCACCTTCGACCAATTTCTCTGTTCCACCGGTCAGATCCAGCGTACCGGCTCCCATTTCGATATTTACAGAAGCCGTTTCCGATTCAGAATCGAGAGCTTCATCAATCTTAAATGATTGAGTAACACCGGTTTCAACCGAAGGTACATTGATGGTGAGTGAACACGCCATGAGGGTTACTGCAACAGCCAGAATAATGAGGATTCGTATAATTTTCATTCTACCTCCTTGCAACTAATGTTTCTTTTCTTTATGAGCCAGAGGATTCAGGTGGTGTGGGAGTCTGCGGTGAGGATGGAGGAATGACTGCCTGAACGATCCGGTCAGCATATTTGGATGATCCGAACCGGCTGATGATCACAGCACCCAAACCCAGGATTGTTACAATGGCACCGACCACCCAGCCAATACACGGTATCAAGGTTGCATAACCTGTTATAAGGCTCAGCGACAAGACTCCGATTCCTGCAGAAATGGATGGGTGAAAGGTGGTTTTAAAAAGGGATGCGATTCTTTGCCCGATCTCAAAACCTACAGCAATAAACCCAAACAGAATGGCCAGCATATAGGCGAGGAGAATCAGGATGCTAACAGGAATCAAGAGAATGGTAATGCCAACCAAGACGATCACAATGGGGGCAACGATGACGGTCAGCAATCCAACTCCACCAGTGACTAACGGCTCTCTGATAACGGTATCGGCTACCCGCTTAACCTGAGCAGGCAGGAGTAAACCGATAATGACGGCCAAAACTGCCATGGCCAGAGCCTGAAAGGTTGTGTTGAGCAACCTGGTTACTGGCTTTTGTGCCGTTATGAAGGGTAATTTCCACCCTTCTGTATTCTGAGAATCAAAGTTAAATATCTCAGGTGTTTGTTCAGAAATTCCACCAACGATTTTAGCTAAAGGAGAACGATTTAAACTAGCGCCGAGAAGGGTTACTCCACCTTCAACGACAGCCGTATCTTCCAGGGTGACAGCACCGCCAATGGCAACGATATCTCCGGTAACTTCGCCTTTTATGGTTATTGTTCCACCAATCAACACCAAATCGCCATCAAGGATTGAATCATTGGATATGGATGCTGTCCCTCCAATAACGAGGAGGCTTCCATCGAGCGTTTCGCCCGATTCAAGCCGAAAGGTGTTACCAATAATAATCTGATCTCCTGTGATAACCTCGCCTGAAGGTGGGGTTGGAGTCTGGGCGAAAGCCAATTTTGGACTGAACGCAAATGTGAGGAAAATGGCAGCGATTAATACAATCCAATATTTAAGATTTTTCATTTTTGGACCTTCCTTCTAAATGCCAGCTTCCATATGGATAGTCCGAGGGTAATACTTGCCAGCAGTACCCAACCGCTAACGATGACGATAGTAACGATCAAGGTGGACAACGGAATGGTTTGGATCAGTTTGATGGTGATCGACCAAAAATTACTTACCATGTTACTGGCTGAGAGCATTGTGGAAATGAAACTTGCTACGAGGGAAATGAGTGAGAAATCAGGAAGGAAGTAAATTGCGATGGCGAGAAGGATTGCACCTGCTCCACTAGATAGAGAAATCACAAGAGTCCGCGCTTGTTTCTTTTCCTGTTCCCGTTTGCGGCTGGCCAGACTCGAGCTCCATTTACCGGTAAAATCAGCCGGAGCAGGCTTCATCGGGCTGGCCTGGATCGTGCGCTGGACGGTGTTCCATCCATTCGCGAGGCGGGAGCATTCTGAGCAGTCTCTCAGGTGATGAGCCAGTTCCTGTTTTTCTTCATCAGAAAGCTGGGGTTCATCCAGGATCCAGTTTTCATAGGGCTGGTGATTCATATTTTCTACCTCCTTCCACTGCAATGTTTCGCTCTGCTGCAATGGACTCAGCTAACTGGCGCCTTGCACGATGTAAACGACTTTTAACAGCACTTAGTGTTAATGAAAGCATTTGACTAATTTCTTCCTCCGAACATCCATACCAATATTTGAGGATCACGGCTGCACGATCAGGGGGGCTTAATCTATTGATCATGGAATGTAAAACTTGATCCTCGTCATTCTGAATAGTGATCATTTCTGGCGTGGGAATAGAAGGATCCACAAAATCGAAATCGGGATATTCATCCAATTCGAAAATCGGGATCCTGCGTTTGCGTTGTTGATCGATGCAATAATGAGCGGCGATCGAAAGCAGCCAGGTGACAAAAGACCTCTGTGAGTCATATCGCTTCAAATTTTGATAAGCGCGCCAAAAAGTTTCCTGTGCAGCATCCTCGGCCGCAGTGCTCTCTCCGAGCATTCTGTAGCACAAGTTATAAACAGGAGTCTGGTAGGCATTTACCAACATGGTGAAGGCTTCTTCGTCTCCATGGAGGGCTTTTTCGATCCATTCTTGTTCCAGATTAATCACGACAGCCCCAAGTATTTTGTTATTCTAAGCAATATACGCAGAACATAGCAATTGGTTGCAAAACTGTTCACAACAATATCCAATGAAATTTATGAAAATTGGTTAAAAGATGATCTCTTCTTTTCCGGCAAGTTTTTCATTGATCTTTTGCACAACCAAATCTAAATGTTTAGGTTTATGGACAAAATCGAGATCATCCGTGCGCAGGGTGAGCACCGGGCATAGTTCAAAGTTCTTAATCCAGTCATCATAATAACTTTCGAGAAGTGATAAATAATCTGCACTGATCGAGGATTCAATATCGCGGCCGCGTTTTTTAATGCGCTCCACCAGAATATTCACAGGAGCTTTCAGGTAGATGAGCAATGACGGTGGGGGAAGGGTTTTTATTACAAGATCAAAAAGTTGGCGGTAGGTTGCATAATCACGTTCAGTGATGTTGCCCATTGAGTGTAGGGCGCGGGCAAAGATGTAAGCATCTTCATAAATACTGCGATCAATAATTGCAGATCGAGAATCCTGAAACATTTCAAGGTGTTGCTGCGCGCGGTGGCCCAAGAAGAAAACTTGCAGGTGAAATGACCATTCTTTCATGTTTGAATAAAAATCCGGCAGATAGGGATTATCAACCACTGATTCATAAACAGTGCGCCAGCCGAGGCGCTCTCCAATTCGTTCGGTGAGAGAGGTTTTTCCAGAGCCAATGTTACCTGCAACGAGGATCAATTTTTTGGATGGCATGAGTTTTCTCCTGAGGAAATATGCAAATAAATTATACAGCGGGATGCTGTGGAATATTGGGAGAACATGGTGATTGATTAATGAATTGTGGTATACTTTTTTCTCGCACTTCAAGTGCGTATGTTAATCGAGCTTGGTTCAAAATATCCTGCCGGTTTTGGCGGGTATTTTTTTGTGGAAAGAGGAATATTCATGATAAATTCGTTTGAAGACCTGGGTTTACGACTGGAACTTTTGGAGGCTGTCACCAGGCTGGGGTATATAAAACCAACCCCCATTCAGGTAGAGACAATCCCGCAAATGTTGCTTGGCAGAGACGTCCTCGCGCAATCTCAGACGGGAACGGGAAAAACGGCAGCATTTATGCTGCCAATCTTGCAGGGGCTACAAGAGCAAGACGGTAGAGCCATCAAAGCATTGGTTCTCGCGCCGACACGAGAGCTTGCCAAACAGGTTGCAGATGCTACGGAGGGATTTGCGCGAAACTCCAGAGTAAAGGTTCTGCCCATTTATGGGGGACAATCTTATGAGGTTCAGATTCGTGCCCTGAAACGTGGTGTGGATATTGTAGTCGGAACCCCAGGGCGGCTTCTGGATTTGATGCGTCAGGGACAACTCGATTTAAGCCGGGTAAAAACTTTGATTCTTGATGAAGCTGATCAGATGCTTGAGATGGGCTTTATCGATGATGTCCAATTGATACTGGACGAATTATCTGAAGAAAAACAGATGGCATTATTCTCAGCCACTTTGCCTGAACCGATCAGAAAACTGGCAGCGAAGTATCTGAACGATCCTGCGAAGATCCTCATCAGTCCAAACCGGCTGACGGTTGATCAAACGGAACAGCGTTTCTACCGGGTGCGGGAGGAGACCAAACTTGCTGCACTGGCTTGCCTTCTAGAAACCGAAGAAATCTCAGCAGCACTGATCTTTGCCCGCACGAAAGCCAGGGCACAGGACCTTGCTGACGAACTTATGCGCCGAGGCTTTTCAGCTGATTCTTTGCATGGTGACCTGAATCAGACCAGGAGGGAACTGGTTCTCAACCGCTTTCGACAGGGAATCCTAACCCTGCTGGTGGCTACTGATGTTGCCGCGCGTGGCTTAGACATTTCAGATGTCTCACACGTGTTCAATTTTGATATGCCGGCAGATGCAGAGGATTATATTCACCGCATCGGCCGCACCGGAAGGGCGGGAAAGCAGGGCATTGCTATTACCCTTCTCACTCCACGCGAACGCAGCCGCATGAACCAGATCCAGTCTTACACCCGGCAGCCAGTTAATGAAGTATCCCTGCCTACCATCGCGCAAGTGCAAGAAAGGCGCGACGAGAAATTCATGGAACGCTTATCCGGGCAGCTGCTCACCGGAATCAGCGGGCAGGAGAGGGTCTTTCTAAAGAAAATGCATGATCATGGATTCTCTTCTGATGAAATTGCAGTGGGATTGATTCGGCTGCTGCACACTGGCGAACAAGGCATTTCGGCGCAGGATCTTCAAGTGTTGTCAGTAGATGAACAGAAACCTTGGAAAGAGAAGAGTAAGAGTTTATCTCATAGAGAAGATCGGTCAACGGCGAAGCGAATAAAAGGAGATGCATCGGCGCATATTGGTGAGGCTCGATCTGGATCTGTTGAACCAGGCATGGTGCGTCTGTGGATGAACCTGGGTAATCGCAACGGTCTACGCCCTGGAGATATCGTGGGCGCGATTGCTGGTGAATCAGGGATTCCTGGCAAGGCAATTGGTGAGATCAAGATCCTTTCGAGCTATTCACTGGTAGACGTTGAGGAGAATCAGGTGAAGAAGGTACTCAAAGCCAGTAAAGGGAGCTACCGACTAAAAGGAAAGCCTGTGTTGGTTAAGGTAGCTGACTACTGACCCTAGATGGCAAGCTGAGAAATGGATAACTTACCTTGCAGAAATGAGATTACTACTGGCATATCAGTTCTGATCGTTGAAAAAACAGAATCAGAGATCAGAACTTCTGATGGAAGGAGTTGTGCAGAAATTGTTGACAAAGAGCCCGACACACCCACATGGAATTAAGGTGATGCTGACCACCGGCAAGGTGGGTAGGGTTCAGAAAATTATCAATAAAAACATCCCACGTGAGATGCGTGGGATGTTTTTTGATCTGATTTTGGATGATCAATCTTTGGTTAAGAGGACGGCAGCTACCATGCCTGCGCCAGCATGTACCGATAATCCAGGAGTAAACTCTACTATCATGACCCTGGGAGGAATCTTCAGCGATTCGCGAAGCGCTTTTTCGAGAGCAGCAGCGCCTTCAAGGTTGTTAATGTGAATAATACCAACTTCCTGAATTTCTTTACCATCAGCGGATTCGGTGAGCAGCTCGACGAGCCTGCGAAATGCAGCCTTGTTGGTGCGCACCTTTTCCAGAAGATCGAGTTTGCCATCACGCATAGTGAGGATTGGGCGGATGTTGAGCAAATCAGCCATTCCAGCTGCGACCGGTTTGATACGACCACCGAGCGCAAGGTACTTTAAAGTGGGCAGAGCACCGTAGAGATGAAGCCTGCCAAGCAGAGAAAGGGCAGCCTGCACAGCTTCTTCGTGGCTGGCTCCATGTTCGACTGCTCGGGCAGCGGCTAGCACCATCAATCCCTGGCCGAGGGAGACATATTCAGAATCAACCACGCTGATCTTCTTGCCGGGGAATTCTTCGGCGGCCTGCAACGCGGATTCATAGGTGCGGCTGATCTTACTGCCTACACAAATACAGATAATCGATTCAGCGCCGTTCTTAAAAGCGTTTTTGAACGCTTCAATAAAAGCCGCAGGGGATGGGGCAGCTGTGGTAGGCATCTTGTTCAGGGAATCGATCTTTTCGAAAAGGGTTTTGTCGTCAATGTCAATGCCAGTCTGGTAGGTCTCGTCGCCAAATTGAATGGTGATTGGAACCTGAACAATGGAATGTGCTGCGGCGACATCCGCCGGCAGGCTTGAATCTGTATCGGTGATGATATGAATTTTTGACATTGTATGATTCCTATCTCTATTTAATTATGATTATTTTTTCATTATACACAATCGACCATGTGGTTTCGATACTGGGTACACATTTTAAGAAATCTTCTATCTTAAGAGATATGAAAATAGTTATGGGGCACCACATTGAACTTCTATAGAATGCACACACAAACACATAAATCTTATGGTAACGATGGGCTTTCGCTGATCCATTGGGCGGTGTAAATTCCATGCCTGGCGAACCAGACTCGGCGGGTTCCACAGCGGGTGAGGTTATACGTTACGCGAAAAGCTCCATCTGCTGCATAGAAGATGTCGATAGTGTTGTCTTCGGTAAGGGTGTAGCGGTTATTCACGAGGAAGGCGTCTTGATCCTCCCAGGAAAATGAGCAATGGAGAAACGAGAGGTCAGAGAGGGAGAATTGAGTAATCTCGAAAGCGGGGGTGAGGATGAATTCCACAGCACCGCCAGTGTAATAACCCGGTCTGGGCGATTCAGTTGACGCGGCGGGAAGTTCTTCAGGAGCGCTTGACCTGGTTACGAAGAAGAAGATCAGGATAACGGCAGCCAGCGCGAGAAGCCACCAGAAAATCCTTTTCTTCATGATACACCTCCTTTCACTGGTGTTGGGATTTGATTCGTGTTGATTTCATTATATACATGTAAGTGATGTAATGACCCATTGAAAATTTTTTTGAGGAAACTAAGAAATTGAGAGAAATAAGATCGAGGGTTGGTAATATTGGCGAATTTTATTACGATTCACATATTTAATAACTTGACTCTACAGTTACTTTAAAGTGTACTATTTGAAAATACAAGCGGTTATTTAATCGATACTATCTTTATAAGGGAGGGTCTAATCATGAGCAAACTCAAGAAAGTTGATCTTGCACGTCGTAATTTCATGAAAAGGGCTGCTCTAGTTGCAGGTGCTGGAGTCTTAGCTAGTTGTTCGCCTAAGGTAGTAGAAACTGCAGTGCCATCGGTTCCTGCGACCGCGGTTCCCACAACAAGCGCTAATCAAACTACCGTCGAATGCATCAATCCTCGGACTGCAGCAGCCTACTTGAACCCACAAGACTACGATTACCGTAGCCACACCACTAATTTAGAAACCCTTTTCTCTGAGTGGAAGCTCGGATCTCTTACGATAAAAAATCGTATGGTCAAATCAGCGGCCGGATCTGACACCTATGGAAAAGGTATCAGTGAAGAGATGATCGCGTACTATACCAATTTTGCCAAAGGTGGCATCCATATGGTTTGGTGCGAAAACTTCGGAAGCCTTTTCACGAAATATCCACAAACCCCACGCAGATTAGATCTTACTAAAGCTCCCTTAAAAGACCTGACAGATGCCGTCCACGCAGCTGGAGCTTATATTGGCTACCAGAACGACTCTATGAACGTTCCATTTGCTGAATTGGTTACTGTTGATGATATCAAGTTAATCCAGAGAGATATGATCAATGGCGCAAAAATATTACATGATGCCGGATTTGATGCTTTTGAAATAAATTCAGCAGGGAACAATCTCGGAACATATTTCTTTTCACGCGGTCGTAACACACGTACAGATGAATATGGTCCACAAACACTTGAGAACCGAGCCCGCTTTGTAACCGAAATTATTCAAGGTATAAAAGAAGCATGTGGAAAAGATTTCGTGGTCCAAGTGCTAATAAATGGTATTGAAGAGAACGATCAGAATCTGGGCGATAGTTCAAATTTGATCACCATTGAAGAGACTAAGGAATTTGCAAAAATTCTAGAAGCTGCAGGTGCGGATAGTTTACATGTTCGCCTTGGACCAACAGGTATGCATGTTTGCCAATTTGCCTCTGATCTTTACTTTATTGGCCGTGGTATTGAGGGAACAACCGGTTATGGGACCCAATTTGACTTCTCCCGTCATTGGGGTGGAAAGTTGATTGCTAATCATTCTGGAGCCGGATTGATGCTCAACGTTGCCAAGGAGATCAAACAAGCGGTTACAATTCCTGTTGGAACAGTAACATATATGGATCCTGCTCATGCACCTGACTTCTTTGAAAACGCACTGAGGGAAGGCATGGCTGACTTCTTAATTATGAATCGCCCTCTGACCGTTGACCCTGAATATGTAAACAAGCTACAAGCAGGCCGCCTCGATGAGATTGCACCATGCACCCGTTGTATGCATTGTCACTTTGATAAAGATAAAGAAGGAAATACTTATGAGCATTGCCGTGTAAATGCATGTACTCAACGAGCATACCGCGATGCCATGCCTGAAGGTTACGACCCATTACCAGTGACCACAGCGAAAAACGTTATGGTGGTCGGTGGTGGTCCCGCCGGAATGGAGGCTGCACGAATTGCTGCCCAACGCGGCCACAAAGTGACACTTTATGAAAAGTCAAGCAAAGTTGGAGGTTTACTAACCTTTGCCTCAAAAGTTAAAGGGCCACATGAGAACTTAGATGATTTGAGAAATTATCTTGAGCGCCAACTTGAACTCAAAGGGGTTACTGTAGTAACAGGAAAAGAAGTTGATGCCAACTTCATCAATCAGGAAAAACCTGATATTGTCATCCTTGCTACCGGTGGTTTACGCGATCACCTCAATTTCGTCGGAACTGAGGGTACGAAGATTATGGATATCTACAGTTACAGCAGCCCCGATATCGGCGAGAAAGTGACCATAGTTGGTGGCAATGCTCAAGCAATAGATACTGCCCTTTACTTGATGGCGCAAGGCAAGCACATCACGATTGTTTCCCCTGACCCGTTAGCAAAATTGGCAAAAGGACATTCGAATTGGGTTAGAACCTTTGAGTTGCCCATGCTTTATTCTCATGGCACCCGTGTATGGCCTAATGCGAAGATTGTTTCAGTGGGTAATGGTGAGGTAACTATCCTTGGTGAAACTGGGATCGAATCAGTTGTCGAGTGTGACACGATTATCGAAGCAATGGACATGTTACCGAATACCAGCATTCTTGATGGAATTTCTGGTATAGAGGCTTATGCAATAGGTGATTGCAAAGAACCCTGGAACATCGCAGATGCTATTGCATCTGGCAATTTGACTGCACGAAAGATTTAGCATCTAGTAAATTTACCTTTAGTCCTATAGTATTCGAACAAGCCAGCGATTTGAAGCGCTGGCTTGTTATTGGAGAACTTAACTGCCGTCACCTGATCAAGCTTCTCGAGGAGTTTAAGCGATTAATCAACGCCAATGAGCCTTCATAACTTTGAATGCTAAGGTTGTTCTTCGCTATACCCATCTCTTTTAATTTACCTTAAAGGTTGATTTGGAAAAGGCGATTAAATGCCCACTTTATGTTCCGAATGGCTTCTCTGTTCTTGTTTTTATGATTTATTAAAGGAAACCATATTTTCCTGATCAGTCCAAAGAATATTCCAAGTTCTATATAATCTCGAAAAATTTTCATTCAGATAAGGTGGAATAATTTTTTTTAATTTTGTATGAAAATTTCTTGCATGAAGGATTTAAGTGTTACTCAACGCTGAAGATTTTTGGCCTATCACTTCCTCGCCATTTTCTTTGCAATCTAATAATTTGAAATATCATGTTTGAAATATCACGAATATACTTGGTATTCCTCTATTTTTCTTAAACAATTCTTATTCTTCATGGGTAAATTTTCATTTTCGCATTTCATATACCTTCTCAAGTCCCTGACACAAATCCTGACCATGGCGTCAATCGGGCAGAAATAGCAATGACGCTTAAATAATTAAACTCCATACTGCTTAGGATCTGCAGCACCTCATGGTCGGTCGTAGGTGGCTAGGTTGAAACCATGGACATCCATGTGATTTGTAGGCGATATGAGTGTTGTCAAACGGCGTGAATGTATTCCTAGACGTTCCCCTGCGCGTAGGTGATTTGATTTTCATGTTCGGTGAACTTTCCCACCACAGTTTTCGGGATTATGTTCTCATACTTCAATTTACCCGTGAAAAGTAGGTAACTAGCAGGGGTATTGAGAGAGTGCAAGTAGTAGCGGCCGATATCATAGAAATCTACGACTCCCATTTTCCATACCTCTTCAACAACAGCGCGCAGATACCAGCCATTACTATTGCCTGCGAGGTTATCGTAGTGCATGGGCAAGTGGCCGTGTGTTAGGTAACGGCTTCACATGAAGGATATGAGAGCCACAGGATTGGAGGTATGGGCCTTATGCTTGTATTCCTTGATGCGTAGATTATCTATGAAATCAATTCTTTTCTAAATGGGGATACAGAAAAATTGTACCTCCATCTGAATGGTCCGCTTAACACTCGCTAAAGCCGCAGGAATAACACTTGCGACAGCCTTCCTCGTTAACCACGGCGGCGACGCCGCATTCAGGGCACAGGTCGCCAATCCTGGGGGTGGCAGGAGGTTCTGGCGCAAGTTTCATCGTGGTGGTAGATGGCTTGTCGAAGTCTATCGCCAGTGGGGGCTGGATTGCACTGGATCCCCCGTCTGCCTTGCCAACACGCGAAGCGCGTTCGCTGAGGTATTCTTCGAGCACCTGGGCAACACCGTCTGGCAGAGAACGCACGCGGTTGGGGCCAAACCCCAACGAGCGGCCGCCGCCGATGCCAGAGAGCTGACGGGTGACGTCTGTAAGCCGCTGAGAAGGTTCGATAGGCGATGCCAGGCGCAGGACGTAAGAAATGAGACGCCCGATGGCTTCACTTACCGCGGCGGTGTCAGAACCGGCTTTGGCGGTGTTAATGAAGATCTCAAAGGGTTGGGCGGCATCGTTTTCATTGATGGTGATGAAAGCTTTGCCAAGGGGCGTCTCGACGGAGAAGGTGCGTCCAATGAGCGAGCGTGGGCGGGGTTTTTTGGTCTCCTGCCAGAGTTTGATCTGCTCTGTTGATGGTTCTCGAACGGGAGCTTTTTTGCTGGCGGTGGCCTGAGTCTCAAGGACAGCATCTTCACGGGAACCGGTAACGTAAACGGTAATACCTTTACAATTCAACTCCCAGGCGGTCATGTAAGCGGTGGCAACGTCATCGACGGTTGCTGTTTCAGGAAAGTTGATGGTCTTGGAAAGCGAATTATCGACAAAAGCCTGGAGAGCAGCCTGCATGCGCACATGTTCCTCGGCAGAAATATCAGAACTGACCACGAACACTTCCTTTACTTGCTGTGGGACTGATGGGATAGTCTGACAGGTGCCGTCCTTCATTACATGATCAATGATATCCTGCCGGTCCATTTCAGATACACCAGCTTCGATGAGCGCTTGTTCGAACATGGGGCTGGTGTAGTTGAGTTTGAGGTCCTTGCCATTGTCGTTGACATGGCGCATATAGGCGAGGGCGAACACAGGCTCACAGCCATAACCTTCGCACCCAGCAACAGTGGCAATCGTACCGGTGGGAGCAACCGTGGTCTGGGCAGCATTGCGGATGCCGTAGCGGCGGATTCCTTCAGTGATCAGACTCCAGTCAATTGATGGGCGTCCCCAGTATTGCTGGTTTTCAAAAGGTGAAACTGGAGGCTGCCAGATCAGATTTTCAGGACCGTAAATGCTACCCTTAATGGAGGGGAAAGCGCCGCGTTCTCGTGCCAATTCGATGCTTGTCTGCATGGCGTGATAGCGAATGAACTCCATTACCTGTGCACCAAAATCCTCAGCAGCGGGTGAGCCATACCGCACACCTACATGGTACATCAAGTCTGCTAAACCCATGATACCCAACCCGATGCGGCGGTTACGCAAGGCGGCTTCTTTCAACTGTGGGACTGCGGGTACATAAGCGTTAGCATCGACCACATCATCGAGGAAGCGTACGGCCAATCGAGTATTGTCACGCAATTTAGTCCAATCGACGGTGTGGTCGGGGCCAAAGTGCTGAGCGAGGTTAAGTGAACCCAGGCAGCAGTTCTCATATGGTCCGAGCCACTGTTCGCCACAGGGATTGGTGGCTTCAAGCTGATAGAGATGCGGAACAGGATTGGTACGGTTGGCAGCATCGAGGAAAAGTAAACCGGGTTCACCGTTATGGTGAGCCTGCTTGACGATCATTTCGAAAAGATCGCGAGCGCGCACGGTTTTGTAAATGCGGAAAGGAATACCAAGTTCTTCAGCTTGCTCGAAGGTGCCTTTGAAATTCTTGGCACGGGGGTCAGAGAGATCGGGAAAGCGCAGATTCCATTCAACGTCGTCTTCCACGGCGCGCATGAAGGCGTCGGTAATGCCGACAGAGATATTAAAATTGGTGATGTGGTTCTCGTTGGTCTTGCAGGTAATGAACTCCTCAATATCCGGGTGGTCCACGCGGAGGACGGCCATATTAGCTCCGCGGCGAGTTCCGCCCTGAGCGACCTCACCAAAGGCGTGATCATATACGCGCAGAAAGCCGACCGGACCGGTGGCCTGACCTGAAGAGGATTTTACATGAGCACCTTTGGGGCGCAAGCGGGAGAATGAGAAACCATTACCACCACCGGTCTGTTGGATGAGAGCAGCATCGCGCAGGGTCTGGAAGATTCCTGCTGAATCGCGGCCCATATCGTCGTTAATGGGAAGGACGAAGCAGGCAGCGAGCTGTCCGAGTGGGGTGCCAGCACCAGTGAAGGTGGGGGAATTGGGGAAGAATGCCTTGGAAGTAAGCAGTGTGTAGTATTTGCGCGACAGAGCTTCGACATCAGTACCCCACATGGTTTCAATATTGGCGATGTGAAAAGCCACACGCCAGAACATCTCATCGATCGTCTCAGCGGGGGAACCATCCGCATTGTGACGTACATATCTTTTTAAAAGTACCTGTCTGGAATTCTCAGTAAGTTCGATTCGAGGTAGATCCGCAGGGATACTATTGAGTTCCAGCAAGGATTGCTGGGTGGATTGAGTCGATGGTTCCATTGAGATTTCTCCTATGATGCGAGTAGGCGGTCAATTTCTTTGCGAATAGACTGCAGGTCTGATAACTGTAAATAGACTATCGCGTAACGGATGTATGCGATCTGATCCAGTTTTTTCAAGCCTTCGATGACCATATCCCCCACGACACGTGAAGACACTTCTTCACGGCCCATTTTCTGCAGTGTTGTTTCGATCTCGCTGACAAGGTGATTGATATCTTCGGCAGAAACCGGACGCTTGGCACAAGAAATCTTAATGCCTTCAAGCAATTTTTCGCGGTTGAATTGCTCGCGTGTTCCTGACCGTTTAATAATTAGGGGAGTGGCAAGGATGGCTCTTTCATAGGTTGAGAAACGCTGACCACAATGTTCACACTCGCGCCTGCGGCGTACACCTCCGCGGCTATCATGAGTAGTATCAATGACCCTTGATTGATCTTTTTGACAATATGGGCAAAGCACTCGACCCTCCGATTGCGTAAGTAGTTCGATGCTCCGGAAATATGACCAGGGAGACGGCTTTTATGCTTGTCTTGAAAAGATATCCCCCATATATGGGGGGATATGAAATTGAGTACCGTATATCTAGGATTGATTCTAACATAATCGGGGAGGGTATTCAAGTTATCACCGAAATATTTAATCTTAAATCTTGTGGTGGTTACGAGTTTAATAAATTGCCGCAATGATTCTTTACAACTGCCGAAAAGGAAAGGTAAATGATTTAATTTACCAGATTGAGATTAGAAATTGGCTTAAAGAATTTAAGCTGGTTCAAATTTATAGGAAAATAAATTCCAGCGTACAACCTTAAAGAAATGAGTGGTTATAAATCCTTGCAGGTTATGCAAAAGTCAGGAAGTGACTAACCAAATGATTACTTCTGATTAAACATTTCAATGTCTGATAGTTAATCGGAAGCGACTGGCGGGGACCGGCCGCCAGTCGCATATCAATCATGACATGAGCTCTATGCACAGGGCAAGAGCCTGTCTATCTATGGAGGACAAGGATCAATGGTTACGATCAACCCGAAGACCTATTTATCTTCGTAGCGATTGCGCAGAAAGGCCGGAAGATCGATGTTCTTGTTATCGAAAACAACCGGCTGGAACTCAGTTGTTCCTTTTACAACTGAATCCACGCTGACTGTCTGGCTTGAAACAGGGATTGATGTACGTTTCTGTTCATCCAATCCAGTGAAAGTTGATCTTACAGGTTTGCGGATTTCGCCAGCGCGATCAAAACCGGTGGCGATAACGGTGATCCGCATCTCGTCGCCCATATTGGGATCAATCACAGCGCCAAAGATCAGGTTGACATCAGGATGTGCGGTTTCTTTGATGATAGCTGCAGCCTGATTGACTTCAAAGAGGGTGAGATTAGGGCCGCCTGTGATGTTGAAGAGGATACCGCGTGCTCCATCAATTGTGATATCGAGGAGCTGATTGGAGATCGCCTGTTCAGCTGCCTTGACTGCACGATCTTCGCCGCTGGCGCGGCCGACCGCCATTAGAGCAGCGCCGCCTTCCTTCATCACGCTCTTGACATCCGCGAAATCGAGGTTGATCAAACCGGGGGTAGTGATCACTTCGGAAATACCCTGAATGCCCTGGCGCAATACGTCATCAGCAGTCTTAAAGGATTCTTGCAAGGAGGCTTTACGATCGACCAACTGCAACAGGCGGTCGTTAGGGATGACAATCAGAGTGTTGGCGTGTTCCTTGAGGCGGGCGATACCCTGTTCTGCAGATTGGAGACGTTTATTTCCTTCAAAGGTGAAGGGGCGAGTCACAACTCCGATAGTAAGCGCTTGGGCTTCTTTTGCGATCTGGGCAACGATCGGCGCAGCACCTGTGCCAGTTCCGCCACCCATGCCTGCGGTAACGAACACCATGTCGCTGCCTTGAAGCACGCGGTACAGGTCTTCGGAGGATTCCTCAGCTGATTTCTTACCAACCTCAGGATCACCACCGGCTCCAAGACCATTGGTAGTCTTGGGTCCGATATGAATCTTAATGGGGGCTTTGGATGTGTTCAGCGCTTGTGAATCGGTGTTCACGGTGATGAACTCGATGCCTTTTACGCCTTCTTCGATCATACGATTAACTGCATTGCAGCCGCCTCCGCCGACGCCAACGACTTTAATACGTGCATAGGCTTCGATGTCTGACCTGATCTCGGGTTCCAGCGAGCGGTTACGGTTGGGTGATGTGTAGGGTATTGATCTGTTGTTGGTCTCCATAGTATTTTCCTCCATAACAATTCGTGTTTCTAATAGACCCAATCACATGATGGATTGGTTTGATTACGGTAGTAAACGGCTTAGCCAGTTCTTTACTTTATCCCAGTTGACATTAACTCCTTTCATGGATGGTATATGTGAAGAATGACGGGACTGGGGAACTGCACTTGAAGTAGTTTCCATCAATTCCGACCATTTTAGTAATCCAACGCTTGTAGCGTAGGCTGGAGATTGTAGCTGATCCACCAATCCGATGAGGTTTTCGGGGCGGGCGATGCGGACGGGCATATTCAATACACGGCTGGCAACCTGCCGAATACCGGGCAGAAGGCTGGTACCTCCGGTCAAAACCATGCCAGCAGGCAGTAAACTGTCGTACCCTGAGCGCCTGATCTCCTGGTGAAGGAGCTGGAAGGTTTCATCCACGCGGGCTTCAATGATATGCGCCAGGTCGCGGCGGCTGATCTGCTGCGGTTGGTCATCGCCAAAAGTTTTCAAGGTGAAGAACTCGTTCTCACCCACATCAGCTTTGACCGCATAACCGTATTGTTTCTTGATTTGTTCAGCCTGTTCAGGTGGGATACGCAGGCCGATAGCGATATCCTGTGTGATGTGATTGCCACCCACCGGGAGGACATTGGTGTGCCAGACGTCGCCATTGATATATAGAGCCAGGTCGCTGGTTCCTCCACCGATATCGCACACGCAGACGCCCATCTCACGCTCGGTTTTGTTCAGCACAACCTCGGCCGAAGCAAGTGGATTGAGAACAAAAGCCAACACGTCTACGCCGCAGGACTGCACGCACTGGCGGAGGTTTTCAACTGTAGAGGATGCGGCGGTAATGATGTGCGCTTCGACTTCCAGGCGGAACCCTGAAAAGCCAACGGGAGTCTGGATGCCATCCTGACCGTCGACGGTGAAACCACGCTGGATGACATGGATAATCTCGCGGTTGTGAGGCATAGCGACGGCCTGAGCGGCATCAAGAGCGCGGTAAACGTCGTCTTCAGTGATTACGCCACCATTGATTCCCACTACTCCACGCGAGTTCATGGCTGATACATGAGAACCTGCAAGGCTGACAAGAGCTGATGTGATTTCAAGGCCGGAGGTGCGTTGGGCTTTTTCGATGGAGCGTGAAATAGATTGTGATGCTGCTCCGATATCCACAACCGTACCTTTTTTAATTCCTTGTGCAGGTTCTATCCCGACGCCAAGAATGCGCATATCTGATTCGCCTTCAAGGCGCGCAAGGAGGGTACAAATCTTGGTTGTACCAATGTCTATGCCCACAACAATAGGATCGCTCATATCAATCCCTTACTCCGTACGATAATAAGGTGAGTCAACATGTTTCACGCTGACCATCACAGGGGTAATTCCCTGCCTTTTGAGTTCTTCAATGATTGCCTGGTACTCCACTTGTTTGAACTGGATGTTTTCCAGATCATTACCGAAAAATACTTTCCATCCGCCTGGATCGTTCCAGCCCATACCTGCGAGAGAATCATAAACCAGGGATGCACCCTGTGGCATGATGGCGCTCATCTGGATCGCAGCTTCTAACACAGCGGGATCGAGGTAATTAATGGATTCTTCGGGTGTGACCGGATCGATTTCGTTATTTAATACCGTTTCAGCGTAGTCAACGATGGAATCAACTTTTTTAACAGGGTTCACTGTTGGTGGTGTATTCTCAGATTTGACCGTGAGTAATTCGCCCACATCACCGCGAGGCTGCATCACCACACCTTCGGGGTCAATCCAGTAGAGTTGATCGCCAGATTTCCATGCCATGATCGGCTGGCGTTCAACCGCGCTGATCTTCACTCCATCGGGCAGGCTGATCGTAAGATGAATATCTCTTAACTCCGGAAAAGCGACAGCGATGGCGTCCAGAGTTTTCTGTCTGTCGAGAGTGAACACTGAATGGGTGGTAGTTAACACTATTGACTGGATATCGCTTGCGGTAACACGCTGTATTCCTTCCACTTCGATGCGATTTACCGCAAAAATAGAACTATTCGTGAGCACGAGTGTTAGAACGAGAAAGGCAAGCGTGAGAAATGCTGACACCCATTGCCAGTTGAATTGAATGATGGGTAGTGATGGCATACGAGTCTCAACACCATTAGCACCTACCCGGTACACCACCTTTCGGCGCGGTTGGGTATTCACAGACTGGCGGAGAGGGGTGCCATAGCGGATGCTACGGGTAACCACAGGGGAGACATGGGGAACACTACGATTCGTGGATGGAGATCCATGAGAGATATTTCGAGTAGAGGTTGTTCTGGCGGCAGATGGGCGTTGTTGAACAGGTGCCTGTGGATATTTTTTCACAGGTGCCTGCTGGCGCTTTTGAGCGTCAGTCTGCTGGCGTTTTAGCCGCAGCTGTTCTGCGCGTGTGAGAGACTGCCGATCTCTACCAGAATTCATCCCTTACTCCTATCAAAAACGTGTTCAGTGGCATCACGTGTGAGTTTGCGTTCTTCTGCAAAGTCGATCAATCGAGAAACCAGTTCAGAATACGAGATGCCGCTGGCTTCCCAGAGTTTGGAATACATGCTGATACTGGTAAAACCAGGTATGGTGTTGATCTCACTGACATAAAGCTCACCATTTTCGCGGTCGAGGAGGAAATCAACGCGGGCCATACCTGCACCATCAATGGCTTTGAAAGCATTTATAGCGGTGCGGCGAATTTTCGCGCTGGTTTCATCATCGAGGTCAGCAGGGATGATCAACTTGGATGCATTATCTCTATACTTGGCATCGTATGTATAGAACTCGGCTGAGGGTATGACCTCACCAGCAATAGAGGCAATGGGATCTTCATTGCCCAGAACACTGACTTCCAATTCACGGGCATTAACACCGCGTTCTACCAATACGCGCCGGTCAAAGCGAGCTGCATCCATCAAGCCTTCCATGAGGGAAGAGCGGGTGCTGCATTTGGTGATGCCAACCGATGAACCCATGTTGACCGGTTTGATGAAAACCGGGTAAGGAATGCTCTTTTCGACGGCATTCATAATTTCGTTGATGCCCGTATGAATATGGTAACGCGTGAATAACATCGAATCCACTACAGGGATCTGATGAGCACGCATCACATCTTTAAAGAGACTTTTATCCATGCCGACAGCTGAAGCGAGTACACCGCATCCTACGTAGGCAACATCAGCCAATTCAAACAACCCCTGAATCGCGCCGTCTTCTCCAAACGTGCCGTGAAGCACCGGGAAAACCATATCAATCTTCGCCAGAGGGACAAGCTGTAAGTCTTTGATGACATACAACTGTCCTCCAAGAGGGGCGGGAAGAAGGGCCACCGGTAGCAGATGATCGAAAGATTTCGCTTCCATTGCATCTACGACGTGTTCTCCCGTTAACCATATACCTGACTGGGTAATACCAATCTCAATAATGTTGTATTTAGCGGGATCCAAAACAGACAGGACCGATCGGGCGCTCATGAGAGATACTTCATGTTCGCCTGACCTTCCACCGAAAATCACCGCAATATTCTTTTTATCACTCATTTCAATCCTGCCAATTTCCTAATAATTCGATCTCAAGTTCAAGCTTAATCCCAGTTCTCTCCTGGACTGTCTTCTGTATCAATAAGATCAAACGGCGATAGTCATCGGCAGTGGCGGAGCCGTTATTGACCAGGAAATTTGCGTGCACGGGGCTGACCTGTACTCCGCCGATAGTGAAACCTTTTAATCCAACGGATTCGATCAACCTGCCCGCATGATCACCTGCGGGGTTTTTGAATGTGGATCCCATGCTTGCCCCGGGCGGCTGGGTATTTTTTCGCCTGGCGGCGTTTTCTTCCATTTTCGCTTTAATGACGGCGACATCTCCTTTTTGTACTGCAAGCTGCGCTGAAAGGATCACGGCATTACCGGGATCTCTTTTCAAGGTGCTGCTGCGATAGGCGTAACCCATCTGTTCGCTGGTGAGCGATAGAAGGCCTTTTCTGCGATGCAAGATGTTTGCCAAAACCAAACTTTTGCTCATTTCTCCGCCGTGTGCGCCTGCGTTACCATAAATGGCTCCCCCGAGCGTGCCTGGAATGGTGGAAGCCCATTCCAGGCCGGTAAGTCCACTCAAACCAGCCTGGCGGGCGACGGTGGCCAGTATGGCGCCTGATTCGGCAGTGAGTGATGGTGTGGCATCGATGGTGATGGCTTTCGCCTTATTGTGTATGACGACCATGTCCAACCCGGCATCGCTGATAAGCATATTCGCGCCAGTACCCAAGACGAGGAGAGGGATATTGGCTGACCACAGGCAGCTGACATCTGCAGCGAGTTCATCAGCAGAATTGGCTACCACAAAAAAGCGTGCAGCACCGCCAACCTTTGCCGTAGTGAGGTTGGACAGAGGCACATCCTTTTGAAGGCGGCTGCCGAAGTGGTCAATCAATGCCCGTTCGTCAATCGAAGACATTTAATCTCTCTCTCTTAGAGTTCTCTGACATGATCGATCAATTTTTCCATGAGTTCCTGGCGAGTGGGCGTGCTGAGTGAGCGGAAATCATCGTCTTCTCTCACTCGCCGGGGAGTCATCTGGATGCGCGGAAAGTCTGAGAAATACCGCTGTGTATCGAAATCTTGATTCGAGTTCTCGTAACTGGTTTTACGGGGATCAGCCATTCTAATCCTTCCTTTCATTTAGTTGATCCAATAACCTGGTACAAATTTGATCAGCATCACCGGCAGACAGCACCAGGACGATATCACCGGATCTGAGAATGGATTTTAAGAACGTTACAATCTGGTCAAAGCGAGGGATAAAGTGGGCTTCGACTGTGGTCATCTTTTCGACGATTTGCATTGAGGAATATTCCTCTGGTTTTTCTCGTGAGGCATAGATATCGGTCACAATGACCAGATCTGAATTTTGCAATGATGTGATGAAATCAGCCTCAAGCGTGCGGGTGCGTGAATAAGTATGCGGCTGCCAGATGGCGATGAGCCTGTGTTCGGGGAAGCGCTGCCGCGCGGCAGCCAGGGCTGCTCTAATCTTGGATGGATTATGCGCATAGTCACTTATAACCGTGATCCCGGCGGATTCTCCAATGATTTCAAATCGACGCTGGGCGCCTTTATATTGGAACAGAGCATCTTTTGCCTTTTCTAGACTCAATCCAAGTTGATGGACAACCGCCAATACTCCCAGAGCATTAAGTACGTTATGTTCACCTGGAACACGAAGTTGAACCGAGATTAGGGGGGAGGATGTCTTCTGTACAATCACATCAAAAGACGTTCCACCTTGTGAATTGACCTTAAGGTTTGCAGCCCGGTAATCACTTAAGGGAGAGAAACCATAAGTGATACCACGCTGGTTCTTCGAAAGTTCCTTTAACAACGATTTACTGCGCGGTTGGTCTTCACAGGTGACAAGCAGTCCGTCTGGTCTTAAATGGTGAGTAAATTCACAAAAAGCCGCCATATAAGATTCGGGGGTAGGGAAGCAATCCGGATGATCATAATCGACATTGGTGATCAGAATAACCGATGGGTTCAAACCCAGGAACATGTGGTCGTATTCATCCGCCTCGATGACGAAGAATTTACCGCTGCCAGCGTGAGCATTGCTGGATAAGCTGGTTGAAACACCACCCAGGATAAAACTGGGATCAAGTCCAATTGCGGTGAGAGTCGAGGCTAACATGTCAGTAGTGGTGGTTTTACCGTGAGAACCAGCAACCGCAATCGATGTGTCATCTACCATCAACTGTCCCAGGAAATCGGAGCGTTTAAGGACGGGGATACCAGCGGCGTGTGCAGCGGCAACTTCCACATTGTCATCAGGAATAGCAGAGGAACGAACGACCAGGTCGACACCCTGAATATTGTCAGCGCTATGGCCTTCAATCACCTTCACACCTGCGTCTTTCAGAGATAAGGCGAGGGAAGAAAGCGCGCGGTCAGAACCACTCACGGTGTATCCTTTTTCAAGGAGTACACGCGCGATGGAAGAAATTCCAGAGCCGCCGATGCCGATCAAGTGTATATGTTTCATAAAAACACCACAATCACAAAGACAAAACACAACGCTACTGCAATATAGATAGTCGGGCTGGTCATTAACCAAGAAGGTGGAAGGAAACCAATCCAATTCAAGGCTGCCTGACCTGTAACGGTAGCTGCATCTGGAGCGGTGATAAACGAGAATGGATATCCCGCTGTATGCAGGTAATACCACAGAGTGCCGAACACCAGAAATCCATTGATGCCGCCTAAAACACTACCCAGAAGCGTATCCTGCAGCATGTTGCGAATGAAGCGTCCGCTGTCTGCAATTCTGGGGAATTTGGGCGTCTGATATCCAAAAAAGACCAGTGCGGCGAGTATTCCACCACGCAACCAGAAAATACTTTGTGGTTGAGAAGTCTCAAGGATGTTTTGAAAGAACGGGACAAAGGATTCCAAAACTGTCATGGTGAAAAGACCAAGAACGATGCTAAAGGAAACCAAGAGCTCTTTCGCCCAGCCGCGCATGGCACCAATCAGGGCGAAGAGTAAGATGAAGATCCACATTAACACATTGAGACTAATCATCTGGTCATTTCCTTACTGCAGTATTCTTTTCTGCCAGTTCGATGAGCAGGTCGGCAATTTTACGTGCGGCCTGAGGCTGATCCAGCGATTGCATGCGGACAGCCATTTCTGACAATTTTTTACGATCCTCCAATAAACCAATAACTGTTGGTAATAATTTGGCAGCCAGGTCTTCATTTCGTACCAGTACAGCAGCCTGCTTGCTAACAAGATACTCTGCATTCACTTTCTGATAACGCCAGGCATACGGATAAGGAACCAGAACGGCGGGGAGCCCGAACATCGGAAGCTCACCCAGGGTTGAAGCACCAGCCCTTGACACGCACAGGTCGGCACTGCTAAATGCCGCGTCAATTTCGTCATGCAGGAAGGGAAAAGAACGATAGCGGCTCGCATGTTCGGAGGGCAAGTCTCTGGTTTTATTCTGTATTTCATCCCAATCCAGCTGACCGGTGACATGAATGACCTGGGTCTTTTCAAGGAGAGCGGGTAAATGATCAAGTACGGCGTTATTAATTGATCGCGCTCCTTTACTTCCACCGATAACCAGCAAAACTGGCATATCAGTAGATAATCCGAACACCTTTCGTACAGCACCTTTTTCGAGCTTCCTCATCGTTGACCGGGTTGGGTATCCTGTAACGACCAATCGCTTGGAAGGATTGAAGTAACGCTTGGATTCTTCCGCAGTCAGAGCAATGACATCAGAAAAACGAGCCAGAGCTTTAAGTGCCATACCTGGTTCAATATCTGGTACATACAACAGGCTATTAATGCGAATACCTGCCACTGCCATTGGAACGGCAACGTATCCACCGGTAAAGAGCATCACATCAGGTTGAAACTCGCGCAGGAGCCGGCGGGAATGGGTCACACCTTGCATTAACTTGGCAATATTACCGGGAAGGGAGCGTAATCCCACGCCGTGCACTCCTGCCGCAGGAATTTCAGCGTAAGGAATGTTGTTGCGGGCGATCAGGTCGGCTTCCATGCCACCTTTGCCACCAACCCACAGGACAGATTCAGCACGATCAGCGACTGCTTGAAGGACGGACAGAGCGGGGTACACTCCGCCTCCGGTCCCCCCTGCGCAAATCAACAACCGCATGTGAGACGCTCCTTTCTGAAACTGCTGTTTGCAGTTTCGATTGACGTGCGATGCCAAGCAGGATTCCAACTCCTGCCAGGGTGGTGACTAAACTCGATCCACCGGAACTGATCAAGGGTAGAGCGTTTCCTGCAAAGGGCAGGAGGTTAACCAGCACACCGGTGTTGATAACCGCTTCAATGAAAATCCACAAAGTAATACCAGCTGCCAGCCATTTACCGAGGTCATCCTTGGCGAGACTGGCAATCTTTAATCCCCGCCACAGAAATGCAACATAGAGAGAAAGAACGATAAAAGCGCCAAAAAGACCTGTTTCTTCTGCGATCACAGAGAAGATGGAATCTGTTGAGGCGACTGGAAGACCAATGAATTTGGTGGTCGAACGACCGATTCCTACTCCAAAAACACCACCGTTAATGATCGCTTCAAGCGACCATTTCACGTGATCAGAAGCATTCGCGGGGTCCTGTAAACCGTTCCAGTAATCTGTGACGCGGGTTGAGGCCGTTGAACTTACCTTGACCACCAGCAAACCAAGCAAACCAGTGGCAACAACCACAGCCAGGATTTGGCGTAGTTTTCCTCCAGCAATGAAAAACATCACACCACCGAGAAGGACGATAGTGGCCGCTGCAGAGATATCGGGTTGAGCAAGAATTAAACCTGCGGTGAATCCAACGATACCCATCAACGGGATCAAACCAAAACTCCACTGATCCAGTGTTTCTCGTTTGTTGAACAACCAGAAGCTCAAATAAATGATGACCGCCAGCTTGGCAAACTCAGAAGGTTGAATTGAGCCCCTGAACAAACCGCGCCTGGCGCCCAGTTCGGTTTCCTGTCCAAAAATGAGTACGGCAAGGCAGAGGATCACGATCACCAACATTCCTGGAACGATCCAGCGGCGGTACTTGTGATAATCGATGAATGTTATTACTGCAGCACCGGCAAACCCGGCGATTCCGTATCCCAACTGGCGTAATGCAGTGGAGTATTCTGAATTTTCCTGCGAACTGGCATATTGCCAGCTGGCTGAGTAGACCATCAGAATGCCAATGGCAAACAAAGTGATCACAATCAACACGAGAGGAAGGTCAAAATTCTCGCGGAAGCGAAGTTTCTTTACCAGGGTACGGCTGGCAGCAGAATTGATCGTGGCGTTCATGGCAATCCATTCACCCAATTGCGGAATATGTCACCGCGTTCTTCGAAATCTTTAAACGCGTCATAACTTGTGCAGCCCGGCGAGAGCAGAACAACATCACCTGGCTGAGAAATCCGTCTGGCTTCTTCGAGAGCGTCGAAAAAATCCCGTTTTAAGCTCACACTACTCAACCGGTCACCTTCATGGGGCTGCGCAATAGCTGCAGCGATTTTTTCCATTGCTTCGCCGAAGATCACAACATGATCCACGCGTTCGTGAATTCGCTGAGCCAGAGAGTCCCATGGAAGTTTTTTATCGCGGCCGCCAAGAAGGAGAACGAGGGGTTCAGTGAAAGAATTGATATCGGCCATGGTTCGTTCAGGTGCTGTGGCAATGGAGCTGTTATACCAACTCACGCCATTGATTTCACGTACAAGTTCCAAACGATGTTTGACACCTGTAAAATCTTTGATGCCCTCAGACATAGCCATTGCTGGAAGACCTGCAGCGTAGGCGATGGCGCAGGCAGCAGCAGTGTTCATCAGATTATGAAGCCCTCGAAGTTTGATTTCGTTTTCTTTCAAGAGAACAAAACTCTTGCCGTTCTCGCGCAACATAATCGCGCCATGATCGATATATAATGCAGTATCCTCTCCACGGGGAAGATCGCGACCAAAGCTGATCAAGTGCCCACGAACCTTATTGCAAAGGTTCCAGGATTCCACGTCATCGCGGTTCAAGACTGCAATGTCATCTTCTGTTTGAGAGGCAAGGATTCGCGCTTTAGCGCGGATATAGGCTTCCATTGTTCCATGCCGGTCGAGGTGGTTTGGAGTGATATTTAGCACTGCAGCAACATGCGGACTGATCGTCATTTGTTCCAACTGGAAGCTGGAAAGTTCCAGAATGACCAGATCGTGGGAATTGATTTCCTCCACGCTCTCAATGAGGGGATTGCCGATATTTCCACCGACCCAAGATTTGGATGGTGCCACAACACCGGCCGCAGCCATCCTTCCAACCAGGGTAGTGGTGGTGGTTTTTCCTGCAGATCCAGTGATGCCGACCACAGGTGCCTGTACATGCTGCATGAAGATCTCAGAATCATTCGTGAGTGGTAACCCGCGGCGCACGGCTTCTTGAATAAGAGGGATATTAAGAGGAATACCGCCTGAAATACAAACGAGATCGGTTTCTTCGACTAACTCAATGGGATTACCCCCCAAGGCCCACTGTACCTGTGTTCCAGCGAATGAAGCCACGGCAGGGCGCAGTTGATCCTCGGTTTGTTTATCCGTGATCGTCACCCTGGCTCCCTTCTTAATGAGAAAACGAGCCAGTGCCAGGCCCTGGCGGGCGGCACCGACAATCAAAACTCGTTTTCCTTGATAATTCACCATTTTTTTTATCCTATGGCCAGAGCCATTCCAAAAATTGCTGCAAGAAGGCCGATCAACCAAAAGCGCTGAACGATCTGTGTTTCACTCCATCCAGAAAGTTCAAAATGATGGTGCAGAGGAGCCATTTTGAACAAACGCTTTCCTTTTGTCAGTTTGAAATAAGCCACCTGCAGTGAAACACTGGCTGCAGAGGCAACCGGTATGATGGCGATTAACGGAAGCAGCAACCATTGTCCGGTCATCAATGCGATCACGCCAAGAACTGCACCGAGCGAAAGGGAGCCGGTATCACCCATCATCATCATTGCCGGATGCACATTGAACCAGAGAAAGCCGAAAAGAGCACCCACGATGGTGAAACAAAAGCGAGCAACAAACAGATTGCCCTGCATCAGTGCAATGCCGCCGTAAGCTGCAAAGGCTGTGGCTGAAATCAATCCCGCAAGACCATCCAGTCCGTCGGTGAGGTTCACTGCGTTGGACATGGCAACGATGATAAAGGTTGCCAAGGGGATATACCAGATACCCAGGTCAATCACGGCATTCAATCCTGGCCAGAACATTTGCGGGACTTCGAGGACGTTTTTCAGAATATAAGCGGCAGCGACGGCAAAAACCACCTGGAAGAAGAATTTGGTGCGTGCACGCATGCCAAGACCTTTACGCGGACCACGGATTCCTTCCCAATCGTCGATTGCACCCAGGATTCCATACGCGATCATGACTCCCAATGGAAGTAAGACAGACCGACCAAGGATATTAAGCCCGAGGATTGAAGCAGCGTTGAGCAAGATGGTTACCAGAGCAACGGCACCGATAAATATCACACCGCCCATGGTAGGGGTACCCATCTTTGTTATATGGCTTTCGGGTCCTTCAACACGGATGATTTTTCCGAGTCTGAAGTGTTTTAAGATGCGCAATAATGGCCCACCCCATATCACGGACAGGATGAACCCCAATCCGCTTAATGCGAGAGCGAGTGAAGTCTCTTTCATTCTTCCACCTCGAGTGCCTGAACAATATGATCCATGCGCAACCCGTGGGCACCTTTCACGAGAACGACATCTCCTTCACGCAGGATCGAGTTTAATGTGTTGACAACCGCATCAGGGTCATCGAGAGCTTCGATTGACTGCACCGGGAACCCGGCCTCCATGGCGGCATTGGAAATCATACGCGCATTTTTTTGATAGACGATCAATTTGTCTACCACTTCGGCTGCACGAAGACCGACCTTCTGGTGGCCGATCAGTTCATATGGTCCCAGTTCATTCATTCCACCCAAGACAGCGATTTTCCGTCCGGGAAGTTCGTTAAGCAGGTTCAACCCGGCAAGCATCGATTCAGGGGAGGCATTATAAGTATCATCAAGCAAGAGCGCACCCTGTTTGGTTTGAACCGCAACCAATCTGAGCTGGCTAGATGCATGCTTCAATCCGAAGATGATTTCTCCCCAGGTCATACCTTCTATGAGAGCGACGGACACAGCTCTCAAAATTGTGTGAATGGAGTGTCGGCCGATAAGCGGTGCCTGAAGATGAAATACCTCATCTTGATAGTGAATGCAGAAGCGGATCCCATTGAGTCCTTGAGATTCAATTTCATCTGCCCAGAGATCCGAAGAGGAATCGAGACCATAGAAAAAGACATTGGCGGTAGTCATTTCTGCCATCTTTGCAACCAGCGGGTCATCACGGTTGAGAATGGCGGTTCCCTCTGGAGAGGAGGGAAGCGCTTTGACGAGTTCACTCTTGCCGAGAGCAATAGCTTCTTGTGATCTGGATCGTGAAGCGTGAACTGTGCCAATATTGGTGACAATACCAACCTGAGGTTTAGCAATAGAGCAGAGCAAATCTATATCGCCAGGTTGGTAGAATCCCATTTCGAGGATGGCGAGATCGTAGCCTGGTCCTAAGCGCAGCAAAGTGAGAGGTAAACCGATCTCGTTATTGAAATTTCCCTGGTTCTTAAGCGTGCGGAAGCGCTGGCTGAGTATCTCAGCAGTCAATTCCTTGGTGGTTGACTTCCCGACGCTTCCGGTGATGCCAACGACTCGGATATTGAACTTTTTCCGCCAGAATGCAGCCAAAGTTTGTAAGGCAGTGTCTGTTTTCTCCACTCTCAATGCGAAGGGTGGCTCCGGGAAGCAGTAACCAGCAGGAAGGGGTGAGCGTAAATCCACAACCTTGAAGGCGGGGTCAATATCCTGATCTACCAGCGCCAGAATTGCACCGTTATCAAAAGCCTGAGAAACATAGGCATGACCTTCCAGAACCGCTACGAAAAGAGATGCGGGGATGGCATGTCGGGAATCCACGACAGCCTCACTGATCCCCAGATCTGCGCCTGTTGGTCTGGTCCCTTGAATTGCTTCGACCACATCTGCCAGAGTTAACATTTTTCCTCTTCTACTTACCTTTCATGCTCAGCCGTATGTCATCCGGAGGGATGTTCATAAGTACAACCAGTTCTTCAACAACATCTCTGAATACTGGTGCGGCAACCACAGAACCCCAGATGGAGCTCTGAGGTTTTTCCAACCATACGTACACCATGAACTGGGGATCATCGACAGGGCCCCAGCCGACGAATGAAGCGTTGGTGGCATTACTGGAATATTGACCGTTAACTGCAATTTCTGCAGTGCCGGTTTTACCGGCCACCCTGTACCCTTCTACGAGCGCGTCTGAAGCTTCCTGTTCCAGGGAGGTAGCGAGCATTTGTGTGAGGGTATCTGCCGTTTTTTCAGAAATCGGCATTCCCACAACCTGCGTGGTAGTGGTGTACTGCTGACCGTTTTGAATATAGGCTTGCAGGATGTGCGGCGCAACCATTTTACCATCATTGGCAATAGCCGATGCAGCCATAAGCAGTTGAATAGGGGTGACCGCAACACCCTGACCGAAAGAATTTGTTCCCAAGTTTACCGGATACCACATTGGATCACCCGGAACGCTGAGAGGGTAAACTTCTTCACCGGCCAGGTCAATGTTGGTGCGGTGACCAATTCCAAAACGTTCGAGGTAATCGTAAAAAGCGGTGGGGCCAAGTTGGGTGGCAACCCACGCAAGGCAAACGTTCAAAGAATGCTGCATACAACCAATCATGTCCTGTTCCCCCCAGGCGCCGCGGTCCCAGTTGAAGATGGTAATGCCGCCAACGTTGATTGAACCGGTATCGTTAAATGGGGTCTCAGGAGTAACCACACCGGCATCAAGTGCAGCGGCCATGGTTAAAATCTTAAAAATTGAACCAGGTTCGTAAACCTGACTGACTGCTTTATTGAACGGCGTGCCGTCTGTGTAAATATTATCAGCTTCCCAGTAGGTATTCAGATCCATACGTGGGGTGCTGGCCATGGCGAGAATTTCTCCATTTTTTGGATTCATAACGATGATCGTACCGTTCTCAGCGCCATTGGCTTTTACTGCCTGGTCGAGAATATTTTCAACGGTACGCTGGATCTCTCGATCAAGCGTGAGAATCAGACTGGCTCCCGCGGGGGCGGTTGGAATTTCTTGCATTTCATAAGGATCGAGCGAAATCAAGACTTCCTTTTTAATCCCGGCTAGAAGGTCGTTGTATTTTTCTTCCACGCCAAAATAACCGGCACCCTTGTCGCGGTCGTAGTAGGTGTAAAAACCGAGAACGTTCGCTGCGAGGGTATGCTCGGGGTAGATGCGCTGCAGGTGAGGCGTCCAGGTTAACCCGCGCAGAGAAGGAAGCGCGGGATCTTCACCGAGGGGATTGTTCTTTTCGTATTGATCCTTGAGATTCGAAATCTCAGTGATCTTTTCGGATGAAACAAAATCGGCCAACGTGATATAGACACTGGATGCAGGGTCGTAGGGTGTGCTGGCAGCTGCGAGAACCTGAGCGTAATCGGTTCCCAGAAGAGAAGAAAGCGCAGCGGCAATGGCAGATGGGTTTTTTACGAATTGAAGTTCGACACCAACTTCGTAGACTTCTTTGTTTCCTGCAAGGAGATGACCCCAACGGTCGTAGATATATCCGCGTTCAGACTGAATCGTACGCACTTCAACGCCGTATTTTTCAGCCCATTGATCGAGGTATTCCACGCTGGTACTGGTCTGAATGCGTATCATCTGGAGGAAGATGAGTACAGCAAACACAGTCAGAACGATGGCAAGAAGCTTATAGCGGGGGATGTCTCTCAAGTTCATTCATTCCCTCCGCGCGCGCTTTCGCTTAATCGGTTAATACCAGAAAACAACCAATCCCAGAGGGATTGTCGATAAGCAGACTTAATTATGACTTGCTGAGACTCGACAATTCCAGGCGGCGGTGCCAGTACCACCGATTTTTTACCCGTGTAACCGGGCACCGCAACATATACCGCATCTGATGGGTCGATCCTCTCAAAACCCATGTCGCGGGCACGCTGTTCCATGACAGCAGCCGAGGTAAGAATGGCAATCTGGGCTTTGCGGTCTGCGATCTGACGTTCCAAATTCTGCCGCTGAAAATTTAACTGATAGGCGCTGACACCTGCAGCAGCTGCCTGCCCGCTGATGCTGAGATAAACACCTGCAACGATCAGAACAACCATTAGCGCGGCGAGAAACAAGCCCACTGACTGGACCTGTACGCGCCAGGGGGCCTGTTTGAAAGCCTGAGTTAACCACCCCTTTGACCTGGTGCGTTCTCTTTTTCTGGTTGTGCGTTCATTACTTTCCGTCATCTCTATGCCTGTTTCTTTTCGATTATTCGAAGTCTGGCGCTTCTTGCTCTAACGTTTTGGCTGATCTCGTCTTCATCAGCGGTGATGGGGTGACGGGTGAGCTCAATGATCGTTGCTTTGTGTCCACAGGAACACACCGGCTGCGAGGGAGGGCAAATACAATCCCGGCTTTCCTGTCTGAAATACTGCTTTACAATGCGGTCTTCCAATGAGTGGAAAGAGATGACCGCCAGCCTACCGCCAATAGAGAGTGATTCTACCGCCTGTGGTAAGAATTTTTCAAGTGCATCCAATTCTCTGTTGACCGCAATACGCAATGCCTGGAAGGTTCGCGTTGCTGGATGAATGGGGGTAGGACGGCCACCACTGGCTCTTTTAATCAGATTTGCTAGTTCGAGAGTGGAGTAGAACGGGCGGTTTTGAACGATCATTCGAGCAATACGCCTGGAATTTCGTTCTTCACCGTAACGCCAGATTAAATCTGCCAATTCGTCCTCGGGCAAACGATTTACCAGGTCGGCTGCACTGACCGGCTGGGACGGGTCAAAGCGCATATCTAATGGCCCATCTTTTTGGAAGGAGAAACCGCGTTCAGGAGAATCGATCTGCATCGATGAAACACCCAGATCAATGACGATGCCATCAACGTGGTCCCAGCCTAGTGTCAGCAGCACAGTGCGCAGCTCAGTGTAGGAGGAGTTTCGAAGATGAATCCTATCACCAAAGGCTTTGAGGCGCTGCGAGGCGATTTCTAATGCCTGGGGGTCTACATCCAATCCAAGGAGTTGACCGTGAGGGGAACTTTTTTCAAGGATGCCCCAGGCATGCCCACCAGCGCCAACCGTCGCATCTACATAAAACCCCGAACTAACAGGCTGTAAAGCAGTTATAATTTGATGGTAAAGAACAGAGACATGCGGTGCATTGCTCGCAATGTCGGACATAATCATTAGAAGGTTAAGTCGAAGTTCGACACGAGATCGGCGGCAGATGCGGTTCCTTCACTGGTTTCTTCCTGTTCTGCATAAAGATCGGGATTCCAAAGCTCGATATCTTTACCAACACCCAACACCAGAACATTTCCATCCAGCTTAGCAATATCCCGCAGGGGTTGAGGAATCACAAACCGGCCATTTTTATCGAATTCGAGTTGTGTGGCTGTGGAAAAGATCAAACGGCGCAGACGCCGGGAATTAATATCTGCCATGTTTTGGCTGTAAATCTTATCTCGGAGCTGCTGAAAACGAGTGAAACTCATGATCGAAAGATTGCCATCGAAACCTGAAAGGATGAACGGGTCTTCCCCAAGCATTTCTCTGAATGCTGCAGGTAGAGTAATGCGTCCTTTTTCATCGATGGTATGGTTGTATCTTCCGAAGAACCCGTTGAACATAATTTCTACCTTTTATATATATGCCGAACGCCGGAATAGGTTCCGGCGTTCCACTATCTCCCACTTAATGCCACTTTCATCCACATTATACATAAAATGAGAGGCAAATACAAGTGTTTTACGGGCTTTTACGGGGATTTCACTCTAAAAATGGATTTGCTTATTTGTTAGGAAGGATTAATTAAGATGAAACGAGGCAAATTATTCTCTGTCTTTTTGCTGTTATTCCTATCTTCATGCGTCAGCATCAATTTTCAGCAGCCGTTATCAACGCCAATCAGCAATGTTGAAACCACTGTAGCAGAAATCCAGGCCGCAACCGCCATCCCTTCAAAAGCAGCCGGACTCACCGACGAGGTTTTGAGGAATTCAGAATTCCTCTCACCCACTCTGGGTAAAGCAATCAGGCTGAGGGATGGAACTTTCTCAGGTATGGTTGATGGGATTGAACTAACGGCTACACTAGAACCTGGGATTCAGTTTGGTGATTTAAATAACGACGGTGTGAATGACGCTGCTCTGCTGCTCGCTGAAAATACAGGTGGTACTGGCACTTTTGTATCATTAATCGTGATCTTCAGTAAAGTTGGAAAATATCAGCAGGCACCCGGTATCACCATCGACGATAGGCCTATTATTGAAAGCATGAGCATCAGCCAAGGAAAAGTGCTGGTAAAAGGTTTTGTGCACGGGCCGAACGACCCGATGATTTCTCCAACGCAAGGGATGACTCAGGAATATTCACTGGTGGGTGACAACCTCTTTTTAACGCGGATGAACACCGCACTTAGTGGAGGTGGAGAGAGGTTGATCGAAATTATGACCCCTCAAAATGGGGAACAGGTCAGTGGATCTGTAAGAGTCACAGGTTCAATGCCAATTGCCCCATTTGAGAATACTCTACGGATACAAATTCTAGATGCAAATAAAAACGAGTTATACTCTTCAGCTTTCATGGTGCAAGCGGAAGACATGGGACAACCAGCGACTTTTGACAACAGCATTCCTCTGCCAGATCTTGTACCAGGTTCTACAGTGGTTTTAGTCCTTCAGGAATCAAGCATGGCAGATGGCTCACCATTAGCCATCAATTCGGTCATCCTTCACATAAAATAACCGATTCTAAAACAAAAAGAGATTGAGCATTCTTGTCTCAATCTCTTTTGGCAAATTCCAACAAGGAAGATCAGCTTTGGAATTCTGCGATTACCTCACTATTTACAATGACAGTATATTTACCTGCGGGGAAACTCCCCAATGGTACGTTGATTTCAAAAGGTTCCAACACCTGTGTGCACATCTTGTCTGGATCGACCAGGCTGTAGACTTCGACCAGGATCTGGTTCTGATCATCAGGCGGTTGAACCGCTACCCGCAGTTTATGGCAGGGGGTGGGCAGATTGCCCTTTATATGAAGGGTGAACTGTAAAGGAAAACTTTCGAGGGTAAGAATCTCAGATGAATCAATGTAGACATTGCCCTGGTTGAACTGGTTGTCGCTTAGCTGCGGTTGATAGGAATTCACAATGACCTGTGTTTCATCTGTGACCGGGTCTGAACTCGATACAGGTTCATTACTATTCACCGTGCAGGCTGTCAAGAAGATCATGAATGCAATGATGAGGATTTTTTTTACCATATGCTCTCCTAATAGATCATCATTCTCCTGACGTTGACCGCGCGGGTTTTGTTCCGCAGATTGATGTTCACTCTGAATTCTTATGATCGAGATACTTCTCGATCAGCCTTTGTTCTTCATCTTGCACTGCTTTCCATTCTTTAATAGCGAAGTACCAGAGTTCATACTTTTCATAATAACGGTCTCGTTCAGGGGACAAAAATTTCAGGGATGTGTTCATTGCCTCTGAGATCAGGTTCCTGTGTTTGCGCAAACACATGGGGAGCTTCATCGACTCATATTCCTCTGCGAGACTTTTCAGCTCCAGAAGGATTTCAGGTTTCTTTTCGGGTTGGTTGTTGGATACCCCGGTCTTTTCTTGAAAGGTCAGCGCAGTTTGATCAGCCTGCAATAGATATTGCTGAAGCTCATCCTTTGGGCAATACCAGTTCTTTAACGCACAACCGTTGAGTAGCAGTATGCTGGTACTCAACAGGAATAAGAAAGAGAGTTCCTTCGTCATAATTTTTTTTTAGAAATATTGGACCCTGGAGAAATCCCAAGGGGCATTATTTCGATCACCCCTTGATCACAACCAGCGGTTTCAGTCGCGCGGTTTTATGCGCCAATCCGGTATCGCAGACGACTTTAATCACCTCGTCTACATCTTTATATGCAGCGGGAGTCTCTTCCGCCAGTCCAGGTAGAGATCCGGCTTTGATGTGAATTCCCTGTTGCTCAAGTTCTCGGATGAGTACCTCTCCCCGTACACTCCGCTTAGCCTGTGCACGCGACATCAAGCGGCCAGCACCGTGGCAGCATGATCCGAAAGATTTTTGCATACTGGCGTTGGTTCCTGTAAGCACCCAAGATGCAGTTCCCATACTGCCGGGAATGATCACCGGCTGGCCAATCATCGCATATTCAGGCGGAACACCAGGAGTGTTTGGTCCGAAAGCACGCGTGGCACCTTTGCGATGTACACACACTTTCAATTCCTTGCCCTCGATGATATGGGTTTCAATTTTTCCGATATTATGGGCGAGATCATAGACCTGGTGTAATTGCCAGTTTTTTACCTTTCCAGTAAAGACTTCTTCAAAAGCACGCCGGGCCGACCAGGCAAGCATCTGCCGGTTGGCAAAAGCAAAATTTGCCGCTGCACGCATCGCTCCAAGATAAGCCTGGCCTTCTGTTGAATCCATCGGGGCACAGACCAGTTCGCGGTCTGGTAAAGTGTAATGATAACGCCGGGGTGCCCCCTGAAGCTGCTGTACGTAATCGGTACAGATCTGGTGGCCTAAACCACGTGATCCACAATGTATTTGGATGACCAGACAGCCAAATTGAAGACCCATTACCGCTGCTGCATCAGGATTAAAAATCTCGTCGACAACATCGATTTCAATAAAGTGATTACCTGATCCAAGTGAGCCAAGCTGTGTCAAGCCACGCTTCTTTGCGTGATCACTGACCTTCTCGGGCAGTGCTCCATCGATACATCCAGATTCTTCGGTGCGCATTAAATCTGCTTCGGAGGCATACCCTTTTTTTAGTGCCCAACGTGATCCGTGCCGAAGAACCTGTTCAAGGTCGGAACTTGAGATTCGAACCAATCCCTCTGAACCAACTCCAGATGGGCAGAAGTGATTCATGGCGGTCGCAAGATCGCCAAGATAAGCTGAAACCAGCTCAGCCTTAATTGTTGAGGCCAGGAGTCTGACACCACAATTAATGTCATAACCAATGGCACCAGGAGAGATCATACCGGTGGGATATAGAGAAGCCGCCACTCCACCAATTGGAAAGCCGTATCCCTGGTGTACATCGGGCATGACGATCACATTCCCGACCAAACCAGGAAGTGTTGAGGCGTTGACCGCCTGCTCAAGTGAGCGGTCGACCAAAACCTGTTCCAGCATTTTGCGGCTGGCAAAGATGTGAACGGGCAGCCGCATATCGGATCGATAAGATGGTGAAATGACCCATTCGTCGGGGCGGATTTCAGTTAAATCTTTGAAGGTGAACATGTCAACACCTTTATACATCAAATACAAGTGTCGTTTCGTATCCTTCAGCGGTTGTTTGAATTTTTAGATTGTGGAAGGTAACAGCCTTTATTGATTTTTGTAACTGACTGACTGGCGAACCGGTTATCGAACAGGTGATAGAGTCAGCGGAAATGCCGAGATTGATATAATGGAAGGCAATCTTCTCTTCTTCGAGCAGGTAAAGGAGCTCTGAAAGAAAAGCCACCAATAAACTCTCGGGATCGATGCCAGACACAATCAATTGCCTGGCAGACAGAATTGACTGATCCGTTTTCACGCCAGCCAGTGAATACATGCCTTCTGCGGCTTTAATGAATAGCTGTTCCAGTGACTCTGCGGTAATGCGAAGCGCCAGATCCGCAGTATGACTTACCTCAGTAACACCATGATTGGGATGAGCACTCATATATATATTGTAACAAGTACAGAGCAGAAACGAATATGCAACAATTTTCTCTTGTCATGTGATTAAACCATGGTCAGGGTGAGTGCCTTATTTGAATAAAAACCTTCATAGGAAGAGCGCTTATAACCGTATGACAGTCGACCAGATGGCGAACCCCTGCTGATTTTTAACAACTTTTGACCAGAAGATTTAAAAACATCTATGTTGGAATGAGAAAGGATACACCTAGTACACGGTATTAGGGAGGACAAGGAATCAATAAGTTAGAACGGTTGTTAGTTATTCTTATCATGCAGTAGAGGGAAGGGTTTAAGAATCTTCAATCAAAATTACCGTCGTACAACATGAATTCTCAGCGCTTACAGAGGGATCAAATCTGGTAAATCAAAATTGCAGGTTTAGTGATTGGATTATTTCAAAGGATACGCAGAAAAAATGCGCATAGTCAATATCTTATCAAAATCATTTCTAAATGGTATCTACTCGTGGTCGGTACTGTAAGGCTTCAGCAAGATGAGTAGTGGAGATCTGATTACTTCCGGCAAGGTCGGCAATGGTGCGTGCCAGCTTGAGTATGCGGTGGTAGGCACGCGCGGATAGTTGGAGTTGATTCATAGCAGCGCGCATCAAGCTGCGGCAGGAATCATCTAGGCTGCAGAACTGACGAACCTGGGCGGGGTGCATATCAGCGTTGGCTGTCAGTGTGGTGCCTTTGAAACGTTCGCGCTGCAGCTGGCGTGCGGTTTCCACGCGCTGTGCAATCACGTGGGAGGCTTCTCCAAGGCGTGAATCGGATAATTTCTCATAATCCACACGCGGCACCTCAACGTGGATGTCGATGCGGTCAAGGAGCGGACCGGAAATTCGTCGCTGGTATTTGGTAACCGTCATGGGTGAACAGGTGCAGGGATGGTTGGCGTCCCCGTAGTAACCGCACGGGCAGGGATTCATGGCCGCCACGAGCTGGAAGTTAGCCGGGAAGGTGAGCGTCCCCTGGGCGCGGCTGATGGTAACCACCTTGTCTTCCAGCGGCTGGCGCAATACTTCCAGTACGCGCGAACCGAATTCAGGGAATTCATCAAGGAAGAGAACACCGCGATGGGCAAGGGAGATCTCGCCGGGGTGCGGCCAGTTGCCGCCGCCCACCAGACCGGCGTGAGAAATGGTGTGGTGCGGAGAACGGAACGGCCGGTTCTTGATCAGGGGAATCCCGGCTGGAAGCGCATCTGCAACCGAGTAAATACGCGTTACATCAAGAGACTCCTCCACGGTCATGCGTGGGAGGATCGATGGCAGGGCGCGCGCCATGAGCGTTTTACCAGAACCCGGCGGACCAATCATGAGCAGATTATGAGACCCGGCGGCAGCTACTTCGAGCGCGCGTTTGACATGTTCCTGTCCTTTGATTTCACGGAAATCAGTTTGAACAGCGACTTCCACCTGGTCAACAGATATCGGAGGCTGGGGGGAGATGATTGAAGAACCAGTGAGGTGCCGGTAAAGATCTTCAAGAGAATTTACCGGGATGACTTCAAGATCGGGGAAAATGGCTGCTTCACCTGCATCCTCAGCCGGGACGAAAACACGTTTGAACCCCTGCTGTCGGGCTACGGCTGCCATGGGCAGCACGCCTCGAATATGACGCACGCTGCCATCAAGGGAGAGTTCACCCATCACCAGGCTGTCTTTCAGGCTGTCAGGAGGAAGCTGACGGTTAGCCAGCAAGATGCCCAGTGCAATGGGTAAATCGTATGCAGAACCTTCTTTGCGCACCGTAGCGGGAGCCAGGTTAACGCGCACTTTTTTACGTGGATATTCGAGGCCGGTGTTTCGAATAGCTGATTGCACACGTTCGCGACTCTCCTGCACGGATGCATCTGGCAGCCCAACAATAATAATCGGGGGTTTAATTCCTGAAGTCAGGTCCACTTCGACATCAACGATGACCCCCTCCAGTCCGATCACGGCGCAGGCATTAACGCAGGCAAGCATGAGAATAGTGTAGAGGGAGAAAGCATTATTGTCAATCAAATGTGGAGGGAAAAGTGACTGAAAGCGTTACATGTAAGCTCACATACCTAAAAACTTTGATTCTTGTAAACGAATGTGTCTGTGACATCGCAGAAAACGAACCTCCTAATCTTGAACAATCAATATTTGATTTCATCCTACCTCGATGAGAAATCATAAATGTTTTATCGGCAATCTCTAACGCATCAATGTTTTTTGACTGAAACAGCCTATAACATGATTAACGATTCATTTTCCATTGATACATTTTTGGTTATTAATCCCGCCATCCTAATCGAGGATGGCGGGATCGACACGATTTTTCTTTGTTAGGTACCGAGCCAATCATTCATTATTTGGGAAACGGCGGTTGATCGCTTTGGCAATTTCAACGAAGATCAACAGAAGCACCGCAATTCCGAGTACCAACCCCCATTCTTGAAGCGATAAGGGGACGATTCCGAGTATGTTCCTTAATCCAGGGATCAAGAAGGGGATGGCAATGGTAATGAACCCGGCGATGACTGCCCAAATGAGCGGTTTGTTTGTGCTGAGTCTATTCATGCGGTAAATGGGGTCTCGCATGCTTCGATAAGCGAAAATGTAAACGATCGAGTTGATGGCAAAGCTGGCAAACACGATGCTTTGACCTTCAGCGGGGTTGTTATGCAGCTGGAAGTAATGACCGAACAATGTCAGCGCAAAAATTGAGCTGGCGATACTGATGACAGCAATCAGGGATACACCTAACCGCGTTAGGATTGGTGCCTTTAACGAATGGGGTTTTTCTTCCATAATCCCCTTTTCTTTGGATTCAAAGCTGAGCACGATATCCAATGGTCCATCACAGATCAGGTGGATCCAAAGAATCTGTGCCACTGCCAGGGGAGTTGGCCATTGGAGCATCATGGCTGTAAAGATGGTCAGTACCTCTGCAAAAGAGTTTGAAAGCACATAAGCCACTACCTTACGGATATTTGAGAATATCACTCGCCCTTCCTCAATGGCAGCAATGATGGTGCGGAAGTTGTCATCGAGCAGGATGAGGTCGGCTGTTTCTTTGGCAACATCTGTAGCGCTTCCTACCACAACGCCAATATTGGCACGTTTCAATGCCGGCGCGTCGTTTACTCCATCGCCGATCATAGCGGCCACTTCACCATTTGCCTGCAGCGCACGAACGATGCGGAATTTATCCTGTGGGCGGATTCGGGAAAACACAGTGGTTTTTGCTACCTGCTGCTGCATCTGTTCATCGGTAAGAGATGCAAGCTGATTTCCCTCCAACGTCTGATCGTCCTCATTCAGCATTCCAATATTTGAGGCGATGTGTTCAGCAGTTTTACGATAATCTCCAGTGATCATCTTGACTTTGATGCCGGCTCGACTCGCGACCTGTATGGCTTCTAACACACCTGCTCGCACTGGATCTTCCAGACCAATCAATCCTAACCAGGTATATCCATTGTAATTTTCCATCGATCCGTTCACTCTATAGGCCAATCCCAGAAGACGCAACCCTTGTCCAGCCCAGTCATCGACTTTTGTCAGGATTTTTGTGTGTTCCTCAGGTGATACTGCGCACATCCCAAGCACGATCTCAGGCGCGCCCTTGAGAAAGAAGTAATGCTCACCGTGGAATATATTGTTTTTAACATCGGTGATCATGTACTTTGTTTCGCTGGTGAACAATTCTTCAGCCAGACGCTGGCTGTTGTCAAAAAGATCTTGCGGATCGACGGACATTGTCTTCTCTGCATATTCCCACAGGGCAATATCTACCGGCCCTTCGAGGTTGTTGCACAGCACCATAGTCTGTAAGGCGCGTTCTTCATCTTTCAGGTCGACGCGATTAACCCGCATACGGCCTTCAGTTAATGTGCCAGTTTTATCTGTGCAAATCGTTGTAACCGAACCCAGGGTTTCTACCGCTAACAGTCTCTTTACAAGGCCGTTGCGTTTCAAGATCTTGCGCATGCCGATGACCAGAATGACAGTAACAGCGATCAATAAGCCTTCGGGAACGGCTGCAATGGCCAGAATAATCGAAGTGCGGAGCATCTCGAAGAATTCACGCCCCATGATCAACCCTACGATCAAGATGACCACGGTTGCAGCAACAACGATATACGTCAGTATTTTGCTGAACGCTTTTAAGCGAATTTGCAGGGGAGTATCCTCTTCCACATGTTCGCTTAAACTGGCTGCAATCTGACCTAATTCTGTTTCAACGCCGATTTTTGTAATACGCAGGATGCCTCTTCCGGTAATAACGGTAGATCCCATGTATACCTGTGTGCGTTGAGCATTGTTGTTATCAGGTGATGAGAGTTCAATTTTACCTTTTGCTTCTTTGTTGACAGGTTCGCTTTCACCAGTTAAGAAGGCTTCATCGACAGATAATTTTGTAGCTTCGAGGATTTCACCATCCCCTGGGGCTTTTTCACCAGCGTTGAGAACCACAAGATCGCCGGGGACCAGTTCCCACACTTCTACTTCAATCCGCTGGCCATTACGGATAACAGTAGTGGTCGGCTTAAGCAACCCTTTTAATGCTTCGTAAGTACGCTGTGCCTGGTATTCCTGAATAAATCCAAGAATAACGTCAATGACCACCACAGCCATGATGATCGTAAAGTCGCCTAACTCACCCAGAGCGAGTGAAATCCCGGCGGCGGTGAGAATGATATAAACCAGTGGGCTTTTCAACTGGTTGAGCAGGATTGACCATACCGAAACACCCTTCTCTCCGGGAAGACGGTTTTCTCCGTATTTTGCACGGAGAGCAAGTACCTCCTCACTGGTGAGTCCAGTGTGGGGGGTGTGGGTCTGTATTTCAGCAGTAGGATCAGTGATTGTAGATGTGTTCATAGAAATCCTTCGATATGAATTGTTTTGTTATCTGTGATGTCATCACCGCGTTTTGATATGTTCAACCCCTTGCCTGAAAAGGGCAATGATGTGGGGATCGTCGACAAAGTAATACACTTCCTTGCCATCGCGCCTAGACTTGACCAGGCGCATCTGACGCAAGCCGCGCATATGGTGTGAAACCGCTGACTCTGTCACACCCACAAGTTCAGCCAATTGAGAGACATTCATTTCCTGGTCGATGATCACAGAAAGAATACGAACGCGGCTTGTATCACTGAACGCGCGAAAAAGTTCTGCCACATGTGCGGCTGTATGTTCACTTAAGAGCGATGTTGATGTCATTTCTTCCTTTCGATATAACATTTGAATATATATTCAATTATTTGCAATTTTAGCAATTATTAACAGGATGTCAAGAACTGATGACTTAATACTTTTTAATAAAGGTCTCTCTAGCTAGTTGATACTGGTAGCTTGATTTTTGCAACTCATTTTTCTAGAGGACGTATATCAATCAAAGACAAAATCACATGATCATATTTCATTCCATTCCCATCGATGAATTTCAAAAAAGGCAGACGGAAGAGCTGCGTGAGATTTGGTATTCCTGTGACCCTGGGTTTTTGAATGTTCCGGTGGAATTCCCAAATAGTGTCAAAAGAGAAAATGAAGAGCGGGTTTCTGAACTGCTCGCCTGGCTTGAAAAAAGGTTGTCTTTGAAAAACCTCGATCCTGAAGAGCAAAAACAGAATTCCTATGAGGTTGGTGAACGGATTAAAGAATTTTCACGCAGTGTTTTCGATCTGTCAGAAGAGCAGGTCAATAGTTTTCATGACCTTGGTATTGACCAGGTTTCGCAAGAGTTTTACAACCTGGCGCGTTGTTTTGATCCAAAAATGAACATGAGCGATATTTACCAGGCGAGCCGCAACGTGTGGACTTGCTCCTATCTTCAGGCATTAATGGATTTACCGATCCAACTAACCCCTGCATTATTCGCGTACAGTATGCTTTATCCTGTTTCTGATAATTATCTGGATGATCCACGGTTTAGTCGCGTTGAGAAGATCGCCTTTAACGAACGGTTTTATGCCTGGTTGACCGGTGCAGAGGTTAAACCGATGAATGCCAACGAGCAGCAGGTGCTTGACCTGGTGAAAATGATTGAAGGTCAATATCGGAGGGAACAATATCCGCAAGTGTTTGATAGTCTGCTCGCGATCCATGCAGCGCAAGATAGAAGCATGCGTATGCCTGAATCCCCAGTTCCTCCATACATGGTAGATGTGCTGGGTGTTACATTTGGCAAGGGAGGGACTTCAGTGCTGGCGGATGGAGTTCTGGCTGCAGGAGAGCTGCATGAAGTAGAAATGAGTATCATTTACAATTTTGGTGCATTCGCTCAGTTGATGGATGATCAGGAGGATATGGAGAGCGATCTACGCAAGAACGCGTTGACGATTTTCACCGACGCTACTCGAATCGGAAATGTAGATTTGATTGCACAGCGTTTATTTTGTTTTGCTCACCATGTGTTGAAAGGAATGGAGTATTTTGATAATGAACGCATCAGACCATTGAAGCAGATGTCGATGAAAGGGATTGACCTGCTGATGATCGACGGCATCTTGCGCATGGATAAATATTATTCGAAAGCTTTTCTGGCGGAGCTTGAAACTCATTTTCCGGTGCGTTTTAAGTTTATGAGAAAAATACGTGCGGAATTGAAGAAAAGAAAAATCACGCTCGATCGAATGTTGGGTCTTTTATTGACTAGTGCGTAAGTACAGTAAACAACAATTGACATTTTTGATTAGTCACTAAAGATTTTTCAAAATTAAATTGACTAGTGGGAATGAATTTTCGAATTCTAATTTTATTGAAAATTGAAACACCTTAATATTAAATGACTTTAAAAAGACCGGAATCCACAGTTTAGATTCCGGTCAATGTGTTCTATTTTACGAGCTTCAGGATCCTTTCCATCAATGCGCGATCTTCCGAAAATAAGCCAGCTGCTGGAAGCCGCTGGAGAAGTAGTGCCCAATTGGATTCAGTTTTAAAAAGTCGATCAAAAATTGGCAGGGCTTCTTCCACTCTACCAGTATCTGCTAGAGTTACTGCTTGCCAGAATATAAGTTCGTCGATCTCAGGTGCCAGAGAAGCGCCCTGTTCGTATGCCTGGAAGGCTTCTTTTACTCTTCCTTCGCTCAATAATGCGTCACCGCGGTTCATGGCTTCGTAAGCGCGCTGAACTTTAAGCAATCGGCGTAATTCAATTAATGGTTCAGGGTGATCTTCTACACGTAAATCAACCAGAATGCCCTTCCAGGGCTCGTCAGTCTGTTCACCTGTTACCACCAGCATGGCGGCGGATTGTTTCCCGCGAATGTCTCCACCTTCTTCCTGTGCGGCGTCTAGAGTGGCTAGCATTCGATCTGCCAGGTCGCCGCTGGCTTTTTCGTATGCAGATGCCATTGCTGGCCACACGGTATTTTTAAGCATCATATTCGCCTGTACCGAATACTGAAAACCAGTCTGGTGACCGGCTTCAGCGATGCAATGTGAACCGGTGTGGACTGCAACGTCTCCTTTGGTATCCACGATAGCAACCTGACGCAATTCACGTTCATTATCCTTTTGCAGTAGATCACGCAAAATTTCACCTGGTTTTTTCCCAGAGCGTAAACCACCCAAGCCGAGCGGTCCGTAACTGACCTCGACCATCGATTGAGTAGCCACTGCTCCGACACCTGGTTGTGCCCAGGTGACAATAGACCCCGTGGAGAACCAGTGTGATTGAACTGCTACACCCAATTGGCCTGTCTCAGGATCGCGTGCAACGATTGAGTATGTGTGAGCGAACGGAAAACGATGGAAAGAATGAGAGTCCATAATACAGAAATCCTCCCCATAGTGATCAATCGATGTTCAATTTGTGATAAATATCGCTTTGGCACCAGCGGGCAAAAATTGCGGTTGAAAGGTACCGTCCGGCGGATTGCTCCTGGAGGCCAATCTCACCAGCGGTTGTGACACCAGAAAAGGCACTGGTCATCTCTCTGATGGCATAGTACATGGTTGCCGCTGATGCCTTCACAGCGTAGGCTGTAAGTTGCACAAATAACGGGTGTGGTGACAAGATTTGACGGCAGGCATCCAGAAGGTCGGGGAGCAGTTTGTAAAATTCCCATACTTCGCCCTTGGGGCCACGGCCGAATTTTGGAGGGTCGAGGATGATACCTTCATAACGATTCCCGCGGCGTTGTTCACGAAGTACAAATTTCATCGCATCATCCAGGATCCAGCGAATCGAAAGTGAATCACCACCACATAATTTTTGATTTTCATTTGCCCAGGTGATCACCTTACGAGAGGCATCCAGATGAGTGACCTGCGCACCAGCCCGGGCGGCTGCGAGGGTTGCAATCCCAGTATAACCGAACAGGTTGAGAACTTTCGGTTTTGTTTGAGATGCCCGGATCACACGATCTGCCCAGTCCCACTGACAGGATTGCTCTGGAAAGACTCCCAGGTGGCGCGACGCTGAAGTCTGCACCCAGAAGGATAGATCTTGATAACTCATCTTCCAACGATCTGGCAGCTTGCGGTGGTATTCCCAGTGACCACCGTTTTCTTCCGGTGCCGGTCTGTATATAGCATCGGCTCTTTTCCACTCAATTTCGGGCAGTGCAGGCCGCCAGACAGCCTCGGGTTCAGGCCGGATTAAGCGTACCTGGCCAAACTGCTCCAGTTTATAGCCACCACCGCTATCCAGCAGGGTGTAATCTTTCCAATTTGCGGCAGCAAGCAGGGTAAGTTGAGGTAGTGTATTGGAATATTGATCTGGCATGAAATGAGTATATCAGATATGGATGATGAAAGCATTCCTCTGGTTTGGGGATATAATGCCTGCAGTTAAAAATTTATTGAAAGGTAGATGAGATGATCAATACGCCTGATCGCCGAAAAACAGACAGCATCAAATGGGGAGTGTTTGGTGAGGATGTTCTTCCATTATGGATTGCAGACATGGATTTTACATCTCCCCCAGAGGTGATCGAAGCATTAAAGAAGCGTGTAGAACATGGCGTGTTCGGATACGGATTGGATTCTTTAACACTTAAAGATTTGCTTGTCGAACGAATGGATCAGCGCTATCGTTGGAAGATCAGCAGAGACGATATACTTTTCATTCCTGGTGTGATTTCTGGTTTTAATGTAGTAAGTCAGGCAGTCGTAAAGCCAGGACAATCCATCCTGATCCAGACACCAGTTTACCCACCATTTTTTACCGTTCCGCAAAATGCCGGGGCTCATAGCGTTTTTAATGAAATTAAATTGAACACCGATGGCAAATATGGTATTGACCTGGATGCTTTTGAGAAATCATTTGCGGCTGATACGCGCTGTTTTATGCTTTGTAATCCGCATAATCCAATTGGGAGGGTGTATACACAGGAGGAACTCAGCGGGATGGCGGAAGTTTGTTTGCGCCATGGTGTGGTGATCTGCTCGGATGAGATCCATTGCGATTTGGTCTATTCAGGGCACCATCATTTACCAATAGCGTCGATTGATCCTGAAATCGCTGCCCATACAGTGACGTTGATGGCTCCGAGTAAGACTTTCAATATTCCGGGTTTAGCCTGTTCTGTGTTAATTTGCACCAATCCTGAGATACGACAGAAAATTGAGTATTCGCGTCGTGGATTGCTAGGATGGGTAAATATCATGGGAATGACAGCTGCAGAAGCAGCTTATCGTAATGGTGGTGCATGGTTGGAGGAAGTGCTGAAATTACTGGAAAGTAACAGAGATTTTCTTTCTGACTATCTAAAAAAAGAACATCCCGCAAATAAAAATGGTCAAACCCGAAGCGACATACCTGGCCTGGCTGGATTGCCGTGATTTGAATCTGCCTTTACCACCGCAGAAATTTTTCCTGGAACAGGCAAAAGTTGCCCTGAATGATGGGGCAGATTTTGGCGAACCCGGTCGTGGATTTGTGCGCTTGAATTTTGCCTGCTCTCGCTTAACTTTAACATTAGCATTGGAAAGAATGGCGGAAGCCATTCATAGTTTGTAAAACTAAAAAAGCAGAGCCATTGGCTCTGCTTTTTACTTCTCAAAGGCTAAAGGATTACTCAATCGCCTTTACATTGGCTGCTTGCAGTCCTTTTGGACCTGTCTCAACAGAAAACTCTACTTGCTGACCCTCTTTCAGAACCTTATAGCCATCCATCTGGATGGCAGAAAAATGGACAAAGACATCCTCAGCTCCATCGCGACCGATGAAACCGTACCCCTTGGCGGGATTAAACCACTTTACGGTCCCTACAAAACGTTCTGCCATTCTATAACTCTCCATATCCAAAAATGATTGCGGTAGGTTGTGAACCCCTCACCGCTTACAATAAAAATAATTTACCATGCAGTTAAATCGATGTCAAGCACCTTATCGGGTTAAATTCTTGTGATGATATAGCCTTGAAAACTGAGAGCATTCGGTAGGTATAATTATCTCGTGAATATAAAACAGAAGCTCTTGAGTTTTTTTCTGATCCTTTTTCCATTCGGAATTGTGTTTATGATTCCAATTTCTCCATTTGCAGCAGATTATTTAGAAGCTTCATATCAGGTTAAAAGCGCATACTTCTCTGGAGATACCGCTATGGAGATCGAGAACAGCGTAAAACTGCTTCAGTTTTCTCCATGGCGAGGAGATCTCTGGCAGAGAGCCGGCAGGCTATTTATGAACGATGGAGATTTAGAAGAGGCTGTTGATGCCTTTGAACACGCTGATTCTTTAGGTCAACTAGATTCTCAAGGTAAGGTCTGGCTGGCTGATGCCCTCCTGGGATTGGATGAGAAAACTCAGGCAAGAGAAGTTCTGCGCGGGCTGAGTGCAGAACGAGATGTGTTTATCTTGATGCAAACCGCTACTCTTCAGCGGCAGATGAATGACACCTATGGCGCTTTGAACACTTTATTAACTGCTTATCCACTGGATTCGATGAACAGCGAGTTGAACTACCAATTAGGTATCCAACTGGCAGCACAAGAACCAGACAGCGCCCGTCAATATTTACAGGTTGCGCTTGCTGATGTCCGGCGGCAAATGGGAGCGCAAATTCTCTTGGATCTGCTTGATAATACAAAAAATATCGCAGGCACTGTCGAAAGATTTATTTACATCGGGCAAGCGCTTGCGCAAATTGAGGAGTGGGATGTGGCAGTGCATGCATTTCAGCAGGCTGTTGATATTGATCCCGATAATGCGATTGGTCAGGCTTTATTGGCTGAGGCACTGCAACGAATGGGAGAAGATGGGTTTCCAGCACTGGAAAAAGCCATGAAACTTGATCCGGAAGGTGAGATGGTAAACGGACTTGCCGCTCTTTATTTCAACCGGCAGGGGAAACCTGAAGCAGCGCTAGAGTATTTAAAACGTGCGCTGACAGCAAACCCCTCGGCAGTGGTGTGGGAGATCGAGACTGCGAATATACTGGCGCAGATGGGTGAATTGGAAGACGCTCTGCAACACTATCAAACCGCAATCCAAATGGATGAAGAAAATTGGGTATCATGGAAAGCATTGGCCATGTTCAGCATCAGCCGGAATTATGAGGTTAATACCATTGGATTGGATGCCGCCAGGAAGGCGTTGTTGCTTAATCCAAATTCACCGGCATTGCTTGACTTGATGGGAACTGGATTGATGTTGCTGGGAGACCTGGACAGCGCAGAACGATACTTCCTTCAGGCAGATGCACTCGATCCTGACCAGGCAGCGATTTTAATCCACCTGGGACAGGTACATATCTATAGAGGCGAAAAAGAAATCGCCTTCGATTATTTACGTAGGGCGATTGAAGTGGCTGAAGAAAGCCGTTTACGGGATATGGCTGACCGACTTCTAATCGAAAATGGAGGTAAATAATTTTCGAGAAGGTATAATAGATTTCAAGATAGACAGAATACCGGAGAAGAATCACTTTGTTTAAAAAAACCATCGCCATCATCCTTTGTCTGTTTCTATTAACTGCATGCGAGCTGATCAAATCATTCACGCATGTTCACCCTACAACTCAGCCTGGAGAAGTGCTTTTTGAAGATGATTTTTCTGGTTCGCCTACCGGATGGGGAACTTTAGGCAGGGAAGGCGGCAGCATTGGTTTTGAATATGAGGGTATGGTAATCACCGTGAATCTACCCCAGTATCTTTTCTGGTCGGTGAACGGAGAAAGTTTTACAGATGCAAAAATTGATGTCGATGCTGTCCTTCTTTCAGGTCCCACCAATGATGCTCTGGGAGTAATCTGCCGTTTTCAAGATAATGACAATTATTACGGTTTTATGATCAGCCATGATGGGTATTATGGGATTTACAAAATGATTGACGGTCAAATGGTGATGTCCTCAGTAGAAGGTAATATGAATTTTAGTGAAGTAATCCGTCAGGGGGGAGTGGTGAACCACATCCAGGCTGTATGCAAGGGCGATATCCTTTCCCTGATCGTCAATGATGTGCTTCTGGCCGAGGTTAAAGATGATTCTTTTACTGAGGGCAAGATTGGACTAGTTGCCGGGGCATACGATACACCGGGTGTTAAGGTGCTTTTCGATAACCTGCGGGTTACTCAACCATAATCAATGAAAGTCTATTTTGATTCCGTCGGCTGTCGCCTAAATCAAGCAGAGATTGAACTCATGGCAGCGCAGTTAAGAGCTGCAGGGTATGGTATTGCCGAAAGTGTAGAAGACGCTGACCTGGTAATTATCAATAGTTGCGCAGTAACAGCAGCAGCAGCATCAGATTCACGTCAGAAAGTGCGGCAGGCTTATCGAGCAGGAGCCCCTGAGATCATCCTGACGGGATGCCTGGCAACTCTCGAACCTGGGGCAGCGATGGAACTGCCAGGAATAACAAAGGTGATTACAAATGATGAAAAAGCCAAAATTCCATCCTTGTTGTCTGGTTTACCGGAAATTTATGATCTAGAACCAATTGTTCGGAAACCACTTCCGGGCATACATAAGAGAACGCGTGCTTTTATAAAAGCACAGGATGGTTGCAATAATTATTGCACCTATTGCATTACCCGGATCGCACGCGGGCCGAGTGTGAGCATTGACCAGAAAATAATCGCGGATGAGATTCGCGCTGCAGAAGCTGGCGGAGCACATGAAGCTGTTTTGACTGGAGTAAACCTTGGAGCTTGGGGGAGAGATCTACCAGAGAAACGCAATCTGGCATGGTTAGTTCGCTATTTATTGAATGAAACTTCTATTGAGAGGATTAGATTATCGTCTACAGAACCGTGGGATTTAGACGAGGAGTTTTTTACTCTCTGGCAAGATAAACGGATGTGTCGTCATCTTCACTTACCACTGCAATCAGGTTCAGCCGGAGTGTTGCATCGTATGGTGCGTAACACAACGCCGGAAAAATTCTGCAGTCTGGTAGAGACCGCACGCAGGATGATCTCTGGATTGGCGGTTACCACCGATATTATTGTTGGTTTTCCCGGAGAGACTGAAAAGGAATTTGAAGAAAGCCTCGAATTTGTGAAAAAAATTGGTTTTGCAGGCGGACATGTCTTTCGCTTTTCAGCGCGAGAGGGCACAGCTGCAGCCAGGTTACCTGGCAGACTTCATGGCAGCATTACGATTGAGCGGAGTAAAAGGATGCGTTCAGTTCTCGAAGAGGATGCCCAGAGGTTTGCCAGAAATTTTATTGGGAAGGAACTTGCGGTATTGTGGGAGACTTCACAGCAGGAATCAAATGGACGGTGGTTATTGCATGGTTTAAGCGACAATTACCTTCAGTTTCAGTCTACTTCAACCGAGGATCGCAGTAATTGTATTGATTGGGTCGTAGGGACTATATATAGCAATGGCATCATTACGGTGTAGTATCTGGTTGAAATAGAGAAAATAATGCACTCATTAACCTCACACCAGGGGCTCTTATAATATCCTCAGAAAAAAATAATGATATGATGTATATTATGGTGGATTGATTGGTTTTTATAATGGTTGTATAATCACTGCCTTTGCCTTGATTACTAGAAAGTGTGATGAAAGATTATGAGCATAGAAGACCAGAGTGGAACGACCGTTTTTTGTCGTGCTACAGATTACGTTCCAAAGAAAAACTGGCGTCATTTTCTTATTGGAAGGCCGCTATCAACGGCTGATGCTCCTCACCAGACGATTGGAAAATTTCTAGGATTAGCAATCTTTTCTTCAGATGCGATGTCTTCAGTGGCTTATGCACCGCAGGAGATGTTGATCATCCTTGCTGCAGCAGGAATGACCGCGTTGCATCTTTCTGTATCGATCGCAATCGGTATATGTGTTTTATTGGCTATCCTGGTTATTTCATACCAGCAAACCATTCATGCCTACCCCGATGGCGGCGGAGCGTACGTCGTTGCACGCGATAATATCAATGACCTGGCTGCACAAACGGCAGCAGCAGCCTTATTGACTGATTACATTCTAACGGTTTCAGTTTCTGTGTCTTCTGGTGTAGCTCAACTGGTTTCGGCATTTCCAGCACTGGGTCCGTTCAAGGTTGTCGTAGCGGTTGTTTTTGTGCTCTTGGCGATGGTGATCAACCTGAGGGGAGTCAAAGAGTCTGGAACTGCTTTTGCCATTCCAACTTATTTCTTTCTTTTAATGTTGTACACAACCATGGTTGTTGGTTTTGTTAAATTGTTGATGGGAACTCTGGGTGTGGTGGATTCTCCTCCGACAGATCTGATGGAAGCACACACTCTTTTGGAACCCGTTTCTTTGTTCTTGATCTTAAAAGCATTCGCTTCTGGTACTACGGCTGTAACAGGTGTAGAAGCCATCTCTAATGGAGTGACTGCTTTTAAAGAACCGCGTAGCAATAATGCGGCAAAAACCCTGATTTTCATGGGACTCATACTGGGAAGCCTTTTAGTCTCAATCTCTTTCCTTGGAAATTATGTAGGAGTATTACCTTCTGAGGAAGAAACTGTAATCTCACAGCTTGCCAGAACAGTTTTTAATTCACGGGGCATCTTCTACCTTCTGACGATTGCTGCTACAACCATTATTTTGATCATGGCAGCAAATACTGCTTTTGCTGGGTTTCCACGTCTGGCAGCAATCGCGGCGGCAGATGGTTATTTACCCAGGCAGTTAACTTATCGTGGAAGTCGTCTTGTCTTTTCAAAAGGGATTGTCGCGCTCGCAATAATATCCAGTTTGTTGATCATCGTATTTCAAGCCAGTGTCACTAGGTTAATCCCGCTTTATGCTATTGGAGTTTTTATGTCATTTACACTGTCTCAAGCGGGAATGGCAAGACGCTGGTGGAAATCCAGGAATTTGAAATCAGGCGAAACAATCATTGAACGAGGATCAACACTCCATGAGGATCGGGGTTGGTTGCACAAAATGATCATCAATGGTCTTGGAGCGATTGTTACTACGATTGTGATGTTCGTTTTTGCCATTACAAAATTCACTGACGGCGCGTGGGTGGTAATCATCCTCATCCCATTATTGGTATTTACTTTTTCACTGGTCCATCGACACTATTCGAGATTAGCAAAAGATCTTTCTCTGGAACATTATTCTCCACCAGTGTGCATCGCCAATCAACGTGTTTTACTACTGCTGGGGGGGGTTCATAAAGGCACACTTGCAGCATTGAGGTATGCAAAGACGCTTTCCGATGATATCACTGCCGTGCATGTCTCTATTGATCCTGTGGAAACGAAAAAATTACAAGAAAGATGGGAGATGTGGGGTGATGGTTATCGATTGATGGTCATTGAATCTCCTTACCGCTTATTTATTGAACCCCTGCTGGAGTATATCGAGGAGATCGATAGAAATCGGAAGCCAAATGAAATGATCAGTATCGTAGTCCCGCAATTTATACCCAGGCATTCAGCGAGCAGTTGGCTGCACGCGCGCACTGCGGACACGTTGCGGAAAGTATTAATGTCACGTAAAGATATTGTGATCATGGAAGTTCCATACCAGGTACATTAAATTCGAGGAATTATGAAAATAATTGTTGTGGGTTGTGGTCGAATCGGTGCAGAGCTGGCGAACAATCTCTATAAACAGGGTCACCAGGTATCAGTAGTGGATGAAAACAAGAATGCATTTAATAATCTTCCACCAGAATTTGAGGGACGCATCCTAGAAGGTGATGCCCTCAATCAAGATATTCTCATTCGTGCGGGCATCGAAAGCTGTGATGCAATGGCCGCGGTAACCAATTATGATCCACTTAATGCAGTCGTAAGCCATGTGGCAAAAACGGAATTCAATGTGCCTGTTGTGGTCGCCAGAAATTACGATCCAAAACTGAGAAAATTATTTGAAGTATTCAATATTCAGGTGGTTAGTTCAACGAGCTGGGGTGCGCAGCGGGTGGAAGAGTTATTGTCAGACTCAGAGGTGCGGACCGTATTCAGCGCAGGCAACGGAGAAGTCGAGGTGTATGAATTACAAATACCTGCCGTATGGGACGGTAACAAGGTTAGCGATCTGATCACCTGTAATGAATGCAAATGGCTGGCAGTCACGCGTGCTGGAGCGGCCATTCTTCCTGAAGCGGATACCGTGTTGAAAACGGGAGATGTATTGACTGTTGCAGCAACGATGGAAGGGATCAGCGATACCCGTAAGAATCTTAAGAGCAGGAAGGAAGGTTGATATGTTTGTAGTAATCGCTGGCGGTGGACGCACTGGTACTCAACTGGCCAAATCTTTAATCAGTATCAACCATAAAGTCAATCTGGTCGAATATCGCAAGGATATTTTGACTCGAATCCATAAAGAAATCCCTACAGAATCGATTTTTGCCGGAAATCCGCTTGACACCAATATTCTTGAACAGGCAGATATTGTGCATGCCAATGTGTTTGCAGCCACAACACCATCAGATGCAGATAATCTAGCGCTGTGTTACCTGGTTCGAGAGCATTATGGTGTAAAACGCACCATTGCCAGGGTGAACAATCCACGCAATGCCTGGTTGTTTGATAAAAAATTCAGAGTGGATGTGGCTGTCAACCAGGCGGAAATTCTATCGCGTTTGATCGAGGAAGAAATGTCGTTGGGAGACATGATGACCTTACTAAAACTCAGGCGTGGCAAGTATTCGCTCGTAGAAGAAAAAGTACCGCAGAATGCTAAGGCGGTTGGGAAGCAGATCAAAGAGTTAAAATTACCAGCAAAATGTGTTATTTCAGCTGTGATTCGAAAAGGAGAGCTTGTTCTGCCTCAAGGCTCTACCATTATTCAAGCTGATGATGAAGTGCTGGCAATCACTGATTCAGAAGGTGCCAGACAAATGGCTGAATTATTCGCCATGCCCAATCATCCGTAAATACCTTTGACCAGAAGTCAACCTTAGTGTATAATCCAGTTTTGCGGATTTAATAACCAAGCTGATAATTGAGAGGAAGTAGAATGACGAAGAGGACCTACCAACCTAGAATTCGCCGACGCGTTCGTGTGCACGGTTTTCGTTCACGCATGGCAACTGCTGATGGGCGCGAAGTATTAAAAAGAAGACGTGCCAGAGGCCGCCATAAATTGACAGTGAGCATGAATAATCACGTCAAGAAGATCAACTGGTAATCATGTTTTTTGTCCGGAACTAGTGAATAAGCGAAATGTTCAATAAGGTTACGGGCAGGGTAATGAGTGAAACAGAAGTATCGGTTAACCCGATCGATTGACTTCAAGCGGGTGAGGCGTTTGGGAAGATCATATGCCCACCCGCTTGCAGTCATTGTTATTGGTGATGGAGAAGCAAAAAATCCAAGAATAGGTATTGTTGCCACAAGGTCAATTGGGTCAGCGGTTCATCGCAATAGAGTAAAACGCCGATTAAGAGAGATCGCCACTCAGATTCTACCAGAGTTGCAGGAATCCAAAGACCTTGTTATCATTGCCCGCGAACCAGCACGTGATGCTTCTTTTTTAGAAATTCGGTCAGCAGTAATTGAACTGCTGGAAAGAGCAAAAATCATTGTCACAAACGATCATGGTACAGGAAGATCAGCATATTCACATTGAAGAACCACGCTTGCGTGATCTTCCCTTGAAATTAATCAATCTTCCGCGGATACCCATTCTATTATTAATCCGCATCTACCAATTGGTGGTTTCACCAGCCTTACCTGCAAATACCTGCCGTTTCTATCCTTCTTGCTCTCACTATGGATACCAGGCAGTTTATAAATATGGTGCGATTAAAGGTACCTTAATGGCAATCTGGAGGGTTTTACGCTGCAATCCATTCAACCCTGGCGGATTCGATCCAGTACCTTAAATGAATCTCTCCATGGACCCCAAATTGATAAGGGAACAACACGTATGAATATGAAACGAATTAGCCTGATTTTTGTAATTGCATTACTGGGAATACTCCTGACGGCATGTTCCGGTTCTGGTGCTACGAATGCATGGTCGGGGGCATTAATTTCAGGTGATACCGTCTACTATGCCGGTTCGAGCATGGTTTATGCCCTTAAAGAAGATAATGGAAATATTATCTGGCAGTATCCAGAAAAAGCATCTGCGTCGCGATTATTTTTTGCAGAACCGGTTCTGGCTGGCGACCAGTTGATCGTAGGCGACTATGGAAAATTACTCACAAGCCTGAAAACTTCAGATGGAACTGAGAACTGGCAATTTACTGAGGCCAAATCTCGTTATATCGACAGCCCGCTGGTGATCAATGATTTAATCATCGCTCCGAATGCAGATCATAATATTTATGCTCTTGATCTCGATGGTAATGAAGTATGGAGGTTTACAGGTGGAGCTGCTTTCTGGGCGAAACCAGTAAGCGATGGAGTGATGGTCTATGTTCCCTGCATGGATCATTACCTGTATGCCCTTGATTCAGCAACTGGTGAAATGAAATGGAAGACAGATCTCGGCGCTTCACTTGTTGCACGCGCTGCATTAGACGAAAATGGCGTCTTGTATCTTGGAAACCTGGATGGTGGTGTTTTTGCAGTGAATGCTGCTGACGGAACTATTGCATGGCAGACCAAAGTTAGTGGTGGTGTTTGGGCTGAACCGGTGTTACATGAAGGTAAACTCTATTTCGGCGATCAAACAGGAAATATCAATATCCTGAATGCTGTTGATGGCACACAAGAACAATTCATTCAAACTGATAGCGCAATCCTTGGACGGGGAGGTCTCTTTGAAAATGGGATCATCTTTGGCAATGAGGACGGCGAATTGATTATGGTCGGATTCACTGGTGCAAAGGTTTGGACACGGACATTAAAGGGCAACATTTACGGGAACCTTCAAACCAGCGGTGACAGGCTGATCGTGATTGTCAACAACGGCGATGAACCCCTGGTCGCCATGGATGCCAATGGAAACCAAAATTGGTATTTCTCAGCCAAGTAATAAGGATGGAATGAAATGTGGGAAACGATCATTATTGAACCGTTCATAAACTTACTTTTGTGGATTTATAACCTGGTTGGGAATTTTGGTATTGCCATCATTCTATTCACGACATTAACCAGGGTAATTCTGTATCCCTTGACCCAGAAACAGATCAAGAGCTCAAAGGCGATGCAGGAATTACAGAGTGACAAGCGATATATCGAAATACAGAAGAAATATGCCAATGATAAAGAAAAATTGGCTCAAGAGCAGATGAAGCTCTACCAGGAATTGAAGATCAATCCGCTCTCTTCATGTCTTCCAACTTTGATCCAGTTTCCAATTATCATTGGGCTTTACCAGGCTTTAATTCAATCATTGGCTTCTGCGCCAATTGATCTGTTGAATCTCTCACGGCATATTTACCCAAAACTACTCCAGATCTCAGAAATTCTGCCGCTCAACAGTAAATTCCTCTGGATGGAAATGGGGCAGCCGGAACGTCTCTATATTCCTGGAACCAATTTTGGAATCCCGGTACTGGCTATCATTGTAGTCATTACCACTTACATTTCGACGAAAATCATCACGCCTCCTTCTCAACCCGGAACAAACGATCAGAGTGCGATGATGACTAAAATGATGAATCTCTACATGCCTGTTCTCATGGGATGGCTTGCCTGGTCGCTGCAATCAGGTCTGGCGATCTATTTTGTCACCACAAACCTGATTCAAATTGCTCAATATGCCATTTCTGGAAACGTACATTGGAACAACCTGTTGTTCTGGAAGAAATCCGCGACACCTGTAAAAAAATAGATGCACAAATAATTTCGAGGAAAGTATGAGCCAAGAAAAAACCACACTGGAGATCATTGCACCAAGCGTTGAAGAAGCGGTTGCCAAAGGACTGGAACAACTCGGACTTACCCAAGATATGGTGGAAATTGAGATCCTTGATGGCGGTTCGAAGGGATTATTGGGAATTGGCGGTCGGCAGTCGCGCGTTCGCCTTACTGTCAAACCCTTTGAAAAGATGATTGAAGAAAAAATTACCCAGGTGGAAATTCCACAAGAGGTGAACCAGGTTGTTCAGAGCGAAATTCATGTGATCGATGAATCACAGTTAACCGATGAAGAACTACAAAACCTTAAAACAGCTAAGTCTGTGGTGACTGAACTTCTTGAACGAATGCGCGTCCGCGCTGAGGTGACTGCTCGCTATGTTGAACCCCAGGATGAAAAGGATGACCGCCTGGCTATGATCGACATTGAAGGGAAAGACCTAAGCATCTTGATTGGCAGACGCTCTGAAACCTTGAACGCATTACAATATATCTCCAGCCTGATTGTGAGCAAAGAACTGGGACGCTGGGTTCCAATGCTCATCGATGTTCAAGGTTATCGAAATCGAAGAGAACGTCAATTGCGCCAGTTGGGTCGTAAGATGGCCGAACAAGCCATCCAAACTGGCCGCAAGCAGACTCTCGAACCTATGCCAGCCAATGAACGTCGGGTGATCCATCTTGAATTGCGTGATCATCCACAAGTCTATACCGAGAGTGTCGGCGAAGAACCCTATCGTAAGGTAACCATTTCGTTGAAAAACTAATTTGACTTTTTCAACCAAGACCAGCTCCACAGGAACTGGTCTTTTAATTTAACCGGTTGGTATAATACAATCGTTGTCTGACATACACTAAACGGAGTTCAAATGAGAGCAGTTGATATCATTATTAAAAAACGTGATAAGCATGAGCTTACTGCAGAAGAAATCAAGTTCTTCGTGAACGGAATGGCTCGAAATGAAATCCCCGATTACCAGGTCTCTGCATGGGCGATGGCTGTATTGTTGAATGGCATGACTGATCAAGAAACCACAGACCTGACACTGGCAATTGCGAATTCGGGAGAAGTGCTGGATCTAACTGGTATCGTACCGATCGAGGTTGATAAACACTCGACAGGTGGGGTAGGAGACAAAACCACACTCGTGGCTGAGCCTCTCGTTGCTTCTTGCGGGTTGCCGGTAGGTAAGATGTCAGGTAGAGGGTTAGGGTTTACCGGTGGAACTCTAGACAAAATTGAATCTATTCCGGGATTCAATGTTAACCTGACTCAAAATGAATTTATCCGTTTATTAAAATATGAAGGTTTAGTTCTTGCAGGGCAGAGTGGAGATCTGGCTCCGGCTGATGGAAAATTATATGCATTGCGAGATGTCACCGGTACTGTGCAATCCATCCCCTTAATTGCTTCTTCTGTGATGAGTAAGAAGATAGCCGGCGGTGCCAGAGGTATAGTCTTGGATGTCAAGGTGGGAACCGGTGCTTTCATGAAAAATCTTGAGGAAGCCCGCCAGCTTTCTCGCCTGATGGTGGCGATTGGTAAGCTTAGTAACAGGCGGGTGGTTGCGCTACTTTCAGATATGAATCAACCATTAGGCAAGGCTGTCGGCAATTCACTGGAAGTTAAAGAAGCCATTGATACGCTCAAGGGTGTGGGTCCAGCAGATTTCACAGAGCACTGTCTGACTGTTGCTTCTCATATGCTAGTTTTAGGTGAAAAGGCCGGTGATCTGGATGCGGCACGTATAATAGCCGAAAATGCAATCAGGTCTGGTGCAGGATTTGAACAGTTTCGCAAACTGGTGAAGAATCAGGGGGGAGATGTTTCTTATGTGGATCATCCAGAAAAATTCCCTGTAGCACCTGTTGTTCGAGATGTGCTTTCGCCAGAGAGCGGTTACCTGAGTCGGGTCGATGCTTTGACCATTGGCGAGACATCTGTAGAAATGGGTGCAGGTAGAGCTAAAAAGGAAGATTTGATCGACCACTCCGTTGGTATTATCGTGCATCAAAAAGTCGGTGATTTTGTTGAGAAAGGACAACCGTTGTTTACGCTGCATGCGAAGGATGAAATTTCGTTTGAGACCGCCAGACAACGGATTCTTTCAGGTTATGCGTGGTCTTCCAGCAAGTGTGAACCGTTGCCATTGTTTTATGAAGTTATTCAGTAACTTTGGTTGATTATTTTGCCAGTTTATGGCATAATCGAAAAATCAAAAGCGACGATGGAAACGAGTAAGCTTTAATAACTTTTCAGCGAATCCGGGTATGGTGTGAGCCGGAAAAGGTAAAAAAGCTGAAAATCCTTCCGGAGCTGCAATCTGAAAGCAATTGCAAGTAAGTGCGCCGGTCGTTCTACCGTTATCCTGAAACTGGTCTATCCATACGGATGTACCTGACAAGTGCTCGGTTTATCGAGAAACAGGGTGGTACCGCGGGAAATTTCTTCCGTCCCTGACCAGGGACGGAAGTTTTATTTATATGGAGGAAGTATGTTTAAGCCTGTACTGCCAAAGCTAGACGTAACAAGGATGGAACTCAAGGTTTTACATCACTGGCAGAATCATGAAATATTTCAGAAGAGTATGTCAGAACGAGAAGGAGGACCTGAATATGTGTTCTTCGAAGGTCCCCCTACTGCCAATGGAAAACCAGGTGTGCACCATGTTTTGGCGAGGGCATTCAAGGATATATTCCCCCGTTATAAAACCATGCAGGGTTATCATGTTTCACGTCGCGGCGGCTGGGATACGCACGGACTGCCGGTTGAGATTGAAGTCGAAAAGAAACTTGGTTTCAAAAATAAACAGCAGATCGAGGATTTTGGTATTGCCAAATTCAATGCCCTATGCCGTGAATCTGCTTTTACATATATCCAGGAATGGGAAAAACTCACTGATCGCATCGGATATTGGGTAGATCTTGAAAAAGCGTATGTTACCTTCAAGAATGAATACATTGAATCCGTGTGGTCAATCCTGCGCAATTTCTGGGATAGAGATCTTCTCTATCAGGGTTATAAAGTGGTTCCCTACTGCCCGCGCTGCGGAACTCCGCTATCTGACCATGAAGTAGCGCAAGGGTATCGCGATGCAACGGACCCATCTGTATATGTTCGTATGCCGCTGGTTGACACACCGGGAACATCACTTTTAGTTTGGACGACTACACCCTGGACCCTACCAGCGAACGTGGCTGTTGCAGCCGGTGCGGATGTAGATTATGTCACAATTGAACGATCGCTGGCGGATGGTTCAAAAGAAAGGTTAATTCTGGCTGAATCACTCCTGGTTAGTGTTTTTGGTGATGAGCCGGTTCAAATCATCAACAAATTTAAAGGGAAACAGCTTAAAGGTAAAAAATACCTCCCGTTGTTTACCTTCTTGCCGACTGAAAAGCCTGCACATTATGTCGTTCTGGGCGATTTTGTGACCACTGAAGACGGTACGGGGTTGGTACATATCGCTCCAGCTTTTGGTGCAGATGATATGCAGGTTGCCATTGAACATGACCTGCCGATCCTATCTACTGTTGCGGAAGATGGCACCTTTATCAGTGAAGTGACTTCTTGGGCTGGAATGTTCATCAAAGATGCAGATCCATTGATCATTCGTGCATTAAAAGACCGAGAGTTGCTTTTCCGCCAGGGAACAATTGTACATACCTATCCATTCTGTTGGCGATGCTCAACTCCTCTGCTTTATTATGCACGGCCAACATGGTACATCCGCACCAGCCAGTTTAAAGACCGCATGGTGGAATTAAACAACCAGATCAACTGGTATCCGGAACATATTAAAAAAGGCCGATTCGGTAATTGGTTGGAAAATAACATTGATTGGGCTCTGGGGCGTGAACGTTACTGGGGAACGCCACTTCCGGTTTGGGAATGCGAAAGCTGCCATTCACAACACTGCATCGGTTCTATTCAGGAGCTTGCTGAAAAATCTGGCAAGAACCTCGAGAACTTTGATTTACACCGTCCATATGTGGATGAAATTCATTTCACCTGCCAGGATTGTGGCGGCAGAATGCGCCGTGTACCTGAACTGATTGATGTATGGTTTGACTCAGGTTCGATGCCTGTCAGCCAATGGCATTATCCATTTGAGAATAAAGAAGAGTTTAAAAAGCAATTTCCAGCTGATTTTATTTGTGAAGCAGTTGACCAGACACGCGGCTGGTTTTATTCGCTGCATGCAATTAGTACACTCCTGTTTGATACGAATTGTTATAAGAATGTCATCTGCCTGGGCTTGATCCTTGACGGGCAGGGACAAAAGATGTCGAAATCACGCGGAAACGTTGAACGACCCTGGGATGTTATTGAGAAAAACGGGGCAGATGCAATGCGCTGGTATTTATATACTGCCAGCCCTCCAGGACAGGAACGACGCTTCTCAAGTGATTTGGTTGGAGAAGTGTTGCGTAATTTCACTCTAACCCTGTGGAATACGTATTCCTTCTTTGTGACTTATGCCAACCTTGATGGCTGGACACCTGATGTAAAAGAGAATCTGGAGTATAGCCCGCTGGATAAGTGGCTAAGATCCATGCTGCACACGTTGATTCGCGATGTGACAGCCGCGTTAGAAAATTATGATGTGCTTGGTGCAACCCGTCCGGTGCAAAATTTTGTGGAGCAGCTTTCAAACTGGTATCTGAGACGATCCCGCCGCCGTTTCTGGAAAAGCGAGTCTGATTCTGATAAACGCGCTGCCTATGCAACTCTTTATGAAAGTCTGGTGGCTCTAAGTAAACTACTGGCTCCAACCATGCCTTTTATCGCGGATGAACTCTATTTGAATCTGGTTGGTTCAGTCGATTCGGATGCGAAGGAATCTGTACATTTGACTTCCTGGCCGAAATATGACCCGAGTGTGATCGATGAAAAACTAAACCGCGAAATGGCGCTGGTAATGAAGCTTACATCTCTTGGGCACGCTGCACGTAATAAAGCCAACCGTAAAGTCCGCCAGCCACTTGCCGAAGTAGCGTTCTCAGTGGGCAGTCTTGAAGAGGAAAATGTCGTAAGGCAGTATGCAGAATTGCTGACAGATGAACTGAATGTGAAAAAAGTAAGGCTGCTAAACGCTGCCGGTGAGGCGGTCAGTTATGCCTTGAATCCGCTGCCCAAGCAGTTGGGGCAAAAATATGGAAGCCTTTTCCCGGAGATTCGTAAGAAGATCTTGGGAATGGAAGTAGATAAGACCGCTATCAAACTCCTATCTGGTGAAACACTCTTAGTGGAGGTTAACGGTCAGAATCTAGAAATTCTTCCTGAAGAGGTGGAAGTCAGGCTGCAAGCCAAAGAAGGATATTCAGTGGCTTCAGAAGGTGCTTACCTGGCTGCTCTGGTAACTGAACTGACTCCTGAGTTGATCTCAGAGGGGCTAGCACGAGAATTCGTGCGCCGCGTTCAGGACTTACGTAAGACGGCTGATCTCGATATTGCTGATCGGATCAATCTCTACTATACTGCAACACCTGGGTTAGATCAGGCAATAAAGGAGTTTAAGGGGTATATCATGACCGAAACGTTGGCTCTGACACTGGTGAGCGGTGAACCACCTGCAGAGGCTGCCAGGGTTGAGGATGTATTCGATCAAGAAAAGGTAATCGCAGGACTTGTAAAAGCATAAGCGAAAGGGCTCCTCTCGGAGCCCTTTTCAAACCAGGTCTGCATTCTGGGGTAAAATTTAGGTATTAAAAGACCAGGAGCGGGCATTGAAAAAGTTTATTCGGAATATTGGGTGGTTGGTTTTAGTTGCTGCAATTATTATCGTTATCGACCAGTACACAAAATGGCTGGTTCGGGTAAATCTAGCGTTAGGTGAATCATGGTCGCCATGGGAATGGCTGGCACCTTACGCCCGAATCGTTTACTGGAAAAATACGGGTGTTGCGTTCGGTTTGCTGCAGGGTATGAACTTGGTATTTATCATTCTGGCGTCAATCGTTTCTCTTGGGATCATTTATTACTATCCGACCGTATCAAAGCGTGATTGGTTAATTCGCCTGGCTCTCATGCTCGAATTAGGTGGAGCCCTGGGAAATCTGATTGACCGCATCACCATTGGTTATGTAGTGGATTTTGTTTCTGTAGGGAATTTTCCTGTTTTCAATGTAGCTGATAGTTGCATCACAGTGGGTGTGTTTATCTTATTAATCGGTGTCTGGGCACAGGAACGGCGCGAAAAAAAGCAAATAAATAAAGATTCAGATACAAAAGATTCGGTTAATGAGTCACTTCCGTGAGTGGAAATATCTATACTTTTAAAGTCCATTTAGAGCAAGGAGAGCGGCTGGATAAATTCCTAGCATTGATGCTCGTTGAGCATTCTCGTTCGCGCTTGCAAAGTTTAATCAAAGAGGGCCGAGTTAAGGTAAATGGAATCATCCAGACGAAAACAGGTCTGTCTTTAATCACAGGTGATATTGTAGAAATTGAAATTCCCGAGATCGCGGCAACGGAGCTAAAAGCTGAAGAAATACCTCTGGATATCCTTTTTGAAAATTCTGATCTTGTGATCATAAACAAACCCGCCGGAATGGTGGTGCATCCCGCACCCGGGCACTCAAGCGGAACTCTGGTTCACGCAGCGTTAGGAATGGTGGATGACTGGGAGGGAATTGGCGGCGAATTAAGGCCGGGCATAGTACACCGGTTAGATAAAGATACTTCGGGATTGATTATTGTAGCGAAAAATGAGAAGTCATTACGCTGGCTGCAAGACCAGTTTCGTTTAAGAAAGGTTCAGAAGGTTTATCTGACACTTGTAGATGGTAAACCTCCAACGCCAGTGGGGCGAATCGAAGCGGCGATTGCACGCGACCCTGCCCATCGTAAACAAATGGCAATAGTTTCGGATAATAAAGGCCGTTCTGCGGTTACGGAATATCGCACCATCCAGGAGTATGCACACCATACATTGATCGAAGCTCATCCGTTGACAGGAAGGACCCACCAGATTAGATTGCACATGGCCTTTATCAAATGCCCTATCGTTGGCGATACTATTTATGGTAAAAAGAAGCCAACATTAAATATTGAGCGACATTTCCTGCACGCATACCGCATTACCATTACACTTCCAAATGAAACAGAGCCAAGAACGTTCACTGCGCCGCTCCCTGATAATCTACAAAAAATCTTGAATAACATAAATTGACTCAGGAGATTCTATGAAACTGATCGATTTGCGTTCCGACACAATCACGAAACCTACCTCTGAAATGCGTGAGGCAATGGCAAAAGCCGAAGTGGGCGATGATGTTTTCAGCGAAGACCCTACAGTAAATCGTTTACAGGAAATGGCTGCTGCAAAAATGAGAAAGGAAGCGGGACTGTTTGTCGCTTCAGGCACGATGGGAAATTTGATCGCCGTACTGGCAAACTGCCAGCGCGGGGATGAAGTTATTATGGGTGACCTTGGACACACATTCCTTTTTGAGGGGGGTGGAATATCAGCGTTAGGGGGGATCTTTCCACACATACTCAGGAACCAGGCAGATGGTTCAATAAAGATCGATGACATTGATTCGGCTATCAGACCTGATGATATCCATCACCCAATTTCTCGTATGCTTATCCTTGAGAATACACATAACCGCTGCGGCGGGGTAGTCCTCTCTGAAGCGTACACGAAAAATGCAGCCGATGTATGCCATAAACACAATCTCACATTTCACCTGGATGGAGCCAGAATCTTTAATGCTGCTGCTGTGCTGGGTGTAGAGGCTGGAGTACTCGCTGATCCTGCAGACAGTGTCACATTTTGTTTGAGTAAAGGACTTTGTGCCCCAGTGGGTTCTGTCCTTTGTGGTTCAACCGAGTTTATCAAGCGGGCCAGAAGGATTCGTAAAATGCTTGGTGGCGGTATGCGCCAGGCAGGTGTTTTGGCAGCAGCCGGCATCGTTGCACTGGAAAAAATGACTTTACGCCTTGCTGAGGATCACCAACGCGCAAAACAACTTGCTCAGAATCTTTCTGCGATTTCAGGAATTCGCTTTGATCAAGGAATGCCTCAAACAAATATGGTGTTTGTCTCTCTTGATGAATCTATTCGATTGTCTGCGGAGCAGTTTTTAGCAAAATTATCAGACAGGGGAATAAAAATTGGCAAGGTTGGCGAACGGCGCTTCAGGATAGTGACACATTATTGGATAAGTGATGAGGATATTAAGTCAGTTGTCGAAGCCTTCAGGGAAATTCTAAAGGATTAAGTTACATAGCGCATTTTTGTTCTCTGAAGTCCCGAAATTCTGCTTCTGATATAATACAAAATACAACGAATTTATGAATTTAAGAATTGAGGATTGAATGGATTCCTTTGTTACAATGGTTGAGATTGACAGGGCGGCTCAATTTATCAAAGGTAAAATCAAAAAATTACCTAAAGTTGGACTGGTACTTGGATCCGGTCTAGGTGGCCTGGCTGATAAAGTTGAGGACGCAGTCGTGATCCCTTATGGAGAAATCCCAGAATGGCCAGAATCCACGATTCAAGGGCATGTTGGGCGGCTTGTGATTGGTAACCTTTTTGGTGTGACCTGCCTTGTGATGCAGGGCAGGATTCATTATTACGAAGGGTACACGATGGACCGGGTAACCTTTCCGATCAGGGTCATGCAGCGTTTGGGAATTTCAACAGTAATTCTCACAAATGCTGCAGGTGGCTTGAACCCAGATTTCAACCCTGGGGATGTGATGCTGATCACCGATCATATCAACATTATTGGTATGGGTGGCATGAATCCACTTCGCGGGCCTAATTTGAGTGAATTTGGGGAGCGATTTCCTGATATGAGTCAGGCATATGACCGAAGCCTTTTGACACTTGCTCGAAATGTTGCGAAAGACCAAAGCGTTGATTTGAAGGAAGGGGTTTATATCTGCCTGGCTGGACCCTCTTTCGAAACTCCTGCGGATTTACGCTACCTGCGTCTAATCGGTGGTGATGCAGTTGGAATGTCCACCGTTCCTGAAACCATCATTGCTCGACATGGTGGTACAAGGGTTTTAGCATTTTCAGGAATCAGTAATAAGGCGAATCTGGATGGAAGTACTGTAACGACTCACGAAGAAGTACTGGAAGCTGGAAGGATAATTGTTCCTAAATTGACGACCGTCATCCGCGGGGTACTTGAGTTGTTATCAGATTAAACATTTTCGTTATGTGAATTATTCGTGAACAGCATTCTACGTTTCCTTTCTCATTACGAATTTTTCTTTTATATCCTATTCATTGGGATTATTCTGGTATATACCAGAAAAACATACCTTGCGTGGCGGACCTGGTCAGCGGCCCTCTTTGGAATTGAAAAAGAGAATTCTCAACGCGCCTTTAATCAAGGGATTACAGTGTTGGTTTTCAGTGTATTGCTGGTGGTATCGTTATTTATTGTAAATACTTTTATTACACCCGCAGTTCCAGGAGTGCAGCAAGTATCAACACCAACGATCGACCTCGCAAAGACGGCAGAAACGCCTACCGTATCACCAACATTAGAAGCGACTACCCAGGGGTTAATCCCAACTATCACATCATATCTTAGTCGTGGTTGTATTCATGATCAGGTAGAATGGACTGATCCAATGAATGGGGATACGATCAGCGGAAAAGTAGAACTGAAGGGTACGGTGAACATTCTGGATCTTGGATTCTATAAGTATGAGTATGCAGTATTGGGCAGTAATACCTGGACCACAATTGCTGCTGGCAGTACAAAGGTTGTTGATGGAGCTCTTGGAGGAACCTGGGATACCAGTAATCTTGTGCCGGGTGATTACGAGTTGAGATTGGTTGTGACGGATAATCAAGATGAACCCCTGCCAGAATGTATTATCCAGATTACGATTCAAGCCCCGGAGTGAGATCATGGCTGAAGTAGCGATCCGTCAGGCAATTTCATCTGATATTTTAGAATTGATCAAATTCGATCATTCATGTGAAACAACACATGTCTGGCAATTAAGCACGATGTTGAGTGATTCTCAAATGGAAATTCAGCTGCGTGAGATTAAACTTCCCAGATCGTTACGGTTGAATTATCCCCGGCGGCCAGAATTATTAATGGATTCCTGGACAAAACACACGCTCTTTCTGGTAGCAACTGTTGAAAGGACCCTGGCTGGTTACCTGATTCTTGATCGACGGGAGGATCTCAAGTCTGCAACAGCCAGTGATCTTGTGGTTGATACACCATTCCGCCGTCAGGGGATTGCGTCAGCACTTGTGATTTCTGCGCAGGAATGGCTCAAGAAGCAAGATGTAACGCGATTCATTTTGGAAGTTCCTGCAAAAAATCATCCGGGTGTAGCGCTTGCAAGAAAATTAAAATTTGAGAATAATGGATTTATTGATCATTACTATTCAAACCAAGATATTCTTTTATCTTTCGTAAACTTTCTCAAATAGGATAGTCGCATTGAGCAGCTGGATAGATGGAGTGATCACAATACTTCAGACGATCAGTGAGATACTGACCGCAGGTATTGCGATCACTGCTTTTGCATTGTTGCTCTACAGCCTGACATTTAACCTGCGGGATAAAGTAGCCCAGACTTTTTCGGGTATTATGTTCTGTCTGGTGATCATCTTTTCGGCTGAGTCTTTTGGTGGAACCAGTGCGAAACCTGAAATGATCGATCTCTGGTTAAGAGTACAATGGGTGGGAATTATTTTACTCCCTGCAACGTATCTTCATTTTTCAGATGCATTGCTGGCTACCACCGGATTACCTTCACGGTGGCGGCGTAAATGGGCTGTCAGACTGGTCTACGCATTTTCATTGGTATTGTTCGGATTCCTGTTTACACCCTGGTTTCTTGGTGATCTGGTGATCAATACTGCACCTGCACCACATCATCAGCCCACGTTGCTTACCGAATTATTCACATTGTATTATCTTTTTCTTCTCGCTCTATCCTGGGTTAATTTCATACGAGCGTACAAACGCACTGTGACGAAAACCAGCAAGCGCCGTATGCTTTACCTGACTCTGAGTTCAATTGGCCCACCATTAGGTTCTTTTCCATTCTTGCTTTATGGATCGGAATTTGCCGCCCGCCAGACTTTCCTCTTTTGGATCATGGCAATAGTGGTCAGCGTGGTATTGGGTGGAATGATTTTTGTTATGGCTTATTCCGTGGCATTTTTTGGTGTTCCCTGGCCTGATCGGGTAGTAAAGAGCCGTTTGTTAAAATGGACGCTGCGCGGTCCAGTGACAGCCAGCCTTGTACTGGCGTTGACCACACTTGTCCGGCGAGGTGGTGAAGTATTTGGTAACCCTTATTCGGCTTTTGTTCCAATTGTGATGGTGATAACTATTCTAATTCTTGAATATGCCATTACCTTGTTTTTTCCGTATCTTGAAAAGTGGTTATTCTTTAGCAAAGAAGAGCGTGATGTATCGTTAATGCGCTCATTGGAAGAGCGTATCATCACACGCAGCGATCTCAAACAATTCATTGAGATGGTTCTAGCAGCGGTTAGTGACCGGTTACAGTCAACAGGTTCATATCTGATCGCAGAAACGGATGAAGGATTAGACGTGGTGGATCGCACGGATGGGGTTCATCTTGATGAGACTAAAATCAATGATTTGGAACGTTATCTGGAAGATTCAGATACGACAGAGGATTATTTAGTCTGGAATTCTGATATTCTTTTTTTACTGCGCAATTCAGTACACAATAATCATGAAGAAACCCTTGGTTTTTTGGGTGTCTGTGGAATAAGCGATCACTTTCCATTAGCTGCAGAAGAGATGGAATATTTAAAGCGTATGATCTCTAGGGCAACTCTGGCTCTAAAAGACCGAGAGATGTTAGAGCAGGTTTTTGATACTTTGGAAAGAATGAACCCGCAAGAAGAATTAATCCAGCAGTTACGTGCAGCGGGTCGTTTTGATAAACAAGCCTTGTTAATTGATTCTGATAAGATGGAAAGAAAAGAGATGACCCAGTGGGTTAAAGGCGCTCTGACGCACTATTGGGGAGGACCAAAATTAACTGAAAGCCCATTGATGAAACTAAGAATTGTTCAAAAAGCAATGGAAGATCATGAAGGGAACCCTGCGAATGCCCTGCGGAGTGTTTTAAAAACAGCTATTGAGCAAATTAGGCCAGAAGGAGAAAGGCGGTACACAAGCGAATGGATATTGTATAATATTCTTGATTTAAAGTTCATGGAAGGGAAAAAGGTAAGGGAAATCGCAATAAAATTGTCGGTATCGGAAGCTGATCTTTATCGAAAACAACGGGTGGCAATAGAAGCAATTGCTGACAAATTGGTACAAATGGAAATGATAAGCACGGAGAGCATGACAAATTAATCGTTAATTGCTATTTTGTTTATTGAAAAGGGGAGGAGTACCAATGACGGATGTTGAACAAATGAAAGATCAGGATATTCATGGTCCTGAAACGGATGAAGGGTGGTGGGCATCAGTATTGGCTGATGAGGAATCCGAGTTTTCAGAAGTAAGAGAGATCAATTGTTCTCCATGTAGTAGTAAACCAAATGATATCAATGATTGGGATTGTATCCGGTCCATTTTCATGCGGGATGAAGTAATTCTCATGGAGGTTACTGGTTATAACCGCGGCGGGTTATTGGTTCAGAGTGAAGGAATTCAGGGATTCGTTCCAGTTTCTCATCTGATCAATTTTCCGCAAGAAGTATCTGATGAAGAAAAACAGGCCAGACTGGCAAGTTACACCGGCAAATCTCTCTATTTGAAGATCATCGAATGTGAGGCATCAAATGAAAGGGTAGTCCTCTCAGAAAGGGCAGCCCAAGCTGGAGAAGGAAAACGCAAAGAGTTATTCAATATGCTAACGCCAGGAGTTGTGGCTTGTGGTGTGATCACGAATATCACCGATTTTGGTGCCTTTGTTGATCTCGGTGGAGTTGAGGGATTAATCCACGTTTCCGAAATTTCTTGGGGTAGAGTGGAAAATCCGTCTCATATTCTACGTATTGGGCAGCAGGTTAAAGTAATTGTCTTGCAGGTGAATGAAACCACTTCAAGGATTGCTTTAAGCATTAAACGCCTGACACCAAATCCGTGGGAAAAAGTATCAAGCACATACAAACCCGGAGATATCGTTCCAGCAGAATTAACTTCAATTATGCGATTTGGCGTATTTGCACGCTTGGAAGAAGGAATTGAAGGACTGATTCATATTTCTTCTTTACCAGAAGACCAACGTACACATGATATATCTTTGTATTACTCGCCAGGTCAGCGAGTAAGGGTTAAAATTTTACATATGGATGCAGACCGCCGTCGGCTTGGATTGGGCTTAGTAAGTGACGAATGACCCCTAAATCAATAGATCGTAAAAATACTGCAAAGGTAAAACCTGAGGAAAATGAACAGTTGTATATTCCGATCGTGGACCATTCCAGAAACGCGCTAAAACAACTACGTAAGTTTGGATGGGACTTGATCGGTACTTTTATAATTCTTATTGCACTGCTCACCTTGCTCGGCTTATTCGGATTAAGTCGTGGAACGATCATTAATTCATGGATTTTGCTTTTAAAAAGGGGATTTGGATGGGGGAGTTACCTTCTGGTAGCCATTCTGATTTTTTTAGGTTATGCTGTTTTTCGTTACCGTGCTGGAAAAGGATTCCCGTTGTCGTTCGGCCGAGTTCTAGCCTTTGAAGGGGCTTTTTTCACAATTCTTCCTCTTTTATCGTTGTTGAACGGCACCTCACTGGATAGAGCCATTCAGGGTCTAGATGGCGGAACATTAGGGTGGGGTTTAGCTCAATTGCTCGTGCCATTAGTATCACCGGCAATCACCACGATATTCTATTTTCTCTTTTTCGTTTTCTTCCTGGGAATAACCACAGGGCTTTTCGAAAAATTGATTAAAACCGCGATAGAGTGGAGTAATGCACCAGTCTCTGAGCAACCCCAAAAACTGTATCAAACCAGGAGTGAAGGCAATAAAAGATTTCACTCTAGAAAAATGGATGAGAACATCGAACAATCAATGCCTGCATTAATGAACCAGTGGCGCGATGACCGCCTTCCACCGCTTAATCTCTTGTTATCTGAAAATATTGTTCCGCCAAATCAATCCAGAATTAATGAAAACGCTCACCTGATTGAAACAAAACTAGCTGAATTTGGTATACCAGCAAAAATCATTGGGTACCGTGTAGGTCCGACTGTGACACAATATGCATTAGAGCCCGGTTACATTGAAAGACAAGGGCCAGATGGAACAGTTGTACGGCAAAAGGTTAAAGTCTCACAAATCTCTGGTCTCTCACGTGATTTAACGCTTGCATTATCTGCCACTCGTCTGCGCATTGAAACGCCAGTGCCTGGAAGAGCTTATGTTGGTATCGAGGTTCCCAATGAAGACAATGCGTTTGTCCGCCTAAGGCCTATTCTTGAGTCGGAGGAATTTCGAAAGAAGAAAGCACCACTCACGATTGGACTAGGAAGGGATGTATCAGGCGAGGCAGTGGTTGCAGATCTCGAGAAACTGCCCCACCTGTTAATTGCAGGTACTACAAATTCTGGAAAATCAGTGTGCGTGACGGCAATCGCTACCTGTTTGTTAATGAATAACACACCAAACGATGTCAGGCTGGTTATGCTTGACCCAAAGATGGTTGAATTGGTGCGTTTTAATGGAATTCCGCATCTATTAGGAAAAGTTGAAACGGAATTGCACCGAATGCTGGCTGTGCTGCGTTGGGCACAATCTGAAATGGATCATCGATACCGGTTACTGGCAGAAGCCAAAGCCCGCAATTTGGAATCTTACAATCATAAAATGCTTCAAAAAAAGAAGTCAACCTTGCCACGGATCGTGATCTTAATCGATGAACTGGCAGATCTAATGATGAGTGCACCGGATCAAACAGAACATAGCATTACTCGTCTTGCGCAAATGGCTCGTGCAACGGGAATTCATCTGATCGTTGCCACGCAGCGCCCTAGCACAGACGTGGTCACTGGACTTATCAAGGCGAATTTTCCGGCTCGTATTGCCTTTGCGGTAGCTTCGTCAGTTGACTCAAGGGTTATCTTGGATGTAAACGGAGCCGAGGATCTGCTTGGAAGGGGCGACATGCTTTTCCTTGATCCTCAACGATCTGGCTTGCAGCGCCTGCAGGGGATCATTGTCAGCGATATGGAAATCGAGAGGATCCAGAACCACTGGCAAAAAATATCGAAAGCAGGCGATAATTCCATAGAGGCCCCCTGGGAAGAATTGGTACAGGAATCATCCATAGAAGACTCTGACAAATTGACCGAAGAAGCAATCTCGGTGGTTCGCGCGGCAGGGAAAGCCTCAGCATCGCTTCTTCAACGCCGACTGCGAATTGGATATCCAAGGGCAGCAAGGCTGATTGACGAATTAGAAGAAATGGGAATCGTTGGACCTTCGATGGGAAGTGGAAAAGATCGGGATGTGTTGATCGAACCGGTTCATGACGATGATTCCACAGATGACACACTATAGATTTTTAGTTTATCAATAATTGTTACTATAACTGTATATCAAAAAAAATTGACGGGTACAATAAAAAGGCCAGGAGTTTTTTTGGTTATTGCATTTGTCAGTTTCAGTTTGGCTGCGCTGTTACCGGGTAACGATAAATGTGTCCATGATGTCTTATTATGGGATTAATGACAGTGGTCTATATCCCTTGAAGATAATCAGCGTAACTTCAACAAATCACAGGATGTTTTTTTTAGCATCCAAATTATGGCAGATTGGTCGATCATTTTATTAGTGGGTGTTTTTCATTTGTTAAAGATTTATCACCTAAAAAGTATAGATGATATAATTTCAAAATGCTTTAAGAAAGCCAAACAGTGTTGGTTACCAGAAACCAATAAGTGATTTGAAAAAATATCGGCAAATTACTGCTAATCAAGGCATAGAGAATCTAAACGCTGTACACCTTAATCTCGTAGAAACACTGAATCAGGAAATGGAAATCGTTAAAAAAGGATAAAGAAAATAACAGGAACGCGCTAGAGCTTTGGAAAGTATTTCTTAGACCTTTTCTTTGGAGCTTGTTGCTACCAACTTTATGGAACAGCATTTTCCAGGATACTTCAGATCGGATTATTAAATTTATTACTGCGAGTATTTCAAAATAAGGAGCCATTCTTGAAAAAAATTGTTTGTTATGGAAATCCGGTGTTTGATACGATCATGACACCACTCATCAAACGCCCTGAAAGAGTATTATCTGGATGTTCAACCAATGCCTGTCTGGCGGCTAATTACCTTGGAGAGGATTGCACTTTAATCGGAACCGTCGGTCAGGATTTTCAGCAAGTATTAGAATCAGAATTATCAGCGAGAGGGATTCAATACAAACTGTATCCATCTCGAGAAACTGGTGGTTTTAGCCTGAATTATTATGATGATCAGGGTAACCGTACGCTAGATATTCTTGGGATTGCTGAAAGTATTCCGACGGATGCTGAAGTTCCTGATGATTCGGATTTTATTTTAATAGGTCCGATTTTAAATGAAATTTCGTATGATTTGGTGGCAAACATTAAGAATAAGAGCAGTGCCCCAATCCTCACAGACCCTCAAGGATTATTAAGGTTTGCCAAGAATAAAGCGATTGTCCATGAGAATAATGAAAACTTCAAAAAAGTGGCGCAAATTTCTACCATTGTTAAAGCAAATGAACTTGAAACATATACCATCACCGGGTTGGATGGCAGAAAAGAACCTGAAAAAGCGGTAAAAGCGCTCTATGAGTATGGCTGCAAGATCGCAGTGGTTACTCTGGCTGAGGTAGGTTCAGTGATCTTTGATGGAAAGCATGTATATAAAATCCCTCCCTTTAGAGTAAATGCCATTGATCCCACTGGCGCTGGAGATACTTATGCAGCAGGGTTTATGGTTCAATACACTGAAAACCCCGATGATTTGATCAGGGTCGGGTGTTTTGCATCATCCGTTGCTTCGGTGATGGTTGAGAACAGTGGTCCAATTTTCCCATTGACGAGAAAAGAAGCTGACCGCCGTATGAATATCTTGCTGGCTGAAGCCAAGATTATTTAGATTTGTCGGAAGGAATAATCAACGCTTATGATGGGTAAATTTCGGAAAGAGTATGAGAAGCTTTCACTCCCGATTGGTAGAGTGAGTATCAAGCTGGGGTTAAAGCCTGATGCATGGACCGCAATCAGCTTTTTAACTGGTTTAGGAGCCGCTGTATTATTTGGATTCCACCAGATCTGGTGGGGGCTGTTATTGATGCTCATCATGAGCTTTACAGATTCGATTGACGGCGCGACAGCCAGAGCTGGAAATTTGGAATCTGCGTACGGGGGTGTGTTAGACCACACAGTTGATCGTTATGTAGAGATCGCATTAATTGCAGGCATCATGGCAGGGGGATATTGTTCGCCTTTGATGGGTATATTTGTTATTTCTGGGATGCTGATGGCTTCTTATGTTCGTGCAGCCGCAGAATCAATCGGAAAAATGAAAAATTGTGTCGTGGGTTTCGCAGGACGGCAGGAAAAATTTATCATCTTGATCATTGCCTTAATTCTATTTGCATTCAAAGTGAACCTGATTGGACAAATTGCAATGGCTCTGGTCGGTGTTCTTTCGCATATTACTGCTGTTCAGCGAATGATTTATACCATTAAGCACGCGGGTAAAGAGGAGTAAAGTAAGTGACAATCGACCGAATGGGTATTCATATTGGCAACGTATTTTATTTGCGTTTTTATGCAATGATCATCATTGCGGGCGCAATCTTGGGAGCATTTCTTGCTTCACGTCTGGCGAAGAAAAAAGGCCAGGACCCTGAAGTAATTTGGGATATGTTCCCCTGGGTATTAATTGCTGGAATTATCGGGGCAAGGATCTGGCATATCTTAACACCGTCACCCTCTTTGGTGGCCCAGGGTGTCACCACCTGGTATTACCTGACGCATCCTCTCAAAGCGATCGCAATATGGGAAGGGGGATTGGGGATTCTCGGAGGTGTGATTGGCGGGATCCTGGCAATCTATTTCTATACAAAGTCGAAAAAATTAGATATGCTGCAATGGCTGGATTTTCTGGCTCCAGCGACCATTTTGGGTCAAGCCATAGGTCGATGGGGAAATTTCGTCAATCAAGAATTATATGGCGCTCCAACAAATTTACCCTGGAAAATATACATCGAACCGGCATATCGGCATTCTGGATTTGAGGATGTAGCCTACTATCACCCAACCTTTTTATATGAATCAATTTGGAATCTGATCATCCTTGGATTATTGCTTTGGGTGGGCAATCGTTTTTCCGAAAAGTTGATTCATGGCGATATATTCTTACTATACCTGATTGGTTATCCGATCGGGCGTTTTCTGGTTGAATTTTTGCGATTGGATTCTTCCACAGTAATTGGAATCAATATCAATCAATGGATCATGGTTGTCATCGCTGCACTGGCAGGAGCGATCTTAGTTTTGAGGCATGTGCGAAGAAAACCTGGCTCCGGAATCATAGAAAACCAGACTGAAATTCAATCGTAATCCACACAGACAAGTAGCCGTGAAATGGCTACTTGTTTTTTTTGGGAGGTGTCTTCATGGAACAAATCATAATATTAGGATCTTCCAACGCGGTAGCAAAACTCGGTCAGGAGAATACTCATCTTTTCATCGACACTCCAGACAAGAAAATCATGGTGGATTGTGGTGATAACCCGATGGCAAAACTGACTGCAATTGGCACAACAATTAATGAAATTACCGATCTGGTTTTGACCCATTTTCACGCAGATCATCTGGGGAGTCTTCCGCTGCTGATCATGGATATGTGGTTGGAGAAACGACAGATGCCGCTAACCATTCATGGTCTGGAATATACACTGGACAGGGCGAAGAGGTTATTAGAATTATTCAACTGGCAAAACTGGCAGAATATGTTCCAAGTCGAGTTCAATGTAATTGCTGAAAGTGGTTCACAAGGATTTATTACAGGAAAGGATGTTACGGTTTCGGCATTACCAGTGTTGCATCTGGTTCCTACGATCGGGTTGAGGTTTGAATTCAAAAATAGCAGAGTCGTAACTTATTCTTGTGACACTGAACCCTGCGATAATTTATATCGGCTTGCTCAAAATGCTGATGTGCTGATGCAAGAGGCGGCGGGGGAGTCGAAAGGCCATACCTCCGCAAAACAGGCTGGTGAAATTGCAACAAGATGTCATGTTAAAAAACTAGTTCTCATTCATTATGAACGCAGACATGGAGAGGAGACTCTTGTTTCAGAAGCCCGTAAAGGATTTATGGGGGAGGTTGTGATGGCGCAAGATCTGATGAGGGTGTAGGACGGGTGTTACCAGCCTTCTAAAAACTCTTTCCATTCATGATTTTCTGGAAGATATCGGGAAAAAATATAATACGCAGATTGCGGCGGCTCAACAGGCTGCCGTAATAGTTTCATATTGGTTTCCGCGAGTGATCTACCCCCTTTTCGGTGGTTACATGATGAGCAGGCAGCAACCAGGTTCGTCCAAATATGCTTTCCTCCGAGATGTTTCGGAATGACATGATCGACCGTCAGAAAAGGTGTGACCTTGCCGCAATACTGGCAGGTAAAGTGATCACGGCGAAAAATTTCACGTCGAGAAAGAGCAACCTTTGGCCGCGGTGGGTGAACCATGCGAGATAGACGAATAACAGAAGGAATGGGGTATGAATCGGTGGCAGTTCTAATGCGACCTCGGCCGTTAAGGATCAGGGTGGCTTTTTCCGAGAGCATCAAACCAATCGCACGTTGAAAATCACAAACGTTGATTGGCTCAAAATTCGAATTCAGAACTAAAACAGGTTTTTCCATAATTTAATGACAATATTATAGCACTTTGCATTATTTGCAATAATGCTGCGCATAGACATATTATTTCAGTCGTGAAATTTAGATTGTGGACCAAATAAATTTTCAAAGAAGTCATAAATTAATATCCGCTGGTATAATTGATTTTTATTAATCTAAATCTTAAAAAAGGAGGCCGCAATGAACATAAATGAACAGGTCGAGTATTTGATGCAGGGTACTGAATACGGCGACGAAAAACTTAAGCAAAACATGGCGGAAGAGCTGCGAACTCGTTTGCTCGAATGCCAGAAGGAAGGAAGACCTCTGCGCGTCTATTGCGGCTTTGATCCTCGAAAAGCAGATTTGCACCTGGGTCACACTGTGCCAATGCGAAAACTGCGTCAGTTTCAGGAACTTGGCCATGATGTGACCTTCGTGATTGGGAATTACACTTCGCTTATCGGTGATCCATCTGATAAAGATGTCCTCCGTCCTCAATTAACTCATGAGGAAGTGGAAGAAAACGCGCGCACTTATGCAGAACAGGCGTTCCGCATCCTGGACAAAGAAAAAACACACATTCGTTTCAATGCGGAATGGCTGGCAGGGATTTCTTTCGAACAATTAATTAGACTGGCATCCAATTTCACAATGCAACAATTTTTAACTCGTGAAAATTTTAAATTGCGCTGGGAAAAGGGTGATGCCATTTATTTACATGAGACGTTCTATTCGCTAATGCAGGGGTATGACGCTTACGCACTCAAAGCAGATGTGCAGGTAGGTGGAACGGATCAATTATTCAATATTATGACGGCTGCACGCAAGATCATGGAATTCATGGGGGAGAAACCGAATATCGCATTGATCCTTGGAATTCTTCCGGGTACTGATGGTGTAGTGAAGATGAGTAAATCACTTGGTAATCACATTCCCATTAATACTGATGCCAATGACATGTACGGTAAGGTGATGAGCATACCAGATATGGCCATGGCACAGTATTACCGGCTGGTGACACGCCTTACACCTCCACAGATCGCAGAAATCGAAGAAGGAATTAAAAACGGCAGCCTTCATCCACGGGATGCCAAGATGAGACTGGCGCGTGAGATCGTATCGGCATTCTATGGGGATGATGACGCAATAAATGCTGAAAAAGTATTCATAGAAACGTTTCAAAAAGGCAGCATTCCAGACAATATACCCTCATTTAAGAATTCGGAAAATAACACGATCATTGATATTCTTCTCACGACGGGGCTTGCAAAGAGCCGCAGTGAAGCCCGAAGGTTGATCGATCAGAAGGGTGTCAGGTTTGAGGGGAAAGTGATCGACAACGCGAATGATGTCCTTCCAGGAAATGGCGTGCTGCAAGTTGGGAAAAGACATTTCTTGAGGATTGAGTGAAAACCACTTAGATCAATCGACTGCCGTAATAAATAAACTTACGGCAGTTTTTTAGTTTGTTTCAGGCGAAATGGCGAACAAGAAAATATCACGACCAATTTTCTGTGCTGCAGCAGGATTGCTGTTTTCCAGCGCAACCACAAGCGCAAGCGGAGTACCGTTCCAACCAGGCGGGGTACCTGCGATATACCATGAAATTTCTGCCTCATTATTTACAGCTAAGGCAGAAATCTCCCATCCAGGAAAATTGCCCTGGGTTAGTTTTGATACTGCCTCAGCCGCATTAAAATCCGAAATCACCTGGGATTTAACCCCTTTCTCAAATAATTCCCATTCACCCGAAGCGGATTTGTAAGCAACCGTTAAATGCGGAGTTATGATCTTTCCACCATTGGCAAGTGACGCTGCCATCACTGTCATCTGTAATGGAGAGATTAAAATCCCAGAATCACCTGAATAGAGTTCCGCATATGTGTCGATTGAATTTGGAAACACTGGCTGGCTGGTTTCTAATGGAATATCTGGTTCTGTTGATAGACCTGCATCTTTGTACAAGGAAAGAACATCAGAAATTGGCCATGATCGGCTTAGCGTAGTAAGGGCGTTGATACAACCCGAACTAACCAGTTTTCCCCAGGTTATATCTGGTTCTGGTTGCAAGCTGCAGAATCCTGCACTTGCTGGATTAGTGTTCCACTCAAGATCAGGGATCATCGAAGAAAGAGAATAATGAGAGAGGAATCTGGCCAGTACAATTCCGCCTGTAGCAGCACCTGGTGGATACAAAGCCTGTGTGGCACGATTTAACAAAGGAGCGGATTCATCCTCCATCCATGAGGCCCAATTTTCTTCGAGTGTATTTGCATCAAAGGTTGGAGCTGTAGACATTGAAAGAATTTCACCGGATTCAGCATTCATTAACACAATTGATCCGGTATTGCCCTGAAGTAATTGGTCTGCGATCTTTTGGATGTTTATATCGAGGCTTAATCTCAAATCAAAACCCGCTGGGTATTGTCCGTATAAAACTCTGGTGGTGAACACGTTATAGAAAGAGTTTCCTGTAACCCCGCGAAGCGTTCCATCCATCGCAGATTCGATACCTGTTTGACCGTAATTAACATTGCTATAACCGATCACTGAACTAAGATCTGGATAAATCAGAATTCGACGGATATCACCTGATTCACCAATGTTTTCTACCAATGGGATGTAGTTACGGTCAAAGATCGTTCCGCGATATACATAAAGGTCAGAAATTGCGCGGCGAGGATTATCTACCCGGGCGAGAAGATTTTCTGATCGAATCACACCCCACCAGGCTGTGATAATGAAAATCGCTGCAAAACCGGCAAGAAATACTGATCCAATCAGTACATAAGGCTTTGTGCGGTTGATGGTAGCCGGTTGATCTTCAGTTTGGTTGCTGATGATCAAGAGTAACAGGGCGCTGAAGTAAGAAATAACTAAAGAAGTACCTCCATACGAAATGAATGGCAGGGTAACGCCAGTGAGCGGGAGCAGGCGAATCGTTCCGCCCATAATAAGCAGTGATTGAGTGGCAAGATAGGCTGTGAGTCCGGCTGAAAGAAAACGTTGGAACTGATTCGGAGCGTGAAGGGAGATCGATATTCCACGAATCGTCAAAAAAGCAAAAATGCATACCAATACTGCACTTCCAGCCAGCCCAAATTCCTCAACGATAGCAGGATAAACAAAGTCGGAATGAGCAACAGGTACCACACCTGGACTCCCTAAACCTAAACCGCGACCTAAAACGCCCCCATTGGCAATGCTAATGAGAGATTGGACGATCTGATAGGAGCGATCGCGAGGATCAAGCCAGGGATTGATCCATGCCTCGACGCGCAGTTGGATTACATCAAACACCAAATAACCAGCTATCAATGCACCCAAGACGGTGATGGTACTGATCAACAATATCCGCCGCTTTCCAGAAGCCAGATAAACAATGATGGTATAAAGGGCGATGAAAAGGGAGGCTGTGCCTAGATCCCTTTGGGCAATAAGAATTAACAATGCAGCTCCTACCAGGATCAATGTAGGAGTCAGCAATTGAATTAAATTGAAACGAGCAGAATGACTATCAGCGAAATATGCAGCTAGGTACACAATTAAAAGAAATTTCAACAATTCGGAAGGTTGGAGGTAGATTGAACCGAAACCAAGCCATAGATTAGGTCCACTCCCGCCCGGATAAGTACCAAAAATAAAGGTCAGAAGAGTAAGGATGATGCCACTAATGAGCCAGACATATTTATACCGCCTTAAGATAGTTAGAAGATTTCGAAAACGGAATGCGATGATGCAGCCGATGATGCATATTGCCAGCCAGGCTGTTTGACGGAAACCGTAAGAGGATGACAGGCGAAATACAGTCAGCAACCCCCAGCCGGTTAGTAAAGAGATGATTGGCAATAGATATGGATCGCGGTCAAACAGGAAGCGATTTGCCTGCTGGTAGAAACCTATAAAGCCAATGATCCAGACCAAAAAACCGATCCAATGCTGCCATCGGTAATCCACATTCCAAGTATGCGCTCGTACAGCAGGCGCGAGGGTGAGAGTCACACTAGATAGAAATACGAAAACTCCTGCCAGTATCATTAACCTGGTCTGGATTTGGTGCTTTGGAGACTCAGTCGTCGGAAATAAGAATTTCACTTGAGATATTTATCGAGTAGAAGGCTCAGACGTTTCTTGGTTTGAGCATCGATTGCATCACGGCTGGTAATGATTGCATTCTCAAGGGCATGATTGCATGTACAATTTAGTGCTTCAGGAAGATGATCTACCAGTGCGAGAATACTTTGTTGAGCCACTTCGGTGTTTTTTTGTAACGTTTTGACGACCAGATCCACGCTGACGTTCTCTTCTGTAATATGCCAGACATCATAATCAGTAACATGAGCCATGACGGCATAACACATTTCTGCTTCTCTGGCGAGAAAGGCTTCGGGGGAGGTGGTCATCCCGATCAAAGAGAATCCCCAGGCACGGTAGAGATTCGATTCGGTTTTGGTGGAAAATCGGGGACCCTCAATCGTGATCATTGATCCGCCTTTATGCGCAGTAGGTCCTGATTGTGAGACAGTTTGGTAGAGGAGCGTGGATAATTCAGGGCAGAAAGGATCAGCTGCAGAAACATGAACCACAATCCCATTACCAAAGAAAGAACGCTCGCGGCGATGTGTGAAATCAAACAACTGGTCAGGGATTACGATCTGCCCAGGAGCATAGTCTTCACGCAGTGATCCACAGGCACTGATGCTGACAACTTTATCGACGCCTATCATTTTTAATGCGTAAATATTTGCACGATAATTTACCTCAGCAGGCGAGAGAGTGTGTCCAATTCCATGTCGCGCAAGAAAAGCGACACGTTTTCCATGTAATTCTCCGATTGTGATTGGAGCACTTGGGAAACCAAAAGGTGTTTCTGGTTTGATCATTTCCACAGATTCAAGCGCAGGAAAATTATACAATCCAGATCCACCGATGACACCAAGAATAGGTTTTTTATTCATAATGACTCCATTTTAGATTAAGAGAGAGGTTGAATTTCAACGACCAATGAGACTTTTCCTACACGTAATTCGTCGCCACTAATCAAAATAGTGGGTGTTTCGATGCGCTCATCGTTTAAGAAGGTACCATTCGTAGATAGGAGGTCTTCAATCCACCATTGTTTATTCTTATAAACCAATCTGGCATGGTGGTTTGAAACCGTTTCATCGTTGACCTGGATATCACAGGCAGGATCACGTCCAATCTGCAATTCTGGCCGGGTATAGATGAGCTTTGAACTTGCAGGATCATTTTCCTGATATACAGAGATATGAGGAATTTTCTGAGTCGCAAGTGATTGGCTTTGAAATTTCAGGTCGCGCCATAAGGTATAAACTGTCCAACCGACGAAAGAGAACAATGCGATCAAAATTAAAATTCGCAGTAAAAAAACCAATACAGCCAGCATCAGGAATTTTCCTCCTGAACTTGGGGTTTAATCTCCGATGTTTTTTCTTTAGTTTCTGCTGATTGAATAACCTGATCTTCAGAATAAATCATGGTATATCCAGCCAGTGAGATCACGTCACCCGGACGAAGTGTGTGCTGGTTGATACGCGTTGAATTGACATAGGTTCCACCAGTGGAGCCGACATCAAAAATGACGTACGATCCCTGGATACGGCGTATTTGCGCGTGAATCCGAGATATGCGCAAGTCGTTGATGATGATTTGATTGCTGCTCTTGCGGCCGATATTGATCACGCTTTTTGAAAGAGGAACAATTTTGTCACCTTTAAGTATTAAGTAAGAACCCACTTCAGTCGGTGTGGGTGGTGTATGATCTATATTGCCCTTCTGAAGAGGAATAGCACCCGTTTTTGTATACGAAGAAGATGGTACTGTCACCGTGACCAAAACTTCACCATTCTCAACAGAGTTCCTGGCCACGATAGATAACTCAGGTGGTGATTTATACTGAATACCAAACTCAGCTGCTGTGGAGGTTAAGATTTCTATCAAAATCTGTTCCCAATCCGGATGACACTTCCAGTGATTCAATGTAACTGGATTTAATGTAATTTGAAAAACTGGATTTACCGATTGTGTTTCTTCGTCGAGGTCAAGAAAGTAATTTTGAAGAGATTCGCAGAGACGATGAATGAACTGGGCACTCTCGTCTGATCCAATCAGAATTGATGTGCTTGATTCAAATAAATCCCGAATTCGTTTTTCAATAACGTCAAGTTGGTTCATCATTTTAAATTATAACCAATCAAGGGTAACATATAAGGATAATTCGTTGAGATTTATAAATATCTTAGCCTAGTGGAGTGGAGATGGATGCGATGATAGGATGAATTAGTTTAATAAGATCTTCCGTGTAAATGCGAATGTTTAATCCACGCTGTCCCCCTGAAATGTGAATTTGCTCATACTGTGTTGCAGATGAATCAATGATCATCCTGAATCCTTTGTTAAGGAGGGCAAGTGGAGAAATTCCTCCGGTTTGCAAGCCTGTTAATTTCTCTGCTTCTGCCTGAGAGGCTATGTGCACCTTTTTTTCTGATAATGTTGACGCCACTTTCTTAAGGTCGACAGTTTGTGTGGCAGAAACAATGCAGAGCACGGGTTTCCCTTTAAGTGGCAGGATTACAATTGTTTTATACACAATTTCAGGTGGTATAGATAAAATTGTCGCTGTATCAATCGCACTAATCTTCTCCGCTGACAGTTCAAATATCTGGTACCGCACCTTTGCAGCTTCAAGCATTCTGATAATGTTGTTTACGGTCATTTTTGTCGATATTTCCTGTCTGCATGAAAGAAAATCGGATTGCTGAATATCCATCCCCGGTATTGGTTAAAGTATTTAATGTATGCTTCTACCCTATAAGCACCTGGTTCGGTAATCGTACACAACAGCCGATCAGAATTTTGTAGGTTTTGGATAGCCGTGCCGTTGTGAATCAAACGCAATAACCCTGGTTGAGGAAGCGATACGCGGATCGTGGCTCCGGGAGCAAGTTTGAGTTCCTCTCCCATGCCAACTGAAACCTGATCGCTCTCTGCAGTAAAGGAGAACCCACGCGTAGAGGCGGGAAGATCGTTCCCGATGAAGGATGAGCCAGAAAAAAGTGCGTTGTAGATGGCGCGCTTATCTTCAACCAAGTCACCTGTTAAGGGATGAGGTAAGAGTAGATGATTGTTAATAGTTGAAAAGTGATAATGATATGGAAAAATCGTTTTTTGAATCAAACCCTTCTTGAAATGTAAAGCGTGTGAGTCAGCACCTCCCACTGCGAATATCTTCTGGCCGTTACTGAGTAGTTCATCCCATTTAGCCAGGGTTTGCTGCAATGGTTGGTGAGGGATCAGTTCTGGAAAGAATGCATAGAATAGAGCATGGCTGAAATTCCTGACGACGGTTTTGAATTCGCTAAAACTGTTCCACAATTCAATGCCGGTAAATCCTTCTACTTCCCAATTCACCCAAGAAATATCTGTTTCATTAAATAAAGGAAGGTCATTTTCATATGGGTGCGCCAGAAACACTGCTCCACCAGCACTTCGAACTCTATTGATTAATTCCTGCGAGTGAGGAGCCAGGGAAGCTACTTCTTCTTCACAGCCTATCACAAGTGCGTGGTTTTTTTGCGGGTTCCGGTTTGGGTCATGAACTTCTTCACCGGTGAGAATGAGCACACATTTTTCATCTTTGTGGTAATATTTTTCGATGCCTCTCACGTGGATGTTATGATCGGTGATAATCGCAACATCAATGTTGGATGCAATGGCTTGTTCAGCTATCTGGGAATAATTTCCTGTGCCGTCCGAATAGGTTGAGTGGATGTGAAGGTTGCAGACAAGTTCATTCATTAGGTTGACGATTATGGACTAAGAACGGTATAATTTTCAAGGTTTTAAAATTCAGGAGGTTAACGTGACTCAGTATATTGATATCGCCCTAATTATAACTTCTTTAGCATTGATCGCCAGTGTCGTCCTGCAAAATAAAGGAGTTGGACTGGGCGGTTTGACTGGCGCCGAAACAGGTGGCGTGTTCACTGCACGTCGAGGGATCGAAAAGACGTTATTTTGGATAACAATCGTTTTGAGCGTTATTTTTATCGCTCTAACGCTGACAGCAGTATTACTGCGCGGCTAATTCAGGCTTCGTTTTTCGAGGTTCTGAACCCGTAAATTCGAGGCGGCTCACCTTGATGAAGGGTAGCTGCCTTTTTCATATATATAAGGACTATGAAAAAATATCGCTGGCAATTACTGATACTCTTTTTAACTGGCATTGTGGTTGGCACACTCCTGATCCTGGAGAAGCGCGGCGGGTTTGGAGATGGTGGACAGCCCCAACCAGTTGAAGGAGGAGTTTACACTGAAGCCTTGATTGGAAGCATTCAACGGCTTAATCCTTTGCTTGATTCAATTAATAGTGTTGATCGTGATGTTGATAGCCTGATCTTTTCGGGAATTGTTAAATTCGATTCTAATGGGGTTGCAGTTCCTGACCTTGCAGAATCAGTGGGCGTATCGGTGGATGGGACTCTCTACAATATCACACTTAAAGATGGGCTCATCTGGCATGATGGTGAGCCACTTACCACAAGTGACATCGAGTTTACTATTAGCCTGCTTCGAGATGGTGGGGAATTTATTCCGGATGATATCGAAGAGCTTTGGAATGCCATTGATGTAAAAGTTTTCGATAGCCGCAACATGCAAATCATTCTTCCTGAGTCGTATGCTCCATTCATGGATTATCTGGCTTTTGGCGTTCTGCCGGAACATATTTTTGGTGATATGACGCTTGAGCAAATTGCCAACTCATCGATCAATTTGCAGCCGATTGGGAGTGGTCCTTTCCAATTCTCCGAACTCACAATGGAAGGATCAGATATAACTGGGATCACCCTTACTGCATTTGATGGGTACATTGGCGAAAAACCATACCTTCAAAAAATTGTTTTTCGATATTACCCAGATTCTCAAACTGCATTTCAGGCATATCAGGATGGTTATGTTCAAGGTGTTTCTGAAATTACCACTGAAAACCTATCTGCTGCATTGGCAGATTCGAAACTGGCAGTGTACACCAGCCGTCTGCCGAGGATAAGCATGATCATGTTTAACCTTAACGATCAAAGCGCTTCGTTCTTGCAAGAAGCTGACATCAGAACTGCATTGCTAAAGGGAATTAATCGTCAGGCTATGATTGATGAAATCCTGCAGGGTCAGGCAATCCAGGCTAATGGTGTGATACTGCCAGGTACGTGGGCTTATAATGAAAATACACCGGTAGTCACTTATGATCCTGAAGCTTCAAAAGCTATGCTCAAAGAAGCAGGTTTTGTAGTGACTGGTGACACCACTCCAGTTCGAAAAAAAGAAGAAACTGAGCTAACTTTCACACTCAGTTACCCCGATGATGACCTTCACCAACATCTCGCCGAGTTTATCGCTGCCGAATGGAAAAAATTGGATATCAATATCCGTCTTGACCCTGTAGCGCCTGATATCTTTATCAGTGATGTTCTTAATCCTCGAGCATTCCAGGCAGCCCTGGTTGATTTAAACCTGAGTCAGACCCCAGATCCGGATCCTTATCCGTTCTGGGATCTTGGACAAGCTGCGGGTGGTCAGAACTATTCTCAGTGGAATAACCGATTGGCGAGTGATATACTCGAACAAGCCAGGGTCACTACTGATCTTGCAGAACGCACTCGTTTGTACCATAACTTTCAGGTAGTTTTTTCAGAGGAACTGCCTGCATTGCCCTTGTATTTTCCAGTCTATAACTATGCCATTGATACACAAATCCAGGGTGTTTCCGTTGGACCTTTGTTTGATACCAGTGATAGACTGTCATCAATTACGAAGTGGTACATGACTGCCAGACGCTCCGTTCAAGAAACGGAATCCACAGGTAATTGATCATGGAGAATCGAACCCATAACGAAGACAGGATATTGATCCTATCTTCGTTATTTGAATTGGAAGAGTATCTTTTATCAACGGTGATCCTTTGGCGATCGAAAGGATCGATTCCGCCTTTATCACCCGGAAACTTGATGTTGGCTATGAAGCGCATCCGTGTGGGTATTGATGCAGAATTGGATCAGGCGATTAATCATGCTCAAGGGATTATTGAACATCACCGAGCTGCATGGGAGAAAAAGATCAAGGCCGAACTTTCAATGAGGTTGCGACAATGGAGATCGATAGTGGATGAGATTCTTGAATATGGTGCAATTGATCCTTCTTACCAATACAATGTTCGTGTAAGGGTAATCATTGCTCTTCTAATGGATGCTTTGAGATTTACTGATAAACAATTATCTGAAAAACTGCTCCAAATAGATGAAAAACTCAATCAAATTGCGGTCTATGATGGATTTGTCTGGAATGAGGAGCTGGAAAAAAGTTTTCCACAAGAATATTACCCATTTCTCTATTTGAAATGAGAAGGAGCGAGAAGATGACCAGATTCTATACCCGCACTGGTGATGATGGAACAACCGGGATTCTTGGTGATGACCGTGTCAAGAAATTTGATCTGCGTATGGAAACACTGGGCACCATCGATGAGCTTACAGCGGCATTGGGTATGGCTCGAAGCCTTTTACCTGCCGAGAACTATCACAATGAGATCATTGGCATTCAACGGCGGTTATACGAGCTAATGGCTGAAGTCGCAGCTTCAACTGAAAATGCAGAGAGATTTCGGAAAATTTCTAGCGAATCGATCATAGAACTAGAAACAAAAATCGATGATTTATCCACGACCGTGGAATCTCCACAGGGGTTTATTCTCCCTGGAGATACACCTGCCAGCGCGGCGGTATCAATGGCACGTGCCATTACCCGCCGGGCCGAGCGGAGAACGGCTGAATTATTCGAACGGGGGGATATTTCCAATATCCATCTGGTTCGATACCTTAATCGGCTTTCATCATTACTATTTGTTTTAGAAATCAGGTTGATTCAAGAATCTGATAAAAAAAAACCCAGGTTGGCAAAGGAAAAGAGTGAATGATCGGAACAATAATTAATGTTGCTACCATTCTGGCAGGAGGACTGCTGGGAATGTTTCTGGGTTCAAAATTAAAAGATCGTCTAAAACATACTGTGGTCAATGGTTTAGGCCTTTTCACGTTCAGTTATGCAATCTCACTTTTTCTGAAAACGGAGAACGCACTGATCGTGTTAGGAAGTTTATTAATTGGGATGTTGTTAGGAGAATGGTGGAAGATCGAAGATGGTTTGACCCAGCTGGGGGTCAGATTAGAAGCAAGATTCAATCGAAACAACGGGATAGAAGGTTCTGCCCGGTTCATTAAGGGATTCCTCACTTCGACCTTACTCTTTATAATCGGACCTATGGCAATACTCGGTTCGATTCAAGATGGACTTACCGGAAATTTTGATACGCTGTTAATCAAGGCGATCCTTGATGGATTTGCCGCTATGGCTTTTGCATCCAGCCTTGGTGTGGGCGTTCTCTTTTCGGCTTTACCGGTATTCGTGTATCAAGGCGGGATCACCCTTCTGGCGCAGCAGGTAGAAAAGATTGCCACCCCAGAAATGATGAATGAATTAACTGCCACAGGTGGGGTAATCCTGGCAGGCCTGGCGATCAGCAACATCCTTGAGATTAAAAAGATCCGCACTGGAAGTTTTTTACCTGCATTACTCATCGCTCCACTGATTGTATTAATTATCAGCATAATAAAATAACCCCGGTTGTCGGGGTTATTTTATTATGCGTATTTCTAAATTACTTGGCTAGTTCATTCTCGATTGCTTGCACCAGTTCCGCCGCATTGACGATGGTGCCATTGACCAGGAAAGACGGGGTATAGGTAATACCCTGTGATTCAGCATAGGCGTTTGAATCAATAACTTGCTGGGCATATTTTTCTGAATCGAAGCATTCTGTGAAAGTATCCATGTCCAGTTTTAGTTTTTTGGCGTATGCGAGAAGAACGTTACGAGTATAGACTCCCTGGTTTTCACCGTTATGGTTTGCCAAAATCAGATCACGATATTCCCAGAATTTCTGTTGATCGCTAGCACAATATGCAGCTTCAGCAGCTTTTGAAGACTCATCCCAGGTTTGCCCTGAGCCTAAAAATGAAAATGGGGAATAGGTGAAAAAAACTTTTCCAGTGTCGATGTAATTCTCAATGATCGATGGTTCTAACACGTCCCAGTAATTAACGCAGCCCGGGCACTGGAAATCAGCGAATTCAATGACCTGAACCTTTGCTTCTGGGTTACCCATGGTTAAGCCATCTCTTTGCTGCGCCACTTCTCGATCAGGCACAATAAAATCACCAACTGGTTTATATTGTGTAAGAATGACCATTCCGACGATTACAATTGCAAACGCGGCGATGATCAAAATAACGGTTAAATTGTTCTTTGATTCATATTGCTGTTTACGGCGTTTCACAACTTCTCGTTTTCCCATTTTTCCTCCGATGTTCAGACGATTCTCTCATAATTGATTTGATTTGTCCAGTATCGCTACGATCAGATTCTTAAACAAAATACTGGAAAAGACTCATCTGAAAGAGAAAACCCTAATTTCTTATAAAGTGAGATAGAAGCGATATTATCATTTTGGGTATTGACCGAAATCTGGCGTATGCCACGTTTTGAAAAATAGACAAGCATTTCGCGGCCCAATGAGTAACCTATGTTTGCTTTTTTGTATTCGGGTCGTACAGCCAGTCGGGTTAAATGGGCGGAAAAATGGTTGGCGGTGGAGATCTCGTATCCGGCGATGATACCATTGATCTCAGCGATGTTGGAATGTTCTGATTGGGTGTAGACCTGATCAAATGTGGATCGAGAGATGGTCCAGATTGGGGAAAATGCTTTATGGTCGACCTCAATAACCTGATCCAGATCATCATACTCCATAGGACGAATGAGGATTTCAGGCGTCAGAGCGATTGCAGGAGGGAGTTTCCCATCCCAATAGAGAACCACAATGTTCTGCACAAGATTAAATTCTGAAATAGACAACAGCGCAGCATACCAATCCACCAATCCGACAGAACAAATGGTACATTCGCTTAAAGCAGGATGATTCTTCGCTGACTCGAGCAATTCCATCCAGGTTTTTTGGACGGTGAGTGGATCAGCAGCAGCAAAGCAATGGATCCATGCGATGCCTTCTGGGTCGGGGGCGCAGGAAAGGATACCCTGAATCTTTCCCTTTTCGTATTTGAGTAAAAAAGGTTCCTGGTCAATCCATTGCATTAAGGGACGCCAATCAAGGTGACGATGCACAAGGGGGGCTCTATCAATGAATTCGGCAATTACCCTGGTGTCTTGACTTTTTGCCTGGATAATGGTGGATTGAGGGGCAGACTTGAGCGCCATCAATTCTGTTTCGTGATCATTTTGCGAATGTTTTTGAGAAACGTTCGAAAAAAAGTATCTTTTAGCGAATGATCATTCCCTTGATCATAAACCGCTTCCATGGATGCCACGGCTTGTAATTCGCGTTTGGATCGTAATTGAAGGTCTGCAACCCGGCGAAGGACTGATGTGCGCATTTCCTTTTCCCCCACTTCTTTGAATATATCAAGGGCCTGTTGATATAAATCCAACGCTTCGTCATTGCGGTGAAGGACTTCAAGGGCAGCGGCTGTATTCGATAATGCCATCGCTTGCTTTTTTTTATCGCCATGTGCGGCAAAGACTTTCTCGGTGCCTTGAACAAAAGCGAGAGCTTCCGTTCCATTTTTCATTTGAACATAGGTAACGCAGAGGTTATTTTGCATTTCAGCTATGGAAAGTTCATCGCCGTTTTCTTGAAAAAACTGAAGGCAATGTTTGAAACCATCAATTGCCTGTTGATAGCGTTTTTTTGAATAATCTTTTAAAGCTTGTTCTTTGACAGCGTAAATTTCATTTTCCATAGGGTTAATAAGTAATCTCCAGAAGACCTTCTGCAATGCCGCGCAGTTTATTTGCGTCCATTTCGCTCAATTTTTTCGCCAACTGGAGGTAAGGCAGGTTGGAGGAATTGGAAACAAAGGTATACAAATCCGGGGGGAGCGGTAATGGCTGTTCAGATTTTGCAGGAGTATTCTTTACCTCTTGCTGTGATTGAAGTTCGTGACCTGATGTCAGAGTTTTTAATGAAATTCCAAGTTCGGAACAGATGACTTCCAGATCAGGGAGTGGGATCGAAATCTTGCCTGATTCCAGTTCGGCGATGGTAGTTTCATCAGTATCCAGACTTGCAGCCAGATCTTTCTGTGTTCGATTTTGTTCAAGACGGGCACGCTTGATTGTCACAGCGATGATGCGATCTCGGAGTGAATGTAAAGCGGCGACTTTTGAAGGATCAACATCTACAGGTACTTCTGCAGGCATATCTGCCAGTAGTATATCCAGGGAGATGTGAAAAATATTAGCAACCGACTCTAATTGTGGGAGGCTGGGTGATAATTCTCCAATTTCAAATTTCAACCAATCCTCAGAAGAAATACCCAGATACGAGGCAATTTCTTCCACTGAAAGTTGATCGATCCCCCGCAGTATGGAGAGAATTCTCCCAATTCTTTGCGCTCTGGTTTCAGGGAGTTCAAGATTCATTGCGATTGCTCCATTTTTTCTGATCTGGCAAAAAGTAAGTTTATTATAGCATTTTCAGAATATCCGTCTTCTCAATCCAATAATAATGAGATCAATCGATCGCTGGCATCTGATACCCCAAACCAGTGCGTGTAACTATATGTTCCGGGTTATGGGGATTATCTTCTAGCTTCTGCCGCAGCCGAGCAATGCTCACCCAAAGGATTTCTTTTTCTTCCTTGTATCCAGGGCCCCATGTAGCGGTTAATAAATCTTCTGCACTGAGAACTTTGCCAAGATTATGCGCAAAATGGATCAACAACTTATATTCGGTTGCCGAGAGGTATACCTGATGTTCACCTTTCCAAACCTCAGCTTTTGCAATATCGATCTTTAGATTACCGTGAACAAAGATATTTGTTTTTTCTGCACCTGTTTTATCTTGTGTTCGGCGTAAGACTGCTCTTACTCTGGCAACCAACTCGGTAGCCGAGAATGGTTTGACAACATAATCGTCAGCACCAATATTTAACCCCCGGACACGATCCTGTTCCTCTCCCATGGCAGTTAGCAGTATGATTGGCACACTTGAAAATTGACGAATACGTATGCAGGCTGTGATTCCATCCATTTTTGGCATCATTACATCAAGGATAATCAAGTCTGGCATTTGCTGAGAAATGATATCAAGGGCTTCTTCGCCATTACTGGCAGTTATGATCTGATATCCCTCAGGTTCCAGATTTACCTTCAATAATCTGATGTAAAGAGGCTCATCATCAACAATCAAAATCCTGGCAGTCATAAATACCCTTCCGTATGATTAATTTCATGTTCAACAATATTTAATGGCAAAGAAATTTGAAAAAGTAAACCACTTCCAGCTGGAGAAAATGCGCTGATTTTGCCATAATGGCTTTCAATGATCTGTTTACATATTGATAGCCCTAATCCAGATCCATGCGCGTTTAAAGACTGTTCAGGCGCTCGGAAGAAACGGGTAAAAATGAAGGGTAGAAATTTTTCTGATATTCCCGGTCCGGTATCTGAGTAGGTGATTTCCATCGTGGTCTCAGTAGGACGAACAGAAATATTAATTGTCGAGTCTGGTGCGTATTTATGAGTGTTGCTGATCAAATTGGCAAATACCTGGGCAAGTCTGCGTGCATCGCCTTTTATTGGTGGAAGATTTTCTGGTATATCCAGGTTTACTATTTGATCAGGGTTGGAAATAGCAGATCGTTTGACCTCATCACGGATCAGAGTATCGAGCCTTAGCATTTGAAAATCAAAGCGCATTTTACCGCTCTGTAGCCGTGACGAATCAAGCAGATTGTCAATCAATTCGGTCAGGTTATTTGTTTCACGTTCGATAATCTCCAAAAAATCACGTTGGGTGTTAAGATCCCAATGAGCATCTTCTCGTAAAAGAGTGGTAGTGTATCCTTTAATAAATCCGAGCGGGTTTCGCAGCTCGTGAGAAATGGTGTTGATAAAATCTCCCTGCAGGCGGGTAATATCTCGCTGCGCCTGCAGCATTTTAGTGAAATCTTCGAGGCATTTCTGTTGAACAACAGACTTTATCTGATCGGCTAAGAATTCTGCGAACCGAATACTCTCTGGCGTGTACTCTGGTCCACCAAAACGAACGAAAACTAATGCTCCGGTCATGTTTTCATAAAGTGAAAGCGGCAATCCCAGGGTATAGGGCATTTGCAGGCGATCGTTAACATTTAAGGATTGAGGTATATCAAGGTTCATGCGTTTCTCTGCGATAACCTTATTGGCGATTGATTCACCCCAAGAGACATCTGCACCCTGTGATTTTCCACGACCGGTCGCACGCGCGTAGAGCACATCAATGCGGTTTGTTTCAATTTCAGTAAAATAGATAACGATGTTATCAAAAATGAAGTGTGGGCGAGTGAATTGAACGATCTTATCTAACTTTTCTTTCCAATTCCCTGCCTGCGCTGCTTTATTTGAAATTGTGAGCAGCGTTTCCTGTTCGGTCCCCCGGGAAAATTCAACTTTTTCCATATGAGAACATTATACATTAATCCTTTTTTGTGACGATAGGCAGATGGAATTCGAAACGACTGCCCTTGCCAGGCTGAGAACTGGCAGAGATGCTTGACCCGTGTGCATCAAGGATACGGCTGACCAGGGCCAATCCGATTCCAGTACCACCAACCTTTCGTTTAGATGACCCATCTAATTGATGGAATGGCTCGTAAATTTCATTAATTTGCCCTGGGTCAAAACCGACTCCATTATCCTCAACGGAAATCACCGCATCATCGGCATCTTTTTCAATCGCCAGAATGACATGACCTCCATTTTCAGTATATTTGATGGCATTGTCTAATAATTGATTGATTACCCAGATGATTCGATCTTCATCTGCTGAGATTTCAATTTCATCTTCAGGGGCTACTACCTCGAGTGATATATCTTTGGTCTTGGCTGATGCTTGATAAATCTGGATACATTTTTCAGCGAGGTGTTTGATTTTCAGATTCGATTTACTGATCTTCAGGGACCCAACTTCAGCAGCTGAAAACATAATGAGATCATTAATCAGGCGATTCAGCCGATCAGCTGAATGTTGCATCACCAACAAGCCCTGCTTGACCTCATCTGTAATGGGATAATCTTTTCCTGACAGGAATAGGTCTATGTATCCCTGAATGTGTGTAAGAGGGGTACGTAGTTCATGAGAAACATTCGCGATGAAATTTGATTTCAGTTCATCAAGTTCAGAAAGTTTTTTATAAGCAACTTCGAGTTCTTCTGTGCGCTGTTGAACGCGCAATTCAAGATTTTTATTCGCCTCTTGTAAGGCACTCTGAAGCTTTAAAATTTGTCTGGTGATTGCCTGGTCAAGATCATCCCTGGAAATGAATCCCATATCAACCAGCAGTTGACCAATTGGAATGGAATTACCAGCCGCTCGTTCAAGTTTTTGGCGATCCAGAGCAAGCTCTAATTGATCGGGTCGAAGTAAGTTTTCGCTAATTAAGGCTTCACCCAAACGCGGAACGAGGATTTCTGGTGTCAGTGGCATTTGCACCTCCTCATGAAAACCTCAAGAATTTATACTTATTTCCATCGAATATTGCAAGAAAGATGCTAGCCAAAGGGTCCACGAGGTCATTTGGCCATGAGAGTATTGATCAGCGAATCCAATTCTTCATCAGAATAGTAATGAATCGTTAGCGATCCACCTTTTTCGCCATGCCGCAGACTGACCTTGGTACCCAATCTTTCGCTTAACCGGTCCTCAATCTCTTTAACATGAGGGTCAATTACTTTTTCAGGGAGGGAAGGAGGTTTTACCCCTGTAAGCTTTCTTACCAATTCCTCCGTCTGGCGCACATTCAATTCGTTTTTAAGGATAGTGTGAAGAGCTGCCAGTTGGGCTGATTCAGTGGGTAACCCAAGTAAAGCCCGGGCGTGTCCTTCTGTAATGGATTGTGATGTCAGTGCATCTTGAACTTGCTGAGGGAGCTTGAGCAATCGTAAAGAGTTTGTCACGGCGACACGACTTTTTCCAACCCTGGCAGCGATTTCGTCATGGGAGAGATTAAATTCATCTGCCAGTTGGCGATAGGCTGCAGCAGTCTCCAGTGGCGAGAGGTCAGCACGTTGTACGTTTTCGATCAACGCCAGTTCCAAACGCTCCTGATCAGTGACAGAGCGGATGATGACAGGGACTTTTTCAAGACCGGCCATTCTGGCAGCACGAAGCCTGCGTTCCCCAGCGATTAATGTATACATTCCAGTGATCGGATCGTGGGTGACGATGAGGGGTTGTAAGATACCGTGTTCGCTAATGGATGCTGCCAACTCTGAAAGGTTTTCTTCAGACATACTCTCGCGTGGTTGGCGAGGATTGGGTGCGATCATTGTAATTGGTGCGTATGTGTCGGCAGTGGCAGGCGTGCTGGTAAACCCGCCAGGGATTAATGCTTCCAATCCTTTTCCTAGACCAGATTTTTGTGCCATTTTTTCCTGCCTATTCCGTTGTAGATGATGACGTTTCGCCATCTTGGGTTAAAATTTCGCGGGTGAGGGCTGCGTAAGATTTAGCGGCAAATGCTTCAGGTGCATAGGTTGAGATCGGCATCCCATAAGATGGAGCTTCGGCAAGACGTACTGAACGCGGGATTACCGTCTCAAAGACAAGGTTAGGGAAGAATTTTTTTACTTCTTTCACGACATCTGATGAAAGATTGGTGCGGCTGTCAAACATAGTCAAAACTACACCACGGATCTTTAATTCCGGATAGAGAGAGGTGCGAATGCCGTTGAGCGTTTGTGTCAATTGACTGATCCCCTCCAAAGCCAGATACTCACATTGTACAGGAATCAGGACTCCGCTGCGAGCGGCTACCAAACCATTTACTGTAAGGAGACTAAGTGAAGGCGGACAGTCGATGAGGATATAATCAAATCGATTAATGATGGGTTGGATCGCATCGCGCATGCGAAACTCGCGTTTCTCAATGTTGATCAATTCAACTTCTGCCCCGGCCAGAGCTGGTGAAGAAGGGAGCAAGGAGATCTTGAATTTTGGGTTGTGCAAGATGTTAGGGGTGATTGGTTCTGAACCGATAAGCACTTCATAGGTGCCGCGGGTGACCGAGTATTTGTCGATACCAAGCGATGACGTAGCATTTGCCTGAGGATCAAGATCAATTAGGAGCACGCGCTGTCCAAAGGCTGCCAGGTAGGCGCTCAGGTTTATGGCGGTAGTTGTTTTTCCGACGCCACCTTTTTGGTTTACGAGAGTGTAAATGCGTGTCATTTTACCGAATGCTCAACAATTTCAGTTTGCAGTGCTTGAATTTCTGAACGAGTTGGCACGCCCAAGATTCCTTTACGGGTGACAGAATTGGCAGCTACAAGAGTAGCAAAGCGGGCTGACTCCCATGGATCCTGGGTTTGTTTTAATTTGATGAAGAATGAGGATGCAAATACATCTCCTGCACCAACAGGGTCAATTTCGTTTTCCTGAGGGGGGGTGAAATGGCGGACGTCACCCTTCCAATAAACTCGACAACCCTCTGCGCCTTCTGTAACAACCAGGATGGAAACAAGGGCAGCAAATTCGGATACTACATCTTCATTTCCCTGAACATCTTCGATGCTCATCACAGTAGCATGCGCGAAAGGCAACACCTGATTAGCCTCTGGCCAGTCACGATAAGTTACGATATGATCACCATCCCAGCCCCTCAACCAGCCTTGCGGGGTGATATCAATCTGAGAATTAGGAAAGCACCTGGCCATTTCAGGTCCGATCTCATTGGCTAGGGGACCTAGGTGTACAATCGGTGTATTGTGCCATACAGGTGGTACGTCATCGAAAGTGATTTTTTCTGCCACGTGGTGAATATACTGTATACGCCCGGCGGGTGTGTAATTATTTTTAAAGGTTGAGGTGAAAGCGGATGGTTTCCGTATCACTTGAATGCCTTCAAGCTCAGGAAGTTGAAGATCGGGCGCACAAGAAGTGACGATACCAACTTTCAAGCCAAATGCTCTTGCAGTCAATGAAGCATACGACGCGGTACCGCCTAGAACCAATCCATCTGTGGTGATGTCCTGTGTGATATGACCAATGATCAAATAATCCACAGGTTCGATAGTAGAAAGAGTCTGCATTGATAAGAAATACCAATCTAAGGGTGAGATTCGAAATTATCGTCCAATAATGGTTGATAATCTTCTTTAGCAACCGGAGCCTCTTTGCGCATACCAGCTACCGGGGTAGCGCAGTATGGGCAGAGGTTCCAGGGTAACTCGATGACTTTGCCGCAGTGTTCACATGTCTTTTTAAGGCGGGTGTGGCAGCTAGGGCAGGCGACCCAATCGCGGTCGATTCTTCGGCTGCAGCCAGGACAGATCGCTGCATCTTCAATGGACTGTAAAAGTGCTTCTTCTTCAAGTGAATGCTGGTAATCTTCTTCGAGGGTTTTGGCGGGGCGCAAGATTAGATATACAAGCACTCCTGGCAGAAAGAGGAGGGTAACGATCACCACAGCAAGAATGCGCAAAAAGCGATCTTTGGTGCGCTTACGAATATCCCGCAGCGTCCAAAATATGAGGCTCAACCATAAAGCTGCCAGGAAGGCAGCCGAGAAACCGGTAGCAAAAAGGGTAAGTTGTTTAAGAAATGTAGGGTCGAGGGTCATTTAACGCTCCATTGCAAAATTATAGCATGGATGACCGGTGTTGGTAATTTGAAAGCACCCTGTCTTGCGAAAAACTTGAAGCTGATATATAAAAAATGGATATCAGGGAGAATACCAATGCCGAGAGAAACCAAAGCTGCGTACCGCATTACCGATCTTGAGGAAAATGAGCGTCCGCGCGAACGTCTTGCGAATAACGGACCAGAATATCTAAGTAAAGCAGAATTGATTGCCATCTTGCTGCGAGTGGGAGTGGAAGGTGAAAATTCTGTACAGATGGGAACACGCATCTTGAAAGAACTTGGGGGACTGAGCGGAATCCAGAAAGCAAGTTTTACTGAGATGTGCAAGATCCGCGGACTGGGACCCGCGAAAGCTGCACAATTGAAGGCGGCGATCGAACTGGGTAGACGTCTGAATCTTGAAAATCGGGAATTGAGCGGAGCGATCAGCTCACCTTCTGATGCCGCGGAGCTGGTGCGATATGAGATGCAGGGTTTAGTGCAAGAACATTTATGGGTGATCCTTCTAGACACGCGCAATCGAAAAATCTTTATTGATAAAATTTACGTGGGATCGTTAAATTCTTCAATGGTGCGTGTGGCAGAGTTGTTCAAGGGAGCTATACAGAGAAACGCGGCATCAGTGATTCTGGTACATAACCATCCCAGTGGTGATCCGACTCCAAGCACCGAGGATATGACTTTAACACGGATGGCAGTGGAAGCTGGGAAATTGATGGATATCGAGGTGTTAGATCATCTGGTGATTGGGCAAGGGACTTATGTTTCAATGAAAGAAAAACGATTAGGATTTTCTCAATAAAATCACTTCGTATAGATGGTATCTTTTGCGAGAGTCGTTGACAAAACGTTCAGGTTATAGTAAGATAGCGTGCGTTGGCGAGGTAGCTCAATGGTGGAGCAGTGGACTCATAAGCCATTGGATGTGGGTTCAAATCCCACCCTCGCCACTCTTTTTTTTAAAGATTGGATGTGGTTTCCCTGATGATTCTAGGGCAAGCAAATCCCACCCTCGCCACTCTTTTTTTTAAAGATTGGATGTGGTTTCCCTGATGATTCTAGGGCAGGCAAATCCCACCCTCGCCACTCTTTTTTTTTTTAAAGATTGGATGTGGGTTCCCTGATGATTCTAGGGCAGGCAAATCCCACTCTCGCCACTCTTTTTTTTAAAGATTGGATGTGGGTTCCCTGATGATTCTAGGGCAAGCAAATCCCACCCTCGCATTTTTTAATTATTAAGGCAGGATGGAGTTTCATAATTTCATCAGGAATGCAAACCATCATAAATGCTCTTCTCGTATGGTTTATAAAACTCAGATGATATTTATGAGTACACAGAAATGATCCTTACTTAAGCTATTCAGCAAAATCTTTGTCAAAATACAATACAGAAAGCGACCCAGGCTTGAAAAATCAGCAAACTAGGGAGTCCAACCTGGTGTTTCGCAGGTGTTAATATCTCCCGATTGTAAACCATCTTCCAATGCTGATAAACGCTGATCAGAGGATCCATGCGTCCAGGTCTCAGGTGAAACGTAGCCTTGCGTTGCAGGCTGGATTCGGTCATCTCCCACAGAAGCAGCAGCATCCAGGCTTTGAGCTATCTCCTCTTGCGTTATGTAAGCCAGGTAACCGGTTTCAACGGCATGGTAGACCCAAATCCCGGCCAGACAGTCTGCCTGTAGTTCAGTATAAACGGACGTACTCAGCGGTCCTCGACTTGAGGAACCACTCGCTGTGTTCAATAACCCGAGAAGATCCTGAACGTGATGACCATATTCGTGGGCTAAAATGTAAGCAACAGCAAAAGACCCACCTTGAGCGCCATAACGAGTCTGAAGTTCATCAAAGAAAGCAAGGTCTAGATAAACACTTTGGTCGCTCGGACAATAAAAGGGTCCCATCGCGCCATAAGCAAAGCCACAGGCAGCTTGAGTTGCTCCGGAAAAGAGCACCGTTTGAGATGGAGTGTATTCAAAGCCATGATTTGCGAATTCATCAGACCAGAAAGCCTGAATGCTGTTGACATAGCCCACGATGGCGCAATCCTCGCGCGCGTTCGCGTCTGCTCCAGTCTGGCATTCAGCAACCAGATCGCTAATCTCGCCAGCGCTCAGATCTGAGGTGGAGGGCAGTAATCCTGTCATATTTGTAAGATCACCGGGATTTACGCCTAGAAGAAGTGCAACGATCACAATAATGATACCGATTCCTCCACCACCTATCGCAATGGTTTTACCTGTGCTCCTTCCACGCCGATCCTGGATTTGAGAAGGATCCAAACGAGATTTTTCATTAAAAGGCATGGGTTATTCCTCCTTTGCGAAAAATATGCATCAGAGTGATAAATATGATTGGTAGAATCTGTTTCTTTAATTAGTTTTCAATTTCCATTGTACATTCTTTTACTATCAATAAGTATTCCAAATATTCCTAACATAAGTGCCCGATTTAATCGCATCGTATAAGATTCTTAAAGGTTCACTGAAAAAAGTATAGGTGGGATTGTTGGTTTTGATCTACATCATCATCATCATTGGATTTTCCTTCCAAAATCTTTTTAGAAGACCAGCACAGGCATGGCAATATATCCAGTTTGATTTTACAAACAATAAAATTACCAGTTTTTACGTAGAAAGCACTTTTTCAAACTGTATACTGATTAAACAAATAAATTGCCACTTATTTCTTAGGAGGATATTTAAGATGAAAAAGGTTTTTTCAATTTGCCTTGTTCTGTTTTTTGTGCTGGGAATAACCTTTACACAAGCATCAGCCGCCAGCACTAACGGAGTAATCGGAGTCAACATTCTCTTAAACACCGACATCAACGATGATTTGCTTGCTCAATTAGCCACTTTTGGCAAGGTCAGAGATATCGTCTACGAAATCGATGCCGTGACCATGCAGATCAAGAAATCACAACTTTCTGCGATCACTGCACTGCCCTTTGTAGCTGCTGCAAGCCCTGATCAGGAACGCAAAGGAAGCCCAGTGGATACGGTCTCGGTTTCAGATTTCTCCACTGGATCCAGTACATGGGATCTTGATTCAATCAATGTCACTGACACCCTGACTGGAACTCGGACAGTGGAGTACGATGGAACCGGTGTCTACGTTGCCGTGCTTGACACAGGGTTAGTGGATTCCTGGCGGCAGTATTTCCCTGAAGAACGAATTGCTGAAGAATATGGTATTGCCTTTGGCGGTGGCGGCGGCGAGGAGGGATTTGTCTCAAGCCAACCCAATAAATGGGAGCACGATCAGAATTCACACGGTACGCATGTGACTTCAACCATTCTTGGGTATCAAATGGGAGCACGCAAGATTAATGGCGTTGCTCCTCTGGCAACGGTGATCCCGGTAAAAGTGCTCAACCAGAATGGTTCGGGGTGGTCATCAGTAGTGGCACGCGGTATTGTTTATGTGGCAGATCTGAAGAAGAATGAACTTGCCGGTTATCCTGTGGTGATCAATATGAGTCTTGGTGGCCCTGCTCTGGACGCCATGGAAAAAGCCGCAATAGATTATGCCATCGAGGCTGGGGTGATTATTGTTGCTTCTGCTGGCAATGAAGGCACCGCGGGGATGGGATATCCAGGTGCGTATGAACCCGTAATTTCAGTAGCTGCTTCAGGCTGGGTAGGTGAGTGGATTGGTAGTGGCTGGTGGTTATACAGTGATGTTCCTGAACCAACCCTTGCCGAGCAATTCTATATCACCGATTTCTCAAGTCGTGAATTGGGTGACCAAGATTTGGATGTCGCTGCCCCTGGTTCATGGGTTGTAGGTCCATACCAGACGAATAGCGGACAGATCAGTTATTATTATCTGGGCGGCACGAGCATGGCAAGCCCGCACGTAGCCGGTATTGTGGCTTTGATGGCCCAAAAGGCTCCTGGATTAACTGCCGAGGAAGCGGAAGCCTATCTTGAAAGTTCAGCGATTCCTCTTGGCGCGGGTTGCCGGGATATTGTTGATCCAAATCTTGGAGCGTGGGTCTCCGTTTGCTGGGGTGATGATGCAACAGGAGCAGGCCTCGCCACTGCTGATGGTGCACTTTCTGCTGTACCCTAATCTAAATCGTTACGATATAGCCCGCTGCACATGCAGCGGGCTTTTTTTAGTTTTTCCAATATTGTGTATTCCACTTTTTCTGGACGCTATAATATTAGATTCAGACAGGTAAGCTAATAAAGCTTCTTTACTCTACTCAAGCCTTGATGTTATAAGCAATCTGAATTGAATACCCCTATATGTTCATCTTGGTTATAACGGATCATACGGATGAGAAGGAACTTGATTGAATCTATCCATATTTTGCTATACTCTTAATCAATAGAAAAAGAGGAGTATATGTTCAATAAATATGATCGCATAAAAGACAAGGTTGAATCTTATGTCGACCTGACAGGTAATTTAATCATATGCAACCCCTCCGCCGATATTCATTGGGAATATTATGAAAACCTACCGCTTAGAGACACTCTGGCTGATCTATTGGCGTATCAATTAACTAATGGTTTGAGCTGGATAGAACCGATGGAGATTGGTGAAAAAGCTGGAACTATTCTGTTAGGTTGGGATGTCCAGCGGGATGATTTGGGGAAATTTGTTGCATGCTATGATGTTTACCGACTGTCAGATTATCAGATCAACACTGCATTGAAAGATCTTCAAGCAGGAAAACCCTTGAAATTTTATCGTATCATATAATGAGGGCGGAAGATAATTGTTTGTTATTCTAATTGTTTTTATTATTTGTTTTACAGGTAACCACATTTGTATGTAATCCCCCTTATTTATTGATCGATGAGAACCAAAACGAATTCGATAATGTCTGTGAGAATTAGGTCCACACAATTTACATTATGAAAATGTCGTAAAAATACTTGTTCAAAATCATGAATTGATAGGATACATTTGACCAGAATTGATACATAATCATAGGTAATCATTAAGAATCAAGCCCGTTAGAAAGAAAACATTGCTTCTGTTATTGTTGTAGTAAGCTGTAACATGAGACAAGGGAAGAAAAATTATCTGACCCCAAATACTAGAAAGGGTGATTGAGATGAAAAAAGCTTTCATAATTCTTCTGATGATCGTTTTCCTGACTGGTTGCGGAGTAGAACCTACGACAGCTCCAGTGGATGATGTTGGGGTAACTGATGCATTTTCAACAATGGTCGAAGTTCCTGCGGGTGAATTTCTCATGGGGTGTGACCCAAATCATGGAGGTGGGTTTTCTTGCCTGGATGATGAACTCCCACAACACACAGTTTATCTGGATCGTTTCTATATTGACAAATATGAAGTGACGAACGCTCAATATGCAGCGTGTGTGAAAGATGGTGCCTGTGATCCTCCCAGTAATGTCTCTTCAAACATGCACACTTCTTATTATGACAATCCTGATTTTGCCCAATACCCGGTGGTGTATGTTGATTGGAATGATGCGCAAAAATATTGCACATGGGCTGGGAAACGGCTGCCAACTGAGGCGGAATGGGAGAAAGCCGCAAGCAATAAGGATTCCGGAGCGTTTCCATGGGGAGATGAGAGCCCGACCTGTGAGAAGGTAAATTTCTATGATGCTGCAACAGCCAACCATTGTGTGGGTGACACAAGTGCAGTAGGCAGTTACCCTGATAACGTCAGTCAGTATGGAGCGATGGACATGGCAGGGAATGTGTGGGAATGGGTGAGCGACTGGTATTCGGAATCATACTATAGTGAATCCCCCTCAGATAATCCAACAGGACCTTCTGGAAGCAATAACAAAGTCGTGCGTGGTGGAGGTTGGGCTTCAAACGCTTCTTTCCTTCGAAATTTTTACCGTACTTATGACCTCAGTTTTAATAGCAGTGAGGACTTAGGTTTTCGTTGTGCATCGGATTCCGAAATTAAATAAAAAATGAGTTTATTTTCAAATTAGCGAGGAATCCAATTGGTTAATTGTTACTCATTTGCCAGAGCGCTATCAATGCTGCTTGACTTATGAAATTGTGAGTTGTAACATATCTTTATCACGCAGTAGTTAAACTGAAGAAGACTGAATATATCGCAGAATCGTCCTTCGTCTTTCCCTAAGGCAAGCAATAAATTTCTTGTAAAGGAGGGAAAATTCCAGGGGAATATTTCTGCGTTTCTTGTATTTAAAATTTCCTATCTACCACCGATGGAGGGAACTTATGAAATCGAATATTTCACTTTGGAGAGTGATTACAAGCTTGATTTTGTTGACTTTGGTCTTTTCGCTGCTTGGGGTTAATTTCACCCCGGCAACCGCGGCTGAGACCCGTGACATTGTCATTCTGGGAACCAGTGATATCCATGGCAATGTGGATAACTACGATTATTTCACGGATAGTGTTCCAACTGGTTCTGCTCAACGCGGGCTGACAAAGGTGATGACATATTTGAAGAGTGTGCTTGCTACTAACCCCAATACTATTATCATTGATAACGGTGACACGATTCAGGGAACTCCCCTCGCATACTACTTCAATATGATCGACACTTCTGTGATCAACCCCCTAGCTGCAGCGATGAACCAAATTGGATTTGTTGCCGCAACAGTGGGGAATCATGAATTCAACTATGGGCCAGAGGTGTTAAACAAATATCAGAGTGAAGCCACTTTCCCTTTACTTTCGGCGAATGTGACCGGGTGTGAGGATTACACTTTTGTTCCCTATGTCATTAAGGATGTTGCGGGAGTGCAGGTCGGTATTCTTGGTTTAACACCACCGGCTGTAGTGCATTGGGAGCGTCCTGAAAATATCGTTGGCTGTGTGTTTGGTGATGCGGTTGCAGCAGCTCAGACATATGTGCCCGAAATGCGTGCAGCAGGGGCCGACGTGATTGTGGTGGCGGCGCACAGCGGTCTGGATGAGACCTATGGTTATGGGCGGGAGGAGAATTTTGTAAAATTCCTGGCAAATGAGGTCTCTGGAATTGATGTGATCCTTGCTGGGCATGCTCATGCAAATGTCGCCAGCCAGATCATTAACGGTGTGCTGGTCACCGAACCGAACTACCATGCCCGAAATATCTCAGATATCAGAATTTCACTCAGCGGCTCTGGTTCGGATTGGACCATTACATCAAAAACAAGTACAACTCCAGCTCTGGGAAGCTATGCTGAAGACGCGTTGCTTAAAGCTCTTATGCAGCCATACCACGATACAACCGTTGCTTACATTAATACCCCAATCGGAACAGCTGCAGAAGCTTTCCCCGGTGGGTTTGCTGCCAGGGTGGCAGACGGCCCTATGGCTGACTTAATCAATATGGTACAGATGGAAGCAGCTGCAGATGCAGGATTCCCGGTAGATGCGTCTTGTGCTGCTTTGTTCACCAATTCTGCCCAGTTGAGCGCAGGTCCGATCAAACTAAAAGATGCATATGCGGTCTACATCTATGACAATACGCTTTATGTTATTGAAGCCACAGGTCAGATGATCAAAGATGAGTTGGAGTGGACTGCTAATTACTTCAACCAATACTACTATGAACCAACCGGTGTGACAGTAAATTCTGCTGTGCGCGACTACAACTATGATATGTGGTCAGGCATCGAGTACAAGCTGGATGTAACGAAACCCGTTGGTCAACGCGTTGTGGAACTTAGGCTCAACGGCGAAGATCTGGAGATGGATCAGATTGTCAGGGTTGCACTTAATAACTATCGAGCGACAGGCAAGTTCCCTACGGCAACCATTTTGTATCAATCCACAACAGAAGTGCGTGAATTGATCACCAACTGGATCATGGCGAAGGGAACGATTTCACCCTCTGACGTCTTTGTGAAAAACTGGACTCTGATACCGGCTGCCAATATCTGGATGAGCTCTACTTCAACGCTCCCAGTGAATCGTGAAGATTATGCTGACCTGCTATGGTCCGCTTTTGACGGCGATCGTACAGACTACTTGAAGATACCGAGTGATAAAGGAAAACCTCAAACAACTCTTCCACGAGAGGGTGTGTTTTTCTTACTTGTCAACAGAGCAATGGGTGACTCGCGTGACATCGGCATGGATATGAGTGTGTTGAAACCCTACACTGACGCCAATGCCGTTTCAAGTTGGGCTAAAGGTTCTATCGCGTATTCCCTAATTGCAGGTATCTTCACCCCTACAGGTACAACACTTCTCCCGAAGCAGCTGGCTACCAATGCTGAAGTTCTCGCATGGATTCGTGAAGCACGCTATCCACTGTTCACTTTCATTTCAACCAATGATTTTCACGGCCAATTGGAAACCGGTAAAATGGTCAGCGGTAAGCTGGTAGGCGGGGCAGCGTACAACATGACCTACATAAACAATTATAAAGCCCTCAATCCACTCGGGACTGTGCTGCTCGATGTAGGCGATATGATGCAAGGAACACCCATATCGAATCTGTTGTTCGGAGAGTCGGTTATTGACGTCTATAATCACATGGGTTACGAGGCTTCTGTGGTGGGTAACCATGAATTTGACTGGGGACTTGATGTGCTACAGGATCGCATGGATCAGGCGAACTTCCCAATTCTTCTTGCCAACGTGTTTTATGAGGGCAGTGACGAGAGACCTGACTGGGCAGTTCCTACGACTATGTTGTATGTAAAAGGTGAACATATCGGACTCATCGGCGTAACAAGCAAAGACACGCCAAGCATCGTGATGGCAGGCGTCACTGAAGGGCTTGAATTTCGGGATGTTGGTCCAATCGTGGAACAATTGGCTGAAGAACTGCGGGAGCAGGGAGCTACGATGGTGATCGTTCTTGCGCACATGCCAGATGTGTATGGAGGCGTGGTAAGTGGAGAAATGACACAGGTTGCGGTTCCAGGCGTGGATTTGATCCTCTCCGGACATTCACATAGTGGATATACCGGTAAGGTCAATGGTATTCCAATTATTCAACAGTATTCCTCTGGTACTGCAATCGGGGTTTCTAACCTGAGTTTCGATCGGCTGACTGATAGTGTGATCAATTCATCACTCCAGGTAGTGACCACGTACAATCAGGGTGTGACTCCCGATCCAACCATTGCGTCTCTGGTAGCAAATTACCAGGCTGAAATTGCACCAATTGTGAATGCCGTTAAGGCTTCAACAACCGGCCCGATATCAAGGGGACCCGACCGGTATACGATGGAAGTACCGATGGGTGACTTGATCGCTGATGCTCAGGCATGGAAGGGGGGAACCCAGATCGCATTTATGAACCCGGGTGGAATTCGTGCAGACATTGCGTACGCGACCTACCCTCACGACATTACCTATGGTGACTTCTTCACCGTCCAGCCCTTCGATAATAAATTGGTAACCATGACACTAACGGGAAGCCAGATCTATGCCTTGCTAGAACAGCAATTCAAACCACCACAAAGCTCGATGAAGTTACTACAGGAATCTGGATTACATTATCACTACAATCTCTCGCTTCCTGTGGGATCGCGTATCACAGAATTGTATTTATCAGACGGCACTCCAATTTTGCCAGACGATACGCCCTATACAGTCACGTGCAACGAGTTTATTGCCACTGGCGGTGATAACTTCTCGGTATTCCTCAGTGGAACCAATGTTACCCGAATCGGGGTCAGCGATCTGGATGCGCTGATCGAATACGTCCAATTCCTATATGGAATACCTCCAGATAATACACCCATCGACCCAACGGTGTACCCGATCGATGAAGATCGAATTGTAAACGACACACCTTGAAAAAGTTACCGGGAGGGGACACGAGAGTCCCCTCCCACTTTTATAGGAGGAAATATGCCTGAAGATCGAAAAACTGTTTATGTAAACGACCAGCCAATTGAGATCTTTAAATGGGCAGAAGTACAACACTGTGTGAATGCTTATGACAGCACGCTCTATGTAAAAATTCACCGAGGCGAAGCTGAAATCGTGGACGCCAAAGGAAATCGGATTGGCTGGGGGGGGTATGCTGGTGACGGGCAGCATATTTATGTACGATTTCTTACACCCGAACCTGATCAATCGGGTTTACAGAAAAATCCTCAATGGATTGATGATCTAATTAAGATTTTCAAAAATGAACCATTAAGAGATCCACCGCGAACGATCTGGCGCTACAGGTACAACAAACAAACTGTGTATTTTGTTCCAAAGGTCCATGGTGAAATGTATAGCATTCTTTATGACAATAATGGCAACGAAATTTGTGAACCAGATGGAGGCGTTGGCAACCTAGGAGATGGACGTTGTCCTGATTTCTTTGTCAAACGGACAGATGAATTGCTGATCTGGCGAGATAATCGAAATCAAGTGGATTGAATTTTTCTTAGACTGGTTAACCAGATCCAAAAATCTAGGTCTTCACTGTTTTGGATAGGGTGACTAGTGTTAATTTGTGATTGAAAAATTTATTGATAGCAGGTTGATAACTCTCAAGAGTAAAAAATTCCTTATCACAAAAAACCTGCAGTGTGTATTAATGTATTATTTGAACCTGCGTGTGAGTGTAACTTGGATTGAAACAGGTTATTCAAATATTATTCGGATTCTTTTCATCTTTAATGAGCGATATTGATAAAAATGCTCCTGATATTATCTAACGTAAAGTAAAATTCATTATCCTCATCAGGAGGGACAATGAAGAGAGTTTTGTTTTGCCTTATTCTAAGCCTAATTACCACCGGGTGTACTAGTGAGTCCACTCCAATTCAAGCTATTATGATGCCTACAGTCACACAGAGTCCTACAATTACCCTATCACCGACGCCAACAAGCGATCCGGCGATCATTTTGTTGGATGATTTTTCGAACAACCACAGTGGATGGTGGGTCGATCATACTGCTTATGGAGACCTTTATTATGTAAATGGCAAGTATCGAATCAATGGAAAGAAGGGCGATTTCATAACCTGGTCGATTTTTGACGGAAATCCGATTGTTGACGCGGTTTTTTCAGTAGAGTATGAATTTGTTTCGAAGGATGAAGAGAATACTGGGCTTGATATTTACTGGCGGCTCAGGGATAATGAAACTTTTTATTTCTTACAGATTTGGGGAGATGGTACTTATGCTGTAGGAAAAACAATTGAAAATAATACCAGCGAAGTAGTGGGCGTTCGAAAGGGAAAGAATCTAAATCCAGCCCCTGAATCAAACAAGGTTACCATTGTTTTTTACGGAGATAATGTTGAGATTTACTTTAATAACTCATACGAAACTTCATTCTCTGATTCTTCAATAAAATATGGAAATATTGGGTTAGGTGTATTTCCTAGTCTTGAAACTGATGTGGAGGTTCTATTTGACAATGTGGCGGTTTATCAATATGACATCAAGAATCCTTACACTCCTATTAAGCCTGAACCTACTGCGACACCGATATATAAAATAATCACCTGGGATGATCTGGTGCAATTTCTAATCGACGATCATACCAATTGGCAGGAGTATGACCTGGAAACATATAATTGCATGGATTACGCTATTGATCTGGTCGCGAATGCGCGCCAGCAGAATCTCAAAGCCTGGATCGTTGGTGTTTATTTTATTGATCAGGAAAATGGGCATGCATTCGTGGCATTTGAGACATCTGATCGCGGTATCGTTTTTGTTGAACCCCAGGGTGATAATACCTATTCAAACGTGGCTGAGGGAAATATGCTGTGTGATGACTGGGGACAATACGAATGTTATGGAATTGTGAAAGAAATTGAGTATGTCGAATGCGACCATGACGGTTATTGTTCCGAATTTATTCCATGACATTCTTGTAAATCAGGAGAATGAAGCGTTGTGAATCATCGTGATAAAATGATTTCATGAACGAAAGAGTATTGATTGTTGAAGATGAGTTATCTCTGCAGGAAACGCTGGCATACAACCTCAAACTAGATGGATATATCATTGAGGTTACAGGTAACGGATTAGAAAGCCTTAAAATTGCCCGGGAGTTTCAGCCTGAGTTAATCCTGCTGGATATTATGCTGCCGGGAATGAACGGATTCGATGTTTGTAGGACTCTACGCCGTGAAATGGATATACCCATCTTGATCCTGACGGCCCGCACTGATGAAATTGACCGGGTGGTAGGTTTTGAGATTGGCGCAGATGATTATATTCTCAAACCATTCAGCATGCGTGAATTACTGGCCAGAATAAAGACACGACTGCGTTTGTATCATCAATTACGTGAAAAAAAGGGTATCGAAATCTCGAATAATTTAAGTTCAGGAGAATTAATTTTTGAAAATTTAACCATCGACACAATCCGGCATGAAGTCCGATTAAACAATCAACCCTTGTTATTAAAACCCAAAGAATATGATCTATTGCACTATTTAGCAATAAACCAAGGCAGAGCTCTTTCTAGAGAAATGATTCTTGAGGAGGTCTGGGGTTGGAGCTACATTGGCAATGACCGTACCGTAGATGTTCATATTCGTTGGTTGCGGAAGAAGATTGAGATTGACCCATCTCATCCGAAACGCATTCTGACTGTGCCTGGTATAGGGTACAGGTTTGAGGGGTAGATGAAGAAGCGATCGATACTCTGGCGGTTCGCGATTCCGATTTCCCTTTTGTTTGGGATCATTATCATTGCCCTTTCAGTGTTTATTACGAAAACAACCAAGAAGAATTACGAAGAAGATCTTTATCAGACTTTGGTATCGCAGGCCAGATTATTGGAAAGTGAACTTACAAGCGAAATTCTGCTTCAAGAGTCGAATACTTCACTGGATTCGTTAGTAACCCGATATGCGAGCAGTTTACAGTGCCGTGTGACAATTATTCAATCAGATGGCAGTGTTATCGCTGATACAGAATCCGATCCGATGAAGATGGATAATCACTTGACCCGGCCAGAAGTGCAGCAAGCGATCAAATACGGGGTAGGATCAGAAGTGCGATACAGCAAAACGACCTCTGTTGACATGTTATATGTGGCGATCAAACATATATCAGAAGCTGGAGAATTTATGATCATCCGTATGGCGGTTGCCATGGAAGATATAGACAACCGAGTTGTTCAGATGAACCGGGTAATCTGGTATGGAGGGATTGCTGCGATTAGTTTATCCTTTCTGATCACTTACCTTATTACTCAAAGGACCATCAGACCGCTTGTATTATTAACAAAAGCAGCGCAGTCAATCGCCGCTGGAAATTTTTACGATATTCCCCGCTCGAATTATCAAAATGAGATTGGTGTTTTAACGCGCGCTTTCAGTCATATGAGTCTTCAAATACAGAATCAACTGGAAGCGATTGAGGCTGAAAAGAAAAAATTCAGCAAGATTGTTGATCAAATGGCAGATGGCATTATTATTGTGGACAATGAGGAAAAGGTCATCTTAATTAATCCGGCAGCTAAAACTATGCTTTCGGATATCAAAGAGGTAGAAATTGGGAAATCACTCGCACAAACAATACGATATTACCAGATCGTAGAGTTATGCAATAAAACATTAGAAACCAAAAAATCCCAAAGCACCAATGTAGAACTTCAGAGAACCCAAAGATATGTGCACGTGATCAGTTCCATCCTCGAAGGGACGGAAACCATTGGAGTTTTAATGCTTTTTCAGGATATAACACACCAAAGAAATATGGAACGAATGCGTCAGGAATTTGTCAGTAACGTCTCTCATGAACTACGCACACCTCTAGCATCCATCCGGGCGTTGACCGAAACAGTAGAACGCAGCCTTGAAAATGATCCCGTTTCAGCTAAGCATTTTCTCTCGAGAATGGGGGTTGAAATTGAAAAATTGGATCAAATGGTGATGGAATTACTCGATCTTGCTCGTATAGAATCTGGACGTGTTCAATTGAAAAAATCACCATGCGAAGTTTCTCAATTATTGAAACAATCTGTAAATCGTATGAAGATGCAAGCAGAACGCGCTGGTATTAAAATCAGTTCACAATGTTCTGAATCAATTCCTGTTGTCTTGATAGATACTGAGCGAATTGAACAGGTTTTGATTAATCTAATCCATAACGCTATAAAATTTACTCCTCCAGGAGGGGAGATCACCTTATCAGCTGAGGTTGAGAATGATTCAATTATCATTCATGTTACAGACACAGGGGTAGGAATCGCAGAAGAGGATTTGCCGCGTATTTTTGAACGATTCTTCAAGACAGATCGTGCCAGGAGCTCTGGCGGAACTGGTTTAGGTTTGTCGATAGCCAAACATGTTATTGAAACTCACGGGGGAAAAATTTGGGTCGAAAGCAAGCCTGGATCGGGATCGACGTTTAGTTTGTCACTCCCAATCTTATAAATAAATTTAACCAATCGTTAACAAATTATTCGTTTTGTTTTAAACGCTATTTGTTATTCTCCTGATAAGAAAACTAAAAGGAGAAAAAATGAAAAAACGGATTATTCTTGTCATTAATGCTTTGCTCATTTTGGTAATTGGACTCACTGCGTGCACGTCAACGGCTACGCCGACTTTCACGCAAGATCCCATTGTAGAACCTACTGAGATACTTCCGACTTCAATTGAAGATCCACTGGCGATGTACATGCCTGACGCGGTTACAGGTGTAATCACAATAGCTGGGTCTTCCACTGTATTCCCGCTGTCAGAACGAATGAAGCAACGATTTGAAGAAGAAGGGTTCGTGGGTGAAATTACCATCGATAGTATTGGATCAGGAGCTGGATTTGAGCGCTTCTGTGTAAATGGAGAGACAGATATAGCCAATGCTTCGCGCAAGATCAAGGACAGCGAAGTCGAGTCATGTAAGCAAATTGGACGGACCCCCATAGAATTTCGCGTAGGCACTGATGCGCTTGCAGTCGTGGTCAGTAAGGAGAACACTTTTCTCAGTGATGTGACCCGAGAGGAGCTTGCAGCTATATTTTCCACTGCGAAGAAATGGTCTGATGTCCGCACTGAATGGCCTGCTGAGGATATCCTGCGCTTCATTCCAGGAACTGACAGCGGAACCTTTGATTACTTTGTTGAGGTTGTCATGGCTCCTGCCTACCCTGGAGTAGATGGTAAAGCCAGTGCTGAAAATGGTAAAGCTGCAATATTAGCGGCCGAGCACTTGCAAATGTCAGAAGATGACAATGTGCTGGTGCAGGGTGTAGAAGGTTCGCCCTATGCAATCGGATTCTTTGGATTCGCGTACTATTACGAAAACGAAGAAAAACTCAATGTACTGGCTGTAGATGGTGTTACACCGACTGAAGCAACTGCCGAAGACAACAGTTATCCACTTTCACGCCCGTTGTTCATGTACTCTGATGCAAAGATTTTGCAGGAGAAACCGCAAGTTGCAGCTTTCATAAGATTCTATCTTAAAAATGTAAACAATGAGATCACGGATATCGGGTATTTCCCTGCCACACAAGAGTCGATCCAAGCAGCGCTCGATGCGTGGATGAGCGCGGTGGGCAATTAGCCGGACTTAAAGACACCAAAGGCCTTTCTGTAAAGGAACCAGAAAGGCCTTTACAGGTGTAAGAAATAAATAATGGTGATGCTATGAATTATGGATATCCAATACGCAATAAGGGCCTACAAAAGAAAATAAAACCAGGAGAAACAGTCATCCATGTGTTGTTATTCCTGGCCGGGTTTATTTCAATTTTTACTACCATTGGTATTGTTTTTGTTCTTGGTAAAGATGCGTGGCTCTTTTTTAGACTTCCAGAAGTGAACTTGTGGGATTTCTTGACTGGAACTTCCTGGCAGCCACATATTAATAAGTTTGGAATACTCCCGCTGTTCACATCCACTTTGCTCACCACTGCTATTGCCATGACGATCGCGATCCCTCTGGGATTAGCTGCGGCAATCTATCTATCTGAATATGCAAGCCAAAAAGCTCGAAAAATTATCAAGCCAACCCTGGAATTGCTGGCCGGCATTCCAACCATTGTTTACGGTTATTTTGCGTTAACAATGGTTACGCCTTTACTGCGATCGATTTTCGGCGCGAATATTGTGGAAATTTATAATACTGGATCTGCTGGCCTTGTGATGGGTATCTTAATTTTGCCATTGGTTGCATCCATTTGCGAAGACTCCTTAAGTGCTGTGCCAAGAACGCTGAGAGACGCTGCGTATGGACTTGGGGCAACAAAGCTTGAGGTTGCCATCAAGATCGTTCTTCCTGCTGCGTTATCTGGAATCAGCGCTGCGATTATTCTAGGGATTACTAGGGCAATCGGCGAAACGATGATCGTTGCAGTTGCAGCTGGCGCGGGACCAAACTTGACACTTAATCCCTTCAAGGGAGCAGAAACAATGACCGGGCATATCGTGAGAATCTCTGGGGGAGATCTAAGTTACGATTCGATAGATTACAACAGTATTTTTGCAATAGGTTTGTTTCTCTTTTTGATTACATTAGTTTTGAACATTATCAGTCAACGTATTGTTCGAAAATATCGTGAGGTTTATGAATGATAGTGAAAAGAATGAGGGAGACGAGCGATTTTTCAAACAACCTGTCTTTACGACAAAGATCAGGAAAATACTGGCGCATTGCATTTTTAGCTGCAACGATTATTGGAATTTTAGCCTTATCTGCTTTGATTATTAATATCGTTGATAGCGTTCTAGGATATGTTATTGTTGATTCAAAAATCAATCCTGCAACACTGGCAGTGAATGGAATAGAACTTGAGGAGCAATCCTCTGAACAATGGATTCAATTATTAAAGGATAATTTATCTTCGGGTGCACTTAAGAAATTGGAGGAAGAAAGACCTCTATTAGAGCGGTCACGGAAAGATTTATATTTCTTAATTGAAACCAGAGTATTGAGGTATGAAGTTCTTGAAACCTGGTCTCTATATGATTCTCTCTTTCGAAAAGCTGAGATCGTTAACGAATATCTAAGCATCAAGAAGGATTATCCCGGAGCCCAACTACAGTTTAAATCATGGATTAATGGTGACCTGGTCGTACGATCTCAATCCAGTGAGGCGAGCACTGCAGGGATCCGGACTGCGGTGCTTGGTTCTTTGTGGACGATCTTATTTACTATACTTTTTGCATTTCCCCTTGGGGTAGGGGCAGCCATTTATCTGGAAGAATATGCCAGGGATAATTGGTTAAACCGTCTGATACAAACCAATATCAACAATCTCGCTGGTGTGCCTTCTATAATCTATGGGATCTTGGGGCTTGCCATATTTGTGAGGGCATTAGAACCATTGACAAGTGGAGCGCTCTTTGGATTTGTTGATCCGACAACTGCTAATGGACGAACCGTCATTTCAGCCGGACTAACTCTGGGGTTACTGGTTCTACCATTGATTATCATCAATGCTCAAGAGGCGATCCGTGCTGTACCTCAATCGCTGCGTAAGGCAAGCTATGGGTTGGGCGCAACAAAATGGCAAACCATCTGGGCACATGTGCTGCCTAATGCCCTTCCAGGAATTCTTACCGGTACGATCCTGGCGATTTCAAGAGCAATCGGGGAAACCGCTCCATTAGTGGTAGTTGGTGCATCTACAGCCATTACTTTCGATCCCTCAACACCTTTTTCAAAATTCACAACACTGCCGATCCAAATTTATCAATGGACTTCACGTCCGCAATCTGAATGGCGCCATCTTGCTGCTGCTACAATTATCTTTTTACTGGTATTATTATTATGTTTAAATGCAGCAGCGATATTGTTGCGTAACCGGTTTGAAAAGAAGTACTAGACCGCTGCATGGAGCATGAATGAACCTAATATCACCTGTACTTGAAACACACAATTTAAATATCTATTACGGCGACTTTCGCGCAGTAACTGATGTTAATATTCAGATCCCACGTCATAAGATCACTGCGATCATAGGCCCATCTGGGTGTGGTAAATCAACCTTGCTTCGCGCGTTCAATCGAATGAATGAATTAGTGCCAAATACACACATTGAGGGCGAAATTATCTTTGAAGGACAAAATCTTTATGGGCGCGATATTGACCCGGTAGAAGTGCGATACCGCATTGGTATGGTCTTTCAAAAGCCTAATCCGTTTCCAAAATCCATATATGAAAATGTTGCATGGGCAGCGCGAATACATGGTTACCGTGGGAATTTAGATGAATTGGTTGAATCTTCGTTAACTAAGGCAGCTTTATGGGATGAGGTAAAAGATATCTTAAAACAATCGGCTTTGTCTCTGTCAGGCGGCCAGCAACAACGTTTGTGTATTGCGCGGGCGATTGCAGTTCAACCTGAGGTCATTCTTATGGATGAACCAGCTTCGGCATTAGACCCGATTGCTACATTAAAGATTGAAGAATTAATGCAATCGCTTAAGAAGGACTATACTATAGTAATTGTTACCCATAACATGCAACAAGCAGCACGGGCTTCGGATTATACTTCGATGATGATGCTGGCAGAAAATACGAGATCTGGAACTGTGATCGAATTCGAGGAAACCAACACTTTATTTACGCGGCCAAAAGATAAAAGAACTGAAGATTACGTAACCGGTAGATTTGGATAAATGGATTGAAAAGAGGAGAGGATGCGTAAATCATTTGAAACTGAAATCCAGCAATTAAAAGATGAGCTGGTTGTATTGGGCAATCTGGTAGAGCAGCAGCTCCTGGGCGCTGTTGAAGCTTTCAGAACTCGAGACATTGCTGCTTCAAAAAAGATTATTGAAATTGATGAAGATGTTAATTCAAAACGTTACCATATTGAGGAACAGGTGCTCATCACCATCGCAACGCAGCAACCAATGGCACGGGATCTTCGGCTGCTGGCTTCTATCCTTGAAATTGCGGGCGAGCTGGAACGAATGGGCGACTATGCCAAAGGCATAGCGAAAATCAATATTCGAATGGGAGACGAAGAACTTCTTACGCCATTAGTGAATATTCCTATTATGGCAAAGAAGTGTGTTTCGATGTTGGATCGGGCTGTGATTGCGTTTGTTAATGAAAATATTGATGAAGCCAATGTACTACCAACACTGGATGACGAGATCGATAACCTCTACAACCTTGTTTATACAAATTTGATGGGCATGATCGGCAATGATGAAAAAACGATTCAGCGTGCAAATTGGATACTCTGGGTAGCGCATAACCTGGAGCGAGTCGCAGACCGGGTGACTAATATCTGCGAACGAACAATTTTTACCGTCACTGGAGAATTGAAAGAGATCCGATCTTCAGATCAATAACAGGGGCCGAGTGGAATTGGGAGGGTTCCACCCAGTCTTTATTTACTTTTCACCCTTGAGTTCGATGTTTTGTACGTAAACAAAGAATTTCAGGGGTGATTTTTAAGTGACAAACGGTGATTATGATAGAACGGATTGATCAACTCTACTGAGAATAAAAGGATTGATTTCTTAGAATTTATTGGTAGATCAACTGTTATCCAATTATTCCATTTACCAGCTGAGATGAGTATGATGTTTCGAGCAAGACACACGATTGGAGATAAGCCAAATGATGAGAAGCATCTGGGCTGTTGGGTAGCAACGACTGCTAGTGGAATACCTACATTCAATTCAAACGCTCCAAATACCAACCCTAATACATGCAGCCATTCATTTTGTTTGATCAGATTTCCAACTGTGACTACAGCCATTTAGCTACGGAATCCAAAGCAACATTGTATATGGATGAAAATGTCTGACTCAACCGTTATGATGCGACTGGTGCTTGAAACCCCTTTAATCTGTCATTTGATAAAGGCTACACCCGTAAGTAAAGCCAATAATACGCGGCTTTATGATCTTCCAGCAACTGTTATTATGAACAGAATGTAAATCAGCAGGAACAGGATGAAAAGTGAAAAGTACAATGGCGGTAAATCCACTGTCATGAAAGGGATGTATTCCGTTGATTAGGTTTTGTGATGGGTTACCTTTGGTCTGCAGCTTATTGGGTGCTCGATGATGGACAGAAAATTCTCAGGACACGGAATGATTATGGAACCAATATTGAGAGAAAATTGGGCTCTATTATAGGATTTGGGTAAATTGGCTGATAAGCACATGTTTCTTATCACCAATAAAATCATTGAATTGCTGATATTTCATCCCATTGTAATGAGACTGGCGCACCTGCTGGCATGGATAAAAAACCAATAATCAAGACAGTATTGAATGCAGCCTCAAACTTGATGAAATGGCAGCTCGTATTGGTTTTACAAGAGAAATAGTATGCAGGCTGTTATTCAAGTTGTTTAATGAAAATTATTAAGATCAATCGAATTGATTTCACGATGATTGATGGTGAAACACTAAACCGAAAAGCATTGAGGTGAAATTAGGCATGGCGGTCTATTGATGAAGTCAGGTGTGCACCAAACAGGATGATCCACCCGCTAAAATAAATCCAGGCTAGAAGAGCGATCATTTTTCCAAGAGAACCATATACAATCTCATACCTTGCCATTCCACTGGCTAAATATGCGCTAAAGAGATTGGTGATGGTTTGCCAGGCGATAGTGGTTATCACTGCACCGGTCAAAGCAGATAATTTTTTCACTTTGATCTGTGGAACCATGTAATATAAGCCAAAGAAAATCAATATTCGAATGAGGATTGGAAAAATCTTAGTAAAAAAGTAAGACGATAAGAAAGAACTGATCAACGAATAATCGATGATGATGCCGAGATTATACAAAACCTGGCGGATGGTAAGCGAGAATGAAGAGAGAATCAACAAAACAGCCATGGCAGCGATGATTGCAAGCGAAAGCAATCTCATACGTATGAAACTGTGTGGTGCAGCAGCGGGCCATGCGGCATTAATATTGCGGATGATTGTAGTGAAGACAGCAGTTGCAGACCAAAGTAGACCGAGCAATGCAAGTGAAGAAACAGCACCGCGCAACTCGAATACCTGTTGAATGTTCGACAGGATGAATTCTTGTGAAACCGGTATAACCGTTGGCAGAAATTTCAACAAAAGATTTTCCACCATGGTTCTGTCAATAAAAAATGAACCAACAGCAACAATGCTCAAGAGCAGGGGAAAAATTGAAAATAATGTGTAATATGCAATGCTCGAGGCTGCCTCTGCTCCTTTTGCCAGGTTAAAAGTTAAAATCGCTCCACGAAGTACCCGGTAAACAGTCGTAAAAAATTCTTTCAACTGCTGGGTAAGATAAGTCAGTAACGGATTTCTTTTGCCCATTGTCAGATCTTGATTTACCCTGTCGGTTAAGACACCTTTGATAGTTCTTCAAATGGATTATACGCCGCTTCAAGTTGAGTTCTAAACTGGCGAGTATACAACTGGTAGTACTTTCCTCTCAGCCGTAATAGTTCGTTGTGTGTGCCAATTTCTGCTATCCGACCGTTTTCGATGACCAAGATCCGGTCAGCTTTTTTGATGGTAGAAAGGCGGTGAGCAATAATGAAGCTGGTTGTGGATTCGAGCAAGGTTTGCATGCCCTTTTGAATCAACGCCTCTGTCAATGTATCTACTGAACTGGTTGCTTCATCCATCACAAAAATTTCAGGATTGGCTAGAACAGCACGTGCGAGACTTAAAAGCTGTTTTTGCCCTACGCTGAGTAAGTTTCCACCTTCACCAACTTCGGTATCAAATCCTTTTTCAAAATGCATGATGAAATCATAAGCGCCGATCACTTTAGTGGCTTTAATAATTTCATCATTTGTTGCATCCAACCGGCCATAGCGCAAATTCTCTGTGATCGATCCAGAGAAGAGATGAGGCGTTTGTAATACTACACCAATTCGAGATTGAATGGCTTGAAGCGAGAGGCTGGTATAATCTCGTCCGCCAATATAAATCTTGCCAGATACCGGCTCATAAAAACGGCAAAGAAGATTGACGATGGTTGATTTTCCTCCGCCTGTAGGTCCAACCAGAGCGATCGTTTCACCTCGTTTCACATGCAGGCAGAAATCATCTAAGACCGGTTTATTCTCCTTCTCATAAGCGAAGGTCACATGATCAAAGATAATATCACCCTTGATCGTGCCCGGGTCGATGGCTCTTGGACGATCAATGATCTGAGGTTGGGAATCGATCAGGGAAAACATTCTTTCAGCTGAAGCGATCGCCTGTTGCATGTCAGCAAAAACACGCGCCAGGTCTTGGACCGGCCACATCATGAATGTGATATAAGATACAAAAGCCTGAATTCCACCAATCGTCATCATCCCTATCTGGGCTTGATATCCTCCGTAAAGGACCACCATTCCTACCGCAAATGCAGAGACGATTTGAACCGTGGGTAAGAAAAGCCCGCTTAACCAGGCAGCTCTGAAGGCGGAATGATACATCTTTTCTGTTAACCCACTGAATTCCTGCAGGTTTTCTTTTTCTCTACCCAGGGCCTTAATCACCCGTACACCGGTTATGTTCTCGTTGTATGCTCCAACGATCTTTGAGTTTGTCTTCCGAACTTCTCGATAAGAAGTAATGATGCGTTTTCGGAACTGAATCGCAATATATAATAAGAGGGGCAACAGGAGAATAACGATCAATGCCATTTTCCAGTTGATGATGAACATGAAGATCATCGACGTGGTAATGCTCATGACCGCCCACGTGGAATCGACCAGACCCCAGGTTACCAGGTCGGCTACCCTTTCAGAATCCGATGTCACCCTTGCCATGATCCAACCAACGGGCGTCTTGCTGTAATAATTTAACGATAAGGCCTGCAAGTGATTGAACATCTTCTTGCGCAGGTCATAGCGAATGCGTTCACCCAACACCCCTGCCAGGTATATGAATAGAAACATGCATGCTGATTGCAAGAGGATCAAACCGGCATACATGATCATGATTCTTGTCAGAACCTCAGTGTTACCGGCAATAATTCCATCGTCAACAATTCGCTTGGAGAGCCAGGTAGAGATTGAGTCTAATACTGCAACACCAGCTATGGTCACCAGAAAACCGATCAACCACTTGAGGTGAGGAGTGGTAAGAGACAGGATGCGGTGGAAGACTTTACCGTCAAATTTAGTATGAAATTCCTCTTCTTCAAAGTAGTTATCCGCCAATTGCCAACTCCTTTTCAAGTTCATCTTCAATTCTGGTCTGGATATTGAAGATCTGTTGATAAATTCCTGACTGATTTATCAGGCTGTGATGCGTGCCGCTCTGAATGATTCTTCCTTTATCTAGGACAAGGATTAGATCGGCATCTGTAATGCTCTGGATGCGGTGTGCAATGATAAATGTTGTGCGGTTTTTCATCAGGTTTTGCAATGCTTCGCGAATTTCAGCTTCTGTTTCGGTATCGACTGATGATGTTGAGTCATCAAGGATTAAAACGCGCGGATTCTTAAGAAGCGTTCTGGCAATGGTTATTCTTTGTTTTTGTCCGCCTGATAAGGTAACCCCTCGTTCACCTACCAGCGTTTGATAACCATCCTGAAAGGTGAGGATGACGTCATGGATAGCTGCTGCACGGGCGGCTGATTCTACCTCTGTGTCACTAACCTCTCGACCAACTCCATAGGTGATGTTTTCACGGATTGAGCGTGAAAAAAGAAAGGGTTCCTGTTCGACAATGCCTATTTGTTGACGAAGATACTTGCGCGGATAGCGATTTAGTTCAATCCCATCCAGTAAAATACTGCCGCCAGTATATTCATAGAACCTGGGTAAAAGATTCACAAGGGTTGATTTTCCAGATCCGGTGGACCCCAGCAGCGCGATAGCCTGTCCAGGTTTTACTGTAAAGGTAATATTCTCAAGAGTATGATCGCCAGGCTCGTACTCGAATTTGACATCTGAAAATTCAAATTTTCCCTGCAAGCTGCCTGAGGGGAGATAATCACCCTGATCGAGTGGTTCACGATTTTCTTTGATGATATCCATTACACGACCATAAGAAACCAGACCATTTGAGGTTTGAACGATAATCCTTCCCAGATTACGCAGCGGGTAGATGATGTATACTACCAGTCCGGCATAGGCCAGGTATGTACCAACACTAATTTCACCATTGATTGCCATTGTTGCACCGATAATGTATCCAGCCAACATTTGTCCACTACAAAGGATGTCAGAAAAAGGCCAGAAGAGTGAATCCATGAGGGTCAGTTTCTTGCCACGCATGAATTTTTCCCAATTATCCTTTTCAAATTTTTCAATCTCATAAAACTGACGGGAGAATGCTTTTACAACCCTCACCCCCGCAAGGTTTTCCTGAAGGGTGGTGGAAAGGGCAGCCTCTTGTTCCTGGTAAGATTCATAGGCTGCTGAAACCTTCTTAAACAGGAGCATTGAAACAATTAAAATAAGTGGGATTACGATGATTGAGTAAAGTGCAAGGCGAGCGTTTAAATTAATTAAAGTAATAAAGTTAATGGTAAAGAGTAAAATAATCCTGCCAATACTGATCGCCTGGTCTGAGTAAAAGCGTCTCAACGCATCTACATCTGAGGTACTGCGCTCGATCAAATCGCCAGTTTTGTTTTTGGAGTGATAAGTAAAAGACAGATGTTGGATATGATCATATAGATAATTACGTAAACGGCGAGTGATGCCTTCCGCGGTCTGTGATGCAAGTACAGCGCTTAGAAAAGTAAAACCGCCTTCCACTGCAGCCAAACCCACAAAACCGAGAGCGATCCAAATTAGACCTATTGTCTTATCTTGCGCAATAAAGTAGGTATCAACAAAGTATCGCAAGAGCATATATGTTAATGTTTTGGCAGTGGCTGATACTCCAAGGCTGGTAACAGCACCCAAATAACGAAGGCGAAATCCTTTTAACATGCGGAAAATGCCCAGGAGACGGTTTTTAGAAATGGTCGACTGTAAATCGAGCTCAGGAATAGCCTGTGGCTGTGACAATGTTCACCTCTGATGAAGATAATCAGTAGATTATATATCGAAACTTTACATGAAAAGTTTCAAAAAACATTAGAATGCTGGATCTGGCTGGCACGTTGGACAAATAAATGAACTGGTACTACCTGTACGGATTTTTTCAATAGGGGTGCCACAGTTTGGGCATGCATTACCCTCTTTGTAGCCGATGAGGATATCTTCCATTGAGAAACCGCCTTTTTGCCCGTACAGGTTGGTTTCATAGAAAGCTCCACCTTTTTTCAGGCTTGGACGCAATCCGCCTTGAATGGCGTTGTAAAGCCCAGTTCTTTCTGCATCAGAAAGTGATGAGACTATGCGTTTTGGGTGCAGCCTGGCAAGAAAAAGAATATCGTGAATGTATGCGTTTCCAATCCCGGCGATCTTGGATTGATCTAAAAGGAAAGCTTTTACTCTTGTTTTACTCTTTTGGTTTTCGAGTAGTGTTTTGAAGTCCTCCTGAGTTAGATCCAAGACATTAGGCCCTAATCTGGCGATCATCGGAATTGTGAAGAGTTCTTCTTGTTTTGCATGGAATGCATACCCAAACCACCAGAAATTTATTGTAAGGCAGGTTTTATCAGTGAAATCTAGAACCAGGCGATATTTTGCTGGCAGTGAATCACGCGTAACTAAAAGTATCTCCCCACCCATACCGAGATTGAGCAGTAGCCAACCGCGCGATGTATTCATCATGATCCATTTTCCATGATAGGAAACACTTTCAATCACCCCAGTCACAAGCGCAGCTTTGAATTCCTCAACTGACAAATTTAAACACTTAGGTTGAGAGACTTCAACCGATTCGATCACCTTGTTTTTCAAGGCAGTATTCATTTCAGCAGATCGAGAGGCAATTTCAGGAGCTTCTGGCATCTTTCCCCTTTCTATTATTCGTACAAATATTCTATCATATATACGAAAGCTTGAATTGAATTCATAGAGGAAAATTGCTTATGGTAAGGGCAATTTTATTAATTGAAATTTTGTCATATAATAGTGTCACTATACTCGTTCCGGAAGGAGGACATGATGGCTGGTGTAACATTTGAAAATGTTGTTAAGAAATTTGGTGATTTCACTGCAATTTCCAACTTGAATATCGAAATCCAAGATAAAGAGTTCCTGGTACTTGTGGGACCTTCAGGGTGTGGAAAAACAACAGCTTTACGCTGCCTGGCTGGGTTGGAAGAGGTGACGGAAGGGAAGATTTACATTGGCGATCGGTTAGTCAATGATGTCCCCCCGAAGGATCGTGATATTGCGATGGTTTTCCAATCATACGCGCTCTACCCGCACATGTCGGTTTATGACAACATGGCGTTTGGCTTAAAGATGCGTAAACTACCAAAGGATGAAATTCAACGACGGGTGGAAAAGTCTGCCAAGATCCTTGGAATTGAAAATCTTTTGAAGCGCAAACCACGCGAACTATCCGGTGGACAGCGACAGCGTGTTGCACTGGGTCGTGCCATTGTGCGCGAACCGAAAGTATTTCTACTAGATGAACCCCTCTCAAACCTTGACGCCAAATTGAGGGTACAAACCCGAGCTGAAATCAGTAAGATCCATCATCAATTAGGGACTACCTTTGTCTACGTCACTCACGACCAGACAGAAGCGATGACCATGGCCAACCGTATTGCTGTTATGAATAAAGGGGTTCTACAGCAATTGGATACACCGCAGGTGCTGTATGATCGGCCCGCGAATCTGTTTGTAGCCGGTTTCATCGGCACACCCGCGATGAATTTCTTCAACATGCGGTTAGTCAAGGAAGGCGATACCATTTTCGTTGAAAATGGTGAATATAAGATTAAAATACCCAAAGATCGATATGAAAAATTAAATCGACTGGTAGGGAAAGAAATTATTTTTGGCATTCGTCCAGATGATATTCACAACCCCGATTTCTCGCCGCACGAAATCTCTGGCGAGCGGGTGAAGGCAAAAGTGGATGTTGTTGAATTAATGGGCAACGAAATTCTGGTATATCTTGCAACAAACAACGGCAATAGTTTTGTTGGAAGAGTCGATCCACGTTCGAAATATCAGATTGGAGAAACGGTTGAATTAATCTTTAATATGGATAACAGCCATATTTTTGATCCTTCCGAGAATCCTGAAAATCCGGTTGCCGTAAGGTAATTCACTCGAAAATCAATGAATCTGTAGCGCAAGATGAGTCTTGCGCTACAGTTGTAGTAACTGCCAGGTTAAAAAGGAGTCGAAATGTATAAGATTGTCTTATTACGGCACGGTGAAAGTGCGTGGAACAAAGAAAACCGGTTTACCGGTTGGACGGATGTTGATCTTACCGAAAAGGGTGAAGAAGAAGCGTGTACTGCCGGGAAGTTGATGAAAGAAGCGGGTTTTGAATTTGATATTGCCTATACATCGGTGTTAACCCGCGCCGTGCGCACCTTGTGGATTGCGCTGCAGGAAATGGAACAGGTGTGGATTCCTGTAGTCAATTCGTGGCGGTTGAATGAACGGCATTATGGTGCACTGCAGGGGTTGAATAAAGCTGAGACTGCCAAGAAATATGGTGATGAACAGGTTCATATTTGGCGCAGGAGTTATGATACTCAACCTCCAGCGCTTACCAAAGAAGATGAACGTTTTCCTGGTCATGACCGAAGATATAAAGAATTGACCAGCAGTGAATTGCCCCTCACCGAATGTCTAAAGGATACGGTTGCAAGGTTCTTACCTTACTGGTTTGATACTATTGTGCCTTCGATTAAGTCTGGAAAGAATGTACTGATCGTGGCTCATGGAAACAGTCTACGTGCGCTGGTAAAATATCTGGATAATGTGTCGGATGATGATATTGTTGAATTGAATATTCCCACAGGGGTTCCTCTGGTTTATGAACTGGATGACAATCTAAAGCCCATCAAGAGTTACTATCTTGGAGATCCTGAAGAAGCGAAACGCAAAGCGGAAGCAGTCGCCAACCAGGCAAAGCAAAAGTAAAAGAACAGCCGGTTACACACCGGCTGTTCTTTTATCCATTATTCGCCTGAAATCTCGTCGTCATTTCTTTTGTTGTGAGATCCGAACAGCGAACAAACCACAAAGAAGTGCACCTACTAGAGTAAGGATACCTACAAAAGTAAAAGCATCTGACCAGAGCTTTTCTGGGAAGAGACGGATGAGTGTGTCATCAATATAAAAGAGCCAGGAATCGCCAGTGAAAAAAATTGCGTGGAAACCAGTAAATAGCGCATCGAAATCGATCATTACTGTTGCCAGAACGAGAAGAATCAGGGCAACGGTTATCCATCCACCTCTAGATATGCCCCTTAAAAAATCATTTTTATGGCCAGTTTTCCAGGCGACTATCCCAGACAGAATAAAGAAGGCAACGATTCCATACCAGACGCGTAAACCAATCTGAACTAAATTTTTAACATCAAGCATGTGACTCAATTCACGTTCGTTATAAAGAACGCTTCCATCATCTAATCTCAAGTCGGCTAGAAAATTGATACTTTCTTGGTTAAAGAGATATTCTAATGACACTTTCCCCCACTTTAGTCTATCGTCGGTCGTGAACCCAAATTCATCCGGAGGAAAATTGTGAAGCCTGTATTCATAATCCAGAAAAAATGGATTCATGATGATTCTTACCGATGTCATTAGAAGAAAAAAAGGCATCACGATCGTAACCAATAATGACACAATGGAAAATAATCTTTTCATTGTAGTTCCTCTATTCCTCCCGAAAGGATAAAGTTTACTATTATTGAATTGGTAAGCTCTTCAACTGGAGCTAAATCATCAGTAAAAACAATTGAGGTCTCAGGAGCATCTTGAAGACCTTCATAGGTAGCTGCCATTACCTCAAGGAGGAATGATGGGGTTGATGGATCATCACGAAGCTGTATATAGTTATCGAGGAAGTTTTGCAGCTGGGTTTCCTGCTTCGTGGCAAAGAGCATGGAGTTGAATGACCCGGAGAGATCTGTGATGTAAATGCTAGGAAAGACAGTCTGAATAGTTGTCGCAAGTGCATTGATCAAACGTCGGTCGGTAGGTCCTCGACCAACATTAATTACCATCACGCCGTCATCCGAGAGGTGATCATAGACTACCTGGAAGAACTCTCGGGTAGTTAAATGCCAGGGAATGTACGGTGGGCGATAAGCATCCACGCTGATGATGTCATATTGCTTCGCGCTGTTTGTTAATGCCCATCGGCCGTCCTGGGCAATAACGTTCAGTGCAGAGTTGTTCATATCAAAATACTCTTTGCCAACTTCTATAATTTCGGGATCTATTTCAATGCCGTCAATATGAACATTTGGAAAAACAGCAAAGGCTGCCCGGGCGGTAGTACCGGCCGCGAGTCCAACAATCGAAATTTCATCAATCGAATTAAGATCAACCGGTGCGGGATTGAAAAAAGGAGCTGAGAGAACCTGTTCCCATGTGCCATTAAAGTATAAGATTGTGGGATGGTAGATCGAGTGAATGCCCTGGCCTTCATTTAGCCTAAGAAACCTGAATTCTTGATCTTCAAGGACCTGAATATAGTTATAAGCGGATTCATTTTCATAGATTAATCCGGTTGTGGATTTGTCCGTCCCAGGAGTGCCAAAAATAAATAAAGCTGCGATGACCAGAGGCATCCAAATGTATTTGATTAGTAATTTCCATTTGCCAATAAGGAGTAATCCGATTAAGGCAAAAACCATCAGCAAGAGACTGAGAATGAGAAACGTGCGATAAGTGCCCACTGTAGGAATGAGCACCAAGACCGGTAGAAAGGTCCCCATGAAAGAACCAATGGTCGATATCGCGTAAATCTTGCCTGAAACTCTACCAGCGCTTTCGCGACCTTCAATCAATAATCGTATGGCAAAAGGGGAAATCGTCCCCAGCAGAGTAACAGGAATGATAAAGAGGATCATCACAGAGGTGAAGGAACCTATCAATACACCCATTTCAAGATTGTCAAATGCATTCGAGGCAAGCTTTAAGATTGGACGTGAAACCAGAGGGATTAACCCAACAGATAAAGACGCCCAAGCAAGGATCTTAAAAAGAGTCCGGTAACTGGGAGAATGGTCAGCCCACGCACCACCAATGAAATAACCAGCGGTGAGGTAGATGAGAATCAAGCCAACTATGCTTGCCCAGACAAGATTACTGGTTCCGAAGTAGTTGCCTAAGAGGCGAGAAGCTGCAAATTCAACGGCAAGAGATGTCAATCCCGAAGCAAAAACGACAGTATAGGTAAATTTCCGCATTCATTCATTATACTGTATTCGCATATCCCTTTAGGCAGGGTTGTATAATAATTCATAATGCGGAGGAAATAATGCGCCTTCTGAGTGTCTCTGAAATGAAAGCACTTGAACAGGCTGGAAATGCTGCTGGTTATTTGTATTCAGAAATGATGATTAAGGCTGGAACAGGTATCGCTCAACGAATTCATGCGAGATTTAGTAATGCCACGGACAGGGTGATACTGGGTTTGGTTGGAAAAGGTAACAATGGTGGTGATACATTAGTTGCGCTCACCGTTCTTGAAAAAATGGGTTGGCAGACATATGCCCTTCTATTTTCAAAGCGAAGCAGTGATGATACGCTGCTGACGGATTATCTGGCAGCAGGAGGAAAAACAATTGCAGGGGATGATCTTGATCTTTCATTTTTTTCAGGTATTGGTTGCGGATTGATCCTGGATGGTTTGTATGGCACTGGATTTCGTCTGCCAATGAATCAAAAAGACAAAAAAATCCTTGCAGTTATTAAAGAAAAACTTCCATCATTTTCTATAATTGCTGTGGATTGCCCTTCGGGTATGGATTGCCAGAGTGGTGAAGTGGACTCCGCCACGTTGAAAGCGGATGTGACTTATTGTCTTGAGGCAGTCAAAAAGGGAATGATTACCAGCTCTGCAGTGTCATACTGCGGTGAAATCGAGTCCGTTGATCTTAACCTTTCAAAATATAACCTAACTATTGATTTTGAACGGGATACAGTTGCTGGAATTGATGATGTAAACCAAATAATCCCAATTCGCGATGAATCATCTCATAAGGGGACATTTGGGAAGGTAATGGTAGTTGGTGGGTCTGTCAATTACCCAGGTGCTCCCATTCTTGCGGGAAACGGTGCCTATGCAGTAGGTGCTGGTCTGGTGCAGACAGCAGTACCAGAGCCAGTTTTTTCAGCTGCAGCAGCTTCGCATCTCGAATTGACCTGGTTAATCCTCGATGATCAAGATGGGGTTATCTCTGAGAATGCAGCCACTACACTTTTGATGCATGCCTCAAAAGCAGATAGCCTTGTTTTAGGTCCTGGATTAGGAAGGGAAGATACCACTTTTCGTTTTATACAGGGGTTGCTATTTGAAAATGCTGATGTGGGACGCTCTTCAGTTGTTGGGTTTGTTGGTGTCGGAAACAGTAAAACCAGGAAAGAACCATACAGACTTCCACCCATGGTGATTGATGCTGATGCCCTGTTTTTAATGTCAAGAGTAAGAAATTGGGCGGAAAAATTAAAATATTCGTGTATCTTAACACCGCACCCAGGTGAAATGTCCATTTTAACTGGATTGGCGATTGAAGAAATTCAATCAAACCGTGTGGAAATTGCGCGGAGATATGCTCAGCAATGGCAGCAGACTCTGGTTTTAAAAGGGGCGTTGACCGTCATTGCCTTTAGAGACGGGAAAACGGTTACGATACCGGTGGCGACTTCTGCGCTTGCTAAAGCTGGTACTGGGGATGTGCTGGCAGGCATGATTGGTGGATTGCTTGCACAGGGTGTTGATACAAAGAATGCTGCGGTCGCGGGTACATGGATGCACGCTCATGCCGGGCTGGCAGCAGGTAAAATGCTGGGCGCTAATGAATGTGTCATTGCCAGGGATCTAATCCGGGCTATTCCTTTAATATATCAGAAGTTCAGAAGGAATTAATAAAAAAAGAACCTCTATGTAGAGAGGTTCTTTATCTCAAGCGAGATTATTCTGCAGTTTTCTTGGGTTTAGGCTCAGTTTTTTCACCTTCAAGCAATACAGATCCCTTTTTTAATGTTTCTGCTGCCATGGTTTGTGCTGCTTTTAACATCGATTGCGCTTTTGCAGCTGCTTCGTTGGCAGCAATTTCAGCCTTCTTATAAGCTTCTTCTGCAGTTTCTACGGTTTTATCCTTTAATTCGATCGCTTTTTCTTTGATGACCGCGCGAGTCTCTTCACCAGAGCTAGGAGCATACAAAAGACTGACAACTGCGCCCGCAATTCCGCCTACTAAAAAACCTACTAGAAATGCTCCAAAATTATCACGATCTGACATATCTGCTCTCCTTTTAAATTCGAAAGTCTATTTTTTAAAAAGCCCTATGAGATCCAGCAATTTCTTTGCCCCTGCCACGGAACTATTGATCTTGATTACCGGAGCAGCAAGATTATTACTTAAGAAGGTCGTTGTTCCCTTGAGTGTGTCCACCGTATCGCTGGTGGATTTTAGGATCGGCTTGATCTCATTCTGCAGCAGATTGATCAAAGAAGCAAGTTGTACAACTAAAATGATCAATGCCGCACCGATAACTATTGACTCCAGTGCCATCAAGATAATGAAGATATCTCGTACTTTACCAGTAACATCTGTGCTGGCTCTGGAGAGGAATACGATCCCGGTTACCACTAATCCAATTATCAACACACCCAGAACAATAACCAGCCAAATTTTGCTTGATTTTTCTGTCGATATGTTAACAGTGTCAGTCGGCTCAGATTCAGAGGACATCTTATTAAATTCGTATTCACTCATAGTGAAATAATTATAGCATATCCAACAGTTAACTCATTAACAGCCAAAGCCGATAAGATGTTACTCAAGATTTTGCAAAACTTTAGAAATCTTACAGCATAATTATTTGTTTGATTCTTTATTCTCTTCGTGTTAAACTTAAGGATTGCCATGCCCATGAATCTATTGTATCGCCTCGCAATTTTAATTGCTTCTCTGGTTTCATTGCTAACCATAACGCCAGGGTTGTATATTACATTTCCAGAAGCTGGGGCAACGGTTAACGGGATCGTGGAAATTCGTGGAAGCATCCCTGAAACGAATTTTGATTATGCAACTATATCTTATGCTTATGATGGATCTGATGGTGCGAATTGGTTTCAAATCGCGAAAATAAATTCACCAGTGCAGGATGTAGTTCTCGCAAAATGGGATACCACAACGATTACAGATGGAACTTATCAGCTAAAATTATCTGTAACGACGACCAACGGTTTAGTTAATGAAGTAATTGTTAAGCAAATCACAGTCAGGAACTACACTTATATTGTTACAACTTCTTTGCCTGTTGGTGGCCCTGAAAAAACCAGCATTCCATTATTATCATCAGAAACAGCTGAGGTCAAACAACCAACTCCATTACCTACAAACCCCGCAGCCGCAGATAGTGTACAGCTAAAAATCAGTATGGTTACTGGCATTGTAGTAGCAGCAATGATGCTGACTTTACTTTTCTTGTATTCCATCTTACGAAAATTCCGCACGAGATGATGAGAGGATCAGTTGACACTCGTAGACCGGTTGATCAATCGAGAGTCTGCTGGAGTGAATGAACTCCAGGCCACATACATGATCGTTGGATTAGGGAATCCGGGTCGTGAATATCGTGAAACACGCCATAATATCGGATTTATGGTGGTTGAAACCTTTGCCAAGAAACATGAGATCAAACTTGCCAAGGTACAGAACAAGGCTATTATTGGAATTGGTAAAATTGGAGAAAAAAAGGTTATTTTGGTAAAACCTCAAACTTATATGAACCTTTCTGGGCAAGCTGTTTCAGCTTTGATCCGGTTCTATAAGATTCCTTTGGGCAATCTGATCGTTGCACATGACGATGTCGATCTCCCGTTTGGGGTGATACGTATGCGGCCTGGAGGTGGTTCTGCAGGACAAAAAGGCGTTAACTCGATTATTGAGCGTATTGGTTCGCAGGAATTTCCACGAATACGCATGGGAGTGGGACGTCCGCCTGGACAAATGGATGCGGCTGCATATGTGCTGCAAAACTTTCATAAAGCAGAACAGGAAACACTAATTGAATTCTTAAACCGGGCCGCAGAGGCATTAGATTGTTTCTTAGAATACGGTTTAGACACTGCAATGAACCGGTTCAACCCGAATCAACAAAATAAAGAACAAGATGCTTGATACAATCCGAAAACAGCGTGCTTATCAGAACTGCCTTGACTCGATCAAGGTAGGGACGTTGAAAGCCAGTCTGGGCCTGCAGCGATCTGCGCGCTTACCGATCGCAGCAGCTCTGGTTACAGATCTTGAAGTACCGATTTTGATATTGACAGACCGTGCCGATAAGGCGCTGTTAATGTTTGATGAGCTGAACTTCTGGTTACCTGATCTCCCACGATACTATTTCCCCGAACCAACACCAATGTTTTATGAGCAGGCTGCGTGGGGCAGCCTTACACGTCGCGACCGTCTATTAGGATTGGGTGCTCTCGCGCAATATCACCTGCCAGGACCGCTGCGCCCCAAACAGCCACTGGTGATTGTGGCACCTTTGCGGGCAGTGATGACCCGCACCATGCCGCGAAGAGATTTCATTCTGGCCAGTAAAACAATAAAAGTTGGACAAAAAATAGACCCGCAAGTTCTACAGAGAGAATGGGTCCGTCTGGGGTATGAGAATGTCGATGTTGTAGTCGATTTTGGACAATTTTCACGCCGTGGTGGAATCCTTGATGTATGGACGCCGGTGGAACGATTTCCAGCCAGGTTGGAATATTTTGGGGATGAAATCGATACCCTCCGTCAATTTGATCCAACCACTCAACGTACAGTTCGCAATCTTGATCAATTGTTGATCCCTCCAGCCCGTGAATACCTGATCAGATCGGGAAATACCTTAGATGGGACTGATGATTCGTTAGAAGAGTTTCAAATCCCTGTTATTCATCCAACTCCTTCAACGATTCTGGATTATTTACCGAAGGATGCTCTGATCCTGGTAGACAACCTTTCGAATATTCAGGGATTTGGTGAGGAAATTGAGACTCAGGCATTAAAAAATCGGGCAGATAGTATTCAAGAAGGAACATTATCTGCTGATTTTCCAGTACCGTACCTGTCATGGTCAGAGATTGTGGATACAATTCAAACACGGCGCTGGGTGGAGATGGGTAATTCGTTAACAGAGGTTGAAAACAATTTAGAATCCATTTTTCAACCTGGGCAGCGTTTTGCAGGCCATCTGAAACCATTCATGGAGCAATTGGTTAAGTATTGCCAAGATGGTGAATCAGCCGAAATTGTAACCAGGCAATTATCGCGGCTAAAAGAAATCTGGCAAGATTATTCCGGTGAATGTGATGCAAGCCGGGTCCAATTCAAAGAAGCCACCCTGGGTGAAGGATGGGATCTCATACAAGATGACGGCAAGGTGTTTCATTTCATCACTGATGGTGAGATCTTCGGATGGGAAAGACCGGTTCCACGAGCAAGAGTCAAGGTTAAATACACTGCACCAGAAGCCGATTTTGCTGATCTTAAGGTAGGCGACTGGGTTGTGCATGTGGATTATGGTATCGGAAAATTTGCCGGACTGGTGCGGCGAACGCTTGAGGGTATAGAGAGAGAATTCTTACTGGTTGATTATGAAGGCGGCGACCAGTTATACGTACCCATACACCAGGCAGACCGTCTCAATCGGTATATTGGAACGGATGGAGAACAACCACACATTTCACGGTTGGGGAGTAACGAGTGGGCGCAAACCAAACAAAGCGTACGTGAAGCAGTCATTCGTGTAGCTCAAGACTTACTGGAACTATATGCAAAACGACAGGAAGCTGAGGGATACGCCTTCAAACCTGATACCCCATGGCAGCAGGAACTGGAAGCCAGCTTTCCATACGTAGAGACTGATGATCAAATCAAAGCGATCATGGATGTAAAAAAAGACATGGAAACTGCCAGGCCAATGGATAGATTGTTGTGCGGTGACGTTGGCTACGGAAAGACAGAAGTGGCACTCCGGGCAGCATTCAAATGTGTGATGGACGGGAAGCAGGTAGCCATCCTTGTGCCGACTACCGTTCTGGCTCAACAGCATTTTGAAACTTTTCGACAACGCCTGGCGCCGTATCCGATATCGGTGGAAATGTTATCTCGTTTTCGAAGCCCAAAAGAACAGGATGAAATTATTCTCAAGTTGCTTCTCGGAGAAGTCGATATTGTGATTGGAACACATCGATTATTGACTTCGGACGTTGTGTTCAAAGACCTTGGTTTAGTCATTATAGATGAAGAGCAGCGCTTCGGAGTGACACATAAAGAGCATTTTAAGAAATTACGTACCGAAGTGGATGTCTTAACGCTTACTGCAACACCCATTCCACGCACGTTATATATGGCTTTGACAGGGGCAAGAGATATCTCGGTGATAAACACACCTCCCGCTGAAAGGCTGCCGATTATTACACACATAGGGCCATACTCTCCAAAAATTGTTCGACAGGCGATCTTGCGTGAACTTGATCGGGGAGGGCAAACCTTCTTTGTCCATAACCGGGTGCAAACGATTTATGCGATGAAACAGCACCTGGTAAACCTGGTGCCGGAAGCTCGAATTGGGATTGCACACGGGCAGATGAAGGAAGATGAACTTTCTCGCGTGATGACACAATTTACCACCGGTGAGTTAGATGTATTGTTATGCACTTCAATCATTGAATCCGGTCTGGATATCCCGAACGCGAATACCCTCATCGTGGATCGAGGGGATACATTTGGATTGGCACAGCTCTACCAACTACGCGGCAGGGTGGGACGTGCCGGGCAGAGAGCCTATGCATATTTCTTCAAACATCGTAAAAAAGCTCCTACACCTGAAGGTCAGGAGAGACTTGAGACCATAGCAGAAAACACTCAGTTGGGTGCAGGATATTCGATCGCAATGCGAGATCTGGAGATGCGCGGGGCTGGTGAAATGCTCGGTACAAGGCAATCTGGATATATTGCATCAGTCGGTTTTCACCTGTATACGCGTATGCTTGCACAGGCTGTACAACAACTGCGTAACATCAAATCTGATCAAAAAGGTCTTGAAAAGGCTTTCGGTAAAAGCGCGGGTTACCTGCCGGTGAGTGTTGACCTGCCATTATCAGTGGGAATTCCCATTGAATACATTCCAGATCAAACACTTCGACTGCAATTATACAGGCGCATGGCACACCTTGAAGAGATTTCAGAACTGGATCAATTAATTGAAGAGTTTACTGATCGTTTTGGCCAGCCAGTTGAGCAGGTAAAAGACCTGTTCTATCAATTACGGGTGAAATTACTGGCAGCAAAAGCCGGTCTGGTATCAGTTGCCATAGAGGCAAATCAAATTGTGTTACGCTTTCCGCAAGTACCTAATGGCGCTCCAGCGAGAGATTTGCCTCCCATTGGATTTCAATGTCGGCCGGGTAAGAATGCGTACTGGATGCAATTTGATGAAAACGATCCCTCGTGGCGCGATAATTTGCTAACCATATTGAATGCTATAATCGCGTTATGACGACAATTTTAATCATCGAGGATGAACCTGTTCTCTCTCGTATACTGCAATCCTACCTGGAACGGGAGGGGTATCGTGTGCTTACCGCTGCACGCGGAGATACCGGGTATGATCTAAGCTTAACTGAAAAAGTCGATTTGATTCTGCTTGATCTCAACCTGCCAGGAATGGATGGTATGGAGGTTGCGAGAGGGGTGTTGAAAGAAAAGGATATACCGATCATCATGATCACTGCACGAGTTGAAGAAGTTGATAAATTGAGCGGCCTTGAAATTGGTGCAGATGATTACATCACGAAACCTTTCTCACCTAAAGAAGTTGTTGCCAGGGTAAAGACGGTACTCAGGCGGTACTTGAAGGGAACCGGTCAGGAGAAGAAATTAATCGTCAAAGATTTGGAAATGGATATTGATGCTCATCAGGTAAAAAAGGGAAAACACATCATCGAATTAACCCCTTCTGAGTTTGAAATCCTGAAGCTTATGGCTGAAAACCCGGGCAGAGTATACACACGGTTGCAGCTTCTCGATGCTCTGCAGGGGCAGGCCTACGAGGGATATGAGCGCACCATTGATGCCCATATAAAGAACCTGCGTGCCAAGATCGAGAGTGATACCAAGAAACCACGTCTTATTAAAACGGTATTTGGAATTGGGTATAAACTCTCTGCAGAAGATGATTGATTATGAATATCTCACTCAAGAGTAAATTGATCCTGGCGTTTTCGCTGGTAGCCATTGTTTCAATCTCCAGTATTGTGATCTATGCTAACCTGGATAGCGAACGACAACTGAACAATTATCTCAACCAGGGGGGTATGTATGGTTTAGGAAACCTGGTTCAACGGTTGGAAAATTATTATGAGGCTGAAAATTCATGGGATGGTGTCAGTATCACAGTTAGCACCGGGCAGGGGGGGAAGGGGGGGAATTCTCAGAGAAGAAATAACCGCATTGCGCTTGTGTCTGCCAATCTGGAAGTGATCAAAAGCGAGATTGATACATTCCCAGCAGGCAAGACAGTTCAAGAGCATGATTTGAAGGATTCTCTAGAACTTAATGATTCCGCAGGGAATGTAATTGGTTATTTAATCGTGGAGAATCCTTCCAGCGTAACAATGAATGATCTAAGTCCCTTTATCTCTCGTTTAAGAGAGGTCATCGTTGTTTCGGGTATTGCTGCTGCCATTGCTGCTGTGATCTTGGCGATATTGATCTCCAATCAACTGCTTAAACCAGTTCGAGCGCTAACAATAGCTTCAAAAAAATTGTCGGCTGGTGATCTATCCACACGTGTCACTGTGAAAGGGACTGATGAGTTGGCAGTACTGGGAAGAACTTTCAATCAAATGGCTTCAAATCTTGAAGCGTTGGAAGAACGAAAGAAAGCTCTGACTGCTGATATCGCTCATGAATTGCGCACTCCACTGGCGGTGCAGAAGGCACAGATTGAGGCGATGACCGATGGAGTAGTGCCGCTGGATAAAGAAAATTTACGAATCGTCAAAGAACAGGCGAATTTATTAACTCGCATGGTTGAAGATCTGCGCTTACTGGCGATGGCTGATGCGGGCGAATTGAAGTTGAATCTGGAAAAAATTCAATTTGATGTTATGGTGCAGCGCATTGTGGAACACTATAAAGGGCAAGCCAATCAGGAAGGGACTGCCATTGATGTTACCATCGCAGGTGACGCCAAAGGCAAATTTGTCATGGCTGATCCAGACCGTCTGATGCAGATCATGCACAATCTGTTTACCAATGCACTACGATACGGGAAAAAGGGTGGACAGATAGAGGTTGTTGTCAAGAATAATAACGATGTGATTGAATTCTCGGTAAGAGATGATGGCCAGGGTATTCCAGTATCAGCGCTTCCTCACCTGTTTGAACGATTTTACAGGCATGAGAAAGCACGCAATCGAGAAAGCGGCGGAAGTGGATTGGGATTGGCTATTTCAAAAAAACTGGCTTTGATCATGGGCGGTGATTTGCGAGCTGCAAACGACCCCCGTGGAGGAGCAGTATTCACTTTATTTTTGCCGAATCTTTCAGATTGAGATCCCTAAAGACTGGTAAAGAACAAATGTGCTATAATAATCCTGTCTTAAGAATGATAGGAGTGTCTGATGGAATTTAATTTAAAAGCACCATATCTTCCTACCGGAGACCAGCCTGAAGCGATCGCCGAATTGGTTCAAGGGGTGAGGAATGGCTTTAAGGATCAGGTTTTGCTTGGTGCGACTGGAACCGGGAAGACATTTACCATTGCCAATGTGATTCAACAACTTCAGATGCCGGCGCTGATCATGGCTCACAACAAGACTCTGGCAGCGCAATTGTATTCTGAATTTAAAGAATTTTTTCCAGATAACGCCGTTTCTTATTTTGTTTCATATTACGATTATTATCAACCTGAAGCTTATGTCCCAAGGCATGATCTCTATATCGAAAAAGAAACCGAGATCAATGAAGAAATTGAACGTATGCGTCTGGCTGCAACTACAGCTTTGATGTCGCGTAAAGATGTCATCATTGTTGCTTCTGTCTCTTGCATTTATGGTCTCGGCAACCCTGAAGAATATGGGAATGTTGTGATGAAACTGGATGTCGGTGGTATTTATCGACGAAATGCATTGTTGCGTCAATTAATCGAGAGCCAATATCAACGCAACGACATGGAGCTCAGGCCAGGTGTTTTTCGTGTGAGGGGCGATACAATTGAAATATTCCCGGCATACGAAGAAAAGAAAGCTTTTCGATTGAATTTCTTTGGAGATGAGGTTGAAAAGATCGTTGAATTTAGCCCACTGACCGGTGAGGTTTACTCTGAGCCAGTTCACATCGAAATTTATCCCGCCAAGCATTACATCGCAAGTGATGAGCGGTTAAAGATAGCCATTAGTGATATCGAAAAAGAGTTGGATGATCAAATCAAGTATTTCAAAGCCAATGGCAGATTGCTGGAAGCACAGCGTATCGAACAGCGCGTACGCTATGATCTTGAAATGCTACGCGAGGTTGGATATTGCTCTGGTATTGAAAATTACTCCCGGCATCTCGATCAACGGCCGGTTGGCTCAGCGCCATGGACGTTGATGGATTATTTGCCCAGTGAATATCTGCTGGTATTGGATGAATCCCACATGACCATTCCCCAAATCAGGGGCATGTATAATGGCGACCAGTCACGTAAATCCACGCTTGTTGAATATGGATTCAGGCTTCCCTCTGCACTGGACAACCGTCCCCTTAAGTTCGAAGAATTTGAGAAAACCATGGGATACACCATTTACACTTCAGCTACACCTGCTGAATTTGAATTGAAACGTGCGAACCAGGTAGTCGAACAGATCATTAGGCCTACCGGTCTCGTTGATCCACAGGTCGAAGTGCGACCAACCAAGGGGCAGGTAGACGACCTCTACGGAGAAATAAAGAAACGCGTAGAAAATGGTGAACGCGTATTGGTGACCACATTGACCAAGCGAATGGCTGAAGATCTTTCAGATTACCTTTTGGAGTTGGGGCTCAAGGTAAATTATTTACACTCAGAAGTGGAAACATTGGAGCGGGTAGGAATCCTGCGCGACCTGCGTATGGGTGTTTTCGATGTCATTGTTGGTATCAACCTGCTGCGGGAAGGTTTAGACCTGCCTGAGGTGTCACTTGTGGCTGTATTGGATGCTGATAAGCAGGGTTTTCTACGCTCAGCAACAGCCCTGATCCAAACCATTGGCCGCGCTGCACGCAATGTTAATGGCAAGGTTATCATGTATGCCGACCAGGTTACGGACGCTATGAAAACCGCGATTGATGAGACTAACCGTAGACGTAAAAAACAAATGGATTACAACCTGGCGCACGGTATAGAACCTTTTACTGTGATTAAGGCTGTTCATGATTTGACTGAACAATTAAGTGTAAGCCCGGCAATGGCGTCTGAAGGAAGGGGCGAGTACCGTGTGAGAGAAAGAGCAGAACGCATGCCTGTGAACGAGATTAAAAGGCTTATCCATGAATTGGAAGATCAGATGCGACAGGCAGCCAGGGATCTTGAATTTGAACAGGCAGCGGTAATTCGTGATCAAATTATTGACCTGAAAAATATTCTAGCCGAAGAATCTAACGTACCCCCATGGCAGAAAGCCAGATTGATGGCTGGAGAAATCGAATGATGATGAAAAATTGCGGGCGGGAATTATCCTGTGGGCGCGATCATAAAGTATTTGTAATGTCCTGTTGATTCCAGCCACTCGAAACTGAAATCTGAAACGAAGGCATTACGAGGACCGATGCGTATCTGATCAATGAACCTTAGCAGGTTATTCCTTTCACCCTCTGCCATAATTTCCACTCTGCCATCCTCAAGATTACGCACCCATCCAGTCAGTGACAATTGATTGGCGTGTTCCTTAACGAAATAGCGGAAGCCTACGCCCTGTACCCTGCCTTCTACAAAAATGTGTAACCCTGCTTTCTCAGCCATAAGGAGCTCTGGCTTTCTTTTTTCGAATCATCTCACGAATAAGGACGAATGAAACGGATATCATGATTACCGCTCCGACGATAATCAGAATTGAGGATTTATTGTTCGATGAGGTTTGAGGGGCAGGGTAAACCGTCTGCAGCCAGGCTGAAAGCAGCTGATCTGAGGAGAGGTTAGTATGGGTTAATATGACTTGTTCGCAGGATAAACCTTTCGAAACGGAATTAAACATAGATAGAAAGATATCTGACCCGAAGGTGTCTTTCGTATAACTCACAACTGCGGCTGACTGCGCGTAACCCAGGATGTTGGTTTCTGCTTCAACAGGCAGAGATTCACATAAAGACTCCAGGGGTATTAGAGCCCCATTTTTAATGGCAGAGTTGAGTATGCGGTCGTTATCGGCATTGGGGTAAGATTGTGCCAGGGTTGCCATGCCTTCGAGCAGCCATGCTGGTGCATTCTGATACGCATTTCCTAAGACCTGGAATTGGAGAATATGCATCAATTCATGAGGTATTTGTCGTTCCAATTCGATCAGACTGGTTTGATCTGCCCCATCAGAAATCAAGATAACGCCAAGTTCTGGTGATGCGTGACCTGCGACAAAGGTTTGGCTGGATGTGGTTAATGCATCCTGCAAAGAATTAATGTCAGGATAAATGTAAATGCTGATTGGCAGTTCTGGTGCCACAGGGAAGAGTGAAGTTGCACGCTCCAGACCTGCGGTTGCAATATCTATTACTTGTTGGCCAAAGGTGGCATCTTCTTCCGTCCAATAAACATTAAATAGCTTCGAGGAATGCGTTTTCCATTCATATCGATTATCAACGTAATCAAACCAAAATGAAGGACTGGTGACAATGGAACCTGTATCAGACTCAATCTGATACCAATAATAAATACGGGAAAATGGTTTTAATGGATCCTGATGGAGGTCGTAGGAAAATATTAACTGCCCTTGATCATCGGGAGTTAATGCAATTTGGCGTGAAGTTTGTCCTTCAGGTTGAAGGATGATAAAGACACTTCCAGTTAAATTATCAAGAGTGATTTTAGAGGTGATCTTTAAATCAGAACCAAAATGATAGATGACCTGGTTATCGGAGATGATAATTGAATTCTGCGCAGAAACGTAACGAAAGGATACAGTAAACAGCAGTAGAAAAACTGCAAAGATCTGCAAACGGTAATAAAACAAACGCTTCATTGGATGTCGTATTAATCCTCTACGTCATCATCTTGTTCTTCATCAAAATCTAGGTCAACATCTTCATCAGAATCAAACTCTTCATCTTCTTCTGGTGAGAAATCGAGCATTTCCATGCCGCCAGTGCCTGAAAGTTCAAGGTTCTCTAGGGCTTTCTCGATCCATTCGATTTCTTCCTCGTCATTTGTCCTAGAAAGAAGTTCCTCAAATTTTTCTTTTACCTCATCACCGCCAATCTGTGAAAGTGACCAAATCACCGCCAGCCTGGTTTCGGTATCTTCGATTCCCTCATCAAGTAATGTTAGGAGTTGTTCACGTGTGGACGCAAGTTCTAATTCTCCAGCTGCCCGTACGGCTTCGTATTGAACTTCTGCATCCTGTGAATTGATGCTCTCCTGCACCATGGCTGCCCATTGTTCGTCTGCAGAGCGTCCCATTGCACATAGAGCACTTGTCACCCAAGGGATATCATTGCTGTGATAAGCATTACGAATTAATTTTGAAACTTGAGGATTACTTGAATACCCAAGCGATTCAAGCGCACGCTGTTTTACACGAGGTAATTCCTTGCTTTGATGCAGGTCAATTAAACGATTGACGATTTCGTCTTTGAGTTTTTCTGAAATCGCATCTAATTCGCCGAGGAGTATGAAACGTCCCAGTAATGAAGCCGATGAAGCGCGCACTGCTTCATCAGGATCATGATCTAATAAGTTAAGCAATATGGGAACGATCCTTGGTTCTTCACACTCCCAGAGTAGATTAAGTGCTGCAACCCTTACCTTTGCACTAGGGTCGGATATGACAGATTTTGCTAATTCATCAAAATTCACCAAAGTATCTTTTTCAATTAAATCATCCAAATCTTCAAGAATACCAATTTTTCGAGATTCAGGTAAAGTATCCCAAACTGGTAATAAATCCTTTGTATTGCGATGAGTCAAGTCTGAAAAACCACGCAACAAGCGGGGAGGAAAAGGTGTATTGATATCGGTTAATGCAGATAAAACTTGTGAAAAATTTATAGAATCTTCAATTTCGTCCATGGCTTTCCTTATCTCAACACCACGGGGTTAACGATATCGTTGATCACTAATACGACCATTAACGTGAGCAAGAGTGCGTAAAAGACAGCGTGTATCTTACCTTCCAATTCTGGACGGATTTTTTTTCGAAAAATGAGTTCAAAAAGAATAAAGATGATCCTTCCGCCATCGAGTGCAGGGATCGGCAGTAAATTTGTGAAACCTAGGGCAATGGAAATAACGGCCAGAAAATAGATCGTGTTTAATCCTGCATATTCAGAATTTACCTGGGCTTCTTCTTTGTCTAGGGTTTGTACCTGAGAATAAATATCGTAAATGCCTTTAACACTTACCATACGCGCATCGCTGGGGGCGATCTGGCCGCTGATCAATTTTACTGGTAACATGAACAATTGAATTCCCTGGTTAAGTGTAGCGGTGAATGCCAAAGGAATTGACTGGATAACGGTTATCTTTCTGACCGGATTCGAAATTGTGATTCCAAGTGGACCCTGGTCGCTGGGGTATTCTTCACGCGGGGTTATGAAAATCTGGGTTTCAACACCATCTCGAAGGAGGATAATTTCAACCTCTTTGCCCAGGTTTTCAGCGATGATCTGGGAGAGATGGCTCATGCTAGTAATTTCTTGATGGTTAACTTCAAGTATGATATCACCAACAGTCATTCCACTAGATTCAGCGGGGGTATTAGAATCAATGGCGGATACTTGGACTTTTGAAAAATCTGGAGCGCCGGTTCGCGTGAAGAGAAATGCAAAAATGAACATGCCAATGACCAGGTTGGTCACTGGTCCTCCAAAGAGGGTTGTCAGTCTTGCTCCAGGTTTGGCTGCCAAGAAACTTCCAGGTTCCTGAGTTTCACCGGCTTCGCCTTTCATACGACAGAATCCCCCAAAGGGGATCCAATTCAATGTGAAATCAGTACCCCAGGCTCTGAATAATTTAATTATTTTTGGTGGATACCCAAAACCAAATTCTTCTACTTCGATCTTGTTCAATCGCGCAAAGATAAAATGACCAAATTCGTGAAAAAAGATCAGCGCTCCAAACGCAAGTATGAACTCAAGGATTGATATTACCGTACTGCTAATGTTTCCCATAAAGGAGAGCTCCAATTTCGCTTACTTTTATTTATTATATCCGTAAAGGAAACCAATTTTATATCAAAATTGATATCGCAGGGAAAAAACGAAATTTTGCCACCATTGGCGACGTTGGTTGTAAACCTAATATTGGTGCCTATTGGGCTGAACATGGTTAGACCAATCGTGCTTTTCCGCCAGGATGAGTAACAATTACATCTTTCACCATGGGCATTTTTGAGAGCCGTTGCCGCACCTGTTTACTTGAGTCAGATTCGCATATAACATGTACATTTGGTCCAGCATCGACGGTAAATGCAACTGGAGTACCCGTTTTACGCCAACTTTGTACGGCATACATGATTTCGAGAGTTGCTGGCATCCAATAATACAGAGGGGGATGCGAAGTCATCATTATTGCATGTAGAAGGTTGCTATCCAATTCGATCACTTCAGCCAGGGCGGTAAAGTCTCGGTTGCGAATGGCTTGTTTACAAATATCAATCCTGCGATCCGCATCCAACACCCTTGCTTCTTGCAGAGGGCTGGATTTGGCAAGAGTATGTCCTAAAGATGATCCGACTTTTTTCTGGCCGATATCGACGATCGCAATGCAATCAGCCAGGTCCCAGTGCCCGGGTTCAGCAAAACTGACAGCAAAAGAATCTACATCTGTGTTACCTCGATACCATTCTACATAACCACCAGGGATTGATCGACATGCAGACCCTGATCCACGTCTGGCCAGGCGCGAGAGATCTTTTTCGCTCATCTCAATGCCTAATGCGCTGACAGCCGCAAGGGTTAATGCAGCAAAAGCGGAAGCTGATGACGCAATTCCAGCATCTGCAGGAAAGTTGTTCTCGCTCATAATGTGAGCGTGGACTGAAACACCGCGTAAACCACGGATGATATTTAAATGATTTGTTACCCGATGTAGAGACTCGCCAGACTGCCGTGTGCCATTCAGATCAAAAATATCGCGGGGAAGAGATGGATCAAAAGTCAGCATCGTCCTCGTGGAAAGCTCAGCTAGGTTCATGGAGATTGATCCGTTCTGCGGCAGGCGCAGCGAATCATCTCGATTCCCCCAATATTTAATGAAAGCAATATTTGGATGGGCTAAGGCGGTTGCAGAGGAAATTGTCATCAAAAATTGGCCTCTTGTTATGATTTCTACTTAGTTTATCACGCAAACAGATTCGGTAGGTTGAAAAAAAGATGTGGATCACTCAAATTGGGTGTGCCATCCGCCAGAATGGATAAATCATTGGATTTTGTAATATTCAATATCGGAATATCTTCGAATTTGCGTTAAATCATTGAAAATCACAGGTGGAAGCTAAACTCAATAATGTACCTTATGTATAATTGAAAAGCGAATCGGTTGTGTTCAAAGAAGTCGAGGTTTTAGATTCAGGGGAACGATTCACATTTCGAAATAGTATATCTTGAGGGAAAGTAAAGCGTTGATAGGAAATTTATTATGGATATTTTTATTCGCAAAGAAACAGAAGCTGATTATCGAAGTGTTGAGGAATTAACGAGAGATGCGTTCTGGAACGTAAATTCTCCCGGCTGTGATGAACACTATTTAGTACACATTCTTCGGAATTCCCCCGCTTTTATTCCTGAATTGGATCTGGTTGCTGAGGTCAATGGGAAGATAGTGGGAAACATCATGTACGCTCATTCGTCCATCCAGAAAACTGATGGAACGATTTTCCCGGTTCTAACATTTGGGCCGCTGAGCGTTTTACCTGAATATCAAAAAATGGGAATTGGCGGTCAATTGATTCAGTTGAGCATGCAAAAAGCAACCGAAATGGGATACACTGCAGTTCTAATTTACGGTGATCCGGTTTATTATTCGAAATTTGGATTTGTAGCTGCAGAGGAATTCAAAATCCGTACCAATCAGGGATTATATGCAGCAGCGTTACAGGCGTATGAACTACAACCTGGTTCATTAAGTGGCGTTAACGGTAAATTTGATGAGGGCGAATCTTACCAGATCGATCCTGTGCTCTCCGCGGAATTTGAAAGGGGATTTCCGTTCAAGGAAAAACTTGTAACCCCATCTCAATCGAGATTCATGGAGCTAGTTGGTATGGTGCACGAGTAACCTTCAGGAAGAGTTCAATTTCAAGAAAAGGAGCAATTTATATATCAATCAATTGCTCCTTTTTATTTTTCACCAATAATGTTCAGGTCTTAATAAATTTGAACCATCATAGGTATCTCATTAGAGGTGAAATGCCAGAAATTATTCGTATTCATCAAAATATCGCTGGACACGGGCGTTGATCTGGCAGGTAACTTCGTAGGTTATGGTGTTCAGTTTTTCAGCCCATTCATCTCCAGTGATTTCAAGATCGCCGCTTTTACCGATGAGCACGACTTCATCACCGACCTTGACATCGGAGACTGGTCCGAGGTCGATCATAGACTGGTCCATGCAAATTCGCCCGACCACAGGATAAGAATTGCCATTAATCAAAACCCTACCTTTATTGGAAAAGAGGCGGTTGAAGCCATCAGCATAACCAACAGGTATGGTGGCGATGTATGTTTCACGAGGCGCAATCCATGTGCGTCCATAGCCTATGCTCGTACCGGTGCTTACTTTCTTAATGAATGACACTTTTGTGTAAAAACTAAGCCCTGGTTTAAGCTCGATTGTTCGCGGTGTTTCTTTATCAGGATAAAAGCCGTAGATCATGATTCCCGGACGAACCATATCGAACCATCCATCGGGGTGAGCGAGTACGGCACCAGAATTCGCGCAGTGTACTAATTCAACCTTACGTCCAATTGCGTGTTGAATTTCCGCGACGGTCTCGCTGAATAAGGTGATTTGATTTTTTGTAAAAAGGGTATCAGCGGAATCACTGACGGGTAGATGTGTAAAAATGCCCTCGAGGTGCAAATTGGGGCAATCCCTTTCTATAAAGGATGCTAAATCAGGTGCGCTGAAAGGAGTGACTCCGATGCGTCCCATGCCGGTATCAATTTTCAGATGAACGGGAAGGACAGCAGACATAGACTGACAGACCCTTTGTAGTTCGATGATATTCTCGCGCTCACATACAGCTAATGTGATTTTGTTGGTGACCGCAGCCGACATTTCCTCGGGAAATGCCGGAGAAAACTTGAGAATGGGTAAGGAAATCCCAGCCTCACGCAATTCGATTCCCTCGGGTATTGTGGCGATGCCAAGCCAATCCACACCAATACGTTCTGCCATGCGGGATATTTCGACTGCGCCATGGCCATATCCGTTTGCCTTTACTGCAATCAAAATCTTGCGCTGATTACCTACAGCCTTGCGAATTCCCTCAATGTTACTGCGAATATTGCCAAGATGCACACGAACGAATGTCTGGTAAAGCATTTATGCCTTCTTCAGTAATAAGATTAATCTTCGACAACAATCTTCTGTACATATGGGGATGTACTGGCGGCCAGTAAAGCACCGTAACCGGGGTAAAAAGCGATCTCAGTACCTGGTTGTATGGAAGATGCCGCATCTTCTACATCTACAATCAGATGGTCACTGCTGCCTCCCAGGATGATCATTCCTGGGTCCTGGGGCTCTAGATTATCCACGACGACATCCTGCCTTCCAATGTTACAGATTGCCCGCTGCCTGATGCCGCGATCAACAAATTGCGGGGTTCCTCCGAATGCGTCTTGACCGCGTTGTCCGATAGGAATGGATGGTTTTCGTTCCAGTTCGACAACTTCTGCTACAAGGCGGAAAGTATCCTGACGGGTGTTGGGCCACGCCGATCGGTCGATGACATTACGGCCGAGTAAAATTGTTTCACCAATTCGTAACAGGTTAATCTCTTGAGGCATTCCACCGCTGTAAAGCAGAGGAAGATTGGCGCTGTTCCCGCCGCATAAAATGGGTAAGGGTAGGCCGGTCCAGGTTCGGCACTCGTTGCGTAAATCAATGAGCATTTGCATTTTTTCTGTCGTTGGAATGACCCCCCCATAACAGGCAAGATTGGTCCCCAAACCGATCAACTGAAGATAAGGTAGTACCATCATTTCCCGGACGATTTTATTGATCTGGTCTGGCCAAATACCTTCGCGCAAATCACCAACGTCTACCATAAGGATCACCTGATGTTGTTTATTCATCTTTGTTGCGGCTGCTGAGAGCGCACGGGTGGTTTCAATCGAAGAGGTGAGAGAGATGTCAGCGAACCTGACCGCTTCATCGGAACGGCTGGGGGTGGGGATGCGCAGCAGCATGAGAGGCAGGTGTGTACCTGTCTGCCTGATCGCTTTGAGGTTTTCCAGACGGGAATCAGCGAGCATATCTGCCCCTGCGGATTCCAGGGCTTTGACAACTCTCGGGTGAGCACAGGTCACTTTTGTAACGCAGGCAACATTTATCCCTCTTGAATGACAAAACTCGATGATGGAACGTGCGTTGGCTTTAATTCGTTCTGGATAAATTTCGAGGCGGGGAGTAAAACTCATTTCCTGGTCTCCGTATCAACCCAATGTCTAAAAGTTGCTTTTACTTCTGCGGGGTAGGCCTGGGCAAGTGTTCCCAACGCTGAAAAACGATAATCGCGGTCGAGCAGGATTGACGTATCAGGCTTTGGAAGCAAATACTTACCAGCACCCAGGCAGACCTTGCGTAGAATTGACTCGCCGCCATCAATGCGGGTCAGAGCCCCGCCTGTCCCGACAATCCATTTCACCGCAGTTAAATCCTTGCCTTTAATGACCTGTTTCTTTCCAGTAGGCGTATAGATATCACTGATGACTCCCGCATGCCTTCGAATACTGATCTCCACAGCCTTGGAGCAAAGCCAGCGGGTTAGTTCCTGTTGACGCTCGTTGGCGGGAATAGCCTGCAGGTCACTTAAGCGGTTTTTCCATTCCTCTTCACCCTCGAGTTCGATGATGTTTCTGGCGTTGATAAACACACCCAGATCACCTTCAACGGTGCGTTTGGCGTGTGGTTCGGGTTCAGTCATTTTCAGCGACCATTCCTGACTGCCGTCGGTAACACTATGCACATCAGTTGTAGCGCCTCCTACGTCAAAAACCAGGCAATCACCTAATTCTTCAGCAAATAATTCCGCTCCTCGAAGCACCGCGCCAGGTGTTGGAAGGATCTCCCATTGAGTTAACTCACCAATGTGCGCCATGCCGGGTGCATGGATGATATTCTGGTTGAATACTTCATGAATAATTCTGCGCAGAGGTTCAATATTCAATACATCTACTTCAGGAAAGACGTTGTCGGCAAGGAGAACTTCTATCCCAGATCCTGCGAAAGATTGTTGAACTTGTTTTCGGATAGCGGAATTTCCAGCGTAAACTAATGGAATCTGGAGGTTTAAGCTGGCCAACTTTTTGGCGTTTTCAAGCACAATTTTCTTTTCACCAAATTCCACCCCACCCGCAAGCAGGATGATATTTGGTTGAATGTTGCGAATTTCTTCCAGGTCAAGGTCATCCAGCTGACCAGCGGTGACCATTTTTACAATAGCTCCGGCTCCTAAAGCCCCCTCGCGTGCAGCCCGGGCAGTCATGCTATAGGTTAAGCCATGTACGGTCATGCGTAAGCCCCCAGCAGCAGAACTGTTTACGAAGGTCTCAGGAGTGCCAGTAATCTTCCCGTACTGCGATTCAAGATGAGCCAATGCTTGCTGAACGCCAATACGAACGTCGCCCTGGGCAACGCTGGTAGCAGCGAACCCCTGGGCGACGTGTTCAAATCTTCCCTGTTCTAGGATTGTGAAACCATTTACCTTGGTGATCGTTGATCCAACCTCAATAGTCAAGAAACGGATTTCTTGGGACAAGTTATTACCTCTATTAACTTACAGGACTCCACGAGACTGGAGAATTTTCACCATGGCGTCAACAACATGAATTCCCTTGGTGCCGCGGCCGAAGGTAGCGTCTAAACCTGTTTCTTTGGCCATCTCACGATTGACCTGGGTCCCGCCAGCAATCAGAATAATATTTTCTCTGATTCCTCTTTCCACACAAAGGTCGGCAAGCTTCTTCATCTGGGCTTTGTGAATATCATTGTGACTGATAATGGTTGAGATCAGAATTGCATGTGATCCAGTTTCTATGGCAGCATCTACCAGTTTGCTGACGGGAACCGAAGTACCCAGATAGTGATATTTCACACCATATTTTTCAATCCCGCCATGTTTGATATCCAGAATCTCACGCAGCCCGACACTGTGTTCATCTTCTCCGACAGTAGCCGCAACGACTTTGAGACCAATCTTTTTCACCGCTTCACGTAAAATATCTTCGTCGAGTAAAATTTCCTTTTCTGGTACTTTAAGCGTGGAAAGATCAATATCAAACCCTACTTTTCCTTTAACCTCGATGAAACATCCTTCAGCCGGATGCATCACCTGAAGGTTGACTACTTCAGGGTCAACCAACCCGAGTTTCTTCGCCATTTCGATACCATAAACCCTTGCATAATCTTCAGGCAGAGGGACAAAGAACTGGGTGAGAATTACTCCATCTCCAGCCCATTCAGCTTCAGGTTTTATCTTGCCACCTTTGCGGTAGGGGTAGGTTTCTTCCAGGCGTTTGTTGCAGCTATCTTCAGGATCGAGTTCGTCTATGTACACGATCTTTTCGGGTTTACACAGTGTGCAACCGTCGATCGCATCGCACGGTTTTGATAATCCGGCAGGAATACGATTGTTGCCAAAATGATCACAAACCGGTGCAAAATAATCGGGGTCACGTGGAACGATTGTATCAACACCCACGCCGCCTTTGCCGTCACGAACGATCCCATCACCATTGCGTTCGGGGTATTTTGCCGAATCAACAAAGAACCCCTGCTCAACAGCTGCAAAATATCCACCAGTTTCAATGACTTCTTCAAGAAATGCGACAGCACGCTCTTTAAGATCGCGCACCATATCTCCCATCGGTCCATCTTTCTTGAGTTCTACCAGTTCTTTAATGCCATCCAGGGCAGCCCAGGTTTGCTTTACAGTCTGAACACCGCGGATGTTGTTGTAGTGCCAAGGAACATTGCGTCCTTCATCGGGGGTGATGGTGCTCTGGATATCGGCACTGGTGAGCATTGAAATTAATGTGTCAATGGTATGGGTGCGGATGGCTTCTTCGATGTCTGCTTCGATATAACGTGTATTTTGCTGGGCGCGCATCTTAAAATCAGAGAAGAAATCTCTTAATGCCACAGCATAAGGTAAGTCAAACCATAGTTTTGGCGCAGGCGGTGCATCAGGGGGAACTGTGGATAAGCCGATGAGATCTTTGGACATACCCACCGCGACAGAGAAGGCGCAATTAATACCATGTTGCACCATTAGTTCTGGCATGACCAGCCAGCCAGCCTTTGCAGTCGCATTGGCATTGTGAGCGCCATCAATCTGAAAAATCCGTGCACCGTTCATCACTTTTTTGGCTTCTGCGGCATCTACGAACGAACGGTACATGTTCACATTGCGATAGAGGACGTTGTACTGCGGGTCTTGATGGGCGCCATTAATACCTTCTTCAGCGAAAAGCACAGCAACTTCTGGTCCTGCGACGCCAGATACGTAACTGTGAAAATTGATCGGGCGGCCTACTTCTTCTTCGATCAGGTCGCACGCTTTACGACTGGCTCGGATCTGTTTACGGGTGATCGGAACGCCACCTACGCCTTCTGGAGTTCCTTCCATCAACCCATCGATATGACTCTGGCCGGTCGTACGGATGACCATCAGATGGTCAGCGCCATGCCAGGCTGCCATGCGCATGCGACGGATGTCGTCTTCAAAACGTCCTGAGGCGATCTCTGTAGTGACAACACAGCTCGGCTGCGGATCGATATGATCGAAATATTTTGATGCGGGGAGCCCAATGCTATTCTTTAAAGGCCGCGACATGTTGCGGTAATGAAAAGGTCCCATGTCCACGCCCTCAGGAGGGACTTCACGCCATGTCCAACCCTTTCGGTGAGGGTGGTAATTTTCTAGATTTTCTAGAATGTGTTCGATATCCAGTTTCTTGTTGGGATCAAGGTGTTCCTGTTGAGTCATTCGTATACCTCTCGCTCAAATCTTCTTAGAACAAGCCAGTAAGGATGTCTTTATCATCAAGGATCGCCGATGCAGCACCGCGAATATCCAAACCTGTTTTTTGGGCTACCTTCAAGACTACATGTCCGGCGCCTTTTCCCAGTAATCCGGCTTCGCGAACGCGATCAACAACGCCATGCGCCGTAATGCTATCAATTCCCATACGAAGTAAAACAGAACGTTCGATGGAAGGCGAGGTGTGTGTTTTCGCGAGATCAACGATGGGATCTACCACCTGGTTACATAACTGCCAGAATCGTTCTTTCAATTCTTCATCGCTTAGGGCGTGAAGTTCCTTTTGGCGTTCTTCAAATTTTTTTATTCGATCGTCTGACATTTTTTCGTCTCCAACAGAAAAATGTAAGTCTATTAAGCAGGCAGGTTGGCCCTAACCCAGGCGGGATCTTTTTTAACGTCTGCTGCCAGGAAATTGATGTCGTTTTCAGTCCACTGGGTCACCGGTAATTGTTTTGCCGCATTAGCGAGGTACTCCCTGCGCAGCCTGTCGATATCTTGAACGCGTCCGAGAACCTGATCCAGGTGCTCGGGGATGATAATGCTTTTACCGGGAATGCTTTCTCTGGGATCACCACGACGAACTTCGATGCCATTTTCGCGGGCAAAAGATAACTGGCTGTTGTGATGTTTGCCAGCACCGGTGTATTCGGTTTCCTGTACTACAACGATCTGGTCTTTATCCATCTGGCGGGCAAGGGTTACCGCGGCCGTAAGGCTGATGTTGCCAGCAGGGCCACGTTCCAGACCTTCTACTTTGGTGAGCAGTTCAGTAATATAGAAGACTTCGCCCTGTGTAACTAATTGGTATTCATCCATATAGCGCAGGCTGCGAGCCGCGTTACGGGGTACATCGACACGATCTGGCCAAACAGCAAAAGGTACCCCGAACCCGGTGTGTCCAGTAGTGAATGATTTGCGATTGAAGTCGTGATCGGATGCCATGTGTAGCCCGCTTAAATCAACCGAGCAGGCAACGATACGAGTGGATTCACAACCTACATAAAGCAGCCCGCGTGCTGTGCCCGTCAAATTACCACCACCTGCATGTGTGATGACAACAGCATCTGGAGCCTGACCGTAACGAGAGCGAACCTGTTCGCCTATTTCTGCTCCGAGACTTTCGACACCACGAATGGCAAATGGAGTGTAAAGGCTCGCATTGAAAAAACCGGTTTCTTCGAGGGTGCGTAATTGCATATAGAAGAGTTCGGGGCCGACCGTAAGTTTGATGACTTCCGCGCCATAAGCTTCACAGGCGCGGCCTTTTTCGATGATCTCTGGTTGGCCTACACCTCGGCTGTCGTACACTTCCTGGACGACGATGCACTTGAGACCCCGCTGCGCAGCTTGGGAGGCGACTCCTGCACCATAATTACCGCTTGTGGCTGCAACCACTCCCTTATAACCCAGGCGTAAGGCGGTATAAGCGCTAACAGCAGCGCGGCGGGCTTTGAAACTGCCAGAGGCATTGGCAGCTTCATCCTTAACTAAGATCCGGGCACCTTTGCCGGGGGCACAGGTTTTACGTACCATTTCGGTCAGGTTGCGCAGTTCATACAGCGGGGTGTTGCCGACTTTGGTTTCATGCTGAATCCGGTAGATATCCTCCATCGTGTAACCAGTTTCGGCCATCATCTTTTCGTAATCGAAGGCAATCGGACTCTCGATGAAATCCCCGTAGTCAATCCCCATGGAAGACTTCATGATTTCATTCTTGCGTGCCATAACGGCAGAATACGACATGTCTTTTTGTGTCATTTTTCTGCCTCGGTGCCAATGGTGAGCAGTTCGGGGACTACCTTGCCAAAACTGTGGGAGTAGCTTGGATTCACTGTGGTCAGCTTTCCGCTGTGGATTCGTCCAATGATGGTGCGAATAGATACCATTTGGCCAATTTCAGCGTCTTCTGTGAGAAAACCAGAAACTCTCATGACATAGGGGACTTTTTTGGTGTCTTCGGGGAGTGCTTTTGCGCGTTCCTCAGGTTTGAGCACAACCCATTCAATCTCAACCCAGGTTCCTTTTGGGACTTTATTCATGAATCAACCTCCAGCAAAACGGATCGTATGTTATATCCGGCGAGTATATGCGCTTTCACCCATCAAGGCCGCTGGCACAGGCAGGTCAATCATGCGTTTGAGCCCCGGAGTGGCCGCTACGACATGCGGGATCATGTTCACCGCCAATCCTTCGGTTGCGATCCCGCCGGCAATCTCCGGTTTGATCGACATATGAATCTCGGGTTTACCATAGATGTGAATGTAGTCACCCGTTTCCTGCTGTTCCAGTTCAGGATGAATCTGTTGCGGGTGAATGAGTTTGATGACTTCTTTGTCACCTCGATAACCAATGCCGGTATGGGCACAGCCGGCAACCATTCCCGGCTGCACTTTGACATGCGGCGTTTCGCGGTAAACCTTGCTGATGATTGGTTCGCGTGTTTGCACGATACGGTCAACACCCAGACCCAGGGCATCGCTGATCATGTGAATCGATTCCGGGAATCCAACATGACCCACAATTGACCCATCTGCCAATCCAGCATTAAATTCTTCAAGGGTGGATCCTACACCCTGAGTCTGCATGACGGTAGGTCCATACGGACTCAGATCATTGATGCGAGAAGCTTCAATGCGCTCAACCTGGTGGTTCCCTCCACTGAGGAGTACTACAAGCAGGTCAAGAACAAAGCCGGGATTAACTCCTGTTCCAAGAACGGTAACCCCATGGTGTTTCGCTAGTTTATCCAGTTCGGATGCGAGTTCGGGGTTCTGCGCATAAGCGTCTGCCATTTCCTCAGCGATGGAAATGCAGTTGATACCAGCGGTGACGATTTTACGTAAATCGGTGATTTGTTCTTTTAACCATGAAGTAGTGGCAATCACCACGATATCCACATCTTCTTTTTTGAGAACTTCCTCTGGTTTGTTGGTAATCTTGACCCCAAGATTTTTCCCAACTTTTAAGACTTCCCCGAGATCTTTTCCCACGTAATCAGGTCGGTTGTCAACCGCAGCTACGATTTGCAAGCCAGATTTCTCGAGCATTAACCTGGCCATGCCGCTGCCCATGGCTCCGAGACCCCATTGTAGGATGCGAATTGGATTCATACCAGCTCCTTAAAAAAGAAATGTATTAATGGTGAATATTGAAGATTCCAGGCATCATTTTAGCATAGATGAAGGATCTAAAAAATCCGATTAATTCAATTAACACTGGAAAGAATGAATGTATCTAATGTTCTTGGCTGCTTCACACCATAATATAATTTAGAGATGATAAATTTCTTGATTCAGGTGATAAGGAGAGATAGTCATGGATGAAATTCTCAGCCGATGCGGTTATCGTTGTGATCTATGCCTGGCTTACCGTCCAAACATTGAGAAGAATTATGGCAATCAGCAATTACTAAGCGACGGATGGTTTCGCTATTTTGGATTCCGCGTTCCCGCCGAAAAGATCATTTGCGACGGCTGCTGGACAGAGAAAGGAAGGCTTCTCGATGATGAGTGCCCGGTTAGACCCTGCGTTATTGAACACGGATTGGTGAATTGCGCAACATGTCAAAATTTCATTTGTGAAAAACTCGAAGAACGTCTGGTGACGTTTGAAGATCTGGCTGCCAAGATGGAAGGCGGAATCTCCAACGAAGACCGATCGCTTTTTATTTTCCCTTATGAAAATAAGGTAAGGTTGCTCTTGATCAGGAATGAAGAAAAAAATCAATAAATAGTGGAATCTAGTTTGGGTTTGATCTCATACATAGAATATTGTACTGGAATGCCGCCGTTCGAGAAACGAACTTGAGCGAACGGTTTTCCGATATCAAGTTGGCCGGTTAGTTTTGGGTCATTACAAAGAACGCCAATATTCCAACCAATAAACTTATCCCGCAGAACGCGGCCAAAACGTGCATAGAGATCACGGAGGTCCTTAGTGCCGCTGATGCGCAGGCCGTAAGGCGGATTGGTGATGATCCATCCAGGGGTATCAGTTGGTTTTAAAGATGAAATGGGCTGCTGGGAAAAAATAATTCCACCTTTCTGCCCTGCACGCGAAGCATTCGCGATGGATATTTCAATCGCGCCTCTGTCACGATCATATCCATAGATAGATGTGTGTAGAGGAACGATGCCATTTTTTGCTTGTGAAAGCATCGTCTGCCATTCTTCTTTTTCAAAGCCTGGCCATTTCATAAAAGCGAAATCACGCGCGATTCCAGGCGGAATCCTTTGGGCCAGCAAAGCTGCCTCAATAGGGATAGTCCCTGATCCGCAGAATGGATCTACCAATGAAGAAGTGCCATTCCATCCAGACGCAAGAATCATAGCAGCAGCCAGCGTTTCACGCAGTGGGGCTTTAGCAGTAGCCAGCCGGTATCCACGGCGGTGTAGCGGCTCTCCAGATGAATCGATGCTAATCGTGCACTGGTCAGCTACCATTCGCACCAGCACCAGTTGACCCTGGGCATCTTGTTCGCAGTAGTTTTGCTTGCCACTGGCAGTTGAGAAATGGTCATTTACGGCTCCAAGTATGCGTTCTGCAACTGCATCGGAATGGTAGAGTTTCGATTTATGACAGGCAGCCCGAATATTTATTGTTTGTCCGGGAGTGAGGTACCTGTTCCATTCGAGTCGGGCGGCTTTTTTGCGCAATTCTGAAAAAGCTGTTGCATGAAATTCACCCAACCGCACAATAATACGCCCAGCTGTGCGTAGATATAAATTGCTCTGCAGCACCTGTGTGAAATCTCCCTCAAAAAGCAATCCCCCGGGTTCCTCACCGGAGAAAGCCATAGAAGGAGTTTGCGCGTGTGAGATGCCAGAAAGCGAGATCAAGCCCAACTGGCTGGTTTCGCTTTCTAGGATTTGTTCAAGCCCAGGCGCACAAGAAACAAAGAAGCGCAACCTTTCATTTTTCATGGCGTCTCTTTTTCTCCGGTGGTTTGGCAGTTACATGTAACAATTTGCTGTGTTTGGCCTGCCGATGCGAGTCCATCGCTCGAAATTGTTTTTCTTCTGCAATGACCAGCTGCTTCTGCCTGGTTTTTCGGTAAAGGTTTTTTTCGACAAAAATTTTCTCGCCAGTAAACGGATCACTTTCTGTGTAGTACATCAGGCTGGCATAGGTTGAAGGGGTGGGAGTAAAAATTTGCACCTGTTCGGGGTGAATATGTAGTTTTTCGTTGGCAAAGATGCGCAAATTTCGCATGTGCCGGTCATTGCAGCCGGGATACGCTGCAATAAGATAATATGTCAGATACTGTTCCTTGCCCGCCTGGCGCGATAGTTTTTCAAACTGCTCACGAAATTGCATCAGAGATTCTATTGAGGGTTTACCCATTAGATGCAAGACGGATGGTTCAGAATGTTCTGGAGCTACTTTCAATTGACCTGAGGTGTGATGCTGTGCTATCTCCTTCAGGTATTGGCTGCCGTGCATATGATCGGCTGTGACCATATCATAGCGGATACCGGAACTTACAAAGACTTTTTTCACACCTGGAATCTGCCGTATCTTCTTCAGTAATTCGATCTGAAGCGAATGGTCAATTTTTAGAACAGGACAAATTACTGGAAAAATGCAGCGTTTGTCTTCACATGCGCCAAGTTTTTGTTTCTTAAGGCATTCAACCTCATACATATTGGCGGTTGGCCCGCTGAGATCATTGATAATGCCTTTAAAATCAGGGTGAACGGTAATCTTGCGCGTTTCATCAAGAATGGAATCAATACTGCGTGATGTGACAGTACGGCCTTCATGAACAGCAATGGCGCAAAAATTACATTCACCATAACATCCGCGGTGTGTAGGTATTGAGAAGCGGATCGTCTCCAGAGCTTTTACAGGTCCCTGAGCTTCATAAAAAGGATGCTGATCGCGCTCAAAATCCAAAGCGTAAATGGCATCCATTTCTGACTGGGATGGCGTCAGAGAAGGTGGATTTTGGATTATGTAACGATCGCCTTTTTTCTGGGCGAGACCATGGGCGGTTATGGGATCATTGTTGTGATAGAAAAGATCGAACATCCTCTTGAAGGCTTGTTGATCAGCAATAACATCTTCAAAGGACGGTAATTCCAGATATCCATCGGGTATCGTTTTTGAAAGGTAGCATATCCCCCGAATTTTTAGCGGATCAGTATTATTTTTCAGTGCAGAAGCCAATTCAATGATGCTTTTTTCCCCCATGCCAAAGACTAAATAATCAGCCTTAGAATCAAAAAGGATAGGCGCGCGCAGTCGGTCGCTCCAATAATCATAGTGAGTGATGCGCCGCAGGCTGGCTTCAATACCGCCCAGGACGATTGGTTTTGTGTTCTTAAAGTAACGTTTTATCAAATTCGTGTAGACAATCACTGCGCGATCTGGTCGGCGGTTATTAATCCCGCCAGGAGTAAAATCATCAGACTGGCGTTTACGCAGGGTGGCTGTGTAGTTTGCCACCATTGAATCCACTGCTCCGCTACTGATACCCCAAAAGAGGGAAGGTTCACCAAGTCTTGATATATCAGTGGAATTGCTGATATCTGGCTGTGCAATAATTCCCACCCGATAACCCGCCTGAATTAGGATCTTTCCAATGATAGCAATTCCTGAATATGGCGAGTCGATGTATGTATCACCGGAAACGAGGATGACGTCTAGCGTATTCCACCCTAATCGATCCAATTCCTCGCGGGTAGTGGGAATGAACATGAAAAGTCCTTTACTGAATTATGTATTGTATAAGGTCCTAAAGAGAAGACAAAAAAGCAGCCTCGCGGCTGCTATATTTTTTCCTTACTACTTGCAGCAATCACCGCCGCAGCAATCATCTCCACAGCAATCAGACTCATCCAGATGGACATGATCGTGTTCCAACTCTTCGGGCGTGGCAGCTCTCAAACCTCTGATGGTCACTTTGAAGTTAAGATCCTTGCCAGCCAGAGGATGATTGAAGTTCAATGTGACTGAATCAAGAGTGACTTCTTCGATGAAGGCTGACATTTCTTCACCTTCTTCGTTTTCCATCACAACTTCTGTGCCTGGCTCGAAGGGAAAATCTTCGGGAAATTCTGTCTTGGGTAGTTCAATAATTTCTTCAGGATCGTATTCCCCATAAGCATCAACAGCTTTGACAAATACCTCCTTTGATTCATCAATTTTCATCCCTTCGATTTCTCTTTCCAAACCGGGGATGATGTGCCCATGTCCTTGAATGAATTCAAGCAGGTCGTTTGCATCTGCGCTATCAATTAATTCACCATCAACACGCAGTTCATATTCCATGCTGACAACCAAATCTTTACTTACTTCTGAAAAATCCTGTGTTGCGCTCACTGTCGCCCTCTTTCTGGTTTTATTTTTATCAAACGCAACATTATATCATGCTATAGCTGATTTTCAGTGATTAAATCGTATAGACGCGAATCGCGGCTTCTCCTGCTACAGGGCATTTGTTTTCACAGATACCACAGCCAATGCAGATTTCACGATTGACTACAGGAAGAGAAATGGTAATTGTGCCTCCTGTGGGAGAAGAAAACTCCCCAGACTCAAGAGAGATCGCTTTCTGCGGTAGCGGGCACATTTCTTCGCATACGATGCAAGTCTGATGATCAGACCATGCTATGCAGCGATCAGGGTTGATGTAGGCTTTTCCTATGATTTTATTTTGTTTTTCTGACAAATTGAGCGGCGGAATAGCTCCCACAGGGCAGATTTGACCGCAGGCATTACATGAATATTGACAAAAGCCAAGGCGGGGGATGAAGACAGGTGTGCCAGCCGCTTCGATCTCTGATTCTGCAAGATTGATCTGCAGTGCACCTGTTGGACAAACTTTCAAACACAAACCACAACGTGTGCAAGTGGATGAAAGTGTCTGGCTGTCTGTTCCGGGTGGTCGAAGGGCGTGATTGCGTGGATAACGTTTAACCCAATCGATGGAAAGTAATGCCGTGAGTGTTATTGAGACTAGAAAAGCATTCAGGATAGTACGCTTACCTGGATCATAGTCACTACGCGGAGCCAGTGAAACAGATGGAGAAAATGTGAGAGCTTTTTTCTGACATTCTTTTAAGCAGTTCATGCATAGAGTACACTCGGCTGGATCACTGGTGTATTCCTTTTGTGGATCAATTGTACCTGTGGGGCAGTGTAGCTCGCACAAATGACATTGAACGCAAGTATCCTTCACTTTACGCTTTACCAGAGATAATCTAGAAAACAATCCAAGCAACGCTCCTAATGGACAGATGTACCGGCACCAGAAGCGTTCAGCCAGAAGATTGAGCAGGATGATCCCTATAAAGAAGATGCCATTTAAAATGGTGTACTGGAATATCGCGGGTTCAATTGGAAAGATTGCGGGACGGACCCATAAATCAAATTGATAAATTGACTCGGTGAGGAAGGGCACGTTAATGAGAGTTTTTTCAATGACGGTGATAATTTGATCGATTACAGGAAGGATAGAAAGTGCCATCGTGCGGGTGAAGATGGTGAGCGGGTCAAAGACCAAAAGGGTGAGATTGCTGAATATGGCTGAGAACAGGATAACAATTAACAAACCATATTTAATGGCACGTAATCTCTCAGGCAGGGTTCGAACGGATTTTATTTTTCGAAAATGGAAAATGTCTAACACTGTTCCCATAGGGCAGACCCATCCGCACCAGGCTCTTCCGATAATCAGGCTCGACAGCAACAGGATAAGAGAGATTGTCATCCCAGACAAAAAGGTACGGCTGCTGATCAGGCTGGAGAGCATTGCTAGGGGACTGAGGCGGATGGGAATATTCGTAAGATCGTGAGGAGCTCGGTCTAACCCTGTTTCTATCATAAACGCGAGAAAGACGATTAATGCAAGGCTTTGTGAGATCTTACGCAGTGTAACCCAAAAATTGGTAATTTTCTGGTGAGCAAATGCAGATCGTTTAGCCATTGATGTTAAATTCTTCAATCTTTACATTTTGATAATCCAGCCTGCCAATGCCGCGATTGGCTGCATTGACAAGGTACCCCAATTGTTGGGGGAGAAGACCGAAGAGAGAAGTGGCATAGCTATCAGCAGTTACCGTGTCTTGAGAAAAAATGACAGTATTTTGAACTTTCACGTCAGACAGGTTTCCGCCTGTTGGGCCGTTTGCCATCAGGGTGCGTATGGCATCAATCACTGTTAAATGTGGCCGGACAAGTGTTGCCAGGTCGACCAGCCTGTTATCAAAATCGTTATGGATAGCTCCCCGATCCAGAATTGTGCCCATAAGATTTTTCAAACCGAGAGTAAGAATGGCTAGTCCATGATTTTTAGCAATCGGAACGTCGATGAGAAGATCCGCTTTCAATATTTCTTCATACACGCTGGTTTTTTGTAGAGAAACTGCATTAGGGATATCGAACTCTCTATATTTTAATGTTGTCATGATTTCCATTTCGCCACCAGCTGCATTGACCTGTTCTTCTATACCGCTTTTCCTGTAACTGTCTTTTGCTGAACCGCCAAATGGGAAATCCATTACCCTTACTCTTTTCGCACCAGCTTCAAGACACACTTTTACCAGGGCTCCAACGATCCAGGGATTGGTCGTTGCTGCATATTCATATGTGTGATAAGGAACGCAGATATTTGGTTTGATGATGACATCCGCTCCCGATTTCATAAAGCGTTCCATTCCGCCCAAGGCTTTGATGCCCTGGCGTACATGTTGTTCAGGGTCTTCGCCGTGAGTGATAACCAGGTATGGATATTCAGGTGGCGTTGGTTGTTGTGTATTTGTGGATTGTGGTGATGGGGTGGGGGTCGATGTGGGCAGTGGTTGCAGGGGAGTGAGGCTGGGTTCAGGATTTTTTGTGGGTGAAGGATGATCTGTTTCACAGCCAGAAATCAGTTGCGCGGCTGTTACTCCTCCGATCCCGACGCCCATGAGATGTAAAAAATCCCGGCGGGAAACTTTTTTCATATTGACCTCCAATTATCGTTACCGATAAAAACTTATTCATTTGATAAAACCGTACACTGGTCGATTTCACCAGCGGAAATAAAATAATCTGCTGCAAGCGCAAGCGATTCAAAGGAAAAATTGGTTAAAAAATGAGAAGGCAGCAAGTCTGTCCAATGAATCTGGTCGATGAAATGTTTTACTCCAGAGCGAGAAAACTGTGCACAAGCTGTTGTGAAAAATTGATGACTGTTATTTAAGACAATTTGTTTTTCATCGTCTGTTCGTGGGGTTACAGCTGAAACTTGCGTATCATCCCCAATTATCCACTTATTAAAGAGTGAAAGACCAATATTATCTACTGCGATGTAACCTGCAATATTAATCTGGTAACTCTTTTCAATTTCTGTAATGAAGCGCGAAGAAATTTGTCTTTCTTTGCTAATCTTAAAGGTTGATTCCAAGGTTGTTGATAACGCATCGTCATAGGTAGGAAAGAGGGGAATTAGCATTACCTGTGGGGGATTTGAGTAGAAGACAAATAATCCCCAGAGTGAGACAAGCTGAGGCTGGTCACTTGAAAGGTCATTAACATGAATGAGAAGGTAATTTGTTTGTGCAGAAGGTAATGGCAGACCTTCGTTTGATTGTGATTGCGAAGATTGAGCCGTACTGAATCTGGCGGCAGCCTGGAATCCCAATACTGCGCTGACAATGAAAATCACGATGACCAGGAGAAAAACAACTTTTTTCATGTTATTTCAATTGGCGTTGAAAGTCGGATGCAACATGAATACAAATTCATTTTACCATTTTGTGAAGGAGGAACAAACAAACGCAAAGAACAAAAAAGCGCTTGAAGCGCTTTTTTATACAAAGAAGAGACTAACTGAATAGGCCAGTAAGCCTGTGGCAAATCCTGCGCAGGCGATAACTGTAACCACCGCAATTTGATACAGGAGTTTCTTGTTTTGATAAATTCGTAGTGAGTTTTGAATAATCACTCGAACAATTTGGGACCTGGTAAGCACGGGAATTGCAATATTCCAGAAACAAAGTTCAATTTGTTTAAATAAACTATTCATCCTATTCTCCATTCACCTGGATGTAGAAAGTTTTAGAATTTTTCCGTTTTCATCAGCCACAACCCGCACGGTGCGAGGTAGTGTTCTTCCATTTTCGGTTTGAGCTTTACCATGGAAAATTAGCTGATATTTATTTCCTGGAAGCTCCTTTATCGTGGGATTAGCTCCACGAAGTTCGGGAAACTGGCGGTAGACTGCATTACATACTGAGGATTTGTCCTGAGCGTTCATACGAACTCCTATCGGCTCACTCTACGCCGAAGAAATGCAGGGATATCAAGATCGGCAGGTGTACCTGCCATTTCCAATTGATATTCTGCTTCGGTATTTTGAGGGTCAAAATCTTCTTCAGATGGATACCCTCCATTTTTCTTCACCGATGGTTGAGTAGTTGAATTGGTGGTACGAACGTTGGATGATTCGATCGAGGTTGCTCCAATTCCAGTTAGAACCAGGATGACTTGAACCCGGTCTTCCATCTTGTCATCGCAGATAACTCCGGGGATGATCTCAGCTTTGCCACTAGTTCTAACGTGAAGGGTGTTCAGCGCATCCATAACTTCAGCAAACGAAAGATCAGCACCACCGGTGAAGTTAGCAATAATTCCGCTGGCATCTTCCAGATTGATAGTCTCGAGCATGGGGTGGTGTAAAGCGTGTTCCAATGCGTCGTTCACCCTATTTTCTCCCTGACCAGTACCAATTGCCAGCAGTGATCCGCCGCCGTTTTTCATCAAATTACGCACATGTGAAAAATCAACATTGATCAAACCTGGCTGGGTGATCAATTCAGAAATTCCCTGAATTCCCTGGCGCAGGATATCGTCTGCGAGACGAAATGCCATGTCGAGAGGCAGATCGCGTGGTGCGATCTGTAACAGGCGGTCGTTAGGTACACTAATCAGCGTATCGGTATATTGCTGTAGTTTAACGAGTCCTTCTCGTGCATTCTTTTGACGGCGGCCAACTTCGAAAGAAAAGGGAAGACTTACGATTGCCACTACGACTGTACCGAGAGATTTGGCAATCCTGGCAGCTATAGGAATGGACCCTGTTCCAGTTCCGCCGCCCATTCCGGCTGTGAGAAAAACCATATCAGCACCGGCTAATGCAAGGCTAAGTTCCCTAAGGCTTTCTTCCGCGGCTGCCTCGCCAATAGCTGGATCTCCTCCCGCTCCGAGTCCGCGGGTGAGCACTGGTCCAAGTTGCACTTTAACTGGAGCAAGACTTGAACGCAGTACCTGAGCATCAGTATTTGCAGCAATGAAATCGACTTCTGATATGCCAAGTTCTATCATGCGGTCGACAGCATTTTGTCCACCACCTCCGAGTCCAATAACCTTAAGGACTGGTTTTCTGGGTGGATTGGGATTACAGGTGATAGGTGTGGAGGGAAGTGAAATGTTCATGGGTTACCTCTCTGCGAGTTGTGTTGCAATACTTGTACCATCTCCACTAATTCGGTCTACGATTGAACCGTTTGAGCGCATTTGGTCCAATAATTCCTCAGGAAATGAACTTTCTCCGCCAACTACGGTTATTTTTCTGGCTAGCAAAGCTTCATGGATTGAAAAACCAATCGTTGGATGGTGTTTCAGGATAAATGGACGTGCAGCATCCAGGTGAAATTCAGCAATACCCCATTCATACTGGGGGAGGAGAAGATAATGCTCAAGGGGTAGAGATTGAAGATCAGATGCTGATCTGGCAGATAATAACTCTTTTTCATCAGATGACGAAGGAGCCTCAATACTTTCAGGTACCGGAGTTAGAAAATCGACAATGGGCATTACCTCGTCAGGCGATTTGAACCAGGCTTGAGTACTCTCAGCAGTGCCGGGTTCAGCTGCAAGGAGATAGAAATTACAACATTGCACATAGGAGGGAATGCCTTTGGTTTCTGGGATGTTATTCAGTCGTTCGAGAATATTTTGAACGATCTCAATGTGCACCTCGGGAGAATATGCAATTCCAGGTTCCTTAATTCCAGCACCTAGCATAATAACGGGCATTTCCTTGCCGCAAATTGTTCGGCTGATGGATTGAACCCATTCGAAGTTATTAAATCCACATTGATCCTGGCTATCAGCAAGCTTAATGTAAGGCTTGCTATTTGGCCATTTCTCTTGCGCCCCTGAACCCCAGTCTAATTCGTGTCCGAAGGTATATGCATAAGCAGAAAGAGACATCTGTTTGACCAGGTTTGAATATCCACGGCGAATGATTGACTGCAATGCGAGGCGTAAGAAAGTTAAATCCCAATAATTACCACCCGGTTGAAGTGGTGGAAAGACCGGTGTCATGCCCGATTGTGCTACTGTCATAGCCAGAGGTATGAATTTGTCAATGAAGCGCTCCACCAGATCCTGCTGAGACCAGCCGGATGGTGACCAGGCCTGCACCATATTGGGTTTGTCGAAAAGGATGATCTGTTTAACACCCCAGCGAGAGTAGGCGCCAAGAATCGCTTGCAGATCAGCGGCAGACGGTGCATTAGGGAGAGGCATAGAAATTTGGACGATCGGGGTTACCCCATTGTCGATCAATCCCGACAAGAATTGTTCAGGGATAGCGCGGGTAGAATCAGACTGTAAAATGATCCATTTTGCATTGAGTTGGATCAGCTTGGGGAGCCAGGTGATTAGGTCGTGGTTTGTATAGTGAGCGGTATCTTGAAAATAATGAAAACCGATCCTGGGAGAAATGAGCCTCTGGAGATAAGATTTGCTTTTCATCATCTGCCTGCCTGTTCATGCATGAATCCTAATAATGGTGTAGCAAGATTTGTACCAATTGGATAATTAAAGACTGAACAACTTCTGCTATAATTTTCAGGATATGATCCTTGTCACAGGTGGAACTGGTTTTATTGGTAGAAATCTTATCAGAGCGCTCGTTAATCGAGGTGAACGAGTGCGGGTGTTAATTCGCCCTTCAAAGACGTCGCCCAATTTTCCCAAAGGTATTGCCATTGATACTGCAGTCAGTAGCTTTTCTGATCAACGTAGTCTGCGCGCAGCACTTAAAGATGTGGAAGTAGTTTTTCATCTCGCCGGTGCTGAGAGATACGGGGGTAAGGGAAACCTGAATCAAATCGATGTTGAAGGCACATCAAATTTGATCATGGCTGCCCGTGATTCGAAAGTATCAAGAGTTTTCTATATCAGTCATCTTGGAGCAGACAGGGGATCTGCTTATCCGGTGTTGAAAGCCAAAGGTATCGCCGAGCAATGGATTATCAACAGTGGAATTCCCTACACAATATTTCGTTCAGGGGTCATATTTGGTGACGGTGATCAATTTACTGTTCCATTTGCAAAGTTATTAAAACTATCACCAGGCTTTCTCTTTATTCCCGGTGATGGGTCGACACTGCTGCAGCCTCTATGGATTGATGATCTTGTAATGTGCATGCAACTTGCCCTCGATGACTCTAAAATGATCAACCGATTATTAAGCATTGGCGGAATCGATATCCTTTCTTATCGAGAAATATTAAATTTGATCATGCAAAAAATGGGAATTAAAAGATATTTAATTCCAATAACACCCCAGTCATTAAGATTGATGACCATGTGGATTGACCAGTTGTTTCCAAAATTTCCAGTTTCTATTTTATGGCTAGATCAACTTGCTTCGGATAGGATAACTAATCTTGATACCATTCCGAAAGAGTTCAATCTGATGCCATCCAGATTCAAAAACCAGATCAACTATCTTCAAAAAAACAGGTAAAATTGCTCCCGATGACGAACCGGCCAAGCATTTGTGTTCATGCTCATTTTTATCAACCCCCCAGGGAAGATCCATTTACCAACCTGATACCAGAAGAGCCAGGTGCCGAGCCTTATCACAACTGGAACGAGCGCATTCTCGAAACCTGTTACCGCCCCAATGCTGAACTTGGGAATTACAAACGAATCAGTTTTAATTTAGGTCCGACATTATCATCGTGGATGGCTGTAAATGCCAGAGATGTATTAATTAAAATTACCGAAGAAGATCGTTGTAATGTGACTGAAAATGGTGTTGGAAACGCTATTGCCCAGCCATATAACCACACCATCTTACCGTTATCGAACCGGCGTGACAAGGAAACCCAGGTAATCTGGGGAATTGCAGCATTTGAGAATTTATTTGGTAGAAAACCTCAAGGTATATGGCTGCCAGAATGTGCCGTTGATCTTGAGACATTAAATATAGTTGCTGAACAGGGAATTCAATTCACAATACTGGCCCCCTGGCAGGTCGACGTGCCAAATGGTGAAAATAGTTCGCCTTATCGAATCGATCTTGAAAATGGAAAATCAATAATCGTTTTTCTATACAATAAAGAACTGAGCACCAAAGTAAGTTTTGATAAACAGGCAACGATAAATGCAGATATATTTGCTGAAAGATTGCTGATTCCAGCAGTCTCGCGGAACGGATTAAATAGTTTAACCATTATCGCCACTGATGGTGAACTCTATGGACATCATCAAATCTTTCGCGATAAATTTCTGGCACATTTACTTAATGGATCAACAAGCAGTAGGGGGATGCAGATCACTTATCCGGGTTTGTGGCTGAAGGAGAATGAAGTTACCCAAAAAGCCAGAATCATCGAAAATACATCCTGGAGCTGTCATCATGGAGTAGAAAGGTGGCGCGGCCATTGTGGTTGTACGTCAACTGGTGCCTGGAAGAAACCACTGCGTGAGGCACTCAACTGCCTGGCGGATGAAATTGATAGCCAATTTGAGCAGATCATTTTTGATGCGGGTGGTGATCCTTGGGAGATGCGTAACCAGTATATCGATGTTATTTTAGGTAAATGTAATTTTTTAGATTGGCTGAAGAATTTTGGATTATACCTAAACGAACAGATCAGTAACCGAAAATTAGAAAAACTTTTCATGGCACAATATGAACGTCAACGCATGTTCACATCATGTGGATGGTTTTTTGACAGCATAGACCGCATTGAACCTCAAAACAATATTAGTTACGCAGCGTATGCTGTTTGGTTGATGGAACAGGCATGCGCATTTAATATCCCATATGCCTTTTATTCATTGTTGAACAAAGCAAAGATTGAAAACACGAATCTTTCAGCCAAAGATCTATTTCTCGAGGCTTATGCCAGATGTACAATCATAGAGCCGGCTGGTTAATTAATTCTTAACATTGTCTGCCAATGTGATCAATTTTTCGACCTGGTACGAGGATGCCTTTACTAATTTTTCAAGGATAGTAATGAAATCGAAAAGATGGAGAGCTGTTTCAACTAGATCAGTCGCACCGGCATCTTCTTTTGACGCGATCTGAATGATCGGAAGAATTGAAACCCACCAGGTAAAGTCAGAAAAGGCTTCACGATTGAACCAAAGAATCTCATTATAACGGTTTACTTTCAAATAGTATTGAATCTCCGGTTCTGAAAACCATTTTTGCAGCGTTGCTTGGAGTGATCCAGGCTTGAAATTTTCGTACCAATTTTGTAGTGAAATCCCAATATCTAAAGCAAGAACCATATCTTGAATTTCTGCTTTGTTATCATGAGATTGCAAAAGGGCATCTTCTAGGTATTTTTTTAGCCGCCATTCCTTTAACCATGAAATTGTGAGATCTGCCTGATTCTTAACACCAGTTAAATTTCCTATAGAATGAGCGACTGCCCAAGTCATCAAGGTCATCCAGTGAGATTCAGAATGAAGAAAGCGATCTGACAGAAAAGCGGTGAGCTTATTCAATTTATCGCTTGGAGGAATCTGTAATTGTTTAAGAAAGCCTGGAAAGCGTAGAATAGTAAATATCAGGTGACTAATATTTGCTTGCACTTCACTTTGATTTGTAATTCCAGGAACCTGTAAAGCTATCCCATTGAGGAAGGCTGAAACCTTATTCTTAATTTCATCACTGTCAATTGAATCAATTCTTATCTCTTTAGAATATTTGGTTCTCAGGTAATGCAAATAACCATAATTGATGAATTGTCTGAAGGGCTCAACAATGGGATTCAGAAATAACTCTTTTAATGATTGTTCAATATCCGGAACACCCTGTTCTCCAATTACTGCGTATAAACCCGAATAATTATGTTTTACATCTGGAACAATGACTTGAAAATCCAGAAAGGTATGGTATTCATAACCGCGTAATTTGAAATGGAATCCTCGATCCATTATTTCGCTAAGAGGCCGCAGATAGTAATACCCGGTGATCTGGTCTCGAAAAGTGATAAAAGCGCTCCGATTCTCTGGTAGAAAAAGAGCGGTATTCACCGCTGCAATATTTTGAGTTTTATTGGATCCCATTCCTCGTTTTTTAGGGACAGAGTAATGGATCCATCCTTCTGTTTCATTCAGGTTATTGTTGTAAACCACTAACGCAGATTTATCATTGTTGTAATTTGTGTAGGCGTAGATATTTTCATTCACGTTTCCATCTGAAGTATAGAAATCGAAAAGATAGAAATTTTCTACTTCAGCAAAAAGTTCGCGTTGATGAAGCAGTGGGAAGATTTCACGTTCATGGCGGGCAATCAACTCTGGATCGGCACTTTCGTTCCAATAAGCTTTGCGGAACTCCATGCCATACTTTTCTGAAAATCCCTCAATCTGACCGTGTCCTAACATCGGAAGACCAGGCATCGTTACCATCAGCATACAGGTGCCAAAGTATTTATCACCTTTGCCGAATTGTTCCGCGGCTGTACGTTCATCCGGATTGTTCATGAAATTCACATATCTTTTCAGAATTTCCGGTTCAAATTCCAATGTATTCTTGATAAGTTTACGGTAACCAGCATTATCCTCATTGCGCAGCATATTCATGAAAGCACTGTTGTAGACACGATGCATACCCAAGGAACGTACAAAGTACCCCTCCATTAACCAGAAGGCTTCAGCGAGTAAAAGGGTATCTGGTGCTTCAGCGGCGACACGGTCAACGACCTCGCGCCAAAATTCCACTGGCATTGCTCGATCAAATTCTTCTTGAGAAAGTCCGTATTCTGATCGAGAAGGGATTGCTCCACCAGTACCAGGCTGAGGAAACCATAATCTTTGGTAGTGCTTTTTTGCCAGGGTCATCGCTGCATCGAATCGGATGATAGGAAACTTACGGGCTACCTCAAGAATGGTATGAATGACAGACTCACGCACTTCTGGATTTAGATAGTTCAATTGGGCAGTGTCATTCCAGGGCATGGCTGTACCATCATTACCGTGGTAGATATATTTCACCATTCCACTTTGATTATCCCGTCTGCGGAAAACAACTGCAGCATCACTACGGTCGTAGTAATGATCTTCAATCTGAATAGTGACAGATGGGTCAGATGATAAATCTGTACCCGTAAATGTATAAGATGGAAATGGACAGTGTTCCAGCGAAAGGAAACGATTGGGATGGTGAATCACCCATTCCGAATCAATACCCATATGATTGGGAACCATGTCGCTTGCCAGGCGGATTCCATGCCGGACAGCTGAATCACGCAAGAATTGGTATGCAGCTTCTCCACCCAGATCAGATGCAATCTGGTAGGAGTAAAGTGAGTATGCTGATGAAATTGCATCAGGGTTACCGCAGAGTCTTTTGATCTGCGCTGAAGCCGGACTACGCTCCCAGAGGCCTATGAGCCATAAACCGGTGATTCCCCAGCGTTTTAAAATTTCAAGTTCTGCATCAGGTATTTGATCCAGGCGAGTGATTGGCATTTGGTACTTCTGGCTAAGTTGATCAAGCCAGACATAGGTATTTTTTGCGATCAATACCAGACGCGGCATCCATGCCTGATCTTTACTGAAAGCTTCCGGTTCGATTCTCTTGCCATCAGCTCCCTGCAACTCTGCCTGATCGTAAATTGGAATTTGCACAGGACCCGGTCCGGAAAAAGACAATTTATTTTCTTCATTAATCAAGTCCAAGCCTGAAAGCAGCCGGTAGATGTAATCACCCAGTAGAGAGGACCAGTGTTCACGAATGTATTCAAGCTGACCAGTAATGGAATAAGGCACTTTGAGCGATGGAGTTAGTAACATCTGTAGCAGTGATTTGTTTTCTGGACCAAATGGTGGTTGTTTGGCAAAAAATGATTGCAGAGATTGAATCACTGGCAAATATCGCGGATCGTGAATTAAATCTTCTTCAACGAAAAGTTCTGAGTACGATATTTGCGCAGGGTTTTCAAGAGAGAGCCAGAGCATTAATAATTCTTCAATTACTAACTGTTTGTTAGGAATCCCACCGGTAGATTCACTCAGGTATTGTGCGGGATTGAGACGTTTGGAATAAACAAGTGCAGGAGGATAATAAAAGATAAATTTTTCAAGAAAAATGTTGAGTTCTTCCGCGCCTATTACCTGTTCTAAATAATCTACAGCCTCGGATAAAACAGAAGGGGATTTCTGCTGACGAAATAATTTGAAAATATGATGAAAGATCTCGTCGATGAGTCCCATCGCGTTGATCTGACTGGCCTTAATTGCCTGCTCTGGGAACGCAAGCAAATCGTGCTGAGAATTAATTTGATGAGCAAAGGTACGAGCAGCGTGAAAGTTAGCGAATATGATGTTGCCATCATATGAAAATAAGTTGTCTTCCAGGTGATATTTTTCGCGCGCTCTTCGGGAAATATGAAATTCCATCATCCGGCACCAGCCCTGGTTGGAAAAAATTATACTAACTAATTATATATACAATGGATACAAAAGATGGTAGACCGGTAAATATCCCTGATAAATCAATTAATCAGTGACGGGAGGCAATAGAAATCTCCGCTGATATTGTCAATATGCAATCCAGATAATAATTCGCCTTTATTCACCAGTCTTTGTAAGGAACGTTCGGTTTGCGAAGATGACCATTTGAAAAATGTTAAAATTTCTTTGAGTCTGCTTGCTCCTAATGACTTGAAGTAATAAAGCAGCAAGTTATCTATGGCTGATGTTTCTGAGATAAAGCGAGCTTTTTCCTGAAGATCGGGGTAATAGCGGTGAGTCAGGTCATAAACAAAAGCGTAGCCCCATGCACCCGCCTCACTCACCGCAACCGGAAGCACTTTCAATTGTTCCTGCAGAATGTTTAATGCGCGGTTGAACGGAGATTGGGATGCAGCCCCCATGAGATGCGCTTCTTTGCGTAGTGAGATAGTGTCGAGTGGACCATTTTTGAGTAAAGCGTCAAATATCAATTTGGCCTCAAGTGGAAGTAGCCCTTGTTCGTACTGATCCTGGAAATCCTCTTCTGGTTCACCATAGTTTGGTGATAGGGCATAAAAATAGGGAATGGCTTCCAGAGAAACAATTGTGTTCTTTTTTTTCAGGAGCCGGCTATAATACCAGACGCGTTTATCTAGAAGTGAATCCTTCCAGTTCCAAGTAATGTGACCCGGATCATCATGATCATCGGCAACCGGTCGTTCACCCGCTACGGCATGCCACAGACTTGGATAACGTGTTCCTTTGACCGGCCAAAAGAAAATAAACCCGCGTTCATTTACGAAATCGATCGCTTGATCAGGCGAAAGAAGTGGTTCAACCGTTCTAAAGGTATGTTTCTGATATTCTTCAATTATTTCATTTGATAGATATGTCATAAATAACCCAATCCCGAATAATCATATCAGGATTCGAGAAATTCGGCAGCAATTCTCGAGTTCTGTCTCCGATTGGGTTAAATGAGTTGAAAAATGTGGGTAATGATGTTTGACCCGCTTCCACCAATATTTTGAGACATACCAACGCGTGCATTTTCAACCTGGGTACCGAAAGCCTCACCCCTCAGCTGCTGAACTACTTCGACGATCTGGTACATTCCAGTGGCACCTACAGGATGTCCGCGAGCTTTCAGGCCACCACGAGTGGCGATGGGAATCCGACCTGTGGGAAGTATTTCATTATCTAGTGCCAGACGAGGTCCTTGGCCGCGTTCTGCAAAACCGTTGGCTTCGAGAGAAAGTGCAGCCATAATCGAAAATGCGTCATGAAGTTCAAACAAATCAATATCTGATGGATTTAATCCTGCTTGATCGTAAGCTTTCTTTCCTGAGTTGTATGCTGCGCGCAAAAATAATGGGTCCTTGCGGTGGTGAATGGCAATGCTGTCAGTTGCAGCAGCGGATGCGGCAACTTTAATGATTTTTTTATGAGAAGGGTTGTGTAAAGATTCTAAGGGTAACAGAACCGCAGCTGCAGCACCGTCGCCAACCGGTGAAGCGTCCATTAGATTGATCGGATCATTGATCATGGGTGCTTTTAAGTAATTTTCGATTGTTGCGGGTTCATGAAAACGGGCAAATGGATTATGAATCGCATTGGTGTGTGCATTGACTGCAAAAGGTGCGAAATGTTCTTTTTTCCATCCATATTCATGCATGTAGCGGTTCATGATTAAAGCGTTTAGCGCAACAAACGAAAGCCCTTGACCGGCCTCCCAATCAGCATCTGCGGCAGTTGCCAGAGCAGCAGTTACTTCTTGAAGTGGAGAATCTGTCATCTTCTCCACACCGACAACAAGGGCGCTGTCCACTTCTCCAGAAGCGACAGCCATTACGGCTGTGCGGAAACTTGCTGCGCCCGAACTGCATGCAGCTTCAAGCCGGATTGCTTCGATTCCGCGTAGACCTATCCAATCTGCAATGTAAGCCCCCAGATGTTGCTGCCGATTGGCAGATCCTGACATCATATTGCCTACGTATAACGCAGCTACTTTCTCCAGGCCTGAGTCCATCAAAGCTGAAAGAGCAGCATCACCTGCAAGATCACGGAGGGATTTATCCCAGTGTTCGTCAATTTTTGTTTGTCCAATCCCAATTACAGCTACTTCTTTCATAACCATCCTCGTCAAGGGTCTTATGGTGATTATAGCCATTTGTGCTATCAAAAACCATCAGGTTCAACAAATCCTCATCCATAGATGTGGCGTATAATCGAAGGCATATCAACAACATGGAGTCTTACAATTTGAAATCATCACAAAAGCTGGTATATGGTTTTATCTTAATCTTTTTTCTTTTTTTAGCTGCCTGCGGCTCGAGCACACATAAAAATAGTAATAGTAATTTGGTTTCAGGCCAACCACTTTCTGCCACTTTAACTCCATTTCAACCTCTTGAGGTTTCTCTCTTTATCGATCCTGGTATACCACAAGAATGGCGCACGATGATTGAAACAATTGAAAATGTGAGTATCACTTCTGATGCAGAAATGGCCGCGCTCGAATTTGACCAGCGCACAAATGATATTGAGCAAACCTCACTTTTCACAACAAGGATAATTTACGCTGTGGCAGTTCCTTTTTTGTCTGTGGATGATGACATTTCTATAAAAGAATTGATGTCGTTATGGAAAGATACATCAGGGGGCAGTGAGTACACGATGCTCTTTGTTACCGACGAAACTCACCGGGTTTTTTCTGAAATGTGGGGAACATCTGGGTCACAGGTAAAAATTGTCGGAATGGAAAAGTTGGTTTCTTCACTTGAGGAAACTGAGAAGGCAGTTGCAATTTTACCTTTTGAAAAGATCACAACACGATGTAAGATTTTAAAAATTGCGGGGATAAGTCCTTTGGATAAACCGTTTGATGAATCGAATTATCCATTAGTCGTGACTTATTCATTAACCCAAAAAACTGGACCTTCTACGTTGACCAGTGCAATTGCTGAGAGAATTGCTGAGTTGATCCCTCCGACGAACAGGGATGAATCGAAAATGACAGTAATCGTCATGAGTGGAACCACGGCCATGGCAAGATGTACAGCATCAAAAATCCTGCTAAAGGGAACGGATTACCCGATTGAGATGGTGAAGCATTGGTTCCAAGCAGCTGATTTAAGACATGTAAGCAATGAAGTGTCTTTTTCTAAGGAATGTCCAAGATCTGATACCTGCAATGAGACACTTCAATTGTGCGCTAATCCTGAAGCTATCGAAGTTTTGGAAAAACTCGGTGTCAATGTAGTAGAACTCACTGGAAATCATGAAAATGACTATGGCACCGAGAGTTTTTCTGAAACCTTGAAAATGTATGAAGACCGCGGTTGGTATGTTTTTGGTGGGGGAATTAATCAGGAAGAGGCAAAAAAACCTGTGTTGATTGAGAATAATGGCAATAAAATCGCATTTATTGGATGCAACCCGGTGGGTTTCTCGCAGGCATGGGCAACCGAAGATACTCCGGGTGCAGCAAGATGTGATTATGATTTTATGTACTCAACAATTGAGGATTTGAAAAACCAGGGTTACGTGGTAATTGCAACATTCCAGCATAATGAGGTATATGTCTATATGTATTCAGAGACATACCGTGAAGATTTCTGGAATGCAGCAAAAGCTGGTGCTGACATTGTTCAGGGGTCTCAGGCGCATTTTCCTATGGGATTTGAGTTTATCAACGACAGTCTCATTCATTACGGTCTTGGGAATTTTCTATTTGACCAAATGGATATTCCTGTAGTGGGTACCAAGCGAGAGTTTATTGACCGCCACATTATTTATGATGGAAAATATATTAATACTGAAGTGTTAACTGCATTACTGACTGATTGGGCTAGACCAGTGCCGATGAATGAAGAAGAACGAGCACAATTATTATCTGACATTTTCGAAGCAAGTAAAAAGAGGTTTCCATGAAAATACATGATGTGACTCTGACTATTCAAACAGGTATGACGGTTTGGCCGGGAGACATCTCGGTTGAGCTTTATCGCAAAGAAAAAATCGAAGAGGGAGGACTGGCAAATAATTCGAATATCAGCATGGGTGTCCATACTGGAACTCATATTGATTCACCATACCATTTTATTAATGATGGTATTAAAGTTGACAAAATTCCACTGGATACACTGGTTGGGCCCACTGATGTGATCGAATTACCTGAGAGTGTTAGCGTGATTAACGCCGAGATTACAAAAGCGTTATCATTCTCACCTGAAGTAAAACGAGTGTTATTCAAGACACGTAACTCAAAAATCTGGTCTACGTCTCCAGAATATTTTCACGAAGATTTTGTTGGGATCAGCGCTGATGGTGCGAAGGTGCTGGTTGATCTTGGTATCAGGCTTGTGGGCATTGATTACCTATCAGCAGCGCCATTCACCGAAAGTAAGCCACCCCACGACATCCTTTTGGGCGCGGGGGTAGTGCTGATCGAAGGGCTGGATCTTTCAAAGGTTGCACCGGGAGTGTATACCCTGGTGTGCCTGCCATTGAAATTGAAAGATACTGAGGGTGCTCCTGCGCGAGTGATCTTGATTGAAGAGTAATGACCAGCACTGCTGAATTTTCAGCAGTGTTTTTTTCTTCACTCCTTCAGCTTCATAGTTGTGGATCAAAGTTTATAAAAATTGTCTGAAGCATAGTAACCGTGTTTTTGCCCACTCATCAAGTTTTGCAGTGTGATTAAACCTAACAGATGTAGTTTGACACCAATTACCGAAGAATGCACATAAATAAATTGATTTCTGAGGTTTTTTACTCAAGGTGTGAATAAATCGATAGCACAGACCGTATTCGAAATCTCTGAGAATATTCTAATCTTTCAATTTGTATTTTATGATAGGATAGTCAAGAGGTTGTTATCTTAGATATGGTGTCAGAGGGTAAATGATTAATATTCCGGAATCAAGAATCTTACCATATTCGTTGGAACATAATTTTTGGACCTGGTCAGCCCAATCTAAAGTGAGCCCAATTCCGATCAAGTCAGCTAAGGGAGTTTATTTTTGGGATGTCAATGACAAGCGGTATCTAGATTTAAATTCCATGGTGATGTGTGTCAATATTGGACATGGTGACGAGCGGGTAATTAATGCCATTATTGATCAGGCACGCGAACTTCCGTTTGCTGGACCACAATTTGCCACAAAGCCCCGTGCAGTGCTTGGAAAAAAACTGATTGAAATTGTGCCCAAAGGTTTGACAAAATTTCTATATACATTAGGCGGGGCTGATGCCAATGAGAATGCCATTAAACTAGCCCGGGCATACACTGGCAAATTTAAAATCTTAACCCGATACCGTTCTTACCATGGTGCCAGTTATGGGGCGATTGCTCTGACTGGCGATCCACGTCGTGTAGCCTGGGAGCCTGGAGTGATGCCCGGTGTTGTGCATTTTCTAGACCCGTATCAATACAGGTCAACTTTCCACCGTTCGAGACCCGATGTAAGCGATGAGGAATTTACCACAGATTATCTCAATCATCTTGAAGAAATCATTCAATATGAAGGTGCAGAAACAATTGCAGCAGTAATGATCGAATCGGTTACCGGGACGAATGGCATTATTGTTCCTCCAAATGGGTATATACAAGGAGTACGTGAGATATGTGACCGTAACAATATTCTGCTGATCGCCGATGAAGTGATGAGTGGATTTGGCCGAACCGGAGAATGGTTTGCGGTGAATCACTGGAATGTTGTGCCCGATATCATGACAATGGCCAAGGGATTGACTTCAGGTTATGCACCTTTGGGTGCAGTTGCAATGAAACCAGAGATTGCTGCTACGTTCAATGATAAGGTATTCCAGGGTGGATTGACTTACAATGGACATCCAATTTCATTGGCCGCAGCAATTGCCAACATCCAGGTTATGCAGGATGACCATTTGATTGAAAAAGCGAAACAAACAGGGCTGGTCATGAAAGAAATGCTTGCAGAATTAGTTGAGAGGCACCCATCGGTTGGAGAAGTACGCTCAATAGGTCTATTTGGTGCTATAGAACTGGTGAAGAACAAACTAACCAGGGAACCTGCAGCACCTTTTGGCGGGTCTAGCGCCGAGATGAATGCAGTTAAGAAATATCTTATCGATAACGGTATTTTTCTTTATACACATTGGAATCTGATCCTGCTCATTCCTCCGCTGATTATCACGGAAGAACAACTTGCTGAAGGGATGAGTGTAATTGACAAAGCGATAACCATTACGGATAAAGTTACAAAGAGTTGAGGAGAAGAGTTTGGATATGAAAGAAGAAAGTCAAATTGAATCAGTCGTCATCCTTGGGGCAGGGCCGGCTGGGTTGTCTGCAGCTTTATATGCTGCCCGTGCTGAACTGAGTCCATTGGTGTTAACTGGAATGACTCCGGGAGGTCAGGCCACTCTGACTCATACAATTGAAAATTATCCAGGATATCCTGAAGGTGTAGGTGGGGCAGAACTGGGTGAGTTGTTCCAGAAACAGGCTGAACGCTTTGGAGCACGAATCGAATTTGATACTGTGATGGAAGTGGATTTTTCTCAGCGTCCATTTCGTGTAAAGACATACAGCAAAGAATACCTGGCGAATTCGATCATTATTGCCACTGGTGCAAGTTCTCTTACATTAAATGTGCCCGGAGAAAAAGAATTCACCGGACGGGGAGTGTCTTACTGTGCTACTTGCGATGGATGGTTTTTTAAGGGAAAGGACGTAGTCGTGGTTGGCGGTGGAGATAGCGCGCTTGAAGAAGCAATTTTCCTTACCCGATATGCTTCAAAGGTCACAATTATCCACAGGCGTGATCAGTTCCGCGGCGGAGCTCTGTTACAAACCAGAGTGCGAGAGAATCCAAAAATTAGCTTAAAAATGGACTCGGTTGTAAAAGAAATAAAAGGAACCGACAAAGTCGAGACGGTTCTATTGGAGAATGTGAAAACCAAAGAACAAGAAGAATTACCTACAGATGGAGTATTCATTTTCGTAGGCCATTCTCCGAACACCAAATTATTCGAAGGCCAGTTGAAAATGGATGATCGCGGTTATATCGAAGTGGATATGCACATGAAAACTTCAGTGGAAGGTGTCTTTGCCTGCGGAGAAGCTGCGGATGCGGAATACAAGCAGGTAATCACTTCGGCAGGCATGGGGGCTGCAGCTGCGATACAGGCCAGCCGTTATCTGGAAAATCTAAAGAAATAATCGATTTCCAAATTGTATGATTAACTAGAAACCACCCCTGATGTTTCGCATCAGGGGTGGAGATACGTAATCAAAAAAATTATGGGGTCTGGGTAACCGAGCCAGCGGTACCTGACCAGGCGAAAACACGGAAGGAACTGACTGTGCCGTAAACTGTGTACTCTGCCTGACCTTCTGAATCGGTACCGGTTTGTCGGACAGCGACTACATACCAGCGGAAGATATGGTAAGTATTGTCTAATGGTCGCAGTGAAGTGGGAACGATAAACTTCGTTTCTTTGGTGTACTCAACAACTTTCTTTCCACCACCTGCAGTGACGTCTTCGACAGTGACAGCATAGGCTTCGTTTTCTCGAAGAGTACCAACGGAAGACCATTGAAGCGCGATGGACTCGTTCACATTGGAAATCACAACACCGTCAGCTGGCAGCAGTAGACTGGGCGCGTTGTATGGAGGGGGAAGTGTTGCAGTGGGCGTCGGGCCCTGAGTCGGACGGCGCTCGCATAAAGGTAGATTTAAGACCAATCCTTCGTAAATTATGTCAGAGGTCAGCCCGTTGAAGTTCTTAATTGATTCGACGCTGATGTTGTAGTTGGCAGAAATTGAACTAAGGGTATCATTTGCCTGAACGGTATAAGAAACTGTTCCACATGCCTGTTCAGTGGCCTCTGCTGCGCTTAAGGTTGCTGTGGGCTGGGCAGTAGCCGTGGGAGTGGGGCGAGGGATGAGTAGTGTTTGACCAACACTGAGCGTGCCGCAATCGGGTGGCAGATTGTTCAATGTAACGATGCTATTAATGGATACCCCGTATGCCAGAGCAATCGTACTGCAGTAGTCGCCTTCTTTGACAACATATTGAAGAGGGGGTTCTAGGGTTGCTGTTGGACCTTGGGTTGGTTCCAATGTCGGTGAAGGAGTTAAGGTAAGGGTTGGTGTTGTGGTTATGGTTGGGGTTGCGGTTGGTGTTGTGACGCGCCCGGTAGTTTGAAGGATGACAAAGATCAAAGCTGCGCCCAATCCCAAGATAACAACGATCAAACCAATCGCAGCTGGAATGCTTACCTTCAATTCTGGGAGCTTAGGGCTTTGTACCGGACTCTCAGATGTTTTTTTTGTTGAAGTTGCGAATGAACGTCCACAGACCAAACAACGAGTTGCGTTTTCGCTCAGTCTTGTTCCACAAGTAGGACAGGTCTTTGGTAAAGATGTATTTGATTCAGGTGTCATTTTCTTCTTCTTTTTTCAAGTGTACTGGATGGTGATTATAACATTTCACAGCCAGATACCCGAATTCCTTTGCATGTCATGAGGATTGTGTTATTCTACCCAATAATGGAAAAAACCAGTCTGTATTTTCATATACCATTCTGCCGTCGCAGATGCGGGTATTGTGATTTTAACACATTTGACGGGTTGAATTCGTACATCCCTGAATATGTAGACGCTATCTGTCAAGAGATAATAGAGGTCCTTGCGAAAACCCCTAATCCATTATCTGTACATACAATTTACTTTGGCGGAGGTACGCCTTCGCTACTTACCATTGGGCAATATGAGGAAATTTTCAAAACACTTTCAAGAAATGTGTGGATTGAAAAAGATGCTGAGATAACGCTTGAAGCCAATCCAGAAACTGTGACAAGAAATTACATAACAGAATTAAAAGCGCTGGGATTTAATCGGATTAGTTTTGGAATGCAATCATCCTCACCGGAAGACTTGCGGATACTTGATCGGCGGCACAAATTTGAATCGGTGGTTAATGCTGTGATGTGGAGCAAACAAGCCGGGTTCCTGCATATTAACCTGGATTTGATATTTGGCATTCCTATGCAGTCTCGAGAAAGTTGGAGGAATAGTCTTAGGCTTGCGTTTGGGTTCGGAATTGACCATTTATCAATATATTCATTGATCGTTGAAGAGAGCACACGTCTTAAATACTGGATCGACAGGGGATTAATCTCTGAGCCAGATAACGATCTTGGTGCGTCGATGTACGAAGATGCTATGGATATTCTTGAACAAGAAGGCTACCAGCAGTATGAGATCTCTAATTGGAGTCGTGGAGAGGAATCTCAATGCCGTCATAACCTGCAATACTGGCGGTATCTTCCATATCTGGGCTTTGGGGCGGGTGCACATGGTTTTTACGGTAATATCCGAACGCAAAATTTTGGAACTATCCCGCAATATCTTCAATCGCTGAAAGATAACAGGCGTAATGATTTTCCTGCCAGCGCTGCCGTGTGTTCGACCATCACTCTATCGCAGTGGGATAGGATCCAGGAAAATATTATGATGTCACTACGATTGACCGAAGAAGGTATAAATCTGGATGAATTTCATGCGCGATACGGAATTCTTCTTCAATCACTATTTAGAGAACAGCTGCATCGACTCACAGCGAGAGGACTGCTTGAGTTTTCAGATCAAGGAAAACATCTCAGATTAACCAGGCGGGGAAGGTTATTGGGTAATCAGGTCTTCATAGAATTTATTGGAAATGATATTCCAAAAGGGTATGAGTATCTTAACCGTTAATAAATATGTACCCGGGTTCCATATCCAATCGTTTCCATCTTGGTCATATCACAAACGGGTGTTGACCAGCGATAAAGCCAGCGAGCCTCATCAGTTTTCATGTTGATACAGCCATGGCTCATAGGCATTCCGAAATTTTGGTGCCAGTGTGTACCATGAAAGGCTACCCCATTTTCAGGCTCGAAAAATGATACCCAGGCAACTCCAGGTAGAATATAAGCTTCCGGATCATTTATTAATTGCCCACCACCCATGTGGGTAGAAGGCATTTTTGACTGAATGTGAAAATCACCTGTGGGTGTGTTCCATGCAATTTCTCCTACGGGTTGATAATCGAGTCCTGATGAAATTTTCGTTTTTAAGACAACCTTTTCTGCTTCGTAGGCGGTTAGTTCCTGGTTTGCAAGAGAGACTTCAATCCTTTTTACATCTGGACTAACCTCTGGAGATATCGGGGTTGTCTCTTCTACCGGGATTAAACGGGCGTGTTTGGCAGGGATGTAATAATCAAGGTTGTCAAAGAACAAGAGATGATCCTTAATTCTAAACCAGGGTTCTCCATCAGGTCCTTCTATAATCCCTACTGCCCAATGAACCGTGCCGTAGTATAAGCGGTAAAGTTCCTCCCAGACTCCTTCCTGTCGTTGTAAGTAGCTTTGGGTATATGGAACAGTAACCTCGATGGCGTGCTGCCCTTCAGATAATCTGGACGGGTTATTGTTTAGTTTTACGTGTACTCGTTGCACATTCGCACAGTGAATGTACCCTCCCCAAACCCGGTACCAAAGGGGATTGTATTTGGGGCTCTTATCAGAGATGACTTCATAGTAAATGTTGACAATCTCATCACGGTATCGTTGGAACTTAATCGTGCTCTGATCATCTGGTTGGCTGTGAACACTCACCGATTTAATTGCGATGCGGCCAAGAGAATCAGAATCCTCGAGTTCTGCGAAATCATACGCAGGGCGGAATGCCAGGCTTGTTAATCCCAATGCACCAATTTTAAGAAAGTCACGGCGAGTTAATTGTCTATTCATAGTTCGTTATTATAACAAGTAAATGCGACAAAAATTATCCAAGATTTAGATTCAATGAATCTAAGTCCACACGCTTCAAGAAGGTTGAAAAGGCCCTCAGTTCATCAAATGATCTTAATAATGCTTGTTTATGGATTTGACATGTCTGGTTATCTTTCATTCCACCCATTTTCACCTCGAAAACCATTGATGAAATCGGAGTGACAGTGATATGTCCCTCAGATGCCAACCATTTCAAACCTAATTCAATGATGCTGGAATAAAGAGCTGTTTGAGCCGCGATATTCTCGAGATCGAATTCATGCTGTTGTTGGTTAATGCCACTCTTGATGATCCTGGCAAGAATTCTCGTGAAGTTGGTTAGATTGTGTTCAAGCGGAGTTTGCAAAAACCAATAAATGTTACTTGGTTTGACCTTATGGATAATTATTTCTACTAACTCAAGACTGGGTGGTGTTGACCAGAGGATTAACTTCTGGGAAGGATGGAGTTCGCTGCGCTTCACGCTATTTATGATTGAATCGAATGTACCTTCACTCCACACAAGGCAATCTTCTTCTGTTAACAATCGATTGAGATCAACCAGTGATCGCTCTGAACCTCGGTAATCATGGTTGGTTATTTTCTTGTGTTTTGACTGTACTTCTGTAAATGTTGATTCGTTGGTTTGCCTAAAATCTACCCATTCAAATTGAACCCCCTCTTGACCACGGTAGTTACTGGCATGAACAGTATATGCCAGATCGAATTTTCCTTCTGGCAGAGGCAAGCGCGAACCATTCCACCAGATTAGTTTCGTTTGATTACCGGCCAAATCTTCTACGAAAACTTGCAGATGTTCTTTCATCTTTCCAACTGGTGTAGTATCCACGATACTCAATGAGTGATCTGCAAATAATAATGGTGGATTACCGGGGCCAAAGGGAGCCAGCAAATCGAAAGATTTGACTAACTCCAGTGAAAACGAGGCTGGAGAAACCCAGCTGTCAATAACAAGATCGTTCGATACCTGGTAGAGACTGGCTTGTTGCGCCACAGATCTGCTCATTCCGCGTTTAAACGCCGCATAATTATCTGGTAATAGCGACATGCCTGCAGCCATAGGGTGCCCACCAAAGGAAAGCAGAAGTTTTTGATTTTGACCAAGGGCAGCTGTGATGTCAATACCAGTCACTGAGCGGGCTGACCCTCTCATGGGTTGACCAGGCGACGAAACCAGTAAAATGACAGGACGGTGGAACATCTCAACAAGACGGCTTGCAACAATGCCTACCACACCTGCAGGCCAATCAGGATGATCCATTATCAAGATTGGTTGATCAAGAAGCGAACGGTCTCGTTGGAGACATGCCAGCGCGCCGTTGAAAACTTGATCACAGAGAATCTTCCGTCTAGCATTTAATTCCTCAACCTGATTGACTGTGGGGAGAATTACATCCTGGTTTTCTGAGAGAAGGAAATCGACCATCGGATTTGCATCTGCAAGACGACCAACAGCATTTAAGCGGGGAGCCAGGGCAAAAGAGACATGTTCTTCAGAGAAGCGAGTCTGTTCGATTTCAGCCGCTCGCAGAATGGCTGCAATTGATGGACGGGGCGTACTGCGAATATGATTGAGCCCCATTTGAACCAGATAGCGAGTATCGCCATAAAGGTCTGCCAGGTCAGCAATTGCTCCAAGCGCGACCAGGTCATGCATCGATGACGCAAACGCGCCTGCGTTGAACTGTTCCAATAACGACTCTGAAAATTTATAGGCAACCCCAACACCGGGTAGTGAACTCAGCGGATGGTCAAAAGGAAGCCGCCTGGGGTTAATCAGAGCATATGCAGGGGGTAAGACGTCAGGAAGCAGGTGGTGATCAGTAACGATCACATCAATTCCGCGTGACTGCGCATAGCTTATAGGCTCATGAGCCGTAATACCGGTATCACATGTGATCAGTATATTCACACCGCTGTCTAAAAAGGATTGCAACCTGTCAATCTTGATTCCATGAGACTCAACATCACGCACGGGTATATGGAACACTACCTTAGCACCTATATGTCGTAATGTAGAAACCAATACCGATGTGGCAGTTTGTCCGTCTACATCAAAATCCCCCCAAATACCGATTGTTTTCCCAGCCCGTATCGCGTCTGCAACTCGCTCTATACCCTTTGCCAGATCGGGTAATTCAGTTGAAGGAGTTGGATAGTATTTAGATGGGTCAATAAAACTTAATGCCGCTGATGCATTATTGAAACCGCGCCTCATTAAGGTTTGAAGCACAATATCCGGCAGATTCAAATGTTGTCGAAAATTGTCAGGTATAGAGGGGGAGTCAGGTGTCACCCAATTGAGATCGATATGTGGAATTTTATTCATTAAGTTGACCTATAACGCGTTGAAATCGAATTCAAAGGGGTTATCGCCATCAGCACTATTGGAATCTTCATTTATTATTCCAGCTTTAATTCCACGTTCACAGAGAGAACGGTAGTGACAGTATTTACACTTTCTGACATCGTTAGTCTTTTCAAACTCATTTTCCTCTTTGGCAACAATTTCTTTGATCTTATTTCCTAAGATCTGTAAATCCTTTTCATATTGATCGGGTGAATAGGTAAATGAAACTGGACTTTGCGGATGAGAAGGGAACCAGTATGTCATACTGATATCGCCAGGTGAAGGTCTTGCAATAAAAGAAGAACAGGATTGTTGAAGCATCAGCAATGCAGGGTAAACGTGTGATTGCATGCGATCGATCAAGAAATGCCGATGGGGTTGAGAAATGGATGTTTTCCAGTCATAGATTTCGATATGCCCGTTATCAAGCAATATAAGGAGGTCATATTTCGCGACAAGCCTGTATCCGTTGAATGGTACGGATATCATTTTTTCGGCGAATTTTACTCCTGGCTGTTCCAATAAATTGAGATCCAGGAAGTAACCCCACCACTCTTGGAGTATAGGATCTTCTATAGTGTCTGTAAGCAATATAGGACTCATACCACTAAAAAATCTTTGTACGAGTTGGTGGAAAAGATAACCAATTTCAATCTTTTTTTCTTGTAATAAGAGTGGTTCACTCTCCACTGCTGGCCAATTCAGTTGCCGGACGTGTTTTAAGAGGAATCTAAATTCACAATCTTCATAATCCTGAAGATTGTTCTGGTTGAAGCTAAAGAATTCAGGCAGTTTCATGTGTGCCTTTCCATATGGTGTAAAGCGATTCGAGAGGCAAAGCAATGCGGCTTTCTCCCTTTCCAGTGTTCCATGAGATCATAAGTGATTCGCGGGCGCGGGTAATTCCCACAAATAACAGACGTAACCTTTCGGCGGAATATTCCAACCTGGCTTTGAGGGTTGCTTCTCCTGGCGGAAGCAATAATTGAGAAATATCATTTTTTGAAAGGGAGTCGAGTTTACTCAGTACTTCAGCTTGCGGATCAAAATTCTCTCGAATAAACCACTTTTCTCCTATGTATTTGTCGTCAGATTGAGCTGATGGAAAATCATAATTATTGACTGAAAGCAGATATACCCGGTCCCATTCAAGCCCTTTGGCCTTATGAAAAGTGGAAACAAATACCTTTCCCTTATGCATATCAGGGTCGAAACGGGTATCTTCATCACTAAAACCAGAAAACTTTCTGGCATTCCCTGAAATATCGGAAAGTTCCATGGCAAAATCTGCCAGTTCATACTCCGGGTGAAGCTCTGCACTGAACTCTAACAAAAGTGCTAACTTATAACCTAATGCTAGATCTGCAGGGTTCGTGAAGAGGTCATTGGTTATGGTCAAGACTAATTGATCAATAGGCAGGATGGTTGCCTGATGCCAGCGGATGCACTTCTCACGGAAATCGCCCAGTAATTCTGTGATCTGATCTGCTCTAAGGCTGCTTTCAATGCAAGTCTGCCAGGTAGATCCCAAAGCAGGATAGAATAAATCTTCCAGATTACGGCATTTACGAATAGTTGATGTTATTGACTGCAATAATTGTTTTTCTTCATCATTATGTTCAAGTGAATTTTTATAAGTTGAAAAGGCTTGAGCGAAGTTTTTCGGATCGGATGGATTAGCAAGGTAGAGTAGGATCTTTTCCAGAACCCGGGCAGTTGTACGCGTGGTTTGAGTGCTCTTAAGCATTTCCACAATTTCGACCCCGGCATTTTGCAGTGCTTGAGCCACTTTTTCGCCATGTAACCCAATTGGACAAAGGACAGCAATGGTTTTTTGCTGGTTTTCTTCCTTCTCTAGAAAACGTTTTATCGAAGAGACCACATTACGAATTTCTTCGTCTGCTGTGGATTTTGTGTATTTGATATAAATCGCATTCGGAAGATCAGGCGGATTGGGCTGTGGGTCTCCCGGAGGTGTGGGCAGAATCAATGGCAAATCTAGCGATGAACGTAATTCATGTACTGGATGGTTTTCACGTGTCCACATAACTAGCGAATTGGCCAGGTTGATGATGCAGCGACTGGAACGGCCCGAGTGAGGTAAGCTGCGGGCAGTTACACCAGGTTCTTTCAAGAATGACCGTAAATACTTCGGGTTTGCAGTTGTAAAGGTTTCGTAAATCGCCTGGTTAGGATCACCCACACGTACCCAATTTCCATCGGGACCAGTGAGTAAGCGAAGAATTTGTTCCTGCGTGCGTGAAGAATCCTGAGCTTCGTCTTCGAGAATATAAGGCCATCGGGATCTTAATCGTTCAAGGTATTGTTGATCGGATATTAATGCGCGATAGGCCAGGCGGATCAAATCGGCGAAATCAAGAGCGTTACGATATTTCAACCCGCGCTGGTATTGAGCATAGACCTCAACTGCCATCTCAAGAAGGATGTCTTTGAGTTGGTGCTTGTTCATCCTTAAACGGATTTCATCCGGTTCAAGATCTAGATCTTTTGCCTGGTTGATAAAGCTTTGATTAAGCGAGGTGATAAGTGAATTCCAGCCATTTCTGGAGCGATGTGCCTTATTGCGGTCTACATCTGGTTTTATCAGAAAATCTTCCACTTCTGAGTGAACCCGGCTGTATTCGGTGGAGATTTGATCAATCATCCTGAAAGATTCGGTTTCATCGATTATTGAAAATTGATTGGATACTCCTACCAGATCGGGCCGTTCGCGCACGATATCATGCGCCAGACCGTGAAGGGTACGCACACGATAACCAACATTTTCGAGTAATCCAGCTTCTCTGATAAAACCCGCAATTCGTGAAGAAAAATTGTCGACGGCTGAATTGACCAGCGTGACGATCAAGATTTCTTGCTCATTGCCGATCTTTTCACGGAGGATGAGATTGGCAGCAAGAGCTGAAAGGGTGTGGGTTTTCCCACTTCCAGGAACGGCGGAAATACCCATTTTCCCCTTTTCATATTCCAGGATTTCGATTTGATTAAGACGAGGCTTAAACATGCGGAACCTCTCTGACGAAATTGACTTGCCTCAAGATGTTCTGCATGGCCATGAGTAAGGCTCCCCGTTCTTCCATGCCTTGTTCGTTATAGCCGAGAGTACACATGAAAATGTGCGACCTACAACGTCTGATGAGTCCTGCAGTGATACGCGCGAGTGTATGCTGGTTATTGTAAACTTCGTCGAAGTCTGTCCATATTTTTCCATCTGGCCAATTGCGATTGAGTACAAAAGGTTGAGTTAAGGGTTGGTCTAAACGACTCCACCAACCCTGTGAGCCAATATCAATCCAGAATTGATATTTAACCGGACGATTTGTCATTAAAAATGAAAAGGCGGGTGAGAGAAAGACTGCGTTGGTATTGGTTTGCTCATTCCATGTAGTGAGTGATTGGGCTGCTAAGATGCCCTGCTCAAGAACACGGATATATTCTTGCGCTGATCCGGTGATCTGAAGACCATCAGTGGGTTGCAATACCTGTCGAAATTTCCGGTGTGATTCAATCAGACGAGAGACAGCATTTGCAGAATCGAAGTCATTATGCAGGGCAAAACCAGGTTGCGAAAGTATTTCTCCAAACAAGCGGCTGATCCAATGATCGAAAAACTCAGTGTTTTTGATTGAATTTTCAAAGAGCCAGACTCGTAATGACTCAAATTTTTCACCAATTGTAAAGGTAATTCTTGACTGCATTTCGTGATTAACATTATCGAAGGATTTTAATGGTTTTGCCGGATCGTCAGATGGACGGTATAGCATTCTTGATAAAAGATCTGCGCGAATCAGATCGCAATTGGCAATTGATCCTAAAAATGCGCTGCGTACCTCTTGCTGTGTTGGTTTTAATCCCCAACCGGGGTTTGCTAACTTGGCAAGAGTAAGGATGGTTTGAACAGCTGGTTCGTCACTCAAGCTGCGTGAAGGGCGATAAGTAGAAAATGGGATGTCAGCTTCAGAAAACCGTGCTGAAAATGAAAATCGTAAAGCATCACTAAGAAATGGCGTTAGAACTGCGATTTCAAAAGGTTCGGCAAGTTCCTTATCGATTAACTCCTGGATCTCTCTAACGACCCAATCCAGAACTTCTGGATAGAAACGAAAGGATAGTACCGAAAAAGGAAGCACAGAATTACGAGAGTAATATTGATTGATTAGTTTGTGTTCTAGCAGACTCTCACCCAGGGCACTTTCAAGGGTATCTAATTCTGATGTTTTTACCTGCGAATTTGAAAAAATTAGTTTGTTAGAGCATAAATTAAAGAACCGTTGGCTGCTTTGTGGATCAGCTCCTAAAAAGGACCGATAACCTCCGCCAGTATCCTGAATCAGAAGCGCTGAATCAAATTTCGGTAGCCATTCCTCAATTACATCATGGGCAACCGGAATATCTTCTTCAATATTGTCATAGATCAAGTGGCGATATGTCTGCTGGAGGTATTCTTTACAAACTAGTGAAGGCCAGAGATTGTCTACGAATACAGACAACTGCAATGAAAAGTCGAGCAAGTTATTTTTTAGACAATAATCTCGAAACAGGAGAGCGCATTCCTGTCCCTGCTGGTAGATGACTGTTTGCGACGGTTTGCCTGCCCAAGCTTGTGTAAGACGGCGACTGATTTCTGACGGCGGAAAACCAACCACAGCTGATTTATTAAGATTATCGATGATTTGGCTGTAAAGGCGGTTGGGGTCGATCGTTAAACTATCGAAGTAACCTTGTTGAAGCAGTGGATCAAAAATTGTGGCAAGGTAGTATTGAGCAGTTTCTAATGTGAGAAATCTACAGGGTTTGTTTGGAAAAGAAAACCCCGCATTTTTGGCAATGATCGGCCAGAATAGAGAAATCATTCGTTGGGCAAGCCCACCGAATGTCAGGATTGATGGCATGCTACTGGATGGAAAATCATGGGATTGGATCTGAGTAAAATATGGCGCTGCCAGGCTGCGCTGGGGCACAAGGATTAAAATAGAATCACCCGGGACTCCTTGTTCAATCAGGCATCTGAGTCGAAAAGCTCCAGCGGTTGATTTGCCGGTTCCGGCTTCGCCAGATAACAACATACAGGCATTTAATGATGAATTTATTACAGAATCTTGTTCTGTAGTTAGATCAAATTTTTCAGATGAGTATGTGTATTTTGCGTTCAATAGGGTATCCCGGCGATGGAGTGTAAAACTGCCCGTGTTAATAAAGCATCTGCAGTCGACTGATGAGCATTAGGGATAGAGATGTTAAAAAACTTGCCTGCTTCTTCTAATTTAAAATATCGGTAAGAATTGCGATTCTGATCCCACACTCCACGGTATTCTGAATAGAGTGATAACACATCTAAGAATTCAAGTTTTTCGCGCCACGGCAGCCGATATCTGGCATGAGATTGTTCCATCATACGCCGATCAAAGGGTGCGTTATAAGCAGCAATCACTCGGCCGTAGAGATGACTGCGGATTTGTGGCCAAATGATTGGCCAGGGCTGAGCTGAACTGACCATTTCATTGGTTATTCTATGAATCTTTTCTGCCTCCATTGGAATTGCTTGACTTGGTTTAATCAGTGTTGTGAATAAAAGCGAACCGTCAAAATCAACGATCGAGATTTCAACGATTTCATCTGAGCGATTAAGACCGGTTGTTTCTGTATCAATATAAACCGGTCTTTGTTCCAGTTTATTTTGAACTAGCCTCCTAACCTGGTCGCGGTGATTGGAATTATAGGAAGTCATTGTTTACTGCCTGCTGGTTATGGTAGTGGCCAAAGTGAGATTTCTTCTAACTGTATGGTTAAGCCAGGATCATCATAGGCTGCAGTGAAAGCTCCAATATATCCTTGATTGACCAGGCCATCATCTGTAATCTCTTTGATCAAAGATCCATTGGCATATAGTTTGATAGTCTGGTTTTGAGCCCACACACCAAGTCTGTTCACCTGACCACTTCCAGATAATATATTTGAATCTGTGGTTAAATTCACGAGCGTAATCGTATCAGTTGCGCTCATACGCTGTAAGTAATATTTTCCGTCACAGGTTACACCGAAATAATAACCAATCCCGTCACTATAAGTGGGTGCACGGAAAACAAGGCCATATTGATCATCACCAGCGCATGAGGTGGTTCTAAAAGTGCCTTCAAGATAAAGGTTTTGGGGATTTCTGGATGTCAAACGCCAGCGCTTTCCGGCATTTATCTTAAAACTTGTGAACTGCATGGCTCCGTTCTTTACTTCTATGATCACAGCATCATCCTGGTATGGTTCAGTAGCTAACCCAAACGCAGATCCACTGGTAAAAGTGTCTGTGAATCCTGGAGTGCCGAGGGTCGTTTTTGGATCGTCAGGTGGAGTTGTGGCAGTTGGAGTGATCGTCGGAGTCGCAGAAGGTTCAAGGGTATTCAAAGCAATAGTTGGCAAGGAAGTGGTGGAAAGGTATTGAGGAGTCTCGGAAATATTGGGAAAAGAGGCTGTGAGAGTTGCCGCAACACCGGTTGCCACCAATGCAGGATCAGGAGTAGATTGGGCTAATGGAAAATTGCACGAAGTAAGCAATATACTTGTTATGAGTAATACAAAGAACTGTTTTCTCATTTTTTCCTCTCTTATTCAAGCTTAATTATAGCCTCTGTCGAAGAACACTCTATTCAATTCTCAGACAAACTGCCGAATCATTTTCCACTCATGTATAATTTCTTTTATGAAAACCACGATAATTCAAATTGAGACGCACGATGATTTGGTTTCGATCCGGGAAAAGATCGAATGGTGTACGTCTCAACGCATCATACTCGTTTTTCCAAAGAAGATAAAACAGATCCCTGATGTGCTTGGATTACGGCTGATCCAGCGAGCTGCAACGGCCAAAGGTGCTCAGATTGCTTTAGTGACACGTGAACGCATACTTGCTGATAATGCGGAGGAAGTCGGGATTCTAGTTTTTCAATCGATTCCACTGGCTCAAAGAGGAAACTGGCAAGTTTCTCCATCGAAAATTGAGGTGAAGAAATCTATAAAAGGCATTGAAGCCGTACTGGAAGGGCGTGATCTGATCGCAGAAGATCTACACAAACACGAACTCAACCCATTTCTGCGAATTATATTTTTTTTATTAGCCTTGGCGGCATTAATTTCATTAGCAGTATTCATACTTCCATCTGCTCAAATAACTGTTTATCCAATTGCTGAGGAACAAAGCATCACACTAGATATTTCAGCATCGGCTAAGGCGGAATCCATCAATATTGCAGGGGTAATTCCAGCTTCAATACAATCTTTTACGTTAACACTCGAAAAGACTGCTCCAAGCAGTGGAATATCTACCATTGGGAGAACCCCCGCAAGAGGAGAATTTTTAGTTAACAATCTGTCACAAAACAACTTTGTCCTCCCAATTGGTACTGTCTTCTCCGTGAACAACGAAACACCAATTCGATTTGTCTCACTAGCTGAAAGCAGCCTAAGTGCTGGCGCCACAGGCATTATTGTGGCAGCAGAGGCACTCTCGCCAGGTGAGGAAGGAAATATCGAGGCTGGGACTGCAGCACTTGTGGAAGGTATTTATGGGTCGATGGTGGAGGCGATCGCTGCCGATAAATTTACAGATGGGAGTTCTTCAATTCTACCTGCTCCGACCGAAGAAGATTATCTGAAGCTTCAGAATGATAGTTTGAAGGAATTATCCAATTCGGCTTTGAAAAATCTAGAGCAGCTAGAAAGTGAAAATAAAAAAGTCATCCGTGAAACTCTGAGTGTAGCTGAAATACTTTCAGAAACCAGAATAAATCCGGTGGGAGAACCGTCAGATTCTCTCACCTTAGAAATGAAAGTCCAATTTCATGCGCTCTTTTATGATCCGAGGGATGTTGAGAATTTGATGACGATGATCCTCAACTCCAATCTTCAGAAAGGATTTCATAGTGTAGGCAATGTCTCTACCGAGACGATCAAGTTTGTTCATTCATTGAATGATGAAACGGCTGTCTGGCAAGTTAACGGAACACGATTGGTGGTTAAAGATTGGGGGGGTGACCGGATCCAATCATTGATCAAAGGCAAGACAATACCTGAAGCACTTGCAATTCTAAATGCAGAAATTCCCTACACCAAGTCAGCAGTTATTAATCTAAGACCCAAATTCTGGCCAAGGCTTCCATTATTGCCAAACCAGATCCATATCGAGGAGGTCATCAGTCAATGAAAGGACGAATACTTGCAGTGGATCCTGGTGAGAAGCGAATCGGCATCGCCATTAGCGATCCGTCTGCAATGATTGCAGCGCCATTGACTGTGGTCAACCATGTAAAGTTGCTAGAAGACTGCCGGCAGATTTTAAAGATAGCAATAGACAATGATGCTGTCTTGATCATCGTGGGACAGGTACCTGGTCTAGAAGACGAAGAGACGCGTCAGACAAGGCATGCCAAAAAAATTGTAGAGACGCTTAGGTCAATAGGTTCGATCCCTGTGGAACTGTGGGATGAAAGCAACAGTACCAGGGATGCAAGACAGGTACGGATCGAGTTAGGCGTAAAAAAGAAGGACAGGTTGGGGCATATGGATGACCGGGCTGCAGCCATGTTTTTGCAGTCATATCTCGATAGAAAATTTGAGCAGGAGCTTTGATGAGCAGGAAATCGACTCACAATGTAGGAATATTCTTCCTCTTATTATTACTATTTCTGATTGGTATGGCGATATTATGGTTTGGGGTTCCACTTCTCGCAGGCTATTTTTTTGATAGTCCGGGGTATTCATTGAATTCAATAACCCGCTGGAATTATAGTCTGCAGGTATTAATTGGTCGCGCTGATTTAGTATTTCCCGTATCTATTACTTCAGGAGAAGTTGAATTTGAGATCAAGCCAGAAGAAACCGTCAATAGTATCGCGGAACGTTTGGAAGCAGCTGGTTTGATTGCTGATAGTAAGGATTTTAGAGCTTACTTGATTTACAAGGGATTGGATTCTACGATCAAAGCAGGAAAGTTCATTCTCTCACCATCTATGACCGGAATTGAGATCGCTAAAGCGATCCAGTCAACTTATACTGCAACAGTACCTTTCTACATATACCCAGGCTGGCGCGCAGAAGAAATTGCTGCTTCACTTCCATCTTCAGGTATCGAAGTAAACCCTGAAGATTTTCTACGCCTGGTACATACTCCTTCATTATTGATCACTTCCACATTTGTGAAGGATTTTCCATCGGCTGATGGATTTCTTTTCCCGGGTATTTATGAAATTAATCGAAAGATTTCAGCTGAAGATCTAATATTATTGTTTGTTAAACGTTTTGAAGGGAGTGTTTCTAGCGATGTTCGTGCTGCAATCGAAGCACAAGGGTTAACGCTTTACGAAGGGATTACGCTGGCTTCCATCATACAGCGAGAGACCTTTGCGGATGAAGAACGAGCTAAGATTGCCTCAGTATTTTATAACCGGCTGGCTAATGGGATGAGGCTTGAAACGGATCCCACGGTTCAATATTCCCTGGGTTATTCAGAAATCTGGGGTGGATGGTGGAAAACACCTTTGTCGGTCAATGACCTTGGTATCAATTCTGCTTATAACACCTATCAAATTACTGGTCTTCCCCCGACGCCTATTTCGAATCCTGATTTACCTTCAATCCTTGCAGTGGCATACCCCGAACAGACGGATTATTACTATTTTCGCGCTAAATGTGACGGGTCAGGTTTACATGATTTTTCTCGAACCTTTGACGAACATCTTTCTAAAGCATGTGAATAAAAAAAAGAGGTTCTGGTCACGATCCAGAACCTCTCTTAATACGTATCAACAATCTTATTGAGCTTTATAACCAGGACCTGATTTGAAAAAATCGGCGTTCTTGTCGATGGCGGGGGTCAGGTCAACTACTTCGCCAGTGGTAAGAGTGCGTGTAGCTTCTAAATGAACCGGTTCTCCGTTGTGATTGCTTCCATCGTATACCTCAGAAAACCCTAGTGTGCCGACAGGCATGGATAATCTTTCTCCGCCCTTTGCGGTGTAGGCAGATGGAACCTCATCGTGCGGGAAGATGGCTGAGTACGGACATTCTGCTTCACACGCACCGCAATCAATGCAGGTTTCCGCATCAATATAATAGCCAGGCCATTGGTCCTCTGGTTTTCCTGGAACAATGCATTCCACTGGACAAACGACAGCACAACTACCATCACGTAAACATAAATTTGTAATCACTCGCGGCATGGTTTCCTCCGAAAAGCGTTATTTTGCTGCTAAATATCTTTTTTCCGATTCTTCCCAGTTGACAAGGGTCCACCAATTGGAAAGGTATTCAGCCCGGCGGTTTTGATACTTTAGATAATACGCATGCTCCCAGACATCTACAACAAGCAAAGGGATCAGGTGCTCTTGAAGCGGGGTATCTTGGTTGGCTGTTGAGTGGACGATCAATTGCTTTTCATGATTGGTACTCAGCCAGGCATATCCGCTGCCAAAGCGGCCAAGTCCTGCTTTTTCAAACTCAGTTCTAAAATTCATGAAATTACCAAAGGTATCTTCGATTTTTTCCGCAAGTTTACCTACTGGTTTACCGCTCTGGCCTGGAGCCATCGAAGCCCAATAGATATTATGATTTAATACTCCGCCGCCATTATTCCTGACTGCAGTGCGTATATCTTCAGGAATTTGATCTAAATTGCACAGGATTTTTTCCAGGCTCCATTCGAAAAATTCCGGATATTTTTCAAGCGCGGTATTCAGATTTTTCAGGTAAGTGGCATGGTGTTTTGTATAATGAATTTCTACGGTAGCCGCATCGATGATTGGTTCCAGAGCATCAAATGAATATCTTAGCGCAGGTAATTCAAATGCCATATTCCCTCCAATTATCAAAAAACCGGACAGATTCTGAACGAAGCTGAAATATCGATTACAATAAAATTCTAGCCATCCACTATACCTTTGTCAAGCAGTGCCTGATTTAATCGTCATTATGGCCAATGAAATAACACACTCGAAATCACAACCAATTATTCCTCCTGGAATTGGTCTATTTATTGGGATTTTAGCTGTATCCACCGCATCACTTTTTATTCGGTTTGCCCAAACTAATGTCCCATCGGTTGTAATCGCAGCAGGTCGAATGACACTGGCTGCATTATTTCTCGCACCTTATGTATTGATCAGGCAAAGAACAGTCATCAAGCAGATTCGTTGGCGAGAATGGTTGTTGTTATCTTTAGGGGGGATGTTTCTTGGGTTTCATTTTGCAGCCTGGATTACATCATTGGAATATACTACGATTGCCAGTTCGGTCGTACTGGTCACAACAGCACCGCTCTGGGTATCATTACTTTCTCCTTTGTTTCTCAAAGAAAAATTGACCCAAGGGATATTGATCGGTCTGGCGGTTTCACTGATTGGTAGTGTAATCGTAGGGATCAGTGGAAATTGCGCGCTCAAGCATGGTGAAATTGCCTGCACGGGATTTAATGAAATGTTTAGTGGAAGTCATTTTTGGGGAAACCTCCTGGCGCTTTCAGGAGCTTTCCTCTCAGCTGGGTATTTGATGGTGGGGCGGAAAGTGAGAAATTCACTGAACCTTTCCACATACACCTTTATTATTTACAGTTTCGCTGCACTGGTATTAATTATCATTGTTTTAGTCACGGGAAAATCCGTTTTAGGTTATTCTGCCATAAATTATTTTTGGATTCTTGCATTAGCTATCGTTCCTCAACTGATCGGGCACTCAGCCTTCAATTGGGCTTTGAAATACCTTTCTGCGGCATTCGTATCCATAGCACTTCTTGGCGAACCTGTTGGTTCCGTGATTCTGGCCTTTCTTTTTCTAAGAGAAAAACCGAATGGGTTAGAAGTGTTTGGCGGTTTATTAATCTTGGTCGGAATTGTCATTGCTACGCGTAAAAACACTTAATAACCACTTGTTTTTACCTGGTGTAATTTTAAAATATTGATTAACGACTATAGAGATAATTTAATTCTCTGATTCTGCCACAAAGATTCTCACTTAAATCTCCAGGTTTAAACCGCCAACTCCAATTGCCTGTTGGACGACCAGGGTAGTTCATGCGCGCTTCCGTATCGAGATTAAGGAAATCCTGAAGGGTGGCCAGTGTATAAGCTGCTGTCGATCCCCATATGGCACGGATCATATCCCAGACGATATCTTCTCCCGACCGCGCCAAATATCGCCGGCAGAAATCTTTTTCTGACTCAGGAGCTGATTTATACCATCCCCAGGTTGTATCATTGTCATGAGTTCCGGTATATGCCACACAGTTCACTGGATAATTATGAGGCAGGAAGGGGTCTTCAGGGGTAGAAGCGAAGGCGAATTGCAAAATTTTCATTCCTGGTAAATTAAAGGTATCTCGCAGTTCAACGACATCAGGTGTAATGACTCCCAAATCTTCTGCAATAATTGGTAATCCATTAAAAGCTTTCTGGATAGCTTTAAGAAAATCACTTCCTGGCCCTTTTACCCATCGTCCGATTTCAGCAGTGGGCATATTGGCGGGTATTTCCCAGTAACCAGAGAATCCGCGAAAATGATCGAGCCTTACGATATCCACGTTGTTGAATACCGATCTAAATCGTTTGATCCACCAATCATATCCCTGTTTTTTATGCTCGCTCCATTTATAAAGCGGATTTCCCCATAATTGACCTGTGGGGGAAAAGTAATCAGGAGGTACGCCAGCTACTACAGTAGGTTTTCCGTCTTTTCCGAGATAAAAAAGTTCAGGATGTGACCAGGCATCAGCGCTGTCGAATGCAATAAAGATTGGGATATCACCAATGATCTCGATTCCTTTTTGGTGTGCATAATTCTTTACATTTGACCATTGTTTGAAAAAGATGAACTGGCGGAACTTATGTTTTTCGATCGCGTCTTCATTGTGCGCAATAAACATGGTTAAAGCATCAGTATCTCGTCTTCTTAGTTGTTCTGGCCAATTGTCCCAGGAACCACCTCCAAGGGATTCTTTTATGGCCATGAATAAAGCAAAATCCGTCAACCAATCCGCTTCTTTTTCACAAAAATTTATGTATTCCTGCCTGGATTTGGTTGATTTTGATTTAACGAAATGATTGTACGCCCTATTAATAATTTTGATCTTCCATTCAATCGCTAACCCAAAGTCTATATGATCCAGTGGAAAAACTGGCCGATCAGACAGATCTTCTCTGGTAAGCAGGTTTTGATCAAGGAGCAAAGTGGGACTGATCAGATAGGGATTTCCAGCAAAAGCGCTGAAACATTGATAAGGCGAATCTCCGTAACCCGTTGGTCCTAGAGGCAGGATTTGCCATAACTTGCATCCGCTTTCTGCTAAAAAATCGATCCATCGGTAACAATCGGGTCCTAAATCTCCAATGCCATCTGGCGAAGGCAAGCAAGTAGGGTGAAGGAGAATTCCGGATTTTCTTTTAAGAATCATTTCGTCACCTCTTTTTAATATACCCGTGAGCCAGTGATGTGTATCGTTCAATATATTGTTGCGCAGATCGATCCCATGAAAAATCTTGCGCCATAGCAGAGATCATTAATTGATGCCATTGATCTTGGTTTTGATAGGTTTCAATTGCGCGCAACAGCGTGTGGCTGAACGACTGCGAATTTGCTTCAGGTGAAAGAAACCCTGTTGCGTTATCATTGTTTTCAGCGTCTTGAATTGTATCTACTAATCCACCGGTAGCACTTGCCACAGGAATGCATCCGTAGCGCATAGCAATCATCTGTGAAATACCACACGGTTCATACCTCGAGGGCATCATCAATATATCAGCACCTGCATAAAGCCGGCGGGATAATTTCGAATCAAATTGCATCAATGCGCGTACTTTTTCAGGGAGGAGCTCAACAAGGGCTTTACAAGCATTTTCCAAATTAGGGTCACCAGTACCCAGCAAGATTGCTTGCCAGGGAACGTCTTTGATCAGCTTCAATGCTTCGATAGCGATATCCACACCTTTTTGAGGATCCATCCGGCTAACCAGGATTAATAGAGGAATTTTTACTTTTTGTTTAAAATTAAATTCTTTAAGGATCGCAACTTTATTGATCTTTTTCTTCTGAAGATTTTGAGAATCATAGTTTTCTGTGATATGCGGATCTGTTGCCGGGTTCCAATGTTGTGTATCAATACCGTTCAAGATGCCTGAAATATGAGATTGGCGCGTCGCAAGAAAATTCTGTAAATCGCAACCATATTTGGATGTCAAGATTTCCTTTGAATATTTTGGAGAGACTGCGATGATTTGATCTGCTGCAGCCAATCCCATCGGCAGGGGGAGACGCCTTCCCCATTTCGGTAAATCTTTATTCGTTGCAGGCTTTACTCGAAATTTTGCAAGCCCTGGTTCTGCACCTGCACCCATAAAAGGAAGATTGTGTATGGTCAGAATTGTGCGTGTATGTTTCAACTCTCTAGGCTTTAACACTGTTTTTTTCAATACATGTGCTGCAATTGCAGTATGCCAATCGTTAAGATGCAAAATATCGACTTTCCAGCCTAGCGCATGGGGTAGTAAAAGACAGGCCAGTGAGAAAAAGATGAATTTTTCTGCGTCTAACCTAAAATCAGAACTGTATACCATCTGACTGCGAATAATGGGGTCACCTGAAACAAGGTATGTTGTTATTCCTGAAAAATTTGTAGAAAAAACTTCCGCTTGTAAAAGCCCATCAGTTGACTTGATGGTAAATGTAGTTATCAAGTCCGAGGGTATCTCTCTAGCTTTAAGCTGTGGGTAAAAGGGTAGCACGAGTCGAATATCCACGCTGGGAAAAGTATGTTTTTTTGTAGAGAGATACGAGATCGCATTGGGCAATGATCCAGCTACATCTCCTAAACCACCAATCTTAATGAATGGGTCAGCTTCAGCAGCAGCGAACAGGACGTTTAGTGTTCTATATGCGGTTTTTCCGTTTATTTCCACTATTACCTAACCATTTCGATATAGTCTTCTGATGTAGCTTCGTCGAAATCTGCACCAAGGAATTCGATTAATTCGGTTACTAATTTAGATTTCATTTCAGCATCCTGACGGCTCCAGGTTCGACTCTTAACCTCAAGGAAGCAGCCTAAATTTGGTTTCTTAATCTCATCAAAATTGATAAAGAATTCGACATCCTTGTATCTCACCAGGTAGCGGATGCGGTCTTTTTCGATCTCTTTTTCGAGGTGTGGTTTAAAGTATTCACGATAAAATCTTGGACTCTGGGTTGCAGGAGCCAGATACCTGCTGCGAGACAGGAGGACTTCCTGTTCGAATTTGTCTTCACTGGTTGGGCCAATCAGGGTAAGTCTTGATCTTACTTGCTCGATTTTTCCTTGTTCGTCAAGGAATTCATCTTCACGATATCTTAAGATACCCTGATCAACATCAGCGAAGAAGAAATAGAGGTCGAATTCGCGGAAATGACGTTTTCGAATGATTTCGATATCAGAATCCAATAGCTTTTTGATCATGATCTCTGGATGGTGAATACGAACCTTAGCCTGAATTTCGAAAGACTCCTCTTCGGAAGTTCCACCGATTGCAACCAATTTGGATAGAACGGAAGATTCTCGTTTTATTAGGAATTGATCAATTTTCCGAGCATATTCATTTGCGTGAATCATGAGTTCAGGTTCATCAAGACTGGTGAGTATTCGATCGACCATAAGCCACTTTCCATTGACCATAACATCTGTCACATCTGTTGCTTTGGCAGCATACACAATCTGTCCGTAGGTGCCATTTGGATCATGTCTGAAACGTGGACTGTTGTGAAGCGGAGTCAGGTCAAGCAGGATCAAATCTGCGCGTTTCCCGTGTTCAAGTGATCCGGTAAGGTTTCCAATGTGCATGGCCTGGGCTCCTAATCGGGTAGCCATTAATAGAGTAGTTCTTGCTGGTAGTGCTGTTGGATCACCTGTATAACCTTTTTGAATAAATGAAGCTAACCGGAGTTCTTCAAACATATCAAGATCATTATTGGAAGAAGGTCCGTCGGTGCCGATGCCGACATTCAAACCGATCTCAAGCATGCGTTTTACTGGGGCAAAACCTGATGCTAGTTTCATATTTGAGGAAGGATTATGAGCAACACCTGCACCAAAATGCTGTAAAGTATGAATTTCTCCTTCATCCAGGTGGACGCAATGGGCAGCAAGGACTTTGGCATCGAAAAGGTTTTGCTTTTTTACATATGGAACAACCGGCATCTGGTTTTCGCGGCGCATGTTTTCCACTTCAGAAGCCGTTTCTGATATGTGAATGTGAAGTGGAACATCATATTCTATTGCTAGTTCTGCGGTGGATTTTAAAATTTCTGGTGTACAGGTATAAGGTGCATGAGGTGCTACTGAAGGAATGATCAAATCATGATTCTTCCAACGTGAGATGAAATCGCGTGACATCTCAAGCGATTCTTCGAAAAACTGAGCATCGGGCGTCGGGAATTTTAAAACAGTTTGAGAGCAAACAGCCCGCATACCTACCGCTGCGGTTGCTTTTGCTACTTCTTCTTCGAAGTAATACATATCAGCAAAGGAAGTAACCCCGGAGCGGATCATTTCTGCACAGGCCAGTTTGGTTCCTAATTGAACAAAATCCGGTGAAACATATTCGCGTTCCACCGGCATCATATACCCCATCAACCAAACATCTAGGCGTAAATCATCTGCCAATCCTCTGAGCAACGTCATGGGCACATGAGTGTGGGCGTTAATCAAACCGGGCATGAGAATCTTGCCACCACAATCAATCTTTTTTGCAGCATCGAATTTTTCCAAGATCTCATTCTCAGCTCCGACAGCTTCGATTAATGCCCCCGAAATTGCGATAGCACCAGGATTGTATGAATGGAAATCCAAATCCATGGTAAGAATTTCTGCATTAAACAAGATCAAATCAACTATTTCCATTTTGCTCTCCAAAAGTAATTGTGAATAATTGTTTCCATACAAATCCCATGCCTGTGTTAAAAGCCCATGTCTCAGTCATCGAAGGTGGACCGTTGTAACTTCGTTGTTCTGTGATTGTTTCCATGTCTTTTGAAAACTTCAGGATAAGTTCAGGTATCTCCCGGGCACTCATGAGTTCTATAGTGAAGACGAGGGGTTTGTTTTTGCTGCTGAGAATATTCGTTGCCTGGATATCGTAACTTTGGTCAATAATTTTTATAAGAGGTGATGAGATGGAATCAAGTTCTCTGTAAATGGTCAGTGAAAAACCACTTAGTCGGATTATGATATTTAGATTATTGTGTTTCGATAGAGAGTCAATCGCATGTGGTAAGGTAAGGTTGTCAACCCCAAATATAACTTTAGGTAGTCTCTGACGAATTTCTTCATCAATAGCGTTGATCATTTTATTAGCGGTTTCTTCCGAATTTGCTTTTGCTGTAATGCGAATATCCACGATTCCAGGGTGTGCACATAAACCTACTGTAGGATTGGATAGTGTTTCAAGATCGGCGATCAATGTGTCAATTGATGATTCGCCCATACAGCAGGTTCGTAGGGTGCGGGTTCTGATGATCGCGTTGAAGCCGTAGATTTGTTGCAGAAGTTGAATGACAGATGATTGAAAGATCGTTTCCATCTCAGAAGGAACCCCCGGCAGACAGATGAGAAGCCCGGGATTGCGGTTTATGTAAAACGCTGGTGCAGTTCCTACCGGATTGGATAGGGGGAGCGCTCCTTGAGGGAGAAAGGCTTGCTTTTTATTGTTTTCCGAAGGCTGGATTCCACGACTGATGAAACGACTACTGATCTCTTTCCATAGTTCTGGGTGGAACTCTACGTCTACGTTAAATGCCAAAGCAGCTGCGTTGCGTGTTGGGTCATCTACAGTGGGGCCTAAACCGCCAGTGGTGATCACTATCTCGCTGCGTGAAAGAGCTTCTCGAATGACATCAGCGATTCTAAGAGGGTTATCACCGATGATGGTGGCACGAAATACATCCACTCCGAGATTGCGTAGTTGACGCGTTAAATAACGGGTGTTGGTATCCTGGATTTCACCCAGCAGAAGCTCAGTTCCGATGGCGATCAATTCAGCAGATGGCATTGTTACTCCGTTGTTTCAATGATTTTATCAGGTTTTATTTCGAAAGTTATAAGGTAGAATTTGTGCATATTAATAAATTCTGGTGAGATTTGAAAAAGAAAACCAAGAACAATTACAGGCAAGTTCTCGGCCGATGGGGAGAGGATCTCGCCTTGAAATTTCTAATGGAGAACGGTTTGGAATTGGTTAGCCGAAATTTTCGGACTCCTGATGGTGAGATCGATCTGGTTATGTTTTCGCATGGCCAGTTAATATTTGTTGAGGTTAAGACAAGGAAAAACTCTGAGTTCAGCCTGCCTGAGGAAGCGGTAACTGATGAAAAAATTGAACATCTAGTAGCGGCCGCAGAGTGGTTTCTGCAACAGAATCCTATGTACGATGACAACTGGCGGATTGATGTAATTTCGATTATTGGAGTGCCTGGAAGTTCCACACCTCAAATTGAGTGGTTTGAGAATGTCTCTTGAGAAGAAAATGAATAAAGTTGTGATCATTGTTGGGCCAACCGCGGTAGGTAAGACCAGGCTTGCGATACGCCTGGCAAAGCGTATTAATGGTGAAATTGTGTCTGCTGATTCGCGATATATCTACAGGGGAATGGATATTGGATCGGCTAAACCTTCTATTGCGGAGCGAGAAGGTGTACCACACCACATGATCGATATTGCTGCGCCAGATGAAACATGGTCTCTGGCACAATACTTCGAAGTATCCAGACAAAAAATCGATGAGATACTTGCGCGTAGACATGTGCCAATCATTGTTGGCGGAACAGGGCAGTACATTCGTGCAATGACAGAAGGCTGGACAGTCCCGGCTTTAGAACCAGATCCAGCATTGCGTAAGGTTCTAGATGATTGGGCGAGAGAAATTGGACCGCTGGAGTTGTTTCGCAAACTAGAAGTGGTCGATAGAGAAGCTTGTACATTTATTGATGCATCAAATGTAAGGCGCACCATACGTGCGCTCGAAGTCATTTTTTCCACAGGAAAAAAATTTTCAACCTTAAGGACAAAAAACAAACCTGAAAACGAATTCTGGATTGTTGGATTGACATTGCCAAGATCGAAGTTATATGCCAATGTCGATCAACGCATAGAAGAAATGTTTAATATCGGACTTGTTGAAGAAGTAAAGAACCTTCTTTTAAAAGGTTGTGATGACACCTTGCCGTCCATGTCAGCCATTGGGTATCGAGAAGTGGCACAATATCTAAAGGGAAAAATTTCCATAGATGAAGTTAAGATATTAATGCGTAGAAACACACGAAAATTCATCCGAAGGCAGGCTAACTGGTTTAAACCCGATGATCCGTCTATCCACTGGTATTCTGTTGAAGAAGATCCACTGGATGAAATTGTAAGAGATATTCATGAAAAATTTTTAATAAACCCGGACACAAAATGAATCAAGAAAAACCGTGGATTAATCATTATGATCACGGGGTCAAGGCTCATCTTGATTATCCCAACCTCTGTGTGCATGATTTGTTGTCTAATCAAGCTTGTCGAATTCCCGAGCACATTGCAATTATTGATTATCAACGGAATATTACATATGCAGAACTTAACCAAAGAGCGATCAACTTCTCAACACACCTGGTGAATTTCGGATTGCAGACTGGTGATCGAGTGGGGATTTGCTTACCCAATACGATTGAATTTGCTGTCGCTTACTTTGGCATTCTGAGAGTAGGTGGAATTGTTGCAGCATTAAACCCGGCGTTTCCAATTCCCGAACTTGATGTGCAAATCAAAAAAACAGGGATACGTGTAGTCATAATGCAAGCAAGAAGGTTACCAGAATTCAAAAATCTGATGAATTCTAACTCTATCGAGAAAATTATCGTTGTTGATGGAGATTCACGAACAGATGAGTTGATTGTTGGTGAAAATAATAGAAATTTCGTAACGAATTTTAGGATAATGGCTGAAAAATCCAATCAAGAAGTCGATCTTCCTAGCATTTTGCCAACAACACCTGCGGTATTCCAATTTAGCGGTGGTACGACAGGGTCTCCGAAGGCAGCCATTTGTTCTCACCAAAATATTGTGTCTAATGTGATGCAATTCCAACACTGGTTGGTAAACCTTGAAGAGGGAAAAGAGACTTTTCTCGTGGCGATCCCACTGTATCACGTTTATGGGATGGTGCTTGGACTAAACCTTGGGGTTGCCATGGGAGCTCGAATGGTGTTTCTCTCTGATCCGCGGAACATCAGTGAAATGCTCAAGGTGATACAAGAATATCAGGTTGGATATTTCCCTGGAGTTCCTTCAACATTCAACATGATCATTCAGCATCCAGAAGTAAAAGAGGGCAAATACAATTTACGAATGATCAAAGCCTGTATATCGGGGTCAGCTCCATTACCCGAATCTGTGCGTATCCAATTTGAGAAATTAACCGGCGGGTGCTTAGTAGAAGGATATGGATTATCTGAAGCTCCAACCGCAACTCATTGCAATCCTATTATGGGAGAAAAACGCAAAGGGTCAATCGGACTCCCGTTGCCAGACGTTGATTGTATGGTCGCATCAATGGACGGTAATGAGGTTGATGTAAAATTTGGTGAACCGGGTGAACTACTAATCCGCGCTCCACAAGTGATGGTGGGGTATTATAACGATGAAAAAGAAACTGAGCTTGCTCTAAAAAATGGATGGCTGCACACTGGCGATATCGTTACTATGGATGAAGATGGGTATTTTTACATTAAAGGTAGAAAAAAAGAATTGATAAAGGTTCATGGACTTCAAGTGTGGCCTGCAGAAGTTGAGAATGTACTCTTGAAACACCCTGCTGTTAAAGAATGCGTTGTTGCTGGAGTACCTGATTCAAGAAGCGGCGAAAGAGTGAAAGCGTGGATTATTCCAGACACTTTTGACACAAAAGTATCAATAGAAGATCTTCAAAAATTTTGCAGGAATGAACTTGCAGGATATAAGATACCTCGTGAAGTGGAATTCTGTGAATCCATACCTCGCAGTTCAGTAGGGAAAGTTTTACGGCGTGAACTCGTTCGTATGCACATGGAAATGAATCATTAAGAAAAATCAGGGAGCATTTGCTCCCTGATTCAAATTAACTGGCAATTTCTGGCGTTCCTGAATGATGGGGGACAGGAGGAGGAAATATCTTTTCGAACTCCTCTTTAGAAAGCGTCTCAACTTCAAGAAGTCGGTTAGCAATTTCATCAAGTTCTTTGCGATACTGGGTGAGAATCCTTTTTGCTTCAGAATAGGCATCATTTACCAGTGTTCGTACTTCTTTATCAATTTTCTCAGCCACAGCTTCAGAATAATCCCGTTGTTCTGATATTTCACGGCCCAGGAATATCAATTCTTCTTTTTGACCGTAGACCATCGGACCAAGGTCAAGGCTCATTCCAAGGCGGGTCACCATATTGCGGGCAAGTTGGGTAACCCTTTCGATGTCATTGGAGGCTCCAGAAGTAATGTCATCGAACACAATTTCCTCGGCTGCTCTACCACCGAGTAACCCAATCATCTCGGCAATCAATTTCTTACGCGGCATGAGAGTTTGGTCTTCGATAGGTAAAGCGATCGTATATCCTGCAGCCATACCCCTGGCGATAATGGAGACTTTCTGAACAGGATCTGATTCAGGGAGCGAATTCATTACCACAGCATGCCCAGCTTCATGGTAGGCGACAATTTTCTTTTCTTCCTTACTGATCAACCGGCTCTTCCTCTCGGGTCCGGCAATAACGCGCTCAATAGATTCCTCAAATTCACTCTGAGAAATGCTTTTCTTATTCCGGCGAGCGGCCAGGATAGCTGCTTCGTTGACGAGGTTTTCAAGGTCAGCACCTACAAATCCTGGAGTAGCCTTACTCAGGACTGCTAGATCTACATCTGGATCAAGCGGCTTGCCTTTGATGTGTACTTTAAGGATGGCTTCTCTTCCGCGAACGTCAGGACGATCAAGAACAACACGGCGGTCAAAGCGGCCAGGACGCAGCAAAGCTGGATCAAGAATATCAGGACGATTCGTGGCAGCCATAATGATGATGTTTGTATCGGTATCGAAACCATCCATCTCAACCAGCATCTGGTTCAAAGTCTGTTCGCGTTCATCGTGAGAACCGCCTAAACCTGCACCACGCTGACGTCCGACAGCATCGATTTCATCCACAAAAACGATACAAGGTGAGTTACGTTTGGCCTGGTCAAAAAGATCGCGTACGCGGCTTGCTCCAACACCAACGAACATTTCTACGAACTCAGAACCTGAAATAGAAAAGAATGGTACGCCAGCTTCACCAGACACTGCTTTAGCCAAGAGAGTCTTACCGGTTCCTGGAGGGCCGACGAGAAGAACACCCTTTGGAATTCGAGCACCAAGGGCAACAAATTTTTGCGGTTCGCGTAAAAATTCCACGACCTCTTTTAATTCTTCTTTTGATTCATCAACTCCGGCAACATCGGCGAAGGTCACTGTGGGATGATCACCGGTAAACATTCTGGCTCGTGATTTGCCAAAGGACATGGCAGCATTATTGCTTCCCTGTGCCTGTCTAAATATAAAAAAGAATGCACCACCCAATAATAAGAACGGCAAAATATATAGCAAAGTACTCAGAACGCCGGCAAAAGCACTGGGTGCTTTCACTTCGATTCGTAACCCCGAATCTGCAGATAACTCTTCGGGAGTAACACCCAATGCGATGAGCTGTTCGATCAAGGATGTTTCAGCTTCTTTAACAGCGGTTTTCTGCACACCTGAATCCAGGATTACGGTAAGCTTATTTTCTTCTTCGATAATCCTGACAATATGACCGCTCTTAATCTCTGAAGCCACTTGATTAATGGATAAAACATTGTCTGCCGTATTCGAATTATTGAACCCAAAAATCACCAGGATGATAATGGATACGAATAGGAGAAAATAGACAATGTAAGATTGACTTCTAGGTTTCACATTTTCCTCCGAATTACTGATTCGCAAAAAAATTGCGAACCATTGGTGAAATTATACCAATCCTTTGGGAGGGATACCATAAGAAAAGGCTTTTTGAGAAAGAATTAATAGTTTTCTAATATTAGGAAATACTAAACCATTAGTTTATCGATCAAATTTTTTATCAGGCGAAGATAGTGTCTATCATTGATCGATAAAATTGATAAATACTCCAACAGTGTAAGGTTGCCAAAATCGGGATGCTCGATCAAATTCTGTAGCAAGTTTCTGTTATTGAAATTTAGTTGCGAAAGAAATATGCTACGCCTGACGAAAAACTCGATTAAATCAGTGCAAGGATACACCGCCCCTGACTCAATCTCTTGTTGACAGAGTTGGGTGATTCGTTTTTCCATCTCTGGTATTGGCTTACTTTTCAAATCATGTACATGCAAGAGTGAATTTGTTTTTTCAATATCGACCAGACTGTGAATTGCGTCTGAAATGCTCCCCAGATTCTCAATTGGCTTCTTTTGCCATCGCTCTTTTGAAAGATTTTTTGTAAGTGAAGCAAGGGCTCCAGGCGTAGAATGTAAAATTGCAAGGACCGAATCCACCTGGTCATAAGTAGATTCGATCTGCCGTGCGCTGATGGAATCCATCCAAGGAATCAAGCCATTCAATGAACCGTGTTTAACTCCGTCCAGCGGAGTGTGATTTCTATCTGCAGAATCTTCTAAAAAGTAGGCAGGAATTCCGAGGCGATTCACTGGAAGGATATCGAATTTGTAAGAATTACCAACCATGCACACCGGATGCTCAGGCCAACCGATTTGCCCAAGAATTTCCGTGTAGTATGCGCTGTTTGGTTTTGCATAGTGCATTGATTCATACGAAGTCACCAAATCATAGGAATATTCAGACTCTGGCAATCCAGCCCACGCCAGTCTGTGAGCATTGGCGAGCTTTGGGAAAAGAGGATTGGTGGCAATGACTACGTGATACCCTTGGTTGAAAGCGTGCTGTATTGCTTCAATAGCTTCGGGTCTGGGTGAAGTCAAGCTCTGAATTTCTGGAAATACTTCTGAATAAAAGCGATCTACTATTGGTTTGATTTCTTCAGTCTCCAATCCGAGAGCGGGGTAGAAATCAGCATCGAATACCGATTCAAGTGTCTGGTAAGGATGAACTTTTTCGATCATCAGGTCGGTTGACTTAATCAGCTGTGGTACCATGCGTTTCGGATCAACATACGGTTCCATGTAGGCCGAAAGCAACTTAAAATATTTCTCCATGAACTCTTTTACTGGATTGACCAAAAGAGTGTCATCGAGATCGATAAGTAATGTTAGCGGCGAAGTCATATTGAAAATCTAATTTTTAATAGTAGGATGGCATTGTCCACAGCCAATTTGCGGTACGGCTACCAGTGATTGTGATTTTGTACAATATGCGGTTATTTTCACTGATCGTTTCAAAAATGGAAATTTACGAACGATTTCAGGAGTCAATTGCATATTCTCACAGGCGTTAGCTCGCTTAATTGCTGGTACCGGGCACGTTGTACATAAGTCTGGTGTCCAATTTTGTGGAGAAGGTTTGTTACCGATCAGCCGGCATTCTTCCACGTTCTTTCCACGGTAATAATCACCGTAAAAAAATGGGCAATCAATTCCTGATGGAGTTCGCATACTTAACCTTTTAAGAATCAGTCCCCACTCTGGGGACTGGAATCATTATCATCTTTGCTTACACTCTTGTGACATAATCGCCAGTTCGGGTATCGACGCGGATAATATCACCGGTCTGGACAAAATATGGAACCATGACTTCTGCCCCGGTTTCGGTGGTTACTTTCTTTGTTACACCCGTTGCTGTATCACCCTTGACCGCTGGTTCAGCATAAGTGACTTCAAGGTCAACAGTCGTTGGAAGTTCAATATCTAGGGGTTCGTTTTCAAAGAAAGTTAATTTGACTTCCATCTCAGGCTTCAAGAAAGCTGCATACTCTCCAATGATGGACGAGGAAATTGCAGGCTGCTCAAATGTCTCGAGATCCATAAAATGGAAGAGTTCGCCATCATTATAAAGATATTGAACATTATGGAAATCCAGGCGCACATCCTTGATCCTTTCACCTGAAGTGAAGGTTTTTTCAAGTGTGGTCCCCTTGCGGAGATCGCGGGCTTTAATTCGAATAGTGGCATTACCACGTCCAGGTTTATTGAATGAATACTCAAGAACCCGATATAAATTGTTATCAAGTTCAAAAATCACACCTTTGCGTAGATCATTGACATCTATCATAAAACTTACCCTTCTTTCAAAAAATTTAACGAAAGAATTATAGTCCACCTGATATTACCTGACAAGGCGCAATGATCATTCGTCAACACGATAAAGTGTGGTTATTTTCGTTTTCGAAGTAGAAGGGGTCCGAGAAGGTCAATCGCCCATGAAAATAAAGTTTCCAACAAAGCAGAAATGATCAGATAGGAGGGAACATATGCAACCCGGCGGGGGATTATTATAAGACTCCAAATTTTGTTCGCCACTCTGTTAGGTGAAATTGCCAGTCTTTCTGCAGGAATCGATCCTCCGTTCTCCAACGCTCGGGCAGTATCAAAAAATTCAGTTTTTACAGGGCCAGCCCGGAGAATCGACACACATACACCAGTATTACGCAGTTCGCGGTGGGTTGAGGTTGTGATTGAATCTAGATAAGATTTGGAACTGGCATAAATCGCGATCCCCTGTTCTGGGAGTTTTCCAGCAATAGAGCCGATATTGATGATTCGGCCATAGTGTTTCTGTATCATTGATGGAAGAAACAAACGCATTAAGTGAGCCGGCGCAGTGATATTTAAATCAATAATATCACGTGCAATTTTCCAGGGCATCTCATGAAAAAAACCATACCATGCCAGACCAGCGTTATTGATTAAAATGTCGGGGACCAGATTCTGTTGTTGAAGCCATTCATACAGTTTAATTCGTTCTTGCTCATTCGTTAGGTCAATCTGATATACCGTAGCGTTGCCTGAAAAATTTTGAATTTCATTTTGGAGTTCTTGTAGTCGATCCACGCGGCGGGCGGTAAGGATGACGTGTATCCCTTTTTTTGCAAGCAGTACTGCTGTTGCGGCACCTATACCACTTGATGCTCCGGTAATTAAAGCAATTCTTTGATTCATTGAAGACCGCTGCATTTTTAATTTTTCTTTCAAAAATTCATTTTTTCTTGTTGGAATTGCGTTCTTTCCACCATTTAACTGTATCGTGTATGGATTCGCGCAACGAACGCGGCTTATAACCGAGACTGGTTCTTGCTTTGGTGTTGTCAATTACGGCATTACTCTGTAATGTGGCAAGACTATATCTGGTAAATTTTGGTTTCGATTTTGAGATTTTATAATATAACTCGGCAAAATAGGCAGCAAAATTTGCCAATTTAGTAGGAATGGTGACGATTTTGGTTTTAATCGACAGTAATTCCTGACCGAAATTCCATAAATCAGAAACGTGGACCAATTCTCCGGAAAGAATATAAATTTGACCAACTTCTCCCTTATCTCTGGCAAGGATCAATCCTTCGACCACATCACGCACGTCCACAAAGTCAAAACTACCCTCGATCATGTAATTTACTTTTTTCATGATCCAATCGTTTACTAATTCACCAATTTCAGATTTCTTGAAGTCGTATGGACCGACTACACCGGTAGGACATGCGATTACTGCAGGAAATCCCTGTTTTGCCTTTTCGAGGACATACAGGGTGGCCTCGGCTTTTGATCGATCATACGCTCCCATTGTGGATTCTGGTTCAATCGGAGTCGTTTCGTCAACAACAAGGCCATGAGGAATTCGTTTGAATGCATGGATTGAACTGGTGTAAATGAATTTTTTTACTCCATGCTCCATGGCTGTTTCAACCATATTTCTGGTTCCTTCTACGTTTACCTCGTGTACCAGCTTATCGGTTCCAGCGGCGATTGAGATGATCCCCGCGAGGTGGAAAACATTGGAGATACCATTGAAAGCGTTCGAAAGGGATGCTTTATCCAATACATTTCCGTAAACGATTTCTATATCAAGATCGCCAATTGGCGTAAGATCTTCACCAGGAAGAACCAATGCTCTGACTTTTTCACCCCGACGAACCAGTTCTCTGACCAATACGTTACCAATGTGACCAGTAGGACCTGTGACTAGATTCATATTCTACTCCTTGAAATACTATCGAAAATTAATTTAAAACCTGTTGCGGCTGTATTGTTCCAATCACAGTCAGGGTTAAGCATTCCAGCGGCGATAATCCCCAACGATAACGCCAGAATGATCCTTGAAATTACTTCAAAATCATCGATATCGTTATTCTGATTTCCATATTGTTTATTGAGTAATTGCTGGAAATAGGATTGATATTGATTGAATGGAGACGCTGCCCTTTGCCAAAGAAGAGGATTCGAAAGTGAATCTCTCCAAAAATCGAGCATTAAAGGTATTTTCAAACGAGAAGTGTCGATTAGATTATTAAAAATTTCTGATGCTTTAGACAGGTTTTGAGATAAATCTGTTGATTGATTAAATATTTGGTCCAGCCGGGCCGTAATTTCATCCAACCAGATCTGAAGTATTTCCATGAATAAGGCATTCTTTTCTGAAAAATGGTGATAAAAAGCTCCTTTGCTGATTCCAGCTGTACGGCAGATCATATCGACAGAAGTGCGGTCATACCCTTTTTCTGTAAAGAGAGCAGATGCCGCTTCAAAAATTTTTTTATGTGTTTCTTCACTTCGTTGCTGCATAACACTCCAAAAACCGACTGGTTAGTCTGATAATAAAGTGAATACTCAGATTTGTTATGTGACTTATGATAGAAATGAAGTCATATTTAAAAAAAACTGGGTTTGGAATCCAAACCCAGTTCGATAGTTGCAAGAGTAATTACCCTATTTTCGGTTCGATCAAGCCGTAATCTCCATCTCGTCTGCGATAGAGAACATTAACAGAATTGGTATTGACGTTATAGAAAATGAAGAAATCCTCGTGCGCTACAAGGCTCATCTGTTCAATCGCCTCATTTTCATCCATAGGGATAAGGGTAAAAGATTTTCTGCGAACAATGACCGGTTTAGGCGCTATCTCTCGTTCCATTGGAACAACACCCACTTCGGAAGCAGGCGTTCCATCACCACGTCCGCGAGTCCTTTTTCCTTTGAATCTCTCGATCTGGCGCTGCATTTTATCTACTGAGCGGTCAATTGCCGATAGAAGATCTGTATCACGTTCCTCAGTTCGTAGAACAAAACCTTTTCCTGTTATCGTAATTTGACTAACTTCTCTGTCAGAACGGTTTCGAGCATTTTTCGCGTAAGATAGATCGAATTTTAGTGTTTCAATGTCTGGAAGTAACCTCTCAAGCCTTGGAACCTTCTTATCAATATAGTCTTTAATGCGATCTGTCATTTCCATGTTCTTTACATTGATCACTACTTTTTCGTCCATTTTTACCTCCTCTAAGGTTTAGATATCAAGGATCGGAGTTTTTTCAATTAATTGCGATGACGTATTGTTTTGGCAATTGACACCCCATAAACTTCTTTCGCTCCGGCCTGTAATAAGGATTTTGCGCATTGGTTCATGGTTGCTCCGGTGGTGATGATATCGTCTACTACCAGTACTCTTTTATTATTAAGTTTAGCAGGAAATCCTAAAAATGCATCTTCCATGTTGCGATTCCGTTCTTTAGAAGACAGAGAAAACTGAGATTCGGTTTCTCTCACTCGTTTAAGAGCCTTTGTCGAATGATTAACACAGAAGTAGCGTGCAATTGGTCTAGAAAGCAATTCAGATTGGTTGTACCCTCTGGATTTCAAACGAGATTTACTGACTGGTACAGGTACAACAAGGTCAAATTGCCATTTATGTTCTTCGATTATTGCGATTAAGAAAGTACAGAAAAAGTCGCCAAGAGCAACATCTTGTTGGTATTTAAAATGATGAATAGCTTCACGTAAAGGACCTTCAAACTCAGCCCAAGAACACAGGTCAGTGATTAGAAATGGTACTTCCTGACAGTAATCACAAAACCTTTGATTTATTGAAATTGGCCTTCCACAAGAAAGGCAACGGCTGCCATTTAAAACCTTTACTTCAGAGAGACATTGTGGGCAAAAACGAAAACCTTCTCTGCCGCATCCAGCACAGACCGGCGGATAAACCCAATCGGCGATCTTCCATAAAAAACGAACGCTTGAAAAGGGAATGTTCACAGATCGTGTAAAGTTGGCAAATAAATGATGTTAATTAACCAAAGATATTGGACTTCATAATTTGAAGCAGTGCTGGCGTCATCAAAACTACCAGAATTGAAGGGAAGATTAATAGCGCCATAGGGATCAACATTTTTGTTGGCGCTTTATGAGCCTCCTCCTCAGCAATTTGACGGCGCTTAATGCGCATTTGGTCTGCCTGAATTCTCAATACTTTAGCCATACTCACACCGAGCTGTTCGCTTTGGATAATTGCAGCCACAAAACTCGTCATTTCACTTAATCCGATATTTGCCTGCATGTCGTACAATGCTTCGCGTCGGGTTTTTCCTAACTGAATTTCTTGGATCACACGCGCAAAAGCCATTGACAGCTGGGATTCCCACTTTTCTGCGACTTTGGACATCGCCGCATCAAAACCTAAACCAGCCTCGACACAAATCGTTAATAAGTCAAGCGCATCTGGCATCGCTTTACGGATGTTTTTCTGCCGGTTAGTGATATTTCTGGATAGCTGGTATTGTGGGAAAAAGAAACCAACAATGGTGATACCAGCTGTAAAAAGAAATATTCTGCCACCTGGTATATTACTGCCAGTTAATTTGAGCAGTAAGAACATTAGAACCCCAAAACCGATTCCGGAGATGAATTGAAGCGCAAGAAACAAAGATGGATCCATTTTGGAGGAACTACCGGCTAATTCGAGTTTTCGCGAAATGCTTGTTAACCAATTTTGCGGTGTAAACCGCATGGTAAATTCACCCAGTTTTCGCGCAATTGGATAAATAACGCGTTCGGTAAATGGCTGTGCCATTTCCAATTGTTCAAGGTCGATTGGGGTTCCAGATTGGCTAAACTCTTCTAGCCGCTCATATAAAGCCTGCTCGTCAGCTGCTTTAGGATTTCGGATGCCAATAAGTACCAGTACAACAGCGATGACGAGAACCACTCCAATGAAGATGAAAATTCCGGTCATTTCGCTCTCCTGTTAAACCTCAATCTTAGTGAACTTGTTCATTACAATGTAACCAATAACAATCATGAATAATGCGACTCCCATCGCAATATAACCACACGGCAAGGGAGAGTTGTTTTCGGGACTGACAAATTCAGAAATATACTCTGGGTTGATAAAGTAGAGTAATACTACAATGATGACGGGCAATAATGAAAGGAAAGTACCAGAATACTTAGCCTGGGCAGTCATGACACGGATTTCTCCTTTAATTCTGACACGTTCACGGATAGTATGTGAGATGGTGTCAAGAATTTCTGCGAGATTGCCGCCGACTTCACGTTGGACTTTGATGGCTGTAACTACCAGATCAAGGTCATCACTCGGGATTCTTCTCACAAGATTGTCGAGTGCTTTTTCGGTTGCAACACCTAATTGAACTTCCTGGACAACCCTACGGAATTCGTCACAAATTGGAGGAGGGAGTTCCTTGCTAACAGATTCCATGGCTTGCAGTGTGGAATAACCTGCGCGTAGCCCATTGACCATCAATCCGAGCATATCACCAAGTTGATCGTTAAATTTTATTAGACGTTTGCTTTTTTGCGACCGAATATACAACTTGGGAAGAAACAGGCCAACAATTGCAGCTATAATAGCAACGATAATGGAGTGGGTTCCAACCAAAAGGGCAAGTACACCGAGGGTGATACTGCAGATCACCATCAAGGCAGCATATTCGCCTGGTTTAATCTTTAAGTCTGCTTGTGCCAGTTCTTTTGCAATCCTATCACCCCAAGACGATTTTTCAACTTTTTTCGAAATCCAGTCAGAAACGATGTCCTTCGAAGGTTCTTTTTTCTTTTTTTCTTCTACAGGCGCTTCGGTTTCAACATAATCACCAAGACGCTGTTCTTCTGCGGATTTTTGACCGGAAATGGATAGATAAATACCTACGGCAATCGTAATTAAAATTAACCCGCCGCCTATCCATAAAAAGAGTGTAGGATCCATATTCTCACCTTATAGTCTAATCTTACCGGCGTACTCCGATACCGAAAACTGAAGGAGGCAAATGAATACCCGATGCTTCGATCTTCTCGATGAATTTTGGACGAAGTCCTGTTGGGTGCATGCGGCCGATCACCTGGCCGTTTTCAAAACCCACCTGCTCAAAAACAAAGATATCTGTCATGGTAATGACATCGCCTTCCATTCCAGAGACCTCGGTAATATTCGTTACTTTTCTCGTACCGTCTCGCATACGTTCCTGATGTACCACAAGGTCTATAGCTGAACTGGCCTGTTCACGAATGGCACGTACTGGAAGATCCATGCCTGCCATCATAACCATCGTTTCAAGACGTGCCATGGTATCACGCGGCGAGTTAGAGTGAAGGGTTGTCATAGAACCATCGTGCCCTGTATTCATTGCTTGCAGCATATCCAATGCGGCTTCATCGCGAATTTCGCCCACGATGATTCTGTCGGGACGCATACGAAGGGCGTTAACCACAAGATTACGAATGGTTATTTCGCCTTTACCCTCAATGTTAGCCGGGCGAGATTCAAGGGTAACGACATGTTCCTGTCTTAATTGGAGTTCTGCTGCGTTTTCAATGGTAATGATGCGTTCATCAGCTGGGATCATACCGGAAAGAACATTCAGCAGGGTTGTTTTTCCAGAGCCAGTACCACCGGAGATGACGATATTCACCCTGGCTTTCACGCAGGCATCAAGAAACTGAACAGCCTCGGGGGTAATAGAACCAAATTGAATTAATTGATCTACAGTAAATGGGTTGTGTGAAAACTTACGTATGGTCAGCACTGGACCCACAAGTGATATGGGTGGGATGATGGCGTTAACACGAGATCCATCTTGTAGACGGGCATCTACATACGGGCTTGATTCGTCAATGCGTCTTCCGAGCGGAGAGACGATCCTTTCGATGATTCGCATGACGTGTTCGTTGTTCTCGAAGGTGATCGGAAGGCGCTGAATCTTACCACGGCGTTCTACATAAATATTGCGCGGACCATTCACCATGATTTCTGTAATTGTATCATCTTCTAGTAACGGCTGCAGAGGACCAAGTCCAAGAATTTCTGCTGCGATCTGTTCAAATAGACGATTTTTTTCAGCACGTGATAAGACAAAATTCTCATCAATCAGTATCTGGTCAAACAAATCTTGAATTGTTTTTCTTACCTCGTTGACTTTGGTAACATCAACGCTCGGATCAAGCTCAGAAAGCAGTTTTGTTTGAACACGCCCCTTCAGATCCTGATAAGTATCCTGTTGTTGACTCTGTGTTCCAGGCGTAACACTGCGCCGCGTTTGTAGTGGTGTGGCAACAGTTGGATCTGATTTTGCTGGTTGAGTAGGTTGTGGTTGGCTCTCGCCAGTTTGTATACGTCTTAATATTGACATTCCAATAAACTCCTCAGTTCAGGAAATTAGTTCTCTTGAGGTTGCGAACTCTTTTCCTGAATGATTTGGTAAAGAGAATAGATTGCCTTGGCAGATGGTAAGCTTTTATTCTCTATAACGATCGGGGTTCCGCGATTGATGGAATTACTGATGACTCGATCTTCAAAGGGAATCGTTACAACTATCGGTTGCTTTAGCGTATCGCCAATACGTTCAGGAGAAATGGCAATTCGCTTATCATACTTGTTGAGGACAAAAAGAATTCGATCTCTCTTGATGCCCGAAGCATCAGCTATTCCAAGAAACTGATTTGAATTTTTGATTGCTGGAATATCCTGCGTGGTCACCAGCACAATAAAGTCTGCAATGTCCAGACAGGTCTGAACAACCTCGGTCAGATAAGGGGTAGTATCGACCACGATATAGTTGTACATCTGTTGAAGATAGGTTAATATCTTCGAAACTGGCTCTCCTTTTCCGTGGTCGACCATCTCAGGATCCTTTGGCGAGGTCATGAGATGTAAACCTGTGAGTTTATTTACGAGCATTACGTCATCGATGATTTCAGGGTCGAGTTCATTGGCATGATCAATGAGGTCAAGAAAAGAATTTTTCCCGTGTTCATTAAGGAAAACTGCGACATCACCGAAAAGTAAGTTGGCATCCACGAGTGCAACCTTATTTTCAGGAGTCTTCATTGCAGTGGCGAGATTCGTAGCAATTGTAGTGCAACCTGTACCACCTTTTGGGCTGTAGACTACAATAATCTTGCCCAGAATCGTCTGCATTTGCATCATTAGCCCTGGTGGAAGAGGTCCAGTAAGACCTGATGTCTGAAAAGGTGCAACTACCTTAGATTTTTCTTCGTGAGCAAGTTCTCCTGCACGCCGTATGGCAATAGTGAGATCATCTATCAGCGGTGGTTTTGTAAGAAAATCCCTGGCGCCTGCAAGCATCGCCCTTCTCATATAGTTTGCATCATTTTGAACTGAGAGAATTACGATTTGTATTGCAGGCACCTTCTTTCTGATTGTCTCAGTGGCTGTGATGCCGTCCATGTCTGGCATATTGATGTCCATGACGATGACATCAGGCTTCAATTTTTGTGCTGCATCAACAGCTTCCAGCCCTGTACGAGCGGTGCCGATGACTTCGATCGTTGAATCAAATTGAAGCATGCGCAGGATCATTTCACGCGATTCATCTATATCATCGACGACAATAACGCTAATCTTCTCTTGCGTGGTCATGCATTCTCCCCTGTTAAAATCTTAATCCAGTGGTTCAATTCCATATCAGGGTTCATTAAGGATGTAATCATCAAAAGTCGGGTAGACCAAGGTATCAACTCTTGGCTCAATGCTATAAGGTAGTTTTAAAGGTGAAGGAATATTTTTCTGATCCATGATGTATTGCAGGGTGACAGGGTCAGTATTAACGTCACCAGTATCACTTGCACTTTTCAATGCAAGAGATAATTTGGCACCTGCAAGTGAAAGATAATTCAAAATAACGTTATCCTGGGGTGAGACAACGATCGTGACAGACCCAGGGTACGTTTCACCTGTTGGAGCTGCTTCTTCCGTTGCCAATACTTGAGTGGCGGTTGGTTGAACGGCTGATTCGTTGGTGCCTAACGGGAACATTCCTACCTGAAGGACCATAGCATCCTGGATAACCGTTTGGCATACAAGACGCGGCCTCTGGCGTTCGGATGGAACGACATACACCAGATCGTTGGTGGTGGTCTCCAATTCATAGCGTCCACGTGCGGTTGAACTTACTGTAGTGTCGTATGGTTGGATAGCCATAGATGTGGTAACACCGGTTTCGTATGAGCCTGCACCAGAGGAGAGGGTCACAGTGGTATTGTTCGGAAGAATCGTTTGATAACTGGTATCCACTTCAGAGAGCAGCAAGCATCCAACAACCATGACATGATCACCTTTGCGGGGAGCATAGGCAACCGCTGTTTCAGGTGATGTAGCCAGCGAAAATGCTGTCATACCGGAGGGAATATCAAACGAAACCAGCGAGCCTCCACCTTCCTGAATTACCATGCTGGCAGTTAATGGAACTGCAGGATCGATGTTGTATTTGGCTTTTGTCCCGATGGCATCTTCGATGGAGGTAAAGAATGTGCCTGCGGCCAGTTCATTCTTTGGATATTTTATTGTTGTCAAGACATCGGCGGTAATCACAGTACCACGTGGAATAGATTGCGATGCGACAACAATTTCTACCAATTCGTAGTTCGGAGTTGCAGTGGGAGCCGGTGCGCCTGGTGCATTACCACCTCTTCTCGCGAGCAGCAGATATCCCAACACAACCGCAGCAACGAGGATTAAAAGGATGTAAATGATAATTCTTCCGCTTTTTTTCTTTCCTGCAGCCATTGGACCCTCCTAGAATTTACTCGACCATAGGTAAAACCTAAGATAAATTATACGGCATATTGCTTTAAACAACGCATAATAAACCTGCAAGTTACCCCCAGATAACCTTACAAATAAGAAAGGCTCTAATTTCTCAGAGCCTTTCTTATTAATGGCTTTGGTTCAGAAATCAAAGATTAGAAATTGAGGCTGTTGCTGATCTCGCTGAAGATATTTCCGATCTGTGGACCAAGCAGTGATAGGGCGACGATCACAACGATGGCAATTAAAACGAGAATCAATGCATATTCAACTAAACCTTGGCCTTTTTCTTTCGCTGCGAATAACATGGTGATTTCTCCTTTCTCTAAAAAATGTATACTCACATTATAGAATGAATAGAGCAATTTTCAAGCGCAACAACATTACACTCACTTAACAATTGCCCTATAAATCTCCAAGACGATTGTTGATCATGCTGTATGTATTGCCCAGGTTTGGCCCTAAAAGCGATAGAGCCACGACAACCACAAGAGCAATAAGTACAAGAATCAAAGTGTATTCAACCAAACCTTGTGCTTTTTCATTATGAAAAAATAACATGATTAATCCTTCAATGAGCAAAAAACAATGAACTATAAACAAAGTATATCGATAAATTATCAAAAGGCAAATTAATTGACCGTAAAATATACTTCCTTTTAGATTATTTTCCGTATAATAAGATGGTGATCATTTTAGATATTGTGGTTAACAAGTGAAAAGTTCTAGAGGAGGAATGTAATGAGTGATCTATTGCAGCGGGTAATCTCACAACAGGATCCATTGAAGAAATTACTGGCCAAGTTACCTGGTTTCAAAGGTTATTATGCCCGGGCTGATCGGCGATCGGCTGATAAACTTTTCCGCGAGACTGTGGCGGATAAATTCCAGGTTCAATGGCAGCGGCTTTCCAGTATTCAACGCGATCTGGTAACAACTGGTCATATCGATGTATTGGATGAAATCGAAATCGGTGCAATCAGGCTCAGGCAGTTTATTGATCGAGTAAAAACAGCTGCATATGGATATTCGGGCTTCTTTGACCCTGTAAAAATCAACGAGGAAGAACTGGAAAAAATATACCAATATGATCTCACGCTGTTGGCAATGGCTGATGAAGTTTCGGGTGCGATCGACAATCTTGAGGCTTCCATTGACTCCGACGGATTCCCGGCTTCCATACGTAACTTGAACCAGAAGGCACAGGATTGTCTCGATGCTTTCAACCAGCGTACCGAAATTATGAAATTTGGTCAATAGTATTGTTTTGGTAACTATTAAATAACAGGAGAATCCAGATGGCTCGAATATTTGATGTAGTTGAATATCCCAGCGAAATGACGGATGAACTGGTTCACCGATTCCCTGAAACAGGGGTTGCAGACCTTCGAATCGGTTCACAGGTGATTGTTCGTGAGTCACAACGAGTTGTGTTTATGCGTGATGGACACGCGCTTGACACTTTTGGTCCGGGTCGGCACACCATTGCTACTGCAAACATCCCTTATTTAATTGAGTTTGTTGGGAAGGCATTCAATAATCGAACTCCCTTTACAGCAGAAGTGTACTATGTTTCAATGCGTGAATTTGTAGACCGCAAATGGGGCACTCCTCAACCAATCATTGTTCGTAACGCGGGTGTTGGCCTGGGTATCGCACTTTTACAGGGATTTGGTACATATTCATTCCAAATTACCGATGCCCAGCAATTTGTCACACAGGTCGTTGGTGCACAAGGCGTTTACAGGATGGCAGATATTGAAAACCGGCTGCGCACCATGCTGCTTTCCAAACTTCAAGATTTATTAGGTGAGACGGGTGGAAAGAAGAATGTACTCGAGATGATCGGTCTTACTGAAGAATTAGGGACCGGCGTACGAGTAAAAGCACAGGAAGATTTTGCTGCGATCGGTTTAACGCTTAAGACCTTCTATATCGGAAGCCTAAAGCCATCAGACAAATCTGCCGAAGAATTACGTGCTATGGGTATGCTGGATATGGCGACATATGCTCAACTTCAAGCGGCAGATGCTATGCGTGATGCAGCCCAGAACCCAGCCGGAGGCGCGGGTTTAACTGCTGGTATTGGAGCCGGGCTTGGGATTGGGAATGTACTCAGCCAATCTCTGCAGGGGATTGGCAGTACACAACCTGGCCAGGCTGCTTCTCAAGCTGCAGCAGCCAATATTCCATCTGTAATGACACCGGCTGAAGCTGCAAATATTCTTAAAGTGGCTGAAGCTGACGTGATCGCTGCCATTACCTCCGGTGAGTTGAAAGCCAAAAAAATCGGTGAATCGTATCGAATCAGTAAGGAAGCGCTGGAAGCTTTTCTGAAAGGTTAATAAGAAATTTTAACTAAAGCCCGGATTCATACTCCGGGCTTTTTGTTGCCGGTGTATAATTTTTCTTGGTCTGTTACCCTTTTTTCAAGGTGGTGGGATGAAACTTCACGAATACCAATCGAAAAACCTTTACGCAAAATACAATATTCCAATTCCGAGGGGAAGGATCGCCAGCACTCCTGGTGATGCCAGGCAGATTTGTGAAGAATTGGGCGGAACAGTGGTCATCAAATCGCAGGTATTGGTAGGGGGAAGAGGGAAAGCAGGCGGTATCAGGTTAGTTAAAAGTCCTGAAGAAGCCGAAGAAGCCGCTACTCAAATTCTTGAGCTGCAAATAAAAGGCCTGCCAGTTCGTAAAGTGTTGATCGACGAGGCAATATCCATTAAGAAAGAGATCTACATAGGCATTACAAATGACCGGATTAATCAAAAGCCAGTCATTATCGCTTCTGGTAATGGGGGAATGGATATTGAAGAGGTCGCACGCAAATCACCAGACAAGATTATTAAAATAAATATCAACCCGCTTATCGGGTTACGTGATTATCAGGTAAGAGATATCGCACTCCACATCGACCTGCCAAGAAATCTATGGAGATCTTTAAACGACATTGTTTTCTCGCTGTGGAAGGTTTATGTGGATAGTGATGCAACATTGGTGGAAATCAATCCATTGGTGATCACATCCGAGAATAAGCTGGTTGCACTGGATGCTAAGGTTGTGCTGGATGATAATGCACTATATCGGCATCCTGATCTTGCTGATTTACGTGATCTGGACGCTGAAGATCCATCTGAGATTGCTGGAAGAAAATTTGGCGTTTCTTTTATTAAGATGAATGGACAGATCGGCTGTATGGTGAATGGAGCAGGTCTGGCTATGGCGACGATGGATGTGATCAAGCATTTTGGCGCAGAACCTGCAAATTTCTTGGATATTGGAGGTGGGGCATCATCAGAAAAGGTAGCAGCCGCACTGCGCTTGATTATTGCCGATGAAAATGTAAAAGCAATATTAATTAATGTGTTTGGCGGAATCACTCGTTGTGATGAGGTAGCTAAAGGTCTGGTAGCTGCCTGTTCAGAAGTACAACCCAGAGTACCCATTATTGTTAGGCTAGTGGGAACAAATGAAGAGGAAGGAAAAAGGATCCTAGCGGGATCATCATTGATTTACGTAGATTCATTAGTGGAAGGTGCTCGACAGGCTATTACATTGATCAAGGAGTCCGCGTAATGAGCATTCTGGTAAATCAAAATATTCGCCTGCTTGTGCAGGGTATAACTGGAAACGAAGGGTTGTTCCACACCCAGCAAATGTTGTATTACCATACCAATATTGTTGCGGGTGTCAGCCCAGGAAAAGGAGGCGATTGGGTACTGGATGGTAAGGTACCCGTGTTTGATACTGTTAAGAATGCGGTAGAAGTTACAGATGCTAATGCTTCGGTGATTTTTGTCCCAGCAAAAGCTGCGGCCGATGCAATTTTTGAAGCCGCCGATGCGAATATGAAACTAATTGTGTGCATCACCGAGGGGGTTCCCATTCTGGATATGATGCGCGTAAAAGAATATTTAAGTACAAAGAATACCAGGTTAATTGGTCCTAATTGTCCTGGAGTTCTTTCTCCGGGTGAGTGCAAAGTGGGGATTATTCCTGGAAATATCTCCATACCAGGAAACATCGGAATCGTATCACGATCGGGCACTTTAACATACGAAGTTTTACTTTCTCTTTACAAAGCCAAAAAAGGTGTTTCTACATGTGTTGGAATTGGGGGAGATCCGGTAAAGGGGATGGGGTTCACCGACGTGCTGGAATTATTCGAGGCTGATGCGAAAACCGATGCTGTCATTCTGATTGGTGAAATTGGCGGCAACGATGAAGAAGCTGCGGCAGAATATATTTCTAGAAAAATGACGAAGCCAGTTGCTGCATTTATTGCTGGTTTGTCTGCCCCTCCAGGAAAGAGGATGGGTCATGCAGGGGCAATTATCGAGGGGAAAACAGGTAGCGCTGAAGGAAAGATTGAAGCTCTGAGAAATGCGGGAGTCCAGATTGCTGAATTTCCAGAAAAACTGGCAGAAATGGTTTAAAAGAAAAGAGAGGCGTAAAACGCCTCTCTTTGTTTTTTAAAATCTATTTTTTGTGAGAATCAACATAATTCATAACGTCCTTAACCGATTTGATCGAACGGGCGTCTTCGTCGTTAATATTTAATTCAAATTTTTCGCAAAAACCATCAATCAGGAAAAACTGATCCATTGAATCAGCTTTTAAGTCCTCAACAAAACGAGTATCTTCCTTGATTTCACTTGCGTCAACTTTCAAAACATCCACAATTACTTCACGTACTTTATCGAATGTCTCGCTCATTTTTTTCCATCCTCCTGGAGGGCATTATGTAATGTCATTGGTTAAAATTGTAACGATACTAAGCAATCTGTCAAGCATTATTAACTTTGTAATTTTATCACTCCTTTTTTCAAAATCCTGGATTTGGTATACTCAGAAAAGAGGAATTAACCATGGCTGATCTGAGCGATATCCAAAAACGGAAAAATGATCATATTGATATAACCCTGAAGAAAGACGTCCGTTCCGCACTTGATAATGGGTTTGATTTATTTTCCTTCCAGCATTGCGCACTTCCTGAAATGGACCTTACCGAAGTGACGATCAATAATGTTTTTCTCAATTATCAATTAAATGCACCAATTATTATTTCTTCTATGACCGGAGGAACTGCTGAAGGGGACCGAATTAATCGCAATCTTGCGGAAGCAGCCCAAGAAAAACAGATCGCTATGGGGATAGGATCACAGAGAGCACAGATTGAGAGCGGTAGGAGAACAAAAGGTACGCAATTAAGAAAAATTGCCCCTACCATACCATTATTTGCCAATCTTGGTGCAGTGCAGTTAAATTATGGTTTTTCAATTGAAGAATGCAAAGAAGCAGTTGATCTCATCGAAGCCAATGGCCTTATTTTGCATTTAAATCCACTGCAAGAAGCATTACAACGAGAGGGACAAACAAATTTTAAAGAGTTATCAGTGAAAATTGAGCAGATCTGTTCCGAATTAAACGTTCCCGTGATCGTAAAAGAAGTGGGTTGGGGGATCTCAGCATCAATAGCCAGACACCTTGTTAACCTGGGCGTATCTGTCATCGATGTTGCCGGTGCCGGCGGAACTTCATGGTCAGAAGTTGAAAAATTTCGAACTTCTGACGAGAGGTTAATTGAGATCAGTTCAAAATTCAAGGATTGGGGAATCCCTACCGCATTTGCTGTGAGGGATGTTCGAACTGTACTAACGGATATACCCATTATCGCCTCGGGAGGTTTGCGTAATGGTTTGGACCTAGCAAAGGCGATTGCGCTTGGAGCAACAATCGGTGGATTTGCTGGTCGATTGTTAAAAGCCGCAACACAATCAACTGACCGGGTCATTGAGATTATCGATCAGATCTCATTAGAGTTAAGGATAACCATGTTTGCTGCTGGTGCACGGAACATTAAAGAATTATCAAAAATTACATTGAATTTCCGGGAAAGATAAAAAATGCAGAATAATCCATTGATCGAAGAGATGTACGCCTCCATCGATCGAGAGTTGCAAAAATTCATCGATGTTGCCATGTCCGATTCTCCCAAAAGCTTTAAAGAGATTATTCGATACCAATTGGGTTGGACAGAAAAAAATGATAAAAATGCGCAGGGGAAAAGAATTCGTCCTTTATTACTATTGTTGGTTTGTAACGCCCTGGGTGGGGATTGGCGAAAAGCGTTACCTGCGGCGATCAGTGTAGAAATGCTACACAACTACTCTTTGATTCATGATGATATTGAAGACCGCAGTCTTACCCGCCGGGGAAGAGAATGCATCTGGGTAAAATGGGGAGAAGCTCAAGCAATTAATGCCGGCGATGCGTTGTGTGCACTGGCGTGTTCTGCCTTAAGTGGTCTTCGTAAAGCATTTTCAGAGAGCACGGCTCTGGCTGCTATGGATTCACTCATTCAAACCAATTTCCTGCTTACGACGGGACAGTTTTTAGATCTTGCTTATGAAAAGGCAGAAGAATTAACACTGGATGATTATTGGAAGATGGTTAGAGGAAAAACTGGTGATTTGATTTCTCTGTGTTTTGAGTTAGGAGGAATGCTCGCAGAAAATTCAACCAGTGACCTGTCCAGATTGAAAGATTTAGGCATGAAAGTAGGTATTGCTTTTCAGGTTCAGGATGATTGGCTCGGAATTTGGGGAAATCAAACCCAAATTGGAAAGTCAAACCAAAGCGATTTACGTGATCGAAAAAAAACATATCCGGTATTAATCGCATTTGATCAATTGCCTGATTTTCGGGATTATTGGATTGCTCATAATCCATTTACTGATCAAGATATTGAGACCTTAGCGAAAATACTTGATCACTCAAATATAAAAAAAACAACATTGCAGCAATCAAAACAGTTATATGATGAAGTCTTTGCTGATCTATCAGATTTATTTACTGATAGAGACACTCTTCAACCCCTCAAGGAGACAATCGAGAGATTATTTAGTCGTTCACGTTGAATAAGGGAGGTGGAGGATTACTTTTTGGGCTGTTGAAAATGGCCTGATTGATGAAGCGAGCGTCTTCAGGTCAATATTATGTTCTGGCGATAGCAATTCTGGAAGTAATTCAGCAAAAGGAAAAATCAGGTAATCGTATCTGAAAAGGCTGAAATCAACGATCGATTGATTAAATATGACAATATCCAGGTCAATAGAACGCGGCGCATATTTATCTTCACTGCGGATGCGCCCCATTTTATTTTCAATCACAGATAAAACCTGTGTTTTAAGCTCTCTATCATCCAGCGGCGTTTCAATGCATATCGCAATATTTAAGAAATCGCCGGCTTGACTACCGACGGGCCGGGTTTTCCACACCGAGGAAGTTTTAATGATCTGTAAATCATGCCGATCTTGAAGGTGCTTAATTGCAGCAGGGATATTCGATTCGGGATTAATATTAGAGCCGATGATCAAATATACCCGGTTCATTCTTATTGATCCTTCATCCGTGTAATTTGAACCCCTACGGATTTTGAAAATCGAACAGCACCTGGTTTTTCGACTTTTACCCGAACACCCAACACACCGGGTTCTTCTAAACATAGATTGGCGATATCAGTGGATAAGGCTTCAACCGTGTAGCGGTTAACTTTTTCAGTTAGGGCTAAAACCTTTTTTGCCACAGTGCGATAATTCACACTGTCAGTAACATCATCTGTTTCGCCAGCTTTTTGAATATCAGTATAAATGACGATATTAACCAAAATATCTTGTGGCTGTTCACGTTCACGGTCAGATATGCCGATGACTCCACGAATCAGTAAATCATTGATGAAAATTTCGTCCATAAATTCTCCAAATTAGCTAATTTAAATGTCGCCCACCATCAAGATGAATAATCTCACCAGTAATGTAATCAGGTCCATCCAGTAAAAAGATGGCCGTTCGTGTGAGTTCCTCCAATTTCGCCCACCGATTAAGAGGAACAGATTTTAAAAGGTTTGGTTGAGGATTTTCATTCTCCGGCGGCAAAATTGCTCCAAGTGCGATTGCATTGACACAAATTCTCGGAGCAAGACTGAGAGCAGTGGATCGGGTCATTGATGCTAGGGCAGCTTTGCTGATCGTGTACGCAAAGTGATCCTTTCCTGGGCGAATAGCACGCCAGTCAAGCATATTAATAACCCTACCCGTTTCTTGCATGGAATAAGTTGAAGCGAATTTTTGGGTGAGCAAGAAAGGTGCAGTTAGGTTAACCTGTAGATGTCTGTTCCATACTTCGAGAGAAGTATCCGCAAAACTCTGATTGCCAAAGATTGACGCGTTATTGACCAATGCAAAAAGTGAGGTTACAGATAGGGATTTTTCGATCAGTGATTGAATTGAGTTGGAATCTGTTAAATCAGCTTCAAAAATCCATACGGAGCGGTTTAGCTGTCGAATGATATCAGCAGTCTCTTCAACTTCTGATTTTGATGTATGATAGTGCAGCACGACGTTTGCGCCTTGTTCCGCAACAGAAAAGGCAATTTCTCTGCCAAGACGACGAGCCGCACCGGTGATTAGAATGGATTTGTTTTCAAGAGACATTGATTTTTCCTTATTATTATCCTATGTGGTTTCGTTGTTTTCGTCAAGAAAGAATAATAACCCGATAGTATAACTTGAAACTGGACAAAAAGACTCCGAAATGTTATGATTATTATCTGAATATACATGAGAGATGAGGAGAATTATGAAAGACATTGTGTTTCACATTCCGAATATTCACTGCATGCATTGTGCACATACGATAAAAATGGAACTAGGAGAATTCCCTGGTGTGAATCAGGTAGACGTTGATATAGAAAGTAAGAACGTCAGAATCTCCTATGAAACCCCAGCCACGGCTGAAGGAATTGAGAATTTACTGGCAGATATCAATTACCCGGTACAAAAATAAACTGCAGAGGGAATGTGAAATCATCAAGGCAAGTGATTTTACCAGTTACAGGAATGACCTGTGCGAATTGCGCAGCCACCATTGAGAGAAATTTAAAAAAATTGAACGGGGTAGATAGTACCATTGTCAACCTGGTAACCGAAAGGGCGACAGTGGAATATGACCCCGAAATCTTGGATCTTTCAGCGATTATACAACGCGTGGAAAAGGTCGGTTACGGGATAGCCGTTATCGAAGCCGAACTATTGATTCCAAAACTGAGTGATAATGCTGATGCTCAGCGCTTGCAGAAAAATCTGGATCAGATGAATGGAATCTTAAACGTTTGCATAACCCTTTCGTTATCAAAAATCCGGGTGAAATTTGTTCCGACAGTGGTATCGTTAGGCGAAATCAAACAACGGATTTCTTCACTAGGTTTTGATACGATAATACTCGACGGCGATCAAGGAGAAGCTGAATCAAAGGCCCGCGCTGAAGAAACAAAACGACAGAGGAAACTCTTAATCATCGGTGTTGTGTTAACGCTACCGATTTTTATTTTATCTATGATGCGTGACTTTGGACTATTACCGCATGAATTGGCTGATGCGGATTGGTTGAATTATTTATTATTAATTTTAGCTACGCCTGTTCAATTCTATGTAGGATGGCAATACTATACAGGTGCTTACAAATCCTTAAGAAGCGGTTCTGCGAATATGGATGTGCTAATTGCTATGGGTTCTTCGGTGGCATATTTTTATTCAATTCCAATCGTCTTTGGATTCATGCGCGGCCATCCTTATTTAGAGACATCTGCTGTGATTATTACCCTGGTCAGGCTTGGTAAATATCTAGAATCAAAAGCCAAAGGGAGCACAGGAGAAGCAATCCAAAAACTGCTGGCTTTACGAGTTAAGACAGCAAGAGTGATACGCAATGGCATCGAAACGGATATCCCTTTGCAGGATGTGGTTGTAGGGGATATTGTTGTAGTTCGTCCTGGCGAAAAAATCCCTGTGGATGGAAAAGTGATTGAGGGTGTCACCGCAGTGGATGAATCAATGCTTACTGGAGAATCACTGCCAGTCGACCGAAAACCTGGGGATGAAGTTATTGGATCGACATTGAACAAATTCGGTTCCATAAGAATTGAAGCTGTAAGAGTAGGAAGCGAGACCATCCTGGCTCAAATTGTTCATTTTGTCGAAAGAGCGCAAGAAACTAAAGCCCCCATTCAAAAATTGGCCGATGAGGTCTCACGGTTCTTTGTCCCGATTGTAATAGGGATTAGTATTCTAACGTTTATTGTCTGGTACTTTTTTATTCCTTTTACTACTGATGTAATGGCTGAAAATGCATTAACAAGAGCATTGGTCAACGCTGTAGCTGTCTTAGTGATCGCATGCCCATGCGCAATGGGATTGGCCACCCCGACAGCCATAATGGTTGGTACTGGAAGGGGAGCTGATAGTGGAATCCTCTTCAGGTCAGGTGAAGCATTGGAGCACGCCGGAAAAGTGAATGTGGTGGTTTTGGATAAAACAGGGACAATCACTCGTGGACAGCCTATTGTCACCGATATTATTGCCATAGATCCTCAGTATAGTGAAAATGAGGTCTTAGAAATGGCCGCCAGTGTTGAGCGCGGGTCAGAACATCCAGTGGGTGAAGCTTTGCTGGCTGAAGCCGGTAATCGAGGGTTAAATTTATTTGATCCTAAGAATTTTAAGGCTGTCCCCGGAAAGGGTGTCACTGCTGTTGTTGAAGGGCATGAATCAATTGTGGGCAGCCCTGAAATGATGACCGAATTAGGAATTAACACAGGGGTTATTGATGAACCGATTTCTCATTTCCAGGCGCAGGGCAAGACGATCCTCATTTTGGTCGTTGATCAGAAACTAACCGGATTACTGGCAGTTGCTGATGCAATAAAAGAAAATTCTAAACAGGCGATAAAAACTTTAAAAAATCTCGGTTTGAAAGTGATCATGCTCACAGGGGATAATGAAAAAACAGCAAAATCCATTGCTGCTCAAGCAGAAATTGAGGCGGTCATTGCAAGCGTCTTACCAGAAGGAAAAGCCGAGCAAATTAAGTACCTGCAGGATTCTGGTGATATCGTGGCAATGGTTGGCGATGGAATTAACGATGCTCCTGCCCTGGCACAATCAGATTTAGGGATCGCTATCGGTACTGGTACTGATGTGGCGATTGCTGCTGCGCCGGTGACATTAATCAGCGGAGATCTATTGGGAGTAGCAAAAGCAATCCAACTATCGCGGTCGATTTTAAGAACAATTAGGCAAAATCTCTTTTGGGCTTTTTTCTATAACATCATCTTAATTCCCGCAGCTGCATTTGGCTTTCTCAATCCAATGTTGGCTGCAGGAGCAATGGCATTTAGTAGTGTTTTTGTAGTAACCAATAGTTTACGGCTGAAAAAGTTAAAACTATGACTATAAAGGAGGTCAATTACGGCCTCCTTTACGATTATTTTCCTCCTGATGGTAAAATTATAAATTGTACTCTGGAGGAATCATGACTGAAATTCATAGCTCTGCGATTAAAACGATTCGTTTTCTATCAGCTGATGGTGTCCAAAAAGCAAATTCCGGTCATCCTGGTTTGCCGATGGGAACCGCTGCAATTGCTTATACCATTTGGACTCGACATTTGAGGTTCAATCCAAAGAATCCTGACTGGATCGATCGTGACCGTTTCGTTTTATCAGGCGGACATGGGTCGATGTTGCTCTACAGCCTGCTTCATTTAACTGGATTCGATCTATCTCTTGATGAATTGATGAACTTTCGCCAATACGGAACTCGAACTCCAGGTCACCCGGAATATCGATTGACACCCGGTGTGGAGACTACCACAGGACCTCTGGGACAGGGATTTGCGAATGGTGTAGGGATGGCTATTGCTGAAGCTCATCTAGCAGAAAAATTCAATAAACCTGGTTTTGAGCTGATTAGCCATTATGTCTATGGTATTGTCACGGATGGCGACTTAATGGAAGGGGTAGCTTCAGAAGCGGCTTCTCTTGCTGGTCATTTACGTCTTGGAAAAATCATTTATCTATATGACGATAACCGGATCACAATTGATGGGTCAACAGACCTTGCTTTCACAGAAGATCGCGGAAAACGCTTTGAAGCTTACGGCTGGCAAGTTTTGCATGTTGCTGACGGGAATGATATTGAAGAGATCGATGCGGCGATTAGGTTAGCAAAGCAGGATCCTAGGCCGTCATTAATTATTTGCCGCACACATATTGGTTATGGTCTACCCACTCGCCAGGATACATCAAAAGCCCATGGTGAACCCCCCGGTGAAGAAGAATTGGATGCTGCAAAAGAAAATGCTGGCTGGCCGAAGGAGCCCAAATTTTATATTCCTGCAGATGTCAAAGATTTCTTCCTCAAGGTAGGGGAGAATGGCACAAAAACTGAGGAGAAATGGAATCAGCTGGCTGCAAGTTACGCAGAGAAATATGCTGAGGAATGGGGGCAGTTAAAAAGAATGACAGAGGGTAATCTGCCTGCGAATTGGGATCAAAATCTACCGGTATTTGCAGTTGATGAGAAAGGCATCGCCACAAGAGTCGCAAGCGGTCAGGTTCTCAATAGTATCGCCCATGTTTTACCGGAATTGGTTGGTGGATCAGCAGACCTTACTCCATCCAATAATACCTGGATCAAAGAGTCTACAGCCTTTCAGGCTGATAACCACAGTGGCAGGTACTTTCATTTTGGCGTTCGTGAACATGGCATGGGTGGAATCGTGAATGGAATCGCTTACCATAAAGGACTGATTCCTTTTGGTGCTACATTCATGGTCTTTACTGATTACATGCGGGGTGCAATACGGTTATCAGCGCTCTCTCATTTACAAAGCATCTGGGTGATGACACATGACAGTATCGGTCTGGGAGAGGATGGACCAACTCACCAGCCTATCGAGCATTTAGCGTCATTACGCGCTATACCCAATTTGCATGTGATACGTCCTGCTGATGCAAATGAAACGAGAGAAGCCTGGCGGGCAGCAATCATGAGAAAAGACGGGCCGACACTTCTGGCGTTAACCAGACAAGCTTTGCCTACATTAGATCGAACGAAATATGCCTCAGAGCAAGGTCTGCATAAAGGCGCATATGTTCTAGCCGATCTTGGGGCAGGAAAACCACAAATAATCCTCATGGCTTCTGGATCTGAAGTAAGCTTAATATTAGAGGCTGCATACCTGCTGGAAAAAGATCATATAAGTGTTCGGGTAATTTCGTTCCCATGCTGGGAGTTGTTTAAGGAAGCTGATGAAAATTACCAATGCATGGTTTTACCACCCGAGATTCGCTGTCGACTCGCAGTGGAAATGGGCGTTCGTCAGGGTTGGGAACGATGGGTAGGCTCTGAAGGGGAGATCATCTCGATAGAAAAATTTGGGGCTTCAGCACCATACAAAACGCTTTATGAAAAATATGGTTTCACCGTCGAAAACGTTTACCAGACCGCAAAAAAACTATTGAATAAAAAGAGGGACTGATGCGTATAGCTGTGGCGTGTGATCATGCAGGATTTACCCTCAAAGATGAGGTGATTGCAGTCATTCAAAGTTTTGGAAATGACGTCTTGGATCTGGGCACTTATAACCAGGAACCTGTTGACTACCCAGATTATGCTGAGAAAGCAGCTCGAGCCATTTTGCTAGGGCAAGCAGATAGAGGAGTATTAATTTGTGGTTCTGGCGTTGGAGCATGTATTGCTGCTAATAAGATCAAAGGTATTTACGCTTGTGTCTGCCATGATACCTATTCAGCTCATCAGGGTGTAGAGCATGACAATATGAACGTCCTCTGTCTTGGCGGCCGCATCATTGGTGTTGAACCGGCAAAAGAAATTGTTGCAGCGTTCATAAAAGCGAAATTTTCACAGGAAGAACGTCATAAGCGCCGATTTTCAAAAATTCAGGCTATTGAAAATTCTGAAAAGAACCACTATTCAAAATAACAAAAGACATGTCAATGATAGAACAAGCGAAAAAACTCGAAAAGATTGGTCAATCTTTGTGGTACGACAATATACAGAGGTCATTATTGAAAAATGGTGATTTCGAAAAAATGAGTCACCAGGGCAAAATCAAAGGAGTCACGTCGAACCCCAGTATTTTTCAAAAAGCGATATCCAACTCAAAAGATTACGATGATACCCTTAAGCCTATGGCCTGGGCTGGAATGGATGCCGAATCGATATTTTGGCAATTAGCAATCGAGGATATTCAAAAAGCTGCTGATCTCTTTCTGCCACTTTACGAGCAGACTCATAAGAAAGATGGATATGTGAGCCTTGAGGTCAATCCACTGTTTGCTCGTGATACTGAAGCAACCATTAAAGAAGCTCAAAAATTGTGGAATCTGGTCAACAGGCCTAACTTAATGATCAAAATACCAGCCACCAAAGAAGGATTACCTGCAATTCGCAAATCGATTGCTAGCGGAATCAATGTGAATGTTACATTGATCTTTTCGATCCAGCGTTATGCTGAAGTAATTGAGGCATACCTATCAGGCCTTGAAGACAGGATTGCTGTAAGTAATGACCTTTCTTCAATTGCCTCTGTAGCAAGTTTCTTTGTCTCGCGACTGGATACCAAAATTGATGGTCTATTAGAAAATCTATTGAAAACCGGCAAGATATCGGAAGAAAAGTATAGCGAATTGGCTGGTAAAGCAGCGATCGCTAATACTCGGTTGGCTTATCGCTTATTTGAGCATAAGTTTTCTGAGAGACGTGTCAGTATCTTACGGGCGAAGGGAGCTCAAATTCAAAGACCCCTCTGGGCGTCTACCAGCACGAAGAATCCCAAATATCGAGATGTACTCTATATCGAAGAATTAATTGCGCCAGAAACTGTTAATACCGTGCCACCTTCGACTCTTGATGCTTTTTATGATCATGGTAATGTGGATCTCACTATTCATAATGACCTGGATAAGGCAGAAAAACACATCAATGAGTTAGAGACATTGGGAATTTCACTAGATGAGACAACGCTTCAACTTGAAGAGGAAGGAGTCCAGTCTTTTTCAGAGGCTTTCACTCAACTACTGGGCGCAGTTGAACAGAGACGTTTATCTGCAGTAAATGAGTTAAGCTCATTATCTGATGCCATAAAAAATCAACTTGCTTTGCTTAATAAAAAGCATTTTGTTGAGCGCGTATTTCAGAAAGATGCATCATTATGGAGCAGGGAGGAGGAAGATCAAGCGGAAATTGTCCAGCGTATGAATTGGCTGAAAGCTCCCTGGGAAAGTAGGGAGCTAGCTGGAGATCTTCACTTATTGACGCATGAATGTGTCAGGCTTGGATACACCCATGCTGTTCTGCTAGGTATGGGAGGCTCTTCTCTAGCGCCAGAAGTGCTCAGCTTGATAAACGGGGAGGATGGCAACTGCAACGGCTTAAAATTAAACATCCTAGATTCAACCGATCCTGAGCAGGTATCAATGATTGAGAAAGCTGTTGACTTAGAAAAAACAATTTTTCTGGTTGCGAGTAAATCTGGGACAACAGCGGAGATCAATGCTTTTCTCTCCTATTTTTGGAACCTCAGTCAGGAAAAATTTGGTGAAAGGGCCGGTGAGCATTTTATTGCGATTACTGATCCCAGAACAAGGTTGGAAGAGTTTGCCAGAGATAAAAAGTTTTGGAAAGTCTTTAGGGCTGATCCTTTTGTTGGGGGCAGGAACTCAGCTCTCACCGCCTTTGGTCTAGTACCTGCAGCTCTTATCGGTCTAAATGTAGATAAAATCCTCGAAAATGCAATATTCACTGCGGATTTATGCCTAGCTGAAAGACCGATCGCTGCAAACCCAGGTGTAGTCTTAGGAGCAATCATAGGTACGGCCGTTAATGCAGGCAAGGATAAGCTGACGCTGATCACCGATCGAACCTGGAAACCATTTGGAGCGTGGCTGGAGCAGTTAATTGCGGAATCAAGTGGAAAGAAAGGTAAAGGGATCGTTCCTATTGCTGATGAACCTCAAGTGGATGCTTCCAAGTATGGTGATGATAGGATTTTTGTCTACATTCGCCAATCAGGTGAGGAGCAATCATTCGTGGATTCTTTGAAACAACACGGATTCCCGGTCATTTCTTTTGATGTTAGAGATGTTTATGATCTGGGTGGACAATTTTATCTCTGGGAGATGGCGACTGCCACGGCATGCTCGATCATCGGAGTGAATTCATTTGATCAACCTGACGTACAAGATGCAAAGATAAGAACATTAAAAGGGCTGGAAGATTATAAACGAAACGGAAAATTTGGTGAAACAAATCCTATTGTGGAACTAAAAGATGTAAGAATCATGACGCAAAGCAATATTGACATAGGTCATAATGCATCTGTTTATGAAGTGATCAATACTTTTCTCGAAAAGAATTGTCACCCACAGGATTATCTGGCGATTAATGCTTTTCTGCCTAGGATTGAAGCCAACATGCAAATATTACAGGAACTTCGGGCGAGAGTGTTGAATGAATTTGGTCTCGCAACCACTTTAGGATTTGGTCCGCGGTACCTGCACTCGACAGGGCAATTGCATAAAGGTGGGGCGAACAATGGAATATTCATTGTGATTACCTCTGCAAAATCTCAAGACCTGGAAATCCCCGGCGAAGGGATTACCTTTGGAATTATGCAGCGCGCCCAGGCATTGGGAGATGTTCAGGCACTGGAGGCAAAAGGACGACGTGTTCTTTGGATTGACTTGAAAGAACCTGAACTCTGTCCGCTTCTATACAATTAGAAGAAATCCATGCTAACGTGAAAATAGAGCCCTTTCTCAAGGGCTCTATTGGTTAATTCTGGAATTCAACAAAATAGACCGAACAAGGTTTTAGAATAACCTCCCAGCAGTTGTCTTTAACTACAGGGTGTTTTGCATCAGAAATTCGAACGTTATTGGGTTTTTGAAAAGTATTGTAAACCTCTGGGGCGTTTGCATGGATTTGAAGGGCGTGGACTGGTTTTATATCCTTGAAAGATCTCAGATCTATTGATACTTTCATCTTGTGAAACGGGTATCGGTTAACAAGAATGAGGCAAATTTTTTGGTCATCATCGCTGCAAGTCGCAACAGCATCCAGATAGGGCACATTGGTATGGGCAACCATGTTAATATCCACATACTTAGTGTTAAAACATTCACTTTCAATAGTTAAATTGATAATGTTGTTCTGCAATTGAGAAAAAAGGATGAAAGGATAAAAAATGGAAGTAGCAATTGCAGCTTTTTCATTCGTTTGAATCAACGGGAGCACATTAACCAATTGTGCCAGGTTTGCCATCCCAACAGTATGGCAGTTTTTTAAGAATGTGATCAACACAGATGCGGTATAAAGCGCATCGCGCATTGTATAAGTAACGTGATGCATGCTAACATTTTTTTCATGTGGTGGCAGCCATAAGTTCCATTCATCAATAGCTTGAAGTATCTGCCGTCCTGGAGAATATTCATGAATTTGCTGTTCAACTCGTTTTATTATCCATTCCATGTCTATTGATGCTGCGCACACAGACTGGAATAAATCGATTGCATCATATGATTCTTTCCATCCACTTTTTTCGGGTTGATAGATATGCCAGGATAGATAGTCAATCTGTCCCCCCAGGCTTTTTAAAACAGTTCGATTCCAAACAGTTGCAGGATCATCAGGGGCATCAGTCAAAGGATTATTACCGACTGCAATCAGCTTGATTTCGGGATCAACTTCACGCATGGCTTTTATGAATCTCGATGCACGCTTAACATATTCCTCTGCAGAAACCGTTCCAATCTGCCAAGGACCCCAGACCTCATTCCCTAACCCCCAATATTTAACATTGTAAGGTTCAGGATGACCATTTGTTGCCCGTCTGGCTCCTTGTTCTGTATTAGCCGGGCTGTTGCAGTATGCAACCCAACGCGCTGCTTCCTCCGGAGTCCCTGATCCATCATTAACGACCAGGCAAGGTTCAGCATTAAGCTGTTCACAGAGGGTTAAGAATTCATCTGTACCCACCTGGTTAGGCTCTTCACATTGCCAGGCAGCATCGTGTCTAGAAGGCCGGTTTTCTTTTGGTCCAATACCGTCTTCCCAATGATATCCACTCGCGAAATTGCCTCCGGGGTATCGGATGAGGGGCGGATTTAGCTGGCGAATGAGGTCAAGTGTATCCTCACGCAATTTACTCCCGTCAGCAGTCCAAACACCATCATAAACACATTTTTCAAGGTGTTCGATGAATTGTCCAAATATGAAAGGAGAAGCTTTGCCAATCTTTTGATTTCTATCGATTGTAATCTTTGAAAACCGGTTTTGTTGTAAAAACTGGAGTGGCGATGGTTTAAGTGAGCTTGGTTTTTTCTTTGAAGAACCTTCAGAAAGAGAAAACGAAAGTTCTCCCACTTCTTTGGTATTCGCGATTATTTGAATTGCTCCGATTGGCGGGTAATCATTTACAGTAACCAGAAATTCGCTGCCAACTGCTAAAATCATTGGGGTTTCAGTGCTGATTTCAGAGCAATTGAGAGAAAGGTTATTTGTGGATGAAATTGTTATCTGGTCATCAGGAATCTGATGGTCGGCAACAAATATATGAAACCGTGTTACCGTTGCAGAAGCAAAGGAATTAAGAATCCTGAAAGAAAAACCTTTCGGATGCGTTTTGAAACTTCCGGGAACAATTAATTTTTTGAGGATAAATTCAGGAATGGACATATTTTACCTATCGCGATTGAGAAGTTTGTGAAGTCTTTTTCATTCTTAAAATTGGGATTGCTGCCAGCAATGTGGCAGCAGCAGAAACCTGGAAAATTAACGATGTGGGTATGTATGCTTCCTGGCCATCCAGCACCGAATGAATCCCAAAAGTCGTTGTTAACCAGCTTCCGATCATCGGGCCCGGTATCATCGTCAGAGCAACCGAAAAGAGGATCAGGTAACCTGCAAATTGACCACGTTTATCTTCTGGGAAGAGATCTTTGCTCCATGCGCCAGTAGCAATCGTCCAGGCACTGATAGGCGCAAGCCATAAAATTCCGGTGAGGATTAGTGAGATGAGGGATCTGGATAACGAAAAGGCCAGAAGCCCAATCATTTCCGCGACAATTGCGATCAAGGCTACTTTCTTTCGACCCCATTTATCAACAAGCATGCCTAAAGGATATGCCGTAGCGATCCCACCCAGAAGAATTGCCAGGAAAATAATAATTGATGCCTGAAGTGTTTCAATTTTCAGATAATGCTGGATATATATCATCAAATATGGAAAAAAGATCTGCTGGGCAATTCCCCATAAGGTGATGGCAAACAACAGGTACAAAAAGTCTCGATTTTCTTTCAATGACTTCCAACTAAATGTATTAATGATGCTTTTAAAATAACTTTCAGTTGGAACAGTCCTTTCATAGTGAGATTCCTGTAAAAGTGATGATGAAATGAGACCAAGGATAAAAACCATTCCACCTACGATGTAAAAGAAGGGAAAATAACCTAAGGCGTCGATTAACAAACCGGCACCTCCATATACGAATAGAAGGGCAACCCAGGAAAGGATTTCAAGCACTCCCATTACTTTTCCTCGGTTTTCAGTAGTGGTAATATCCGCTACGTAGGCGTGAAAAACTGAATCATTGGCACTTGATCCAAAAAAAGTCATGACACAATCAAACAGGATGGCCATAAAAACCGCAATCCCGATCGGATGAAAATAGGCAGCTGTAGGAAATAAGGCGGTAGTAATTCCCCATCCAAGGTATCCGATTAATAGAAAAGGTTTTCTTCCCCAACGGTTTCGAACACGGTCACTAAAAGCACCCATAAAAATGGATGCCAGAGTAGCAACAACCGCACTCGAAGCCACCATCCATGAGATCGGACGAGGATCAGGGGTAATATTATTATAAATAAATGTATTGAAAAACTGGTTTTCAACTCCCCAGGCCAGTGCTCCAAGAAAGCCCAATATAATAAGCGCAATCCAGGTACGTTTATTCAGCATGTTTCCTCCAATTATCAACAATGGAAAAAGCATGAAGTTCAATGATGTTCATGCTGTTGCATTGTTTGGTTCGAATTAATGGCAATATATTAGATCAATAATAGCATAAGAATAAAACTTCTTTGGTAAAATAAATAATTCTTGAATCGAATTTTGTTGATAAGTGTTAATAATTCATTGTCATATTAATAAAAGGAATTATTCTAGAAGTAAAGGATAACACAATGGATCTTTTCGAAAAATGCAGGTCTTATACAGCCGCCAAAGAAGCCATGGAAAGCGGTATATATCCTTATTTTATTCCGCTCAATGAAAATGAGGGGACTGAAGTTGTGTTCCAAGGAAAAAGGCTCATCATGTGTGGTTCAAATAACTACCTTGGGTTAACCACGCATCCGAAAGTGCGCGAAGCTGCCATTGAAGCTATTAAGCGGTATGGACCGAGCTGCACGGGCTCTCGGTTCTTGAACGGAACGCTTGCCTTGCACGAACAGCTTGAAAGCGAGCTGGCGGAATTTGTGGGTAAAGAAGCTGCCTTGGTCTTTTCAACCGGAATGCAGACTAATCTGGGTACCGTCAGTGCTCTCATTGGTCGTGATGATGTTGTGGTTCTCGACAAAGAAGATCATGCAAGTATTGTCGACGGTGCACGCTTAGGATACGGAAAGATCGAACGTTTCCGGCATAATGATATGGAACACCTAGCAAAAGTATTGAAATCAATTCCTGAAACTGCGGGTGCTTTAATTGTGGTTGATGGCATGTTCAGCATGGAAGGAGATCTTGCACCTTTACCCGAGTTGATCAAAGTTGCCAAGCAATTTGGCGCAAGATTAATGGTTGATGATGCTCACAGTATGGGAGTCTTGGGAGAGGGAAGGGGAACCGCAGCTCATTTTGGGGTAACTGACCAAGTAGATCTAATCATGTCTACTTTCAGCAAATCCTTTGCTTCACTGGGCGGATTTGTTGCTGGAGATGAGAATACTATTCATTATATTAAACATAATGCGCGTGCTTTAATTTTTAGCGCCAGTATTCCACCTTCTAACGCAGCGGCTGCACTGGCTGCACTGCATATTATGAAAGAACAACCAGAACTCGGGCACCGGGTATGTGCTATTGCTACAAAAATGCGCAAAGGATTCCGTGAATTGGGATTCGATATTGGCAATTCAGTTACTCCAGTGATCCCGATCATCATTGGTGATAACGACCGAACATTTTTAATGTGGAAAAAATTATTTGATAATGGTGTGTTTGTTAATCCAGTGATTTCGCCAGCAGTTTCACCCGGACATCAATTGCTGCGAACCAGCTACATGGCAACACATACTGATGAACAAATGGACAAGGTGCTATCAATATTTGAAAAAGTTGGAAAAGAATTAGGCGTTATCTAGGTAAAAGAAAAGAGACCGGTAAACCGGTCTCTTATTTTGTCAGATAGAGAATGCCAATACATTTAGGTCCACAATGACTGGCTATAGTGGAACCTGCAACGGTAAAGCAGATTTCATCAAATTTAGCCAGTTTTTCAATTTCTGTGCGTAAAAATTCGGCGTCATTCTCGCAGAGTGTATGCGTTACAAAGATTCGGTGTGGATTAATTTGGGGGATGTCCTTTTTCAGATCTTCCACCATTGAAAGCAAAGCTTTCTTACGGCTTCCGGCAATCTTTTTCTTTACATCAAGAGTGCCATCTGAGCATACGGTTATAACTGGCCGAATATTCAACAAACTTCCGATCAGCAATTCAGTTGCTGAACATCTACCGCCTTTATGAATATAGTCCAAGGTGTCCACTACGAATGAGGTGTGAACATTTTTTGTCAATTCAGTGATGTAACTCACGATTTCTTCGGTTTTCATCCCAGACTGGGCCATTTCTGCTGCTGAAAGAACCAGCAAGCCAATACCAGTGGATAAGTTTAATGAGTCAATGATATAAACATTATTTTTGCCCATCGTATCGAGTGCAATATGGGCATTTTGATTGCTGGCAGAGAGTTTTGAGCTAATACTGATGTAAATCGCATCTTCTTCGCCAGAAAAATGTTCAATATATGTGGCTACCGATGGCGCGGATGTTTTGGGTAGTATTCCTGATTTCGTAACTTCATCAAATAATTCTTGTGTGTGAATATTCACACCATCTTGATATAACTTTCCGTCAATAAATACACCAAGTGGAACAATGTCGATGTTAAATCGATCGATAAGTTCCGGGCTAAGATCAACACAACTGTCAGCGATTATTCGAGTCAAGGTAACCTCCAATAATGATTAAAACCAGCGTCGTTTTTTAAAATAAAGCAACATTCCTATGCCGAGGATTAATAAAATTAAACCTGTGATATAAAAACCAAGTTTTGCAGATGCACCAGGAATATACTGAAAATTCATACCAAAAGCACCGGTGATGAACGAAAGTGGAAGAAACACTGTTGAGACGATAGTCAGTGCTTTCATAATTTCGTTCAGTCGTAAACTGGTAGAGTTAAGATAAATATCAAGAGCACCAGAGACGATATCTCGAATGATATCAGTTAAATCCTGAATGCGCACTAGATGATCATAAATATCTCGAAAATAAATCAAGCTCTGGCGGTCGATTTGAGAAAATTCATTTCTTGAAAGGCGGTTCATTACCTCTCGTTGCGGGGCAATAATTCTGCGCAAAGACATAATATTATGTTTTAAAGATAACAAACATTGGAGGGTTTCAGATTTTGGTTTTTCAAGTACGCTGTCTTCAAGCCATTCGACATCAGATTCCATTTTGTCGATGATCGGCATATAATCGTCCACCAGGGCATCTAGAATCGCGTGGCATAAGAAATCTGGACCGTTTTGAGATAACCGGTAATCCTTCTGGATTAGTTTCCAAGTGTTAATAACAGGAGGCATGATTTCGTCTGTGTAACAGGTAACTAAATAATTCATTCCTAAAAAGAAATCTAGCTCCAAAGTTTCAAAATTGTCAATTGCTTCATTAGGATTTATGGCATGGGCGATGATAAAAATATAATCTGAATAGTCATCGATTTTTGAAGTTTGGTATCCTATGCTTTGACAATCCTCGATGGCAAGCGGATGGAACTGGAAGATATCGCGTAGTATGAGATCAATTTCTGCATCAGTAGCATTTTCCAAGCTTACCCAAAGGAATCCTTCAGTGGAAGAAAGTAGTTCTCTGATGCTGGTGATCTCTTTTATTGTCTGCGGAGCTTTATCTGGCTGCAGGTAGGCGATACGCAACATGCGTAGATTTTACACTAGAAATTAAAAAATCGAAAGAACCAGAAGAAGGAACAGATGTAAGATAGAAATTTTTTTTGTAATGAAACGGGTTTAGAATAATCCCCACTCACCACCGATACCTTCTTCCATCATCGAAAAATCCCAGGGATCAAGCCCAAAATCTATAGCAACTTCACGCTCTAGCACTTCTTCGGCTTTTTGCCGTGTTGATTCTAGCATCGATGGTCCATAAGGACAGAAAGGGGTGGTTAGGATCATTCTGATAATTGCATTATTGTCATTAATGATTACATTTCTCACAAGACCAAGTTGAATGATATTCAGTCCTAATTCAGGGTCGAGGATGGTGCTGAACCCTTTGCGAAGGTTCTCACATAATTCTGGGTAGTCAGCTTCGGCTTCCCATTTAGGGCGATTGGAGCCTGGGATGGGTTTGTCTATCATGCTTTTGCCTCAAAGGCGGTACGATCGATGATGTATGAACACTGGTTGTCACCATTGAGGACGCAATGAATCTTATCGACTGGTACCGTAAGAATATTTGATAATAGCGTTTGGTCAATGGTGCACACTTCAGGATGGTTCTGCCGGATATGATAAAAGGGGCAGGTGACCTCGTTGATGATGTATTCATTCCCTTCTTTTTTCCATTCAATAATAAAGCCTTCATTAAGTAAGGCTGATTGGAGATAATTTAACTTTTCTTCCACGGTCATATTTTGCGTATTTGATTTCTGTTCCTGTGCCAGATCCTCTGCAATGTGGATGAAAATTATTTCAATCTCTTTTTGTGATAACCGTTTTTTTAAATAAAAGAGGAGGCGATTGGTCAAATTCAAGTACATCGTAGGAAATTTTTCAACCCCAGTTTCTGTTAGTGAATATACTAATCTGGGTCTGCCAACGCCGTGTCTTTCTTCTTGAGCCTGAATGAGTCCTTCAGCTAACAGGTTGGTTAGATGATGGCGCACTGAAATGGAATTAATATCCACCGCTTTGGCCAAATCTGTGATAGTTGATTTTGGGTTATTAAGCAAAGTTTGTAAAATTCGGTCTTTTGTGCTTTTCATGTTTATCCTATTTGCATGTGTATCTTATCATAACGATACAATTTATGTCAATAATAAGATAAATATTGTAAATATACAATGCTAAATAATTAGAATAATATTGATAAATATGGTAAATATTGACTGTGAATAATGAGTGTGCTATAATCCACAAGGCTTTATAATATAATAGAAAATATTCATAAAAATCAAATAAATAAAATTTTTATGAAATCAGGAGAATGACATCATGTCAGAATTGAGCATCAAAGGATTGCATGTCAATGTTGAGCAGAAGGAAATATTAAAAGGGTTAACGCTTTCAGTTGCTCAAGGCCAGGTACATGCGATCATGGGACCAAACGGGACCGGGAAATCTACTCTTGCGTATACCTTAATGGGACATCCACGTTATACAGTAACTGAAGGGGAAGTGACATTCAAAGGTCGCAACCTTCTTGATTTATCTACCGATGAACGCTCAAGATTGGGGTTATTCCTGGCTTTTCAGTATCCAGTTTCGATCCCAGGCGTTACTGTCGCGAATTTCCTAAGAACCGCTGTAAATGCAAGGCGAAAAGCACAAAACCCGGGTGATCGTGGAATTCCCATCCCCGAGTTTCGAAAATTATTAAGAGAAAAAATGGACATGTTGAAAATGGATAGCGCGTTTGCCGGGCGTTACTTGAACGAAGGGTTTTCTGGTGGAGAAAAAAAGCGCGCCGAAGTTTTACAAATGGCAATACTACAACCCGAGATTGCCATTTTAGATGAAACTGATTCGGGGTTAGATATTGACGCACTGCGCATTGTCTCCGAAGGGGTGAATCTGTTACGCGAACAAAATGTAGGTGTGCTTTTAATCACCCATTATCAGCGGATGTTAAATTACATCAAACCAGATGTCGTGCATGTAATGATGGGAGGAACAATTGTGGAATCAGGTGGTGCTGATTTGGCATTACACCTCGAAGAACATGGTTATGACTGGATCAGAGAAAAATACGAAAACGGGATCATCTCAGGCTAACATTAATCATTTATTGGAGACATACATGAGCACTGAGAAAAAACCTGATTTTTTGAACAAGCTTGAAGAATATCAATACGGATTCAAAGATCCTGAAACTTTTGTCTACAAATCTGAAAAGGGATTGAGTGAAGAGGTTGTTCGCAAAATCTCTGCCATGAAAGATGAACCGGATTGGATGCTTCAATTTCGGTTGAGAGCGTTGGACCATTTCAGAAAACGTCCAATGCCAACCTGGGGATTGGATTTATCGGAACTTGATCTCGAGGATATTTATTATTACGTACGGCCTGCTGAAGCCAGTGGAAAAACCTGGGATGAAGTTCCGGAAACGATAAAAAACACATTTGACAAACTAGGAATTCCTGAAGCCGAGCAAAAATTTTTGGCTGGAGTTGGTGCTCAATATGAATCCGAGATGGTGTATCACAACATTCAAGAACATCTTGAGAAACAGGGGGTTATCTTTTTGAGTATTGAAGATGGGCTTCGAAAACACCCAGAACTTTTTAAACACTATTTCGGCACAGTTGTGCCCATTGAGGATAATAAATTCGCTGCATTAAATTCAGCGGTCTGGTCCGGTGGATCATTTGTTTATGTCCCAAAAGGTGTAACCGTTGAGCTCCCGCTGCAGGCTTACTTCCGGTTGAATGTGGCAAATATTGGCCAATTCGAGCGATCACTGATCATTGCTGATGAAGGTTCGAGAGTGCATTATGTTGAAGGGTGCACTGCACCCTCATATACTACAGATTCATTCCACAGTGGTGTCATCGAGATCATCGTGAAAAAAGATGCAAGAGTACGGTACACAACTATTCAAAACTGGTCCACAAATGTGTACAACCTTGTTACCCAGCGTGCAAAAGTCGAAGAAAATGGAACTATGGAATGGGTTGACTGCAATCTTGGTTCGAAGGCAACGATGAAGTATCCGTCTACTTATCTCATGGGTACAGGTGCGCATGGAGAGATACTTTCGGTAGCCTTTGCCGGACGCGGTCAACAGCAAGATGCCGGTGGTAAGGTCATTCATTTTGCCCCAAACACCAGCTCAAAAATCACATCAAAATCTATCAGCAAGAACGGTGGCCGTTCTTCATATCGGGGCTTATTAAAAGTTTACAAAGGTGCAACAAACGTACGATCAAGTGTGTCGTGTGATGCTCTATTGCTTGATCCTGAATCGAGATCAGATACCTATCCAACGATTGAGGTAGATGAAGAAGATGTGACTATTGGTCACGAGGCAACAGTCTCTAAGATTGGTGAAGAACAGTTATTTTATTTGATGAGCCGGGGTTTAACTCAGGAAGAGGCCACAACAATGGTTGTTTCAGGATTCATTGAACCATTGGTGAAGGAACTGCCCATGGAATATGCGGTTGAAATGAACCGCCTGATCCAATTGCAGATGGAAGGTTCTGTTGGATAAACTTATAACTGACTTGAAAGAGATGCAATGATAGAAAACCCAGTTATTGTTACGAAGAAACATAAAGAGACTAAGGATAGTGAACCTAGATTAGTCATCAAACCTGAATTTTTTGATTCTGATCCAGTTGTTCGTGACTATCGGATGAGATCATGGGATTTATTTAATTCTTTGCCCATACCAACCGATAAAGACGAAGATTGGAGAAGGACGAGTCTTAAGGAAATCAAGTTTGATCAGTTCAAATTGCTCGATCAAATAACCAAGAACCAAGTCCGAATACCTGCGCAACTCTCTGAGCCAATGGCTGATCAAAAGCATGGCGGACAGGTATTATTGACACCCTGGGAATCTACTCTTCATTTGGATCCTGAGATTGAGGCCAGCGGTGTTGTGTTTGAAGATATTAAACAAGCTGCCAGGCTTCACCCCCAAATATTGCAGGTGATGTTGGAGAAAATATTAAAATCGAGGACGAATAAATTTTCATCACTGGCTGGTGCTCTCGATATCATCGGTGTCTTATTATACGTTCCAAAAAATGTTCAGGTTAAAGCTCCTTTGCAGAGTGTGTATTGGGTGCCAACCGGGGGGTATGTACACGCTTTACATGTTCTGGTCTACCTTGAAGAAGGTGCATCAGTTACCTATGTTCACGAATCATCTTCACCAACCGGAGTTGCGGAAGCTTCATTGCACACAGGGATCATGGAATTGTACGTTGGAGAAGGTGCACATTTAAATTTCGTCGAATTGCAATCCTGGGGTAAGAACGTGATCAATTTTATGCGTGAAAATGTAACGATTGAAAAAAATGGCGGAATCGATTGGGTCTTTGGTGCTCTGGGAAGCAAAATTACCAAAAATTACTCTGATTTAAACCTTGTCGGTGAAGGCAGCACTGGTAAAATGTCGGGATTCTACTTTACCGATGGGCAGCAACATCTGGATCATGATACCCAGCAGAATCACCTTGCTCCCAACACAACAAGCGATTTACTCTTCAAAGGCGCTTTACTTGAAAAAAGTCGGTCGGTATGGCAAGGGATGATTTACGTTGCGCCAAACGCATCAAAAACCGATGGATACCAGTCGAATAGGAATCTGGTATTAAGTAAGGATGCGAGGGCAGATTCGATCCCTGGACTGGAAATATTAACCGATGATGTTAAATGCTCACATGGTGCAACAGTTGGAAAAATAGACCAGGATCAGATCTTTTACCTGCAGAGCCGCGGATTGCAGCGTGAGGTGGCAGAGAGCCTTATAGTAGAGGGGTTCTTTGATCCTATCATGCAGCGTATTCCATTCGAAGGTGTTAAAACGCGTTTTCAGAATGCGATGAAAGAAAAAATGGAGCATATCGCGTAAAGAAAAATCATTTGCGTTGATATGATAAAATGCTATGATTAATTCAACTAAGAAAATAAGCGGAGTAAGAAAAATGTCATCTGTGCCATTCATGAAACCCCCTGAATTTGAGTTTGAATTCCAGGTTGGTGATCCTGTAGAGGTATTTTGTGACCATGAAAAGGGAGGGGAGAGAATACGCGGCTGGCTGCGGGGGATTGTAGTTCAGGTGGACCCAAAAATGGTCGCGGTTCAATTCAGGTCCAATGTTTTTTTAACTGATGGATGGATGGTGCCTGATCATATCCTTTGGTATCCGCAGAATTCTCAACATATACGGATCCCTGCAAAGAAGTCTAAGTCAGAACTTCCAAAAGCAGGGTAAAAAATGACCACTGATTTTAAACCTGATTACTCTTTTGAGTCGATAAGAGAAGAGTTTCCAATACTCAAGAGAGAAGTTCATCCGGGAGTTCCATTAACCTATCTTGATTCAGCGGCTACTTCTCAAAAGCCAATCCATGTGATTGAAGCCATGGATCATTATTATAGGAATACAAACGCCAACATTCATCGCGGAGTTCATATGCTGGCCGAAGAGGCGACATTCAGCTATGAACAAGCAAGAGAGAAAGTTGCTAGATTCATCGGAGCGAACAAACCCAAGGAAGTCATCTTTACCAGAAATACTACCGAGTCAATCAACCTGCTGGCTTATACGCTAGGGCGTTCGTTGTTGAAGCCTGGCGACTTAGTGGTATTGACAGAAATGGAACATCACTCCAATCTTGTGCCCTGGCAGATGTTGGCACAGGTTCTGAATTTGAGATTGGAATTCATTAGAATTACAGATGACGGCATGTTGGATTTGGATTCTTATGATCAGTTATTGAAACAGAATCCAAAACTGGTTTCGTTTACGCAGATGTCGAATGTGCTAGGAACGATTAACCCTGCACAGGAGATCATTAAGAAAGCGAAAGAAAACGGCGCAGTCACGATTGTAGATGGAGCGCAATCGGTTCCCCATATTCCGGTGAACGTCAAACAACTTGGAGCAGATTTTATGGCATTTTCTGCTCACAAAATGCTCGGTCCGCTAGGGATTGGCGTACTCTGGGGGCGTGAAGAATTGTTGGAGGAATTACCGCCATTTCTTGGCGGTGGAGATATGATCAAGAAGGTGTATCTCCGCTCATTTACATATAACGACTTGCCGCATAAGTTTGAAGCTGGCACTCCTGCTGTTGCTGAAGCCATTGGTTTTGGGGCTGCAATTGACTACCTGTCTTCAACCGGCATGGATCGAATTGCGATACATGAACAAAACCTTATCAAGTACGCCATTGACGAATTGCAGAAAATAGACGGTTTACACATCCTTGGACCTGATGCCTCGCTTAGAGGCGGCGTCGCTTCTTTTACTTTGGATGGTATACACCCTCATGACGTTGCACAAATTTTAGACGGTGACGGGATTGCCGTCCGTGCAGGGCATCATTGCGCTATGCCTCTTCACGATCGCTACAATATTCCAGCTTCAACGCGGGCAAGTTTCTATCTTTACAATACAATAAATGACATAGACGTTCTGATAAAATCACTAAAAAGGGTAGTAAAGATTTTTGGATAAAATATGGATGATCTATATCGAGATGTAATTGTAGAACACTTTAAGAATCCTGGTTATAAGGGCATTTTAGATCCGCATGATATTTCTTTTGAGGATGAGAATCCCTTATGTGGAGATCATCTGCGCATTGATCTTCGCGTAGATGAGAATAACAAAGTAAAAGAAGCAGCTTTCAGTGGGCATGGGTGTGCCATTTCACAGGCCTCAGCTGATTTATTGCTCGAGTCGATCATTGGCAAATCGTTAGATGAAGTTAAGAAATACACGAAGAATGATGTGCTGGAATTGATTGGCATTGAATTAGGTCCAGTACGTTTGAAATGTGCACTCCTTTCTCTAAAAATCTTAAAAGCCGGAGTATATGGTTTAGGTGAGGCCAGTGACGATCTGGTGGAGGAGGAATAATTAATGACAGAAAATAATGCGATTGGATATCAGTTCTTTCGTATCGCAAAGGTGAATGATATTCCTGCTGGCGAAAGGCTTTTTATTGAAATCGGAGGCCAACCCATTGTTCTCTTTTCTCTTAACGGTGAATTTCTGGCAACCGGCGATGTCTGTACTCACGATGGGGGATCAATAGGTGAGGGAGAAGTTATCGGAGATGAGATTGTGTGTCCACGCCATGGAGCGCGTTTTAATATCAAGACTGGTGAGGTTCTTTCACTTCCTGCCGTTACAGGTATTCCCATATACCCGGTAAGGATTAAAGATGGTTATATTGAAGTAGGAATATCAGCTGAATAACATCAATTGGATTTGTTCTGATCAAAAAAGGGAAGGCAGATCATTTATGCCTTCCCTTTTTATAGAAAAGAATAAGAATGGGGAAACTAATCTATTAACTCAGACATCCGAACGCGCCAATGATTCGCAAAATATCAAAGCCTTCAGCAAATTTTCGTTCAACAAAAGCGCCATTTTTTACAAGGATTGAGCGCGTCAATTCAGGGTCAAAATAGTATTTCGCGTCATAGGTGTGATATTCAGCCAGCGCTCTAATCTTATTGTTCACATCCTCTTCATTAACTTCAACCAAAAACTGAGGGAAAAAACCATAACTGCTGCGAATGACATCGTAACCGAGAACTGTTGTTCCGCGAAAGGCTCGAAGGGTTTCTTCAGTGACCGTTGCGTGATCTTGATGTAAATCTGATTTTGTATGAACAAAAACAATGTCTGGGTGATAATTTTGATTCAATCTGATTAGATATTCAAGGATTTCTTGCCTGGCTTGTGGAAAACGACGTGTTTCAAAGTTCCCTACGATTATGTGTTCATCTGGAACACCCAGTATGTGCATGCTGCAATGATGTTCAACCACAACATTCTTCAGTAAAGGGTTTTTCTGGTTATCGGATAGCGTCACACAATGTACTTCAGTCTTTCCTGAAATATGCGAGATCAATGCACCACAACCGATCTCAATATCATCGGGATGAGCACCAATGAAGCAAACTTTACGACCATAAAATGCCATGTCGTGATTCATATTCACCTATTTTGTGGCTAGGATACCGCCAACCACCTTGGTCATCACCAATTTGCCATCTTGATCAAGGCGTTTCTTGGCGACTTCTGTGATCTGTTTCATTATTTTTTCAAAATCGTCTTTTTCTTTGAAAAGGCTGCCCCATAGTTTGCGGTCTTCCGACATGGATGCACGGGTGTAATCCATATAAGGGTCAACAGTATCAAAAGTGAGTGGATTTTCAAATATGTGTAGATCAACTTTCGAATACATCGCTTTGATCGTAGAGAATATCTCGGTTGAGAATCGTGAGCTTCCTGGCATAGGAGGAATGGTCAAGCCTGTGGCTTCTGTGATGATGTCATAAAATAGTTTTTTATTCTGTGGCATTGGCCCTGTGGTGAATAATCTACCGCCCGGTTTGGTTACCCGGTACATTTCACCAATTGTGGCAGACATGTTTTCTGCGTAATAGATGGCAAAGCAGCACGATACGAAATCAAATTCTTCTTGTTTGTGAGGAAAACTCTTGTTGAAATCAAGGTATTCGAATGTGATATTCGTATTCCGACGTTGATTTTCTGCACGTGCCTGCGCTAAAAGATCTTCAGAAACATCCCCTCCGGTTATTGCTGCATGACCTTTAAGGAAGTCATAATATGAAAAGCATTGTTTTCCTGAACCGCAACCCACATCGAGGATCACACTTCCCGGCTGCAATTTAATCAGGTCTAACATCCAGACGTCAATATCTCTGGCACCAAATTTTGAGTGAATGTCGATGCGTACTGCAAGATCTTTTGTAGTTTCTTGGAAATTGATTTTCATTGATCCTCTGTTTTTTGTTTTCTTAAGTATAAATGCGGGTTAAATAGTGTCAAGATTGGGTTAGCAGATTCGAGGAAGCATTTCACCACTCATTACATCAAGCAGGCGTGTGCCTCCAATGATTGTTTTTAGCAGCACTTTACCAGTAGGAGTCGATTCAACCCTGCCAATGATGGCAGCATTTTCGCCAAATTTCTGAGAACGCATTACATCGAGAACTCCATTAGCCTCGTTAGCGGGAACAAACACGATCATTTTGCCTTCGTTAGCCACATAAAGGGGATCAAAACCAAGCATTTCACAAGTTGACCCTACGACAGGATCAACAGGAATTGAACTCTCGTTAAGGATAATACCGACCTGACTTTGAACCGCTATTTCGTTAAGGGTAGTTGCTAAACCGCCACGGGTTGGATCACGAAGAACATGTACATTTCTTGTGTATTGAACGATGCTTTGAACCAAGTGGTTCAACGGTGCAACATCTGATTTTATTTCCGTTTCCAATCCAAGCTCACCACGAGCAGAGAGAACTGCGATGCCGTGATCACCAAGGGTTCCTGAAATCAACACTGTATCCCCAGGTTGAGCAAATGCACCGCCAATGTGGAGATGGTCAGGAACCCATGCCACGCCAGATGTCGAAATAAAAATTCCATCCGCTTTGCCTTTTTCAACAACCTTGGTGTCACCAGCAACAATAGGAACCCCGGCTTCTTGGGCTGTAGCTGCCATAGAAACGATGATCTTTTCCAGTGTAGAAATTGAAAAGCCCTCTTCAAGGATGAAGCTGGCTGTTAGTCCCAGCGGGATACCGCCTGACATTGCGAGGTCATTAACGGTGCCTGAAACAGCAAGCCTTCCAATATCACCACCGGGAAAGAATAATGGGCTGACAATGTGGGCGTCAGTACTGACAACTATTCTTCCACTCTGATGAGTTTGTACGAATGAAAAATCATTACCTTCTAAAAGAAAAGGGTTAGAAAAGTTAGGCACAAAATATTGACGGATTAAATCTTGGGTCATTTTGCCACCAGCGCCATGCCCCATAACAATTTGCTCGTATGATTTTATTGGCAGAGGACAGATAGGACCTTGCATATGTGGTATTGATGATTCATTCATGTCATTCTTCCATATCTATTCGTGCATATCGATAGTAAGCTGCGCAGGTACCTTCCGATGAGACCATAGTTGCCCCTAACGGATTCTGAGGAGTACATATTCTCCCAAAAGCTGGACATTGAGGAGGTTTTTTTATACCCTGTAGTATCTGGCCAGAGATACAAATATCTGATTCGCGAGTTTGGATCTGCTCAACCTCAAACCTTTTCTCAGCATCAAAGAAATGGTATTCAGGTCTTAATTCCCATCCACTTTGTGGAATTAACCCAATCCCCCGCCAGTTACGGTCACAATCTTGAAACACTCGCTTGATCAATGCCTGAGCTGGAATGTTGCCAGCTTCTGAAACCACTCTGGAATATGCATTTTGTACACGTGGGGTACCAGATTCAAGAAGTTCAACTGTCATCAGGATTCCGTTTAAAAGATCAAGCGGTTCAAACCCGGTCACAACAATCGGGATTTTATATATTTGGCTGATAGCATGGTATTGGTGGTATCCCATAACCGAGCACACATGCCCTGCTGCGAGAAAACCCTGCACACGATTATGGGGAGAACTAAGGATAGCGTGCATAGCTGGTGGAACGGTTACATGTGAAACCAGTATGGAGTAATTTTGCAAACCTAGTGACTGAGCGTAAAGAACACTCATCGCATTTGCCGGGGCTGTAGTTTCGAATCCTATGGCGAAAAAGACAACTTCTTTATCAGGGTTCTGCTGGGCGATTTTAACTGCATCAAGTGGAGAATAAACGATACGCACCTGGCCGCCGGCTGCTTTGACAGAAAATAAATCTCCATGAGATCCTGGAACGCGCAACATATCTCCAAATGAACAAAATATTACATTAGGGCGAGAAGCAATTGAAAGTGCTTTGTCGACCAATTCCAGTGAAGTGACGCAAACGGGGCAGCCGGGGCCATGCACTAATTCGATTTCTCCCGGAAGCAGTTGAGCAATGCCGTGGTGCATAATTGAGTGCGTCTGACCGCCACAAATTTCCATGATCACCCAGGGATGTTTTACTGTGTGATTGATCTTGGAAAGAACGTTTTTTACCAGTTCAGCATCACGAAATTCTTCAAGATAACGCATGTTAATCCTAATTCATTATAGGGTTATCTTCATCGAGTTCGATTTCATCTAATTCACGAAATGCAGCAAGTGTGTCACGTGCTTCTTTTTCGCTGAGGATGTTTAAAGCAAATCCTGCATGGACGATGACATAATCTCCAATTTTGACTTCAGGGACAGCTTCCAGGCATACTTCTCTTAATACGCCACCGAAATCAACCTTACCCATTTTCATATTTGAGGAAGTGAATATATCTATAATTTTCCCTGGAACGGCTAAACACATAACGACCTCTCTAATTTTTTAATTTTGATGCTGCTACCATTATTTGACCAATTGATATTCCGCCATCGTTAGTGGGGATGTTATGATGAATCAGTGGGAAAAAACCCTGGTTTTGTAATAGATGCAGCGTTTTAGTCAACAGAGTCATATTCTGCCATACACCACCCGAAAGGGCAACGGTGTTGATGTTCGTTAATTCACGGATTTCTTGAGCGACGGACTTACATATTTGAGCAATCGTATTATGAAAACGCGCTGAAATGATCTCTTTCTTGACCCCTTTACGATAATCTTGTATGATCTGGGGATACAGGTCTAAGATTTCAACCACTCCGTTTCCTAGAGAGAGATCATATGTAGATGTTTCGTCAGGATCACATAAGTTTTCTAATTCAATCGCCGCCTGGCCTTCATAGGTAGCCCTTTGCCGTATGCCAATTAATGCTGAAACCGCATCGAAGAGACGGCCCATACTGGTAGTTTGTGGAGTATTAATAAGATGTGTTATTTGTGATTTCAGCAATGTGCGCTCTTCTGCACACAACGCTTGAACAGGTGGGAGGTCAGGGTCCCAGTCAATGCCCGCGGCAAATAATTGAGACAGAGCAATTTTCGAAGGATTGCGTATAGCAGTATCGCCTCCGGGGAGAGGCGTCTCTCGAAGATGATAATATCGTTGAAATACTGAACAATTGCCAACAAGGATTTCTCCTCCCCAGATTTTGCCATCAGTACCGTAGCCCGTGCCATCAAATATCAGGCCAATAACAGATTCATTGGATGACCATAGATTGTCAGCCAGGCAAGAAGCGAGATGAGCATGATGATGTTGAACAGACACAAGGGGGAGGTGTTTTGCAAATGATTCTGATAAGCCATATTTGGTTGAAAGATAATCAGGGTGAAGGTCAACAGCTATTGCTGCTGGCGATAAGCGGAATAATTGCTTATAATGTTCAATCCCATTCTCAAAAGACTTTAATGTTTCATAGTTTTCGAGATCTCCTATGTGGTGACTGATAAAAATATATTTATCTTTCGAAAATGCAAAAGTGTTCTTTAACTCAGCTCCACAAGCCAAGATTTGAGGTAATGATCTATTGTATCTAATTGGTTCTGGTGCGTAACCGCGAGAGCGACGAATGGGATAGAGATTCTCTTTAAAAATACGGCAAACCGAATCATCAACGCGTGTGTGAATCGGACGATCGTGTATAAGGAAACCATCTGCGATACCATGCAATCGGGAGAACGCTTCTTCGTCAGAATATGCGATGGGTTCTTCACTTACATTTCCACTGGTCATAACAAGAACTTCTGGGAATCCTGATTCCGGCTCAAGCAGCAATAAATGGAGCGGTGTATAGGGAAGCATGAATCCTAGAGAATTTTGTCCTGGAGCGGTTTGATCGAAAATTGTGTGTTTTATCTTTTTCTTTAAAATAACAACAGGGTGTTGAGGAGATTCCAGCAATTCACTTTCTGCTGGAGATACCAAAGCAAATTGTTGAACTTGTTCTAAATTATAAGCCATCAATGCAAACGGCTTATCGCTTCTTTTTTTTCGGTTTCTCAGATTTTCAACGGCTTTTTTGTTGCTGGCATCACATGCAAGGTGATATCCCCCGAGACCTTTTACTGCTAATATCTTTCCAGAAACAAGGGCATTCCTGGCCGATTGAATTGCATCTTCACCAATGGAAATATTTTTGTCCATTGTAAACTGTAATTGCGGACCACAGACAGGACAGGCAATTGGTTGAGCATGAAACCTACGGTCAGAAGGATTCTGATATTCAGAGAGGCATTCCGGACACATTTTAAAGTTTGCCATCGTTGTTTTAGGTCGGTCATAAGGAATATCTTTAATGATTGTAAATCGTGGACCGCAGTTAGTGCAATTTATAAAAGGATATCGATACCTTCGATCTTGGGGATTGAAAAGTTCCTTACGACAGTCTGGACAAATGCTTACATCAGGGGATACTGGTAAATACTCTCCTGGTTGGAACTCGCTTTCACGAATAATGAAATCTGAAAAAATTGGCGGAGTAATTTCAAGAATATTAATGTTATCAATCCTGGCTAACGGAGGAGGATTATTCCTCAACTTGTTAATGAATTGACTAATACAAGCAGGAGAACCAGCGACTTCTATGTCGACACCATTGGAAGTATTAACCACCCAGCCCTTTAAATCGAGTGACGTTGCCAGGTTATATATGAATGGGCGGAATCCGACACCCTGAACAATTCCTGTTATATGAATTCTTGAACCTGAGTAGTCTGTCATGAAGTTTGTTGATGCGCGTGGACTTGAGTTATCAACCACTCAATCCATTTGTCGAACCCGTCTCCAGTACGGCAAGATAATGGAAAAGTAACCAGTCCAGGATTGAGCATTTCCACTCCCTGTCTGAAATAATCCATATCAAACTTCACAAACGGTGCTAGATCAGTTTTATTTACCACCAGCACCTTTAATCCACGATAAATATTTGGATATTTATACGGTTTATCATCACCTTCAGGAACACTGGCAATTAAGACATTGATATGGGTACCAAGATCCCAGGCAGCCGGACAAATGAGGTTGCCAACATTTTCAACGATAACCAGATCGAGATCATCCAATGGTAATTGATTTAACCCATCGCTCATCATAGATGCTTCAAGATGACAATCACCACCCGTATTGATCTGCACAGCTGGCATCCCGGCGGCAATGATTTTATCTGCATCGATGGTGACAGGAGCAGTATCTCCTTCAATGACACCAATGCGTAGTGAATGGTTCAAGCGCTTAATTGTTTCAAGTATGAAACTGGTTTTTCCTGCGCCAGGGGAAGCCATTAAATTGATCGAGAAAATATTATGTGAATTTAACAGGTTTCGGTTTAATTCTGCCATACGGTCATTGGCACTGAATATCTTTTCTACAACAGGAACCCTGATTGCGCTCATATGCTCTTTTCTACCTCTTTTTCGATCTCAATGCTGTCAACATAGAATTCTTCACCCGAAATGATCGTGGTTTGCATACTACCACAATTTGGACAGGCAGTAAGTTCATTTTTCATTTGAAACTCATGATTACATTTGATGCAACGAAAATTTGCAGGAATCCGGTTAAAGTGAAGTCTGGCACCTGCACAAATTGTGTTCTCACTGATATAGTCCCAATAAAATTGGACCGAATCATCAACGATACTGGATAATTGACCGATTACTAGATAGATATCAGTAACCTTCTTAGCAAAAGAGGCTTTGGCATGGGTGAGGGCAATTTCCAGGATGTTTTCAGTTACAGATAATTCATGCATAGCAGAACGATTATAATCTAATTTAGATAAATATTGGATGAATTAGGAATTGATAACATTCAATTTGCTCCGGGAATATTAAAGGGAAGTTAGCTTCCAGATTTTGCCAACAGATTCATCAATTGAATCCGGGTAGTCAAAAAACTCCGTGCGGCAACATTTGCCAGGCGGCGATAGACAATATAACCGATATCGTGATCTTCTTCACAAAGTTGAAAAAGTAATTTCCCATCCATTCGCAGCAGCCAACAGTGAGTGAGAGCTGTTGTTGTGCCAGTGCGCTGCCGGACAATAGGAGTCATCGCTGACCAACCGAGGATATCAAAGGGACCTAATTTACTGGTTTCCACTTGACCAAAAGTTGGCACAAACACTTCAACTTTTATTTCACCTTCTAAAAGGATGTAAACAAAATCTAGTTTAGCTCCTTCATGAATAGGAATGTCACCGGGATCAATTTCAATCAGATCTGAAATTAGAGCAATCTGTTCCAATTGACCGGGTTTTAATTCAAAGAATAGAGGGATGTTTTTGAGTACGTCAGTGATATTGAGAGTCTTATCCATGGCATTTCCTGCAGCTTTATGTTCTAGGATAACATTGAGTATCTAAATCCGATTAGTGTTTTACATCCTTGTCTCATTGCTTAGTGTCACAATTATTGCCTTTGTTTACGAAGCGAAAAATAATAAACGAGTCCAATAATAAAAGCTCCGCCAATGATATTGCCAAGTGTGACAGGTAGAAGATTATGTATTAAAAACTGCGGCCAGGTAAATTGCGAAAGGTCGAAATCCAGATTCGATATGAACATGGGGTCAATGGTTTTGATAATAAATGTAACGGGAATCAGAAACATATTGGCGATACTGTGCTCAAATCCGGCAGCAATAAATGCAGAAATTGGGAAAATCACAGCCAGTATCTTATCGGTTGTATTTTTTGCTGAATAAGATAACCATACAGCAAGGCAGACCAGAATGTTACAAAGTATTCCCAGGATTAGGGCTTGAAGAAAATCGTAGGATAATTTCGTGTTAGCAATAGTGAATAATAATCGTCCAAGCTCACCGTCTGATAATCCGTATGATCTTCCAAGTGTGAAAAGGTATGCGAGCAGAATTGAACCTAAAAAATTTCCCAAATAAACAATGCACCAATTGCGGAGCATGCTTATTAAGGAGATTTTATGCTGAGCCCAGGCAATAATCATCAACATATTACCGGTAAAGAGTTCTGCTCCACCAACAACGACGAGAATTAATCCTAGCGAAAACGCCAGACCTTGGACCAGTTTCATAATGCCAAAAGGCCAGGTACCACTCATTCCAGTAACCGCGACAACTGAAAAGATTCCTCCAAAACCGATATACATCCCAGCAAGAATCGCTAAAAGAAAAGTGGAAACGAATCGCGATTGGGATTTCAACACCGCAGTCTCTTCAGCCCGATTTGCTATCTGATCAGGTGATATGGGACAACTATCAGCACCATTTTTTGTCATAATTAACCCCCGCTCTTTTAATTCTATTTCTCTTTAGAAATCCAATCAATTACGATTTGCGCTGCCTGTGGAATTAGTTTCGCTGTTTCAGAAGAAAGGTCAGGAGAGTATCCAAATTCTTTTCCCCGAACTGATACTAATATTGCCTCTGGTGTTTTATGATAAATGGTTTGGAGGATAGAAAGCAAAGAACTCGCTGTCAGGTGGTGGGTGAGAGGAGAATGTTGATAAACGGCAGATAAATTCTCGCAATGGATTTCTTCAGGGATAGAACCCGTATGGGCATCTAAAAAGCAGATTCGGTCAAATGGAGAGATTTCTTCCGCTATTTCTGGCATTAATTGAAGTTGGAAAACAAAAATCAAAGAATCTTGTGATTCAAATGATTCATCGATCAAGTAAGGTTCCTTGAACCCCAAACGTTTTCTAATTTCAGCCAATAAATGCCAGGCGACTCCATCATCTTGCCGATCACGGTTTCCATAGCCTAACACCAGTGTTCGCATTCGATCCTCCTATTCGCAGTAAAGCGATGACAAGTTTACGACCTGCCATCGCTTTACATTATCATTGATTCTTATGTCTTAATCCCGCCTGAGTGTTCTGATTAACTGCTCTTCAGAGTCACGGATTTCGACAATTATTGGCATTTGCCCAACAGCATGGGTGGAGCAGGAAAGGCAAGGATCGTGTGCACGAATGGCTGCTTCAACCCGATTGAGAATACCCTCGGTAATCTCAGGTCCGGTAATATAGGTCTTAGCCACACTATCAACTGATTCGCTCATAGCCCAATTATTGTGCCCCGTGGAGACGATCAGGTTTACTTTTTCAATTTGACCGTTATCTTTCACCCAATAATGATGAATGAGGGTACCGCGCGGAGCTTCAATGACTCCAACACCTTGAGGTTTGGGATTACGGCAGGTATTGAGGATCTCCTTACTGAGGATATCAGGATCATCCAAAAGGGCTTTAACATTCTCGGCAGCATAAAGTGTTTCAATTAAGCGAGCTGTATGATAGTGGAGGGTGTTACCAACTGGCTTTTCACCATTAATAAGTTTGAATTTTTTCAATTCTTCATTGGCCATTGGTGTGGAAATCTGATCTGAAGCATTCAATCTGCCAAGTGGACCGACTCGATAGACTCCCTGTGGATATCCCATTTTCTTATAATAGGGGAATTTGAGGTAAGACCAGTCTTCAACGTGCTCGGCAATGTAATCGAGATAGTTTCTCGGATCGAATTTCTCGAGTTCTATTCCTGTTGAATCGATCAGTCGAATATCTCCATCATAAAGTTCGAGTGTATTCCCGGGTTTGACAAGGCCAAAGTAACCGCTTTCTAGAACAGCAAATTTGTTGATGTCCTCTATATTACGGTTAGCCCAATCATTCATAATCGCGATTCCAGTTTTAATCGTCGCAATGACTTCGTCATAACCTGAGAGAATCAAATCGCGTTCTTCTTTGGTTAGCGCTTTATTAACCCCCCCAGGAACGGCAAATGATGGGTGAACTCTTCTGCCTCCAAGGATGCGAATGATCTCCTGTCCCCATTTTCTTAAATTGACAGCTTTTACAGTCAATTCTGGATTTGCCTGGAGCAAACCAACTGCGTTTCGTATAGCAGGGTCAGCATCGAAACCAAGCAAAAGATCTGGGCCGGCAAGTTCAAAGAAGTGCATGCCATGGCTTTGCACGATTTGTCCCATGTGCATCAATTCGCGCAGAAGAGCAGCAGGTCGTGGAGGAGGCGCACCCAGGGCATCATCACCGGCTTTGGCAGAGGCGAGATGATGACTTACGGGGCAGATGCCACATATTCTTGGGGTGATCAGCGGCATCTCAAATACCATGCGGCCTTCGCAGAACTTTTCGAAACCACGGAATTCATTTACATGAAAATATGCGTGATCCACTTTCCCGGCTTCGTTCAAACGAATCGTGACCTTAGCATGACCTTCAATTCTGGTCACAGGTTCAATTGTTATTTTTTGTGCTACCATTCAGATCCTCCTAATATTAATACCAGGAAAGTTTATCGTCTTTAACGTCGGGAATTCGTCCCTGGGCAAGTTCACTTAACACATAAAAAATCGTATCAGCACTTGGGGGGCAGCCCGGAACAAACACATCTACTGGTACAACCTCATGTAAAGCACGTACCCTGGTAGGTTTACACAATTCAGGGTCACTTGGAATTTTTCCGCTGGCGTCGGTGCTTTCTGATTCGATATATGCCCGCCGTAGTGATTCCTCGATCGTAAAAAAGTTGCGCATAGCAGGAACTCCACCAAAAACTGCGCAATCACCCAAAGCTACCAGAATCTTACAGCGAGAACGCATCCGATGCGCTACTTCTTCGTTAGAGGTATTGTTGATACCACCTTCAAGAACACCAACATCTACACCAGATTCATCAGGAACTTTTAAGTCGGTAATTGGAGTGGAACGTAAATCCACAAGTTCTGCAATCTTTGCGATACGTTCATCCATGTCCAATAAGGACATGTGACACCCTGCGCATCCGGCCATCCAATCTGTTGAGACTTTAGGTTTTGCCATGATCTCTCCTTATCTTTCTACAATTTTACTGATAATCAACGTGCAATTTCAACGGGCGAAATACGTCTGTACAATTCTTTTGTCCAATCACCGTCGAGGTTGATTCCTAACTTGGTGGAAAGGGCAATAAGAGTGTCGCCAATGGTCTTTATTTCTTCGGCAGGTTTGATTGATTGGAAGGCTTCTTGAACAGTACCTTCGAGGTTGACATAATGGCCACCCTGCTCCAGCCAGGTCGTAGAGGGGAAGACGACATCTGCCATGGCTGTGGCTGATGAAGCATAGCTAGCCTGGACTATCTTAAAGGGGATACTTTCCAATTCTTTGACCATCTTTTGGGAAAGTTCATCATCACCAAGAGCTATAAATGCAGCCTTGAACCCATCAGATTTGTATGATTTATCAAGGTTTAATTGGGCTGCGGCAAGGCTGTTGGCACCACCCTTAAGACCCACAAGTTTTGCACCAACCAAAGCTGCAAATTCTTTTAGAGAAGCTATGTTTTCAGTGCTTTCATAGACAATTACTGGTCGTTCAGCGGCGGCAATTACGTATGCTGTATCTAGATAATCATCAGTCGTTAGGCCGGTCTTTTCGGCAAGAGAGTGAAGTTCATCTGCTTTGATTGCTGTCTTCCCTTTTGCCAATCCTAGTTTAACCACGGCAGCAGTTAAAGCCTTAAAAACATCCTCATAGGTACACTTACCAGGCTTAAGCGCTTTGTTGGCAGCTTTGTCAAGAGCATTTTCCGATTTGTCAATGACAAGCAATTTTAATCCTGATGGCAATTTACGTTTGATAAAGAAGCCTGCAACTTGATGATCTTTGAGAGGATCAGCCTCAAACACCATCACACTATCACTGTTATGGATATCTGATAGTTTTCCTTCAAAGGGTTTTCCTGTGGATTCTGCTGCAAGGGATGAAAATGATGTGTAGTAACCCTCTTCTGTGGAAGTAACCAGTGCCGCACCAAGGTGATTCTCAAAGAGTTGTTTAAAATTATGGATCGTTTCGACTGGTTGACGGGTGGAAATTAACGCTGCAATACTTGATCTTGGTTTCCCCTTGAGAGATTGAAGACCTTCAGAAGCGGCTGTGAGAGCTTCTTCCCAGGTTGCTGCTTTCAATGATCCATTCTTCCGCACCATGGGGGTGTGAATTCGATCGCATTTCTCTGTCATGGGTTCGAAATGACCAATTTCACACAAAACACCTCCATTGATTGAGGCATCCCAATCGCCATCAATTCTGACAAGGTTATTGTCACGTGTAAACACTTTGATTCCACAACCCACAGAACAACCGACACAAATGGTTTGGGTACTGTCAAGTGCTACATCATGTCCGCGATAGGCACTCCAGCGGTCAATGAGAGCTCCGGTTGGGCAGACCTGGACGCACGCGCCACAGGAAACGCATGTGCTTTCGCCCAAAGGAATGCCAGTATCTGCTACCAGTATACTTTTGGCACCACGTTCCTCAAAACCTAGTGTAAAGTTTCCAATCAATTCACCGCATGCACGGACACAGCGCCGGCAAAGGATACAACGATTGTTTTCAAGAATAATATATGGATGTGAGGCATCAACTGGATAAGGTTGCCAGTTTGGCTGCAAAGGCCAGTGGGTCATTCCTTCGTGATAGGCTGCGTTCTGGAGTTCACAATCTCCGCCGCTTACCTGGCAATAAGGACAAAAATGGTTGCGTTCACTGAAAATTAAGGTAAGAACGAATTTGCGAGCATCCAATACTTTTTTCGTATTGGTTTTGACAACCATATTATTGCTGACTGGCATTGTACATGAGGGTTGCAGTGTACGCGCGCCTTCAACTTCCACCAAACATAGACGGCAGCCCCCATATGGTGTCAGGTGTGGATGATCGCAAAGGGTAGGAATATCGACCCCAGCGCTTTGAGCAGCGCGTAAAACGGTAGTACCTTCAGGAACTTCAATCTTTTTTCCATCGATAGTCAGTGTGACCATTATCGAATCTCTCCTAGTAAAAAGTCTAAATTCGTTTTCCGCTCATCGGGCAGATTCCCGTTGGGCATACTTTCAATCTGATATGGGCTTCAACTTCTGCTCTGAAGTAATTTAAGATATCCCGAATTGGCGCGCCGGCAGTCTGTCCCAATCCGCAATTTGACAGCTGGTAGAGGTTGTCACTTAAGACCATTAAGTCGTCGAGGTCTTTGATCTTGCCAGTTCCTTCTGAGATATTCGTTAATATTTCATACGCGCGTTGATTACCAATACGACAGGGATTGCATTTTCCGCAAGATTCTTTGCGGAAAAAGTTCAATAGCACTTTTGTTAGATCGACAACGCAAGTATCTTCATCGCAGATCAGAAGTGCACCTGATCCAAGTGCAACACCGGCTTTTGCAAAGGAATCGAAATCCATCGGCGTGTCTTGCAGGCTTGCCGGTATGATTGAACCGGAAGAACCGCCTGTTTGAGCGAGTTTAAATGTTTTACCGTTCTTCATTCCTTTACCGTAAATTGCTATCACTTCACGCAATGTGATACCCATCGGTACTTCGATCAAACCCGTCATGTTGACATTACCGAGGATTGTGTAGACTTTAGTGCCAGGGCTGGAAGCAGGGCCGAAACTTCGGTACCAATCTGGTCCATTACGGATGATCGGTGCAACATTAGCGAGTGTTTCGACATTGTTTACCAGGGTAGGTTTTCCCCAGAGCCCATGTGTGGTTGGATAAGGCGGGCGAGCCCGCGGTTCACCACGTTTGCCCTCAATGGATTCAATAAGGGCTGTCTCTTCGCCACAGATATAAGCTCCAGCTCCGCTATGTACGTGCAGATCAAAGTTGAACTTGGTTCCAAAGATATTCTTACCGAGGAATCCCATTTCTTTGGCCTGAGCGATGGCAATCATTACTCTTTCCTGTGCAATGCTATATTCGCCGCGGATATAGAGGTAACCTTCATCTGCCCCTACGGTATAAGCAGCGATCGCCAGTGCTTCAATGATTGAGTGCGGGTCTCCCTCGAGAATCAGTCTATCTTTAAAAGTACCTGGTTCACTTTCATCTGCATTGCAAATGACAAATTTCTTGTCGCCCTGAGCTTTGTGCACAAATTTCCATTTGGTTCCGGTTGGAAATCCTGCACCGCCACGTCCACGTAACCCTGATTTTTCAAGGGTTGTGTAGATTTCTTCAGGTGTCATTTCTGTAACCGCTTTTGCCAGAGCCTGATACCCATCATGGATAATGTAATCATCAATAGAATTGGGATCAATGACTCCAGCTCGTTCAAGGACGATACGCTGCTCGGCAGGTAAGGTGCCCTTGCGAGAAGAAAGCCACGCAATCTTTCCGGAAAGTTCTTTCACCGGAGCCTGAAACGATGAGGCAATCCTGCCCTTATACAGGTGTTCTTCGACCAGATAATGCACGTCTTCTTTCTTTACTGGTCCATAAATCACAGCTTCTGGGTATACGATTACCAGTGGTGCTGCATCATGCCGTCCAACATCACCAACCATCGTCAATGAAATTTCATTTTCCAACCCAAAAGCTGAAATTTCAGCCTGGAGAGCCTGAAATACATCTTTAGCTCCACGTTCGATACTTGTTGGATCGCTGGAGACTAGAACCATTGAGCGAAAGGCTTTCATTATTGTCTCCTGTTTAATGATATTTTTCAAGAATCGAAGGAACCTGCGAAGGTTCAACATTGCCATAGATGTCATCATCAATGACCATCACCGGACCGACACCACATACTCCGAGACAACTGGTAGTAAGAAGCGTCCATTTTCCATCAGGAGTAGTCTGATCCTCATCGATATTAAGATACTCCTTGACCGCTATCCAGACTTCACGTCCACCAGCTACATGACAAGGGGCACTTTCACAAAACTGGATCACATGCTTGCCGCGTGGCTTTGTCGAGAGCATCCGATAAAAGCTGGCAACAGAAAACAGATGACTTTTTGGAACCCGTAAAAGACGACTTATCTCATTCAGTGCTTCACCGGGTAAATACCCGATCTCGCGATTTACTTCGTTCAAAATCGGTATCAACTCGTCTTGAGAGGCTCCGTAACGGTCAACTGCTGCTTTGACTACGTTGGCCACCACTTTGCCATCTTTTCCATTACCTGCCATTGCAAAACCTCCTATGTTTCTGTCTATGATGGGTTAGATTACTGACAGTTTATAGATTAGTTAATGACAATCGCGTTAAAGTTACAAACCTGCTTGCAAATACCGCAGCGGACACAGATATCTGGATCGATCACATGAGTCTGACGGCGTTCGCCGCTGATCGCCCCTACCGGACAGTTACGAGCACATACCGTACAGCCTGTACATATGCCATCAATGATTTCGTAGCGGATCAACGCCTTACAAACCTTTGCGGGGCAACGTTTTTCAAAGATATGTGCTTCATATTCATCTCTGAAATGCTTTAATGTGGTAACGACGGGGTTAGGGGATCCCTGACCTAAGCCGCATAGACTATCTTCTCGAATTTGGGCACAAAGGTATTCCAGCGTTTCAATATCATCTGGTTTTCCTTTACCTGCACAAATTCTTTCAAGGATCTCAAGGATTCGTCGTGTACCAACACGGCAAGGGGTGCATTTACCGCATGATTCATCCTGAGTAAAATCCATGAAAAAGCGGGCGATATCGACCATGCAGGTATCTTCATCCATGATCACTAAACCACCAGAGCCCATAATAGACCCTGCTTTGGTAATCGCTTCATAATCAACCGGCAAGTCGAGATATGCCTCAGGAAGACAACCACCCATCGGGCCACCAGTTTGAACGGCTTTAAATTTCTTATCGTCCTTAATGCCACCACCAACGTCATAGACGATCTCACGCAGCGTGAGACCAAAAGGAATTTCAATCAAACCTGTATGTTTGACATCACCTGCAAGAGCAAAGGTTTTCGTTCCTTTTGATTTTTCTGTTCCCATGCTTGCGTACCAATCCGCACCGCGGAGAATGATCTGGGGAATATTTGCGTAAGTTTCAACATTGTTGATGTTGGATGGCTTGGCAAACAAACCTTTTACGGCAGGGAATGGAGGACGCGGACGAGGTTCACCGCGATTCCCCTCAATGGAGGCCATCAAGGCAGTTTCTTCACCGCATACGAATGCACCGGCCCCCATACGAACCTCAAGGTCAAAATCAAACCCGCTACCGAGAATGTTTTTACCCAACAATCCCATACTGCGCGCTTGATTAATTGCGATGCGCAGCGTCTTTACAGCGATAGGATATTCAGCTCGGCAGTATACATAACCCTGGTTGGAACCAATCGCGTACGCAGCGATGATCATGCCTTCGATAACCGAATGTGGATCGCCTTCCAATACTCGGCGATTCATGAATGCACCAGGATCTCCTTCATCTGCGTTGCAGATCACATACTTAGGGGTCTCTTTACTAGCACGGCAAAATTCCCATTTCTTGCCTGTCGGGAAACCAGCACCCCCACGTCCTTTAAGCCCTGAATTAAGCACAGTTTCAATGACTTGTTCAGGGGTATTTTCTGTTAATACCTTTCCCAGCGCCTGGTATCCATCTTCTGCTATATAGTCTTCAATGTTTTCTGGATCGATTTTGCCACAGTTCCGAAGGACAACTCGGATTTCTTTAGCAGTTGGAGCGCTGAGCTCTTCATCGGTGAATGCTTTTTCTTCAGCAACGAATTTCTGAGCAATACGCCCCTTAAGAAAATGTTCTTCGACAAGAAAAGGCATATCATCCGGAGTGAGGTTGGTGTAATGAACACCTTCTGGATAGACCATTAATTCAGGGCCGTGGTCGCATCCACCAATGCGGGATGTTTCAAGAACCTGAACTTCATCAATCAATCCCTGGGCGACTAACTCATCCTGGAAGGCATCCATAACATCATGGGCACCTTTTTTAAGACACTCTGGATCGACACAAACTAAAACGTGCGAGCGATAATACTTCATTAGCACAACCTTTTTATAAGTGTGATTTAAAGAGCTAGAGATTAATTACATTGTTGGAAACAATTTTTCCTGCTTTAACATGTTCTTTCATGATCTTACGGGCTACTTCTGGTGTAACTTTGCCATAAGTAACTTTTGGTTGTTCGCCAATGATGACCTGAACAATAGGTTCTCGTTCACATAATCCAATACAACCAGTTTGTGTCACAATGACACCGGTGATTGAATCCTGCTCGATTGTTTCGAGAATAGCTTTCATTGTGTCACGAGCACCAGCGGCAATTCCACAAGTTCCCATGCCGACGATTACCTGGGCAGCCCCTGAGGTGGCTTTTAATTCTCGTTTCTTTAATGCTTCTTCTTTGGCACGTTTCAAATCATCCAAACTCTTAATCGTTGACATTCTTTTTCTCCTGCAAACCCTGTTATGATATGGACACTTGGTCCGTTAAAAAGTCCGGATTGATTTCCAAAATTCCGGATTTAAGCATTTCTCTGATGCAATTTAGAATGCCAGGTTCCGACAACGGCACGTTTTCAAGCTCAGTCTTAATGGGGTGATCATCAAAAATGAAAACTTTGTCGTTGTATTTGTATTGAAAGATCCAATGAATCTGTAGGTTAGCCACTAACAGGTTCATAATTGTTGTTACCAAATCTCCCAATGGCATTCTATCGATGTGGCTGCGTTGAAATTGCACAAAAATCTTCGTACCTTTGCCTTGCTGTGAATCGATTGTAAGAAATCCATTGCAGGCTTCTGCAGCGGCTTTGAGTAGTGGAATACCGAGTCCTACTTTGCGTGTGGTACGGGTGGTGGTGAATGGGTCAATCACTTTTTCCACCATTTCAGGGTTCATTCCCCGGCCATCATCTTCGACTATCATTTGTAAAAGATCAGATCTACTATCTTCATTTACTACAATCTTGATACATTTTGCTTCGGCCGCAATACTGTTTTCAGCAATATCCAGTAAATGCAGGGAAAGTTCTTTCAAGTCTTACTCTTTCTCATCCAACATTGGCTTTAGGAGTTGCGGTATTTTATTTGGTCGAACTCTGCCATGCACTTCTTCGTCAACCACAACAACTGGTGCCTGCGAACATGCGCCAACGCAGCGGCATACTTCAAAGGTAATATTTCCATCACTGGTCGTTTGGCCTGGAGAAACACCCAGAATCTGTTTTGTTTTTTCAATTAGCGAAGGTGTACCACCGACATAACAGGCAGTACCCATGCAAAACTTGACAGTATGTTTGCCACGTGGTGTGGTTGTAAAGAAAGAATAGAACGACACAACACCATGAACTCGAGAGAGGGGGACTTGCAGTCTTTCTGCGACATATTCCTGCATATACGTACTTACAAAACCAATTGCTGATTGCAGTTCATTTAGGACCACCATGGTAGCTCCAGGCAGGTCTTTGTATTGCTCAATGATGGTATCAATTACAGCTTTTTTACCAGCATCACCGAGCGGCTCGTTCTTGGGGTACGTTTTTGGTACAGTTGTAGTTGCTGCCATTCATCTCTCCAGAATAAATTTAGGCATTTGTAAAAAATGCCGATTTTTTACCATGATAAGTGTACATTTTATGATAAGTGTACATCAAATTACAAATGTCATAAGTCAAAAAGTTAATTGTCAAATTCTTACACTGACGATATAGCATGATTTTACAATATATTATGCCAATATTACGCAATAAGATTAAAATTCCTGCCGTATTTATGAGATAAAGATAATATTATTTCCGAAACAGACACATTTTCAACTTCAATATAGAGTGTTCCAAGTAATTCGTTCAAACGATGGGCGTCACCATTTTGGATGATAGGAATATGCCCGATGCTTGGAATGGACAGATGGGCCTGTTCAGGTGTGATATGACGTGATATTTCAACGGCTTTAAAGGGGATGTCTGCAGGTATAAATCCAAGAGACTCAATCAACCCGAAAGATTTTCGATCGATATGTGCTGGAATAAATAAGCCTTTCAGGTCTGTGACAATTCGCCAGGCTTCATTTATTGAAAGTGAAGATGATGTTATGAGCAATTGTTCTTCTTCATAGATAAATTCGCCAGTTTCATCAACGACGAACTGTGCTCCAAAATGTTCAGCTCGATTCTTAATTTTAGGTAGAGTGGCATCAACAATTTTCTGAAATTGTTCGATTTGATTCAAAGTATCAAAAATGCATAACGAATGTACATCTTCCCTGGTTTGAACTTCCATTCCCGGTAAAACAACCAAGGGAGTGCCTTGAGCTGCTTTTTGTACAGCTTTTATGTTTGCGCTCGAGTTGTGATCTGTAATGGCAATCAGAGTAATTCCCAGATCTAAAGCACATTCAACTATGAGCGGTGGAATCATTTCAACTTCCGCACAAGGGGATAGAACGGTATGAACGTGTAGATCTGACCGAAAAGTTTTCAATTTGATAAGTCAATAGGGTCAGGCTTCTTGCTTGTTACGTAGACCCATTTCCCAAAGTTTGCCTATGATATAAAAAGTGGGCTTAGATGTACCCAGAAGAATAACATTTTCTTCATTCGCTTTTTCTACCATCAAAGGATCCGGTACGGCACCTTCGGTGATGATGACTGCGGCCAGATCCAGCAGAGAGGCCACGGCGATAATATTTCCATGCGATTGAAGTGTCACCCAGAGAGATCTTTTTTCAGCACCGGCCATTACACAACTTAACAAATCAGAAGAATAGCCGCTGGAAGGAATAATATCTTTATAGTCTTTTGGTGTGGTGTAAGAAGTCAGTTCTAATGTATCAACGATCTCTTGAAGATTCATTGCACCATTCTCCTGTTGAGATTAATTACCTTCTCCGACTGGTTCCTCTTCGGGAAGGAATATTTTTAATCTTAGATTGGTTCCCCGTCCATATATGGATTCAAGCCGCATGGAATCCACACATCGTTGAATATTTACCAGCCCCATTCCTGCCCCAAATCCGAGCTCACGAACAACTTCAGACGCAGTGGAGTAACCAGGCCGCATGGCCAGATTAATATCCTCAATGCCTGGGCCGTCATCTGAAACCGTAATCGATATTTGTCTGGGCTCAATCTCCACCCGAATAATTCCACCATTGGTGGTGTGAATGACTAAATTCATTTCTGCCTCATACACCGCCAATCCGGTACGACGAGCAATCTGGGGGTTCGCACCCAAACGGATCAATGCACGTTTGATGGCTGAGGAAGCCGCTCCACCGTGCATGAAATCTCCCTGTTTGATGTTATAGCGAAGGATTAGACTGGAACGATCAGACTCAATATCTTCAAACAGATGACTTGCGCGATAACGTCTTACTTCTTCTTCATGGTATTCATATTGAAGTGCTTTTAGAATACCGCTTGTAATATCCCCTTTTGTAATAATGCCCGTCAGTTTTCCGTTATTATCAACAACTGGCAGTCTTCCATAATGGGAATTGACAAACATCTTAAGTGCTTCAATTACATAATCCGTATTTCGAACAGTGAGCAGCTTTGTGCTCATATATTTTTGTGTTTCAGCCTGCATATCTGAATTTTGCAGACAACGGATCAAATCTTCAATGCTAACCAATCCCACCAGTTCGTTGTTCTCAATTACCGGTGCACCTGAGATCCTTTTCGTGCGAAACAGTTCTAGCACCACGTTCATTGGGGTTTGCGGAGTGACCGTTGCTGGATCACGGGTCATTACCTGATCAACTTTCAGGTCATAAGCCAGCTCTTCTACACGGGAAATATTTTCAGCTTTTTGTTCACTAATGATTTTCCCGTGAAAGAGTGAATCCTGGCTCATCAGTTACTCCTTAACTGGCACAATCACAGTCACTGCCATCAACTGGTCGCTCAAGACTCTTAAGACCCGCTCCATATAGCCTTCCACACAATTCGAACATGCCGAATGGAGACGAAATCAGAGGAACATGTTCTTCCTCTGCAAGTGAAATGGTCTCGGGAGGAGGGTTTTTGCCTCTAACAAGGATAATTGCTGCTACATCAGCCATAACCGATGTGCGCACAACTTGAGGATTGCATAAGCCTGTGAGAAGAACGGCTTCAGGCTGAATCGATGCAAGTACATCGCTCATTAAATCTGCACCACAGCCCCCTTTTACTTCTTTTGAAAGATCCGATGAAGATGTTAATAATCGGCCGTCGATCAGTTGGATCAATTCTTTTACATTCATTTTATAAGCCTATCTTCTCTGAAATAATGAAATAATGACTTTACAACATCGCTAATCATACCGTACTTTAAATTATATATGCAAGTGCATTTTATAATGATTCTTCTGTATAAGTTCATCTCTATGTTAAAATAATCTTGATCAGCATTATAGAGGAAAACATGAAAAATATTATTCAGTCTGTAAAAGGTACGCGCGAGTTTTATCCGCATGAGATGGCTGTTAGAAGATGGCTTTATGCGTTGATCGAAAAAACGTCTGAATCGTTTGGTTATCAAGAATATGACGGGCCGTTTATCGAAAAAATCGATCTTTACGCTGCAAAATCCGGTGAGGAACTGGTAAAAGAACAGGCTTTTGTTTTTGCAGACCGGGGCGGTGATCTTATAACTTTAAGACCAGAATTGACTCTATCTCTGGCAAGAATGATCGCTCAGAAGCAAAATGAATTGACCTATCCAGTTCGATGGTGGTCCTTTGGCCCTTTCTGGCGATACGAAAAGCCGCAAAAAGGCCGAACCAGAGAGTTTTTTCAATGGAATATCGATATGATCGGAGTAGATTCACCGGTTGCGGATGCTGAATTGTTGGCAATCTGCGCAACTTTTTTCAGGAATGCAGGAATTTCCCCAGAACAGGTTTCAATCCTGGTGAATCACCGCCAGTTGATGGAGAAAAAACTATTGGAACTTGGAATCGCGGATGATTTGAAAAAGAAGACCTTTCAATTGATCGACCGCAAAGATAAGTTGGATTTTTCTGCATGGAAAGCTTTTGCCACCGATATTGGACTTTCTAATGACCAATTTACCGGTGTTAATGAAATACTCAATAATCGTGAATTATGGCAACAATCGCCCGAATTAATCGCAGTATTTAATCAATTGGAAATCATGGGGGTGAGAGAATACGTCAAATACGATCCGCATATCATTCGTGGATTGGATTACTATTCCGGTATTGTGTTCGAAGCCTGGGATATGGGCAAAGACGGCCGCGCCGTACTAGGCGGTGGGCATTATGGTAATCTGGTGGCCGATGTTGGTGGTAGCCCGTTGCCAGGTGTGGGGTTTGCCATGGGAGATGTGATGGCAACCATTCTTTTGGAAAAATATGGCTGTATACCAGAAATTAAACCATTTCATGACACGGTTCTGGTGACAATATTTGACGAGAATACGCTTCAACAATCATTAGGGTTTGCTGCGGTGCTTAGAAAAAAGGGCATTAAAACCATACTTTACCCAGAAGCTGTGAAATTACAAAAGCAATTTAAATTTGCAGATAGACTCGGAGTGATCGCTGTAGCGGTGATCGGACCAGATGAAGCTTTGGCTGGCAATGTAACGATTAAGAACCTGACCGATCATACACAGATCACATGCTCTCAAGAATTGGCAGCGGAGACTGTGCGGCAGATAGTAAAGATTAATTCTTAATGTGGGTCACATTATTTGCGATTTGCAAATCAAAAAGAAGCTGCCAGTATCGGCAGTTTCTTTTTGATCATCAATGAAGCTTTGATGTGTCATATGACTAGTGACTACATATGCCGTTTAGGTATTAATCGTCGAATTATGGGATCGAGCGACATTGAGTACCAGTCCAGTAGCAACGGTCTTTATATCTATTGCAAATCAGGGCTTCTGTATATTGATTGCACGGATCTACAGGTGTTGGTGATGGGGTTACGGTGGGTGTTTTCGTAGGACAATATGGGATAGCCACACGCTGACTGTTACAAGGCTCGGTGTAAATATCTGGTTTCAGGCAGATATTTTTTGGCTCATAATATTCCCAACCTACGGGACAAACCTGGTGAGGTTTTTCTGGCTCAACACAGCATTGTCTGGCCGAGTCATAGATTTCACCTTCAGCACAAGCCGGTGGATTGCAAGATTCAGGAGCATCTGGTTGCAAGCATTCATCCAAGGGGACGCATAGGGCGGTATTACCAAAATAGACTGTGAAGAACCCCTCCGGGCATCCATTATTCGCCCAATAATCAGGCAAACAACCAAAGTCTGCGACTTCTACATAGCCATATGGGCAGGGTGGATCGGGTAACCAGGAACCTTCAGGTTCGCAAAAAGTGGAAACTGTGTTGTATTGATATCCAGCCGGACACGTAATCTCTAATTGCACTGGATAATATTGATAGCAATAACCGATCTCCAATTTCAAACCTTGTGCCCAGGAAGGATCGTTACACAACCACCGTAAACTTCCAGCAACTGGCAAATAACAGTAAAGTGGCAAGCCGTTCTGGGTAAATTTGGTATTGCTTAGTTTGCCAAATTCGCATTCTGTCTCATCCACATACACGCCAGCTACTGCGGCTCCATTGGGACCTAGAGCGCAGAACGCAGAGATTTTCGGATCAGGACAAGAGGCAGGTGTAATTGTTATGTTTGAATCTGGTTTCCCATTTAATCCAACAACCTGGCAAGGAGGCGGTTCAGGAGTGATTTCTTCAGTATCCCCAATCAGGACACACCTGAATCCGAGGTCGGCAGCATATTTCTCTGGCTCTGTGGAATACCTCAACGAAGGAAGAATTTGATCCTCAGGGGTTTTATAACTGCCGCCACGGTACACTTTCTTCGTACCTTGATCGGGTCCTTGAGGATTTGATGATGGTGACTGACGGTAGTAATCTTCTTGGTACCAGTCTGAGACCCACTCAAATACATTTCCTGACATATCCATAGCTTCGAAGGGACTGGTGCCATTGTTATAAGAGCGGACGTCATTGGGCTCAGATGGTTCAAGACAATCTTTGAAGTTGAGATAATCACAGGTAGGTTGGTCTTCACCCCATGGATAAGTATGCCCTTCAGTACCACGGGCTGCTTTTTCCCATTCTGCCTCAGTGGGTAACCGTGCATCAATATAAGTGCAATATTCCTGCGCTTGGTACCAGTTGACACCCACTACTGGATAATTAGCGTATGCTGTATCACTATAACGATACAACTCGCCTGGAAGGGCATTCGGTGCAGTACATTTACCCTCAGCAACACATTGTGCGTATTGTTGATTGGTTACTTCAGCCTGGTGTATCCAGAATCCAGCAAGATTAACTTTGTGGGCAGGTGAGTAGTCTGCTGGCTCAGCGCTATCAACTCCCATGATGAATTCTCCTGCTGGAACGTATACAAAATCACTGAGATCTACCCAACGCAATAACGAACCTGTTACAGGAAGAAACAAGTTTGTTTCTTCTATAATTGGAGGAAGAGGTGTATTGGTATTTTCCACAGATTCGGGTAAGAGCGTTTCTGGAAGAGTACCCAATTCTGTGCTATTAGGGGAAATGGAGATTTTAAAAGGCAAATTGCAGGAAATGAGAATGATCAAGAGAAAAGAAAAAATTAAAATTGCAAAACTACGTTTCCATAATTGCTTCATCTTTCCCTCCCATCGTTATAAAGAGCGACAAATATTTTTTTTCTACGATGAAGGCTGTGGAGATGATGCTGAAACGTTGGATACATATTCATTATACGAAAGAAATGGGAAAAATTTATTGATGACTTTAAGAAAATATAGTAAAATCTCTACATTCTTGGTGGCTGTAGCTCAATGGCAGAGCATCGCACTGTGGATGCGAGGGTTGTGGGTTCAACCCCCATCAGCCACCCTAAAATAGAAAACAGGACCTTTAACTAAGGTCCTGTTTCATTTTTAAACCGAAAAAATACTAAAATGGAAAATCAGTCGGTGAAATTGAGGGTGGATTTAACCAGGCGAGAAATCCTTTTCCGGCTCGTTTAACACTGGTAGGTTTATCGTAAGCCACAAGAATCATATTGAGCCCTATTAATAATGCACCAATCCACTGATTGGCATCAAGACGTTCATGAAGAAAGACCTGCGCAAACAACATCGTTACCAGTAATTCTCCCAGCCCGAGTAGAGAGGTCTGCATTCCTCCAAGTTGTTTAACCCCAAAGAACAATGTAATACGCGATAAAAATGTAATAAATGCCAAACAGAGTAGCGGTATCCACGAGGTACCCTGAGGAGGAAGAGATGGTTTGAATATTAAGAACATTGCAATTACTGTTACACTCATAGAAAGCAAGGTATAAAAAGTAACTGAGGGCGCAGGAGCTTCATATAGTATGCGTTGATTAACTAGAAGATGAAGTGCATATAACAGTGCAGCGCCGATCATTAAGGCGGCGCCAATGAGATCAATGTTTTTTTCTCCATTGCTGATCAATAAATATACACCGGGTAATACTAAGATTAGTCTGAGCAGTGTAATGCGACTAATTGGTTGTCTATCAAGAAATAACCACAGCGCTACGAACAATGGATAGAACGAATACAGAAGTTGCCCTATACTGGCATCTATTCGAGAGAGGGCTACATAATATAAAGTCGAACCCACACCATTAACAAAGCCGGCCACAAGGCAACCGATTAAACCCAGCGGATAAATATAAAAAAGAGAACGCTTAAATATAATTAGGAATGCAAATAGCAGTAATGTCGCAAGACTGGTTCTGATTGCTACAACGGCAAAGGGAGTGAACCCAAAAAGAATGGATTGTTTGCCGAAGATAGGGGTTAATCCCAGAAAGAACGCAGACCCGGCTGCTGCTATGATGCCTTTTTCTCGAAGCTGCTTCTGTATCATTTTATGAGTGTTTTTACTTCATCTAGCAATTCATCACTCATAAAATCGCCTTTCTGCATGAGTGATTGGATATGACCTTTTAATCTCTCTTTTTCAGCACGTGTTAATTCCTTAGCGGTGATTACAATAATTGGAATTTCACTGGTTTCCTGGTTTTGTTGCATCGTTTCCATGACAGTGAAGCCATCAACTTCAGGCATCATCAAGTCAAGAATTACAAGATTGGGTCTTTCTCTTTTGATTAGCTCGATAGCCTGTCTGCCGTCTTCAGCCTCAAATAATGTATAGTTTCCTTGTGATTGCAGAATTCTACTGACAAGCCTTCTGACATGAGGTTCGTCATCTACAATGGCAATCCTAGGAAATTTCTCGAGGCTTACATTACTAAGAGCTGCAAGCAAACCCTCTTCCCGATTCTCAGTTGTAAGACTGACACTGGCATCAATTTCATGGCCCCAACCTTCGCCAAGAATATGCGGTTCAATGGGTGTTGTGTGGCCTGTACAATTAATTACCACCACTTCATCCGGTTTAATCACACCGGATCGAACCATTTTAATAAGCCCAGCGAAGGCTACAGCTGCTGCGGGTTCAACTGAAATCCCTTCCATTTTCGCTAATAAATGCATGGCTCTGAAGGCTTCATCATCACTGACACTTTCAAATGCCCCTTGTGAATAATTTGAAATATTCTTTCTTAATTCAGTATATGTGCGGCCCGGATCTCCGGTTGCAAGGGTTGCAATCAGGGTACGAGGTGATTGAACGGGTACTGCTGATTCACGATCTTGACGCCAGGCATGGACCATCGGAGCACAGCCATCCACCTGAATGATGCCGAATTTTGGAAATTTTTGTATTAATTTCATTTTTTCTAGTTCGGCAAAACCTTTGATCACACCTAGCGGACCAAGACCTCCACTGACGGATTGGATATACCAATCAGGGGACTGCCAGACTGGAGATTCACCGTTAATAGGGGTAGCTTTTCGAACAGTTGGAAAAGCAGACAACTGTTCAACGATTTCATAAGAAATGGTTTTCATTCCTTCGACACAGGGGATACTGCGTGCTCCAAGATCTAATGTGATACTACGCTGCCTTGCAAATTCTTCGGCAATACGCTTGGTTTGATCATAAGATCCTGTTACTTTAACTACCTGTGTGCCATATAGTGCAACCTCACGCATCTTGGTTTCTGGAACCAGACTGGTGAGAAATGCCCAAAGTTTTATGCCAGCTCGAGCTGCATAAGCCGAGTAAGAGATCGCAACATTACCGGTGGAAGCACAAACGAATTCTGTGATATTGGCTTCCTTTATACTGCTAATGGTAATCGCAGCCTGTCTGTCTTTAAAAGAAGATGTAGGATTTTGACGCTCGTCTTTAATGTATATATTCGGATTTCCAAGCATTGATCCAAGATTTTCAGCATGAATGAGGGGAGTTCCCCCTTCACCGAAAGTGATGGCTGAATCTGGAACCTGAATGGGTAACAATTCATGGTAACGCCAAATATTGAATGGCCGTGATGTTAAAAGATCAGGCAAAATCTTGCCAATATGCGCATAGTCATAGATTGCTTCTCTCCATTGCGATCCGCATCTTTCACATGCGGGTTTAAGAGCATTGAAGATTCCAACTGATCCACAATCAAGGCATCTTACAGCAAAATGAGGAGGCATGTTTTAGTTTACCAACCGCGTTGGGCGAATTCTATTTAATGTTTCTTGCAGATGTTGAAGCAGATCATTTTTATTCAGAGATGATTTTGTGATGATCTGATTTCCGTAATCCGAAATGAATTTTTGCTGATCAACTTCCAGGTCTGCACCTGTTAAAACAATGGTTGGAATTCCACTTAACCGCGGTTCTTTCTTAAGTTTTTCTAATAATTCAAAGCCATTTATTCCTGGCATGAAGAGATCAAGAATGATTATATCTGGAGTAAAGTCATTCAATAACTGAAGCGCTGCAGCACCACTATCAGCCAATACAGCCATGTATTTTCCCTCATCCTCAATCATCTTTTTTAAGAGTCTAAGATCAGAGGGATCATCGTCGACGATCAAAACATCATGAATTTCTTTATCTTTGCTCAACCGTTGAATTGCGCTTGCAAGATCATCTTGCAAGAAAGGCTTAACCAGGTATTCTGATGCACCTAGATTGAATCCCTTTTCTTCTTCTTCAAGAATAGAGCAGATCATGATCGGAATATTTCTGGTTTGTTCATCTTTCTTGAGGTCTTTTAAGACCTGCCATCCGTCCTTCTGGGGCATCATGATGTCAAGGGTAATCGCAAAAGGCTTCAATTCACGAGCTTTTTGAACTGCCTGAGTTGGATCTGTTAGCGGAACGACTTCATATCCATGGGGGCGTAAAAAACGGTCATATAAAGATATTACCTGAGCATCATCATCGATTGAGAGAATTACATTTTCGCCATTGATCAGGTGGTCGAGGTTAATAGCAGATGTTGATTCAGGAGCTGGAATTGTAAAGAAGAATACACTACCTTTTCCAACTTCACTATGCAATAAACCGATTTTACCTCCGTGCATTTCAATAAAGGAGCGACAGATCGAAAGACCGAGACCAGTTCCTCCCGTTTTACGTGTTGGTGAATCGTCAACCTGAGAGAAGCGTTGGAAGAGTTTGTTTTGGTCTTCCTTAGCGATTCCAATACCTGTATCGGTTACTGTAACCAGAATCTCAGATTTATTCTGTGCGTTCTTCTGGAGAGAAGCTTCAACAGTGATCGATCCCTTTTCAGTAAATTTCACTGCATTGGAAATCAAGTTGATTAATACCTGACTTAATCGGATCTCGTCTGCTTGAACAGTAGGCAAAGTCGCAGGTACTTTCTGAATTAATTCAATTGGTTTATCTTTTACTAGACCTGCAGCAGTACTGATAGCTGAATTGATTACATCACTAATATTCACATCGTCAAACTGCAATTCCATCTTTCCAGCCTCAATCTTGGAAAGATCAAGTATTTCGTTGATCATATTCAATAAGTGCATGCCAGAATTATAGATTGCAGTAATATCTTGTTCCTGTGTCTCATTAATGGGGCCATCTATACCTTTCAAGATGACACGGGAGAATCCAATCACAGAGTTAAGCGGTGTTCGTAATTCATGGCTCATATTCGCCAAAAATTGACTTTTTACGCGGTCCAATTCACGCATTTCTTCAACAGCTCTCTGAGAAACTTCATACGCTCTAGCATTATCAACAGCGACCGCAACCTGGTCTGCCAAAATTTGTAACACTTTCAAATCGTCAGCGTCAAAAGCATCGGGTTGAGATGCATGCAAATCTATAGCACCAATGACCTTACCGGTAATTTTCAACGGAAGAACGAGTTCAGAGCGTGTAGCAGGTAGCAATGGATTGGGGGTGAAGAGAGAACTGCTAGAGACATCATTCACAAGCACGGGCTCTCCAGTTGATGTGCAACTGCCAATCACAGATTTGGATCCAACAGCGAACTTGAAATTACGCTGTTTTAATTCTTTGCCCGCGTCTCCAGAACCTTCACGGATCACAGCAAATTCATTTGACTCATCAACGAGGAAAATGGAGCAGTGATAGTATTGAAAACGCTCCTTCACCAGACTAACAATTCGGCTAAGTAAGATGTCAAGTGAAAGGGTGCTTGTTGTGTCACGGGCGATCTCTGCTGCAGTTTGAAGCTCAAGAGCCCGGCGTTGAGATTCAGAAAGCAATCGTTGACGTTCGATGGCCACCGCTATACTACTGGCTACAACTTGAAGAGTGTGGATATCGTCAATGTTAAGATCAACAATCAAGTTTGTTCCTACCACCAGCAATCCCACAGGTGTACCGGCTGTTTGCATAGGTAAGATGGCAAGGCTGTTAAGTTCAAGATTTCTAAATAATTTTTGAGTCTGTTCAGGAATAACAGAATTCATTACATTTGAAATGACTACTGGTTCAGATTCAGAAAAATCAACGAAATTAAATAGACTGGCTTCAACAATACCGCCGTGAGGGCTGAATTGACCGACAGAATCACTTGAGCCAGTAATTTCATAATACTGAGGGCTGCCTTCAAGGGACCGATTCGCGACAAAAAGCCAAAGCGATTGGGCGTTTTTAGGCATTGCATTCGCACCAACCAGTCTCAAATATTCTTCAAGGCTGGTAGCGCGTGAAATTCCACTGGATATATTGTAAAGAAGTTCAGTTTCTGCTAGTGCAGCTTGAGTTTGTTCAAATAATTTCAAGTTTTGAATTGCGGTAGACATCTGGTCGACTAATGGTGGAAATGATCGGATTTCCTGTGGGCCAAATCGGTGCTTCTGCCAGGTTTGAATTAGTAGAACTCCGAGCTGAACATTTCCTGACCAAAGAGGCAGAATACCCATTGAACGGATATTTTGGCTGGTAAAGATCTTGCGTAACTGCTCATCTATCTGGGCATCAAGCAGATCATCATAGAAAACAGGATCTTCAATCGCAAAAATAGGTTTGTAAAGCGATATTAGATACTCTGTCCCAACAGGAGGAGGAGGCGTGCCTTTACCATTGTAATAATGGGCTTCAACACTCAGTTTTTCAATCTCCTGGTTCGGTCCGTATCCAAATAAAACCAATATACCTCTATTGATGGCGGGAATGTTTATGCCTTCAATAATTGAAGCAACCATTTCTGAAAGTGTATTGGCCAATGCAAGTTGATGCGAGGCTGAGTAAAGGTTTTCAGTTTCATCAAGTGATGCCTGAACCTGTTGAAGCAAGCCCTCTCTGAGTAGAGTGTTACTGAAAGCATCAGAAGCAATCGTCAGGATGTTAATCTCCTCCTGCTTCCACAAATGTGGAAAGGTTAATTCTTCGAGTAAAAGAAACGTAGGGATACCCTCACCGGTGTTAATTCCCAATATTAATATTGATCGAGCTTTTAATTCATCAAGGAATGCTTTTTCAAGGTCAGTAGCGGTTTCAACGGAACACTGAAAGAAGCCTTGATCCTGTACATGATCGACCAATTCTGAAGGTACCTGGAAGGTTTTATCCAAATTAGTGGCAATAGGAATAGATCTATCTTTCGCAGTATAGCACGCAAGTATTTTCCAATCATTGCTATCTTTGGATTTATCATTTATCCCAAGATAAGACACCCGGTCACATTTTGCTGCGTTTGAAAGGCTTTCGAGGAGAAAGTCAATTGTGCTAGAACCTTTTTCACTAAGAGAAGCGACGGCATTAGTGACGTTTGATTGGTAACGTTCACGAACTTCAATTGTTTCAAGCGCTTGTGATATTTCGCGAAACAGGTTGTTGTTTTCAAGAGCGGTAGCTGTCTGCCCAGCGATTGTTGAAAGGAGTTCTACTTGAATTTCATCAAACGCATTTTCTTGCCGATAATCTAGAACCGAAATCACTCCTAGAACTCGATCACCTGCCAGAAGAGGTACGGCTAATAGTGAACGAGGTAGACCATTTGGATGATCAAAGTGCTGATCTGTAATTCGGTCAGTAATGTTGTAATTCACAAGGAGTGGTGACCGGGACTCGATAACAGATTCTTGATACCCAATTAATGATAGGCGTGAGGGAATTTGCACCATCTCACCATCTTGGGCACAAACTGGAAATGCAAATTCGTTGTTTTTGGAATCAAATAATGTTATTAAAATATTGCCAGTTGAGAATAGGTCTTGAATGGCTTCAGAAACAATAGAAAATATCTCTTCACGACTAACCAGGCGGGTCAATTGTTGCATAACAAGATTAAGTTTCGCCAGTGCTTCATTGCGTTTGCTGGTTTCTTCTTCTGCTTTAACCCTTTCGTTCAATTCCTTTTGAACAGCTGAATAAAGTTGAGCATTTTCAAGCGCAAGTCCCAATTGATTCGTCACCTCCTGAACAAGAAGCCGTTCTTCTTCTGTCCATCTACGATTATTTTGAAAATCCAGAATTTCAATGACACCAGTCTTTTGATCTCTAAGTTTTAATGGCATGGCTATCACTGCTGGACCATTTTCTTTTGCGGGACTGGAAACCAGGACGTCTTTAGTAAAGCTATCAATTGCCTTATCCGTCCAGACTTTGCTGGCAGTAGAAAATTCGTTATCTACCAACGTGATACCAGAGATCATGGTTGGTGAAATTGAAACCGGCTTACCATATTCAGATTCAGGAAATGGGATTGGGGGAAGAGGAGCAGTTTTTCCTGTGGAAATTTGTGGGGTTGAAGGATGTTGTGATGGATTAGTCCGTGGTTTAACAATTTTAGGTTTTTCTGATGCAGATAAAGTTTTAGATCGAGCTACATTCTTCTCTTTTGATGGGGACTCAACCGAGGTTAAAGGGCGGGTGGTAAAATCTTGCCAACGTAAAGGAGGGTGATCTTCAATATGGGATTCAACAGACGAAGAAATAGGTGTTGATCCCTGCGATTCGACTTCATCTTTGGCAATGATTTTTTGTGAAATAAATTTATAACCGATAAGATTTGACTTCTCATCAAACTTTTGAAGAATTGAAGTACGCACTCTGGTTTGATTGCCCAATTTTGTGTTGTAGTTCAACTCAATTTCAGCAGGGAATTCACCTGAATGGATAACCTCACGGATTTTTTGTTGCTCATCAACATTCAAGCTGAAAGAGAAAAATGGTTGTCCGATGACATCCAATCTATTAAAACCAAGAACATCAGAAATTTCTTTACCACATTCTATAATGATCCCATTTACATCTGTTTCCCATGCCCAATTATCCTGGGGATTAAACCTCAATTCATCAATGGTATCGAACTTAGATGTTGATGATTCAACCTCAGAAATATTAACGAAAAGGTTTTCAAGTTTTGAGTTAATTATTTTCTTGGACATATCGGATGATCTCCTGAGCTAGAAAGCGATATTGAAGCGCTGCCCGGCTTTTTGAGGCATGATAAACTACTGGTCGGCAAACAATGGGGCTTTCGCGCAATTTGGTATCCACTTCTATAACACTATCCAAAACGCCGTTACTAAATGTTGTGCGTAAATGATCCGCAAGCGTGCGATGGATACCGTTGCGTTTATCAAACATTGTGATGAGCAGACGATATCGAAGTTTAGCGTTACCTTTGCTTCGTACCTGACGAATCAGACTCATCATATTACGTAATGCATAAACAGAAAAATATTCTGCCTGGGTTGGCAAGATTAAAAAATCAGAGGCAATGAGTGCATTTTGGGTAATAGCACCTAAAAATGGGGGACAATCAATAAGAATGTAATCATAATTACCGTTAAGCTGAGCAACCATACCTTTTAAAATAAATTCATATCCGGATCTGGACGGAAGAAGCCGTTCTGCCAATCCTACTTCATGGTTTGAGGGAAGAAGATATAAGTTTTCGACTTCTGTTTTTTGGATTCCATCATTTAGTGGAAGATCCGAAAGCATCAGATTTACCACAGAAACACATTTCTCTCCGGGCTGTACACCCAAAGCAAGTGAAAGATTGGCCTGCGGATCAAGATCGATAACAAGAACTCGACTACCGGATTCAACCAGGGCACCAGCCAAAGATAGAGTTGTGGTGGTTTTTGCGACACCCCCTTTTTCGTTGGCAATGGATATTACGTGGGTCATAGTGAACCTCTTTCAGATGAAGGGTTCATGTTTTCATAGTTGTTTGAATCAGTTGAAGAGAAATCAGTTACCGCATTGCTTTCAATATTTAATACAATTTGTGCCTGTTTCGCTCCAAGATTCTTGCGCAATTCTTCAAGCGTTATCTTAAGCATTTCCTGAGGATCATTTGTTGATCTAATTTTGCTGGTAATCTCAAGCACTTTTCTTTCACGGTCTGCACGCCGGATAGTCTGTTCGAACAATCGTGCATTTTCAAGCGTTTGTGCAACCTGGTCAGCAACCGCTTGTACGGTGGCCAATTCACTTTGGCTCCAAATATAGTCGTTGGCAGCATTTTCCTGTAGATAAATAGCTCCAATAGATTCACCAGAAAGAATGATTGGAACAGCCATTACAGAACTGACAAGACCACCATTCGACTCTGATTTTTGAGTTCGAAAAACTGGACGACCAGTATTGAGAACCATTTTTACTTCAGGAAGATCTTCATCGTAAGGAATTAGACCTTCAGAGGTAAATTTGTAATTTTTATTACCTCCTTCAGAAGTCTGTCGGGTCCATTCCTGACGAAGGTACTGGCGATACAGATTTTGTATCTCTTCAAGTGCTTTAGTGGTTTCTTCAAAAAGCTGGTTGTTGTTAATCGCAACGGCAATTTGGTTTGCCAGCGTGTTGAAAAGTTCAATATCTTCATCAGTAAAGGCATTAGATTTTGTGGATTGAATATCAAGCGCACCAATAACTTTGTTCCCTAATTTAAGAGGTAGAGCCATTTCTGATTTTGTTTGTGGTAGATCTGGATTGTTGAAATATACAGCGTCTTCACCTACATCAGTCGCGATACGAGGTTCACCAGTTCCAGTGGCATAACCAACAATACCTACCTGACCAACGCGCAAGCGATGCTGCCGGGCAAGCATGCGTTGACCGCCTTCTGAGTTGGCTGCTCGGAGTACAGCGTAATCACCCGTTTCGTCAAGCAGAAAAACACCCACATGATAAAAACCAAATCGTTCGCTTACCAGTTGAGTAACGCTGGTGAGCAGTGCATCTACCTCACGAGTAGAAACGATGTTGCGGGCAACTTCAGCCACCGTTTGGAGCTGTCGGGATCGAAATTGAAGGGATTCGTTTTGATCAGCCAGCTGTCTTGTTCGTTCTTCCACACGTTTTTCTAGGGTATCAATAAAATCTTTCAATTGCCTGGTCATGGAGTTAAATGTGCTTCCCAAAATACCAAGTTCATCTTGTGATGTGATCTTTACCTGAGTATTCAAATCGCCAGCAGAAATTTTTCCTGCTGCTTCAGTTAATCTGAGAATAGGAGCAAGGAATAAATTGGCCACAATTGCAATTAAAATACCGATAATAACAGCAACTGATGTCGTAATCGTAGAATTCAACTTGTTTTGATCATTTATAGCTGTTACCATAGGTGTTTGATCTTGGAGATAGACCAAAGTCCAAAACTTTGTCGATAGCTTTACAATTGTTCCAGTGTAAGAAACATCAGCATCTTGATTACGAATAGTTGTGGAGAAAAACTCTCCAGTGGAAAGTGTTGAGATTGCACGCTCAATATCAATTTGAGGATTATATAAATCTTCTCGCGATATAAACCTTGGAAGTTTATTTGTATTAATTAATTGAGTATATTGATCATCTGGATAATTTACTAACGAATGATAAATCTGATTTGGAGCATATTTGTCTGCAAGGCGTAAACCATTTTCATTAATTAAAATTGGATACGAACCGGCATCGGCTGAATACATGGACTCATCTATAAGATCTTGAAAAATTGCCGCATCATATCTTGCGCGCAGGTAGCCTAGGGTTTTCGAAGCAGGGTTCTTAATAGGGGTGATGAAGTTGATATATGCTTTTTCGGAATTCTCAGGAAAGTATATTGTAGATACAAAACTCATATCAGAGAATGAAGCGTTAATGAAATAATCGGTTGCGCTTTCTGATTTACCGAGATTGAGAATATTCGTGTCAAATAGATTATTTCCATCAAGATCAAGAATTGCATAAGAAGGAGGGTATTTATCACTTTTTGTCTGGAGTGATCGCAAAGTTGAGCGAAGTTGTATTTCTTGAGTGCTGTCAGCTCGAAGCGTGGGATCAAGCCTGAGATAATCTTGAATGGCGGCAAGCTTTGATTCAACCTCTAGCGATTTTCTGGTGGATGAAATGAATTCATCTATTGATTGAGCTGTTTGTTTAGACTCTGTCGTAAGATTTTGAATTGTCTGTTCACGGTATAGGGTTTCAATATATTGATTATTGATAACCGATAACAAAATCAAGGGGATAAGTGATAGCGCCATTGAACCAATAATTAGTTTGGTGCGTAGAGACGCAATTAATTTTCTGCGTATCAATTGAGTAACTGTAAAAGTTACTATTAGGGTTGCTGCAGCGACAACGACCCATTTAATAGTCAAATTAGAAAACTGGGCAAAGGGGGATACCACATTTAATTGATAAATTGAAATGGCACTGATAATCGCAATTGTATTGACCCAATCATTAGCCCGGCTTTCTGGAAATAAATTTGATAACAAAAATCCTACTGCAATAGCAATTAAGATATATGGAATACCTGAAAATGAAGGATAAATACTGGAAAGTAGATCAATTGATAATTCAAGCAGGAATGTGAATAGGAGGATGGTCAACCAGTTCGGTATCTTAAGCAGACCAAAAAAGAATAGGATTCCAAAAATAAATGTAAGTAGAAAACCTGCTGAAAGATAAAAATGCTCCAATTGTAGATCAATACAGGCAACGGTCAAAAAAATAGCAGAGAGAACACCTGTAATAACAAGATAAGGGATCAGGTTCCTCTTGTTGAGGTCAATAGTATTTGCTATACCTAACGATTGATTTGGTTCTTGATCTAGCAGCATTTTTCCTCCAACATTTATCTACAGCAACTATTCGGTTTCATGTGTTTTAAGGTGAACTCTTACTTCATCTACGCCAAGAAACCGGCCGAGCTCTGAAGCTGTAGTCTGCAAAATGCTATCAATATCTCGAGCAGCTCTCACTTTAGCGGCAATTGTGTCAACTACGCGTTCACGATCTGCACGACTTTGAATATCTTCCAACAGGCGGGCATTTTCAATTGCAATAGACAGACGTGATGATACAGATTCAGCCATTTCTTCCAATTCTGGCGGAATATACTTTCCTTTATATCTAATGTTTAATACACCTAACGATTGATCTCTCAGAATTATGGGAATTAAAAGCAAGGCTTCTTGATCTTCAGACTCACCTTTTATTGTATTAATGACTAATTTCCTACCGCTTTGAATAACATCCAATTCCTGTGCATTAAGAGTCTCTTTTCTGATAAGGTTGTTATCTGCAAAACTGTAACTTAAATTCTTATTTGAGCCTTGAAGATGAAAACGCCAGGAATCGCGGGAATAGACCGAATATGCATTCTGGAGGTCTGCTAAAGAAGATTGAAGATTTTCAATTTGATGTGTTTTTTCAATAAGGATAGCCACCTGATCAGCAACTGACTGTAAAATATCTGAATCTTCCTGAGAGATAGCATCACGCTTATCCGAATGAATATCAAGCACACCAAATATTCGGTTGCCAACCTTTAAAGGAAGTGCTAATTCCGATTTAGTTTCTAGAAGATTAGCATCCTGCGAATAAATTGCATCCTCCTCGACATCTAATGCAAGGCGAGGTTCACCGCGGGTAATCACATAACCAATGAATCCTTCATCTCGAATTCTAAGTTTATGGTTATGAGCCAGCATCATTTGGCCAGTTTCACCTGATGCAGCCTGAAGGACAGCGTATTCATTCCTCTCATCTGCTAAATAGATCCCCACAAAGTGATAACCAAACTGTGACTGGATCAGGTTAACAGCGTCTTGCATTAAATCTTTAGAGTTATTTTTTAGTGAAATTGATCTGCCTATTTGTCTTCCAGAAATAAGGTGGGAGCGTCTTCGATCCAGTTCATTCTCAAGAGAATGAAAGCGGTCGAGAATTTGAACATTGTCTTCTCGTAATGAAGATTCATTAATGCGTGATTTTTTCAACAAATTTGCAACTTTATAGAAATATTGCCAGGTTGGGGAGATAATTAGGTATATCAAGAAAAGGAATACAACAAATGTAGCGATCCAATAGAAAAGGGAGTTATTTTCGATAATAAATACCCCATTATTGACTATACCCGTCTGGGTGAGCACACCAATGGTTATGGTTGTCAATCCTGAAGCAACGAGACCGAGAATCCACCATAATCTTGGACCGAGGAGCCCCAAAATTAATACCGCCATGAAGAGGTAAAGAACCCCATTGGCGCTTAATCCTTCTGTAAGCAAACTAAATATACCTGCTCCAAAGTATGCGATGCTGAGCAAGATCGAGCGCAACCTGGCATCGATCTTACGTATAAACGTAATCACGAATAATAGAGCAAAAAGTAATAAAGTTAAGATAGCAGCAATAATACTGCCTTGCCTGAACGAAACATATAAGTTTATAAGAAATAAAATCGTTCCTAGAATCAAACTTCCATTCAGGTAGTTCTGGAGAAGGTCCAGTTTCAATGAACTTATATCTCTATCCTCAGACTCAAAAAAACTTGTATATTGAGTTGTAATTGTTGAGTGTGTCTGTGTCATTTGACCTCTCGCTCTGGTAGCCGTTTGATATCCGTTTCTTCTGGCGGGATGAGAGAAATCGATGCTTCACTCACAGAAGGTAATTTTCCAAATTCCTTCACTGCTGACTTAATAATTTCCTCAATGGATAGAGCTTTAGATAATTGAGCGGTAATTTCGTTGATTTTCTGTTCCTGTAAGGCAGCGCGTTGGGTTTCTGAGAGAAGGCGAGCATTTTCAAGGGCGATCGAAGTTTGTGATGAGATCGATTCAATGAATTCGAGTTGATCATCCGTCAACTTGTTATGATCTGTTTCAATTGTGAATTGACCGATTATCTCATCACGAATCTTAATTGGTATCTGAATGGTCGATGTCTGACCTGAAGATTCTGGTGCACGGTCATTTTCATATTCGAATTTAATTTCGCCTGTGCGATCAAGTAAAGACCACCAGGATTCTTGAACATAATCTCGATTAAGAGTTTTTATCTCGTTCAATGCTTCTTTAGTGCGCATATAGGAATTTGCATTTTCCAAAGCAATGCCAATACTGTCTGCAACACTTTGAAGGATTAAAACGTCAGTTTCGTCAAACGCTCTTTCTTTTTCCGATTGTATCGAAAGAGCTCCCAAAACATTCACACCGCTGATGATGGGTAGAGCTAATTCAGATCTTGTTTCGGGAAGAAACGGATTATCAAAGTGTACAGCTTCTTCACCAACATCCAGAGCAACCCTGGGCTTTCTTGTCTGAGTCGCCCAACCGATCATTGAAAACCCCCCTACTGCCAATCTGTGTTTGGCAGCCAACATACGGCGGCCAGCTTCACCAGTTCCATATCGAAGTACAGCATATTCTCTTGCGTTATCGATGATGAACACACCAACGTAATAGAGGTTAAACCTTTCTTTGACAAGATCGGCTACTTGTTGAATTAATACATCGGGATCAAGTAACGTAGATACTTTTTGTGAAATTTCAGAGGCAGTCTTAAGTTGAAAGAGACGTCTATCAAGCGATGATTTTTGTTCATCTAACTGCTGAACAAGTTGGTCTTTTTGAGACTTGCTTTCCATTAATTCAAGCCGCTTTTGAATGATGCTTGACTTTAGAGATATGATAGATAAATTTATTATCATACCTACTATTGTCGAAAGAAAAACATCAATCACAATCTCAAAAAAAGTTGTTTCCTGGCCTGTAGTTAAGGCTATACCAGATTGATGTAAAGTTGCCCAGAATAACAACGTAACCAGACTAATGCCAAGTCCAATTCTTGAAGGAGTGTGATACAGAAATATTGTGGAAAGGTTGGAAAAACCTATTAAAACTATTAATGAAATACCGGTCCAGCCATAATGAGAAAAGACAAGGTTAGCAAAGAAAAAGAAGATTACTAAAACAGCAATCGAACGACTCCAGTAAGATATTCGCCTTAATAAAAGCACTACCAATGAGCCAATAAAGAGGATGGAGAAGGCTGCAAACAAAGTCCATCTACCAGACGATGTGGCTGCAAAGTACGAAATCACTGACAAAAACAAACTTGAGAACAAACCACCAAATAGAACGTATTGTAAAAAACGTTCCTGCCAAACCTTTAAGTCATCAGAAGGATCAATAAAATCAGGAATAGAATTCGGGAGCAATGATCGAGGATAGCTCATTTACCAATCTCCTTGTCATCATGCCCAGTCTGTTCTGATACAGCTGTCAGGGATGGTGAACTTAGCTGAATAGAACCTTTACGAATATTCAATGCATTACAAACTTCAGCCAGCGAGGTTTGCATAATTGTTTCAAAATCGATAGATTTACGAATTTTACTGGTGATATCGTATAGTTGCCGTTGGCGTTCGACCTGACGAGTAATTTGTTCAACAAGTTCAATGTTAGCGATGATTGAAGCCAGGTTATTTGCTAGAGTTGTAATTATCTCTTGATCGCTTTCATCGAAAGTGCCAGGATTGTTGCTTTCTACGTTAATTGCGCCATAATTTTTGCTACCAAAATAGACAGGGACAGATAGAACAGATCGCGCAGATAATCCGAGGGGTTTGACTGTTCTTACTGCGTTGATGTCATCAATACGCACAGGTTGCCTGGTTCGAATTGCTGACCGATAAATACTTTCAGTCGAACGGATCTGTAATTCTTGAATTTCTGTAGCCGTGTAACCGGCGTATGAAAGAAGTTGAATTGTGCCTTCTTCATCAACGGAAATAAATCCGACTTTTTCGTTAGGCATGGCAAGATGAACCGTTTGGACTGCATTGCGGATAGCATCTGTAATAGTGATATTCTGACCTGCTGAAGCTGTGACCTGGTGAAGCAACCGGTGACGTTCAAGGGTTTGCTGGGTTTTTGAAAAGAGTTCTGCGTTTTCGATTGCAACTGATAACTGATCAGCCATGATCTGTAAAATGTTAACATCTTCCTGTGTAAATGCATCGACTTGCTTTGATTGCACATCGAGTGCACCAATCAACTTGTCACCAATTTTTAACGGGATAGCCAATTCAGAACGGGTTTCAGGTAAAAGCGGGTTGGGATAATAATTCGTTTCCTTGGTGACATCATTAACGACAACTGGTTCTACGCGGCCGGTGGCTTGACCTACGATCGAGGATGAGCCAACTGCTAGTTTATGTTGCGCCTCTTTTAGCTTAGCCCCAGCTTCACCCGTTGATTCTCGTAAAACAGCATATTGTCCTACTGGATCAACAATAAAGATCGAAGAATGATAAAAACCAAATCTGGTTTTCACCATATTAACCATTCGGGTCAACATCTCATCGATATGCATCGTACCCATTGAGGCTTCTCGCGCAACTTCTGAAGCGATAACCAGTTGTTCAGATCTATGTTCAGCAATATGCTGTGTTGAAATTAACTCAGTGATGTCTCGTGAAATCTTTAATAATGATTTCGAGGTACCATCTTGTGATATGAGCGGAATCTTACTGGTCAGGTACCAGAGATCCTTGCCTTCTCGATTGGAATATTGTTCAATTTCACCTAACAGAGGCGATCCTGACTCAAGCACAGCCAAATCTGGATCCTGGCCTTCAATTGCTGAACCTTGGACTGTTGTATCCTCCTGGCCAATTAAAAGATCAGGATTGTCAATATTCATTGATTCTGCGAAGGAATTCGAAACACGGATAAATTTACCCTCGCTGTCCTTAATTGAGACTTTGTCTGGAATATTTCTAAGAAGTGAGTTAAGGAGGAATCTTTCCTTTTCGTACGCATTAATCGCCGAGCGTTGAGATTCTAGAAGCTCAACATTCTTAATTGAAGTGCTAATCTGTGGCGCAAGCGTATTTAAGAGACTCAAGTTTGAGTCGTTGAATCGGTTGGCATCTCTGCGGTGAAGTAATGCTAGGGCGCCTACAGTTTCATTTCCTACAATTAATGGAATACCCAAGAAAGATCGAGTAGGTATACGTCTTTCAGGAGAATCCACAGCAAATAATCCAATCGCGTTTGCATCCCGATGGAGAATAGTGCTTCCTGTCAAAATGGTTTGAGAGATCAAGTCGTTTGAATACGGGTAATCAGAAAGTTCTAATCCTTCTTCATCATAATAGAAAGGAATGTTAACCTTCGAATTCTCAATATCATTCAACGCTACCGCGAAACCAATATCTTCTCCTAGTGCCTGCTTAATTCTAGAGAATAAGTTTTCGAAAAGTTCTTTGAGGTCAGATGCAGTTGAAGCAGCCTCTCCAACAGATGCAATAGCAGATAGTTCTTGAACGCGCAAATTTAATTGCTCAAGAAGATTTATACGCTCAAGTGTCGTACCTATGACTTCACAAAAATTACGATAAGGTTGTATTTGGAGATTAGTTAAGGGTTCATTTGCTCGAGAACCTATTGCAAGAATATGCTTCAACTCACCAGATTCCATGACTGGCAAAATGGCTATTGAGGTGCAATTTCGTTTATCAAAATAAACTGCAAGGTTGGATAAATCGGATGCCGATTTGAGGTTGTCTAAAATAACAACATTGTTTTCTCTTAACTTTGGCAATCCTTTTGCCAGTGGAATGTTGAAACCGATTAGTGATAGATCGTTTTTTGTGCCAAGAGGATCAGTTATTGATAATAGTTTGACTTGGTCGTTTTCGCATTTAAAGAAAATGCTCACAAGTTCAGTTTGTTCAAAGAATTGTACGATGCCGGCATCGACTTCATCAACTGATTTGGCTTGAGAAAGTTGACGGGAAATTTGATAGAGCGACGTTTTTTCACGCAGATCGATCTGGGCATTTTCTAGAACCTGTATATTACGGATTCCTGAAGCTATCTGTTCTGCGAACGAGGAAAAGATTGATACAGATTCCTGGTCAAACGCTTCAGGGCGCTGACTCTGTAAGTCTAGGATAGCAACCAGGGTGTTATCAACCATGATTGGAACAGCAACTTGCGCTCGGGCAGAGGGGATTAAACCCTTGTTATCTGATAGTGATTTTTCTAGAGTAAGATCATCTGACACACGTGACTGTTTATTAAGACAGGCCCATCCAATAAGAGAATTGTTATCAGAAGGAATAGAAAGACCGCTTTCAGGGAGTGGTCTAATCCCTTCTATCGCAGCATTTGCTGAAAGAGATACCTTATTTTGTAAGGCATTGAATTGGTAAATTGCTGCGTATGGAACTTTTAATTTCTCTACAATTAGTTTCGGGATGTTCGACAATATTTCCGAACGATTCGCAAAGGCAATTACATCTTGGGCAATTTCTGTAGCAATTCTTAATTGTCGTGTCTTTTCCTCAACCCTGGTTTCAAGTGAGTAATAGTAATTGGTTAACTCATCAACCATTTTGTTAAAAGAGTATGCCAGCAACCCAATTTCATCTCGACGATTTACCTCAGCGCGATATGTCCAGTCTCCAGCTGCAAAATCTTGTGCACGTGCAGCTAAATCAACAAGCGGCATCACCATCCTTCTGGCCAGAATTGCAACAATAGCTGCTGAGGTTAATAGAACAGCTGCCATAAGCAGGATCACAGAAGGTAAAACTGATTGAATTTCTCCAAATACGCTATCGGATGGAACTTCAAGTATGAACGCGGCATTGAGGTTAGGAATCTGCTGAATATATGAAAACACTGGTTCGTTAGCCACGTTGTTGTACTCAAAACCTCCTCCAGTCGGGCTTTGAGCAATATATTGAGAAAGCATTTCTTCTTGAGTTGATGTTAGTGAACCAGCTAACAACCCGGTAGCATTAGGAAAATCTGTAACAAATTCTCCATCAGCAGAAACAAAATACGCTCTTGATGAGGATAAGACAGATCTCGATGCTTGGAGAATAGAGAGGGGGATAGGAGTGATGGAATATCCGACAACTGAAGCAACTGGCTCATTGTTAAGAGATAGTGTGGAGACTGAAACAAAAACCATTTGATCTGAAAATAAATCACCTGGATCAAAGGTTAATATGGATTGTTCAGTACCTAAAATTTCTTTATAAACATCTTCCGTGCGAAAGAATTCTTGCGATGCTGAAAGATCAGATGAAGCAAGAAGGTTTCCTGAAAAATCATAAATCGAGATCATATTAAAAGTCTGACCCGATTGAACCAATTTTTGCAGGTATTCTGACATAACATCCTGAGCAAAAATGAAGTCGGGATCAGAGGGGTCTTTTAACAAACGGCGAAGGTAAGATGGCAAATAGTTGTATTCGCGAATCTCGTGAAGGGCAATAACTTTCATCCCGAGTGCATTGTTTAATTGCTCGATATAAGATTCCGTAATGGCTCCCAACTGAGAGGTCGTTTGATCTCGAAGGACGTTTTGTGATTGAGAATAAACTGATGCGCCCACAATCAGAGCAGGGACAATAGAAATAATAAGCAAAAAGATGACAACAGTTCGTACAAGGCTGCCATTAAACTCTAACGGTTTGCTTACGACCTGGGCAGTGTCGGTTTGATCTGTCATTGCTTACTCCTTATTCGTATTCCCAAACAGGTATCCCTGATAAGATTTTTTGAATTTGTGTTGGAAAGCGGTCTGGATTTAATGGTTTTCCGATAAATCCATCAAAGCCTGCTAATTTAGCCTGACGTAATTGATCAAGACCCGTTACCGCTGTCACCGCCACGACTGGAACATTCTTAAATCTTTCACTCTGGCGCAGTTTTCTAAATGCGCCATATCCATCCTCATAAGGGAGGCGAATATCCATAAGAACCAGATCCAGTTTGGATAAAGTCTCTGCGAATTCGACAACCTCATATCCTGAAGTTTTCCATTCACAGTGGATGCCAAGGTTGGAGAGCATTCTTGCTATTACCATAAAATTACCAACATTATCTTCAACAACCAAAATGGTTATTGGCTGATCTGATGGGTTTTGAAGAAGTCGTTCATCAAGGGAAGGGGTCATAAGAATTGGCTAGTTTTTGTTTAATTTAATAAACCGGTCGACCTGGATTAAGAAATTATCAATGTCAATCGGTTTTTCGATATATCCATCACAGCCTGAACGAAGGGTTTTTTCGCGGTCTCCACGCATTGCATTGGCTGTAATTGCAATGATCGGGATTTTATTCACACCCGGTATAGTTTTTAACTTCGCAGTAAGCGTATATCCATCTACCCCTGGGAGATTAATATCCATCAAAATCAACACAGGTGAATATTTCTGTAATGCAGCCACTGCCTGATAAGCATTTTCAGCTTCAATTACCTGATAATTCGCAGAATGCAAGAGCCTGCGAACCAGGATTCGATTATCAAAATTATCCTCGATGTGCAGAATCAGTTTATGATTTTCCATAGAAAAGGCCTTTTAGGATAAATTTATTCTAGCATATATAACGAAAAATAAACTTACAATATTGCTAATAACTAACAATAAATAAACATAAATTAATAAGAAAATTGGAATAGATTCAGCCCAACTTGTGCAATTTTCACGCCAAATTATATTGGTAAGATCGGGGATTAAAATAAAAGAGCGGGTGATGGGATTCGAACCCACGAATACCACCTTGGGAAGGTGGTGCCTTACCGCTTGGCGACACCCGCGTAATATTGACATTATAGCGATAAGCAATTTTACTGTCAAGAAAAACCAAATGTTCGTAATATTCGACTGCTTGACAATACCGCTATGGTATAATTTTTTAATATTTTTTGATTCAGGAGTTACATATTGGCAGCCAATCCTTTAAGTTGGTTGATGGGATTCTTTTCACTTGACATTGGAATCGACCTGGGTACCGCTAATACACTGGTATGTGTAAGCGGAAAAGGGATTGTTATTAATGAACCCTCTTGGGTTGTGATTCATAAGAAAACGCGCGAACCATATAAAGTCGGTAACGCAGCAAAGGAAATGGTGGGCAGAACACCAGCCAATTACATCGCCATTCGACCATTACGCGATGGTGTCATTTCAGAATTTGAAATTACTAAAGCAATGCTTGAATATTTTATTGGTAAAGTCCATCAACAGACAATTGTACCTATGCCGCGACCAAGAGTTGCCATTGGTATCCCATCTGGTGCAACAGCTGTTGAAAAGAAAGCGGTTTATGATGCAGCGATGGCAGCTGGGGCTCGAGAAGCTTATCTCGTAGAAGAACCCCGTGCAGCAGCGCTTGGAGCAGGTTTACCGATCAATGACATTAAAGGTCAGATGATCGTAGATATTGGTGGTGGAACTACAGAAGTAGCCGTGATATCCATGGGTGAAATTGTTATTTCACGCTCGTTACGTATTGCGGGTGACGAGATGGATGAAGATATTCTTCAGTATATTCGTAAGAAATACAATTTATTAATTGGCGAACGCATGGCAGAACAAATAAAGATTTCAATTGGTTCTGCTTATCCACTTCAGACAGAATTAACAGCGACTGCCCGCGGTAGAAACTTGATTACCGGGTTACCGGGATCCATTGATATCTCTTCAGTTGAAATTCGTGAAGCGATCAATCCATCGATTCAGGTAATTATTGATACGATTAAGGATGCACTGGATGAAGTTCCACCAGAATTAGTATCAGACCTTCTTGACTCAGGTATATGTCTTTCAGGAGGCGGATCGCAAATATTGGGATTAGTCCCAAGATTAAAGGATGAATTAAATTTAAGGGTATGGATTGCGGACGATCCGCTAACCTGTGTTGCAAGAGGAGCTGGTATCGTTGCTGAAAATCCATCTGAATATCACGATTTTCTTGTCGGGTTAGAACGAGGCAATAGTAGAGGATAATCCGTTAGTGTAGTAATTATGAAAAAAATATCTGCTCGTACATGGCAGTCTATTACGATCGTATTGATCGTAATTGGAATATTAATAATGTCGATTAGCGGCTTGCTAGATAAGATTATAGGTAAAGCTGTAGATCCAATGGTTGGTATACAGGGGTGGGTTTCGACTAGAGTGCAGGCAATCGTAGACTTTTTTACATTGCCCAGGGATGTAACCACATTGATGCAGCAGAATGCAGCTCTTGAAGCAAAAATATCACAACTGCAGACAGAAAATCTCCAGTTAAAGCAGCAATTGGTTGAAACAGAGATTCTTTACGCTCTTCTAGATTTTGCCCGTGATAATCCAGAAAATCAGTATGTGGCAGCATCTGTTATCGGAAAGGACCCGAGTCCTTTTCTTAATTACTTAATCATTGACCACGGATCCGATAACGGTATCTTTAAAGGGATGCCAGTGGTAACCGAGCAGGGATTGGTTGGAAGGATTGACGCAGTTACTGCGTCAGCTGCACGCGTGCAATTGATAACCGATGCTGGATCAACAGTAAATATTCGACTTCAGGATAGTCAATCCGAAGGTCAAGTTAGTGGATCTGTCACCGGTGATCTCTCATTGGAGAGAGTCAGTGCCTCTGTGACAGTAAAAGATGGGGAGCTTGTTTTCACATCCGGGCTTGGAGGATCCTTTCCTGCAGAAATTCTTGTCGGACAGGTTGTTTCACCTGAGGTGAAAGAGAACGAACTTTTTCAAACCGCATCAGTGCAACCATCTGTCGATTTCTCAACATTAAGGGCTGTGTTAATTATTACAAATTTCCAGGCAGTGGAAATTGAACCTTTAGTTCCATAATCGACGATTCTAAGAATATAATGAGCATACTCATTTCATTTCCAGTTGTCATCTTGCTTATGATATTACAGACCACATTTTTTAGAGAGATTACACTATTAAATGGGTCTGCTGATTTATTCTTGGTAACGATCGCATCATGGGCTTTACTGAGTAAAGACAATTCTTCGTGGTTTTGGGCAATTCTCGCCGCAGCATTATGTGGTTTTGTTTCAGCCATACCATGGTATGTATTTGTTTTCACTTTTCTATCAATTGTCATCATGGCGAGGTTCGTCAGAGGTAAATTATGGCAATCTCCCCTCATGTCGATTTTCGGTATAACAATGATTGGGAGTATCATTCTTTACGTTTTGACTTTTATAGGTCTGCGATTCCAAGGTGTTATTTATCCATTACGATCAACAATGGTGAGAGTGATTATCCCTTCAATCTTTCTAAATCTGGTTTTCGCAATACCTTCTTATGCGATTATGAAAGATTTATCGGTTTGGATTTTTAAAGGTGAGGTCGAGCAATGAAATCTGACCGTTATGTTCAATCTGGCCTTGAAAAATGGAGATTCAGAGTTATCTATGCTCTATTAGGTGCAGTATTCCTTTTTTACCTTGTCAGGTTGTTTAGTCTTCAAATTATCAATGGCGAAGATTATGCAGCTCAGGCTGAAGAAAATCGAATATCAAATATTAGCGTCGCAACTCAAAGAGGAAACATTTACGATCGAAATGGGTATGTTCTGGCGCATAATGTAGCGTCTTACAATGTGGTTATAACTCCTGCATATCTGCCAGTGGATCAAGGTACTACCGAAAACATATACCGCGAGTTATCTGAATTAATCGATGTGCCTGTTACCAATGGTAAAGTTACCGATGAGACGGCAAAAACCTTCACCGAATGTGCAACCGAATTTGGAATCAAAGAAATTGTCCTGATTGGTGACACAAACGCGCCTTATGACTCTATAAAAATAAAATGTAACATTGACGAAGAAACAGCGCTGGTCATTAGTGAAAAAGGGGATAGTTGGCCGGGTGTTTCAATTGAAACAGAAGCCGTGCGATCATACCCGACTGGTTCACTAACTGCTAATGTAATTGGTTTTTTGGGCCCAATCACAGCAGAAAACGAAGAATATTATACAAACCTTGGATTTGTAGCCGGTCGCGATAAGGTTGGTTTTGCCGGTGTTGAATACTCTCTGGATGAGATTTTACTTGGAACCAATGGCAAACGCGTTGTCGAGGTAGACGCTGCGGGGAAAGAAACCAAAGACGTGGAACCACCCATTGATCCTATTCCAGGAAATAGCGTTAAGTTGACGATTGATACAAGGCTGCAATCTGCTGCTTTAACTGCATTAACAGATGAAATGAATTTTTGGAATACCTGGCTCAATCGAATTCAATCTCAAAACGGTGTTGTTATCGCTATGAATCCAAAGACCGGTGAAATCCTGGCGATGGTGTCTTATCCATCCTATGAGAATAATCGTATGGAACGGTTTATTCCTGCGTATTATTACAACCAGCTCAGTCAGGATCCCTTAAAGCCATTGCTCAATCATGCGGTTTCTGCTCAGCACCCCCCAGGTTCTGTGTACAAAATGGTAGCAGCCATTGGAGCTCTTAATGAGGGAGTGATTACCCCAGAAAAGGAGATTCCATGCCCTGGAACCATCACGGTCATCCAGAAGTATTCTGAAAACGACCCCGGTACCCCAAGAGAGTACGTAAGTTATGACCGCAACGGTCATGGCATGTGTAATTTTGTTAAAGGTGTTGCTCTTTCTGATGACGTATATTTCTATAAAATCGGTGGTGGCTTTGAAAACGATGTTCCTGATGGCGGATTAGGTGTTTGGCGTGCCAAGGAATATGCTGAGGCGTTAGGTTATGGAAGGTTAACAGGCATTGAGCTCCCTGGAGAGGTAGAAGGGCTTGTTCCAGATCCTGATTGGAAACGCATCAACAAAACTGAAAACTGGTCAACAGGAGATACATACATCACAACCATTGGCCAGGGGTATGTACTTACTACACCATTACAGGTGTTGCAATCCTTTGCCATACTCGCCAACGACGGTAAATACATGCAACCAACGATCGTGAAGGAAATATTGGATTCTGAGGGAAATGTGATTCAAGAATTCGAACCAAAACTGGTTTGGGATATCACAAAGGATCCATTGATCGATGTCTTGGATGAAAACAATAATCCAACCGGAGAAAAGAAAGTCGTAGAATCGTGGGTGGTAGATATGGCGCAGGAAGGCATGCGTCAGGTGGTTACAGTAGGTACCGCAGCAGAAATATTTAAAGATTTTGAGATTCCTACAGCAGGTAAAACCGGAACCGCGGAATATTGTGATGATGTTGCACAAGAAAAGAACCTTTGTCAACCCGAAGCATGGCCCGCACATGCCTGGTATGTAGGATATGCGCCTTATGATGACCCTGAAATCGTTGTCGTTGCGTTTGTTTACAATGGAAATGAAGGTGCCAGTGTTGCAGCGCCAATAGTAAAAAGAGTAATGGAAGCTTATTTTGACTTAAAGAAGATTGATTCAACTGGCGGATATATTAACGAATAAGTATTGATTAATTATGTTTAAAAGAGAATTTTGGCGAAATTTTGATTTTTGGCTGTTCGGAGCCGTGATTTTTTTGTGTATTTTCGGATTAATCATGATCCGATCATCCATCGCGGGTAATATTGAGTTAGCAGGATATGTGAAGCGCCAGGCGATCTTTCTGGCGGGGGGAATGGGCGTACTAAGCGTATGTGCCATAATCGATTACCACTATTGGAAAAGCCTTTCAAAATACTTTTATATTTTTACTTTGCTTTTTCTCGGCGTGATCTTGGTTATCGGGAAAACCAGTTTCGGCGCGCAAAGATGGCTTGAGGTTGGTTTAATTAATATTCAGCCTGCAGAAATAGCAAAAATCGTAATCATTTTAGTTTTAGCGAATTATTTTTCCTCTACCGAGAAAAAAGAAAAAAATATCAAATGGATCTTGTTGAGTTTTTTGATTGTCGCAGGAATTGTTGCACCGATCTATCTGCAGCCTAACCTGAGCACATCAATTATGCTGGTGGTAATCTGGTTTTCAATGTTATGGATCAGTGGTTTACCACCAAAGTATATTGTAATTTTTGGCGTTGGTGGAATCATTCTCGCGATTGCTGCCTTTCCTTTTCTTGCTGAATACCAACAGGAAAGGATTTTGACTTTTATCAATCCAGATGAAGGTGCTCGTCATGGTAACACTTATAATGTCGAGCAAGCATTGATTACTATTGGAAATGGAGGTTTGCTCGGTAAGGGTTATGGTCACGGAACGCAGGTGCAATTGCGTTTTCTCAAAGTTCGTTCGACAGATTATATTTTTTCAGCTATGGCAGAAGAATTTGGTTTTGTTGGAACCGTATTAATTGTTGCTTTGCTGATATTTGTCATTTTGCGCTGTGTCAGAGCGGCCAGAGTATCTAACGATATGTATGGTGCAATGATCGCTTATGGTTTCGCAACGCTGATTGCCTTTCAAACGATGGTGAATATTGGAGTAAACTTGAAGGTAATCCCGGTTACGGGACAAACACTTCCGTTTATCAGCTATGGCGGGAGTTCACTGGTGTCATTGTTGCTCGGAATCGGATTGATTGAGAGTGTATTACTGCATCGGAAACTATAATAAATCGGAGAATTATGAATCAAGAATTTACACCAGCCAGAGTACGTTTTGCCCCATCTCCAACAGGTCATATGCATCTGGGGAGTGCCAGAACGGCATTATATGATTATTTATTAGCCCATAAAACAGGTGGGCAGTTCATTTTACGAATTGAGGATACAGATGTAAAACGCTATATGCCAGGGGCTGAAGAAGAATTGATCAATGGCTTAAAATGGCTAGGTATTGACTATGACGAAGGTCCGGGTAAAGGAGGACCTTATGGACCTTACAGACAATCAGAACGTAAAGAAATCTATCTGGAGTATGGAAAGAAACTTGTTGAATCCGGAAATGCATATTACTGTTTTTGTACACCCGAACGATTGAGTCGCGTTAGAGAAGAACAGCAAAAAAGAAAAGAACCACCTCATTACGACGGTACTTGTCGAAATTTATCGCGAGAAGAAATAGAAGCAAGAATTAAGAATGGCGAAAAATATGTGGTTCGATTCAAAGCACCGCGAGAAGGAACGACAACGGTTACTGATCTCTTGCGGGGTGAAATTACTGTAGAGAACCGTACTTTGGATGATTCAATTCTTATCAAATCCGATGGCTGGGCACTTTACCACCTTGCTGCAATGGTTGATGATTACTTAATGAAAATTACTCATGTCATTCGTGGTTCAGAATGGCTACCTTCACTGCCGCTGCATTCATTGATCTGCCGTGCTTTTGGGTGGAGAGAACCGGTATGGATTCATCTTTCAGTTTTTCTAAAACCAAGCGGTAAAGGAAAAATGAGTAAACGTGAATCAGCAGATTTAATTAAAGATGGACATTCCATCTTCATCAAAGACTTTGCTGATTTGGGTTATGTGCCAGAGGCAGTAGTCAATTGGGTTGCATTAATGGGCTGGAGTTATGATGATCACACGGAATTCTTTACATTGGATGATCTGGTTCAAAAATTCGATCTTAACCACCTGAATCCATCTCCAGCAGCAATCAACTTTACAAAATTAGACCATTTTAACGGCTTGCATATCCGAAACTTGAGCGATGAAGATCTGGCAGGGCGCATTCGTCCATTTTTTGAGGCCAAAGGATATCAACCTGATCATCAAATATTGTTAAAAATAGCACCAATATTAAAAGAGAGATTAGCAACATTAGACGACTCGGTTGAACTGGCTGGCTTCTTTTTTGAAAAGGATGTCAAATACAGCACAGAAGAATTAATTCCAAAAGGTCTGACAAAAGAGCAGACTGCGGTTATTCTGAAAGAATCCCTAAAGATCCTGAGTAGTGTTCCTGTATTGACAAAGGAAAAAGATGAGCCGCTAATGCGAGAATTCGTCGAAAAATCTGGTTTCAGCGCTGGGCAAGTATTTGGAATTTTGCGCATAGCAGTAACCGGACAGCGTGTTAGTCCTCCACTTTTTGAAAGCATGGAGATTATTGGTAAGGATAAGGTCCTTGAACGGATCGATGCCGCAATAAAAATACTAGACTAAAGAGTAAGGATTACTTAAATGATCCCCACTGAAAAATTTTAGTGGGGATCATCTTTTGTGGAATTCAGAACCGCCGATCGATAAATGATGTAGGGAATAACGAGATTATTCTACAAAAGGTCAAATTAAATATTGAATTGTTATGTTAGGCAGAATACAATGAGATTGAAATAGAGGTCCAAGGATGGAAGAAACCTGCCAAAAATGTGGCGCGTTTTCAGAGGGCCAAATATACACATTCCATTACGGTGAATTGAGCGACACGCACACGACAAACGCAGATTTTATTCTCGTAGAAATGAGCTCTACCAAGAAAATTTATAAAATTCTTGGAGAAGAAAGCGTTTTCATATGCAATAAGTGTGCAACAGCAAAGCTCGGTTGGAAATCTACAATTGGAAGTCTATTACTAGCATTGACATTATTTGTCTTGGGGATAATGGTACTGAAAGATCAGTATTCTGAATCAGTTATGGCTTGGATGCCAGTAATATTCTGCTTATGTCCAGGTTTATTACTTTTTCTCGCGTTTGTAATAGGCATATTTGAGTTATTGGGTAAGGTGATCATAAATCCTAACAAGAACACTGGAGAAATGGCTGCTATAGAAGTGAGAAAGAAAGACTTGGGAGCGCATCGAGTTTTTTGGAAAAGCAAGGAGTATTCTAAATTAAAAAGAATTATTTTAAATTAGTTTCTGTAGTCGGGGCGAGAAGAATTGTGAAGCGCAGCGGAATCCAGCCTCTTGTTAAAAGAAAAAGACAGGTAGCCCGTTTCCTGTCTTGTGGTTCTGTAGTCGGGGCGAGAGGAATTGTGAAGCGCAGCGGAATCCAGCCTCTTGTTAAAAGAAAAAGACAGGTAGCCCGTTTCCTGTCTTGTGGTTCTGTAGTCGGGGCGAGAGGATTTGAACCTCCGACCTCTTGCACCCCATGCAAGCGCGCTAGCCGGGCTGCGCCACGCCCCGAACAACGAGCAAAATTATATCGTTAATTATTCGATTTAGCAATACAATTCGATAAAGATCGCTTATAACAATTATTTATTGGTTAGTGAAAAGAAAAGAAACTATTACTATGTGATTAAAAATTATATTAAATGATAAAAGCTAGAAAACGGAATAATGTAAACAGTAATGCGTTTTCCAGCTTTGATATATAGATTAGCATCAATTTTTTTCATTGCAAGTGATTAATAGCTTAAAGAATTATTAATTAATCCTAATTTATGGCAATCGCGTAAAAAGTTGGCACCCAGAGAATCCTAGTTCCTGCTTCCCAGCATTTTTTATCTAAATCCTGATAATTGTTCAGTCTGTCATCGCTAACTATTGATTTAAGATCGTGTCGAATCACTTCCCATTCTGATTCCCACCAATCTGGAAGCGAACCAGAGCAGGATTCAAATCCAGAGATGCCATATTGAATATCGTGAAAACCTGCCTTAGAAAGTAACCCGGGAATTTTTCGACCAATTTGAATATCTGCTCCCTGTATTTTTAGTGATGAAACCTGTAATTTGCCAAGAGGATTCAATGCAGAAGGAAAATCGATACGAGCAGAGTGATCGGGTTCCGCAAAAATAAGAAAAAATCCACCAGGACGAAGAACTCTCTTAATTTCTGCGATAACTTGAAGTGGATTGGCAAGCCAGAGAAGAAAGTAATGGCAATACACCATCTCAAAAAAGCCTGAGGGAAAAGGTAAAAAATTGGCATCGCCACAGATTGCACACAATTTTGAGACATTTCGCATAGCAATATCAATGTTTGAAAAAACAATATCAATACCAAATAGGTGACACGGAAAGTGATCCAATAAATCCGAACAAATCACTCCTGTTCCACATCCAACCTCCAGTACATTGGAGGTTGGATGAATGGATACCCTTTGTAATAGATATTGACGTAATGAGCGAGTCCAGTAACTTTGTTGTTGGTATCTCAGGTGCCAATCAACATTCATTTATTTGGAAGGCTCCAATTTTCGATTTCCAGAAATTGTCTCCCAGGGATCAGTAAGAAAATTCCCAATGCATACTTCTGATCCCTGTCCTAACAATACATCTCCATCTGGTTCAATATAAAGCCATGATCTCCCGGCTCCTTGTTTGGTTGCTTCATGTTGTTCCATTTCAACTCCAACTGGATTTAATACGGAATATGGAACCGGAAGATCATAAACAAGATGTAATCCCATTTCTGCTGAAGTGCGAGAGGCATAAGATAATTCATTCACCAGTTCAGTTGATGTCACACTTAAGGATAGTGCTTTTACCCCCATATCTTTGATTTTTCTTAGGATAGATGGAATACGATTTCTATTCTTTTCATTGATTGTTAAGTGGACTGATAGATAAATATCCTCATTAAGCACATCCCGAATGGCTTCCCATGACTGTTCTTCATCAGGTTGAAGAATGATCATTATATGATCTAAACCTGCATTAAGTAGTTTATGCAAATAATCTGAATCTGTTAAGCGTAACCCATCTGTAATGACACCAGTTACCTGACCTAAAGATTCTGCATACTGGATCAATTCCTCTAAATCTGGTCGTATCGTTGGTTCCCCTCCGGTAAATATGATATGGGGGATTCCAGCGTTCCAAGACTTCTTGAGGATTTCTTTCCATTCTTCCGTGTCAAGAGACCGTTTTACACGGTCAAGAGGCGCATACAAACTCGATGCGCCTTCAGAAGATTGATATGTAAGGGCGCAATCGAGACGAATAGGAGTGACCAATTCATCTGTATGGCGCTCAATCCGTTCCATGTCGAGAAATGTTTCAGGATCAAGGTCGGGGGTCTGAATGAGGGATTCAATCCGAATTTTAAAATTTTCAACATCCTGTGCCGCAATATCAGCTGTAACTTGATACCGACGCATCATTGATGAAATGATCTGCTCAATAGGAGTTTTATTTATCAAGTAAAAAGCAATTTCTGCAGCGGTGCGATTGAGATGGAGGATCGTAGAAGCATTTACAATCAACAGACCTTTTCCTTCTTGCTCAATTCGTAAATGAAGGCGGTATAGAACCCCGTTTATCTCCATAATCGTTTGAAAAGTTCCAGGAGGGAGCGGGGTGGGTGTATAGAAGATTCTGTCAAAAAAAGAACGAATTCTTGATTTCATTGTTCCTCCATGCATAATTGATTCTCAACCTCAAATGTTAATGGACAACCACCACCACATTCATTATATATTGCACATGTAGCACACTTTTCAGGGATATTCTTTCTTTCACGCAGTGATATAGCCAGATCGTGATTCCAAATGGCAATCCAATTATCTTTTTGAATATTTCCCAAAGAATGATAATAAGATTGACATGGAAGGACACTGCCATCAGGCTCTATGCACATATTATATAAAGCGGCAGTACATCCTTTGACACCTAATCCCATAATTACAGGATCAAAATGGCAATACTGAGTGGGGGTATACCAGATTAATTTCTGACCATAGTTTGATGTAATCTCCTTTGCAGAAGTAAGAAGCGGAAGAAGATCCTTTTCAGAAAGTCCTGTTCCAACAGTCTTTCCATGACCTGAATAAATCAATGCGTTCAACCCCACAGTTGGCAGTCCGAGTTTCGCTAAAAATTCCAATGTTTGCGGAATGGTTGGGCTGTTATGCGTTAACATGGTCGTGTTTGTCATTACATATAAACGTGTTTTTAATACGTTTTCAATACCTGCAACTGTTTCTTCCCATGCACCAGCATGACAGACCATTTTGTCATGGATTTCTGCAAGGTGAGATTCAAGTGTGATCTGCACATGATCGAGCCCGGCATCGATCAGTTGATTCACAAAATTACGATTTTTAAGTTTCCTTCCGTTGGTGTTTAAACCGGTAATCTGACCGTTACCTTCTGCGTGTTTGATCAATTCTGGCAGATCGTCCCGTAGAGTGGGCTCCCCACCTGTGAAGACGATGTGTGGAATCCCCAGGTTCCAGAGCTTATCAAGAATTGCAAACCATTCTTGCGTTGACAATTCTGGATAATTTCGAGACCTGGCGTTGTAACAATGAGCGCACGCATTGTTGCAGCGATACGTCAAGGCGAGATCCATTCGGTATGGAGCTGTGGGGCGAGCTGTAAATGGAGCCGTTGTTTCCAAATCAAGGTCACAAATCGGACAGACTTGATCATTCATAAGACTGTTGATCGTTTGGTGAAAAGTTTCAAAATCGCGCAAGAGTGCTTGCTTTGGTTCGTTAAAAGTCTTTGAAAGTGCATTGATGGCACTTTTAAAAGGCGTTTCAGATAAGATATAAAACGCCATATGTGAAGCTGAGGGATTTAAGTGAAATACCCGGCTGGCATTAATCATCAATAAACCGGAATTATCAGGATCAATTCGTAAATGCAGGCGTGATTTCTGATGGTCTGATTCACGAAGAAAATGGTACAACCCGGCTTTCGGCGGGAAAACCTCCGGAACAGGTGTACCAATCTTGAACTTATGAAAAAGTTTCATAATATTGGCTTGATTTTTCTATCGACCGCCACCTGCACATGCACAGGCACAACCAGCACAGGCGCAAGCGCATGCACATGAATGGCCACCGCCACCACCACCGCCAGAGCTTCGATATGTTGAAGGTGGCGGTGGTGGGTTCGTGATGTTGGTTACACCACTGGTAAACCCTGTCAGACCGCCAAGGATGTTTGATGAGAAAGACGATACACTATTGACAACGGATGCAGCAAATGCAGAGCCTGGAATATTTGGCATCGAAATTGTAGGCCGGCTTGCACCCGTTCCAACAGAAGGTGCAGAAGTTGTGGTTGGCATCGAAACGGTGGTTGAGGGACGTGTGAATTTAGGCTCGTATCGCCACCACCAGGAGGGCGCAGGGATGAAGATCGGTCCTTTGAACACCTCGGTTGTCCGTTCGTCATATTTCTTATCCAACATTGTCCAATCCATCACTTCTTCATACACCTGAGCCTTAACATCCGGTGTATTGGCCTGTTCAACCTGAGCCCAGGCGCGGTTCATAATATCTTCATAATAGGCAATTGTTTCTTTACGGCTGAAACCCTTCATTTTTTCAGTAACACTTTTGATCAAATTGACCATTGTGTTCTGTAGTAACTTTTTCCGTTTAGATCCGGTTTCTTTAAAGGCATCTAAAAAATCAGTCTCATATGCATAAAGGCCGGAAGGAAGTGGCTCAGAGGCTTTGATTTCGAGAGGTTCCTTAGAAATGACTTCTGCCGCACTTTTTTTCAACAATGAAAAGAGGATCATTGTAAAGATCTTATCCATCGGCTGTTCCATTAAAACACCCGCTTCAATCGCTGTAAGACCGCGTTTTATACCATTCCCCTCGATCATGATTTTGGGTGGGAGGTATTTCATCTTTCGTTTCTTGGCACCGATGGTGGCAGAGTAAATCATCAAAGCAAAGAAACCAACGAAACCAAGACAAAAAATGACAGGGCAAATGGAACTTAAATCAAAGTTAAATCCACCCGATGAACCTGAATATCCAGAATCTGAAGGAGGGACATAAGGTTCTTTAACAATCACACCTTCATTCAATAAACGCGCCGGGAAAGATGCCCCAAAAGAATACTGCGTATAACCATTCGCTTGATCAGATTCCCATGTGTAGAAAATTCTGCCATCCTCGAGAATCCTAGAATATGGTTCAGAATCTCCAGGCCAGTTTTCTGGAATAAAGTATCTACCTTCAGTATCTTTTAATCCCGATGGAAGCACGATTGTCATCTGATAGTTTGTTTTGCCATAGCAATACTCGCTCCCGTACCAGTTTGGCCAGAATTGAAGCGAAGCATATTCTTCAGATTCTTCTTGTGTCGCCGGGTATATCACATCAGCCACGCCCGTGATGTACGCGTGCACTACACCTGTTCCGCCAGCAGGAATTTCATTGTTAAGAAGGTACAAAGAAATTCCTGGTGAAACGATGTCAGAGTCCGTAATTTTTGTGATACGTTGACCGTTAATTTCCGCAGTAATGGACTGAAGCTTATATTGATAATTAGGTAAACCGATGTCAACAATATCAATGGCGTGTGCACCTGAATCATTTTGAAAAGTCATGGTGTAATCGATCGCTATGGTTCCATCGACGTTTATCGTGACCACAACCGATTGTTCTGGTACCTGAAAGCGATAATCCTGAGCTGAAACAGGGGTCACACTGCCTGCCAGCACAATTAGAACCAGGAATAGACACATGTATCTTAATAACTTCATTCGATTCCTCCTGGGTAAAGACCGATTACCATTTTGGATCTTCGGTTAATTGATAAATCGTATGGCAGAAAGGACAGGTAACCATTGGAGCGCCGTTAACCATAGAAATATTCTCAGCTGTAAGAGTTCCACCACAAGATTTACATTTCAATGAGTCAAAATTAACATTACCAGGCAGATCAACATTTAGTGTTACGTTAGTTGTGGGAGCTTGCGCTTTGCGGCGCGCTGCGAAGTAAATGATTACCAGACCAACAACGATTAAAACCAATCCTACAAAAAGCCAGGAGGGGTTCCCAGTTGGATCAGTTGCACCAATTACCATAAGTGCGCCGAAAAGGATGAGTAACCCAGCTCCGATATACGCAACGATTTTCATTGGTCCTCCGCTCAACAAGAAATGTGTAATTGTATATGACCTATTTTACTGATAAGCTAAAATATATTATAGTAGATTCTTATTCAGATTGAAGCGAAAGGTATTCAAATGACTGAGATGGATGAACGCCGGGAATTAACAGCTCTTCAGAGAGAGATCAATTATCATAATTACCGGTATCATGTTCTGGATGATCCAATCATCAGCGATTATGAATACGATATGATGATTAAAAGGTTGCATGAGCTGGAAGAACGCTATCCAGATCTAGTAACACCGGATTCTCCAACACAACGATCTGGGGCTCAAGTTCTAGAAAAATTTCAAAAAATCGTTCACCCGGCTCCAATTCTTTCGCTGGCAAATGCGTTTAACAAAGAGGATTTAAAGGCATGGTATGAGCGCATCACCAAATTGGATAATCGAGTTAAAAATTCGGGTTTCGTACTGGAACCGAAAATTGATGGATTAACCGTTGTTTTGCATTACGAAAATGGGGTTTTTGTTCGAGGAGCAACGCGTGGAGATGGTGAAATCGGCGAAGATATAACCGCTAATCTGCGCACAATTCGGTCCATCCCCCTGCGAATTCCGGTTGAAGAAAATGTAAAAAATGTTCCAGATCGATTTGTTGTCCGAGGAGAAGTTTTCATTTTTAGCAAAGATTTTGATGCGCTAAACAAGCAACTTGAAAAATTAGGTGAAAAGACGTATCAAAATCCGCGAAATACAGCCGCAGGGTCCCTACGTCAATTAGACCCGGCTATAACGAGGAATCGACCTCTCTATTTGTTAACCTATGCCATCGTTGATACTTCGATAAATGTAACATCCACCCAATGGGGAACATTAGAAATACTACGTCAATTTGGTTTTCCAGTGAGCAAATATTGTGAACGATGCCAATCATTCGATGAGGTGCTCAACCGCATCGATCACTGGATGGAAATTCGAGATCAAATACCTTTCGAAGTGGATGGTGTGGTGATTAAACTGGATAATCTTGACCTTGCCGGTAAACTGGGTTACGTTGGAAAAGATCCGAGAGGAGCCATTGCATTAAAATACCCGGCCCGTGAAGTATCCACCATCCTCAAGGATATTGGCGTCAATGTAGGGCGCACGGGTGTTCTTACCCCTTATGCCATATTAGAACCCGTAGAGATTGGCGGCGTTATCGTCAAGCAAGCGACATTACATAATTTTGACTTTATCAAAGAAAAAGATATCCGAATTAATGATCGGGTGATGATTAAGCGCGCAGGTGATGTCATCCCTTATGTTATTGGACCAATCATCGAAGTGCGGAAGGGAAATGAGACACCTTACTTAATTCCAGATAAATGTCCTTCCTGCGGACAGGAAGTAGAAAACGTAGAAGGTGAAGTGGCGTACTATTGCGTTAACTCATCATGTCCGGCTCAGTTGGTGCGAAATGTGGAGCATTTTGTATCCAAAGAGGCAATGAACATAGAAGGCATGGGAATAAAAATCGTTGAACAATTGGTTGCGTCTGGCCTTGTCAAAGATTATGCGGATCTGTACCTATTAACTAAAACTCACCTCCTCACTCTGGAAGGTTTTGCAGAAAAGAAAGCTGAAAATTTGCTTTACTCCATCAATCAATCACGAAATTGTTCCCTGGCAAGATTTTTAAACGCACTTGGAATTCGTGGAGTTGGAGAGGTGGCCTCTTCAGATCTTGCGCGGGCATTCCTGAGCCTTGACCGGCTTGCGCTGGCTTCAATTGACCAGTTGCAAATGGTGGAGGGAATTGGACCGAATATTGCCATTTCAATCAAAGATTGGTTTGAAAGGAATTCGAACCAAGAATTGCTTGAAAAATTTAAAAAACTGAGCATCTGGCCTGTTGAGGAAAGACAACAAGAACGACCAGAAGACCTTCCTCTATCAGGACTGATTTTTGTCATCACCGGTACGCTTCCGACTTTGTCTCGAGATGAAGCCAAAGCAATGATTGAAAAAGCAGGTGGAAAGACAACTGATAGTGTCAGTAAAAATACAAATTTCCTGGTACTTGGCGAAAACGCAGGCTCAAAATTAGAAAAGGCGCGAACTCTTGGTATTCAAACCATTTCTGAAGAAAAACTCCTTGAAATGATCAAATCAAAGTAAAACTTAGTTGCATGAAATTGATTTACATTAAAATTGAATAATGGAAAAATTGAGAACTCAAGAACACATTTAAGGCATTTTGAAAATATAAATATTAGTGATCATTTCAGCGATTATAGGAACTCACACAAAAAATAAAAAAACCACCACGAGGTGGTTTTTTTCTCCAAAATCAGGTGGAGATGGCGGGAATCGAACCCGCGTCCGAACAAGTAAACCCTCAAACGTCTACGAGCTTAGTTTATTTTTGGTGTCACAGTTGAGGTAAAAATATACAAAACCACTCAACTGCCATCCGCTAAAGCCCGAAAGCTCTCTTTCGCACAACCCACGGCTTGATGTGCGGCACTCCAACTTTGTGACGCCCGCTCTGCTGCCGGTTGGAGGGCGGAGCAGGAAGGCGTGACGCTACGTGAGCGTCATTTGCGCTTGCGATCGTCGCTAGGCGGCGAGGGGCATAGCAGCAAAGTTTGTGCGATTGGCACTTAATTTTTGTACTGATTTTACGAGTTCGGTACCTCTCGGCTCGCAGTCTGGGATCAACGTTGCCCGTCGAAGCCTGTCATCCCCAGTTATTTGATTATAAAACAAAAAACCTTAACAATAAAGATAAACAAAAGGGTAAAATAATGCTTGAAATCTTTGATGGAGGTCGGGTATGAAAATCATCTACAAGGGCAATGAAGAAACCGGCATCACCCGCATTGAAGAGCCAGTGGATGGCTGCTGGATCAATTTGATCGATCCTACTACAGATGAAATTGATTCGATTAAAGCATTAGGAGTTCCAGCTGATTTTCTTACTTACCCTCTTGACCTTGACGAACGCTCTCGAACAGAAAAAGAAGATGATGGAACGATCTTAATTCTGTTAAGGATTCCATTCTTTCAGGGTGAAAAGCTAGATGTTCCTTATACATCTATTCCATTGGGAATCATTTTGACCGACAAGATGATCATCACAGTTTGCAAGCGTCATAACGTAGTGCTGGATGAAATGCTTAGGACAAGAATCCGAGGCATTTCCACTGGGAAAAGAAATCGCATGGTACTACGCATTCTCTTGCTCACAGCAACCCAATTTCTGGCATACCTGCGTGAGATCAATCACAATACCGAAATCGTTGAAGATAAACTTCAAGCTTCCATGAAAAATACGGAAGTGTTAGAGCTGTTGAAATATCAAAAGAGCCTGGTGTATTTTACGACTGCATTAAAAGCAAATGAGTTGATGATGGAACGGCTTCAGAAAACACCGCTTTTTCACAGGTACCCTGAGGATGAGGATCTTCTGGAAGATGTGCTGACAGAAAACCAACAGGCGATTGAAATGGTAGCAATATCTGGAAACATTCTAAGTTCCATGATGGATGCTTTCGCGTCCATCATCTCAAATAATTTGAATGTGGTCATGAAATTCCTTGCTTCAATAACTATCGTATTGAGCATTCCAACAATTATCACCAGCTTTTTTGGAATGAATGTAACAATACCTTACGCTACAACCAATTGGGCTTATTTAGCGATCATTGGTATCTTTACGTTTTTCAGCGTGGCGACGATCATCATCTTTATCAAACGGGATTGGTTTTAAAACGACTTCGATATAAATATCGAAGTCTAATAATTGTGGGCAGGACAGGACTCGAACCTGCGGCCTATTCTGTGTAAGAGAATCGCTCTAACCAACTGAGCTACCCGCCCGAGATCATTTACTGCATAAATATACTTGAACTTCAGAAATCTGTAAAGAAGTTTAATCGCAAATTGGTTTATTGCAGATCAATAATAATTAACGGACAAACGCATGAAATTAATTAGGTTCAACTCGACAAAATATCAAGAGAGATACGGGTGGGTATTAGAAGACAGGGTTGGTCTCATAGAAGGTGATATCTTTGGCGAATACCAGCGGCTCGAACCAGAGATTAATCTAAATAAAATTACTCTTCTAGCTCCAGTTATACCTTCAAAAATAATTTGTTTGGGGCGAAATTATTTTGAGCATGCCAGAGAGCAAGGGGTCGAAGTACCAGAGATTCCATTGATCTTTTTAAAACCTCCATCAGCGATCATTGGCCCTGGTCAGGTAATCATTTTGCCAGATTATTCGGGCCAGGTAGAACATGAAGCCGAATTAGCAGTGGTTATCGCGAAAAAAGGCCGGCGGATTGATCCCGGTAATGTAAGCGACTTTATCCTTGGATATACAATTGCGAATGACATCACAGCCAGGGATTTGCAACGAAAAGATGGTCAATGGACCAGAGCAAAGGGATTTGATACATTCTGCCCGCTAGGCCCGTGGATTGAAACGGATATAGACCCAGCTGACTTATTGATCACTTGTCGTGTAAACGGTGAATTACGTCAAATGGCTTCAACGAAAGAAATGATCTTTTCAATTCCAAAGATTGTGTCATATATTTCGAACATCATGACCTTATTGCCTGGCGATGTAATTTTAACTGGTACACCTGCAGGTGTCGGGCAAATCAATCATGGTGATATGATCGAAATCGAAATTGACGGCATTGGAGTGTTGAAGAATACCGTTAGCCAGCAAGAAATGATTTATCATTGAGTCATGAAAATTCAAACAATCCTTAAAAGCAGTAATCTGTTCTTATTAGCCGGTTTCTTAATCCTGCTAATTTCTGCTGGCGGGATTGTTCAATCCATTATTAAGAATAATGCTGGAATCGAAAAAAGTGCTTACAGATATTATTTGAGGGAACAGGCTGTCATTCTTTCAACCCCTGTTGTTAATGCAGGATCAGTCAGCACACCAATTGAGAACCATCCTTCTAAAAGTAATACTCCATCGAATGCATTTCTGGCATTAGATCCAAAGAGTGATTATATAAATTCACCCCTAAGACCGGAATTATCATCACCCAATATTCCAACACGAATCTTAATCCCTGCAATAAAGTTGGATGCACCGGTTGTCGTTTCAGATTTTAATTTTACCAATGTCGATGGTGAAACGTTTGGTCAATGGCAGGCACCCTCAAAGTTTGCTGCTGGCTGGCACCCTGATTCGGCATTGCTGGGGAGTGTTGGAAATACTGTAATAAATGGGCACCATAACGCTGATGGCGAAGTATTCGGAAAATTGGTTGATTTAAAACCAGGTGATATTGTCTATGTATATTCTGGAGATAAACAATTCAGCTATATAATTGCCAATCGTATGATTTTAGCTGAAAGATATATGGATGCTGAAACACGGTTGAACAATGCTCGTTGGCTGGCAAGGAGTGATGATGAACGGTTAACGCTGGTAACGTGTTGGCCAAAAACCTCCAACACGCACCGATTAATATTGGTTGCCAGACCTTACTCAGGGAATAATTAGAATTACCCCTCAATTTTTTCTGCAATTATGAATAATCTACCCCAGGAATCCAAACCTTCTTTTTCAACACAGGTTTGCATTACCAAACGCCCACTTACTCCATAGGTTTCATAAAACAACTGCTCGTACCCTATAGTTTGAACAGGATTCGCTAAATTTACGAATGACGAATATGGGCTGTTTGGTGAAAGAGCCTGGTAGTAGCGAATATCAATGACCTTATAGGTTTCAAGGTGTCCATCACCATAAACCACGTATATAGGGTCGTCGAAATCAACGAGAAAAAAGTAACTACCAGCGAGTGTATTATGAGCGAGTAAACCAATCGAGCCGTAATAAGAAGCAGTGTAGAATTGTGTTACAGTGTTATTCGCTGACGAAACAAAACCAGGGTTGCTGGCGGGTTGTTGAACAACGGGCAATTGCAGCACATCTTTAATATAAATACCGCGGACAACACTACCATTTGAGTCATAAACATTGCTAATAAACGAAGTGAGTGAAGCATCGGAAGCTTCAACAACTAGACTGGGGGAATCCTCTAGTACAGCTTTTGTGACAGGAATAAGTTCTGTTGTGGGCTTCAGTGGGAAGAAGAAACACCCGAGAACAACTATAGTTGATAAAAATCGAAGTATTGAATTCATACAAAAAATAATAAAACAACAACATAATAATAACAATATCATTTCAATTTCATAATTGAAAACTTACAATTATGAAAAGCTCTTGACTTTTAAAAAAAACAAGATCCAGAGATCAGTAAAAGCCGAAGACTTTCAAGAAATGTGCATGGTATAATTTCTACGAATCGTTAAATTTTTAGATTAATCAAGGAGCGTTTTTATGTCCGGGCATTCTAAATGGGCTACTATCAAAAGGAAAAAAGGCGCCGCTGATGCAAAGCGGGGGCAAGTTTTTACCAGATTAACAAGAGAAATCGTGATGGCCGCCAGAGAAGGGGGGGGCGATCCTGACACGAACTTCCGATTAAGACTCGCGGTTGACAAAGCTCGAGCCCAAAGCATGCCTAAAGACAACATCGACCGCGCTATCAAGAGAGCAACCGGTGAGGGAAAAGAGGGCGAAGTTTATGAAGAAGTTTTCTATGAGGGATATGCTCCGAACGGCGTTGCGTTAATCATCGAATGTGTAACAGAAAATCGCAATCGTACTGTCTCAGAAGTTCGACATATGCTCACGCGTTCTGGCGGAAACCTGGGTGAAGTTGGCTCAGTCTCATGGCAATTCAAACGAGCTGCCGTGTTTTCTTTCCCGGCAGAGAAAAACGATTTTGAAAAAATTTTTGAACTCGCGGTTGAAGGAGGAGCTGATGATGTAACACAGGACGATGACGAAATTACGGTCATCGCACCGGTTGAATCTTTCAAAACATTAAGTGACAGATTCAGGGCTGCTAATTTAATTCCTGAAGAAGCTGGTTTAAAGATGCTTCCCAACCAGGAAATGGAATTGAGTGTTGAAGATACACTTCAGGTACTCCGCGCAATTGATGCTTTGGAAGAACTTGATGATGTTCAGGATGTATATTCCAATCTAAAGATTTCGGACGAAGCAATTGCGGCGATGGAAGCATCTGATTAATCAATGATCATCATCGGAATTGATCCCGGGACAGCAACAACCGGTTATGGCCTTATAAAAGAAGATCCTACCGGAAAAATTCATCTCATTAAATATGGGACAATTCTTACAGATCCGGGATTGACAATCGAAAAACGACTGAGTCAAATTTATCAGGAAATTTTGCAAATTATTATTCTCCACCGACCCGATAGCGGAGCGGTGGAGAAATTATTTTTTCAAAAAAATGTTACGAACGCAATTGCAGTTGGTCAGGCTAGAGGTGTAATGCTTTTGGCGCTGGCCAAAGCAGGTATTGAGGTGGCAGAATACACACCTAACGAAGTGAAACAATCTGTAACTGGATATGGGGCTGCCGACAAAAAACAGGTTCAGCAAATGGTAAAAACATTGCTTAACCTCCCAGAAATCCCCCGACCAGACGACGCTGCTGATGCATTAGCGGTGGCGATATGCCATTTACACACAATTGGTTATAAACGATTGGTGCAGAACAGGGATTGACCATTGATTACCAGTAGTTCGAACGAGAGAATCAAAGATATCCGGAAATTACGCAATCGAAAATTCCGAGAAATTTCTGGACATTTTTTTGCGGAGGGATCGAGGATTGTAATTGAGGCAATTGAGCGTGGCGCAGATATTCAAGACCTCATCGTTACCCCGAAGTATGGGCAATCAGAGATCGGATCACAGGTCATTAATCAAGCGAAGGAAAAGAAACTTCATCTTCTGGAAGTCTCTGAAGAAGTATTCCAATCTCTTTCACAAAAAGAAAATCCGCAAGGAATTGGCGCTGTAATTAGCCAGAAATGGTCAAAAAAAGAATACTTACACAGCAGCTTTTCTGGGGTGTGGTTGGGTTTATGTGAAATTGCTGATCCGGGAAATCTGGGTACAATTATCAGAACCTGCGATGCGGTAGGGATTAATAAGATCGTGCTTATTGGGAATTGTACTGATCCGTATGATCCAACCGCTTTAAGAGCGTGCATGGGGGGAATTTTTTCGAAAGATTTATTCAAGATATCTACCGATGATTTCATTGATTGGATAAAACTCCAGGGTATAGATGTTATTGGTACTGCAGATTCCGCTAAAATAGATTACAGAAGCTATCGATTTCCACGTGATATGATTCTGGTAATGGGTAGTGAGCGTGAAGGCATGCCAACGCAAATTACTGAAATATGCAAAGAAATCGTAAGTATCCCTATGCAAGGATCTTGTGATTCATTGAATTTAGCGGTTGCAACTGGTGTTGTGCTGTATGAAATTCTTTATCAACATATAATTTAAGCAAGTAGGAAATGAAATCATGATGATCGCTTCAGTGGAAGGAATCATTACTGAAATACTTGATGACAGCCTGGTCATTAATGTTGGTGGGCTAGGATTTCGAGTATTTGTTCCTACACAAATTATCATGAGTGCTGAGTTGCACAAGCGAATAGCAGTGTTTACTCACCTGGTTGTGCGCGAAGAGTCATTAACCTTGTATGGGTTTGAGTCCATTGAAGATCGGGATCTTTTCAATCTTGTTTTGACAGTCCGTGGTGTAGGTCCAAAAACAGCTCTGAGTATCATTTCACATGTGTCTACAGATACATTTAAAAAAGCCGTTGTTAACAATTCCCCCGATCTTTTATCAGTAATTCCAGGGGTAGGGAAAAAGACTGCGCAGAGTATCGTTCTCAATTTGCAGGGAAAGATCAGGGGAGAACGTACCTTTATTGGAACTGGAAATGTTGCTCTTGATAATGATGTAATCAGTGCGTTGACCAGCCTGGGGTACAGCATCGTAGAAGCCCAAACTGCAATACAGATGATTCCTAAAGATACTCCGGAAGATCTTGAAACCAGGGTTAAGATCGCCTTAAAATACTTTTCCTAATAGAAGAACAAAATTTTAAAACAATTTTCTGAAATGATGAAGTAAAATAGAACTTCAGTATTTGCGTGATGCTACATCTTTGGAGGTTCAATGTCAGACAGCCTAGATCAATATACTTCCAGCCTATCTCAAAAGATTAAGAGTTTTGAAACCCAGTATTCTGTTCGAAATATTGGAGTCGTTGTTGAAGCTGGCGATGGTATCGCTCAGGTTAAAGGATTGACTGGAGTCCATTCACAGGAATTGGTTGAATTTTCTAATGGTGTAAAAGGAATTGCATTCAACCTTGAAAATGAACGCGTTGGTATTATCGTGCTTGGTGATTACACAACGATCGAAGAAAACATGGAAGTAGTCACAACCGGGAGAATTGCATCTGTTCCAGTTGGCGATCAGCTTATCGGACGGGTTGTAAATGCACTTGGTGAAGCGATCGATGGCAAAGGTGCAATCAAATCTGATCAATTCAGACCTTTGGAAAGAGTTGCCCCTGGCGTGATTGAACGACGAGATGTTGATTCACCGGTTCAAACGGGTATTAAAGCAATTGATTCAATGATTCCCATTGGACGCGGGCAAAGGGAATTAATTATTGGTGACCGACAGACTGGTAAAACTGCAATCGCTATCGACACAATAATTAATCAAAAAGGTAAAGACCTTATCTGCATTTACGTTGCGATTGGTCAAAAGAAAGCTTCAATAGCACGAACAGTTGCCTTGCTCGAAAGTTACGGTGCGATGGATCACACAATAGTTGTTTCTGCTTCTGCGGACGAATCTGCAGCAATGCAGTATATTGCGCCATACGCTGGATGCGCCATTGGTGAAGCCATCATGGAAAGTGGACGAGATGCATTGGTGGTCTATGATGACCTTTCGAAACATGCCTGGGCATATCGTCAAATATCTCTTCTTTTGAGAAGACCCCCTGGACGTGAAGCGTATCCTGGAGATGTATTTTACTTACACTCGCGATTACTAGAAAGAGCAGCTTGTCTGGCATACTCATATGTCATATTACCTAAAAGCTTTACTGACGATACTGTCCAACGGGATGATGCTGAAGATTTGCGCAAGTACAGCGGACCAATGGCCAGAACTCTGGCAGAAAAAGCACTCGAAGAAATGCCAGAAAAAGATGATTATAAGATCGTTCGAATAAAGGAAAGTGGCGGCTCACTTACAGCCTTACCAATCATTGAAACCCTGTTAGGAGACGTATCCGCATATATTCCAACCAATGTTATCTCGATCACTGATGGACAGATCTATCTTGAAAACAACTTGTTTAATGCTGGAATAAGACCAGCTATCAATGTAGGCATTTCTGTCTCTCGTGTGGGCGGTTCAGCGCAGACCAAGGCAATGAAACAGGTTGCTGGGCGCTTACGATTGGATATGGCGAACTTTAGGGAACTGGCCGCATTTGCTCAATTTGGGTCAGATTTAGATAAAACAACCATGGGGCAACTTAACCGTGGATTAAGGCTTCAAGAAATTCTCAAGCAGCCCCAATATGAGCCAGTGCAACTTTCAGAACAAGTGATTACTTTATATGCAGCAGTCAATGGTTATGCAGATGGGGTTGCTGTGAATCGAATCAAGGAGTGGGAGGTTGCTTTGATCCGGCATATAGAAGGAGTTTCACCTGAAATTGCCGCCTCAATTTCTTCAGAAAAACGATTATCAAGCGAAACAGAAGAAAAATTGAAGAAAACCCTTGAAATATTTTCAAATTCCTGGGCTTAGAATCGATCAGAGGATAGTTTACAATGCCGTCTTCGAGAGAAATGCGAATCAGGATTAAAAGCGTAAAAGACCTTGCACAGGTTACCAGGGCATTAAAGACAGTTAGTGCAAGTAAGGTTCGAAAAGCAGTAGCAGCTAATTACGCATCCTTTCCTTATTCCCAGAAAGCCTGGAGCGTGCTCGTAAGCCTGGCTTTACAGCCAGGGCACGCCAGTTTACATCCCCTGCTCTGTGAAAGAAAAAACGTAAATCGTGTTCTAGTTATCATGGTTAGCAGCGATCGAGGTTTAGCAGGGTCTTATAATGTAAATGTCTTACGCAACACATTAGAACATTTTGATAAATTTGATCATCCTGTTGACTATGTATGCATCGGGAAAAAAGGCCGTGATATGCTGATGCGAAGAAAAGCAAGAGTAATCGCAGAATTTACTGATCTGCAGGATCCTGTCAAGTTTATGGATATTTCACCGATCTCTCATCTTGTTGTGGAAGACTTTCTGGCAGGTATGTATGATCAAGTTTACATTTCCTTCACAAGATACCGCTCAATGACCAGACAAACCCCTGAGATTAGAAAGATACTTCCCCTTGAGGTAGATCGTAGCAGTCTCTCAAAAAAGATAGAAATAATTGGTGAGAAATCTGTTTTCACCTACGAACCTGAAGAAACTGAAATCCTGGATGAAATCATTCCACGATTTACAGGAATTCAAATTTTTCAGGCGGTTTTATCATCTCAGGCATCTGAACACGCTGCCAGAACACTGGCAATGTCTAACGCCACAGATAATGCCAATGAGTTAGTAGGAATTTTACAATTAGAATATAACAAAATTCGACAACAAAACATCACAAATGATATGCTAGATATTGTTGGTGGTGCTGCAGCTCAAAACAATTAACAGGTCAAAGAAATCGCCTTATCGGAGGAACTAACCATGGAATCAGGAAACGGCTGGATACTTCAAATTCTAGGAAGCGTGGTCGATGTCGGGTTTCCGAAGGGAAAAGTGCCAGCCATTTATGAAGCATTAACGGTCGAAAAAGCAGATGGACAGCTACTTGTGCTAGAAGTGGAGAAACTCCTATCAGATAACGTAGTCCGCTGTGTCGCTATGGACACAACAGACGGGTTACAACGCGATATGACTGTTGTCAGAACAAACGCACCAATCAGGGTTCCGGTGGGAGAAGAAACCCTGGGACGCATTTTAAACGTTTTAGGCCAACCAGTCGATGGTAAGGGTTCCATAAACGCCAAAGAATATTATCCGATTCACCAATCTGCGCCATCCTTTGCAGAACAATCTACACGGGTTGAAGTCTTTGAGACTGGATTGAAAGTTATTGATCTAATTGCTCCTTTTACCAAAGGTGGTAAAACTGGTATCTTTGGTGGTGCTGGTGTTGGAAAAACAGTTATCATCCAAGAACTCATCCGCTCTATTGCAACTGTCCATAAAGGTAAATCAGTTTTTGCGGGTGTTGGAGAACGTACGAGAGAAGGCACACAGCTTTATCGTGAAATGCTGGAATCTGGTGTTATGAAAGACACAGTAATGGTTTTTGGACAAATGAATGAAACATCTGGAGTGCGTTTACGCGTTGCGCTCACTGCACTTTCCATTGCTGAATATTTCAGAGATCAAGGCATGGATGTTCTACTCTTCATTGATAACATTTTTAGGTTTACCATGTCTGGTTCAGAAGTTTCAGCTTTATTAGGACGGTTGCCGTCAGCAGTTGGATATCAACCAACTTTGAGTACCGAAATGGGTGAACTTCAAGAAAGAATCACATCAACCCACCAGGGTTCTATTACATCAATGCAGGCTGTATATGTTCCCGCAGATGACTATTCAGACCCAGCTCCTGTGGCTACATTTACTCATTTGGATGCTACAATTGCATTAGAGCGATCTATTTCTGAAAAAGGTATTTACCCGGCGGTAGATCCTCTAGCCTCGACTTCAAGAATTCTTGACCCGAAAATTGTAGGAGAAGACCATTACAATACCGCCCGCGAAGTTCAGAGGCTTTTGCAGCGCTATAAAGATCTTCAGGATATCATTGCAATCCTTGGTATTGACGAATTAAGTGAAGACGATAAAATAACCGTTTCGAGAGCCAGAAAAATTGAAAGGTTCTTTTCACAACCAATGTTCGTTGCAGAGCAATTTACCAGTATTCCAGGAAAATATGTGCCATTAAGTGATACTGTAAGAAGTTTTCGGGAAATTTTAGATGGAAAATGTGATGCTTTACCAGAACAGGCATTTAATATGGTTGGTAGTATAGATGATGCCTATGAAAAAGCAAAACAATTGAGTTGATTGAAATAATGACAATTATTTGCGAGATTGTTTCACAAGATCGACCCGTATTTTCCGGAGAGGTGGATATGATTATTCTTCCGGGAACTTCAGGTGAAATGGGTATTTTGCCAAACCATACACCTTTATTAACGTCTTTAAACTTTGGAATTATTACTGTGAAAACCAAAGGTAATCAAGAGCATTTTACAGTTGCTGGAGGAATTGCTGAGGTTTTACCCAATAAAGTTACGATTCTTGCAGATGCAGCAGAGAATGTAGAAGAAATTGATGTTGAACGAGCTTTAGCAGCCAAGCAAAGGGCTGAAGAAAGATTAAAATCGATTACAGCATCTGATATTGACCGATATATGCGTGCGTCATATGCACTAAAGCGTTCCAATTTACGTTTACAAGCCGTACAAAAATATCGAAAAATTTCAAAAACCAGAATTTAAATACAGGAACATCGACAATGGCAGTTTTAACTCGCGAACTAGGTATTGACCTGGGAACCAGCAATACGGTTTTTGCCGAGGGATCACAGATCCTTCTGCAAGAACCTACGATGGTAGCCATATTGTCTGATGAAGATAAAATGGTCGAATGGGGACAGGCAGCCAAAGACATGGTTGGCAGGGTGCCTGATAATATAGAAGTAATTTCTCCCTTGCTTCATGGTGTGATTGCTGAATATGAAGTTACAGAGACACTGCTTGGCTACCTGACGAGAAAAGTAGTCGGGCCAATGAGAATTTTTAGACCTGTAATGATGATCACCATTCCTTACGGGGTTACAAGTGTGGAGGGCAGGGCTGTACATGAAGCTGGAATTGGGGCCGGTGCCCGTGAAGTATTTCTCATTCCACAACCTCTGGCCGCAGCGTTGGGAGTAGATCTTCCCGTAGCAACACCCTCAGGTAATATGGTCATATCTTTGGGTGGTGGTGTAAATCAGGTAGCGATTATCAGTTTGAATGGAATTGTGACAGGCGAAGCATCAAGAACAGGTGGACAATATCTCGATGAAGCCATTGCGGCATATGTTAGAAAACGGTTCGGTGTGATCATAGGTTCGTCTACCGCAGAGATGATAAAGATTAAAATTGGTGCCGCTGTCCCTCAGGACCAACAACTTTCAATAGAAGTACAAGGTCAGGACCAGGTATCCAGTTTTCCCAGGCCGGTAGTAGTAACCACAGATGATGTAGTAGAAGCGTTACAGGAACCATTAGAAGAAATTGTAAAAATGACTCGTAAAGTCATGGAAAAAACACCGCCCGAATTAATATCAGACATTATCGACCGTGGAGCAGCGATTTGTGGCGGTGGTTCCTTGTTACGTGGCATAGATAAATATTTGACTAAAGCAATTGGAATCCCGGTCTATATGGTAGATAATCCACAAACCTGTACAGCCGAAGGAGCTGTTAAAGCTCTGGAAATAAGAGAACAACTTAGAAAAAGTTTATCCGCTGGTTAAAAAAACAAGTTCCCTGTGTAATCATTCGGGGAACTTGATTATTAAGGCTTCAGACGGACGAGCACACAAACCGAGAATGATAAAACCCCACCCGCTTTTCTGGTGGGATTGATTATATTAATCTCTCCTGGATCGTCCTGATAAGAGTAGAAGGTAATAAAGAATGGTTGATATTGATTGGGCGGCACCTGCGACATAGGTCCATGCAGCGGCATCAAGAACTTTATGCACACCTTCCATTTCACTTGAGTAAACGATACCCGAATCTGCCAGCCATTCTTTTGCCCGGTTGCTGGCATTAATTTCAATCGGAAGAGTAATAAGTGCGAATGCTGCTGTTGCTGAAAACAGGATTAATCCGAACCACGCAATATTGTCACCTGTCTGACTGCTGAGGAAAAGCCCAAGCATGAAAAGAATCGGTCCCAGCCAACTACCCAGCTGAACGGTCGGGATCATGATCGACCTAATTTTGAGAGGTCCATATTTCTCTTTATCCTGTATAGCATGTCCACTTTCATGAGCCGCCACACCTGCTGCAGCCACACTATTCGACCGATAGACTCCCTGACTGAGACGTAATACTTTTTTCCCGGGATCGTAATGGTCAGATAAGGTTCCGCTTGTCTCTTCAATTCGAATATTTGATAAACCATTTTGATCAAGCATACGCCTGGCAACTTCTGCTCCAGACATGCCAGAAGTTGTTCTAAGCCGGGAATATTTGTTAAAGGCAATCTTAATCTTTGATTGTGCCCACAAACCAAGCAGCAACGCAGGTAAACTGATCAAAATATAAAGTAAATATCCGCCACCATATATTTCAGTGTACATTTTTAGTCACTCCTTTAAAGTCACATTCATTTTACTACGCGAGTATATTGTCTCCAATAAATATTAACGATTCGTTTGAAATTTATAGATTTGATATCAAGATATTTAAAATGGAGAATTTATTACAATGAATGAAAGGGATTCACTTTGACAAAAGAGGGTAATTAATTCATGAAATAGTGTCCCTGGTGGGATTCGAACCCACACCTACGGCTTCGGAGGCCGGCACGCTATCCATTGCGCTACAGGGACTCTGGTGATTATTTTACCATGCTCGTCTGGCGTTGATCCTTAAAGAAATGGAAAATGGTATTTACCGTCAGTCCCTTTATTAAAAATTGCAGCTGTAACAACGGCATCTAAGTTAAGTGGACCATAAATATGAGGATAAAGCTCAGTTCCTCCAAATAAATTCTCTTCAACCAAGTCAGATTGCAGCCTTTCTACATCGATTTGTAATAAAACCAAATTACTATCGTGGGCATAGTAACGCTCTGCGGTTTCTAAAACTTGTTCTCTGGTAGAGCAATGAATAAACCCCTCACGCATGAAATTAGTTGGTAAATAGATACCATCACGATTTGACTGGTCCCAGGTTGATTGTTCCGTTATATGATAGATCAACTTCACACATACCTCCAAATTAAAAAAGCCTATCAAGAGTTGATGTCGAGAAGAAAAGAGATTATTTTTAAGAGAACCGAGGGGTCTTCTGTTGAAAATATCTTTCTCCGAATATCCGGTGAGGTTAAAAAATCACTTAAGTATCTAGCCATATGCTTGCGAAACATCATCGTACCAATCCTTGGGGAATACAATTCGCACATGGAACACAGATGAGTTTCCATTACTCTGAACAATTCATGAGGAGGAATTTTTTTCTTATCTTGGCCGCTAAAGACCCAAGGATTTCCAATAGCACTTCGTCCAATCATGACGGCGTCACACCCCGTCTGTTGGATCATCATTGCGGCATCAGCGAGTGAAGCCACATCGCCATTGCCAATGATTGGGATCTTAGCAGCCTGCTTAATTTCAGCAATTGCATTCCAATTAGATCTTCCAGAAAACTCCTGCTTGCGTGTCCGCGCGTGAACAGTAATGGCACTGACACCGCTGTCTTGTAGGATGCGAACCACTTCAAGAAAATTTAACGAATCGTTATCCCACCCAAGCCTGATTTTTGCTGTCACGGGGGTTTGAAGATGATTTACTAAAAGTGTAATAATTTGGCCGATTTTCTGTGGATTTTTAAGTAAACCAGCCCCCGCGCCGCGATTACTGACATTCTTCGCTGAACAACCCATATTGACATCGATCAAATCTGGTTTATTTTCTTCCAGCTTGATGGCAGACCTAAGCAATCGCTGGGGATCATCATCAAATATTTGATATGAAAAGGGTCTTTCGGCTTCAGAAAAGAACGTATGAAATTTTAAATGAGGGTGACCATTTTCAACATCAATCCCATTTATAAATTCTGATGTATTTAATGATGAACCAAAAGCCTGACAGATGAGGCGAAATGGTGAATCAGTAAAACCATCCATAGGTGCAAGCAAAACACGACTTTTGAGTGCAACGGTTTGGATATAAAATGAGGTGTGTAGGAGATCATTGTCTGTCATAATTAGCTGGCTAATTATAGTATTAACTTTTGAATAAATGAATAAAAATAACAAATTGCGTATAGCGATTTTTACTCTTATGATATTAATCTTTACACTATTAAGTGGATGTCTTTCAATCTTTAAATCACCAACCTGCCAAATAAGTAATACAGTTATTCAATCATTTCCTTCTCAATTAGAAAATACCGAAACCTTGGTGAAAAGCGAAGAGCCGACTCTTGATCTGAACGTACAGAACACTGAGAGTCCAAATTTGCTAACTAAATATAAATTTCATGTAAATATTGTTTATGACCTGCATTTTGCTGAAGTAAACGAAATCATTGAATATCAAAATAAAACCGATGAAAGATTATCAATGATTCAAATCAATATCCCGCCAGATTAATATCCTGGATCGTTTATATTAGAGTATTATTCTTCAGAGCCAAGCTCAGAATTGATAAAACCAGTTAAACCTGACGGTTCATGGCTGATTGAATTAGATAATCCGCTTGAAGTAGGTGAAATAATAAAAATATATATAGATTACATAGTCAACTTACCTGCTCAAGAAGCGGCCTTTGGTTATACAGCTTTGCAGGTGAATTTTCAAAATTGGTATCCATTTATACCACCATTGGATATACAGAAAGGATGGATTGTCAACGATTACTCTCCAATCGGTGAGTATATAGTCAGTGAAAAAGCTGATTTCTACGTGGATATCCGTTCAAATCAAAATGTTATTATCGCTGGTGCTGGAAAGGAAGTTGTAAACCCAGATAATTCCATCTCATTTACACATTTAAACTCGAGAGATTTTACCTTTTCAGCCAGTCCTGAATATCAAAAAATTAGCACCAATCTGGGAGATCTCTCGATTACCGCCTACGTTTTTTCTGGTAACGCCACTGCAACAAAAGAACTGATTCGAAACACATCTGCCGCTTTGATTTATTTTGAGTCAATTTATGATATGAGATATCCTCATAAGACGCTTAATATTGTTGAGGCTGATTTTCCTGATGGCATGGAAGCAGATGGAATTTATTTCCTTAGTACAGATTACTTAAATAATTACGACGGTACACACCGTAATTACATGACCATCTTATCCGCACACGAAACTGCACACCAATGGTTTTATGCTATGGTTGGCAGCGACCAGGCTACTACCCCGTGGCTAGACGAAGCAATGTGCACCCTTAGTGAAGTTTTGTTTTTTGAAGAATTTTACCCATCTGATGTTGATTGGTGGTGGAATTATCGTGTCGATTACTATTCACCAAGTGGAAAAGTTGACATTTCAGTTTATCAATTTGATAACTTGCGGGCTTATATCAACTCGGTCTATTTACAAGGCGTAAGATTTTTAAGGGAACTAAGAACAAGAGTGGGAGAAGAGTTTTTCATTGGTGCAATAAGGAATTATATTTTAGAAAACAAAAACCAAATCGCCACTGAAGACGATTTCTTTTACCAATTTAGATTATTTGACATAAACAGTCTAAAAGAAAGATACTTCTCTCGGTAGGGCAGTGTAGTACTTGACAAAGAACAAATGTTCTATATAATTAAGATATGAACATCGAACGTTCTTTTATCTCAGGGGACACCCCCGGATTTCCATTGCCCAATGGTCTGCTGGTCGTTTTTGGACGGCATGGCGGGGCAGATCTGATGCTTGACCTGGCCGCTAGATTATCTATGAACGGGCATCTGTATCTTCTGGATTGCGGAAATCGCAGTAACATATATCGTGTAGCCAAAACCTTACATACTTTAACAAACGATCCTGTAACAAAACTAAAAAACATCCACCTGTCGCGTGCATTTACCTGTTATCAGGTGACCGCATTATTGGAAAAGCTGGCATTTGGAACAGAGAAAGTTCCCGTTTTGGTTCTTGATCTGTTGACAACATTTATGGATGAAAGCGTGCAGCTAGCAGAAAGCCGAATGCTTTTTGATCATGCGCTGGAGAATTTGCTACGGATTAGTCAGTCCATGCCGGTCGTGGTAAGCGCCAAACCGCTCCTGTCCATTTCTTCTCCACGCCTCAGCCTTTTGGAAGAATTAAAATCCCATGCGTTTCAAGTGTGGGAAGAGAGCGTGCTTCCTGCGCCACGATCAGCGGCTGTACAGCTGCCCTTACTGGTTGATTTTTAGAGGTTAATATGGGACGCACAATTGAATCTGCTACTCAAACCTGGATTGAAGAAGAGAAGGCGCTAAAGCGTTTTGTCAGGGCCTTGCGTAAGAGTGATCAGGATGTAATCCAAGAACTCCTTGCTCTTTCACATCGTCATATTGCTGAGGCTTCTTACGCAAGCAATTTGTACCCGATGGACATCTACCTTGTTTCAATGCTACTCGAATTATTCAAAAAGGTGAAATGCTTGGAGAACCGTTTAGAGGAACTGGGAGTAGATATCGGTGCAGAACAACGGGAAGGACGTCAAATTCCGCAACTTCCTTCGCTGGTGAACCTGGTGGACTCCGAGGTTCCAAATAGTGCATCTGCAGAGAAGGAAGAAGAAACAAAGACAAAAATCGAATATGTAGACTTCCAGGGCGAGGCATAAAATGTGCGCACGTGTACGCGGCTGGCTGCTTGACCTTTATGAGGACGCAAGCGACGGCCTTTGTCTGTGGTTTATTACCGAAACTGGCGCCCGGCTTCGGCTGAAACAAAAGATGGAAGTCATTTTCTATGCCAGCGGGGAAAGCGAGCAGCTCCGTGCGTTATGGAAGTTTCTGCGACGTCATTCCGAAGTACTTGACCTGCAGCGTGAAACTCGGCGTGATGCGTTCATTCCTGAACCCATTGTAGTACTCAAGGCGGTTATTGACAGTCCTGTGAATGAGACACGATTGTTCCGAGAAGTGCAACAGCGTTTTCCACGCTTGACCTACTATGATTCTGACATTTCTTCTAATATCCGTCACGCAGCCCGCTATGGAACCTTTCCGATGGCATTTTGTGACATCGAGTATGACGACAAAAACAGCATCCAATCTCTTAAAACACTCAATTCGCGCTGGGATTTATCGCCTGTACTTCCTGTCTTGCGGTCACTGACCCTTGAGCCAGATTGTGACCCCACGCGTAATGAGCCCTCTACCATCAGTGTTCAGTTTAAACAGCGAAAACAAACATTGAGTCTGAAATCGGCAGGTGAATTAATACACAGGCTAAACGGCATTTTACATGAGATCGACCCGGATCTTATACTGACATCTTGGGGTGATACCTGGCTGATTCCGCAACTTTTAATGCTGGCAGAAAAGGCAGGGGAAAAACTATGCTTAAACCGCGATGAACGGCGTGGGGTCCGCTGGCAAAAAGCATTGACCTATTTCTCTTATGGGCAGATCATCTATCGGCCTGAAGAGGCACATTTATTTGGACGCTGTCACATTGACGTACGCAGTGCCATGATGTGGCGCGATTACGGGCTGGATGGCGTACTGGAATCTGCACGCGTGACTGCATCCCCTATTGAAAAAGCTGCTCGCGTTTCGCCCGGCTCGGGCATTTCTGCCATGCAGATGCTCACAGCTTTGGAGAAAAACATTCTTGTTCCATGGCATAAGCAGCAGGTTGAAGCGTTTAAAGATGGCATGGACTTGATTCATCGTGACCGTGGCGGTTTGATCTACCAGCCCATTGTTGGATTGCATACCGATGTCGCACAGATCGACTTCATTTCAATGTATCCTGCGATCATCATTAAAGGGAATATTTCTCCGGAAGTGCCGCTGCCAAATGGAATTGTTCCTGCCAGTGACGAACTTGGAGTCGTGCCATTAACGCTTAAACCTCTCTACGAAAAACGAGTGGCATTGAAGCTCCGATGCGGACAGTTAAAAAAGAACAGCCGACTGGCAAAGCGTGAGAGTGCGCGCGCTTCAGCGCTTAAATGGCTGCTGGTTGTCTGTTTCGGTTTCTTGGGTTACAAAAATGCCCGGTTTGGGCGAATCGAAGCTCATGAAGCGGTTACCAATGGCGGCCGTGAAGTTCTGATCAAAGCAAAAGAGGTGGCTGAAGCGATGGGATTTGAAGTTCTGCAGTTGTTTGTTGACGCGCTGTGGTTGAAGAAAAAAGGGGCGGTTACCAAAGATGATTTCCAGGATGTACTGGCAGAGATCTCTGCCCAGACCGGGTTGGGCGTTTCACTTGATGGCGTTTACCGCTGGGTAGCGTTTCTTCCTTCGCGAACAGATGAGCGTATTCCTATTGCCAATCGGTATTTTGGCGTTTTCCAAGACGGAACATTAAAAGTTCGCGGAATTGAAGCCCGCCGTAGAGATACTCCGCCGTGGGTGGCTGAAACCCAAACCAGTATGCTGGCTTGTTTGAGTCGTGCAGGCAGTGTGAATGACCTGCCCGCAGCAATTCAAAACGCGTTCAGTGTTTTTCAAAATGCTCTGGCGTCTTTTCGTGCTGGCAAAGTACCGTTAGAGAAACTTGTGGTCACAGCCCGTATCAGTCATGAATTAGAAAATTATCGTTCACCCACACCTGGTGCGCGAGCTGCGATGCAAATGTATGCTCAAACTGGTAAAAGAACCCGTCCTGGCCAAAAAATGCGTTTCATCTATACTTGCGGCACTCCTAATGTTCGCGCCTGGGAAACAGCAGGGCAAATTAAGTTTGAAGATATTGACAGAATGAAATATACTGAATTACTGGCTCGAGCTGCCTGTAGTGTTTTGCATCCGTTTGGGATCGACGACCTTCAGCTAAAAAAATGGGCGCATACTGCTACAATAGATTTGGAATTAAATTTACCCAGGAAGGGATACCGTGTGCGGAAGATTTTCAATCATGACCGACCCCTCGGAGTTACAGGAGCTGCTGGAACTGGGGGATATATCGCCTGAATTTGCTCCAAGTAATAATGTTTCACCCGGTCAGCTTGTTCCTGTGGTGACAGACCTGGTTACAAGGAATGTCGAAATGTTCAAATGGGGGCTCATTCCTGCCTGGGCGAAGGATCCGAAAATTGGTTATAAAATGTTCAATGCGCGTGCTGAAACTTTAACGGAAAAACCTTCATTTCGCGTTCCACTCGCGCGTAAACGTTGCTTAATCCTCGCAGATGGATTCTACGAGTGGAAGTTGGAAGGGGATAGAAGGAATCCATATCTGTTCATGTTGAAAGATCGAGCACCTTTCACATTTGCTGGATTGTGGGACACATGGAAGGACCCTGAAGGACGATTATTAAATAGCTGCACAATCATCACAACTCGCCCTAACAATTTGATTGCACTGTATCATGATCGTATGCCAGTAATTTTGGGAGCGTCGCAACGCTGGCATTGGCTCGAATCCCAATCCTCAGCAGCTCTGTTACAGATGCTGAATCCGATTTCAGAGGAATTGTTGCAATTACCTCAAAAAATTGATCATTTCTAAAATCCATATATCAAAACTTGGCATTCTCTGTATAATCATAACGTTGTGAAAATTAATAAAACAAAGAGGAATGCGATGAATCGTATAGATATCGTTAAAAAGTTGAAAGACAAACCAGAGGTTGACGTTTTAATCATCGGCGGTGGAATCAATGGTGCTGGAACATTTCTGGACCTGGCCATCAACGATGTAAATGTACTATTGATTGATCGGGGTGATTTCTGCTCCGGAACTTCAGCAACTTCATCCCATATGGCACATGGTGGAATTCGATATCTGGAGAATGGTGAATTTAGATTGGTACGCGAAGCTGTTTCAGAACGTAATCGAATGATCTGTAACTCTCCCCACATGGTAAAACCCTTGCCAACTGTAATTCCGATGTTTAAGTTTTGGTCTGGGTTACTAAATGCTCCGTTCAAATTCCTGAATTTATTAGATAAACCAGCAGAACGAGGGGCACTAGTTATTAAGATTGGTTTGATTTTTTATGATTCTTTTACTGGAAAAACGCGAACTGTTCCTGCGCATAAGTTTTTTGGTAAAAAAGAAACCTTGCAACGGTATCCCAGGTTGAATAAAGAAGTGAAATTTTCTGCAATGTATTATGATGGGCAAATACTATCACCTGAGCGTTTAAATACTGAAATCATTCTAGATGGTGAAGCACGTGGAATGAATGCATACGCTTTAAATTATGCCTCTTTTGAGCGCATTGAAGGTGATATGGTTGTTATCAGAGATGAACACGGTAACCAAGATCTCAAAATAAAACCCAAATTAATTATTAATGCAGCAGGGCCATGGATCGATCAAGTTAATCATAATCTTGGTATTACCACAAAATATATCGGCGGCACTAAAGGATCTCATATTATTGTCGATAATCCAGAATTACGCAAAGCTATAGGTGAGAACGAATTTTTCTTTGAAAACAAAGACGGCCGAATCGTTCTACTTTTTCCATTTTTCGATAAGGTAATCATTGGCACTTCTGATCTACCTATCGATAATCCCGATGATGCCTATTGCACAAAAGAAGAGGAAATATACTTCATTGATCTGGTAAAGAGAGTTTTTCCAGATATTCCTATTACGCCAGAGCAAATTGTCTTTAGATTTTCAGGTGTTCGACCTCTTGAATATCAGCAGGCTAAAACAACCGGGCAAATCACCCGTGATCATAGCATCAAGGAAAACAAAGTTGGTGATATTAGTGTACTGAGTCTGGTTGGAGGAAAATGGACCAGTTACCGTGCATTTGGAGAACAAGTTACCAACCTTGTCTTGTTGCGATTAAATATGGCACGAAAGACCACAACGGAAAATATGCAAATTGGTGGAGGTATTCATTACCCGGGCAATAACGAAATAGCACCGTACCTTGAAAAACTTGTTGTTGAGCATCATATCGATCGTGCAGTTGCCGAGATATTATTCGAGCGATATGGAACTCTAGTTGAAAAAATGCTTGACGTCTTCGACAAGAAAGAAGTCAAGTTGTTGGATGATAGATATTTGATTACTGAAAATGAAATTGCTTATATCGTAAAAAATGAAAAAATCGTCCATCTCGATGACCTTCTCTTAAGACGCACATCAATCGGTTGGCTGGGTCAAACAAACCGCGAAAATATTGCTCAAATCGCTGCTGTTGCTGGAAAAATAATTGGGTGGTCAACAGCGGAAATAAAAAATGAAATAGATCGCACAATAAGAATTTTTGAAAAGAACCATTCAGTAACACTTTGAGTTATTAAAATAAATAAAAAGACATCATCCAAATGGATGATGTCTTTTTATTTGAGCGGGAGCGACGGGGTTCGAACCCGCGATCTCGGCCTTGACAGGGCCGCATGTTAGCCGCTACACCACGCCCCCGAACGAGTGATAGTTTACCATACCCAATTTCAGGCGTCAAGGCAAAAACAAACTAATTTGTTCCAGTAAAGCAATTTTCGTTTTCCCGTTTCCAGGAAAATAATTCATCTCGTTTGAACCAGATTCCAATTTCAAAATCAGCAGCATCCTTTGAATCAGACCCGTGAATGAGATTGCGACTCATGCTTAATGCCAGATCGTATCTAATTGTTCCCGGCGCTGCTTCTACAGGATTGGTCGCCCCCATGCATTGACGCACTAGTTTGATCGCCTCAGGCCCTTCCCAAACCATAGCCATTACAGGTCCACTAGTGATATAACGAATTAATCCTTCATAAAAGGGTTTTCCTTGATGTACTTTATAATGCTCTCTTGCAAGGTCATCGCTGGCACAAATAAATTTAGCAGCAACAATCTTTAAACCACGTTTCTCTAGCCTTGAGGTAATCTCACCAACCAAACCACGCTGAACGCCGTCAGGTTTCACTAATACCAATGTCCGTTCCAAGATTTGCTCCATGTGTTTATTGTTGTAAGATACTTTCTGCAGTATTATAAGCCTTCATCGCTTTATCAAAATCAGATTCTGCCAGATAAAGATCACCTAATTCGCGCCATAACTCATAAGAATTTGGTTGCTTTTTGCTTAATTCTTCGAGTGTTTCGATTATTTTTTCTGCTGGTATACCTTTAGAAATGCTCTCTTCGATATTTATGGATAATGAAATAAAATTACCTGACTCGACTTCAGACTCAATTCTACGCAAGGGGTCTTGTTCTATGGCAGGTTGCTCAGTTGAGTGAAGATTATGATCAAGAGGGATTTCTGACTTTTCTGCTTCAATCGCTAATTCAGAGATAATCTGTTCAACATTTTTCTCAATGTTCGCTTCTCCAGTAGGAAGAGATGTTGATTCCTCTATTTCTTCCAGCGAAATATTTTCATCAATAGGTTGCTGTAATAATTCTGATAATCGGTCAGAGAAATCTGTTTCTATTGTTTCATCAGAAGACGCTTCGACAATATCCTCATGTTCAATCTCAGATGATAGACCACCTCTCACTAAATCTTCAACGAATGGTATTTCAGAAGGCTGCTTTTCTGCGATTTCTTTTTCTATAGACTCTGGTTCAATGATCTCGTCAGGCAATACCTCATCAGAAGGAGCAACTTCTCTGAGCCATGATAATAATTCATCCTTTGAATTTCCAGAAATCGCTCCCGTATGCTCTGTGGCATTTGGAAGATCAGTAATCAATGGTTCGATGATTTCTTCTTCTTTTTCTTTCATGCCGCTGGTAGTATCAATAGCCAAATCAGGTATGGGAGTTGAAAATTCATCCTCAACACTTTGTGTATAAGTTGGGGCGGCTTCACTGTCTTTGGAAGTTGAAGCGCTAAGAATGTTTTTTACCCACGATGGAATTGATGGCTTCGATTCTAACGCTTCCTCCATAGTTGTCATTTGTTCAGCTTGCCCTTGAATTTCAGGAGCGGCATGCGAAAGTACTTCAGGTGGAAAAGCGTTCTTTTCTTCCTCAACGTTTTTCGGTTGATTGTTTAGATCATTAAGAATCTCATCAATGTTATGTGCAATATCTGGTTCAAGAGGTGTTTCTGAAAAATCGGGGACTTTTTCTATCGTAATATCTTCTGGTTCAATTTCGTTGTCTTTAAGCGAAGATAACCAGTCAGGTTGTTCAGATTTTCCTTCAGTCTTACCTTTATCTTCAGATTCAAACTCTTTTAACCAATCTGGAAGATTTTCATTTGAGGATCCATTTTTTCCTGAACCGTTTGACTCAATAAACTGATTTAACCAGTCTGAAGGCCGAACTTCTGATTCTTTGACCTTCTCTTCTCTTTCTTCTGATTCTGTTTCCGCTCTTGTTTCTTCGATCCAATTTTCGAGGGATTCCTTCATTTCTTCAGAAGAAAGGGGCTTCTGGTCATCTTCAGTGTTTGATTCTGATAGATTTTTCGATCTATCTTGATTGATACCATTTAAAGAGGTGAGTTGATCTTCATCTGATAGCGCTCTTAACCAGTCTGGTAATTCTTCTGAATGAGATAAATCATCTTGATTGCTTGAGAATTTTTCTGATATTTCATCTTTAAAATCTTCCAAATGTTCAGTTTCTTCTGCTGGTTTAAGTGATTTAAGCCAATCGGGTAATTCCTCAGAAAAAGATTCTTTTTCAGAATTATTTTCTTGATCAGGTTCCTCTGATTTATCTTCTGGAAGAATGGCACTTAGCCATTCAGGTAATTCTTCTGACTCTGCTTCCGTTGATTTCTGTTCAGTGGGCAATTTTTTTGATGGTTCTTCTATCGTACCAGAAGAAATATCGTTTTCTATACAATTATTCTCTTCACGATCGGGTGTTGAACCCAGAGCTCTCAACCACTCAGGTAGTTCCTGTGATGGAACGGCCGGTTCGTTCGGTTGGTTATCTTCTTCTTCGAAAGGAAGTGAAATATTTTTTTCAATTTCAGCATTTGATGATTCTGTTGACCGAGTCCATCCTGCATTTGCAATCCAATCTGGTAGTGCTTCTGGTTCTTCTAGACCATTAAGTATCTGATTATTTAACTCAGGTATGACCTCACCGATAAATGGGCTAACTGGTTGTTCAACAACAGGTTCTTTTGCTTCACCATTAAAGGCTTCAACCTGGTCAAGAAGATCTACTGTTTCAGTCTCTATGAATACATCTTTTGGTTTCCAATTAATATCAATCTGTTTAGCCCAATCAGAAACTCTGGATTCAGTATCAACAGATGCAGAAAAGATCTTTTTCTCAAGCATCACCTTTTCAGCAGGAACATCAGCAACATTTGGGGTTAGCGCATCTACGTACTGATAATATGGATCCAATTCAACAAGGCGTTTACGATAAATATTGACCCCATTAAATGAATCAGTGTTTTCTAAAAGTTCATCTAATATTCGGTTAGCTTCGAAACAATATGGGAAATTGCTAATAATCGAGGAGGCTAATTCTACTGCATCTGTATGTGCACTTGATACCATATACATTTTTGCCAATAATGCCTGGTAGTCAACTCGTGAAGGCTCATCCTTCAGAACTGATTTAAGTTCAGCGATTGCCTGTTGGTGTAATTCACCACGGGCATACATTTTCACTAAAGCACCCCGAGTCAATCGAATCTTTGTTGGCGGAACCCCGTCGCGTCTACCAAACAGACGACGCAACTCTTCCTGTAAGGCAAGGTTAGAAGGCTGCAATTCAAATGCCTGTTCCATATGCCAAATGGCAGCATCCAAATCACGTTCTTCTTCTTTAATGACACTTAATCCAACATGCGTGATGAAATCATCGGGAATAACTGTCAATATTTTAGAAAATACTTCTGCAGCTTCTGAATACCTTTTGCTTTCAAGAAGAGCTTTACCAAGGTTTCGATAAGTTTCTATTGATTTCGGAAAAGTCTGTAAAATAACCATGCAATGGAAAATCGCCTCATCGTTTTGAGACGCTTCGATCAAAGACTCGATTTCACGGTAGTAATCGCGAAGTGAAATCATTACCATAGCATATTCCTCCGGGTAGTAGGAGACTGATAACAAAAATATTATACATTAGATGTAAAAAATCAACGGCATGATAGTATGCCGTTGATTTTTTATTCTCCGAGATAATCGCGAAGTTTACGTCGTATTGATGGATGCCTAAGTCGGCTGAGTGCCTGAGCCTCGATTTGCCGCACCCTCTCACGTGTGACCCCCATTTTTCTTCCAACTTCTTCTAGAGTATATGCCTGTCCGTCCAACAAGCCATACCGTAATTGAAGAATTCTAACTTCGCGTGGTGGTAAACCATTCAACACATCTTCCAAATGTTCTTTCAGGAGGTTATATGTTGCAGAATCATCAGGGGGGGGCGCTTCGTCATCCTCAATGAAGTCTCCCAGAACTGAATCTTCTTCATCGTCAGTAGGTGTCTCCAGTGAGAGCGGGCGTCTTGCTACCTGGATCATGTTTTCAACTTTTTTTGGTGGCACATCAAGCGCGATCGCCAATTCATCCACAGAAGGTTCACGTCCTAATCGCTGTGTTAATTGATGTTGAATTCGCAGAAGTTTATTGATTTGATCACCCATATGTACTGGGACGCGAATTGTTCGACCCTGGTCTGCAATAGCACGGGTGACTGCCTGTCTGATCCACCAGGTGGCATAGGTGCTGAATTTATGTCCACGCCGGTAATCAAATTTCTTTGTCGCACGTATAAGCCCAATGTTACCTTCCTGGATCAGATCAAGAAATGGTACACCTCGCCCCATATATTTCTTGGCTACACTGATTACAAGGCGAGAATTTGCGGTAATTAGGTGTTCGCGTGCTGCCCAGCCATCTTCAATTAACTTTCGCAATTCCATTCGACGCCGGCTATTGACGTTTCCACGGGCGAGTTCCTCCCGGGCCATACGCCCGCGCTCAATCCGTTGAGCCAGTTCAACTTCTTCTTCGGCATTGAGTAGAGGAACACGGCTAACTTCTTTAAGGTATAGACCGATGGTATCATCAGTGTCAATATTTTCAAGATCATCACTGGTAGTTGCTTTTGCTTCAGTGACTTCCTCTTCAACAATCAAATCTTCATCGCTGGGCTCCTCATGAATAACTTCATCTTCAATATAAGGAATACCAGCACTCATCAAAGCAGCAAAAGTTTCCTCAAGCTGTTCAACATCTTGTTCTGCTTCTGGAAAGAATTGAAGAATATCATCGATCGTAACATACGACTTTTGTCGTCCAAGTTCAATTAACCTGGCGATCGCTGGAAATTCTTCCTCATCATCATCGAGCAAACTAATAATCGGTTTATCCATTCAGACACATTACCTTATCTATTGACTACATTGAAATTGTTTTGTCATAAAAGAATACAGTTGTTTTATTAGAATTTCAATAGCATATTATCGAGATATGTGCAGGCAAAAAAAAACGGAAGGACTCTTCCGCAAAGATTTGCTGATCCTGAGCAGATACAAACTATACAAAATAATTATCATAAAGTCAATAGATATTTGACATAAAAACAATATTACGGCTTGCATTAAAGTAAATAAAAGATATAATAGCTTTTTTGCAAAGCCAGAAGTATGATTTATTAAATTGAATATAACCCTAAGTTGAAATATTTATAACAATCTAATTGGAGGAGATATGGATATTCTTGGGTTAGCCCGTCATGGGCTAAATAACTTTGAACAGATCGCCATTATTGCTGTTCTAGTTATTGCATTTATCAGCTTGTTGTATGCATGGTTGTTGAGAGGAACCGTATTGAAAAAAGATACAGGAACTCAAAAAATGCAGGAGGTTTGGAACGCAATCCGCGTTGGTGCGAACTCGTACCTTGCGCGACAATTGAAATCAATCTTACCTGCAATTGGTATCCTTTTTGTCGCATTATTTCTATCTGTTTATATTGTTCCAATCAGTCAAGAAGCATTGATTGAATTCCCACCAGAAAAATATAATACTCAGTTAATTATGTCCATTGGTAGAGCCCTCGCTTTCGTAATGGGCGCTGCCTTTTCTTTGATCGTCGGACAGCTAGGAATGAGAATGGCAATTCAAGCCAGTGTACGCTCTGCTTCAGCTGCTCGTCGTAGTTTTAACGAGTCTTTGACGATCGCATACTATGCAGGAACAATTACCGGTATGTTGACAGATGGTCTTGGACTTCTAGGTGGTACTTTGATCTTTATTATCTTTGGTAAAGCATCACCAGATACGCTACTTGGTTTTGGTTTTGGCGGTACCCTTTTGGCTTTGTTCATGCGTATCGGTGGTGGTATCTACACCAAAGCTGCAGATGTAGGTGCTGATCTGGTTGGCAAGGTAGAAAAAGATATTCCTGAAGATGATCCCAGAAACGCTGCTGTTGTTGCCGATCTCGTAGGAGACAATGTGGGTGACTGCGCTGGTATGGCAGCAGACATCTTTGAGAGTTATGAAGTTACTATTGTCTCGGCATTAATTCTTGGTATTGCATTGTGGAGTAAAGATCCTACCACTGGAATGAAATGGATTGTTTATCCGCTGATCATTCGTGGAATTGGCGTCCTCAGTTCCATTATGGGCACATTTACAGTCCCCATATGGGAAAAATTCCCGATTAAATTCCTGCGTGCACATGATGCAGAAGAAGCGATGTTCCGTTCTTACGAAGTATCAAGCGTGAACACGGTTTTATGGTCGTTCATCGTGGCCATTTTTTATGCTCATGATTGGAGACTGGCAATGCTGACCACAATTGGTGTTGGTCTGGCAGTTGCCTTTAATCCTCTGACCTCATTCTTTACATCGACAAAATCTGCCCCAGTTAAAGAGATCGTCGAATCGACGAAATTTGGTCCAGCCACAACCATCCTCTCTGGTCTTTCACTTGGAATGGAATCCAGTGTTTGGGCACTCGTTGTCATTGCAATCAGTTTCATCATAGCTACAGCGCTCTACAGCGGGTTTGATACATTGTATGTGCTTTACGGCGTTGCCATGATTGGTATCGGTATGTTAAGCCACACTGGTAATAATGTCGCGATGGATTCCTACGGTCCAATTTCTGACAATGCCAATGGTATTGCAGAGATGTCTTGGCATGACCAGACTGACGAAGAAACCAAGAAAGCGCGCCAGATCATGGCTGATCTGGATGCAGTTGGAAATACCACAAAAGCCATTACGAAAGGTGTTGCAATTGCTTCTGCTGTGATCGCGGCTGTCTGCCTTTTCTCGTCATTCATTACCGATGTAAGCCGTGTTCAGACTGACCTGGTTACCAATTATGGTTGGGATATCGATATTCTCTCTTCGATCCGAGTCTCTGACACCAAAGTTTTTGTTGGTTTCTTATTGGGCGGTGCACTCCCATGGTTGTTCAGTTCACTTTCCATTCGTGCAGTAACCAGAGCTGCAGGTAAAATCGTTGAAGAAGTCCGACGCCAATTCAAATTACCTGGCATTATGGAAGGAACCAAGCAACCCGATTATGCACAGGTTGTTGGAATTTCTACCGTTTCTGCTCAAAAAGAATTGATTCCGTTAGCTGCTATCTCTGTACTCTTGCCAGTAATTGTTGGGCTTGTCCTCCAGGTTGAAGCCTTAGGAGGCTTCCTCGCTGGTGTAATCCTCAGTGGTCAAATGTTAGCTGTGTTCATGTCCAACGCTGGCGGGGCATGGGATAATGCAAAGAAAACTATTGAGGATGAACCGAGAGATTTAGTTGAAAATACCGGGAAGGGTTCTGACAGGCACAAAGCTGGTGTGGTAGGCGATACCGTTGGTGATCCTCTGAAAGACACTGCAGGTCCGGCTTTGAACCCGATGATCAAAGTTGTCAACATGATCAGTCTCCTCGCAGCTCCTGTAATCGTTAAATATCAAGAACTTGGAGTTGTTGGCTGGATCGTAGTCGCTGTACTGTTTGCGGGCGTTATCTGGGCGTTATCTGTTAGCAAGAAACCCGCTCATATCGAATAGTAATCACACAATAAAAAAGGAATCCATCAATCGATGGATTCCTTTTTTATATCAAATTTCCATGCTATTTTTGGAAGAAACTTGCCGCCAGAACGCCAGGACCTGCATGAACGATAATCGCTGGGGGCAAATCAGCAATTTGAATGTCTTGAATATTTAGCAACCCAGAAAATTTGTTTTTCAACTCAAGTGCATCATCCATCGCGTCAGCTTCTAGAATCGCCAGATAAGATTCAGGCGTTGGAGGGCATTCAGCTTGCACCAGATCAATGATCCTGGCTAAAGCTTTTTTCTTGGTTCTTTGAGTTTCAAATTGATTGACCTGACCGTCTTTGAATAAAAGAATTGGTTTAACTTGCAATAAACTCCCAACTAAGGCTGTTGCTGTGCCAATGCGTCCACCTTTGTGAAGGTATTCTAGAGTATCCACATAAAAATAAATCTTTACTTTTTTACCCATTTCGACGATTCGGTCAACAATTACCTCAGGCTTTTCTCCTTGTTTAGCCCATTCAAGAGCTTTCAATACCAGAGTGCCCAAAGCTGGACCAATAACTTGGGTATCTACAATCCGAATATCTGCATCAGGAAAATCCTGCGCCGCTACCGCAGCGCTACGAAAAGTGCCACTAACTTTAGATGATGGGCAAATGACAATTCCAATATCCTTATTCTTAGATATTTCCTCAAATATTGGGGTATATAAAGCAGGAGGAGGTGCAGCTGTTTTGGGTAAGCTGGGAGAAGCTGCTAATTTGGCAAGGAATTCTTCAGTGGTTATTTCAGTATCATCACGGTATGATTTATCACCAAATATTATGATTTGTGGTAAATAGTATATTCCTAATCGTTGCGCATCTGCCGGTGAAATCGTTGAAGTAGTATCAGCAATTATTTTAATCACGGTATTTTCTCCTCATAATGAATGACCACAATTGATGCATTTAGACTCGTTCTTGAATGTGACATAGCCACAATTTTTACATGTTCGAGGTTGTATGTTACCCAGAGGCGCGCCACAAGCGATGCAGCTTGATTCTCCAGGTGGGTTAGGGGTATTACAGTAATCACAAATGTATCGAGCCAAACGTTCCGACAACTCAAAACCAGACCCCAACGATTTTGCTGTAGCGTCTATTACTTTCCATACAGTATCTACTAATTGAACATACTCGATATCCTGAGCAATATCATCAAGACGATTGATGAGCGTTAACGGATTTCGAAGAGCGGCGATCGTAGTCACACCAAGACTAGCTGCGATACCAAGCCAGGCTTGCTTACTGATTTCAACTGCTACACCATCTTCCACATTTTGGAGAAGTACACTCAAGGCTGTGGTTCCACCTGACATCGCATAGGGCGAAGTCGCAATTTGTACGGTTATGGTATCACCATTACCATATTGTTGAACTCGTAAATTTCCCCGGCTAAAATACCCCTTTATCGCTTCGGCCAGATCCGTATTGCGCAGATTACCGTGATAAATTCGTTGTGGCATAAATGAATTATAATCACATTTGTTACAAATTATATATGGAGTCGAAATGCTTTTCCGTAATATTCGATGGTTTAGTTTATTGATTATTGCCTTATTGCTGGTGCTGTCATCATATGCACTCACAACATTTGACACTGTCAGTGCTCAACAGCCAACTGGTTCGATACCAACTGTTACCGGCACTCCTAAGGGTCCTACAGCTACTATTCGAATAGGCTTAACAGAGGATCGTGTAAAAGTCAGATCAGGTCCTAGTGTATTGTATCCTCAGATTGGTGTTATCTTGCTTGGAGCAGAAGTACCTGTGGTCGGAAAGTCTGCAGGAGGTGATTGGCTTGTTGTTGAATATCCAGGTGTTCCAGGAGGAATTGGCTGGGTGTGGGCTCTCTATATGAATGTTAGCCCGGGTGAATTGGCTGTTATTGAAAGCCCTCCGTTGCCTGAACCTATAGTGACGGTAACCATCAATCCTACTATGGCAGCTCAGTTTATTACGACACCCATTGCTACCAGGCTGCCAACATTCACAGAACCAGCACCTTTAACAATTCCGACTTTTGATAACTCAACCGGACAAACCTTGGGCGGAATTCCAATCGGATTAATAATCATTATCCTAGCAGGTGCTGGTATTCTTATCGCTTTATTTTCATATTTTCAGGTAAGATAAATATTCTATATTGCGTATAGTTAATCTTTATTATGGAAATCAAAACAGTTACAAAAAATCGCAAGGCTTTATTTGAATACTTTATTCTCGATTCTTTCGAAGCAGGAATTTCTTTGAAAGGGAGCGAAATAAAATCTATCCGTGCTGGACAGGTTAGTCTACAAGAATCATATATTCAAATTGAAGGTTCTCAAGCCTGGCTTGTTAACGCTCATATTGCTTCCTACGATGCGGCCAGTTATGCCAATCATGATCCAAAGCGCCCAAGACGTTTACTTTTACATAAGAAAGAAATTCGCGACCTCGGTATGAGCGTCAAACAAAAGGGGGTAACGATCATACCTGTAAAAATGTACCTAAAAGAAGGACGAGCCAAGCTGGAAATTGCCATAGCAAAAGGGAAGAAACTCTACGACAAAAGGCAAGACATAGCAGATAAAGACATGAAGCGTGATATGGACCGCGCTATGCATAGACGGGAATAATTTTCATGATTCATAATCCATGGATTGCAGCAATCATTACATTGATGACCTGTATGATTTGGATGAGGGTTAATAATCTGATAGCAAACCAAAACCTCATCAGCAGCTCAACTTCTCGAAAAATAGTTCACATTGGCACTGGTCCGGTATTTTTATTGTGCTGGCTGCTTTTTCCAGATCATATACTTTCAAAATTTCTTGCCGCGTTGGTTCCACTTCTTATTGTTCTTCAATTAACCTTGGTAGGATTAGGATTTTTGAATGATGGTTCCTCGGTAAAAGCGATGGCACGCAAAGGTTCTAAAAGTGAGCTACTAAAAGGTCCATTGTTCTATGGAGTCATTTTTGTACTTTTGACGATATTTTTCTGGAAATCACCTTACTCCATCATTCCCTTAATGATTCTTTGTGGTGGTGATGGAATGGCTGATTTGATCGGGAGCAGGTTTGGCCATAAGCAAATCCCCTGGAATAAGCAAAAAACAATTTTGGGGTCGCTAGCCATGTTTTTGAGTGGATTTGCTTTATCAACATTAATGATCCTTCCATTCATCTCGTTTGGATTCGTTGAACCACCTTTGAGCAAGTACTTTGTGCCAATTATTTCAATCTCGTTGGTTGGAACAATTGTAGAATCATTGACGCACTCTGAATATGATAACATCTCGGTCCCAGCAGTCTCTCTGATCTTATCTTTGATACTTCTCTAAAGGACATGGAATGATAATCATCGACAAACATTCTCAGCTAAATCTGGAAGATCTTGTTCGAGTAGCCCGTGAATACCATAAAGTGGAAATCAGTAAAGATAGCCTTGATGCGATCAATCACTCTCGTGAGCAAATCCAACTCATCCTTGAAAAATCAAGACCTGTGTATGGAATCAATACCGGATATGGAATTTTCGCAGACAAGACGATTCCAGAGAATCAGATTAGACAACTGAACCGAAATTTAATCATCAGTCATGCGGTAGCCAGCGGCGATCCACTGGATTCAGATATTGTACGTGCAGCAATCCTTGTGAGAGCCAATACGCTATCCAAAGGATTCTCTGGTGTAAGTAAAGAATTGATCATTGGGTTGGTCGAGATGCTCAATAAGAGAGTAACGCCTATCATACCCAGGCAGGGCTCGCTTGGCTCCTCGGGTGATCTTTGCTTGCTTTCTCACCTTGCCCTTGTTTTAACCCGCGATGATGATGATCGGGAGGAAGAATCTGGACTGGCCGATTTTAACGGCGCAATTTTATCAGGCAAGAAAGCCATGGAATTGGCAAAAATTGATCGGATTATCCTTGGACCAAAAGAAGGGCTCGCATTAAATAATGGCGCAACCTTCTCAGCTGCTTTAGGAGCATTAACAGTGGCTGACGCTGAATATTTACTTCGCGTGGCCGAAATCTCAGCTGCATTATCCATGGAAGCCCTTTGTGCCTGCTCAGCTGCTTTTGATGACCGAATTCATCAACTAAGACTTCATAAAGGACAAATTACCACTGCCAGAAACATCCGGTCACTATTAGAGGGCAGTAACCTGATCGATTCTTCTGGCAAAGTTCAGGATGCGTATTCTCTGAGATGTGCACCACAGGTTCAAGGTGCAATACGAGACTCCATCGATTACGTCCGGCAGGTGATTGAAAAAGAGATCAATGCGGTCACCGATAATCCATTGATTTTTGAACCCGGTACCGCACTCTCCGGTGGAAATTTCCATGGAGAACCTGTTGGAATTGTCATGGATTTATTGGGTATCGCTCTCTGTGAATTAGGCGCAATCTCAGAACGGCGTACGTTTCGCCTCTCTGATGAATGTCTCAGTAATGGATTACCTCCTATGCTAGTCGATCAGAACCAGAATGCAGGTTTGAATTCAGGATTAATGATCCCGCAATATACAGCCGCTTCTCTGGTGCTTGAAAACCAAACATTAGCAACACCAGATTCCATCCGCTCGCTGCCTACCTCAGCTAACCAGGAAGATCATAATGCCAATTCGACAACCGCAGCACGTCATGCCCGACAAATTGCCGAAAATGTTAGACAAATTCTGGCTATCGAGTTGTATACCGCCTCACATGCAATTGATTTGAGAATGAAAAATACTCAGGTAAAATTAGGCAGCGGAACTAGCATAGCATATCAAAAGATTCGCGAGGTTGTTCCTTATCACTCCAAGGATGCTCTCTGGGGACCAGAAATTCAAAAAATCAATCAAATGATAAAAGATCGAAAACTATAGATTCAAAAACCTATCAGCATATTATGAAAAAATTTTCCAGAAGAGACTTCATGAAATTAAGCATTGCCGGACTTGGGGCATTGGCAATCCCAAGGATCGAAAATGCTCAAGCCTACTTGCCGGAATTTCCAAACTCACACCGTTTGGGAAGGGCATTTTATACGGTTGAAATTAAATCCAGACCAGATCCAGAGAGCAAAACGGTTAATACTGTTTACCAGGATCATGTTCTTCCCATTTTACGAGAAGTAATTGGTCAACCTTATAATTTTTGGACGAGACAGTGTATTTGGTTTGAGACCACTGAAGGATATGTTCCTGCAATCAGTTTTCAACCTGTCCAAAACCTTCCAAATACTCCTTTAGATATTCTGCCTACTTATGGCAGCACACCAGGAATGTGGGCAGAAGTAACAGTGCCATATGCAGACCTAACTATTGATGGAGACACCAGATATTCACCATTGCTTCAAGAAACACTATATCCTCGTTTCTATTATTCACAAGTGATATGGGTTGATGAGATTCGACAATCAGATAACGGAGAGATCCTTTACCACGTTATTGAAAGACATGGATCTTATGGAGATAAATTCTGGGCAGATGCAAGAGCGTTCAAACCCATCACTCCAGAAGATATTTCTCCCATTCATCCAGAAATTGAAAATAAATATATTGTTGTGGATGTTGATCATCAGACTATGTCCTGCTTTGAAAACGGGCAGGAAATCCTATTCACCAGGGTTTCCACTGGTGATAAACACGATTTTCAAGGAAATCTTACTGATAAATACTTAACTCCCCCGGGCGAATACCATGCCATCAACATCAAATATATCTCCTTACACATGGCTGGTGGTGATGCCAGTAAAGCATCTGGATATGAAGAATTTGCTGTTGCCTGGACTTCGATCTTTGCCACTGGTGGCGTAGCCATCCATTCTACTCACTTTCATAACGAATTCGGCCGGGTAAAATCACACGGCTGCGTCAATGCCTCACCTGAGGTAGCAAAATTTGTGTTCCGATGGACCTTGCCAGAGGCCCCATATGACCCCGGAAAGATCGAGACTCAAGGATACAATGGTACGAATGTTAGAGTTTATGATTCGGATCCCCCAGTTAGCAGCGGAAATTGAGTACACTTTTTTCACCAAGGAACATTCGTGCGAACGCTAACCTATTACTACTCAAAAAATAAAAATGATGCTCCTGAAATCTTCACTCAGATTCAAAATCTATGTGGAGAATATGATTTTCCTGTTGTTGATATCTGTATTGATGGAAATCGTCCTCTGGAAGAAAGATTCGCTGCCAAAACGCCAGTGGTTATGGTTGGACCATATATCCTTTATTATCCTTTTGAAATTAAAGAGATCGAAATTGCTATCAAAGCAACACAAAGTATAGACTCTCAAAAATCGCCGGATGATGAAAAATCCCATCAATCGAGTGCAATAGAGTTCACTCGGTTAGAATCATTTTCTCTCTGGTTGTCACATAGTTATGTTTGGCTGATTTCGATCTTTCTAATTGCTTTCGTCGGAGTGGCATCCCTCGCTCCGATCTTTCAATTGAGTGGAAATAGCAAGGTTGCAGCAGGAATTTACAAAGTATATTCAATTCTTTGCCATCAACTAGCCTATCGATCTTTTTTTATTGGTGGCGATCAATTTGTCTACCCCCGTGAACTTGCAGGAATTCACGGATTGCGCACTTATGAAGAAGTAACTGGTAGATCTGCCACTGATATGAGTTTTTCACGATCATTTATCGGAAATGCTGAACTTGGTTATAAAGTAGCGATTTGTCAGCGGGATGTTGCGATCTACTTATCACTAGCTTTGTTTGGGATCGTTTTTCAGATGACTGGGAAAAAAATGAAGGGGCTTCCCTGGTACTTCTGGATGGTTTTTGCTTTATTGCCCATTGCCATTGATGGCGGTTCTCAATTACCAGGGTTAGCTCAGGGCTGGCCATCTTGGTTGCCCATTCGCGAAAGTACTCCACTCCTTCGATTAATCACCGGCACTCTGTTTGGGGCAGGAACAGCCTGGTATATTTATCCTTTGATGGAAGAAACTATGAGCGTTACACGATTTAATCTGGAGAGAAAACTGGCCATCATCAAAAAATTATCTTCCATGGTAATCAAATGATCCGAATTTCAAACAACGGCTTGTCATATTATAAGTTTGCAGAGAATGACTTCGAGGGAACAATTCACGGTTTCTTCACTCGATGTGGTGGCGTGAGCCCAGAACCATGGAATTCATTAAATCTTGCTACCACAGTAGGAGATTCACGCGAAAATGTGATTGAAAATCGTAAGCGGATTTTTGAATCCATCGCAAGACCTGAAAAATCACTTTTTGATGTCTGGCAAATACACAGCACAAATGTTCTCTGTACAGATGTAAGCCGAAATTTTGCTGAGCCGCATCAAAAAGCTGATGCGATTTTTACCGATAGACCTCAGATCACACTACTTATGCGATTCGCAGATTGTGTACCTATCATTCTATACGACGAATCTAGACATGTCATTGGAATCGTTCATGCTGGTTGGCAGGGTACTGTAAAAAATATTGTCCGTCAGGCAGTCACTGAAATTGAACGCAGATATCGGGTTAATCCAGCCGATCTTGTGGCCGGAATCGGTCCTTCTATTGGACCAGACCATTATGCTGTTGGAGAAAATGTTTTTCTGGCAGCGGAAGAAGCATTTGGCAAAGAGAGAGAGTCGTTTTTTCAACATGCAAATGGTTCTCTTTTCTTTAATTTGTGGCAGGCGAATGGATATTTACTCGAAAAATCCGGGGTTACGAAAATTCACTATTCCAATATTTGCACTGCTTGCAACTTGACAGAATGGTATAGTCACAGAGCTGAAAATGGAAAAACAGGGCGTTTTGGAGCAGTGATCGCACTTAAGGAGTAAACCTTGTCAGAAATTTCTTCGAATTACGATCATATTCAGGAACGAATCCAATACGCCTGCTTGAAAGCCAGAAAAAAAAACAGATGATATTAAATTAATTGTTGTAACAAAAAAACAACCTGCGTGGAAGATTAACGAAGTATTACGAGCAGGCGCTGTTCATCTTGGAGAAAACTATCCTGAAGAGCTTGAACAAAAAATTGCTGAGATTGACCATTCTTTTTCGCCACACTGGCATATGATTGGACATATTCAAAGTCGAAAAATTAAATTAGTAGTCGAATATTATTCAATGGTTCATTCATTAGACAGTTTTGATACAGCCATAAAGTTAAATACAGCCTGTGAAAACTGTGGGAAAAAAATGCCTGTTTTTGTGGAGGTCAATATTGCAGGTGAAAGTTCTAAGTATGGAATTGAGGCTTCTCTTGAGAATCAATGGGATGAAGTTGTCAAATTTGTCTCAAATATTTTCGATTTACAATGGTTAATACCTGTGGGATTAATGACTATGCCCCCATATACCAATCAGGGTGAATCCAATCGTTTATATTTTCGAAGATGTAGAGAATTATTATCATACATTAATCAAAAATTAACAATAACCGGTTTTAATGAATTATCTATGGGAACCAGCAGCGATTTTGAGGTGGCAATAGAAGAAGGCGCTACCTATGTTCGAGTTGGTGAAGCTATAATGGGTCCAAGGAATAAATAATTAAATTAAAGGTATAATTTTCAAATGAATTCCATACAGACAGCAATTCAATTTGTATTTCAATTGTTATCGATAGTCATTATCGCTGATGTGTTTTTGTCATTCTTTCTCCCTCCCGATAACCAGATCCGTTACACATTGGATCGCCTGGTTCAACCTATGCTACGCCCAATTCAAAGGTATGTACCTCCGGTCGGGAATTTTGATTTCAGTCCTGTAGTGCTTTTAATTCTCATTGAGATAATTGAAGCAGTGATCATCAGGATAATATAAATAAATGGAAAAGCAAAGAGCCTTCCATCTTCATAATGGCAAACTTGGTGCTGCTATTTCAGTTCGTATCACACCGAGAATGTCTAAAAACGAAATATCTGAAATCCTGGAAGACGGAACGATAAAAATCAGATTGACTGCGCCGCCAGTAGATGGGAAAGCAAATCAAGCATTGATCGAGTTTCTATCTAAAATTTTGCAGGTACCAGCATCATCAATTGATATTTTTGCTGGCCAGACTGGTCGAAATAAATTGATCACGATCATGAACCTGGACTCTGACGAAGTTCATAATCGGATCATGCAAAATATTTCGCATTAGTTTTATAAATATTACTTTATCTGATTTAACTGAATAAATAACTGAGTTGATTCTTCACGCAGTGGGTTATCCGATTCCATCAACTCTTTTAATTTTGGTAAGGTTTGTTCATCTGGTTTATCATAAAGATATGCCATGGATACCAAACGTTCCTCAATTGTCCCCGAATCGATGATCCGGTAAAGCAAAGCATAAGGATAAATTCCCGCAGGAACACTATGGCCTTCCTGGCTTGCAAATTTTATCAACCAGGATAATTCTGATGGATCATGTCTTTTTGACGGAATATAGAGGTTAAGATTCCACTTGGACTCAAGGGCGTGTGCAGCAGCATCACGCACAAACCACTGTTCATCAGTTGTGCTTACACGCTGCAATAGATCATCAGCCCATTTTTCATTTATCAATCGCAACCCGCTAATTGCAGCTTTCTTGCTAATGATATTCTCTGTCTCTAACAATTCTTTCAGAATTGCATATCCTTGACCTGGCTTAAAGGCCATTAGTTCTGCCACAAAAATACATAAATTATCTTTTCCGGTCAATAATATATTCGCAAGTAAATCAATACATTCATCATTAAAAATTCTATACAGAGAAAGGCAGGCTGCCATTCTCACATTCATTTCAGGATCTTCAAGTAATGACTTTAGCAGCTTAACATTATTTATACTTTTATGTCTGCCAAGATTTAGAGCAACCAATTGTCGTATGTTTCGAGAGGAGTGATTCATTAACCGCTCAAGAAGCTGCGAATAACCCTGCGACTCGATATCGAACAATGGAAAAATTTTTAATCGAATAGACACGGGTATAGATTCATCTAAAATTACAGGTAACAATCTCCGGGCAAGCGACGAGTAAAAGAAACGATCATGTTTGCATTTTTTCATCTGCCTTCCGGAAAGCATCAAGTTTCTAAATAATAAAGGATCATTATCAGCAATCCATTCAGGCAAGAAATCATTCTGATGCTGCGAGTTATAAAGAACGATCAGATCTAATGGTGAACGAAGCAAGAATTTCCAATCATTTCGAAGGGAATATATTTTTGATTGCGCTAACAGATAACCCAGTATTGCTGGATTTGCAAAAGTAAGATTATCTTGTTGCCTTCTTGCCAGGAGGTTAATTTCGACTAAAAAATCGATCACCTCTTCAACACTGATAAATTCCTTTTGAATGCTCTGCTCATTTCGTGAAATCTCTCCTTGAACTCTATTTCGCGCCTCTCTTAAGAACTGAGAAGTAATAAGGTCTTTTTTTACGAGATTGACCATTTCGTTATAAGGAATCATTCGGTAATCTGATAGAGCAATTTTTTCGGCGGCGTTGACCAATGTATCGAAAGAGACGATTTCGTCAATTAACCTTTGAATATAATCAAATGTATAATTTTGGTGCTCAGGAATATGATCCAGAGCGAGATTTGACCAAATCGCTTGTGTTAACTCGATCATTGATTGAGATTGCGAATCTTGAAGCAACCAGAGAGTATTGATTAAATAGGACTGCGCGTTGGGACCTTTTGTTGACTTAATGTGATTCCATGCATCAACCCAGGATTGAATCAACTCAGCTTTCTGTGTCGAACCTGGAAATTGAATTGAGAGGGGAGCAAACCCTAATTTAAATAATCCGTCCGCATAGTCAGGCCCTGACGCTATAATGATTTTTATCTGTGGATACTTCGAGATAATCGATCCTGTGAGTCTGACTGCTTCTTGAAATTTTTCGAAGGGTAATTCGTCAAACCCATCAAGAAGTAAGATCAACGCAGATTGGTCTAAGGCATTCAATATTAACTTTTTGAGATTCGCCACTTCCAAATTCGTAAAGTTCTGGTGTAGCACAGCAACGAGTTCGTCAATGAATTGTAAAGCATCAAGATTTAGATATTTTATTTCATTGATGTTTATGAATAGTGGAAGTGAGGATGAATATTTTTGAGAGTCAAGTTTTCCTTCAAGGATACGAGAAGCAAATTCTGCCAGTAATGTCGTTTTTCCGCTTCCAATTTCATTCATGATGACCAGATTTCTACCACCTTCAAGTGCCTGTTCCAGTGTCAACAATGGAACTGGAAGGTCAGCATATCCTTCAGGATCTCCAAATGCAATTGGAAAGTGTTGAAAAACTAATGGCTCATTTTCAAGGTAATACTCAGGATTGGAGTAAAAAGGGCGACCGATTAATTTTAAGTCAACGTAAATATTATCTAACGAAAATAATGCCGAAGCCAAATGCGAATGCTGGCATTTGCTCAACATATATTTTTTATATAAGCGTTCACATTCATTAATACCGCTTACCTGAATTTTTTGCTTCTTATTTTCACGAGCTGCTTTTAATTGCGGCTGAAGTTTCTTGATTCGAGAAACAATAATTACAACGATAAGCCCTAAGACAAATCCGAAAAAAAATGAAAAGAGATCGATTGGAGGAAGAGTCATGTATTATCCTGCATAGAGTAATCGTCCACATGAGGAACAAAATTTTAACGATGCCGGTGATTTTGCTGCCTGGCATTCAGCAGGGGTAAGAGAAACACCGCAAGCAGAGCAACAATTGTCGTCAATAATTGAGACCGCAATTCCTTTATTCTTTTTTCTTAAGTTTTCGTATAGTTGTAAGTCCTCTGGTTTAATTTGCCCGGCAGTTGCGTTTTTTTCTTGTGTTAACTTATGCATATCTTTTTCCAACGCATCTTTTTCTGCGAGTAATTGAGAATGTTCCTGAAAAACACAAGAGGTGACTGATTTCAATTCTTCTTCTGCAGAGAATACATTCTTTTCTGCTATCTCTAAATCTAACATGATTTCTAATTGTGAATCTTCAATTCTAAGAATATTAGATTTGATGGACTCAATTTCTTTTTGTACATCCTGTAATTCTTTAGGATTTTTAATTCCCCCTCCGTACAATGAAGCTTCAGATTGCTCAATTTTCACACGTTTTTCTTTTATGATCTCTTCAATTTCACGAAGTTTTATTTGAAGCTCATGATGGATTTTCTTCTTTTCGGCTAGGATCTCCTCCGCTTGTCTGATCCTTGCATCACTGCCAAGAATGGAGTTTATCCGGAAAATACGATCATGGATAAAATCCAAGCGTGAATCCAATTTCTGAAGCTGGTAGAGATGAAAAATCGGATTGGCCATAGGATTTTCCTGATTTGAAATTTAGTTAATTATATCTTTATCCCTACATCAAAACAAAACAATCACTCCCCCAATCAGTGATTATGAGTTTATTTAACAAAAAGACACGGGAAATATTTACTGATGCAAATCCAAATTATTAAGCATTCCAATCGCGTGAGGAATCACATCAGCAATAGCATTCAAAGAGTCAACCGCCCCGGCTGGACTACCAGGCAGATTGATAATCAGTTTATTCCGTGCTGTACCTGCAACTGCACGAGAAAGCACTGCATTTGGCGTTCTCTGACTACCGATGAACCGCATACGCTCGACGATCCCGGGTAGAGGTTTTTCAATGACCTTGAGGGTTACTTCTGGAGTATTATCTCTTGGAGATATCCCAGTACCACCTGTTGTTAAGATCAAATCAATGTCTGGTCGAGAAATGGTTTGATGCAAGATTTCTTCAATTTGAGCAGGATCATCACTCACGATAGTAGAATAATTCACACTCCACCCAAGTGATTTCGCTTCTGTGATGAGAGCAGGGCCTGATAAATCAGCTCTTTCATTATGAAATGATCTGTCTGATACTGTAATGACCGCAACCCGAATATTAGCCACTTTGTTCCTCTTCTTTCAGGAAATATTTCCAAGAGCCATGGATCCCATCTGCAGTAACCCCAAAGAAAAGGCGATAGCCTGATTCAGTTTTCAAAACAAAATCGAAAAGTTGATTTTTACCATGTGAATATTGCCGAATTAAGCCGTAATTACCATTCCATTGGATATCAGTAGTTTCAATCGAGGAAATAATCTCGTTATAGCGCATGATAGCATAATGCCATAAGCGGCGAGCAGATGCCTGTGTAACGTTTTTGACGAGGTTACCATTACGTAAATCTCGCATCGTGAAAAAATACTTGCCGCCGCGAATGACTGGCGCGATTACTTCTACGCCTGTGCGTGGAATATCTGTGTCCTCATCTTGTTTTAATTCCAGCTCAGTCTCTATTGGAGTAGTAGTGGTAATGACCGGTGTTTCCTGAGTTGATGCGGTGAGCATCGCGTGTTCTTTTCCTCTCAACACAAGGGTAACGATCTCGTCTCTGACCGCAAGGTTTGTCTCATCTTCGTCCCTGATGAAGATCTTATTTTCATCTAAAGCATACGGAGGCTCTTCTCCGCGTGGGATTAAAATCCTTAGAACCGGTTTATTTTTATATTTCTGAATATCTAAACTTAGATGCAATGGGGGACTAATCCGATTTTGTATCTCCTTTTCCAATTGCGAGATTGCTTGATCGGGATTGGAGATTCCAACTACTGGTTGTTGAAGATTGGAGGAAAACCCAATATACAAAGTGCCTCCGTTTGTATTTGAAAAGGCGCATATATCTGCCAAAGTTGCATATAAATTGCCTCCTCTGACATTAATATTTTCATGAAAATCCTGTATGATGTTCGGACCTTCTTCTCGCGCTGCTTGAATATAATCGTAAACTGGTTCAAGCGATTGCCTGTGTGGGCGGGTACGTGAAAAATCGTTTGATTTAAATAATTCTAAGAGCGATTCAAAACTTAGATCACTGAGCAAAACATCGGTTGCCCTGTCACCAATCCCTGGATTCTTTTTTCTGACGGTATCAGTGTTTAACCGGTGTGCATCTGACCCCTGTATACAATGCATCCTTCGTGGATATTCTGGTTTTGTTCCATTAAAAAATGCAGCTGTTGTTCGAGGACCTTTCTGATCAAGGTCAGTGACTTCCAAAGCATGTAAATTTCGATCCTGAGTATATGCAATCCTTGTTTGGCCGCCAAAATTCAATCCACGCATGGCAACCCCATTGCTGGAATTGGCGTGAGCAGCGATTACGATTCCACCAGCTTCGTTAATGACTCGATATGCAGTGATCACATCCACTGAGGCGCCAATGGCAGGATTGCCCTCATCTAAATTTGATGGAGGGATTCCCAGATCGAGGAGGACATGCTCAATTTCACGAACACTTTTCGAAGGGGAGAAAAGACCTATAATATGGAACCCAAAAGTAGCAGTAAATTCAAATCCGGGTAATACAAGAATTTTTTTAAGCAATGTACGATATTCCTGTAATTGCCTGTTTTCATCTGGAAGCAATCTGTTGAGTTTTTCCAGTAATTCGAGTTTTTCCACCTCCTCTCGTAAAGTTCTATAACCGGCTATTGTATTGTGATCTGTGAATGAAATTATATCGAGGTTTCTTGATTCCGCTTTCTTGAGGATTTCTAGAAACGTGATTTCTGGTTGCTGATAATCTATAGATAATGGTGTATGGATATGAATATCCATTGTGTACCATTGTTTTTTGCTTGGTTGCTTTAAAGGCCTCATTACTTCTTCCTATAATAAATAAAATTCATTTAATCATTGTATCATTTTATAATCTTGTAATCTTAAGGGAAAAAATTGCGACTTACTAATTAAACGACTAGCGCCCCCGGTGGGATTCGAACCCACAACCAACAGCTTAGAAGGCTGGTGCTCTGTCCGTTGCGCTACGGGGGCAAATTTTCTTCTAGATACAAGGACGAATACCGCGATAGACAGTTAATCCTGACAAAGTCCGTAGGATTGTCTCAGCAGGTTTACCAATTTTATCAGATAATTCTTCTGCGTTAAGTGGACTGTTCCCATTTGCCAGAAAGATTCGAAATATTGCATCTACCATGGCCGTGTTCTCAGTAACAAAGTTTTCTTGTTTCGCACAGTGGTTCATTAAGGTCGATTGTAATCCATCTACCTGTCGAATTTCTGCAGTTTCAGGGTCAATCCAATCAATCAGTGCATTATTAGGCTGGTTAGAAAAAGAAATCTGATGTTCGGAACACAAGCAGCTAAAGAGAAATACACGCCAATTATTATCGTGGTCTTTCCACCACTCAAAATCAATATGAAAAGGTGTTGATTTAGTTGGTTTTACCAAGCTAAAAGGATTACTTGTCATCTTTAGTTACTTTCATCAAGCCTAAAATAGAGATCCCCGAGATGTTTAGCCCAGGGTTGAGTGTAAAGGGTTTTTAATATCACACTTGGGGGAGTGCGCTTGATTACGTTAACAGCTGCATAAAGTTCCTGAGCGTGAATTTGACCCTGTGGATTTAATTTTCCCAATTCTCGCATCATCGTAAGGATTACTTTTTCTACAGGTTGCCGCTGTTTTGAAGTGTTTGACCAGATCGCATCTAAGGCATCGATGTCGGTAACCATGATTGCCATGCGATCATCAAATGTACAGGAGATTACCTGCTTTAAAAGAGCAAAAACGATTCCACCATCTGCGCCAATTAATACGGTTCTAATCCAGTCTTTAGAATTCTTATTGCGTGTAGTTTGAACAATCACTTCTCCTGGTGTATTACTTTTAGCAATGGTTATAATGCTGCCGGGAATGGTGCCCATTTGTTCGTACCAATTACGTAAACCATAAATATATTTTGAGGGTCTAACCACCCAACCAGGAAAAATTTCTCCTGAATTTCCATCTTTGAAAACAAATTTCACTCGCGGCGTTTCATAGGCGGTGGGAAATAAACCTCGTAATTGGTTTGTGAGGGGTAAAGTTCCGGCCCGCCAATGTGGGTATGAGAGACTGATCGATATCGAATCAGAAGGTTCACATTCGATGGATGGTTCTAATTCATCACACACACCAATTGTCACAAGGTCCCGATTAATTCCAAGTTCTGATAAATCCTCAATTTCACCGGAATACTTCAACGTAACGGGTGGAGCCTGTACTTCAACGGGTTCTAGACGTTTCAAAAACCATAATGTAACGCCTGCCGGCCCAACTTCATCAAAGCGTCCATCTTCTTGTAATGCGAGGTTTAATGAAAATTCAGTTAAATGAGCATTAACATCTGTTGGTAACTCTATTTGGTCAATCAGTTCTGCAGTAGAGAGAGGACCACCTTGAGCCATTTCAAGTACCGCTTCACATAGATTTAAGTGGCCGATTCCAATATCAACGACCAGCGCTCTTGGGAAATATTGCCTGGCAATACAAACCAGATCCTTGCTTTGCGACAAAATTGTAGAAACTTTTTCGGATAGAACTGAACCAAATTTAGATATTACAACATCAACATCCAAAAGGGGGTCTTCAGTTTCGACAATCGGAGCGTTGAGCTTATGGCTGGAAAGGTTTGCTGCAAAAGAAAGCGTTTCATTTGTCGCCATATGAACATCAATTACTTCTAGATCAGGAAATTCGGGGTTATTTCCAGACCGCACTGAAACGACCTTCCCACTCTTCCATTCCAGTTGAGGGAATAGCAGTCTATCACCAGCTTTATATTGTTTACTGGGAATATATTGTTGTCCCCCCGATAACTTCTTTGACTTTTGTAATTCTTTTTGTTCTTGGATGACACGCTCTACCACAAATTTTGTAATGGCAAACTTATCTAACGGTTGTTCGGTTTCCAGAAGAAAATTGTAGATAGAATCTAAATCTTTCTCTGAAAAGGAATAAGTTAACCAAAAATTATTGTCTATTGCCATAAACGATTACCATTCCCAGTTAATTATGTAGCCGATCAATTATACCTTAGTTTATCCACACAATTTTACCGTCATGGATATTCGTTACTAAGCCAATCCAATGGATCAACTTGAACTCCATTAACCCATACTTCCCAATGCAGATGTGCACCAGCGCCGTAGTAATCACCGGCACCGTTCACACGGCCTGTATTTCCAACCTCACCAATGACTTGACCCTGGGTAACGAAATCCCCGGCTTTTACTTTTAGACTATTTTGATGAAAGAAGCCACTGTAAACACCCCATCCATGATCAATAAAGACAGTATTTCCGCGTACAGTAAGCTCATCAGCAAAAACAACCTGACCATCAGCAGGTGCGTAAATTGGAAGAGTAATTCCACCTCCAAAATCTATTCCACCATGGAATGTAACCTCAGGATTACCGTTGTACGTCCGGCGTGTTCCAAAAAGTGAGTTGTAATACTGATATACAGCAGGACTTTGAAATATCCCTTTCCAATACCGAGTGGGGGTAACAATAGAAATCAACGATTTTACCAATTCATTCTCAGGCTCAGTAATTGCTGGATCAATCGTGGCAGGATCTACAGTCAAAGGTGGATCTTCATCAAAGGTTCCGGGATTTAATAAAATCTTTTGCGAAAAAGTAAAACTGCTACCGTCAGAAATTACCCCAGATAATGTGAAATCTGTCAATCCAGGTTCTGCCAGGGCATAAATTCCTTGTAAAGCGTAGTAAACCCCGTTTTCTTCACTTTGGAAATGTAACGGCATGCCGTTTAAAGTGCCGGAAAGCTGAACAGGGTTATTTGATCTCACTTTAATGGTAACCGTATTACCTTGCACAAGAGGAAGAGGGTTAATTTCTACACTCTCAAACATGGGAGCAAACAAGCTCACCTGTTCCTTTGAATCGCTTTGCCTATCAAAAACCGCTGTGTTTGGAAAAAAATCCATAAATCTTGATTTCCGATTTAACAATAACAGCGTTTGAGGATTTCTGTTTGCCAACACTGACGCCTCTAGAGCTGTTCTACTGTTTGTAATGATATCGATTGGAACTAGGACGGTATTTTCATCAATAGTTGCAACGATGACTTCTGAGCCGGTATAGATTTGTGTTGGTGAAGTAATTTTATTAATTTTCACGATCTGATCTATATCTAGTCCATATTCCACTTCAAGATCAGACAGGTGTTCACCCAGTTTTGTTGTCAAAATGCTTAATGTGCCATGGATACCTTCTAATCCTGGGATAAGCAATTGTTGACCGGGTGAAATGAGATCGGGATTGCTGATGGAATTAATTCTGATAATCTCTTCTGCAGTCGTATCAAAAAGTTGAGCGATGTATCCAAGTGTATCGCCAGGCTGAATAATGTAAATTGGGTAATCAACCTGAGATTGAGCATTCACAGGAGCAACCCAAATAAGTAGCGTCAGAATTAAGAGCGGGATTAATATTTTATTCAACATTTTCCAATAATAGTTTGTCTCCGAGTGTGAAATCATCATACCGGTTTTCATGCAATTCTATTGTGTATTGGGCTGGTTTGGCAGGAAAATACGCGAGTTTCCACCGGCGAGCAACAACCTTATCGACAATAATAAAGTTCTTATCAAGCCATAAGACTGTAATATTAAAATTCATAAATAACATATGAATTGATGTGTTCATCCTTGATTCTAGTGCTTCAGCCATTATGATACCAAAGCCAGGATCAATGGATTTCTTGAACATTAATCCCATCAATTTATCAAAAAACGAATCGCAATACTTTGCATGAACTGAAATTGTGGGAGAATTTGCGTTGACTATTTTGACTATTTTCATAGGATACGTTATCATTATTTAATACTCGTTCTACATAGTTTACCACAAGGGAAAACAATGAAGATCACTACCTGGAATGTCAATGGTTACCGTGCGGTTCTAAAGAAAGAATTCAAAGAAAGTATTCGCTTACTTAACCCTGACATACTTTGTTTGCAAGAAACAAAAGCCCGCATTAACCAACTTAGCCCTGGTGAAGAACAAATAGAGGGTTATAAGGTAATTTGGAATGCAGCCGAACGGCCAGGATATAGTGGGGTTGCCACATATATCCGAGAGGGTTTGAATTTGTCTGGTGAAATCGAACTCGCTATTGGAAAACCAGAGGCTGACAGCGAAGGTCGAACAATCCGGATAATGATTGGTGATTTAATCCTTTACAATATATACTTTCCAAACGGGCAGCGTGGTATGGACCGGGTGGATTTTAAGCTCGATTTTTATCGCCAATTGTTAGAAAATTGCAACCAACTTCATGCAAACGGTGCCAATATCATCATCACTGGCGACTTTAATACGGCTCATAATGAAATTGATCTTGCCAATCCAAAAGAGAACAGCAAAGTATCGGGTTTTTTACCAGAAGAACGAGTATGGATCGATAAGTATCTCGCAAATGGTTTTAAGGATGCGTATCGTGAGCTATACCCGGATAAAATCGAATATACCTGGTGGACTTACCGCTTTACCGCCAGAGCTAGGAACATCGGCTGGCGATTAGATTATTTTCTGGTATCTGATCAATTAATGCCACGTGTACGTGATGTTGTAATCCATCATGAGATTATGGGCTCCGATCATTGCCCGGTATCACTTTTTATCGATTAATGATCAAGCAGAGTATAATCATCTATAGATTGCACATGTAACAAGGAGAGGCGCATGCCAAAGCAACGCATTCTAATTGTTGATGATCATGAAGTGGTTCGCCTTGGACTTAAAGCTTTATTAGATCAACACCCGCATTTTGAAGTTATTGCAGAAGCTGCAAACGCCAAAGAAGCGATGGAACAAGTGGAAAGGTTTCTGCCTGATGTCGTATTGATGGATATCCGCCTTCCAGGCACTTCAGGTATTGAAGCCTGTGAAGCGATTACGACCAATTACCCGGAAATTAAAGTAATCATGCTTACTTCTTATGCCGAAGATGAAATGCTCTTCTCTGCGATCAGGTCTGGAGCTTCTGGTTATGTGCTTAAACAAATCAGTGCTGAAGGGCTGATTTCAGCTATCGAAGCTGTTGGTCGCGGTGAAGCGCTCCTTGATCCAGCGGTTACACAACGGGTGTTTCAAGAAGTTAGAAGGGCAGTGCGAGAAGAGGAAGCCTCAGCATTTGCTTCACTATCGCAGCAGGAAAAACATGTTCTTTTACTTGTCTCTGAAGGAAGAACAAATCGGGAGATTGCGAAATCATTGTTCCTGGGCGAGGGAACCGTAAGGAATTATGTCAGCAGTATCTTATCTAAATTAGGTGTAAGCAATAGGGCAGAAGCAGCTGCCTACGCTGTTGAACATAACCTTAAGGATTACCTATAATTTGATTTGTCATTAACTTGAAAACAATTCAGAAATTTTCTTCAATAAAAGCGGACCATAGACAAATATTCCAATAATAGCGCTCATAATTGACGCAATTAACACAGCAGCCGCAGCGGTATCTTTTCCGGCTTTAACCACACGATTTTCTTGAGGTTCGATCAGATCAAAAAAACACTCCAATGCTGTATTAAATGCCTCAGTTACCCAGACAAGCCCAATGGCAAATACAATCAAGACCCATTCCAATAGAGAACATCCAAGCCAAATTCCCGTAATAATTACAATTACTGTTGCTGCCAGGTGAATTTTAAAATTCCTCTGAGTCTTGAACATGAATGATAATCCAGCGACTGCATTACCAAGAGAGGCGTGAAAATTTTCATTCTTTTTCAATTTGCCCGTCTCCAGAAAAGTGAGCCATTTTTATTCCTATTTCTTCCAGAATCTGATGCTGCAATGCCCACATCTGCATTTTTTGGTCGTCATCCTGGTGGTCAAAACCCAACAAATGCAAAACACCATGGATCGCCAGTAAGGATAGTTCGTTTATGACCGGGTGCCCAGCTTGCTCCGCCTGAATCTTGGCTGTTGGATACGAAATTGCGATATCCCCCAGATAAACTGTTGACGTACCAGGAATAATATACTCCTCAAAAAAAGAGAGCACATCTGTTGGTCGATCAATGTTACGATAAGTCTTGTTCAGTTCATGAACAAATTCATCGCTTCCAATAGAAATCGTAAGTGCATACTTCTTGCCCTTGCTAACGATTTCCAGTGCCTTTTTGGCAGCTGTTTTTATCATGGATATTGCTTTGCGATCACAATCATTCACAAGAACCTGTACTTCGATCACTTTTCCTCTTCTCATCCTCTATGAAGATGAAGTTTCCGTTGAAGTGTTTTTTGTTTCGGGGTATTGGATACGAGCGTGATAAGTCGTTGACAGTGTATTGTAGAACGATTCTTGAATTTTCTTAAGGTCGCGAAGTGATAAATTGGTGTTTTCCAGCAACCCTTCACCAACTACATAATCAAATACTTTCTTGATCAATGCGCGTAATTGTTCTTCATTTTTCGGTAAATCTGATTTAGCGCGTGCTTCGCATCCATCAGCAAGCATCAATATTCCCGTTTCCTTTGTTTGTGGTTTTGGACCCGGGTAGCGGAATAATTCAAGGTCTACCTTACTAGCATCTTTTCCTTGTTGTTCAACTGCGCGATTGTATTGATAGCGAGTGATTTGGCTGCCATGATGTTCACGAATAAAATCCTTCAATCGGGGAGGCAATCTGTATTTATCTGCCAGGTCAAGGCCATCCTGAACATGTTTAATGATCGTCTGTGCTGCAATGATGGGATCCATATCGTCATGTGTATCAATATTTCCTGGAACCTGATTTTCAATAAAGAAATATGGATTGGTTGATTTGCCTGCATCATGATACATAGCCCCAACTCTGACTAGTAGAGCATCTGCCCCTATTGCATCAGCGGCCTGTTCAGCCAAATTCGCCACCATCAGCGAATGCTGGTATGACCCTGGTGCTTGTTGCAAGATTTGCTTTAATAAAGGGTGATCTGACCTTGATAACTCAATCAAGAGCATTGGTGTGGGCAAACCTAAGAATTGGGCTAGTATTGTCTGTAGCAACAATGCCAGACTCGCCGAAGCAAACCCATTCAACACTGTGGCTCCAAACAAGGTTAATATCCCGATTAGATCGGTGGTCATATCCAACAACCGGTATGCAGAAATGACAAAAATTCCTGAAATAGCAACTACTACACCAGCCCAAAGAAAATGCGCAAATTTTTTCCCTTTTCCCAGCGCCAAAGCACTTAACATACTTGTTACAATGTAAAAAATGGTTAGCTCTACAGAATTAGAAACTCCATGTGTAACTAAAATACTAAGAACAAGAGAAAAAACGAGGCTGATTTCAAAATTGAACAATGTTGTGAGAATCAGTGCATACGCAGAGAGTGGGAAGAAATAAGGCATTATCGTCCGATTGGGGATAATTACCTTTGCAGCATAAAGAAATACCAAAAAACCAATTGCAATAACAGTCAAATTTCGTAAATCTGTAATAGATGAGGATTTTTTTCGGCTTTGATAATACAAGATAATAAAACCGGTAAGCGTTAGTGTGATCGCTATTGTTGCCAGAGTCTCTTGAAATCCTTGATTTGGCCGAATTAAATCAAAATGATTTAAGGCTTCCCATTGTTCAGGTGAAATGATTTGACCCCTGAGAATGATTGCCTGGTTTTCTGCGTAAGTCTTCGTTACCCCTTCAACAAGACTGGCTGCTTCTTCCTTTGCTTTGGCTGTTTCTGATTCTGAATAAAGACTGTTAGCTACGATCAGAGGAGACACTAACGCTTCAACAAGTTTTGCTTGATCAGAGGGGAGTGAATAATTAATGAGACTTGGAATATTATTCACACTATCTAATATTTGCGTCTCACGAATGGTTTTACGCATTGTTTGTTCAAGCACACTCTTACACTCTTCTTGTAGTGTATTCCATTGGCCTTCTTGTAACAGTAGAATTTCACTAGCCTCATCATCTGATAATGGGATGAAGGTTATTGAAGTAAGATCTTTTATCTGTTGAACTTTGTCTGCAAGTGCATCATTTCTAACGGAAGTAATGAAATTCAGGCTCTTCTGTAGAATATCTAATTGTGCTCTATTTATGGATGGATCCGACGGTAAATAACGAGGAGCAACATTTGCGACTGCTTCTTCTTTAGCTTTTTCAGTCAAAACCTCACTGACATAGGTATCACTGTAGGGCGCAACGATATCCCTTGTTGCGACATCACCAACCGCGATAGGTAATGCATTTGGGCGTAACGCAATCGGAAGAAGTAATGCGCCAAATATTAATATCACTGTAATTACAAGTAGAACTCCTCGATAAATTCGTCGGGAGCTTTTTCCTTCGAAAGCGCGGTTAAAATAATTTGCCACGTCTTTATGATAGTAGTTGCCGAACGATGGAACTAACCCGATCAGGAGCAGCCTGTCCCTTAATAAGGGGGAGTAAATGCTTCATCACTTTACCCATATCGCCCGGAGAAGATGCTGAAATTTCTGCGATTACTTTTTTCGCAAGATTTCTAATTTCGTCATCAGACATTTGTGCAGGAAGCAGCTTTTCAAGAATTATTAATTCATCTTCAGCTTTTTTTATCAGATCTCTGCGATCGGAATCCTTAAGCTCAGCTATCGTCTCTTTACGGATCTTTACTTCCTTTTGTAAAACAGACACAATACCCTGTTCGTCCAATGTTTTTTGTGCATCAATTTCTGCCATTTTTATTGATGCTAATACCATGCGGACAGTATTTTTAGTGATTTCATCTTTATTACGCATGGATTCATAAAGCATTTTTTCCAATTCTTCACGAATAGTCATATCAACCTCAATCCATTTATTGAACGTAAACCAAATCTTCTAATCCTTTATAAATTTCTGGCCCTATTCCGGATATATATAATAATTCGTTGATATTTTCGAAATTACCATAGGTTTCTCGAAAAGCAATTATCGCTTTTGCTTTTGTCTCTCCAATATTCGGCAGGGTCATCAAGTCTTCTAGAGTGGCACTATTCAGATCAATTTTACCTACATTTTCCTCAGAATTCACTTCCAACTGGGTAAATTCGTTTACCGGCGTGTAAACAAATTCGCTGTTGTCTGTGAAATTCATTGCTGCCAGCCGGCTGGTCTTTTGAATATGATGCACTGTCAAAATTAGAATTCCCGAAATCAGGATTCCAGACAGCAAACCGAATAGAAAGAATAGCCACTTATCCTTCATTCTCTCTATTTTGTTCCAGAACCAGCATTTTATTGAATGCGCAAATTGCCACTTCAAGCATATCTGGTGTAGGTTCGTTGGTTGTCAGTTTTTGAGTTTTCATATTAATAATAGAAAGATACTTAAAAACCGGGTGACTCATGTGATTTGCTGCAAACTTCATATATTCATAAGCAACCATAACCAAGACCGGAATCAATATAAATCTGGTTAATAACCTCATCCATATGGATAACGGCCCCAGGAGTGAGAAGATGATGACCGAAAAGATCACCAGAATGACAACAAATCCAGTACCACACCTTGGGTGATAAAGCGAAAATGCTTTCACAGTATCTGGAACAAGATCAACGGATGATTCGAATGCATTGATCGTTTTGTGCTCAGCACCGTGGTATGAAAATACACGTTTAATTTCTGGCATTTTTCCAACAGCCCAGATATATCCAATGACCAGTACCAATCTGACCAATCCCTCAATCAAGTTCCCTGTAAATGCTGTCAGGTTAAACCACTTTTCCAGTAAGGCTGCCATACCGGCAGGCGCTAAGAAAAAGAGCGCAATTGCAATGGCAAACGAGATGAATAAGGAAATGAATAAACCTGGTCCCTCAATTTTTTCATCTTCGCCAGTTTGTAGATTTGCTGAAATTGTCAGATATTTGGTGCCTAATCCGAGTGCATCCCAAAGAATAACCAATCCTCTTAAAAAAGGTACTTTCACCATTTTCGAGGCATACAATCCCCCTAGTTTTTCCGTCTGTACGATGATCTCTCCAGAGGGAGCGCGCATTGCAGCTGCGAGGTACTTTGAGCCCCGCATCAATACTCCTTCGATCAAAGCCTGTCCACCATAAGCTGGAAGCTTTAATGATTTATCGTTTTGATTCTCCAAGGTTAATCCCTTTTTGCGTTATAGAAGAAATGAATCAGAGATTGAACACCTTTATGCCAGGTGGGCAAATCAAGTTTTTCATTTGGTGAATGAATTCTATCGTCAGGCAGGCCAAATCCAGTCAGCACAGAATCAATCCCCAGTACTTCCTGCATATCTGCCACAACAGAAATACTTCCGCCTTCGCGTTTGTAAATGGGTTCAACACCCCATACTTCTTTCAGGGCTTTAACCAAAGCCTTCGTTTCAGGCAAATTAATATCTGAAATACTGGGTGAACCATGGCTGATGAGATCTAATTCCCAACGCACTGTTGAAGGGGCATTAGCTTTAAGAAAGGCTTCAAGTTGATCGCGCACCTCTTCCGGTTTCTGGTCTGGTACTAATCTCGTGGATATCTTTGCCATAGCCTTGGAAGGAATGATTGTCTTCGAACCTTCACCTGTAAAACCTGAAAGAAAACCATTGACCTCAAGAGTAGGCCGGGCACCGGTTAGTTCAACCGGAGTATAACCTTTCTCACCCCACAATTTACTTACGCCCGTTTGTTCACAGTAATATTCTTCATTTTGATGATGTCGGGCCAATTCTCTTCTCTCTTTGTCTGAAAGTGGTTTTACTCTATCATAAAAACCAGGAAGGGTAATTCTGCCATTTTCATCATGCATTTTACTGATTAGATCACAAAGTACCTGTGCCGGATTATGGATCACGCCACCATATGTTCCCGAGTGTAAATCGCGTTCAGGACCATAAACACGAATTTCAAAGTAAGACAGCCCTCGAAGCCCATATACAATGGTTGGGGTATCTTTATCGATCATTCCTGCATCTGGATTTAGCGCGATATCCGATTTCAACAAGCTTTTATGATCTTCAAGGAACTTTTTGAAATTTATTGACCCGATCTCTTCTTCGCCTTCCAGTATGAATTTGATATTTACCGGGAATGGGGCTGTTTTCATGATCGATTCAACCGCAGCGATACTGGCAAATATTTGACCCTTCATGTCTGAAGCACCACGGGCAATTAATTTATTATCTTTAATAGTGGGTTCGAATGCTGGAGTATTCCATAATTCCACAGGATCTTCCGGTTGTACGTCATAATGCCCATATATGAGTATCGTTGGCTGTTCTGCACCAGCGTGCATGTGTTCACCATAAACAATCGGGTGTCTGGCTGTAGGAAATACCTGAACGTTCTCTATGCCAATTGAAGTTAATTTCTGAGCGAGGTGTTGAGCGGCATGTAATACATCATCTTTGCGGAGGGGATCAGTAGATACGGAAGGAATTTTCACAAATTCGATTAATTGAGACACAAAATCACGTTCGTGAGATTCAAAGTAAGAAAGAGCTGCAGTTTGCATCATCTCAGGTTCTCCATTGTTTAGTTTGGGTAATTGTATCATTTTATACCCGCAACAAAAATATGAGCCAGTGTTTATGCTAAAATATTTTCAAATGAATTAGGGAGCGGGAATGTTAATTACCAATTGTCGAATCATAACCTGGGAAAATCCAAATCGAGTTTTATCCGGTTGGTCGGTTCGGGTAGAAAATGATCTCATCTCAGAAGTCAGTCCTGAGCGAGAACTGATCCAAAAATACCCTGCTGAAGACCGTCTTGATGCACATGGTCAAATATTAATGCCAGGCTTAGTTTGCGCACACACTCATTTTTATGGGGCATTCTCAAGAGGGATGGCACTTCATGGAGATGCTCCAGCTGATTTCCCTGCCATTTTGAAACAACTCTGGTGGCCACTTGACCAATCATTAACCAAAGAAGATATCTATTATTCAGCAATGGTCCTCCTGATTGATGCCATTAAACACGGAACAACTACTGTTTTTGATCACCATGCCTCACCCCAATATATTACCGGGTCTCTCGATATTATCGAAAAAGCCTTATTCGATACAGGAATTAGAGGAAACATCTGTTACGAGGTTACAGATCGAGGAGGTCTAGAAAAAGCCGACGAGGGAATTGCCGAAAACAAACGTATGATAACAAAATTAGCCAATCAACCAGACGGATCACTGGTAACTGCCAGTTTCGGTCTGCATGCCAGCTTGACCCTGTCTGCTCAGACATTGGAAAAATCATCTAAAAGTATTCCATCTGGCACGGGGTTTCACGTTCACGTAGCTGAGCACCAATCTGATGAATTTGACAGTTTAAAAAAATCACAATTGCGTGTAGTTGATCGACTGCATCAATATGGAATCACTGGAAATCATTCCATCTTTGTTCATGGAGTCCATCTCGATCCAAAAGAAGCTCAAATCATTTCCGAAACGAAAACCTGGCTTACACATCAACCTCGATCAAATATGAATAACGCGGTAGGAATGGGTGACGTAGAGGGCTACTTGCGACTCGGAATTCCTGTTTGTATCGGGAATGATGGGTTCTCTTTTACCATGTGGGATGAGTGGCGAACCTGTTATCTTGCCCATAAGTTATGGAAACGAGACCCTCGATCAATGCCAGGTGACAAAGTGATCCAGATGGGTATATACAATAATGCCCGCATGGCAACCCATTTTTTCAAGGCAAATATCGGAGTTGTCACACCAGGAGCCAAAGCAGATTTAATTCTTGTGGATTATCAACCAATCACAGAATTAACTGAAGGCAATCTCCCGTGGCACATCTTATTTGGCTTCAGGGATTCGATGGTAACTATGACTATGGTAAACGGTAAGGTTCTTATGAAAGACAGGCATTTATTGCTGGATGAAGTAAAGATCTCTACGGAAGCTGCGCGCCTTTCCAAAGAGGTCTGGAGTAGATATTCAAAACAATTCTAATGAAAAAGAGGACCAGGATGAGTTATCGAATCGCCATTATTGGTGGAACAGGCAAAGAAGGCAAAGGATTGGCATACCGATGGGCAATGGCCGGGCATGAGGTAGTGATCGGATCCCGCCAAATTGAAAAAGCACAACTAGTAGCCGACGAAGTAAATCAATTGCTTGGAGGAAAGAAGCCTGCTGTTGTTGGCTTAGAAAACCTGCAGGCAGCGGATTGGTGCGAAATTGTCACATTGACTGTGCCTTTTTCGGCTCACGTGTCTATGCTTGAAAACTTAAAAGACGTCGTGAGAGGAAAAATTTTTATCGATGTTACCGTGCCGATTGTCCCGCCAAAATTTTCCACAGTGCAAATGCCAGAAGCTGGAAGTGCTTGCAAAGAAGCCCAAGAAATCTTAGGGCCTGAAACTCGAGTTGTTTGCGCTTTTCAGAATATTTCTTACGAGCGCTTGCTAAGGAATGGGGATATTGAGTGTGACGTGTTGGTCTGTGGTACGACAAAAGAAGCAAGAGGAATTGTCTTGCAGCTTGTTGAAGATGCTGGCATGACCGGTTGGGATGCGGGTGTTCTAGAAAATTCGATGGTAGTTGAAGGATTAACTTCGTTACTCATTCATATCAACAAAACTTACGGCAGTAAAGAAGCCGGGATTGTCATTACAGGTGTACCAAGAGAAAGAAAAGTTGAATAAATTACATCAATTAACATTTACTGCCATCAATCAAATTCCGATCATCAAATCTGGTGATGATCTGGCACAAATCATTTACTCCAAATGTCAAGATCAACAGATTCAAGTAGAAGATGGTGATCTTTTTGTGCTTGCTCAGAAAATTGTCTCAAAGGCAGAAGGCCGGCTAGTTGATCTTCGTTGCGTATCGCCAGGAAATAAGGCAAAGAAAATTGCAAGAAAAACACTGAAGGATCCAAGATTGGTTGAATTGATCTTGCAGGAAAGTAAACAGATATTGAGAATTCGCAAGGGTTTGATCATCGTTGAACATAAAAATGGCTTTGTTTGCGCCAATGCAGGAATTGATCACTCTAATTCAATAGACGGCCCTGATGCTGAGCAATTTGTCTTGTTACTGCCAGAAGACCCAGATTATTCAGCAAAACGCATTCGAGATAAATTAGAAAAATTATTCAATATTAAGACCGGAGTTTTGATCATTGATTCTCATGGCCGTGCCTGGCGCAATGGAACAGTTGGAACTGCCATCGGTATATCTGGTTTACCCGGTTTAGTAGATCTACGCGGGCAGAGTGATCTTTTTGGTTATAAATTGAGAGCCACACTGGTTGGTGCGGCGGATGAATTGGCAGCAGGCGCCTCTTTGTTGATGGGACAGGCTAATGAATCACTGCCTTGTATCCTTGTCAGGGGATTCCCATATCCGTTGAGAGAATCTTCCCTGAGCGAATTAATCCGAAAAAAAGAATTGGATCTTTTCAGATAAAGTTTTTCAGGAAGATATTTATGAAAGTTGTCGCGTTAGCAGGTGGAGTGGGTGGTGCCAAACTGGTAAATGGTCTGTCCAGAATATTACCTTTTGACAATTTATCTGTCATCGTTAATACCGGAGATGATTTTCGCTACTCAGGCCTCTATATCTGCCCAGATATCGATACCATAACCTATACCTTAGCCGGCCTCAACAACCCAATCACCGGGTGGGGTCGTAAAGATGAAACGTGGAAAGTCAATGAAGAACGTGAAACCTGGGGATATCCTTCTTGGTTCCATCTGGGTGACAAAGATTTGGCTTTACATATGGAGCGGTCACGGTTAATAGAAGAAGGATATTCGCTCACTGAGATCACCCGTTATTTTTCAAAAAACTTTCACATTTCTCAAACCATATTACCAATGACTGATTCGATCGTCAGGACGATGATCAATACGCGAGAATTGGGAAAACTGGCATTTCAAGAATATTTTGTTAAGCACAAGTTTCAACCTCGATTGACTTCTATTGAATTGGATGGCATCCAAACAGCCAGGATTTCAACTGAAGTAGAAGCTGAGTTGCAATCTTGTGACCTGGTTATAATTTGTCCATCAAATCCATTTGTTAGCATTTACCCTATAATATCCATTCCCGGAATAAAAAGAATTCTGAATGACAAAACCATAATTGCAGTGAGCCCTATTATTGGTGGAAAAGCCGTAAAAGGCCCAGCAGCAAAAATGTTCGAAGAATTAGGAATGGCTTCCTCAAGTTACAACGTAGCAAAATTCTATCGCGGACTCATTCAAGGGTTCATTCTGGATAGAGCAGATGAGACTGAGGTTCATCTGATTGATCAGTGGGGTATAATTTCAATGGCCACTGATACATTGATGAGTGATCTTGATTCACAAATCAGGTTGGCAAAACAAGTGATCAAATTTGGTAGTACATTAGCAAAAGGAAATGAGGCATGACACTTTGGGCGATCGTTCCGGTAAAACCGCTCAGAAGAGGAAAATCAAGGCTTTCATCTGTATTATCCCAAGATGAACGCACTGCATTGAATCAAAGTCTATTGATCAATTCTTTGAAAACCCTTTCCTCGGTGGATGCCATCGATACCATCCTTGTAGTCAGCAGGGATCCGGCCGCATTAACAATCGCAAGGGATTACGGTGCTCGTACTGTTCTAGAAAACGGAAGCCCAGAATTAAATACTGCGCTGCGCAGGGCAGCATTGGTCGCCAAGACTTATATGGCCAACGAAATCATGGTCATTCCAGCTGACCTTCCATTACTAAAGAAAGCGGATATTGAATTCATCCTTTCTCTTGCTGGTAAACCACCTGAAATTATTATCGCCCCAGACCGCAGACGGGATGGTACAAATGCTTTGTACATCAACCCTGCGGGATTGATCCAATTTAGTTATGGACCTGGCTCTTTTAACCGGCATCTTGAACTTGCTGAAAAGGTCCACGCCCGAGTTGAAATTATCGATAATCCTTCATTAGGATTGGATCTTGATATACCGGAAGATCTTGAATTACTGAAAACCCTTAACGAAACAAGAAAATAAAAGGAGTCAAAAGATGACACAGCGCATGGCATTATATCTGCAAGATGCTCACGATCTGCGTGACGGACTTGATTATGTAAAATATGCTGAAAAACGTGGTTTTGAAGCTGTATGGCAGGCCGAAAGCCGGCTGGTTCGCGATGCGATTGTTCCCATGGCAGCTTACGCTGCAGTCACCAACACTCTCAAGATCGGATCAGGTGTGATCAACAATTGGACACGAAACATTGGACTTTTAGCGTCAACTTTTCTCACTCTCGATGACCTCGCACCTGACCGAATTATTTGTGGCATTGGTGCATGGTGGGATCCACTGGCACGCAATGTGGGAATTGACCGAAAAAAGCCATTAACCGCGATGAAAGAAACCATTATGGTAATGAAACGTTTACTGAATATGGAGAGGGTGACATTTGACGGTGAATTCATTCACGTTAATGGGATCGAATTAGACGTGGTACACGGCAGAAAAGAACCCAGAAATGTTCCGATCTACATCGGCGCAACTGGCGATAATATGATGGAAATGACGGGAGAGATTGCAGAAGGCGTTGTACTAAATTATTGTGTACCTCCTGAATACAATCATAAGGCCATGGAACTATTATTAAACGGTGCCAAAAAAGCAGGTAAGACATTAGATGACATTGACCGCCCACAGTTGATTGTATGCTCTGTAGATGAAGATCATGATAAGGCGATTGACACCACCCGCGAGCTTTTAACCCAGTATTTAGCCCAACAACCGCATATCGCAAAAGCATCCGGAGTATCACAAGATATAGTTTCCAAGATTCAATCCATTCTTGGATGGCCAGCGACACATGAGCAAATTGCTCAAGCTAAACACCTTGTTCCTGAAGAACTTATAATGCGAATCACAGCATCTGGCACTCCTTCTGAAGCTAAAGCAAAAGTAGCTGAATATTGTAATAATGGTTGTACTTGTCCCATTCTTTACCCCGTTGGTGGCGATGTCAAGTTATTGATCGATACATTTGCTCAACGGTAAATAGCCGTTTATTATGAACGTTCGAAAGGTAATGAAATGATCAAAGCTTACTATCGACCTAAATCTATCGATGAGGCACTAAAACTGCTGGAATATAAAACCAACATCCCGATTGGAGGTGGCACTTCTTTATCTCAGATAAAACGGGATGTATCAGTTGTGGACCTGCAAAACCTTTCTTTGAATTCCATCCAAGAAGAAAATGAGATAATTCGAATTGGTTCGACCACCACCCTCGAATCAATGCTTATATATTTCGATCAATCTAAGGACATAAAAGAAGCGATAAAAATTGAAGCGTCCAGGAATCAACGTGAACAGATAACTATTGCGGGTCTGGTCTGTGCCTCTGGTGGAAGATCAGCTTTATTAACCCTTTTACTGGCAATAAACCCTATCATGAAATGGCAGCCAGGAAATGTTGAGATTCCTTTAGGTGAATATCTGGCGCAAAAAAATTATTGGAAAAAAGGGATTCTCATCACTGATTTTGTTTTTGAAAAAACTGTAAAAATTCGGTTTGAATCGATTGGCAGAAGTCCTTATGACATTCCAATTCTTTGCATAGCCGCTGTCAAATGGTCATCTAACCGGCTTCGAATCACGGCTGGTGGTTTTGGCGATCTTCCAACACTTGTCATGGATGGGAACATTAATGACAATCTTGAACTTGCGATTGAGAATTCCCTCCTTGCAGCTTCAGACGAATGGGCTTCTGCAGAGTATCGCATCGCTGCAGGCAAAAAGATCGTTAGCAGAATTAAGAATGAGTTCGAGTAGTCTATTTGGATGATATAGATATGATCATAAATCTTGAAATAAATCACATAAAGTCTAGTTACGAAGTTGCTCCAGGTGACAGCCTTCTAAAAGTTCTACGAAGCAATGGCTTTTTTGGAACGAAATTTGGCGGCTGTAAATCCGGTGAGTGTGGAGCCTGTACGGTATTAATGGATGGCAAGCCAGTTAATTCCTGTTCTATTCTCGCAGCAATGGCCGAGGGACATTCCATCGAAACCATCGAAGGTATTGGCGAACATCCAGAACAAGGATGGAAAAAGACACGTGGAATTTCTAATTTACAGAAAGAATTTATTAACTCTGGCGCCATCCAATGCGGTTACTGTACTCCAGCGATGATTCTAGCAGCCAAATCACTGCTCGATAAAGAAAAAAGGCCCTCTGAAGAACAGATCAGAGATTCTATTTCTGGTGTCTTATGCCGGTGCACTGGATACCTAAAACCTGTTCAGGCAATTGAAGCCGCATCAGGCGTAAAGGACATTTGCTACAAACCAGCAATCTTTTCCAGTATCGAGGGTAAGTCGTTTGAAAGGATTGGCAAAGAGGACCCAAAAGTTGACGCTTTTAAACTTGTTCAGGGAAAAGCTGCCTTTACTGATGATTTTGAAATGCGAGAAATGCTCTATGCAAAGGTGCTTCACAGCCCGATAGCGCATGGATTGATCAAGAATATAGACGTTGAAGCGGCAAAGAACCTTCCAGGCGTAAGAGCTGTATTAACTTATAAAGACCTGCCGCGCGTGGCATATTCTTCAGCCGGACAATCAGACCCCATTCCTGGTCCTCTAGACATGTTCTCTCTTGATCAGAAAGTTAGGTTCGTTGGCGACCGGGTTGCTTTCGTCGCTGCAGACACTGAAGAAATTGCTGAACAGGCATTGAAATTGATCAAAGTTGAATACGAAGAACTTCCTACACTTTTTGATTCAGAAAAAGCCATGCAACCTGGAGCACCGATCCTGCACGACGAACCTGAATATATGAATTTTGGCGATTCTGATCCAAAAAAGAATCTGGCCGCTGCGATCCGCATTGACATCGGTGATGTGGATAAGGGCTTCCAGGAAGCCGATGAAATCTTTGAAAATGTCTTTGAAGTACCAAAGGTGCAACAATGCCATATCGAGCCACATGTGGCATTGAGCTACTGGGATGAAAACGATCGTATGGTCATTCGTACCAGCACCCAGGTTCCATTTCACGCCCGCAGAATTCTCGCCCCGGTACTCGGATTACCAGTGAAACGCATTCGGGTGATCAAACCACGAATCGGTGGTGGGTTTGGCGGAAAACAGGAAGTATTGATAGAAGATGTCGTTGCACATCTGACAATAGCCACAGGCAAACCTGTGCGCTATGAATACACGCGTGAAGAAGAGTTCATCGCCGCACGATCAAGGCATCCAATGAAAATTTGGATGAAAACGGGTGTCAAGAAAGATGGAACGATCACTGCCAACGAGATGAAAGCTCTAACTGATACTGGTGCGTATGGCTGCCATGCATTAACAGTGACCGGCAACACTGGTCACAAAGCAATGGCTCTGTATGTTGGTGACGGTAAATATCGAAAATCGCCTAATATCCGATTTTACGCTGATATTGTATATACTAACCATCCTCCTGCCGGGGCATATCGCGGTTACGGGGTTCCTCAGGGCTATTGGGCTGTCGAACGTCAGATGGAAATTATTGCCAAAAAACTTAACCTGGATCCAATCGAATTCAGGTTAAAAAATGCTTTACGCCCCGGTGAATTGCATCCATTCAGTACCGCATGGAGTGAAGGACGCGAACCACGGCCTGAAACTGTGCACTTGATCGAACTGGAAAAATGCGTGGAACATGGACGCAAGGCGATTAATTGGGATCAAAAGTTTGGCAATCCAACCTGGCATACAATTCCAGGAAAACCTCACTTGCGAAAGGGTATTGGTGTTGCCCTGGTTATGCAAGGTACAGCTATTCCTTACCTTGACATGGGGGGAGCAAGTATCAAATTGAATGATGATGGTTCTTTCAACTTGCTGATCGGAGCCACCGACCTCGGTACAGGTTCAGATACAGTTCTTGGTCAAATGGCTGCCGAGATTCTCGGTGTTCCGCTTGAAGATATCATCGTTTATTCTTCTGACACTGACTTTACACCATTTGACAAAGGTGCATACGCTTCGAGTACTACCTACATCTCAGGTGGGGCAGTGACTAAAGCCGCAAAAATGGCCGCCGACCGAATCAAAATCAGGGCAGCAGAAATGCTTTCTACTGAAAAGTTTGCGGTCACCCCAGAAGAAATAACCCTGAAACATAGTAAAGCATACGCCAAAGATGGAAGAAGTGTCACTTTGCAAGAAGTTGCCCTCTCTACCCTACATCACCGCGATCAAGAACAAATCATGGGCATCGGCTCTTTCATGTCGCCGGCTTCTCCACCACCTTTTGCAGCCCAATTTGCAGAAATCACCCTCGATATAGAGACAGGAAAACTCATAGTAGATAAGCTCGTCATGGCTGTTGATGCTGGTGTGGTAGTGAACCCATTAACAGCTTCTGGGCAGATCGAGGGCGGCATGATCCAGGCATTGGGTTATGCTGTTTGTGAAGAGATGAAATACAACAATAAAGGTGAGGCAAGGGAGAAAGATCTTAAAGATTATCACATCTTCAGGTCTGATGAGGTTCCACAACTCGAAACAATTTTTGTCGAGGCGTTCGAACCCTCACATCCCTTCGGAATCAAAGCAGTCGCAGAGATACCGATGGATGGCGTAGCTCCAGCTGTGGCAAATGCCATCGCTGATGCCTGTGGCGCACAACTCTACCAAAATCCGGCAACACCGGAACGTATTTGGAGAGCTTTAAATAATATTGAGTGAGATGAAATAATATGACTAATTCTCCAACTTACGTAATCGGTCACGTTAATCCAGATACAGATTCAATCGCTGCAGCCATGGGATATGCTTGGCTTCTGCAAGAAAGAGATGGGATTGAAACCATCGCTGCTCGTGCTGGAGCGGTCAACCAACAAACATCCTGGGTGTTAAAATTTCTTGGTCTAGAAGCCCCGGTGTTAATTACCGACGCTTCACCTCGATTTTCCTCGGTTGTCAGACGACTCGATACCAACACTCCGGGGGTACCGCTGCGTGTAGCATGGACGCTGGCAAACCGTACAGGTGGAATCGCCCCCGTTATCAACGAAGATGGCACACCTTATGGTTTGATCACAGGCCGAAGCCTTTTTAATTACATGGGCAAATTAGTCGGCACCAATCTTAAATCTCAGGATGTTCACTTAAATAAGATCCTTGAACTGCCATGTAAAGAAGCAGCCGACACAGAGGTTTCAAAATATAACGTTAATACCAAAATCCGTGACGTTATCAATCGCATTTTGCGAGAGGAAGGTGATGAGGTCTGGGTGGTAGATGAATTTGGACGGTATGTTGGGATATGTCGGCAACGAGACCTGTTGAATCCTCCCCGGTTGAAGATCATTCTGGTAGACCACAATGAGCCAGCCCAGGCTGTCGCATCATTAGAAGAAGCGCAATTGGTTGAAATTCTTGACCACCACAGGCTAGGAAACCCATCGACGCATTTACCAATTCGTATGACTGTTGATATTGTTGGCAGCACCAGCACGTTGGTATCAGAACGAATTGAAGAATCAGGATTAAGTGCTCCACCGAACCTCGCCGGAATGATGTTGGCAGGATTATTATCTGATACTTTAATCCTCACGTCGCCAACTACCACTTTTAGAGATAAAAGTGCAGCTGAACGTCTTGCCCGGTGGGCATTTATTCCAGGTAGCCCGCTTGAAAAAGACACGATCCGTTCTTACGGTGAAAGTATTCTCAAAGCCAGTGCTGGATTAGGTAACCGCTCGCCACAAGAAGTTGTCGCAAGCGATATGAAGGTCTACTCAGCTGGTGGAAAAGATTTTGCCATTGCCCAGACAGAAGTCAGCGATCTACATGAAGTATCTAAGCTGGCAGATTCTCTAATGGTTGCGCTTGATAACCTCAGAAAATCAAAGAACTATTCCTTCACAATGTTAATGGTGACCGATGTAGTCCGCGGATCGAGTCGGATTTTAATTTCAAATCCACCCGCCGAGTTGGAAGATCTTCCTTATATTCCACAGCCAGATAACACACTCCTTGCAGAAGGAGTGGTTTCCAGAAAGAAACAGCTCTTGCCTGTCGTGCTGGGTCTTCTCGAGGACTAAATGTCGATCATTCAAGAGATTGCTGAGTGTGAGAGAAATGGCATATCGGTTGCCCTTTGCAGTATCGTCTCAGCAAGCGGATCAACACCCCGACATGCTGGTAGTAAAATGCTGGTTTTTCCAGACGGACATATCTCAGGTACGATTGGTGGTGGTGAACTCGAACAGGTCATCATTAATCATGCTCTCCAGAGTCTTGAGGATGGAATAACTCGATTAATCCCGTTTGAGTATGTGGTTAATAATGAATCAGACGAGAAAATCACAAGCGGGAGTGTTGAAGTATTTATTGACCCTATTCAACCCAAGATAACACTGGTGGTTGTGGGTGGCGGCCATATTGGGCAAAAAGTTGTTTCTCTGGCACATTGGCTGGGCTACCGAGTCATTCTAAGCGATGAGAGGGAAGTTTTCTGTGACCCCAATAAGATCCCGGGGGCTGATGCCTATTTCTGTTGCAAAATGGCAGATCTCCCGGCGAAAATCAGTGTGAATCATCGAACCTGCTTCGTCCTCAGCACTCAGAACGCTGATGTTGACATTGAGGGACTTCCTTCTATCCTGGCAACGACTGCACCTTACATCGGCGTTATCGGTTCGAGAAGGCGATGGGAAGCAACAAAAAAAGGGCTGATCGAAAGAGGAGTCGACCCTGAGCAATTTTCACGAGTTCGTTCGCCAATAGGTTTAGATATTCATGCTGAAACCCCGCAGGAGATCGCCGTTAGCATTTTGTCTGAGATCATTATGCTGACCAACACCACTCACAATAATAATCAATAAAATTTGTTAAACGACGGGTGCAGATTATGTGGAATCAATACTTTATCGCCTCCAACCTACAAGAAGCAGCCAGTCTCCTGGCAAAATATAAGGATCAGTCCAAGATCATCGCAGGCGGCACTGATCTGATATTAGAAATTGAACGCGGTGGGCACACCGAGATAAATACCCTAATAGACATCTCGCGTATTTCTGGTTTGGATGAAATTTATTCTGAAAATGATTCCATTCACATTGGAGCTCTGGTCACCCATAACCAGGCATCCAGTTCTGCGATCATTCAGCAGTATGCTGGCTGTCTGGCTGAAGCCTGTTATCAGGTTGGATCTCCACAAATCCGCAACCGCGCAACAATCGCAGGGAATCTGTTAACCGCCTCACCGGCAAATGACACCATTACACCTTTGGTTGCACTCGATGCCGATCTTGTTTTAATCTCACCTGTTGGTGAAAGAAAAATAAAAGTAGCCGATTTTTATACCGGAGTTAGAAAAACACTCCTGCAAAAGAACGAAATACTGAAGGAAATAATCATTAAAACTCAGAAAAATGCGAAATCATCCTTCTATAAATTCGCTCTTCGTAATGCACAAGCTATATCGGTGGTTAATGCTGCGGTTCTTGTTACTCTGAATGGCGAGGTGATAGAATCTGCGTCTGTTGCGCTTGGAGCCGTAGCACCCACAATCGTCAGGATTATGAATATCGAGAAAGCAGTCATCGGAAAAAAGATATCTGACCTTTCCTTGATTGATTTTTCAAGTCTTTTGGATGGTATTTCTCCGATATCTGACATACGATCATCTGCATACTATCGCGAAGAAATGTCGAGTCTGCTGGTCAAACGATGCTTTGAAAATATCCATAAGAGTATTCTAGGACAGCGCTCTATGCCAGAAAATCCAATTACATTAGACGGAAAATGCGGGCCAAAAGATATTGTTGAAATCCACGAATCGATATTGATCGATGAAAACCATCCTATTGAAACCAATATTAATGGAAAATCTTATATTTTTTTCGGAGCTCATCAAAAGACATTATTGCACCTGATACGCGAAAATGCAGGTTTAGTCGGGTCTAAGGAAGGGTGTGATGAGGGTGAATGTGGTGCCTGTACCATGTATCTGGATGGGAAAGCAGTGATGTCCTGCCTGGTTCCAGCTCCGAGAGCACATCATGCAAAGGTCATGACCATCGAGGGCATTTCTGATGGCATCACATTGCATCCTGTTCAAAAAGCATTTATTGAAGAGGGAGCGGTTCAATGTGGGTATTGTACGCCAGGATTCATCATGTCAGCTGTTAAATTACTAGAGGAGCATCCCAAACCAGGCGAAAATGAAATAAAAGAAGCCATCACAGGCAACCTGTGCCGCTGTACGGGTTATTACAAGATCGTGAAGGCAATCGAGAAAGCCGCGCTTGAAGATAAGAGGTAAACATGTCAAAACATAAAATATACCGCACTGAGACTCCGCCTAAGCCAACAAAACTTCCCTTACATCCGATTTGGAGGGGAATAGGTTGCATTTTGGTCATCTTTATTCCGTTGCTTTCTTACCTTGTTTCTAATTCGTTGGTGAATAACCGACAGGGTATTTCCTGGTTGGTGATTCCTCAGGATCTTGTCTTTTCTCAATTTAAAGACTCTTTCATTGTTGTAAAAATTTTATATGCGGGAATCCTCGTTTTAGTGATTGGTGCCGTGCTGGCACTCGTGACTTTTATCTTGAATCGCCTTTTTGGTCCATCAAGATATGGGCCCCACGATATTCCCCCAGAAAAAGTAAAGAAAATTGGGCGCTGAGGTAACCAGGGTAATCAATATGACAAATTTAGGCAAAAATATCCATCGGGTTGACGCTTTATCAAAAGTTACAGGTCAGGCTTTGTATCCTGGTGATTTTTCATTTCCGAATCAGCTTTACATGAAGGTTCTATTTGCCAATAGACCTCATGCAGTAATACATTCAATTGATGTTTCTAAAGCATATTCGACACCCGGTGTTGTCATGGTCTTAACCGCCGCTGATGTGCCAAATAACGAATATGGTCTTGGTGTTCCCGATCAACCCGTTCTATGTGGCCCGGGGTCAAATAAAGAATTTGCTGATCGAGTTAGATTCATTGGAGACCAGGTTGCTTTGGTTATTGCAGAAACCGAAGAAGCTGCCACACAAGCCCGTAATTTGATTACCGTTAATTATGAAGATTTGCCTGTCATTTCCGATCCATTTTCAGCCATGCATGAGGATGCTCTACTTGTTCACCCTGAGAGAGAATCCAACATTTTTACAAAATATCGGATCCGTAAAGGTGATATCAATAAGGCATTTTCTGAAGCGGATGTAGTCATCGAAAGCGAATACGCGACACCCGTTCAAGAACATGCCTACCTGCAACCCGAAGCAGGCATTGGATATATCGATGACGAAGGACATGTTACCGTAATTGTTGGCGGTCAGTGGATCCATGAGGACCAAGAACAGATCGCTCATTCCTTGAATCTGGATAAAGAACAGGTAAGAGTGATCTATCCTGCTATCGGGGGGGCTTTTGGTGGTCGGGAAGATATGTCAGTACAGATCATTCTTGGATTGGCAGCATTAAAACTCAAAGAAAAGGGCATCCTGCGGCCAGTAAAGATCGTCTGGTCTAGAGAAGAATCCATAATAGGTCATCACAAAAGGCACGCCTATTATTTTAAAACCAGGTGGGCAGCAACGAAGGATGGGATTCTCACAGCAGCAGAGGTTGATATTGTTGCTGATGGCGGCGCCTACGTTTACACATCTCCAAAAGTGCTGGGAAATGCAGTCTTGATGTGCACTGGCCCATACAACATTCCAAATGTTTCCATTGATGCAAAAGCGGTCTATACCAACAACATTCCCGGTGGCGCTTTTAGAGGATTTGGAGGACCTCAGGGGGCATTTGTTGCAGAATCTCAGATCAACAAAGTGGCAGAAAAATTGGAAATTGATCCTGTTGAATTTCGGTTAAAAAACCTGCTTAAAGAAGGCGAGCCGTTGTCAGTCGGAACCCCACTCCCGGAGGGAATTTCCATCGATAAGGTAGTGGAGGAATGTGCTTTACACAGCGGTTGGCGCTCATATAAAGGTTACAAAAAACCGGAACTCCCACAGGAATCCTCGATCAAGCGCGGCATTGGTTTTGCCTGTTCGTTTAAAAATATCGGATTTTCTTTTGGGGCACCTGAAAATAGCTGGGCAATTATCGAATTACATGGAGAGGCAGAAATTGAGAAAGTGATTCTGCGTCACGCTGGTGCAGAAGTAGGGCAGGGAGCACATACCGTTTTCAAACAGATGGCTGCTGAAGCGGTTGGCGTACCTCTCGATATGGTTGAATTGAAACTTTCAGATACCGCATTTACAAAAAACTCGGGCAGTGTCAGCGCTTCACGAATGACTTTTATGGCAGGAAACGCCATTAAAGGTGCGGCTCAGCTGGCCCTTGAGAAATGGAAGAACGAGGAACGACCTGCTGTTGCCGAATTTCAATACTGGCCTCCAAAAACATCTCCGTTTGACCCTGAGACGGGTTATTGTCGACCGAATTTTGCCTATGGTTACGTTGCGCAGTCGGTGGAATGCGAGGTGGATACTGAAACAGGCAAGGTAAAGATCACCCGCGTGGTGTGCGCGGATGATGTAGGAAGAGCGGTTAATCCGCAACTCATCGAAGGCCAGGTGGAAGGAGCTATTGTTCAGGCTTCTGGTTATGCAATTACCGAAAATTTCATTCAAAAAGATGGCTTTGTTTTAACAGACAGACTTTCCACCTATCTGATCCCGACAGTTCTAGACATACCTGATCAAGTTGAGACAGTCATTCTGGAATATTCTGACAAAATAGGACCCTGGGGGATCAAAGGGATGGGTGAAATGCCATATCTTCCTTTTGCTCCAGCGGTCACAGCTGCAGTTCATGACGCTACTGGCATCTGGTTCAACGATTTTCCGCTTACTTCTGAGAAGGTGTATACTGCTCTAAAGCGTCAACAAAGATAAGGCTAAAAAATTCAAAAAAACGGGGCGAGTTTTAAAAACAACTCGCCCCGTTCTTATTTATGAAGACCCACTAGTAACTCATTCTTCTTCATCGGGTAGTTCGAGCTTACCTGACTTCATATCTTCAATGATGGCTTTGGCTTCTTGGATTTTATCTTTAGGTACACATACCTCAACTTCACCCAGCGGTCCAACCGTCAAACCGTATGCAATCCCCGCAGATTCTTGATTGGTGTATGCCGAAATACCAAACGATTCTAATAAGATCTTCACGGATTCAGCCTCCAGCATACCGTTTGCGACATACACAACTTCCTCTCTTCGTTGACGATTGAATAGATCAAACATTTTTTTCACTCTCTTTCCGCTTTAATCGGTTTCGCCGTTTCTCTAATTCAGCGCATACTTTCTGCATTCTATATCCTGGAGTTATGTTTTCAATAATTGACCGTGCTTTTTCAGTCCAAGATATGGCTGAAAAAATATCTTTTAGTTGATGTTCATAGTACATAGCCAATTCGATACAGGCTTCATAACTACCAGCGTTTGCAGCATCAATTAAGTATTGTACTGCATGCTGTGGTTCATGATTATTCTTGAATATTCGAGCCAGTTGATTATTGGCAGTAATTTTCTCTTCATCTGATAATGAATGTTCGAGGCACTTTAGAAATACTTTTTCTGCAATATCGACAGATTTTAAATCAAGAAATATTTTACCCACACTGAGAAGATCGTTAACTTTAAATTCATCCAAATCAGAGTTTTTTTCAAGCAGGTTGGAAATATGAATGAAAAGAGCGGCAAGTGATACCACATCTTGCGCGTTGTGATAGACCACATTACTCAATTTCTCTGTATCTCCAGTGCGCAAGTAGTCAAAGTAAATCTCAGGTATCATCCAACCCGGTACCTCTTCCTCCGAGCGTTCTGTTCTGAGAATTTCCACTTCCAATTCTTTCAATGAACAGGATGGCAGGTGACCGCGCCATAACTTGCGTGAAAGATGAAGAACGTCAATATGAGAATTGTTTCTAACATTGCCTGGAAGTCGATTCACAACCAATCTATTTTGTAGCAATGGAATATCGAAAGACTTGCCATTGAACGTAACAAATACAGAATCAGAGAGTACAGTATTTATGAAATGCAACAGCATTGATCCTTCTTCAGCAGGATCTCTTATTACTAATTGTTGGAGGTTAAAACCATGATCAGAAAATGACCCAATACCAATCAGAAATGCAAATGAGCCGCTGCCACCGGATAATCCTGAAGTCTCAGTATCCAGGAATAAGAGTGAATTTAATGGAACTCCTGATCGTTGAAGTTTAGCCGCCTGATGGATCTTTTCTGAAAGGAATGAGTCAGAAAATACCACATTACCATGCTGGTATCCATACGGGAAGAGCTCATTTCGCACCAGAAAGGATCCCAGAGAGTTGGTAACGACATCTGCTGAAATGATCTCTTCAAGAGATTTGAGACCACTTTTCTGCGGAGGTTGAACTGTTGAGGCAGTCTTAAACCCCAGTGATTTTAGTCGATCACTTAATGACTCCATATTTCATCCATTAAGTAGAATATCGATCAAAAAAGCGGTTTCCTGTTTCCCTCCAACAGCGTTTTCTAGGGTTGGCCCCACGCAAGAAGGACATCCGTCATGGCACGAACAATTTATAACCAGATCTCGGGCTTTGTTTAAAAGAGGATTAAACTGCTTGAAGAGTTCTTCTGATAAGCCAATGCCGGCAGGCACAGCATCGTAGAAAAGAATTACAGGTTGATTTTCTGCAAACTTTGCAGCAGGATCAACAATTCCTCCCAGGTCATTAATATCACACATGACCAGAAGAGGTGAAAGGTTCTCTAAAATATATTTCAGTCCAGCAATTGCACTTCTGACTCTGATCTGACTTTCGACGATTCTATGGCAATTTTGGCACAGCGTCACCAGATTTCCCAGTGCATTGGCTTTTTCTGTTGACTCAAATTGTTTGAATGGGACTTTATGATGAACATGATGTTCTACAAGTCCCTCTTTAACGCCGCAAACCTGGCAACAGTAACCATCTCTTTGCCTGACAATTTTTCTAATTTTTGGCCAATCAGCTCCATAGTCGTTTTTGTCACTTAACCAGAAACCAGATTCCCTCATTCTTTGAACACATTCGTCTTTCAATACGATCCAATATCCAACTGATCGGAGTGTTGTTTCAGGTAATTGTAGATCAGAATAATCCATTACTTCTCTCGTCTGCCATTTTATACGCTTATAACCTTTTACTGTAGAACGTACATAGATTTCCCCCTGTTTCAATTCATAGTATTTGAAGTCACTGGTTTGAGTTTCATTCAGAATTTCAATATCTACAGATGAAACAGGCTCAGTTATATAATCATCATTGCTTGGTACCAGTTTTGCGATGTTATTACGCAGGTCAAGGGTTTCAACACGATACGTTTCACCGCTATGGATATAGATTGCTCCTGGATGAACCATCCATAATCCACTGTTATAATCAACTTCCCCAATTACCTGAGGTTGTCCTTCCAAATCGCTTTGTAACAGAATGGATTCCGAAGCAGTGCTCCGTAATGAAACATGCTGCGATGGATAATCATCAGAAACCCAGTAAAACCGATCCATTTTTTTGTGTAGAATGCCAGCCTCAGCCAGATACTCCAAATATTCATTCAAAAGATGAGGATCCAGATTCCCAAATCTTTCATTTTTCGTAATTGGCAGTTCCGCAGCTGCACATTGAAGATGTTCGAGAAGGATTAATGGATTGTCAGGATTAATTAAGGCTTTTTCAGGATTTCGTGATAGCAGATATTCAGGATTCATTGCAAGGTACTGATCAAGGGGATTCATTGAAGCAATAAACACTGCCAAAGAAGGGTTAATTTTTCTTCCAGCCCGTCCAGCTCGTTGAATTAACGACGAAATAGTACCTGGATACCCGGGAAGAAGCACAGCATCGACACCACCAATATCCACACCCAGTTCAAGCGCGTTCGTTGCCACTGCAGCGAGAACCTCCCCAGATTTCAATCCTTGCTCGATCTCTCTGCGTTCAGCTTTTAAATACCCACTTCGATATCCACGCACAATATTCGCTGGCACATTAACCAAGCTTCTGATCTCTCGCAATAAGATCTCAACGAACCTTCGGGTACGACAAAAGACCAGTGTTTGAACTCTCTTAAACAACAGGAGAGTCATAATTTTTTCTGAGGTCATCAACAAACCTTCACGTACCCCCAGCTCTGCGTTAGTGAGTGGAGGATTGTAGATCAGAAAGTTGCTCTGCCCCTTAGGAGATCCATCCTGGTTTATAATTTCTACCGGAAGACCAGTTAAATTTTCTCCCAATTCTTTTGGATTCTGGATAGTCGCAGAGGTCATGATAAATTGGGGATGTACACCATAGAAATGAGATACGCGCTGCAACCGGCGGATCACATTGGCAACATGTGATCCAAATACACCTCGATAGGTATGTATTTCATCAATCACTACAAATTTTAAATTTTTAAAAAATTTATCCCATAATGTATGGTTGGGCAGGATTCCAACATTCAGCATATCAGGATTGGTCAGAATTACTTTTGAGAACTCGCGAATCATCCGGCGGTCTTTTTGGGAGGTATCTCCATCATAGACCGCAGGTTTTATCCATGTCTTTGCGGACTCAGGGATTATTTGGTTGATGTTTACCAGTTGATCATTTGTTAAGGCTTTGGTTGGAAACAGCAGCAGGGCTGTTGTCTCGTGATTGGCCATCATCGCATCAATTAATGGGATCTGGTAACAAAGACTCTTGCCGCTCGCTGTACCTGTTGAAAGGACAATATTCCTGCCAAGTTTGAGCAATGATATTGATTTTTCCTGATGTGAATAGAGGCTGGAAATCCCAAGGTCATTTAATCTTTGAATCAGATCTGGGTGGATATTAGTTGGAAATTGAGCCGTTATTGGTTTCTTAGGGGGAATGCTCTGCCAATAGACAACGTTTTCTCTAAAACCAGGATTGTTCCTTAGAGAGTCAAGCACACCTTGCAAGTTTGAAGAATCGCCAGCCATTGATATGGATTATACTATTTGAAACAATTTGTTGATTCTCATTTACAGTATTTAGAGGGTGATATGTCTCTAATCATCAACGTCATCGCTGGTGCTGTCATCGGTATCTTGATTAACTATCTCGCTGATGTGTTGCCTATCACACGCCGTCTTTCAATCCCAATTTGTACCAACTGCGGAAAATTATTTACAGCAAGAGACTATTTAATCTCATTTAGGTGCTCCAATTGCCATCAAAAGACAAGCATCAGGACGATTGTTGTATTGATTGTCAGTATGTTGTTGTGCGTACTCTTGAAGTTTTTCCCTTTTTCAAGACTAGACTTTTGGTCAACACTCCCAATTCTCTTATTCTTGGGTGTAATCATGGTAATCGATATCGAACATCGGGCGGTACTCATTGAGACAAGTGTTGCTGGGATCGTGCTATTTCTAATTTATGGGATTATTCTTCATGGAGTACCTCTAACTATTATTGGCGGCGTTGCAGGTTTTATCATTATGCTGGCGTTTTATTACCTTGGAATCCTTTTCAATCGTGTTATGGGAAAATTGCGGCATGAAGAAATCGAGGAAGTAGCTCTTGGCTTCGGAGATGTTTACGTATGCGGATTCCTGGGATTGTTGACGGGGTGGCCCACAATTGTAGGAACCATAATTCTTGGTGTTTTAGCCAGCGGGATCTTTTCTCTGTTTTATATCCTGGTCACATCGCTTGCCAGACGATATCGTTCTTTCACTGCCATTCCTTATGCTCCATTCTTAATTCTTGGAGCTATTGCCACCTTTTATATTCGATTTAATTAAAAATGGGTGGATCATTCCACCCATTTTTTATCCGTAACCTTAATTGGTTTTCGGACCGCATTTTAAAATCTCGGGGCTTAGAGTTTCAGAAAAAGTTTTCATTCGTTCTTGCATCTTTAGGATCAATGTTTTTGCAACCAATTGGTAATTATTTTTATCACTCCACGTGTTGATCGGGTCGAGAATCTGATCTGGAACACCCTCAATATGATCAGGGATTTTCAATCCAAAAGTTGGATCTATGTGAAATGCTGCTTCAGAAATATTCATTTTTAAGGCAGCCTTGATCATGGCGCGTGAGTAAGGTAACTTAATCCGTGACCCGATGCCATAAGGACCACCTGACCAACCTGTATTGATTAACCATACACGCGGTTTGTAATGCAAAATTTTCTTCATTAATAGGTCAGCATACACTGTGGGAAGCAGGGGTAAGAAAGGCTCTCCAAAACAGGTGGAAAATGTGGCTTCTGGGTCTTTACCCAGACCTTTTTCGGTTCCGGCAAGTTTTGCCGTATAACCTAAAAGAAAATAATAAATGGATTGTTCATTCGTTAATAATGAGATTGGTGGTAAGACTCCAAAAGCATCTGCGCTTAAGAAAAAGATATTTTCTGGATGACTACCACGTCCATTTTCAACATGTCCTTTTATATATTGAAGTGGATAGGCGGCACGAGTGTTTTCAGTCTTTGATCCGTCATCGAAATCTATTTTGCGAGTAAATTCATCAAAGCCAACGTTTTCCAGGACCGAACCAAAACGCTGTGATGCTTCCCAGATCATCGGCTCTAATTCTTGTTTTAAATTGATCGTTTTGGCGTAGCACCCTCCCTCAAAATTAAACACACCGTCTTCACCCCATCCATGCTCATCATCCCCAATGAGATTTCGATCTGGGCTGGAAGAGAGGGTAGTTTTACCTGTTCCAGATAAACCAAAATAAAGCGCGGTGTCTCCTCTGTCTTTACCTGTGTTGGCAGAACAATGCATCGGCAGAACATTCTCAGATGGAAGAATGCGGTTCATTACAGAAAATACCGACTTTTTGATCTCACCGGCATACGAGGTGCCCCCAATTAATACGATTTTTTTGGCAAAATTCAAAACTATGAAAGTTCCTGATGCTGTACCATCTGTTTGGGGATCTGCCTGCAGTGTTGGAGCGTGCAAAACAGTAAATTCTGGTAATTGTCCTGGTTCAAATGAATGAGGAATGAGCAAATCTCGGGCAAAAAGGGCAGCCCAGGCTTTCTCAGTAATGATACGGAGGGTTCTTTTATAAACAGGGTGGTTACCAACCTTTACATCTTGAACATAGAGCGGGCGATTTTCGAGATGATCCAGGGTTTTCCGATACAGACGCTCGTAATGTTCGGGTGATATGGCTTTGTTTACTGCACCCCAGGCTATCTCGAGATCATCGCGCATTCCATTGTTGACAATGAATTTGTCTTTCGGAGATCGCCCAGTATGAACTCCGGTTTCGACTATTACAGCTCCAGACTGGGATAAACTGCATTCGTGGTTTATTACAGCCTGTTCAACAAGCGGGGCATTGGTTTGATTCCAGGACACTTCCTTCTTGGGATGAATTCCTAAATAGTCCAACTCTATATGCGATGGTGTCAAAAGATACTCTCCTAAATAAATGGTGTATTAAGAAGATTTGTTCAATAAAAAATGATACCAGAACCAAAGAATATCAGACGCCGGCTTTTTATAAATCGATGAACTGGCATCCTGTAGGGTGACATATGGATAGTAACCTCGTGAAAAGAACCCCTTGATCCAATCTATAGACGATGCACTAAGAATTGCTGCATTATAAATCTTTGATTGAACTTGCAAATCATTTTCTACACCCGTAACCTCTGCGGGTAGAGTTAATCGATTTTGACTCGATAGCGTATAGCCGTCAGATACAAGCAAATTAGAAGGATAAGATATTCCCAATAAGATTGGTTTTCCATATTGATCTGCAATGGGTTTAACTTTTTCACTTAACAAGGCATCAAATTGAGATCGAAGTTGCATAACATCTGAGTTTTCTAAATCATCCAGGGCTGGGGAGAATAATACATATATGGCATCAACACTATCCAGCCATTCTGGAATAAATACTCGATCAGAGTCGATCACTGCAATACCAATTAGATTCCCTTTAAAGCGCGAACGTAAATCTGAAACAAGTTGCTTCCACCTGACATCTGCGTCAGTTGGAGAATCAGATAGTTCACCGTTTGGTAAAATCCCCCCCTTCATGCTAGAAATAACTGAAGGATCACCGATGATCATTGATCGGATGCCCAGAATACTGGCCAGATCAGCGTTAGATAGAATAAAACGCGAATAATTCTCATACCACGCATTCCACCACGCTGAACTCCTAGTAGATGAATTCCAAAACTCGTCATAAGATTGCGTGTAGTTAAGCTTGGGAAAAAGTATCGTTGCCTGTTTATTCAACAGGATATGATTATTCATATCCTGTAATTCATTCCACAAGAAATCAACACCAGGTACTGCTTCGATGCGGGGAAGGGGATTAACAGAGACCGACCATGTTGGAGTAAAAATAACCCAATCTCCTCCCATGCTGTAAGCGGTTTCTAACCCCTGATCAATTGAAGCCTCCCACGATGGTAAATATGACGAAGCAAGTTCAATCCCCGCCATGAATTCAGTCCGGGGCTGGCTTGGGCCACCTTCAGTGACAAGGGTAGCCTGCTCAATTTGCGAATCCAGATTATTCCATGCAGTAATCACAGACGCTATCGTCTGAGGTTCAGCAGAACCCTTAAAGGAAGAATTTTCGGGTATTGCTCCACTTGCGATTTCACAGTTAGTATTTCTACAAAACCGATAGTTAATCAAACCGAGAAGGTGAATTGGGTTATACAGAGTGAACTTCCACTCTTGTCCGTTTGTCGAAACCATTGGTATAGGTTCCATCCAACTAAACGGATTCAATTGAAGAGATACCTGTTCTTTAGATGGTGTTGACGCTGGAACCTGCACTGAAAATGAGACAGGCGCAAACCCTGCCGCTGTAAATGTTGCCACCTTGTCGATTTCATTATGATTTGATTTTTGAACAATTAGATCACGAACAACAAACTTGCCATCATTGTTCAATTCAGCATTCCAAAAACCATCCCCCAATGAATACTTGTATCGGATAAATGCGCCTACCGGAAGGTTTAGTTTTATTGCATAGGAATTGCCTGCAACTTTTTTCATTTCAGGATAGTTTTCTGCTGACCCAGCAGATCCCGCAGAGAGGTCAGCGTAAGCATTGCCGAGATTTAATAAATTACTGACAAACCTGACTGGCAGCTCCGGATCTACATCATTAGGGAGGGTTACCGTGAATGTAACCTCAGTAGTATCTCGTTTATTAATATATACGAGAACCGGGGTTACCCCGCCATCCGCGATCAGAGCTCCTTGTTGGAAGGTCTCATAAGCGCCATCCATACTGTAAATAACAAGATTATGAACACCCGGGCGCAATCCGTCAAGTGAAAAAGTTCCATCAGAAGACGTAATCGTTTGTAACCCACCGGCACACACCAGCAGGTTTGGTATTGGCGCATTATTTGTTTTGTCGATTACCTGCCCTCTAATTCGCCCTTGTTCACCGACATAGGGCTGACCAATCCAGGTGCTAATGATATCTTGAACAATTTGTGGGCCGTCAACGCGGAGAATTCTAAACCGGACCTGTTGATTTTCAGCGTTGAATTCATATTCAGAGCTGGTTCCGACTTTAATATAGCGATATTTCACTTCTGAAGATATAGCAAACGGCACACGGATGAAGTAAGTGAGATCATCTTTGGCTGCCATTTCAAAGCGCGATGAATTGAAATACAACCCGGTAACATCGTCTAGAACCTCAAGAACCATTTTTGTTCCTTCTGGCAGTGGTTCTGGCAGAGTTACTTCAAACACAACTTCGGCCTTAGGATATTCATATTGCGTATCAACAACTACATCCTTATCCAGGATGGAACAGGCAGATAATTGCACTATAACAAGTATGATGGCGATTAATAAGGAAAAGAGGCGAGTATATTTCATGGATGTGATCCTTCTTTTCTCCACCCAGACGAGGATAAGTATAATGATTAAACTGTATTTTGGAGTTTATTCTGAATTTCTGTTATGTGAGTGACGAGGCTTCCCAAGACTCCATTAACAAAACGAGAAGAACTATCAGAACCATAAACCTTTGCTAACTCAATTGCTTCATTAATTGCAACTTTAACAGGCGTGCATTTTTCCACTGCAAATTCCCATAAGGCAATGCGTAAGATATTGCGATCGATAACAGCAACCTGATCTAAAGGCCATTCTGGTGCATGTGCGGTTATGACATTATCTAATTTATCAACTATTGGAGTCACTCCTGTGACAATTTGACGGGCAAATTCCTCAAGCTGTTCATCCATTGGGTCTTCAGAGAATCGAGCTTCCAAAGAATCTCCCAATGGATGGCCAGTCATGTCAAATTCATACAGGACTTGAAGGGCAATACCGCGAGCTTTCGTGCGTGATTTCAATGATCAATCTTCCTTGAAATTTATATCCTCGACATGAATATTAATCCGCCCAATTTCCATTCCAACCATTTCAGAAATTGCGCGTGCGACCTGGCGTTGAATATTGTGGCTTACTTCACGAACATTAAAATCACGCTTCAAAACCACATACAGGTCAACATATACAACATTATCCTCGACCGAAATGTCTACTCCTTCAGATACACCTTTCTTAAAGAGATTATTGACGTCTCTCGGCCCTGGGGTAAGGTGACTCACACCCTCAACACTGAGGGTTGCAAGTTGGGCAATCGAAACAAGAACATCTGGTGCGATGGTGGTTTTTCCATAGTGTTTCTGATTTTTGTCCATTTTTTCTCCACACATATTTCATAGAAGATGGATGTAAGTTATTATAACCCGTTTCATCCAGTGTTATTCAATGCCTTCAAGAATTTTGTGAATGAAATCGAGACTCATCGCTTCCACATCTCTCAGCGGCTTATCCAGTAAGATCACGTGGTGTGCTTGTGGAAGCCAGACCAACTCCTTCTTAGCAGAACTGATGGATTCGTAAATGATGACTGAACTCATCGGATCTATTGTGGTGTCTTTTTTTCCTTGGAAAATGATCGTAGGAACGTTTATTTTGATTAATTCTTTTCTGACCACCCTTTGGAACTTTGCCAGACTTGCCGCAGCCTTGACTGGCACGACATTATAACCTTGCCAGGGTAGGAAATCATCTTCAATGTTGTTTTTAAGGTACCGCTTAGGAGATGTTTTAATAAAAGGTGATGCCAGAGCTGCCTGCCAGATTTTTGGAATGATTAAAGCAGGAGCAAACAATAGAATTCCAGGAATGTCCTGATACTTTGCCGCAAGGTGCAGCGCCAATAATCCACCAACAGACTCCCCCAAAACGAATACCAATTGATGGTCATTTTTTAGTTTCTGATACATCGTTTCGGCAGAATTCACCCAATCCATCCAATTCGTTTGATTAGCATCCTCTGGTGTCGTTCCATGCCCAGGAAGCAGGGGACCCGCTGTTGATAAACCATTCTCGCTAAAGAACTGTGCGATCGGTCTAACATCAACAGTTGTTGCTGTAAACCCGTGCAGACAGAGAACAGCAACATCACCTTTTGGCCAAAAAAATGAGGATCCATCTAATTCGGGATGCTGGTATATGACTGGCTGAGGCATCTTAATCCTCCAATTGAAAAGTTGGAATGCATGCTGTTGCATAAGGCAAGATCGCAATTCTTCTTTCTTTGGGAAATTTTTCTATTAATTTAGAAAGGTTAGTGTTATCTAATTCAAAAGGGGAGAGGAGGAGTGACTTTACTAGATTATCTGGTATCGACGAATGGAGCAACACATCATGTTTCTCAATGATACGCGCAATCTGGAACGCTTTATGCGGTCCAACCGAGAAACCCTGCCTGCTGAATTTCATTTTAATCTCTTCTATGGTCTTGACATCCTTCATGAAGTTAACATACCCATCACTACCAACACCTTCCCGGCATTCTGCAGCTAATAAAATGGTTCCGCCGTCTTTACAGAAAAGAGAAGCATGCGTCATGGCTTTTTGTGCCTGGTAAAGATTAATATCCTTTGGGTACCCGCCAGCAGAGGCTATAACTAAATCATACTTATTTTTTATGTGAATCTGGCTAATTGAGTTTACCAGTTTGATGCCTTCACGCATAACATCAACAGGCTTTCCAAAAAATACGCCAAGAATTCTCTTTTGCTCATCGAGAATGGCATTGAGAGACAGGTCAACATGGATCATACGTCCGATTTCTTCTATATCGATCCTGAGTGGATTATCATCATAGCGACCCACAATTGACCTTTGATCAAGCAAAAGCAAGTGATTGGTATTAATCGTTTTTCTTCCACATAAACCGATCGAGGCTGATTTGACCCCACCTGAATAACCCGCAAAATGATGGAGCTCAATATCTCCTACAACAATGCGCAGATCTGCTTCAAAGAATATTTTATTGACATATACAGGTGTGCCTGATGAGGTTTCACCAAGAAAAAGTAAGTTAGATGTATCATCGCAATCATGGGCAAAGATACAGTATTTTGAAATAATATCTTGATCCAGTATTATACAAAACTCTTCTGGTTTCATAGGAATATGTGTTCCAGATGCGATCAAAATACATATATCTTTCTGGCTAATACCCTTATTTGACAATATTTCTAACAATGGTGTAAGTAAAACTGAATTTGGAACCGGACGGGTCTTATCGTTGACTGAAATAACAATTTTTGACCCAGCATGGAGGTTATCAATAATATCTACTCCATGAACTGGATTGGCAAGTGCATTCTTAACCAATTCGCTGCCTGATGATGTTGGTTGTACCTTATTAGGAAGTATCAAATCAACCAGTTTATTTGATTCAATTATAAAATTTATGCTTGATATTCCATAAGGCAACGAGTGCGTATTTATCATATTTTTTTCATCCATATTCTTGATCTTCAATAAGTGTAATGGATTTTTGTTTTACCAAAAATAGACTAAAACAATAGATTTTCAATGACAATTATGACAAATTTCGCATAGGTTTAGGTTTAGCAATTAATTTAAATGGAGAAGGGGAATTGTTATACGAAATTACTTAAAATTTTTGTTACAAAACGATCAAAATAATACTGATCACAGATAAAGATAAATAAACTCATTATCCTATTGAAATGAAAGGGCGAGTAGAGTAAAATATTTTTATGGTTTCGATAAGTATTATTATCATAAACATAAATAAGTTTGATTAACAGAGGTCAAAATGCCCGAAATTACGATCCATGATGCTGTAAACTCTTATTTAAATTCCGTAAAACTTGCCCGAAGTCCACACACGGCATCCACCTACAAAAATGCTATGAATTTTTTTCTGGAAACATTACAAATTAACAGAATTGATCCAGATAACACTTCAGTGAAATCATTCTCTGAAGACTCAATCATACTGATGACCAATTCTCTCAAAAATCATGCTCCAACCACTGAACGGCTTTATCTCACAGCAGTTACTGGTTTCTTTGAATTCCTGGTTGCAGAAAAGATTTCTGATATTAATCTTCCCCGTGTAAGGTTGCTGATCCAGCAGCGCGCACGTAAACCAGGCCAACGACTGCCACAATTTCCAGCATCTCAAATAGATCAAATCCTTGAGAACGCTGAAGTTTTGCTGACCAAACCATACGATGACCCAGCAGACCGTCTGGTAAACCTTCGAGACCGGGCTTTTCTCTATACGCTTGCTGATACCGGTCTACGGGTTCACGAGGCGTGCAGCCTTCGACGCGGTGATCTGGATTGGAATGAAGGCAAAGCCATGATCATAGGAAAAGGCAATCGCCAGGATGTTGTACGGTTTTCAACGCGCGCGACAAATGCGCTGATGGACTATCTCAGAGAAAGAAGCAAAAATGATGGGAATACGAAAAAGCCGCTCGCCTCGCTGCCAATCTTTGCACGGCATGATCGTGGTTCTGGTAACAAAACAAAACCAATGACCACTACCACAGGCAGAAATATTATCACCGACCGTGTACGTGAATTTCTTGGACCTGATGCAGTGGGAACGATTACACCACATTCATTCAGGCATTATTTTGTGACCCGAGTGCTTAAATCTTCAGGTAATCTTAAGCTTGCCCAAGAGTTAGCAAGACACCGCAATATTGCGGTAACGCAACGCTACGCACATCTCTCTGATGACGAATTGGACAAAGGCTACTGGAATGCAATTGAAGAGAATAAATAAAGCCCGCCTTAATAGACGGGCTTTATGATTAGGCATTACGAAATAGAGTTACTTAAATTACAAAAATTATCCCACTACTACAACGTTGCTTGCCTGCAGACCTTTAGGTCCTTTTTCAATAGCGAACTCGACCTTCTGGCCTTCTTCAAGGTTACGATAGCCTTCACCCTGAATTGCGGAAAAGTGGACGAAAACGTCCTCTCCGCCTTCGCGGGAAATGAAACCATAACCTTTGGTTCCGTTGAACCATTTGACTGTACCGACGATACGTTCTGACATTTTTTTGCCTCCTATAGCAAAAACCTACAACAATTTTTAGGATCAATTTCGTTCTGTCGGAGCAGTCAAATAAAAACAGCCCTGGAGCTTTCGCTTTGGCTGTCGTTTATTACATCCAGCAAGAACTACTTCGCATCCTACGAAGTATAATTTATCACATAATTAATATGAAGTCAAGATACAAAATTATTACAACTCCGTGTCAATCAGAAGCTCTTTTGCTTTCTTTGATTGTTTTCCACGTTCTTCGGTATCAAGAATGCGCTTACGGATTCTAAAGTTGAGAGGGGTTACTTCCAGCAACTCATCTTCAGCTAAATATTCTATCGCTTGATCCAGGCTCATTTGTTGAGGCGGGGTCAAGCGGATTTCGATATCTTTATTCGATGAGCGCATATTGGTGAGGTGTTTTTTCTTGCATACATTTACAGTTATATCGTCCGGTCGCTGAGTTTCACCAACAACCATCCCCTCATAAACATCAACTCCGGGACCCACAAATAAAACACCACGTTCTTCAGCATTTTTTAAACCATATGTTGATGTCTGTCCGGTCTCCCAGGCCACAATCGAACTCGTTGCGCGAGCATTAATTTGCCCAGACAGGGGAAAATATCCATGAAAAATTGAATTCATAATGCCAGTACCACGGGTGGCAGTCAAAAATTGGTAGCGGAATCCCAGTAATCCCCTCGTTGGTACGATATACTTCAAATGTACCGTGTTATCAGGATTGTTCTGCATATCCATCATCCTGCCGTTGCGATTCCCGAGCATTTCAACCACAGCACCGACCGAATCAGGACTCGTATCAATATGTAATTCCTCGAATGGCTCCAATATTTCTCCATTATCCCCCTGTTTGAAAATCGCCTCAGGTCGTGAAACCTGGAATTCATATCCTTCGCGGCGCATGGTTTCGATCAATATTGCCAGATGAAGTTCTCCCCTGCCAGCTACAATGAAAGTTTCAGCGCTGTCAGTTTCTTCTACACGCAATGATACATTATTCTTAAGTTCATCAAATAATCGTTCGCGCAACTTTCTTGAGGTACTCCACTTCCCTTCTCTTCCTGTAAATGGAGAAGTGTTTACCCCAAATGTCATTCGCACCGTAGGTTCTTCAACATGGATGACAGGCAATGCCTTTGGATTTTCTATATCCGCTATCGTTTCGCCAATTTCGATACCCTCGAGTCCGGCAATAGCGACAATTTCACCAGCTTCAGCAGATTCAACTTCTACTTTTTCCAATCCCTGGAAAACATATAAATAACGCGCGCGTTCAGATACTATCTTTCCATCTTTCATAATTCTGGCAACGGGCTGGCCTGCTTTGATTTGCCCAGCATGTATTCTTCCTACTGCTGTAACGCCGCGGTAATCATCATAACCGAGATTAGTGACCAATAACTGAAGTGGTGCTTCTATATCAACAACAGGCGCAGGAATTGTTTTTAATATTGCTTGAAACAATGGTTGAAGGTCATTTTCAAGTTCAGGGGTATTTCCTGCCTGTTGGGTAATTCCATTTGCGTAAATAATTGGAAAATCCGCTTGAATATCATTTGCGCCTAGTTCAACGAACAGATCAAACGTAGCGTTTAATGTCCGTTCAGGATCAGCATCTTTTCGGTCCATTTTATTAATGACCACAATTGCCCTATGACCCATTTCAAGGGCTTTTTTGAGGACGAAACGAGTTTGTGGCATCGGACCTTCCGCAGCATCAACCAGAAGCAAGACTCCATCCACCATGTTCATGACACGTTCTACTTCACCACCAAAATCTGCATGCCCGGGTGTGTCAACGATATTAATCTTGACCATTTTTCCAGTATCTTTATCTGGAAGCAAAATTGCGGTGTTTTTAGAGAGAATCGTGATTCCACGTTCCCGTTCCAGGTCGTTAGAATCCATTACGCGTTCCATTACCTGTTGATTCTCGCGGAAGACCCTTGCCTGTCGCAGTAATCCATCTACCAGAGTAGTTTTTCCATGATCTACATGAGCAATAATTGCAATATTTCGAATGTCAGAACGTTCTTTTATCATTAATAATCCTATCTTTTGCTTTAAAAACGAACAATTTTTAATAATATCATTTTGATTCTCTATTGAACAGGGTATTATTCAGTTTATTTTTTGCAAATATTTCTATTAAAATAAGAAAATGAAAAAGTCACAGAAAAAATTAGGACTGGTTCTTGGCGGCGGCGGAGCGAAGGGATATGCCCATATTGGTGTTTTAAAAGTTCTACATAAGGCAGGGGTGTCCATTGATTATATTTGCGGCTGCAGCATGGGAGCATTAATTGGTGGTCTCTATGCATCCGGAATGCAGGTTGATGAACTGGTATCTATTGCGTGTAAACTCAGCAGCATGAGAGAAATCCTCAAGTTAATAGACAGAACCCCCAGCCGAAAAGGTTTGATGGTTGGAAAAAAGGTCCGCAGCTATTTATCGCAGTTCATAGCCCCAGATGATAGGCTGGAAAATACCAAAATTCCATTAGTTATAAATGCAGTTGATCTCATCACTGGAAAAGAAATTGAATTAAACCACGGTGTACTCTTAGATTGCATGATGGCATCTTCAGCAGTGCCAGGATTTTTTCCTCCTGTGGAAATTGGTTCATGTCGCCTTATTGACGGTGGTACACTGGATGATGTACCAGTCAAATTGTTAAAAGATAAACCTGTTGATTTTATCCTCGCCATCGATGTACATTTGAATGACCACAATCCAATAAACCCCGAAAATGCTTCTCGTGGGCACCATTTACCGGTACCAATACCCGAGTTTGTCAGTGATTTTTATCGCTCAGCGATGATCATGATGAATGCACTTACCCAGACTAACCTTTCACTTGATCCTCCTGATATGCTCATTAGACCTCGAATTCCAAAAGATGTGAGCCTTTTTAGTGGGTTTCAAAAAGCGAATGAAGTAATTCGTGTTGGTGAGGAAGCCATGCTTGAGGCTCTTCCAGAATTACAGAAATTTTTGTTTGATTAATCCCGATTATTCATGCCAAATTTTAGTAAAATCAAATAAATTCCGAATAAAATCAATCCAATTGATCCAGTATTACCGAGGAAATCCAGTGTGTTACCTGGGTTTCCGCCGATGTACAGACCAGATCCTACCATTAGCATGATCCCTCCAGGGATCAATGGCCACCAGATAAATCGTTTCGTGATCACACGCGATAACACAACGATTAACATCCATCCCAGGGCAAACCAGACCAACATCGTCCCAGATTCCTGTAAACCTTCAGGTTGTGTGGAATCCCTCCACCCCATAAAGACACCCATTGCCATGGTTGCGATCAGAGATCCAGGAATGATCAATCCGAATTTTTTTTCCGATATCCCCCACAATAGGAACACAACCCCCAATGGAACCGAAATATACAAAATAAAATCCAACAAATGCTTTTCTTGCATATAAAAGATGATTGCTAATCCAGAGCAAATTGCTGTAATGAAGAGACTCCACCAGGCTTTTCTTCTATACATGAATAAAATGTTTAAGAATATCAACAACCAGACCACAGCATTGATTGCAAAACCAATTGCCAGACGAAGATCAGATCCCATTGATCTATTCTTCAAGAGCATTACGAATAAAAATCCACTGAGCCCTAGCATGATCAATCCAGAAATTGTCCATCCTATTTTTCGAATTACAATCCCCGCCACATATAGAATGAGACTGATAACAACTGGAATTGAAATGGACAACCAGGTAGTTTTTATTCGTTGATCTAATAATAACAGTAGCCCTGATACGATTAATACAATGCCAAACACTGGAGCATATTGGACCATCTTTGAATGTTTACGGTTCTCATTTCCCTGTGCCATTTTTAGTCCTCAATTAAATTGAGATGATGCCAAATTCGCGGGCTTTCAAGATCGCTTGCATACGATCACGTACCCCTAATTTGCTTAAAATGCTTGATAGGTGATTTTTTACTGTACCTTCTGAAATAACAAGTCTTTCGGCAATTTCCCGATTGCTTGCTCCAGTTGCCACAAGTTTAAGAATCTCAATTTCTCTTGGAGAAAGTGGATCGGGAAGAAATACGTCTTTTTGTTTGGGCGACGGTTTTGAAATTCGGGAAAACTCCGAAACAACTTTTGCTGTAATTGACGGTAGAAGAAAATACTCTCCCCTATAAGCAGCTTTGATGGCTTCCACCAGTTTGTCTGAAGAGACATCCTTAAGTAAATACCCAACAGCTCCCGCACGTAATCCTTCGAAGACAGTTTCATCATCATCAAATGTGGTCAAAACAATTACTTTTATTCCCTTTTCTAATTGCACGATGCGGCGAGTGGCTTCCACGCCATCCATAACAGGCATCCTCAAGTCCATTAGAACGATGTCTGGACTCTCAGAAAATGCTGTGCGCAGTGCTTCTTCACCATTCGAAGCTTCCCCGACCACTTCGAGATCAGTGTACGCGCCTAATAACGTCCGCAAGGCTTCTCTGAACAATGATTGATCATCGCAAATTAATATTTTTATTGTCATTTTTATCCTGGAACCACAATTTTAACCAAAAATCCCTTTCCGGGCTCATTTAGAATTTCAACATTACCATTCAGCAGTCGAACTCTTTCCTGAATTCCTATAAGACCAAATCCATTATGAATCTTTTCTGCTCCAACACCATTATCTTTAACTTTTAAAGTGATTGAGTCATCCTTTGAGTAATCGAGCAGGACTTCGATTTTTGTAGCAGAGGAATGTTTCTGCGCGTTATTAATGGCTTCTTGTGCAGTGCGATAAATTGTGAGATCTGCTTGAGGGCTTATGATTCGAGGAGCGCCAATCAGCGTAAAGATTACATCACGTGCTGTCGTTTTTGTATTATCGACTAAACGATGGATTCGTGAAGGCAGATCTTCTATTTCTTCCGCGTCTTTGCGCAGTGCATATACAGAATTACGGACATCGATCAAAGCTTCGGCGGTTAACTTTTGTGCATTCTCTAACATGTAAATGGCTTTTTCAGGGTCCTTTCTAGCCACCACCGATGCAGCATTAATTTGCATGTTGATCGTCGTTAGGCTATGACCCAATCCATCATGAATTTCTCTTGCGAAGCGATTTCGTTCTTGGGTAACTGCAAGTTCATGAACCTGTTTAGCATATTCTGATAACCGCTGGTTAGCTTCTGAAAGATCAGATGCAAGCTTTTCTAGCTTTTCTCGAGCTTTTTGTTCGTTTACAGCCATCTGTGTAAAAATCAAAATGAATACCTGTGCCGCAAAAAATATCGGCACTCCAGCCCAAAGTATCGGAACACTGTGTGAAAATGACCATACAGAAACAGAGTGGGTTAATAGAACTGCAGCATTAACCAACAAAGACCATTCTTGATCAAGGATCATTGCAGTATGTGCCACGACAGGCAGCAAGATCAAGGTTGTAAAACCAACACCCTTGCCGTAATAGATGATCAGCCCACCAATAATCAGCTGTATGAAAAAATAAAGAAGTTTCGGCACGAGAGTTTTCGTTTTTCGCACGTAGGAAAATCCATAAATTCCGTTGCTGACATAAGCAATCCCCAGACAAATGATTACCATAATCAGAAATATCGATGAAATCGATGAAGTACTAAAGGCAGTAAAAAATGAAATAAATACGACCAGAGCAAATGCCAGATCTGTACCGGTATTCAAATTAAAACTAGAGACCGAATTCTTATTCATCGGAATTTATTATAGCATTGCGGTAATGCCTGAAAATCCCCTAAAAGTCATACCCGTGGGTGACTGATTATATTTTTTCGAATTTTTCCTGTTACCTAAATCACATCAATAAAGTTCGGTGATGTTTTAGACTAAGGATACATGGAGGTATCATGAAAATTTTGCTTGTGTATCCTGAGTTTCCAGATACGTTTTGGAGCTTTAAACATGCTTTGAAATTCATTAACAAAAAAATAAATAATCCGCCTTTGGGACTATTAACAATCGCTGCCCTATTACCAAATCACTGGGAACGTAAACTGGTAGATACAAATATCCACCAATTATCGGATAGTGATATTGAGTGGGCAGACATGATTTTTCTCAGTGCTATGGATGTTCAAAGGAAATCTGTAAAGAAGATCGTTAAACAGGTTAAAGCCAAAAAAAAGCCCATCGTCGCAGGTGGTCCGCTTTTTACTGGTGAATACGAATCTTTTCCACAGATAGATACCTTTATCCTCAATGAGGGTGAAATTACCTTACCAGAATTTATTCGTGACATTGAGTTGGGAGTCACGCCAAAGCGGGTTTACACCACAGACAAGTATGCGGATCTCAACCTGACCCCTCCTCCCGATATTAGCCTGCTTGAGTTGAATGAATATGATTGCATGAGTATTCAATTCTCACGCGGTTGCCCATTTCAATGTGACTTTTGTAATGTAACAGCACTGCTCGGGCATACACCTCGCACAAAATCCATCCAGCAAATTATTAATGAATTAAATCACCTATACGATGCCGGCTGGAGAAGAAACATTTTCTTTGTTGATGACAATTTCATAGGCAATAAGAAGATAATCAAAGATGAAATCTTACCCGCACTAATCGAATGGAGAAAAGGGAAAGAGGGTTGCCATTTCATCACCGAAGCATCAATCAACCTTGCAGATGACGAAGATCTTATGGACTTGATGGCGAAAGCTGGATTTGTCGATGTGTTTATTGGAATTGAGACACCTGTAGAAGATAGTCTGATTGAGTGCAATAAAAAACAAAATTCAAAAAGAGATTTAATCAAGAGTGTAAAGGTAATTCAAGCACATGGCATGCAAGTTATGGCTGGGTTCATTGTTGGGTTCGATAATGATCCAATTGATGTCTTTGACCGTTTAATCAACTTCATCCAAGAATCAGGAATCGTCACAGCTATGGTTGGTTTACTTCAAGCGCCGTATGGCACTAAACTATATTCACGTTTATCAAATGAGGGTAGATTAGTTACAGAGATGACCGGCGATAATGCCGATGGTACCACAAATATCGTAACCAAAATGAATCCTTCCATTCTCAGAAAAGGTTACTTCAAGATCATGGAATCAATATATTCACCCAAATATTTGTATCCGCGAATCAAAACATTTTTAAAACAATATACCCCTCAAATAGACAATACCAGACTTCATTTCAATGAATTGGTTGCTTTTCTTAAAACAATTTTTTTGATGGGATTCAACTTTCGCGAAGCCAGGTATTATTGGGAATTATTGTTCTGGACTATTCGGAACGACATCAAAAAAATTCCTTTGGCTGTTACATTAACAATCTACGGGTATCATTTCAGGAAAATTACCTATCAGAATATGCGTTTGATATCATCAGTTTAGGCTTATTGTACCTGTAATCAGTGTGTGTCGAGATCAATTAGTGCGAATATTGGATCGTGATCACTAGAAATTAATGAATAATCATACAGACTGTTTGTATGAAAGATAAAAAACTGATCTCTTAAGCCAGTAATCTTTTGTGTCAGGACATAATCCAACTGAATCGCATTTCCATCCAGGATATACGAATAGCGTTCATTTGCAGGCAAAAGTGAACCGAGATCATACATTTTGGTACTTGTTAGTGTAGAAAGTGTTTTCGACCAGGGATCATCATTCAAATCACCTGCAACAACAATACGAGTATCAGGGTTCAATTTGTTAAATTCATCGACGAAATTATGGATCAGTAAAGCTTGCTGATTCCTTTTAATTTCTTCCGGTCGGTAAACAGGTTGATGGCTGCCAAACAAAGGTGAATCTGCACTGCGTGACGTCAGGTGAGCTGCAATCAGCATTACCTGCTTTTCACCTTTATTGAATAATACGACTAGTGGTTTTCTGCTTCCGGAAAAGTAAGCGCTGGTTGATCCAATCACATCCGGATTTCTATTAAGTAGACCTGGAAGATCATTTTCTGCCACTGAAATTTGATTATCACTCCGATAAAAGATCACTGAACGGATATTCCCGCCCGAGATACCTCCATCATCTCCATCATGAGGGTCATTCTGAACATAGGAATAAACCGGCCCACCAACATCAGAAATTGCCTCAATGATTCTGCCAATCGTTAATTCTGCAGTTACCGTACCATCAGCTTCAATCCCTGAATCATCCATGATCTCATGCAATATAACGACATCGGGTGAATCCAGCGTATTTACAAGGATCTCCGCTAGATTTCGAAATTTTACTTTTTCATCAAACCTGGATAGATTATTTACATTGTATGAAGCCACACTTAAAAAATCTCTATCATACTCAATAGGGGGAATTTCAATTTCACTATTGGAAAATTCCACCTGACCAAATGTATTCAATTTGAAATTGCCGTATGAATAATCAAGGATGCCCTGTACAGGATGGATTAATTTGGCACCAACATTGATTTTTTCAATATTACTATCACTCAAATTGAGAATGATTCTTTCTGGATTTGGATCTATTTCTCTTTGGATTAATGTACCATTCATTGATACCAAATTTCCATGAATAGTGCTTTCGGGAATGATCACCACTTCATTGTAGTCATTACGAGGCCCAACAACAACGCCAGAGTTAATTTTTACGATCATCGATTCCATGCTTTCATAAAAATCGATACCGTCATCATAAATATCGAAAGAAGTCAAGTGATCATCGTCGATGACAGAATCCGGGATCTTTCTACCTCCATCGCCAAAAACTGTTGCCGCAGGAATAGTATTATTGTGAGAGATGATCCGGACTTCTGGTTTTTCTATCTCAGTAATCGATAAGTTATTGTCTTCCAAATCGCCAGGGAAAAACTCATTAACCAATCCAGACACGAATACTTTATCACCAGGTAATACGCTGGAATATGAATTCATGTAAATATATATTGCCTCTGAACTACACTCCTGATCATCTGGTTGGTCATCCTGCATATAAAATCCTTTTGCTGTTTTTGAGGTTACGATACCTGGTATTTCATAAACTTGATCGCCCACATACTCAGAAAAATGACCACATCCCTGGATATCGTGAATCCTCAATGGTGGTGAATTCGTGTCATTTTGTAAAAATGGAGAACACGAAACAAGGCAAACAAAGATCAGGTAAATGCAAAAATATTTTATATGTTGAGTAGATTGGTTTGAGATCATAGGCTATTGTATAATTTTTTTATTGCTTTGTTACAGGAGGAAATCATGGGAAATTTCGTTGGAGCCATCGATCAAGGTACAACAAGCACCCGGTTCATAGTATTTGATAAACAAGGCAACATTGTTGCTGTTAATCAAAAAGAACATAAGCAATTCTACCCCTCTCCAGGTCTGGTTGAACATGACGCACTTGAAATCTGGCGTAATACACAGGATGTCATTCAAAACGCAATGCGAATTTCAGGATTATCGAACGAAGATATTTGTTCATTAGGAATCACGAATCAGCGAGAAACAACACTGTTATGGAATCGAACGACCGGTCAGCCTTATGGACGTGCATTGGTTTGGCAAGACACAAGAACCTCAGAAATTTGTTCCGACCTGGAATCTAAGGGATACAAAGAATTATTCCAGGTGAGAACCGGTTTGCCGTTGGCGACATACTTTTCTGGTCCCAAAATTAAATGGATACTTGAAAACAACCCTGTAATCAGTGAAGACCTCAAGAACGGCCAGGTGTTATTCGGAACAATGGATACCTGGCTGATCTGGAATATGACTGGTGGAATTAAGGGTGGCATCCATATCACTGATGTTACGAATGCATCTCGAACCATGCTCATGAATCTGAACACGCTTCAATGGGACGAAAACCTTCTGGACATTTTAGGCATCCCCCGATCGATTCTACCTGAGATCGTATCCAGTTCATCAGTTTTTGGTTATGCCAAAGACCAACTAGCAGGAGTGCCAATTTCGGGTGATCTGGGTGATCAACAAGCCGCACTTTTTGGCCAATGCTGTTTTAAACCCGGTGAGGCAAAAAACACGTACGGAACCGGTTGTTTCATGTTAATGAATACTGGTAACATCCCTGTTCAGAGCATGAATGGATTACTGACAACGGTAGGTTATCGAATTGCAGATAATCCCGCTGTTTATTGTTTGGAAGGCTCCATTGCCATAACCGGTGCACTCGTTCAATGGCTAAGAGATAACCTGCAAATCATCGAAAAATCAAGTGAGATTGAACCTCTGGCTCGAACAGTAACCGATAACGGTGATGTATACTTCGTCCCGGCATTTTCTGGTCTATTCGCACCATACTGGCGATCAGATGCGCGTGGCGTGATCATTGGGTTAACCCGTTATGCCAATAAAGGACACATTGCCAGAGCTGCGCTTGAGGCCACTGCATACCAAACGAGAGAAGTATTAGATGCAATGCAGCTGGACTCTGGAACAAAATTATCCACATTAAAAGTGGATGGTGGAATGGTTGTGAACGAATTGTTAATGCAATTTCAATCTGATATTCTGGAAGTACCTGTGGTGCGTCCAAGCATAACTGAAACTACAGCTCTAGGTGCTGCTTATGCTGCGGGTCTGGCTGTCGGGTACTGGTCAAATACAGATGAACTAATTGCCAATTGGTCTAAAGATCGGGAGTGGCATCCATCTATGAGCCACGAAGACAGCCAAATCCTTTTTGATAAATGGAAGAAGGCCGTACAACGGACATTCAATTGGACTAACTAGACAACATTAACTTAATCAGCGATTTCCTTGACGTTTCTTGTAGTGCAGACTAAAATTGATGGTCGCCCACCAAGGGTAAATCTCAAAGAGCGAAGGTAACTGTCGTTAGATAGTGAGAGGCGCTCGAAGGAATAATAAAATGGAAAAGTTAGAAATATTTGCTGAAAAGAGATCTGTAACCGGAAAGAAAGTAAACGTCCTGCGCCGTGAAGGTAAACTTCCGGGAGTAATCTATGGACACAAATTCGAAACTCAAAATATTGTAATGGATCTCAAGGAAGCCACAAAAGTTCTCAATCGAGCAACTGGTTCAAGTATTGTTACCCTCAATGTTGAGGGTAAAGAAGTATCAGCCCTAATCCGTGAAAAACAACGTGATTTTATTAAGAACCGTTTCCTCCATGTTGATTTTCAAGCAGTTTCACTCACTGAGAAGATTCGTGCTGCTGTAAACATTGAGTTAACCGGAGTTGCCCCGGCAGTTAAGGATTTCAACGGTGTGGTTGTTGAAGGTTTATCTGCAATTGAAGTCGAAGCTCTGCCAAAAGACCTCCCTGAACGGTTTGTGATTGATATCTCTGTCCTTAAAGAAATTGGAAGTTCAATTTTGGTCAAAGACATTGCAGTACCTGCCAATGTTACCATTCATACTCCACTTGATGAAATGGTTGTGCTAATCACCTCACCTGCAGCCGAAGAGGTTGTTGAAGAAATCGAGGAAGGTGTAACAGAACCTGAAGTTATCGAGAAAGGCAAGAAAGAAGAAGAAGTCGAAGATTAACGGCTTTGGTTTTCTACAAAACAAGCGAGTGGTCTCACTCGCTTGTTTTTGTTAAGTTAAATTAATTCGATTGCTTTCTGTGCCAGCATAGCCGTCAATCCCCAGAGATGGTCATTCCCAATATCCCTGTAATGGATAACTGTTTTAAATTTTCCTTTATCATAATAGAATTCTCTTTGATACCAATTCTCGGTTCGCTTAAGCCACTCAATCGGGATTAATAATATTTTTTCCACTTCATCCCTGTTGATTAATAATTCAGCTGGCCATTCGATAATACCGATAACTGGCAAAACACAATAGTTCGATACTGTCGGTACAGGGTCGATCGAACCAAGGATTTTGATTTTTGATCTCGGCACCCCAATCTCTTCGCAGGTTTCGCGTAAGGCAGTCTCGATCAGATCATCGTCCTCTTTCTCTGCGGCACCTCCGGGAAAAGATATTTCACCCTGATGCTTGGCAACACCATTTGTTCGTTTCGTAAAAAGCATATTCCATTCACCTTCGACACAAACCAAAGGGATTAACACAGCAGCTGGTACTCTAGGAGTAACATCAGCAGGAACCTTTCGTCGTTCTTGCGATAGTTTTGCTTTTAGATTTTCTTCAATACGATCGCCACATAAGCTCATGCTTTTTATTCCTGACCCTCAAACACATCGCCATCAGACGAATCTTCGTCATCTAATCCAAGCATCCCCACTTCTTTAAGCAATTTCAAGTCGACTAAATCACGATCAACCTGTACTTTACGGCCAAAAATCAGGTAGCCGGTGTGAGCGATCATTCTGTCTGTCGGCCGAAATCGAGTTGGTTCAGTTTTATAAAATTTTACTGATATATCACATACTTCAATAAATGCGAAATCTTCACGTCTAAGTGCAACAAGTGTCTTGATTACCTGATTCGTTGTGGGAACAATACATCCAAAATAACCTCCAGGTTTTAAAGCATCACGTACCTGTTTAAGGTAATCATAGGGGTTTGAAACATCCAGAAATGCTGCATCTAAATTTCGTTCATCGAAGCCTGATTGAATATCACGCACTTTGAAATCAATATGATCCAATAAACCGAGTTTCGCGATTGACTTTTTAGCAATTTCCTGAGACGATTCCTTGATGTCGTAACTGTATACTCTCCCTGTGCTCCCAACAGCATGTGCAAGAGCTGAAGTGAAAGACCCACTCCCTGTACCTGCCTCGAGCACGTGCTGCCCAGGCCCAATTCCCATGTAGAGGAGTATGTACCCTATCTCTTTAGGATACATGATCTGTGTAGCCCGTTTTATTCCGCGTAATAAATCCGTAAAAGACGGCTGCAAAATAAAAAATGGGCTACCATTGTGGCTAAATATTTGTGTTCCCCATTGCTTGCCGATTAAATCATCATGCTTAATTACACCGCGGTGAGTATGAAATTCCGCACCTTCTTGAAGAGTAAAAATAAACGATTTGTGACTCAAACCTACGAGTTGAACAAGATCACCAGGCTTGGTTACAGTTTCACTCTTTTCGCTCATTTGCGCCTTTCTTTCCCATATTCCTGGCTGGCCATGCTAAGCCAGTAGCCGAGGAATAGGATAATCAACGTACCAATCATAGCAGACCCTAAATTGATTGCGCCTAATCGAATAAATCGAATCCCAAACAATGAACCAATCACATGTCCTGTCCAAAATCCGATCCAGGCGAATACATTGAACAAAATTAGCCATTTTAGCCCGCCCCCGCGCCAGAAATGAAATGCGCAGCCAAATATTGATGCGATCACAGTTCCTAAAAAGATACTGGCCAGTGTCATACATTCTCCCTGTATGTTTTTTTGATTACGCCGCTTCCTACAACCTGATCACCATCGTAGAATACTGCAAACTGACCTGGCGTTGCATCCCGGATTTTTTCATCGAAAACGATTGAGTATTTATCTTCCGCATTCTTACTCACGATTCCCTGAACAGGTTTTGCCTTGTATCTGATTTTTATTCCACATTGTAATGGAGTAGATGGAGCTTCGCCTTCTATCCAATTAATATCTTCAATATCGATCTTTATAACACCCAACTCCTTTTTCACACCTACAATCAAAGAGTTGGTCTCAACGTCTTTTTCAATTACATAGAGTGGTTCTTTAAATCCAGAACCTAAACCTTTACGTTGCCCAATGGTGTAGTTGGATAATCCGTTATGGAGCCCAACCTTTTTTCCCTGAATGGTTCTGATCTCTCCCGAAATCTGACTATCGGGTGCATACCTTGATAAAAATAATGTCTGATCCATTTCACCTAAAAAGCACAAATCCTGTGAATCAGGTTGATTAAAATTATCGAAATTATACCTATGCGCAATTTTTCTCACTTCAACTTTGGTTAAGTCTCCCAGAGGTAAAATTGCACGTGATAATTGATCTTGCGTTAATCCTGCCAGTATGTAAGATTGATCTTTGGTGATATCAATCCCCTTATGCAACTCAACTTTTCCCATTGCGTTGCGTTTCACACGCGCATAATGACCGGTTGCCAGCAGGTCTGCCCCCTTTTGAAGTGCAGCGTCCATTAGCAGCCCCCATTTAATCACACGATTACAGACAAAACAGGGATTTGGTGTACACCCAGCACGATGTGATTCTATGAAATATTTAACAATTTTCTCTCTGAAAGGTTCAATTGCATCGACCACTTCAAATGGAATTCTTAGTTTCTCTGCAACCTGACGCGTGCAGTCAATAGCGTTCTGCAGATTTGTATTTCTAAACGTCACATCCAGATCACTATTCCATAACCGCAGCATCATGCCTCTCACAGTATATCCGCGTTCCAGCAGCAACGCTGCTGCTACCGAACTATCTACACCTCCGCTCATTGCTATAACAACTTCCATTTTTTCCTTCACTTTACATAAATTGCGAGCACAATGTCGTACAGCCAGCAAGGAATCATTATAGCACGCATGATACTTCACCCTTTGATTATGGTAAAGTAAAGACTGATATAATTATTCGACTAATTTTTAATTATCATGGAGTGATCATGTCTCAAAAAATAATATTCGGAACGGATGGTTGGCGTGGTTCGATCGCTGAAGATTATACTTTTGCTAATGTCCGCCGCTGCACGCAAGGTTTTGCAGACTACTTGATCAACCACGGAAAAAAAGGTCAATGGATTGTTATTGGGCATGACAAACGTTTCTTATCAGAAAATTTTGCCAGAGCAGCTGCTGAGGTATTAACCGGAAATGGCATTAACGTCTATCTAACCAACGGAGCTACCCCTACTCCGGTCATTGCTTATGCAGTGGTTGACAAAAAAGCTGCGGGTGCAGTGAATATTACTGCTTCACATAATCCTCCCGCTGATAATGGTTATAAAGTACGCAATGAATTTGGTGGAGCGATTGATCCTGCTGGCCTCAAAGAGATCGAAAGCTTAATACCAGAAACAGAAGAATCAGTTCGACGCTTGCCCTTTAACGAAGCAGAGGATAAGGGTATGGTACAAATTTTCGATGCGTCGATCAATTACATTGAACATCTAAAGGATTTAATCGACCTTGAACCCATCAAAAATGCGGGGTTCAAAGTGATTGTTGATGCGATGTGGGGAAATGGTGCCGGTTGGTTCTCAAGATTACTAACAGGTGGAAAAACCCAGGTCATCGAAATCCACAATGAACGCAATCCAATTTTTCCTGAAATGGCACGCCCGGAACCGATCCAACCCAATATTAACGTTGGCCTGCGAACTGTAGTTGAGAAAGGTGGTGACATTTTATTAATCACAGATGGTGATGCTGACCGTGCAGGTGTGGGTGACGAAAAAGGCGTTTTCATTAACCAACTTCAGGTATTTGGTTTACTCGCGTATTACTTCCTCGAAATCCGGAAAGAACGCGGTCCGATTGTTAAGACGCTTTCCACTACCAGCATGTTGAATAAGCTGGGAAAACTCTATGATGTGCCAGTTTATGAAACAGGTGTTGGTTTCAAATATGTTGCTCCCAAGATGCTTGAAACTGATGCTATGATTGGCGGCGAAGAATCCGGCGGGTATGCCTTCAAGGGTAACGTACCAGAACGAGATGGAATCCTGGCGGGACTTTACATTTTAGATTTCATGGTGAAATTAAATAAAAAACCTTCCGAACTATTAGCGCTGCTTTTCGAAAAGGTTGGACCACATTATTACGACCGTATCGACACGCCTTTCTCAGGAGATCGCAAGTCACGCGAACAGATGATATTGAACGCCAACCCTGCCACTATAGGCGGACTTAAAGTTGAAGGGTTAAATACTCTAGATGGATATAAATTCTTGCTTGAAGATGGCGGTTGGATGTTAATCCGTTTCTCAGGTACAGAACCAATTATGCGTGTCTACTGCGAAACAACACACAAAGACAATGTTAAGAATATCCTTAGAGATGGGCAAAAGATAGCCGGATTGGCATAGGCGTGTTATTTATTGATACTCATTGCCACCTGAATTATTCATCTTTCGACAAGGATCTTGACGCTGTCATCCAACATGCTATAGACCAGGGCGTTTATAGAATGATCGTTCCCGGCCTGGATGTCGCGTCAAGTCGTAAAGCCGTACTGTTGGCAGAAAAATATCAATCAATATATGCCGCTGTTGGCGTATATCCCGGTGAAGTCGACAATTTTTCTGAAGATCAGGCTTCAGAGATTATTTCCCTCGCTCATCATCCAAAGGTCGTGGCGATAGGTGAAATCGGACTCGATTTTTATCACCGCACCGACAACCAAGAAAAGCAACTTCAGATCTTCCAAAAAATGCTAGATGTCGCATCGAGTATAAACCTGCCGATTCTAATTCATAGCCGCCAAGCCCTGGTACCATTGACCCAGATCATAATGCGATGGCGCGAACAAAACTCAGCAATATCTTGCGCAGGTATATTTCACGCCTTCGAAGGTGGTTTTGAAGAGGCATGTCAACTTACGCAACTTGGCTTTCTTCTCGGCGCAGGCGGACCAGTTACTTATAAAAATGCCAAAACAAAACATCAAGTTTTTAGTAAAATAAGTCTGTCAAATATTGCACTGGAAACTGATGCGCCTTTCCTTTCACCTCAAAAACATCGCGGTGAACGGAATGAACCGGCATATATTCCAATAATCGCGAACCGAATTGCCGAATTACAAGGCTGTTCGATTAATATTGTGGCAGAAGTAACCAGCAGAAACGTTCATACACTCTTTAATTGGGATAACTAAATTGGTAACATCACTTACTACTTTACCCATAATTCAACAAGGCCTCGATACAGTCGAAAAAATGATGCTTTCACAGGCTGAAGACTATCATCCTGATTTAAAAGCTGCTTTATCAGTGATTCTTTCATCTGGCGGAAAGCGCATAAGGCCAACGATTATCCTGCTCATCGGCAGTCTTTTAGATGCCAAATTCGATTTACTCATTCCACTTGCCACGTCAATAGAACTCCTTCACACAGCCACATTAATCCATGATGATTTAATTGACGGTTCCATTCTTCGACGTGGCGTTCCAACACTGAATGCTAAATGGTCTCCAGCTGCAACTGTTTTAACCGGTGATTTCGTATTTGCATCAGCCGCAAACATGGCAACGCGCACAAACTCTCTTGAAGTAATGGATTTGTTTTCACGAACACTGATGACCATAGTCAATGGTGAAGTTAATCAATTATTTACCAGCCGCTGCTCAATTAACATTAATGACTATTACCAGCGTATTTATGCCAAGACAGCATCCCTTTTTGAAACATCCACTCATGCTGCAGCAATTATCAGTAAAGTCGACGAATACCATACGGAATTACTGCGGAAATTTGGATATGAGTTAGGAATGGCTTTTCAGATTGTTGATGACATTCTCGATTACGTAGGAGATCAAACCACCGTTGGTAAACCAGTCGGTGGAGACCTGCGACAGGGATTGATCACTCTTCCGATGATTTACTACATCGAGTCTAATCCACACAATTCGCTCATCCAAACGATCATTGAAGGAAAAACCATCCATGATGAAACCGAGATACAGCAATTGGTTGAAATGGTAGCCGCCAGTGATGCGATGACGAGGGCACAACAGGAAGCCGAGAATTTTATTGGTCGTGCTCGTGAATGTTTATTGGAACTGGCAGATTCTCCAGAACGTGATTCCTTGTTGGAAATAACGCAGTATATTGTGTCACGTAAGAAATAAATCAGTACTTTAAAACCAAAAAGCCGCTCAAGCGGCTTTGCTAGTGCGCTGGGTGGGAGTTGAACCCACACGCCTTGCGGCACATGGCCCTCAACCATGCCTGTCTGCCAATTCCAGCACCAGCGCAATAACTTGCTTATTATAACCGAGCATTTTAGGATGTCAAGCAAATTGCCCTGATAGATAGGATTTTAGAAGGAGAAAATTATATGTCAATCGTCTTAGATGCAATGGGTAGTGATGAATTTCCGGTACCAGAAATTTTAGCTGCAGTTGAATTAAATCGATTGGGTGAGCCGGTTTTATTGGTTGGAAAAAAAGAACTCATTGAGAACAAATGTAAGGAATTAAATATCGACTCTAAAACATTGGATATCGTTGACGCCCCCGATATCGTCGAAATGACCGACAAACCAGTGGAATCATTTCGAAAGAAACCCAATAATTCCATGGCTATCGGGTTATCACTTGTGAAAGAGAACAAAGCTGAAGCTTTTGTAACTGCTGGAAATACCGGCGCTGCTTTCTTTAATGCCATAAAAATTCTTGACCGCTTGCCAAAAATTTCTCGGCCTGCACTGGCTGCGATCATCCCGGTAAAAACGGGTAAGTGTGTTTTTATGGATACTGGCGCTAACGCGGATTGCCGTCCGGATTTTTTGCTCGAATTTGCAGTTATGGGAAGCGTTTATGCCGGCAAAGTGTTTAATTTGTCATCACCATCTGTTGGTTTGTTGTCAAATGGTGAAGAATCAGGCAAAGGAAACCAACTTGTTAAAGATGCGTATCCAATCCTTGAATCAAGTGGTTTGAACTTTTATGGCAACATCGAACCCAAGGAAATCTATGCCGGCAAGGTCAATTGTGTTGTTACCGATGGTTTCTCTGGTAATGTATTCTTGAAAACCAGTGAAGCAGTAGGAAAAATGATCACTGATTTGCTTAAGGTCAACATTTCATCACGCTTCTTAAGTAAAATCGGTTATCTTCTGGCCAAACCTGCATTTGTCGGTCTAAAGAAGATGATGGACCCATCGGAAACGGGTGCAGCGATTCTACTTGGCGTCAATGGACTGGTATTTGTCGGTCATGGCCGCTCAGACGCTCGCGCACTTGTTTCGGCTGTAAAATTAGCAAGAAGTACGATTAAGTCGGGATTTATGTCAGCCATGAAAGACGAAATTCAATCCCGCCTTCCCTAGTTTTCATCTGTAAAGGAAAAGCATGAAAATCATTTCGAACGAAAAACTAATCAAACGCAATGGTAAGATTGGCAATATCAGTTCTCTGGTCAGCATCGTTATCCTTGGTATTGGCATGTATTTCTCGTTTACAGACAAAGATGGATCATACCTGCCCTACACATTCGGCGCATTGATCATTGGTTTCCTCCTGTTCCAGGTAGGTAACTATTACATGTCAAAATGGGGTAAATCACCCAGACCAGATGAATTGCTTTCCAGTGCTTTAAAGGGATTAGACGACAAATACACTCTTTATCATTACGTTACCCCGGTTTCTCACCTCTTAATTGGTCCTGCTGGTGTCATCTGTCTTGTACCCATGAACCAGGCGGGAACGATTATTTACGATGCAACAAAGAAACGTTGGCGCCAAAAAGGTGGTAGTTTCTTCCTCAAGACATTTGGTGGCGAGAACATCGGCCGTCCTGAAAACGAAATCAAGTATACGATTGATGACGCCACTAGGTTCCTTACCAAGAAAGAAATCGATATTGCGCCTTTTGAACCTGAACCGATTCTGGTTTTTACCAATTCAAAAGCCACTCTCGAAGCTGAGGAATCTCCATTTCCTGCAGTTATGGCACCAAAACTGAAAGAATACCTGCGGAAAAAATCAAAAGAAAAACCGTTTTCATTGGATACGGTAAAACAGATCGAAACAAAGATTTATGGTTAGTAAGAAAAAGGGCGGCTTCATCAGCCTCCCTTTTTCTTTATGGTATGTTTTATGAGGGTTTTTTGTGGATCTTGAAGAGATTTTAACCGTTTAACTTCATCATCCGATAAATTACGAAATTCTCCTGGTTTCATCGAGCCTAAGGTGAGGCTGCCTATACGTATGCGCATCAATTTTACGACAAACAGGCCAGTCAGCTTTGCCATTTCACGTATTTGCCTTTTATGTCCTTCTTTGAGAACGATGCGAATCCATGCACCTTTACCAGACATCCTTTCAATGTTCACCTGCGCTGGCGAAGTCCGATGTCCATCCTCCAAAACAACCCCTCTCCTCCATATTTCAAGCTGCTTTTCATCTGGGTGAGTGGAAACCAATACACGGTATTCTTTTTCATGTTGATATCGTGGATGCGTCAGTTTGTTGAGCAAATCACCATCATTTGTTAACAGAACGAGTCCTTCACTTTCATAATCCAAACGCCCAACAACATCCAATTCTTGTCCCCCATCCACCAGATCGAATACTGTTCGCCGTTTATCACCTTCAACCCTGTCGCAAAGCACAAAGCGAGGTTTATAAAAAGCTACGTAACGATAACTCTTAATTTGTGGAATCAAAATTCCGTCAACAAAGATTTTATCAACCGAAGCGTCAGCTTTTTGTCCTATAACAGCCTTTTTACCATTAACAACAACGCGTCCCTGTTCGATCAGCTCTTCGCATGATCTTCTTGAACCCAACCCCGCCTGGGCAAGTATCTTTTGAATCCGCTCCTCAGACATATTTAATCCTTTAATAGACCATTCTTAGGTTGATTTTCCATCTCTTCCGTTTCATAAGGTGGAAGCTGATCGAGAGAGTTCAACCCAAAATGTTGTAGAAAATCAACTGTGGTTGAAAAAAGGATCGGCCGGCCTGGTCCATCCGCTCTGCCAACTTCCTGAATTAATCCGCGTGAGAGCAGACTTTTTATGACACCGTCACTGCTAACCCCGCGAATAGCATCGATCCCTGGGCGTGTAATTGGCTGCCGGTAAGCTATTATAGCCATCGTCTCGATCGCAGCCCGGCTTAATCGCGTAGTTAATTCCAGGCCAAGGAACTTTTCCACATCTGAGGCCATTTCTGCGGCAGTAGTCATCTGGTATTTACCGCCATAACTTTGAATTGCAAGCCCCCGTCCAGAATAAAGTTGAGCGAGCTGCTCCAGCCCTTGCTCAACCTCTTTCGTAGGCAGATCCAGTGTTTCAGCAATCTGGCTTGATGTGATAGGGCTTGATGCCACAAAAAGAATGGCTTCAATCCTCGCCAGAGTTGTGTTATCAGTTTTTTCCGGTGTCAATTCTGTCATGCTATAATAACCAAGTTTAATAGGATATTATGATTATAATCGAGAACTTTGAACGGTTAATGATCCTTGATTAAAAAACACATTCTCCTACTCATTGCCTTTCTATTGATGCTTTCAGGTTGCTCACTGATTGGTCAACAGAACGAACTGACTATCTGGGTTACAGATTCAGGCAATTCCGTTTCTTATAAAGTACCTGTGGGATCTACAGTCTCACAGGCCTTAGATTACCTAAATATTAAACTGGATACCCTTGATCGTACGGATCCAACTTTAATTTCCCTTCTTTCCGATGGTCAAACAATAAAGATAATCAGAGTAAAAGAGGAGTTTGAGGTCGTAGATTCAGTTCTTCCCTTTGAACAGCAAACGATAAAAAATGAATCGATCGCCGAAGGACATAAAATTCTAATTCAATCTGGTGTGAACGGTTTACAACAAACTACTTACCGAATTGTATTCGAGGATGGAATTGAAGTATCGCGCACTGTTGTAAAAACCGAAATTATCCAACAATCCAAGCCTGAAATCGTTATGATTGGCGTTCAATCGCCTTACACTGCTGTTTCAATATCTGGCATTATCGTTTACATATCCTCATCTAATGCTTGGATCATGGAAAATAATACCGGCAACCGCCGCGCAGTAGTGACCACTGGTGACTTGGATGGACGAATCCTTACCCTTTCTCCTGATAGAAAGTGGCTGCTGTTCTCGAGATCACCTCAAGAAAGTAATACCGATGTAATCAATAGCCTCTGGATCGTGGATATTACTGATACCAATCCAGAGCCAATAGATACTAAGATACGCAATGTTGTGCATTACGCTGAATGGATTCCTGGGAAAAACCAAACCTTTACATATTCGACGGTGGAACCACGTTCTGTCGCACCAGGCTGGCAAGCTAACAATGATCTTCAAATGTATTCTTTTGATGAAAACGGTAAAAAGCTAAACAACAAAGTCATCGTGGATTCGAACTCAGGCGGGCAATATGGTTGGTGGGGAACAGTTTTTCAATGGTCACCTGATGGCAGCCGGTTAGCCTATTCTCGGCCCGATTCGATCGGATTGGTCGATTACTCGACTGGTGAAATGCAATCCTTGATTGACTTTTCGCCTTATCAGCCGAAATCTGATTGGGCATGGGTGCCGAGTATAAGCTGGTCTGAAAATAACCAGATTATTTATACAGTAATGAATTCAGATGGATATAAACAAAACACACCTAACGCAGCGCAATATGATCTTGTGGCATTGCTGCCAGATTCAGGAAAAATAATCACCCTTTCTGAGGGATGTGGATTGTTCTGCTATCCGGTGCTTTCACCGACTGATGAACAGGGTCGATTTTCAGTCGGATTCCTTTCGTCAATCATCCCTGAACAAAGCGAAACAAGCCGCTACAACTTGAAACTTATGGACCGTGACGGCTCAAACCAGATCAAGTTATATCCCGGTGAAGGAATTCAGGGATTAAGCCCACAATACATTGCCTGGTCTCCTTCAAGTGAATCAGAAGAGGATAGATGGATCGCATTCATAGCTCAAGGGAATATCCTACTTGCCAACCCTTCCACCTCTACCATTCGACAGATAAGTGGAGACTCCTCAGTTACAAAATTAATCTGGAGGTAATTCTTTTATGCGTGTATTAATCACCGGGGCAGCTGGATTCCTTGGATCACATCTTTGCGATTATCTGATTTCTCAAGGCCATTCGGTAATTGGAATGGATAACTTTATCACTGGCAGCCCTGAAAACATTGCTCATCTGGCGGGGAATCCGAATTTTTCTTTCATCAAGCATGATGTTTCTGAGTACATCTTCGTCCCTCAAAAAGTAGATGCGGTCATGCACTTTGCTTCACCTGCCAGTCCCAATCCAGCATCACCATTCGGTTATCCCAGTCTGCCCATCCAAACGATGAAAGCTGGCGCGTTAGGAACTCACAATACACTTGGGGTAGCAAAACAATTCGGGGCTCGTTTCTTATTGGCATCGACGAGTGAAATCTATGGTGATCCCCTCGAGCACCCTCAGAAAGAGTCTTATTGGGGACATGCTGATCCCATTGGTTACCGTTCGGTATATGATGAAGCAAAACGTTTTGCTGAAGCCTTAACAATGGCCTATCATCGGTATCACAATATTGACACACGTATTGTTCGCATTTTCAACACCTATGGTCCTCGCATGCGCCTGGATGACGGTCGGGTTGTCCCAAATTTCATTAATCAGGCATTGAAAAAAGAACCTTTAACGGTCTATGGAGACGGAATGCAAACCCGCAGTTTCTGTTACGTTGCTGACCTGATTGAGGGTATCTACAAACTGCTCATGTCTGACGAACATCTTCCTGTCAATATCGGTAATCCATCAGAAATTTCCATTTTAGATTTTGCCATTGAGATCAACGGTCTGACAGGAAACCCGGCTGGAATTGTTTTTAAGAAAGACAAACGTCTGAGTGATGATCCCCAACGGCGACAGCCTGATATCACCCGGGCAAAGACCATCCTCAACTGGGAACCTCATACGAACCTGCAGGATGGGTTAGCCTCAACCATTGCATATTTTAAACAGAAGATTAACATTTAATGAGTTTGATTAACGATTCATCGGAACGAAGAAGATTTTTACGCTTCGCGATTGTGGGAGCAATCGGATCGGTCATTGATTTTGGGGTGTTCAACCTTTTATCATCACTGCTCAATTTTTCAGCACTCTGGTCAAGTGTAATATCCTTTATTCTGGCAGTGATTAGCAATTTTGTTTGGAACCGCTTATGGACCTTCCCAGAAACCCGCAATAGTCCAGTACTGAAACAATTAACACAGTTTTCTATCGTCAGCCTGGCTGGGCTCGCCATTCGTACCCCGCTTTTTGCATTTTTAGAGAAGCAATTTATTCCCCTTGCAGAAAAATGGGTTCCTAATATTCTCACGCCCCGGATCGTCGGTCATAATGTTGCTCTCGCTTCTGTCATACTTGTGGTGATGCTTTGGAATTACTTTGTCAACCGATTCTGGACTTTTAAAAATCCCAGCAAGCGGAATGAGGTTGCCAATGAATCATAGACAGCGAATGCAAGACTGTATTTCAGGGTTAGAAACAGATCGGCCGCCAGTAGCATTATGGCGCCATTTTCCGGTGGATGATCAAGATCCTAAATTGCTTTCTGAGGCCATCCTTCAATTTCAAAACACTTATGATTTTGATTTTATCAAGATAACCCCAGCCTCATCATTTTGTGTCCGAGATTATGGTGTCATTGATATCTGGCATGGTAATCCTGAAGGTACTCGGGATTTCATTTCTTATCCGATTAAGAATCCAAAAGATTGGAGCTATCTTCAAAAAATCTCACCCCGAGAGGGTAATCTAAAAAATCAATTGGATTGTATTAAGTTAGTGAAGCTAGGTGCCATAGATACTCCATTTATACAAACGATTTTTGATCCTATGTCTCAGGCTAAGAACCTGGTGGGAAAAGATAATTTACTGGTCCACATGAGGCAACATCCCAAGGAGTTGCACATCGGTCTGCGGCGAATCACTGAAAATACTATCTCCTTCATAGAGGCATGCAAATCAATAGGTATCGATGGAATTTTCTTTGCTATTCAATTTGCCCAATCCAGCCTGCTTGATAGATCAGAACTTGATGAGTTTGTCCTTCCGTATGCCAGAGAAATTTTGAATCATACGAAAGATTTATGGCTTAATTTGATCCATATTCATGGGAAGGATATTTATTTTAATGAGTTAAGTGATTTACCCACTTCAATTATTAATTGGCATGATCAAGAGACGTCCCCATCACTTCGTCAGGCACAAAACCTCTGCAAAGCTGTAGTTTGTGGCGGTTTGAAACAATGGGATACACTCGTTTATGGCTCTGCTGACCAGATTGCACAGGAAGCCCGAGAAGCAATACAGCAGACAAACGGGAGGAGATTCATTCTAGGGACAGGGTGTGTTTTACCTATAATTGCCCCGCATGGTAATATTTCTGCTGTGCGTAGGGCTGTTGAAGAGGTGGCTTGAGATGAGTCAACCACGAATTATTTCCGGCAAGGCTCGCGGGATACGCTTGCTCCCCGTTCCTGGCGATACGACGCGACCAGTAACCGATCGAGTCAAGGAAGCCCTTTTTAATATCCTTTCAACGGATATTATCGACGCTTCATTTCTTGACCTGTTTGGTGGTACCGGCAGTATCGGCATTGAAGCGTTGAGCCGGAATGCGAAATCTTGTTTATTCCTTGAAATAAATTCAAAAGCAGTTGCTACAATCAAAGAGAATTTATTGAGGACGCGCACCGCTGACGCAGCAACTGTAATTCAAACAGATGCATTAAAATACCTGGCTTCACCCCAAAATAAATCATTTGACTACATCTATGTAGCTCCCCCACAATATAAGGGGATCTGGGAAAAAGTAATGCATTTGATCGATAACAACATTGACCTATTATCTAAGGATGGATGGGTTATTGTTCAAATCCACCCGATTGAATATGTGAACCTGGATCTGATGAATTTAATTGAATTTGACCAAAGAAAATATGGCTCAACACTGTTGATTTTTTACGAACGCAAATCATTAACGGTTACATGAGCCAACTTGTAACCCGTTTTCCATCCTCATCATAAAGATATTTGCCAAAGAATAGTTTTCCGGTATCTCGAGCCTGTATAACTTGTGAAACGAGTTCTGGGATATCCTCTACTACATTCATCGAGTTTATTGCATTAATCTCGATCCAATGTAAAGAACCTTCATTCGAGTCTGTAATATTCCCTCTAATAATTTCACCAGAGAAGACGAACAAGAGAATTCCTTGTTCGTCTTCTACGTCGATCATAATCGTTCCCATAAGGCTGAGATCGTCACAGGAAATACCCGCTTCTTCTCTCAATTCTCGAACAGCACCACTATAGACATCTTCTCCACGTTCAATATGCCCGCCAATCCCATTGTAGAAACCAGGAAAAATCTTTTTATCTTCAGGTGCCTTTTGAAGTAACACCTTACCATCTTTGATTAAAAGAATTATCGACCGGGGAACAACCTGGTATCGCCCCTTTAATATTCGCTGCGGATTTTTGGACATAAGGTGAAAAGACCTCTAGCTTAAAAACATTGGAATGCCCATGAAGTCCTTAATCTTGGGAACATAATTTTCAATATCATAGAAACTGGCGATGTCAACACGCTTTTGTCCGGCAAGAACCATATTGATAGGTACCGTAGTGTATTTTCCACCATGCAGAGCTACAAGTTTTCCGGTTTCATTGCGCTTGATCAATTGAACAGCCAGGTTTCCATAGGACATAGCTACCATTCGGTCGAGCGAATCTGGAGCACCAGAACGCATTAAATAGCCTAATTGCTGATACATAATATCCTGGCCGGTAATTCGTTTAATTTCTGCAGCTGTAGCTTCTCCTACGCCACCTAATTTTCGGTGACCATAAGCATCTGCTTCACCTGATTCAATAATGGATCCACCTTCCATGATTGCCCCTTCACTGATGGTCATCATACAATAATTTGATGGATTTTTCCGCTTGTCCTCGAGCAGAAAATGGGCCAATTTTTCAATGTCAAATGGCACTTCAGAAATAATCGCCCTATCCACATAGCTTAGATAGGCTGAAATCAGGCTGGTTTCCCCAGAGTTACGGCCAAACAGCTCAACAATTCCAATGCGTTCGTGAGAACCGACGCTGGTGCGCATATTAGTAATAAAATCAACACTCCGTGTGACAGCAGTTGAAAAACCAATACAGTAATCAGTGCCAAAGACATCATTATCCATCGTTTTAGGAATGCCCACGATAGGGAAACCTTCCTTGTTCAATCGAACAGAGAAACTAAGAGTGTCATCTCCTCCGATGGACACCAGCACGTCTATACCGAGGTGTTCCAATACCTTCAGAGTATAGTCCGTGTAATCCATCGTTCCCTGATCATCCAACTTTTTTCCATACTTAGAATTTTTCAAGAAGTCAGGAATATCAGATGGTTTTACTTTTTGCGGATTTGTCCGTGAAGTATGTAAAAAAGTACCCCCGGTGCGATCAACTGTCCGAACATCCTCTCGGGTTAAATTTTTAATATAGTAATCATGCGTAGAAGGTTCATCCAGGTTATATTGAAGTAATCCTGCCCAACCACGTCGGATTCCCACCATTTTATACCCATTATCAAACGCACTCATGGCTACTGATTTAATGGCTGGATTCAGACCTGGCACATCGCCTCCCCCGGTTAGGATTCCAATCGTTTTACTCATAGCGTTCTCCTAAAAAAGATGATTTCAACTAACCGGGGTTTCTAATACCGGTATATTTACAGTGACCTCAACACCACTTTCTTCATTTGCCGTGATTATCATCGAACCTCCCAGCATTTCAGCCCGTTCTTTGATCAGTTTCAACCCTAACCCTCCGCTTTCACTGATCTTTTCTGGGTCAAATCCTTTTCCGTTATCCTTAATCACGAGCAAAACCTGAGAGTTATCCAGTGTAAGAGCAACATCAACTTTCATTTTTCCAGGGTTATTCTGGTTATGTTTAATAGAATTTCCTACCAGCTCTTGTATTGCCCTAAAAATATAAACCTCAAGATAGGGTTCAAGTTTTTTCTCACCACCATTAATCGTAAGTGAAATATCGATACCAGTATCTTCTTTCAGACTGGTAATATGCTTTCTCACGGTAGGAACCAACCCAAGATCATCCAGCATCATGGGTCGTAAATCGGTAATAAATGAACGGACCTTTTGAAAGGTAGTCATGGCTGAATTCTTTAGTTTATCTAATTCTTCTCGAGCTTTGGCTGGATCCATATCAAATAATTTTGTCGCAATTTCAGCCTGAACGATGAAATTCGATAACGCCTGTGCCGGACCATCATGCATCTGACGCGAGAGTCTCTGTCGTTCTGCTTCCTGCGCTGTAATCAACATTTCTAATGTCGCAATACCCCCTGGTTGCGGAGACCCAGATTCGGGTTGAGATGAAACTAATTGTAAGAATTCTTGTGTTTTTTCGAGATGAGTCACAAAATTATTTAGACACGAACGCTGCTCTTGCAATTTATCCATCTGACTGCGCATGACCAGAAGTCTTTGTTGAGCATCCATGGCTTCGTTAAATGTGTCTCTAATTTCAGTTTTTGATGCGGAGTCAAGGTTACTTTGGATCCTTTGAAGTAAGGAAGTAACAGAAGCTTTTTTTTGTGTTAACCGCGTGAATTCACCCTGGCTTTGATCTAAAGTCAGATTGATATCTTTGAGCATAGATTTGGCACGAAGTAACTCTTGCATAATGAATTCTTTAAATTCATCGCCCGATTTAATCATCGCATTTGTAGAGGAATTCATAATAACTCCCGCGCCTTACCCTCAATCTGGAAATTAATTATTTAAGTATAGCATAATGCTTTTTTATTGTGGTTTAAATAGTTGCGTTATTTGAACAGTCTTTGTGAGTGTCCCATTTTTATAACTAAATTGCGCAACAACTTCACCCATTTTTCCGATCGTTTGATACCAGTCTGAAAAGATGACTACATAATCTGCACCGGCTTGTAGGATGTAAGCTTCTAATTCCGTTTCATTACGAATTATGGGTACGACATTCGGATCAATTAGCCCAGCCAGGTCCACGATCACTCGCTCTGAATAATACCCAATTGCGCCTATATCATGTGCTGCCACAATTGAATCAGCAGATGTATGATCTCTTAACCAAAGCGCCGGTTCAACCATTAGCTTATTAATTGTTTTTACATCTGTAGTAAAAACCGAGATTCCAGGAACGAGAAAGGTGGCGCTGGTAATTACCAAACTCACCAGAATAATTCTCCGGTATATAGTTCGTTTTTTCTGCGTTATCCTTTCGATAATATCAAGCGTTCCTTCATATCCTGTTAAGAAATAAATCGGGATTACCGGAATGAGATATCTTCCATGCTGATATGTAACTGGTAGTCGTATAGCATAAGAAAAGATATACCCGAATATCCATAAGATTGAACTCATACTCCAGAAATCCCTCTTCTTAATAACGCTAAATATCGACCATAGAAAACCTGGAAAAAGTAACAAACCTGCACCCGAGAGTAAAATCGTAAACAGGGAAAGATAGCGATTAATCAAAGGGATAGATAACAACTCTCGATACTCTGCTGATTTTGCAAAAAAAGTATTAGGTAATATTGTTCCAGAAAGAGAATAGTTATGATACCCATAGACCAACAACGGCAAAACTAATCCTCCAAGAAGCAGTAAAAAAGAATTTAACCGTTGTTTTTTCTGTAAAATGTTGATCGTCAAAATGAATAACGCAGGTCCAAGTAATGTAATTCCATCAGGACGGATACATACCAACAATCCAATACAAAGCCCGATCCAATAATGGTTAGCTTTTTTTCGTAATAGATAAAAGATTATTGCGCTTCCCAGAGTGAATAACAAGGTTTCCATACCCGAACCCGAAGCCCATACCAAATGCCACTCCAGGATGATAAGCAAGCCAAATATCAAGCCTTCAATTTTCTTTTGTGGTGTTTGTAACAGAAAAAGCCATAAACTGACGCAAACCAGACCCAAGAAACAGAGACAGGAAACCAAGTAGGTCCATACGAAAGGATTATCAGAATGAAAGAGAAACCCGGGTACGAGCAGCAAAGTCCACAATGGACTGGTTGAACCTGCTGATTGTTCATTGAGCGAATAAGTCCAGGTGCCTTCTCTGGCAATACTGCGCGCATACGTCTGATGTATCCAGGCATCATCTAATGGAAACCCTGATCCATTCTTGCTAAGGCAATATCCAATATTGACAACAAAAACAAGAATGGTTAAGCCACACAGCAACCAGTAAATTCCACGGTTTGTGACCACCCAAAATAAGAATGAATCAATGTTCTTTCGTAAGGTAGATTTCATAGATCTCTGTACTGCCAAGTTTGGAAAGGAGTCTTAATCTGTCTTGGGAATTCTCGTCTTGATCCAAATCATTGCGCAATAGCCTGTTATCCTGAGTTAAGATCACAAATCTTGCGTCAAACTGGTCTGCCGCCACAAGAAGTTCTTGAATCCCGTCACTGGGGTTAACGATAGCCATACGATTCGTAGCAAGATAGTATCCAGGGGGATCATTGACTATTATCACAGAGTCTTCGTCGCCAGTTAATCGGATAATTTCCTCATCAAGGGTTTTATATTCGTTTAAAGCCCCATTCCAGCCAGAATCAGATGAAATTGGTTGATTCACTTTCTGGATAAAAATCACCACAGATAAGAGAGTTATCGTTGCAATGATTGCCGCACCAAACATTTTCCAGGAACGATTCGTAACCCATTTTCGGTGCTTCACACCAAGATCAATAAAACTCTTTAGACCAACAGGTACCAATCCCCAAAAGATCACCTGGATAGCAGAATTGGAATGAAAGAATCCTCCACGATACCCTGCATAAGGAAAAACAATTGACATGAGCAATAAAACGATTGCTGATATTCCCAATGTTAATCGTGTAATAAAATGTTTTCGAGTGCGCCAGATCCCCATTACAATCAGAGGAACAAGAACAATACTTCCATTGACACCCAACAGACTCTTAACATTACTCCACATTGCAGAAATTCTATCCAAAAGAATCTTACCCACTCCTGAAGCCCAAAAACGGTCTGGAGCGATTGTTTCTGTAGAGTAGAAGAAAAGGTCATCATAACCGGTCGCCCAAATTAGTTGCCCACTACCAGGGGGCATAATAGACTGATATACAGTGAGATTTCGAATATACCAACCAGACATTACCAAGAGATAACCAACAGTGAAGATTGCCACAGAAAAGACAAAACGTTTAATAATTGCTTGACCATCCCCCTCCATCCTCCATACATAAAGTAAAACCACAAGCCCAACGACAAACCAAATAGCCCCATCTGCTCTGGTCAGGTGGATTAATCCAGCCATTAGTCCTAAAAGAAAAATCCACCATTTTTCATTTTTTTCATTTTTTACGGCCAGATAGATCTGGTAGGCTGAAAGGATGAATATTCCTCCCATTATCATCAGCGGGGTAAAAGAATCAGTATTGATGAAATAAGGTAAATAATACACACTGAATATTGCGGCGCACCCTGCCAACCAACCAGTACCCTTCTCAGGGAAAAAAACCTGAGCAAACCATGCAGCCAGTACCGGAATGACTCCTGCCAAGAGCACAAAAAACAATCTTGCAGAATAAAAACCAGTCGAGCCCAAGACTTTCATGCCTGCTGCTGCCAATAAGGAACTGAATGGCATCCAATAGGCAAATGAAACAGATGGAATAAAATCTGGTTGAGTCAAATAATTCCAAATGTAAGGTTCTGTACTCCAATTTCCTGCAGCAATTTGAATCCCACCTGCATAATAGTACTCAGCATCCATATAACCTGGTTCACGAAGAAACAAAGTTAATATTGAGAAGAATACCGCACTGATGAGATACAAAAGAAAGTATTGTTTTTTAGTCATTGGAATTCGTATTGTTAAAATCGATCCATATCATCTAGTTTTTTTCCATACAATGCCCACCATCTAGACCAATATAATAATAATATTGATACGCCGGGAAGTAGTACCCTTAGAACTGCTGCAGCACGAATTGAGATTGTTGTCGTCAAGAAAAATCCCGAGATCGCCCACTGGCCTAATAACAACACAATCAACAAGCCCGCCACGAAGAAATCTATCTTCCCATTCCAGCGCTCCATGAACAATTCCAGGCCATAAAACAAACCAGGGATAGTGAAAATTAAATACTCAACTGGAGAGCGGGTGCTTATCCACAAACTTGCCGACATCGTGAGCGCAAATAACCAATAGATACGTTTAATTCCTCGATTCTTGATAAAAAACCATTCCACAATCAAGATGGCCAGAATGAAAACAACCTTTACAATCGCAAAGCGGTTAGATATTCCTGTGAAAGTCCCAGTTATTTCTCTGCCGTTTAATGAGATTGGATTATCGAAAGAGTATTGGAATACTGTTCTTGCATACTGCAGCGGCCACGACGGAATGAGAAGCAGTGAAAACCCTATTAAAAGAATAATTGTGCCAGTAAACCAATAAACAATTTTGACTCGCCTGTCACTAATCGCCCATATTAGTAGAAAGAGTACAATTAACCAGGATATATCAGGTTTCACCAGCGATATTGCCAACATCACACCAGCTGTTTCGTCGTTGCGATTACGAATAGCCAGTATGGAAAAAATGATCAACGCGAAACTAATGATCACGATATCGCCATTTAATATAGATATTACTGATGGATAAGAAAGCACTGCAACCAAAATAAGCAATAAAGATATTGAAGCGGACTTTCTCAATTTTTGCCAGTGAAAGAGAGAAAATCCTGCTATTAACACACACACTTCCAGTATCGTCATCCAAATAGCGGTTGCCAGTAAAGGATTCGTGAAAAGTGAAACTGGCGTATACAACAATAAAGCAAATAATGGCGCCAGAAACTGGTATTCAATTATTTTATTATCTGGATGTAATTCTTGGATCGTAGAACTAATATCTACAACCGCTTCATCTGAGTAAGGACTGGTTCCTTCTGTAATAAAAGCTCTAGTTCCAACCCAGTGGGCTATGAATTCATCTCCAGCAGGGTACCCCCTTAATACCCACCAGTTGCCGAGGGTGACCAGAAAGAGTCCTACGACAATGATAGCTGCAAGAAAATAATACTGCTTGGATTGTAATAACCTGATCAATTCTGCTCCTAAGCAATTACGAATGAGATTATTATAATGTGTGAGCGCTAGAATTTCACCTAAAATAACATCGACCTCTTTCGAGGTCGATGTTCACTAAATTTTCTTGTGATATACCCGGTGATTTTTATATGGTTTCCCGCCCGCAGTAATTAAATCTTTCCTCATCTGCACTGCAGTCTCTGCAACCTGTGTTAATTCAAAATGCTCGAATCCATATTCTCGAATGGTTTTTTCCATTTCATAATACAAAAGCGCATTTCCACCCCGGCCCTGGTATTCAGGTAGAATTCCAGCACCATTTAGAGAAACCCATTTCGTTCGTTTTAGCTCAATTAATAGATCAATGATGCAGCCCAGAGTGAGTTTTCCACCATGTCGTTTCATTGCCTTTGAAACATCAGGAAATGCGATTAAGAAACCAACAATTTCCTCGTCGTAGGTAATGATCTTGATCAACCTGGGATCGATAACTGACATTAGATTATCGACTAACAATTTCATTTCACTTTGAGATAATGGATAATATTCCCAGTTATTAATAAATGATTTATTGTAAGTTTCGCCAACTTTATTTGCGTATTTTTTAACCAATTCTCTTTTCGATTTGAATTCGTGAATCTTAAATTTACCCCTTTCGATTACACGGGTGGCAACTTCTCTAACCTTTTCGGGCATCTGAAAATCATCTTTATGGACGTAGCAAGAAACAAAATCAACCTCTTTCTCAAAACCAAGATTTTCAAGAAGTTTCGGATAATAAGGGAAGTTGTAACTGACCATATTCATCATTTGATGATGATCGTAACCCTCGATTAGAATTCCATACCCATCAAATGAAGATAAGCCCTTAGGACCAACTACTTCCGAAAGTTCGCGTTCTCTGCACCATTCAAACGCCCTTTCGAATAACGCATTGGCTACTTCCTGATCTTCAATAGAATCGAAAAGGCAAAACTGTGCTTTTTTAGTCTTATGATACTCATTAAACGGATTGTTTACTAAAATCGCCAAACGTCCAACAATCTTTCCATCTTTTTTTGCCACATAGAACTGTCCGTCGGAATGCTCATAAAACGGATGCTTCTTTCGATTCAGCATTAATTTGACATCATTAATGAATGGGGGGGTATATTGAGGAACATCACGATAAAGATCATATTGGAATTGAACAAATGCATTTACTTCAGATTTTGAATCTTGATTTACGGTTTCGATAGTGATCATTGTTTATGTCCTCGCGAAACAAAAATGTGAAGAAAATAATAAATAGAGTATACATCACTTTATATTAGTCACATCCACTCAAAATATATTAAACCCCATCTACAGATAAAGTTACAGAGATAAACAAATCTCCTTATAAGTCAGTGTATAATTTTTATCAATCACAAAATTAAACAATAAGAATCTCGTTGGAGGTTATCGTGGATAAATTTACCGTTGTGGGGGGTATTCCACTGCATGGAGAAGTAACTCCCAGTGGAAACAAAAATGCAGCCCTGCCCTTAATAGCTGCTTGCTTACTAACTGAAGAACCAGTTATTTTAAAAAACGTACCCGACATCCAGGATGTACGGACAATGGTCAAGCTGATCCAGAGTCTGGGAGTCAAGATTGAACAAAATAATCCCAATGAATTAACGATCCATGCAAAGAAAATCAGTCCAACCGATCTGGATCCAGATCTTTGCCGAAAAATTCGCGCTTCGATTCTACTTGCAGGTCCAATGGTGGCAAAAACCGGTCTATTGCAGCTTCCCCCACCCGGTGGTGATGTAATTGGAAGACGCAGAGTGGATACTCATATGCTGGCGCTTCAAAAGCTTGGTGCTGAAGTTGAATATGGCCGGTCATTCAGCTTCAGAGCAAATGGGTTGAAGGGTGCTGATATTTTACTCGATGAAGCCAGTGTTACAGCGACAGAAAATGCGATCATGGCCAGTGTCCTAGCAAGAGGCCATTCTACGATCCGTAATGCAGCCAGTGAGCCTCATATTCAGGAACTTTGTCAGTTTCTAAACAAATTAGGAGCAAATATCCAAAACATTGGATCAAACACCTTAAACATTGAAGGTGTAGAAAAACTTCATGGGGGAGAATTTGAAATTGGCCCCGATTATTTGGAAGTTATCAGTTTTGTGGGTGCAGCTGTCGTAACAAAAGGCTCGATCACAATCAAAAATGCGGGTTCGCAATACCTTGATATGATCAAACTGGTTCTTGGACGTTTGGGGGTTACTTGGGATGAGAAAGGAAAAGATATTTTCGTTCCTGAAAACCAGAAGCTGGAAATCGAATCAGACCTGGGAGGTGCAATTCCTACTGTAAACGTAATGCCCTGGCCGGCATTTCCAACCGACTTGATGAGCATTGCGATCGTAATTGCCACACAATCCCGCGGTACAATTCTCTTTCATGATTGGATGTACCCATCAAGAATGTTTTTCACAGATAAACTGGTCAGTATGGGGGCGCAAATCGTCCTTTGTGATCCACATCGTTGCATTGTTCAAGGACCTACACCCCTTTCTGGAGAAAAGATGGAAAGCCCTGATATTCGAGCTGGGATGGCCCTGGTTCTGGCATCGCTTTCAGCGAATGGTAAATCTGTCATCAGGAATGTTAATCAAATCGATCGTGGTTACGAAAAAGTCGATGAAAAATTGAGAAAATTAGGGGCAAGTATTGAAAGAAGCACCGAGGAATAAAACGGGTAAATCGGTAAACATAAATACTAAAAAAGAAGCGCTCATAAGAGCGCTTCTATGCTGTATATTTATTCAGCTTTTTGAGTTACTACATCCAGAAACTGATCTACAGTTTCGCGAATATTTGGTTCAGGCAAAGCTCCAACCTGGCGATGGATGATTTTTCCACCAGCAATAAATAGCATTGTCGGTATTCCTTGCACGCCGTATTTGATTGCATATTCTTGATTCTCGTCTGTGTTCACCTTAGATACGATTAGTTTACCTGCATAGTCTTTAGCTATCTTATCGAGTACAGGTGCTACCATCCGGCAAGGACCACACCAGGGTGCCCAGAAATCTACAATTACTGGTAATGGAGACTGTAATACTGTTTTTTCAAACGTTTGATCGGTTACATGAATAGGTTCAGTGATCATAAAAACTCCCATAATTATTTCATTTTATTTTTAGATACAGAATAATCGAAAAAGTTACATTTTTTATTTTCGTTTGTAATCCATGAACCTGTAACCTATCCCGCGTTCAGTTAAGATGTATTTTGGGTTGGCAGGATCCTTTTCTAATTTCTGTCGTAAATAATTTACATAAAGCCGGACATAATGGGGTTCATCCCGGTATTCGTAACCCCAGACCTTTGAAAGAATCTGATCATATGTGAGAACCCATCCCGCATTCTGAACAAGGTGATAAAGCAATCTATATTCAGTGGGGCGCAGTTTTACCTGTTTTCCATCCAGCCAGATTTCTCTCCGTCCAAAATCCAACCTGAGATGTTCATCAACATCGATCACGCCTTCACCATCTGCAGAACTGGTGTCAGTTCTTCTTAGAACTGCACGAACTCGGCTAACCAGTTCTCGGGGGCTAAACGGCTTGGTAACATAATCATCAGCACCCAGTTCCAGCCCTTTTACCTTGTCTTCCTCCTCACCTTTGGCTGTGAGCATAATGACTGGAACTTGATTATTCTCTCGAATTAATTGCAGCACTTCGAACCCATCAACATCAGGCATCATAACATCTAGGATGACAACATCGGGCATTCGATCTCGTATTAACTGGATAGCCTGCATCCCTCGATAGGCTTCAATGACCTGAAATCCATCATGTTCCAGATTAAGCCTGATGAACCGAGCCATACGCTCTTCATCATCAACAACGAGGATCAATTTATTTTTATAGATATCGTCTGGCATTTCTACTCGCGGACAAAGCTGATGATCTCTTCTTCTTCAGCACCGGGTAATACTTCGATAAAAGAAATTCGGGCAATTGGCCATGCCACTGAAGTGACATTCATTTCGAGATAAGGCAAATCCTTGCCATCACGCCTGCGGGGATTTTTTATATAAATCATTGTATCGGTTTTTTGTGGCAATTCTTCAACATCACCTACGACAGGATCTTCATTGGGCATGTGTATGACTACAACCGGCATTTTTTCTCCATTATTTGCTGATTAACACCTGGATCTTTAGTTTCGCAAGTGCAATGATATCTCCATGGTTTAACGGATAATCAACGTGAGGAACAATTTTTTGACCGTTGACTCGCGTTCCATTAGATGAACCCAGATCTGTCACCACAACTTCACCGTTAACAATTCTTAAAGCAGCATGCAATCGTGATACTCCAAGTGTGAAGGCATCGAACGGAGATAGGTCAACATCGGGCAAAATGGGTTGGCCCTCAATAGTTCGGCCGAGAGTAAACTCTTTTCGATCTGCCAGGTGAATTACCTGTCCGCTTTCTACGATATGGAGAGAAATGCTGAGTTCATTAATCTTGGCGACGTTTTTCCTGGTTGGCACTTCTGGAATTACAGTAGGTGCCTGTAGGGTATCTGACGGAGTCTTTTGAATGGATTTAGTATTTAGAATATCCAGGGAAACTAGCGGGGTTCCACATTCGCTGCAAAACAATGCGCCTGGCAACTCTTTATGCTGACAATTTGGACATAAAATCATTCTTCCCTCTTCATGGGTGGTGGTAATTGCAACAATGCTCGCGTACCGTATTTAATGCGTTTTTCTCCGTCGCTGCTATACGCTCGTTCTTTATTGATGAAACTTGCTTCTCGCATCAGAACATTGGCCAATGGTTGGTTTCCCTCAACCAACAGGTGAGTAGCCAAGTTCTCAAGACGTTTTACAGCCTGGTTTATCTCGCCTTCTTGAACATCTTTTCGTGCCTTTTCTTGCATTTGGTACATTGTAATTCGAGATATTGCATTTAGTATATCAATTGGAGGAACTTCTGACGATAAATTATTCGTTATTTTTACAGATAATTTATAACCTTTCTTTACCTTCTGCGGGTTTCCAACGATTAATTCAGATTTAATAAAACCAGAAGCTAAACGTAGTACTTCGCCTGAATTTACCGCTTCATTCACCTGAAATGCAAACAAAAGCCGTGTTTTTCGATCCGTGTGCAGATCACCAATATATATATCTGAACTACTTCCTAAATCCGCAACAACCGGCTCGATGCGAAATACATAATTTAGTTTTACCTGATTATTGCACAGTATGTTTATACTGGTATTTCGAGCAAAAATTGACTTTAATGAACCGGTTAATTGCTGTAAATAATTATACAAATCTTCTGAATGATAAACAAAAATAGATGTTCCACCTGTCAAATTTGCAAGTTGATCCAATAGTTTATCATTCCAATCATTGCCTATGCCAAAAGTAATAACTGTAATTCCCTGTTGACGAGCTTTCTCCGCCAATCTTACGCACGCATCTTCGTCACCATAGGTACGGCCATCAGTAAGCAAAATCAAATACCTGTTCTTTGCGCTTGTGTTTCCCTCCCATAACAACTCAACCCCGGCTTTTAAACCTTTGAATATTTCTGTACCACCACCGGTATGAAGGTCTCGAATTTTATTTTCGATTTTCTCTACATCATTAAGCCGTGTTGGAGTGAGAACAATCTCTGCAAAATCATTAAATGCAACGATTGAAATCAAATCCTGCTGAGACATGTTCTTTATGCATTTATAAAGGCTGTCCTTTACCATTTCCATCCTGCTGCCCTTCATTGATGTAGAACAATCAATGACAAAACAAAGGTGGACGGAGGATGAATTTGTATTTTCAAGTGAGATCTGTGTGTCGAGGTCCATCAGGGCATATACCAGCTGCGGATCCTGACTGACCAGAATTTCGGATGCGCTCAACTCATGCCTTACAGATAAAACAGTTGGATCTAACTCTTCCTGGTGGATCAGGAGATCGTATTCTTTCCGCTTCTTGGGATTTCGTAGAGTTTCATATGCCTTTTGCAATATCAGAAAGAATTCAGCTGCTGAGTCCGAAGGGTTTGAGTCTGGATGATATTGTCTGGCCAGTGAAAAGTACGCCTGCTTGATCTCATCGCCAGAGGCATTTGGTTCTACCCCTAGAATTTCATAATAGTTGTCCCCCATCATAACTCCTTATATTCCTGAAAAATCAACCAGGATGACACTGATATTATCTGGTCCTCCTGCCTCATTGGCAGCTTCCACCAAATGATTACAAATTAATATTGGATCTTTTTCAGAGTTAATAATTCGAAATATATCCAGTTCAGAAACAACACCCCACAAGCCATCGCTGCAGAGAAGAAGTTTTCCACCGTGCGGTAACTGATGAGTTTGGATATCAGGGCGAAATGGTTCGGGTTGCCCAATAGCTTTGAGAAGCACATTTTTTTGAGGATGCACCATAGCCTCAGCTTCAGTAATTTCCTCAAGATCAACCATCCTTTGTACTAGCGAATGATCTTTCGTCAGCTTTTGAAGCCGGCCGTCTGAATAAATAAAATATGCTCGGCTATCGCCGACATGGCCAATAGTTACTTGTTCGCCAAGTATCAAACCAATGGTTAGCGTTGTTCCTCCGCCAGGAGCATAATGAACGACTGCTTTCTGCGCTTCATTTATTGAATCTTCAAGGATTTCCTGAATACTCTCATCGATCGGAGTCTCCTGATAATCCAGAAAATGAGAGTAAATCTTATTCAGAACAAGTTTTGCAACTGCACGTGCGCTGACACCAGAAGCAATTTCGCCATTCCGGTGCCCTCCCATCCCATCAGCAACGATCACCAGTCCAAAGGGGTGATCACCGTGTCCATCAGCAATTACACTTGTGAGAGTGAAAAGGGCATCTTCATTATGATCACGTTGAAGCCCCACTGATTGACCACAGCCAATAATAAGCTGGGCAGGTCTGATTGTCATTTGATTTGCACCTGCAGGATGTAATTGTTCTTCGGTTAACGGCGTGGTTTGAATCATATCGACATGTGTTTTCTTCTGTACATCTTTTTTAAACAGCTTTTCCAGGAATTTTGCCATACAACCTCCGCGTTCAGGCAACTATGCCATGAACGCATACATATTATGATCTGCCGAACCGATATAGATCACATCATTTAACGCAGTAGGAGTACCAGTAATTGGCCCACCGGTAGTATATTTCCACCGCTGTCTTCCAGACTTAATATCGATGCAGTAGAAGTTTCCATCTGCTGAGCCGCAATAAATAGCATCCTTGTAAACGAGAGGGGAACCGCTTACTTGATGATCCGTCTTAAATCGCCAAATTTCTCGGGCGCTGGCCCTTTCCACACAATAAATATAGCCATCCGCTGATCCTACGAATACATAATCATTAGAAATTGATGGGCTGGAAATCGAACCTTTACCCATCCTGAATCTCCAGACTACCCAGCCTGATTTGGCATCCAGAGCATAGAAAATTCCATCCAGAGAAGCAAAATAAACGATCCCTTCCGCAACAATCGGTGAGGATGTTACTGGACGTTTCGTCCAAAAACGCCATTTAACCTGACCACGAAAATCAGCACAAACAAATTCATTAGATTCACATCCAAAGTAGAGTAAATCTGTGCCTAGAAATGGAGTGGACCTGATTGCACCTTCGGTTGGGATCGCCCAGCTTTTTCTATTAGTAGTGATGTTCACAGCATAAAAATTCTTATCGTCAGAGCCAAAAAAGACATGACCTTCTGAATACTTTGGTGAACTTCGTATTGGTGCGCCAGTTGTAAACTCCCAATTCTTCCTGCCAGTCGCTGGTTGAAGTGAATAAAGTTTCCCATCTTCACTTCCAAACAATAATTGACCTTCGGCAATTAACGGTTTCGAAATAACGCCACCATTGACCGGATATTTCCACAGGAATTGCCCCTTGGTAGCATCTAATGCATAGAGGTTGTTATCATACGCTCCAGCGTATAATATTCCTCGTTCGATCGTTGCAGAACCCCTGATCTCGTCTTCAAAAGCAAACTGCCAGACCGGTTTAACAGTTTGTTCTTTCATCAACAAAGATCCAGAGTTCACTCGCGATAGAGCCCCCGTCTTTTTTGCCAGTAAAACCAGCGAATCCCGCATTGCAGCAGCAGTTGGAAAACGTTCCTCAGGTTTATACTGCAAGGCTGTCTTTACGATCAACTCTAATTCAGGTGATACAGCCGAATTAATTGACCGAATAGGCCGATCTGCAAAGGAGAAAGGAGCTTCAAGTCTTGGATCTCGATGCGTTAGAAGGTGGTGCATCGTTGCTCCAAGCGCATACACATCTGTCTGAGGGGTAGCTTCACCCCTATACTGTTCTGGAGGGGAATAGCCCTCCGTCCCGATCATGGTTCCTTTTTGTCCAAACTTAAATACTTTAGCGATGCCAAAATCAACCACCACTACATGATTCTGCTGATTGATCATGATATTGGATGGTTTTACATCGCGAAAAATGATTGGTTCAGGTTTATGGTTATGAAGATACTCAAGAACATCGCAGATCTCGATCGCCCAAATGATCATCTGATCTTCTCGTATCGGTTCAGGCGATCGCTTAAGTATGGCTTCTAGATCCAGGCCGTTAATGAATTCTAGAACGAGGTATGATCGTTCTTCAAAAGTGAAGAAGTCAAATATCTTTGGAATTGCAGGATGATTGAGCGTCACCAGAATATTGGCTTCTCGCTCAAAGTTTTGCACAATGGTTTTTCGAACAAGAGGGTCTGGCGCTGAATTGATCATTTCCTTGACCGCGACCAGTTTTAAAACATTCGGAAAATGCAAATCTCTTGCACGATACACAGATCCCATCCCACCAATTCCTACAACATCCTGAATTTGGTAACGATTCATCAATACTGTACCAGAAGGTAGTTGAGATAACCCTTCACGGCTATCCAATGGATGAGTCATGGATCTGGTTTCTGGTGTTCCACTATTCATATCAGCAATCACATCCTAGCAATTGATTAAATCCTTGCAGATTATTTTACACCCGTTATTTTTATGCAATTATTACAAAATCGAATAGAAACGCTTTCAAAATTGTTTTTTGTAGATATTAATCATCAGCTATTGCCACAAGGTAATCCGCTGCAGCCCATCCCTGACGATTTTCATCATAAGGGGTAGCTAATTTCCACCAGAGTAAACCATCAACGGTTTCAGGTCCCCCTATTACAAGAAAAACCTCTGATTCGTTAGCCAAAAACATAACTTCTGTATTTGTACCAGGTTCACTGCGGATTCGTAATCCCGCCCCGCCAGTTCCTTGAATTTTCACGAATTTTTGCGAAGAAATTCCATCCACCACCTCCGATGAGGGAATGGTGGCTGTGGGAGTCATTGTTAATAGACTCAAATCAGGTGTTGGAATCGATCCTGCAGCTATTACAGTTAAATTGGCCTTAGGGGTTGTAGCCAGCCGGGTGGAATAGGTTAATCCATTCAACAATAGCACATAGTAAAACAGGAGTAACATCGAGACAATGACTGCCCCAACAAGCGCTTTTTTCGAAAACAATTCCTTATTCTTTTTCAACGTCATCTTAGACCGGGAAAATAAAGAAAGCCAAACCAAAAATGATATACACAGCCAATAGAGCTGCGCCCTCAAGCCAGTTGGATTCTCCGTCAGCAGCCACGAAATAACTCACTAATACAGTTGCTATTAATGCAGCCAATTCAAACTGGTTGAAAACAAGTGTCAGTGGATTACCCATGATCAAGCTGATAAAAACGAGCACTGGGGATACAAAAAGGGCAATCTGCAGACTTGATGATACCGCAATTTCCATACTCAGTTCCATCTTGTTTTTTATTGCAACTGTAATTGCCACTAGATGTTCTGCAACGTTGCCGATGATGGGTACAAGAATGATACCCAAAAAGAATTCCGATATTCCAGAGCCTACAACAACTGCTTCAACACTTCCAACAAGAATCTCACTTAACCACACGATCCCACCGGTAGCTATTGCAAGAACCAAAATTGATTTTGAAATACTCCACCCGTGATAAGTTGGAGATTCCTGGATATCTACTGCCATCGAGACAGATGATTTTGATTTAAGTGAAAAGATGATTCCGCTGACATACAGCAAGATCATCACCCCAGCAACACATAGACTAAGTGTCTCAACCTTTATATCCAGACCAGACGCAGTTGAATGACTGAATAATGATGGTGTAATCAAACCTATCATTGCGATAGCGAGTAATATTGTGTTATTTACGGTATGGCGTTTATCAAATTTCTGAATTCCGTTCTTTAATCCGCCAAGGAAAATCGACATACCCAATACAAACAGTAAATTCCCGATAATCGATCCAGTAATCGAGGCTTTTACTAATTCAAGAAGACCCTTCTTAATCGCAAACAATGTAATAATCAACTCAGCTGCATTTCCCAGCGTTGCGTTAATCAACCCTCCAGTACGAGGGCCAGTATGGGATGCAAGCCCTTCAGTAGATTCGCCTATCAAACCAGCCAATGGCACAACGCCTGCAGCAGAAAGACTGAATAAGATGATCGCGTCCCATTCCATGAACGATCCTGCAATCGCAAATGGAAATGTAAACAGTAATAAATTTAATGGCTTGTTAGTGAAGAATCGAATAATTGTTTTCATGACCAATAATTATATACGAATGAAACAACTTTTAGGCATGATATAATGCCAATAATGACTGAAAATGAATTGAGCAATTCAATCCTTGGAAACCGTTATCGCCTTATCCATCAGGTTGGTAAAGGTGGCATGGCCCTTGTTTACAAGGGGTATGACCAGATGCTTGAACGACCCGTTGCCATTAAACTCCTCCGTGAGGATTTTTCTGAAGATGAGGAATTTCGCGAGCGCTTCAAGCAAGAAGCAAAAGCAGCGGCCAATCTATCTCACCCTAATATTGTAACTGTTCATGATTTTGGCATAGACCCGGTTGGCGTATTCATCGTGATGGAATATGTAGCCGGAACTGACTTGAAAACAAAGATCATGGAAAAAAAGCATTATCCAATCTTTGAGGGAATCCATTTGATGATTCAAGCGTGTGCGGGTCTCGGCTACGCGCATCGTGCTGGAATTGTTCATTGTGATGTAAAACCCCATAATATGCTCATTTCTCGCGACCAGCGTCTGAAAATTACCGACTTTGGAATCGCCCGTGCATTATCGTCGGTGTCAAACGAGTACCGATCAGAAGTGGTTTGGGGGTCACCTCAGTATTTTTCACCCGAACAAGCCCTTGGAGAAGCCCCATCTCCAGCATCAGATGTCTATTCGCTTGGTGTCGTCATGTATGAGATGTTGACCGGACAATTACCCTTCAATGCTGATTCTATCGATGAACTAACTCGCCTGCATCAAACTCAAGAGCCGCTAGAGCCAAGCAGCATCGTCCCAGAAATCCCATCAGAATTAGATCAGATCATTTTGAAAATTCTAGCAAAAGAACCATCTGCCAGATACCGCACGGCAGATCAATTGGGCCACGTTTTAATGAAATTTCAGGACCAACCGGAAGGGTATTTTTCAATCACCTCTGCCCTGCCCACAGAAGGAGCCGTTCAAGAAACTCAGCGGTCTTTCGTTCCGCCAATTACCACTGAAGATTATACTTATGAGAAGAAAACTAATGTCGATTGGAAAATTATCTGGCTAGAATTGCTTGCCTTGTTGGCGGTCGGTGGGTTGATCCCTTTTTGGCTTTACGTATGGTTCAAAATCAGTCCTTTTCTAAAGTGAGTAAGATGGAAAAAATCATCTCAGCGTCAATCCTTTCGGCAAATTTTTCTCGATTAGAACAACAAATACTCGAGTGTGAGCAGGCAGGAGTTGACTGGATTCATATCGATGTTATGGACGGGCATTTTGTTCCAAACCTGACTATGGGACCTTTTATTGTAGAACACTGCCGCAAGATTACTAATTTACCATTGGATTGCCACTTGATGGTTGAAAAACCAGAAACAATGGTAAGGGACTTTTTTAATGCCGGTGCATCAGTTATTACGATTCACCCAGAAGCTAATCCCAATATCCACCGGACGGTGCAACTCATCCGAGATTTAGGATGCAAAGCAGGCGTTGCACTCAACCCTGGTACTTCCCATCTTATGATTGAACCTATGCTTGATTTTGTTGACCTGATTCTCGTGATGACTGTAAACCCTGGTTTTTCAGGACAGGTTTTTATTCCAGAAATGACAAAGAAAATCCAAGCAATTTCAGAACTGATTGGAAAAAATAAGGATAATATTCATCTTGAAGTCGATGGTGGAATCTCTGCATCTAATATCACCAACGTTTGTCAGGCTGGTGCTAATGCTTTTGTCAGCGCTACTGCGATCTTCGGCCACCCAAAAGGAATCACCGCTGGCGTTTACGATTTGCGACAGGCTCTTGTTAAATAAAAAAATTACGGCAATTGCCGTAATTAATTTGAAGCATTTGTGATGATTAGGAACTTTTTACCATCGAGCGAATGCACTTGGCGCAGAGTGTTTTCTGCACTTTTTGTCCATTCTCAACAATGGTGACTTTTTGGAGGTTAGGCTTGAACGTACGATTGGTCGCGCGTAATGAAAAGCTTCGGTTATGGCCAAAAGTCGTAGTCTTGCCGCAATTATCACACTTCGCCATTGAAATTTCCTTTCCTGACAACTATTGCTTAATTAGGTAAAATAGAGTTCAATGTTCTTTTGAACACCGGACGAAATTGTATCATAGACCGTATCTTTTTACAAGAATCATGGTTATTAAACCAAGGACAACGATATGAACCCATCAGACAATCCGATCGGCAGCATTTACATCTCCCACCGTTCAATAGCCTCGATTGCCAGCCAATCAGCTCTTGAATCCTATGGAATTGTTGGGCTGGCGAGCAAGAATCTGGCTTCAGGTTTATCACATGTTTTAACCAAGGATCCGATCCTTGGTGTTGATGTATTCTTTGATAATACTTCGGTAACAATTGATTTGTATCTCATCATAGAATACGGCACTCGTATTAAGAGTGTTGCTGACAACGTTTCAGAGTTCGTGAAGTATCAAATTGAAAAGACAACGGGTTTGACTGTAAAAGAGGTTAACGTTCATGTACGTGGCCTCAGGATCAGCAACACTGATTAATGTCAACAATTACTGGATAAAAAATGATCAATCAGAAGACGCACACGGAGCCAACTTTGACCAGCCAATCAAGTTCTTACAATACCATTAACGGACAGGATTTAAAAAAACTCGTTGAAGCCGCGTTAAGGTGGCTTAAAGCTAACCAGCAGCTTGTAAACTCCCTCAACGTTTTTCCTGTACCCGATGGAGATACCGGTACCAATATGCTGCTCACCATGCAGGCTGCATATAATGAAATTGCCAACTCTGAAGAAACAAATATTGGTAAAGTGGCAAAAGATGTCGCACAAGGAGCCTTGATGGGGGCACGTGGTAATTCAGGGGTCATCCTATCGCAAATCTGGCGTGGTTTTGCCAGAGTGTTAGATAACCTCCCTGAAATGGATGCTCAAATTCTCAGCCGCGCCCTCTCCGAAAGTCGTAACACCGCATACAAAGGCGTTGTACGCCCAGTTGAGGGAACGATCCTCACGGTGATCAAAGATGTCTCATTGGCGGTTGAAAGTTGCGTTACCAGATCATCGGATCTGGTTGAGATCCTGGATGTTGCAGTAAAAACGGCTGATGAATCAGTCAAATACACCCCTGAACTCCTTCCAATTTTAAAAACAGCTGGAGTGGTAGATAGTGGTGGTAAAGGCTTATTCTTTCTTTTCGAAGGGATGCAGCGCCTGATTCAAAAGCTTCCTCTCGACGAAGGAACGATTGTAATCAAAGATCTTTCATCCATCAAATTTGCTGAAACAATGGATGTAGTGGAAGACGGACAAGACGTTGAGGTGGTGATTGATTTCACGCCCCATGACAAACTTGATCTGGAAGCCTTTTATAACGACCTTGGTAAAATTGGAACCTCGATCCAGGTCGGTGAAGGCGATGGACTGTACCGCATGCACATCCACACCGAGGAATCGAAGCAAGATGAACCAGAAGCATTGATTAAATCAATGGGCCAGATCTCGAAAATCTATAAAGAAGATCTTCGTGATCAAATGAAACGCATTGAAGCTAAGAAAAAAGAGCTTGATATCAAGGAAATTACACCCGGATCCATCGCTGTGGTTTCCGTTTCTCCTGGCCCTGGTTTATCACAAATCTTTGTAAGCCAGGGAGCAGCTGCCATTGTCACGGGCGGGCAAACGATGAATCCAAGCATCGAAGAAATCCTAAAGTCTTTTGAGGATCTTCCCACTGACAAGGTGATCATTCTACCCAACAACAAAAATGTCATTCTTGCAGCCAATTCTGCCAAAGCTCTCAGCGTAAAAAATGTCGCAGTTATTCCGACAAAGAATATTTCACAGGGTATTTCGGCAATCTTGAGATGGAATCCCGATGGGGATTTTGATCAAATCGTTGAAGACATGAACGATTCTCTTGATGAAGCCGACTGCGGTGAAATAACAACAGCTACCCGCTCGGTCGAAATCAATGGTGTGGAAGTAGAAGAAGGAAAGATCATAGGATTGCTCAATGGAACACTGGTGGTTTCTGGTAATACTGTATTGGAAACCTGTTTGGACCTGCTTGAAAAAACCGATATGGAAATGCGGGAACGAGTCACCCTCTTTTACGGCTCGAATATCACTGAAGAAGAAGTGGCTGAAATCTCTGAAAAGATCGAGGAGAAGTATCCCGATCACGAGGTTGAAGTGCACAATGGCGGACAACCGCATTATCAATTGATTATTTCCATCGAGTAAATTATGGGGTTAAGTTGCATCCTTACTGACAATGCAGCCCAATTTACCAGACCAACGTTTCAAGGGTCAAAATACGTTAAATATTTAAACAATCAGATTGAGATTGAAAAGGGGCAGATCATCGATCTTCGTCATGTAAAAATTCACGAGCTACCCAGGCGTGTGGAACCTACAGGTCTTCCCGCCCTGATTGCTCCTTCGTTTAATGACCTCTCAAATGTAATCCTCTCCCTGTATCAATCCTATGATGATATTTTCATCATCCTGGCATCTAGCGGGTTATACCCCATTTACTCTCTGATGGAAAAAGTTGTGAGTAATCTTCACGGCCGTGCAACCATTCACTTAATCGATTCACAATCCATTGCAATTGGCGAAGGTCAAATCGTGCAATATGCTGCAAAATTTATTACTGAAAATATGAATCCGGTCAAAATCGATGAACGGTTGCGCGAAATTGTTCCTCATATCTACACCCTTTTATGCACGCCAAACCTATCCTATCTTCACAGAGCTGGATTTATCGATTATGCCCAGGCTTCTGTAGGTGAAATGATGTCCTTCTTACCAATTTTTGCCCTCGAAGAAGGGTTTCTAAACCCGATGGATAAAGTTAAAAACTACCGTAACTTAATTGATTGTTTCAATGAATTTATTGATGAGTTCGATGACATTGAGAACGTGTCTCTGATTCATCCATCAGTTCCGGGATTAATCGAAGCGAAATTGATACGACAACACATGGAAGAAAATTACCCACAAGTGAGTTATTCTGAATATGTGATCAATCCTTTTTTAGCATCTCTTGTTGGACCGCGGGGGATGGGTATTGTGATCACTGAGACTGTTGATCGCTGATTATAAAATATCAAAAATTAAAGTCCAACTCATTACTGCTTTGCTGTAAAATAGAGCCATGCTTAGTTCACTTGAAAAAATCTTAAAGATCTTGAATCTCGAAATTCAGGGGAATTTCCTGAATCGAGCGATCATTGGTGGATTGGATAAATTTATCCCAAATTGGGCGCCTGAAGCCAAATCACAACTAGTGCCTGATCATTTACTTAATCAAATCCAGGATCATTTCCTTAATTACGCTCAAATGGATGTTTCTGAAAGGGAGCGCTCTACCAGGGAGATATTGGCAGCATTAAGGGCATTGAATATTAACTCAAGTTTGGTCACCCCAATCCCTCCACACCCTAAACCTACTCCCCCACCCAGCCAGGTAGTAAAAGTTAATTTACCAGTCCAGAAAGAACCAACACCTTCTGCCCGCACTCAAACCCAAAACCAATCAAAAATTGGTTTGAACTCGCCTTTGAGCGCATTGCCTGGAATTGGTACCTCAAAAGAAGAGAGTTTTCATACACTTGGTGTATATAAAATTTACGACCTTCTCTACTATTTTCCCAGACGACATATCGATTATTCCGCGCTTAAAACAATCAATCGAATTGAATTTGGAGAGGAATTAACGATCACAGCCACTGTGAAAAGTTCTTTGATTGTTCCAATCCAAAGGAGGAACCTCGGACGGCTGGAAGTTACGGTCAGTGATGAAACTGGTTACTTAAGACTCGTATTTTTTAGACCGATGAAGTACATTGCCGGATTGCAAAAAAAATACCAAAACGGGTCTCAACACGTGATCTCTGGAAAAGTAACCATGTATCTGGGTAGAAAACAAATGAATGAGCCCAGTACAGAACCTATTGACCAGGAACACTTCAGCACGAATGGAATTGTTCCAGTATATCCGCTCACAGCTGGAATAACACAAGATTCAATCCGAAAAGCGATTAAATTATCCATACGCAATTGTGCTCCCAAAATCGAAGAATATTTGCCCATCTCAATTAAGCAAGCAGCAGAACTGATCGATTTACCTTTAGCCATCAGTCAGGTCCACTATCCAGATGATTTCAACTCACTTAATCGTGCGAAGAATCGCCTGGCTTTCGATGAGATCTTCTTCCTCCAACTGGGTGTTCAACAACAAAAAAAGAACTGGCAGGAAAATTCTGCTCAAAAATATGAGTTTGATGAGCAACAACTAGAAAAATTTACACAATCTCTTCCATATTCACTAACCAATGCCCAGAAAAAGGTAATTGAAGAAATCCGTAAGGATCTTTCTTCCGGGCATCCGATGAACCGCTTAATCCAGGGAGATGTTGGATCGGGTAAAACGATCGTGGCAGCCATCACATCACTTATTGTCAATTGCAATAGCGGGCAAACCGCATTCATGGCGCCCACCAGTATCCTGGCTGAACAACATTATCAATCACTTGTAAAATTACTGGCTCATGGGAATGCAGAAATTCCTGGTTTACAGCCATCAGAAATTAAATTGCTTACAGGCGACACGACCAGCCAGGAGAGAGAAGAGATAAATGCAGGATGTCAGGACGGAACAATTAAGGTGTTAATTGGTACGCATGCCTTGATTGAGGATCCTGTTCTATTCAAGAACCTCCAGCTGGCAATCATTGATGAACAGCATCGTTTTGGAATTGCACAAAGGTCAGCTTTACGCCAAAAGGGCGAGAATCCCCACCTGCTAGTGATGAGTGCAACTCCTATCCCCCGATCGTTAGCGCTTACCTTATTTGGTGACCTGGATATATCAATTATTGATGAAATGCCCGCTGGGCGCTTGCCCGTAAGAACTGAAATTATCCATCCTTTTGCGCGTGAACGGGCTTACCAGATCATTAGAGATGAGATAGCCAAAGGGCATCAGGCATTTATCATCTATCCTCTTATTGAAAAAGGCGAGGATGAAGATCAAAAAGCAGTCGTTGAAGAACATCCCTACTTGCAGGAAGAAGTATTTCCCGATCTGAAATTGGGATTGTTGCACGGACGTATGCTGGCGGATGAAAAAGAAGAGGTCATGAAAAAATTTCGTAATAAGGAATTTGATATCCTGGTCTCGACAACAGTCATTGAAGTGGGCGTAGATATTCCGAATGCGACAGTCATGTTGATTGAAGGTGCAAACCGTTTTGGTTTGGCTCAGCTTCATCAGCTTCGTGGAAGGGTCGGCCGCGGCGGAGACCTGGCTTATTGCTTGCTTATTCCAGAGAATGAAGATGCTGTAGAAAATGAACGTCTTGCAGTGATGACTGAGACCAATGATGGCTTTGTTTTAGCCGAACAGGATCTCAAGCAGCGTGGTCCAGGTGATTTCATCGGTTACCGGCAATCAGGTTTTTCTGATCTACGCATGGCGAGTATTACAGACATACACTTGATCGAAAAAGCGCGTCATTTTGCACAGGAGATTTTTCAATCAGACCCTCTACTGCAAAAAGAAGAACACAAATTGTTGGCACAGAAACTAAACGAAATGTGGTCTGATTCTGAACGCGATATAAGTTAGGAGAAAACATGATCAAAGCTGTTTTTCCTGGATCATTCGATCCGATACATAATGGCCATATTGATATTGCTAACCGGGCATCAAAGATCGTCGATGAATTAATTGTGGCTGTATACGATAAACCACTAAAAAATTTTTTGTTTAGCCCAGAAGAACGGATTGATATGGCAAAGATGGTTTTTGCAGCCAACCCTAAGATCACAGTTACCGGTTACAGCGGTATCACTGTCAATTATTGCAGAGAGATTGGTGCGCAATTAATGATCCGAGGGCTGCGTGTATTTTCAGATTTTGAATATGAATTTCGCATGGCCCTGGCAAATCATCGCTTACAGCCTGATATTGAAGTAATGGCATTGATTACGAGCGAAGAACACACTTTTCTATCTTCATCCACCGTGCGTGAAATTGCCTCCCTTGGCGGCGATGTTACCACTATGGTTCCTCCGCAGATTAAGGCCGCTCTTGAGGCCAAGTATCGATCAATCGAAAATGCAGGTATATCTGCTACTAGTAAAGCAACAAGAGACTAACCAATAAGGTTACATCTATTGCGATTTTCGTTATAATAATTCGTAGGAGTGCGGGTATGGACATTTTACACCTGGTCGATCGATTAGAAGAATTATTTAACGAAAGTAAACCAATCTGGTTTACTCATAGCATCATTGTTGATGAAGATCGTATGTTTGATCTGATCGATCAAATGCGCATTACCATCCCCGATGAGATCAAAAAATCACAACAATTACTGGCCCAAAGAGACCGTATCATGGCCAGGGCCAATGAGGAAGCCGATCACACGATTGCATTGGCTCGAGAAAAGGCTGAAAAGCTTGTGGAAAATGATCAAATCACACAATCCGCTCAATTAAGGGCAGAACAGATCATTGCACAGGCACGAGCTGAAAGTGAACGGACCAAGCAAGAGGCCGATGAATATGTTTTACAGACTTTAACCACTCTTCAGGTTGAACTAGAAAAGGTTTTGAGTCAGGTTAAAAATGGTATTATGGCACTGCAAGCAGAAAAGAACCAAACCAAGAGTCCCGATTAATTCTTTTTTTAAACCGATCATAAAAAGCGGTGAGAAAAACTCACCGCTTTTTATTACTCTTTTTTGGTTTTTCGCTTCTTTTTCAATCGTTTTATATGCAGCGAATGGTTATTCTTTACCTGTTCTACGTGTAAAGCCAATTTGATAACTTCATCCATATGCTTGACAAATTTTATATTCAGATCATCACGCACTTTTTTAGGTACTTCAACAAGGTCTTTTGCATTTTTCTCAGGCAAGAGAACAGTTTTCAAACCACTGCGATGAGCTGCCAGGATTTTTTCTCTGACCCCGCCGATAGGCAGTATATTTCCTCTTAGAGTAATTTCACCAGTCATTCCGATTTCTTTATAAACTTGCCGTTCCGTAAAGGCTGATATCAGAGCTGTGGCAATAGTAATTCCTGCACTTGGACCGTCTTTTGGGATCGCACCTTCAGGAATATGGATGTGAATATCTACGTCTTCAAATAATTCTGGGTCCAGTTTTAATTCAACAGATTTTGATTTGAGGTATGACAACGCCGCTTGTGCCGATTCCTGCATGACATCGCCGATTTGCCCTGTAACTTGTAGGTTTCCCTTGCCTTCCATGATGAGCACTTCCACCGGCATGATTTCGCCGCCATTTTCGGTCCACGCGATTGCAGTTGCCACTCCTACTTCATCCCGTCTCTCAGCCTCGGTCATAAAGAATTGAGGAGGACCCAGGAATTTTTCAACGAGTTTATAAGTGATGATCTTGGAGTATCGTTTCTTTTCAGATTTTAATCGTGCTTCTTTACGGCAGAGCCTGCCAATTTCACGCTCGAGATTGCGCACGCCTGCCTCATAGGTATATTCTCGAATTACCCTTCGTAGAGCTTCTTCTTCAAATTCAATGTCGCCCTGTTCAAAACCACTTTCTTCCAGTTGCCTTGGAATCAAGAACCGCTTAGCGATTTCAACTTTCTCTTCTTCAATATACCCTGGAAATTCAAGAATTTCCATGCGGTCTAACAATGCAGGGGGAATCGAATTTAAACCATTCGCCGTGGTAATGAACATCACCTTTGAAAGATCATATGGCAATTCAAGGTAATGATCGGAAAAGGAATTGTTTTGTTCTGGATCAAGAACTTCCAACAAAGCAGATGATGGATCACCTCGAAAATCAGCACCTAACTTGTCAATCTCATCCAGCATAAAGAGTGGATTGATCGATCCTGCGCGGCGCATAGTTTGCAGAATCCTTCCCGGCAGTGCACCCACATAAGTACGCCGGTGACCTCGTATCTCTGCTTCATCTCTCACCCCACCCAAAGAAAGCCTGACGAATTTCCGCCCTAGTGCTTCTGCAATCGATCTTCCAAGTGACGTCTTTCCAGTACCCGGAGGTCCAACAAAACATAGAATTGGTTGTCGTTCTTTCTTAGGTTTAAGGCTTTTTACCGCAATATACTCCAAGATACGGTCTTTAGCTTTACCAAGCCCATAGTGATTTTCTTCAAGAACTTTAGCGGCATGTTTTACGTCAAGGTTATCTTCGGTGACCTCCATCCAAGGGAGATCCAGTATCCAATCGAGATACGTACGGATGATGCCCACTTCTGGAGCCATAGATGGCATTTGGGTGAGGCGTTCTATTTCTTTGTATGCCTGGTTTTTAGCTTCTTCAGGCATTTTCTTGGCTTCAACTTTTGACTTAAGTTCATTCAATTCACGCGCCCATACATCACCTTCACCCAATTCAGTTTGAATGGCACGCAGCTGCTCTCGTAAATAGAATTCTCGCTGTGAACGATCAACCTCGCTCTGCACCCTATTTTGGATTTCATCTTCCAATTGCAGAACATCCAGTTCTTGCGCGAGAAGCCAATTAACTCTTTTTAATCGTTCTTTGGGTTCGCATATTTTGATCAATTCAAGCCGCTCGCGAAAAGGTAGCGAAATCGCAGTAGCGATCATATCCGCCAGCCAACCTGGTTCAGTAATATTTATCGAAAATAAATGCGCTTCATCAGGTAATGTGCGATCGAGTTGCACACAACGTTCAAAGAGATCACGAGTGGTGCGCATTAAGGCTTCAATTTGACGGTCAACTTTTGTGCTTTCATTGACAATCGTCCCTTGCGCCCAAAGGAATGAGCCTTCTTGTTTGATCTTATTAATCTTAATCCGGCGGCGACCTTGAACCAAAGCAGATCCATTCCCATCCTGTAAACTCAATAACCTGCCCACCGCGATTTCAATTCCAATTTCAACAAAATCATCCGGTCCGGGTTTCTCAATCTCGCTATCCTTAAGGACCAATGCAATCATTGTTCCGCCTTTTTGCTGAACATGATTAATGGCTTCCAGATTTGGTCCTGGAGTCACAAAGATCGGAGAAACCATTCTCGGAAAGACAACAATATCACGCATGATTAAAACTGGGCAGCAAATCATACCCGTTTCGTCAGGGATGGCATCGTTTACCTGATACAACTCATCCGTACGCTGGTAAAGTGCCGCGTTTATTTCATCCGGGTTATCCTGTCTCTTTTTCCAATCTTCTCTCATGGCTTCCTTATATTATGCATCGTCTTTTTTTTTAGCAGGATCTCCCTGACAGCTGCAGCAATGAAAATGCTGCCAGCAACGACGACTACCGCATCCTTTCCTGCCTGTTGCATTGCTTCTTCCAACCCCTGTTCAACTGTGCGCGTTTTGATGGCGTTCTTGCCAAACTGTTGAGCTAATTCTACCAGCATATCCGGATTCATCGCACGCGGATGTTCACTGCGTGTGGCAATCACCGTTCTCACCCGCGGTAACAAATGACTGAACATCCCGCGCACATCTTTATCTTCCGAAGCCCCAAAGAGTAAAATTATCGGTTTACCATTGAGGTAATCATCCATGGCCAAGCGTAATTTCAAAGCTGAATCCTGGTTATGTGCTGAATCAACCACAACCAATGGATTTTTCCACACAATCTCAAAGCGCCCCGGCCAGCTCACATTTTTAAACCCGGCGGAAATACCGTTTTTGCTTATTCTATAACCAGCCGCTCTTATGATTTCGATCGCTGCAAAAGCAGTTGCAGCATTTTCAATTTGATGAAACCCGAGCAATGGTATTGAATAATGTTCAGGTTCCCACACACTGCGCCCACCGCTTGCGATGAAATCATTGATCTGGTCCTGTTCCTCTTTAGCCCAAACAATGAAGGTTTGACCAAATAACGAATGAGATCTCTCACTAAAAAAATAATCCCGGCCAATCACAATTAAAGGAGATCGACGTTCTTCACAAATCCTCTCAATCACTTCTTGAGCTTCTTTCCATTGATGGGCTAGAACAACAGGCTTACCTGGTTTGATGATTCCACCTTTCTCAGCAGCAATCTGAGTGATCGAATTTCCTAAAATGTTCATATGATCAAAGGACAATGAAGTAATAACTGAAACAAGCGGGTCTACCACATTTGTTGCATCCAGACGGCCGCCAAGCCCCACCTCAGCTACACAAAAATCAATTCCAGCTTTGGCAAAAGCAAGGAAGGCAATCGCCGTCGTGATTTCAAAAGTCGTTATCTCTTGTACTTGACTAACCAAAGGTTTTATTTCATTCACAAGGTCGACCAGATCATCGTGTGAAATGGGGATTCTATTTATTTGAATGCGTTCAGTGTAATCGTTGAGATGAGGTGATGAATATAACCCAACTTTGTATCCCGATTCCATCAGGATGCTGGTAATCATCGCAGCAGTTGACCCTTTCCCCTTGGTACCGGCAATATGGATGACCGGATAGCAACGATGAGGGTTGCCCATTAGTTGCATTAAATGACGCATTCGATCAAGATTAAATTTTTCAGGTGACAGACGTGATTGGCGAGTCAGGCTGTAATCTACAAAGCTGTAAAGATAATCCAGTGTTTCTTGATATTGTTCTTCGCTGTCAAGCATACTATTTTTTACCAATCTATATTATATTAATGATGGGATTTTAATCTCACGGATAGTATATGGCAAGAGAAAATCAGAGGAATACAGGTCAATCAACAATGGTCACTCTACTCACAATAAAATTAAACTTGCCTGGCTGCCAATCGCTCAAAGAAAAACGAGGAAGATTACAGCCAATGCTCTCAAAACTGAAGCGTGAATTCAATATTTCAGTTTCTGAGGTAGGTTTGCAAGATGTCTGGCAATCTGCCTGGATTGGCTGCGCCCTTGTCTCCAACGATAGCAGTCACAACGTTCAAACAATGAATGAAGTAATAAAATTTATTGAAACTCATTTCCCTGATGAAGTGATCCTCGAACAACATATCGAAAACCGTTAACCACTTTAATGGTAAGGAGCCCTACTTGACAATCGAGAAGACTGCCATCTCCATGGCATTAAAAAAGATATTGCCTACTGTTCAAAAACCAGGCCGTTATTTTGGTGGAGAACTCAACCAGGTCCGAAAAGATTGGGATACTGTAGCAACTAGAATGGCATTGATTTTTCCGGATATCTACGATATCGGTGTGCCAAACCTTGGAATTATGATCCTGTATGAATTGATAAATTCCAGGTCAGATGCATTATGTGAACGCGCCTATCTTCCCTGGCTCGACATGGAATCCGCCATGCACGAGAATCACATCCCTCTGTATTCCCTTGAATCTAAAACGCCTTTATCGGAATTTGATATTATTGGGTTTACCCTTCCTTACGAAACACTTTATACCAATGTTTTGAATGCCCTTGATCTCGCCCGAATTCCATTACGTTCACAAAACAGGAGTGCATCTGATCCGATCATCATCGCTGGTGGACATGCGGCATACAACCCTGAACCAATGGCTCCATTTATTGATGCCTTTGTAATTGGTGAAGGCGAAGAAGTCATTCACGAAATCATAGATACGATTCGTAATGCCAAGGACCAGGAATTAAGTCGAGAAGAAACACTGTATACACTGCAAATGATCGGTGGGGTGTATGTGCCGTCACTTTATTCACCGGTCTATAACCCAGATCAAACGATAAATTCTATCCACCCCATCAAAGATGGCCTGCCTAAACAAATCACCAAACGCATTTGCGCCAGGCTTCCCAACCCTCCCACAAAATTTATTGTGCCTTCAATTGATGTAGTGCATAACCGCATTGCAATGGAAATAATGCGTGGATGTACACGGGGATGCCGGTTTTGCCATGCTGGGATGGTTAATCGCCCGGTTCGCGAAAGAACCGTTGAAAATATCATTTCTTCACTTGAGAGATCATTAAAAAACACAGGTTATGAAGAAATTGCTCTGTTATCATTATCATCTAGTGACTATACGCATATACAAGAGTTGACAGAACGGATCGTTGAACAATTTTCGGAACGCAAGTTGACTATCTCCCTGCCATCCCTCCGTATCGAATCCTTTTCAATTGATTTAATGGAAAAATTGAAAGGAACCCGCCAGGGTGGTTTTACCCTCGCTCCTGAAGCAGCCACAGACCGGATGCGGAACATCATTAATAAGCCCATTCAGGCAGAGCAACTTCTCTCCACCGCGCGTGAAATTTATTCTCGTGGGTGGCAATCCATAAAACTTTACTATATGATCGGCCAACCGGGTGAAACAATTGAAGACGTCCAGGCTATTGCCGATCTGAGTAAGAGAGTGATTGTTGAGGGACGGAAGATAATCGGTAAACGCGCTAATCTACACGTCGGAGTGAGCACCTTTGTTCCCAAACCGCACACGCCTTTCCAGTGGGCTCGTCTTGATCCCCTCCCCACCGTTCTCGAAAAACAAAACTTGCTTAAAGATCAACTGCGTGGACCGGGTATGAAAATGACCTGGTCAAATCCACGCGAAACCATTCTCGAGGCAGTGCTTTCACGCGGTGACCGGCGTCTGGCTGACGTGATCGAAAGCGCTTGGAAGAATGGAGCAAAATTTGATGCCTGGCAGGATCAGTTTAATTTCAATGCCTGGATGGATGCATTCGATGCGCATGGCATTTCAATAGATTTCTATACCTCCCGCATCCGTAACATTGACGAAATCTTCCCCTGGGATCACATCAACCCGGGAGTATCTCGCAAGTTTTTACAATCTGAATATGAAAAATCACTCAAAGGTGAGCTGACCGGTGACTGCCGCGGAAATTGTCATGCCTGTGGAATTCTTCCGGAGTTTAATTCACTTCGCCGTCAGAATCCCGGTGATTTGTGGCTCTGCCCGGAGGTGCACTAATGCAGCGCATCAGATTAATTTACACCAGGGGTGAAGAACTTTTATATGTGGGCAATCTGGATATGCACAAGATTTGGGAGCGTACTTTCCGGCGTGCAGATCTCAAACTGGCTTATTCACAAGGGTTTCATCCTCAGCCGCGCATTCACCAGGCCTGCCCCCTGCCGCTTGGATTTACCAGCTCTAACGAGATTTTGGATTTCTGGCTCGATTTTGATGAGTCAACTGCCCAAATTCAACAAAAAATTCACGAAACTATTCAACCTGGAATCAACATTCTCCAGATCTTAAATATCCCTCTTAATGCTCCTCCGCTGCAAACCCTTGTCTGTGCAGCGAGGTATTCAGTTGTCTTTACCGAAGTTATTAATCCAATCGACCTGCAGAATAAAATAACCGCATTTCTTTCCAAAAAGACATGTATGCGCGAAAGAAGGGGTAAACCGTATGATCTCCTATCACTGGTACAGAGCATCGAAGTTTCTGAAACCCCTCAGTTAACACTGGAGATGACGCTCGTGACACTGCCAGGTGCAACTGGCCGGCCAGAAGAAGTTCTGGATGAATTATCAATTCCGATCACATCTGTATGCATTGACCGCAGACAACTGTTGTTTACTGCTGAGCTATGAATGAACCCAAGTTTCAAGTGTTTGAGTGCACCAATCAGGATTGCCGGATGCGATTTTCCACAGACCTGTCAGTGGATCATTTTGACCACTGTCCACTCTGTCAATCCGCGATGTTAATAATTGGCGAACCATATACGAATTACCAGGCTGTAAATCGACAACCGACCAAAATATCTAAAAGTTTGATACTGGTATTAGATAACCTTCGCAGTACTCTTAATGTAGGGTCGATTCTACGAACTGCGGATGGCGCAGGAGTAGAGCATATCTATTGTGGTGGAACAACCCCCACTCCAGAACACCCTAAAATTAGAAAAACCAGTCTTGGCGCAGAATCTCTCACAAACTGGAGTTATTGTCCGAATACAGTTCAATTGATTTCGGATATGAAAGCTGCAGGTAGAGATATCCTGGCTTTGGAGTCTACTCAATACTCAATTTCTCTTTTTAATTTACCCTTCGACATCAAACAACAGGTCCGACCACTTACACTTGTCGTAGGAAACGAGATCTCCGGGATAGATCCAGGTATTCTTGAAATTGCCGATCACACCTTGCATATTCCAATGTCAGGGAAAAAAACATCATTAAATGTGGCTGTTTCGGTTGGGATAGCTTTATACGCTCTTCAGTATTTTTCAAAAGACTTTACTGAGTAGTAAAATAATCGAGTTAAAATCTTCACTTACTCGGAGATTTCAGAACATGCCAATTTACGAATACAAATGTGAAGAATGTGGAAAAAAGTTTGAGAAACTGCGGTCAATTAATGATGCAGATACCCCCATCCGATGCGAAGTTTGCCATTCAAATAAAACCCATCGCGTGGCCTCGGCCTGTTTTTCCAAGGTCGCAGGCAGATCGACCTCTTCTGGATCAAATGGTTGCAGTGGATGTTCGGGAGGTTCTTGCGCTTCGTGCGGCCATTAGATGAAAACTAGGAGTTACTTAAGATGGAAGTCTATACAGGAAAATTAGCCCTGATCACAGGCGGAACGAGTGGAATCGGTTATGCACTTGCAGAGAAATTAATTCAGCGTGGCACACACGTAGCGATTCTTGCTCGCCATGCAGACATGTTAGAGTCTTCTGTTCTTTCGCTGGCAAAACACAAAACTCATGATTCCCAAAAAATCATTTCGATCCAGGCAGATGTCACTCAACGTAAAATCTTAAATCTTCGGCTTGAAGAGTTTTCATCTCAACACGGAATCCCTGATATTGTCATTAATAGTGCTGGCGTAGCTCATCCAGGTACATTCTCAATGCTGAAACCTGAAATTTTTGATTGGATGATGAATGTGAATTACTTTGGAACAGTGAACATTCTGAAATATTTCGTTCCTCCCATGCAAAAAAGACGGTCAGGAACAATCGTGAACATTTCATCCATCGCCGGGTTCATTGGTATATATGGATACACAGCGTACGGAGCATCGAAATTCGCCGTATCGGGTTTTTCCGATGCTTTGCGTTCTGAGTTAAAGCCCTATGGTATTCAGGTATCAGTCGTCTTTCCACCTGATACTCAAACGCCACAGCTAGAATATGAAAGTCAATTCAAGCCGTTCATCACAAAAGAGCTGTCTGGGTCAGCCAAACTGATGAGTTCAGATCAGGTTGCCGAAATCATTCTTAATCAAGTTGCACGAAAAAAATACATCATTATTCCTGGAAGTGAAGGCAAGTTGCTTTACTTTCTGCGCAACCTCCTTGGCAGCGCTTTATACCCGGTTATGGATTTGTTCATCAAGATGGCAATTAAAAAAATTAAACTGGGTTCTTAATCCGATCATATTAATCCTGTGAAAGGCTATGTTATACTCTGTGCGTAATCCCATCTATCATTTCATGAGAGGAAAAGAATGAAAAAAGATTTTCTTGCTGTATCCGATTATTCTCCCAAAGAACTTCAAGAAATGCTGGATCTGGCCATTGATCTAAAAACGGAACATTTTTCAGGCGGAAATAAACCACTTTTCAAAGGAAAAGTGCTGGCAATGATCTTCCAAAAACCAAGCCTGCGTACCCGTATGAGTTTTGATATGGCTATGCGACATCTGGATGGTGATGCGCTCTACCTTTCTCCCGCTGAAATTGGATTGGGACAACGCGAATCGATTGCTGATATTGCTCGCGTTCTATCTGGTTATGTTGACGCCATCATGGCCCGGGTGTTTGATCATGCCCATGTTGTCGAGCTGGCAAAATGGTCTTCCATCCCAGTGATTAATGGCTTGTCTGATTACAATCATCCCTGCCAGGCAATGGCAGATGCTTTAACCATCATCGAAAAATTTGGTTCGATGAAAGGATTGAACGTAACATTTGTAGGCGACGGAAATAACGTCGCTGTTTCTCTGCTGCACATCTGCACAAAACTAGGTGCAAACTTCACCCTTGCCTGCCCAGAAGGATACGATATGCTCCCTTCAGCCATCGAAATTGGTAAGAAATTCGCAGCAGAATCTGGTAGTAAAATTTCCTTCACTCGCGACCCGTATGCCGCTGTAGAAAAAGCACACGTCATCTACACTGACACCTGGACCAGTATGGGACAGGAAGCCGAAACCGAAAAACGCAAAGCAGTGTTCCCGCCATACCAGGTAAACCAGAAACTGGTCGATGAGGCAGATAAAGACGTCATCGTTATGCACTGTCTGCCAGCACACCGCGGACAGGAATTAACTGACGAAGTTGCTGATGGACCTCATTCAGTCATTTTCCCTCAGGCTCACAATCGTTTGCATGCTCAAAAGGCTATTCTTGTAAAACTTCTGGCATAAGCAAATCGATCCTATTCAAGCCCGTGCATTGAAAGGTGCACGGGCTTTTGTAATTTATCCAATATCGAATACAATAATCAAAGTAAATGAAAACGAAACAGATAAGGTGAATACGATGGGTCGTTTTGCCAAGATCGTGTGTACATTAGGGCCAAGTTCCTCTGACAGAGCTACCATTATCAAGTTGATCGAAGCCGGCATGGACGTGGCTCGATTGAATTTTTCTCATGGTACTCATGAAACACACCTGACAACCTTAAACCTGGTGCGTGAGTGCTCAAAAGAACTGGGGAAACCTGTGGCTATTCTGCAAGACCTTCAGGGCCCAAAATTGCGTGTTGGTATTCTACCCCCTGATGGAATCATATTAAGAGATGGCTCTCAATTAAATCTATTCACAATTGGTACACAATCAGTAGATTTTGAGGGTGATGAGAAATCTCTGCCTCTTGATGTTCCAAATCTCTCACGTGGCGTAAAAGCTGGTAATCGAATCCTGCTTGATGATGGAAAATTGGAATTACTGGTGACTTCTGTTGTCGGAGAAGTGGTCAAAACCCGTGTTGTTCAAGGTGGTTTATTAAAATCGCACAAAGGTGTAAACCTGCCCGGTGCAGATCTTGGAATTCCTCGTTTTACCGAGAAAGATCGTCAGGATCTCGAATTTGGATTGGCAAACTGCGTAGATTTTGTAGCGATTTCCTTTGTTGAATCCGAATTAGATGTTCTACTCGTGCGGGAGACGATGAAAGCGCTTAACCCATCCCGTGCGAATACCCCCATCATTGCAAAACTTGAGCGACCTGAAGCGGTGAAAAATCTACACGCGATTATGCACGCAGCTGATGGAGTCATGGTTGCCCGTGGAGATTTGGGAGTGGAAACCTCACCAGCACAGGTTCCGATTGTTCAAAAAGAGATCATTCAAAGTGCAAACCGTCATGCAAAAGTCGTGATCACTGCTACGCAGATGTTAGAGTCAATGATCAATAATCCGCGTCCTACACGAGCTGAAGCATCCGATGTCGCCAATGCAATTTTTGACGGAACTGATGCGGTAATGCTCTCCGGTGAAACAGCCTCTGGCGAATTTCCCGTGGAAAGTGTAAAAATGATGGATTCAATTATACGTGAAGCAGAAAAGCATATGGCAGAATGGAGCCATGTCGAAGAATTTCCAAAGGAAGCCCTCAAAGATGATGCGCTGGTGATTTCAAACGCGGCGAAAACTCTTGCTCATGACCGAAATGTCTCAAATATTGCAGTTTTTACCCAAAGCGGAAAAACAGCCCTTTTAATGTCGAAAGCCCGTCCAAGGGTACCGATAATTGCTTTCACGCCCGAACCCCGCACATTATCCCTGTTGAGTATGTACTGGGGAGTCACCCCAGCGCTGGTTCAATTTTCAAATAGCCTCGAAGAAATGGTTCAAAGTGTAGATCGTCATTTCAAAGAACGAAAACACCTCAAAGTGGGAGAACAGGTAGTATTGATTTCTGGTTTTCCAGTTGGAGCGATGCGCCTACCAAATCTTGCATTGCTCCATACGATTGGGAAAGAAGTCTAAGACTAGAGCGAACAGAGGATATGGAAACTCGAAAATTAGTCAAAGATAAACGATCTGAATGCCGCAAATTTAAATCACTATCTTACTCACTTTACAGAGGTAATTCATATTGGGTCCCCCCCCTCCCTGGTGAGATAGAAAGGGTTATGAGCCAAAAGAATCACCCTTTCTATGTACATTCAGAAGCTGATTTCTTTGTTGTGGAATCCAAAAAAGAAGTCCTCGGACGAATTTGTATCCTCCACAACAAGAATTATTGCATGTTTCATCATACTGAAACTGCTTTTTTCTATTACTTTGATTGCATCGAAGATCAACAGGTTGCAGCCAGATTGTTCGACGCTATTGAAGACTGGAGCCAGAAGCGTGGTCTAAAATCGATACTTGGAGCTCGCGGATTCCTCCGCTCAAGCGGGATAGGAATTCTTGTGGAAGGATTCGATACTCTTCCTGCTATGGGAATACCATACAATCATTCTTATTACGGTCCATTGATCGAATCTTGCGGTTATAGCAAGGCCTTCGACCATTACTCCGGTATACTCGACAAACATCCCGATCCAGTGATTCATGAAATCGCCAAAAAAGTGATGGCAAGAGGGAATTTTCAGGTCATCAGTTTTCAAACGCTTTCAGAAATTGTTCCCTGGATTTCTAAAATTGACGATGTACATCATGCAGCATTTGCGTCGAATCCAAATTACTATCCTTCCACTTCAGAAGAATTTGAGATGATCTCACGCAACATACTGGCCATCGCCGACCCGAGATTTATAAAATTGATACTGCATAATGGAGATATTGCTGGTTTTATTATTGCTTATCCGAATATTAACAAATCATTGAAGAAATGTGGTGGTCATTTGTTTCCTTTTGGCTGGCTGGCTCTCTCGATTGAAAAAAAACATCCTACCGTTGTAGACCTGAACGGAATAGGTCTATTGCCACAATACCAGGGTCTAGGTGGTAATGTCTTACTCTATTCTGAACTGGATAAAGTTCTAAGCAGTCCAAGGCTTAAAAAAGCGGAAGTGGTTCAAGTAGATGAACGCAACTTCCGCAGCAAGTCAGATATGCAGAACTTAGGTGTAACGATTACAAAAATTCACCGAACATACCAAAAATTCATATAAACTACTTCGAACACCCTGATCAGAACATCATCGCATTGATTTTTTCGAGTGTCTCTCTGACTGGTCGGAGTTTTTCTGCAGGCAGCCGATTCAATGGAGTGTCTGGCAGGTTGTATTTATCAAAAAGTGTCGGCGCGTTTGGTTCGACATAGAGCAGACCAGTTAACAACCAGTTGTTATTCGCGGCTTCCTCGAGCGTGCGTAAAGCCTGCCACTTATCAGTCGGATCATATTCATTCTCAAGTTTCTTAAGAATAACCGTGCTGCCATCATGCATGGTTACTTCACGCACTTCACCCGTTTCAAAGTCATCCACGGTGATTTCTTCGCGTGCCAGAACGAGCGAAATTTCGTGAAGTGGTTCTTCGTGAACTTTACCAAATGAATATGAGTGAAACGAATTTTCATGATTGTGAAAAGTAACGCATGGACTGATAATATCGATAACTGCAATTCCATCGTGAGCAATGGCAGCTTTAATCAACTCCTTTACCTGCTTTGGATCACCAGCAAATGATCGCGCTACAAAAGTTGCGCCTGAAACCAGCGCTTCCATAGCAATATCAATTGGTAAGAATGGATTTGTTCCCTGTTTTTTCAGGTATAACCCTTTTTCTGCGGTGGCTGAAAACTGTCCTTTGGTCAAACCGTAGACACCGTTATTCTCAACAATGTATACCATTGGTAAATTTCGACGCACCAGGTGTTTGAACTGCCCGAGCCCGATACTCGCCGTATCTCCATCGCCACTCAAACCGATCGCTTCTAATGTGTGATCTGCAAAAAGGGCTCCTAAGGCCAGTGAAGGCATTCTTCCATGAAGACCGTTAAAACTAAAAGAACGACCTAAAAAATAGGTAGGACTTTTGCTGGAACAGCCAATACCACTAAACTTGACTACTTTTTCGGGCAGCAGGTTCATTTCATAACACGCAGTAACAATTTGAGCTGCAATACCATTATGCCCACATCCCTGACAAAGCGTAGAAGGTGCGCCCTTATAATCGGCCTTGGTCAAACCAACTTGGTTTGTTATTTGTGTAGTCGAAGATGAAGGTGCGGTCATTTTTACTTCTCCTCCTTTGCCAATACTTTATTCTTTATCCATTTTGCAGTCAGTGGAAGTCCATCCATATGCGCAGCCTTTCGAAGTCTATTCGCAATATCTGGATATTCCATCGTTAATAACTGGAAAAGCTGACCGTCACGATTGATCTCAACAACATATACCTCTTTATGAGACTCGATAAATTTTTTGATTTCATCTGAAAATGGCAAACTGCGGATTCGTAGATAATCTGTTCTTAAACCTTCAGCTTTTAACAGATCCCGTGCTTCGATTACTGCAGGATCCGCTGAGCCAGAAGAGATGATACCCACTTCAGCTCCAGGCTGCAGAAGAATTTCAGGTTTGGGCAATTCTTTCTTGGCGGTGTCAAATTTTTTGGCTATTCGAGCGAAAACCTCTTCCCATACTACACTGTCTTCAGAGTAATTAGCAAATTCGTCATGACTCGTCCCGCGGGTAAAATATCCGCTCTTCGGATGCTGATTACCAACAACCGTGCGGTATGGGATTCCATCTCCGTCAATATCCAGGTATCTTCCCCAAACACCATTATTCTTCTCAAGCATTTTTTCAAGGTCGTCTTCCCAGAGAACCTTGCCTCGATCCATCGGTAGATCCGGATAATCAAATTTCTTGGTTATCCATTGATTCATCCCGAAATCAAGATCTGATAAAACAATCACTGGTGTTTGAAAACGCTCTGCAAAATCAAAGGCTCTCCAGCCAAATTCAAAACATTCATTGACTGAACCAGGAATCAGAATGATCATTTGAGAGTCGCCATGACTAATGAAATTGACCATGGTCAGATCACCCTGTGAGGTACGGGTTGGCATCCCCGTGCTCGGACCAACACGCTGCACATCCCAAACGACAACCGGCACTTCAGCATAGTAAGCCAGCCCTAAGTATTCGGTCATCAGTGATAAACCGGGACCTGACGTGGAAGTCATTGCCCGCAGCCCTCCCCACCCTGCACCAATCGCCATACCAATGGCAGCCAGCTCATCTTCAGCTTGAACTACGGCATAAGTCTCTTTACCAGTTGCTTCGTCAATACGCAACTTTGGTAAATATTCATTCAATGTTTCAGCCAGGCTGGTCGCTGGAGTGATAGGATACCATGCAGCAAATTGCATCCCGCCATAAATGGACCCCAATGCTGCCGCGGTATTTCCATCGGTCATGATGTAATCCTCGGTACCTTTCATTGGAGCAGTGATATAACGATCCTTTTTTTCCAGGTTTTCAGTCGCCCACTCAAAAGCGGCTTTGACAACATCAAAATTTGTATTAATCGCCTTCTGGTTACTCTTGAAATGGAAATCAAGTGCCTGGTAGATCTTATCCATATCGATTTTTAACAGATGCGCAAGTACCCCTACATAAACCATGTTGGCAACATAATCACGCAGCTGCGGTGAAACATTGGCTTCTCTGATTAATTTTCGAACGGGCATACGATATAAAACAATATCTGTTCTGATTTCACCATTAATCTTGAAATCATCTGGGATTAGCAATACACCACCCGACACCAATGCATCAATATCCTTGCCAATCGTACTAGGATTCATTGCCACAACAATATCGTCTTCTTGTACTCTTGCCAGGTATCCATCTTTGCTTAATCGAAGGGTGAACCATGTTGGCTGACCTTGAATATTGGATGGAAAGATATTTTTCCCAGAAACAGGGATCCCCATACGGAATAGAGCGCGCATGAGTGTGATATTTGCTGTAGCACTTCCAGATCCATTTATAGTACTAAAAGTGATGCAAAAATCATTCTCTATCATACGATTCAGATTCATAAACGAATGTGCTCCAAGAATGAGATTATTCAAACGATAACCTGGGAGGTTCCTTTACCCTCTGGTTAACCAGTTCCATGTGTTCAACCAGGTACTTTAAACCTTGTGAATAATTACCAATTTTTATCTGTTCGATAATACGAGCATGATATTGCCAAACTCGTTCAGCATAAGTAATGTCGGGATAAATCTCTAATCCAGCAATCCGATAAACCTCCCAAAATGCTTCGAAGAAGCCAGAAAGATAAGGATTATTTAATTTCGTGTACATCAATAGATGAAATTTTTTATGTTCACTAACTGGAACCTGTCCTGGGACACGAGAAATTTTTTCCTGGGCTGACTTTACGAGATCAGACAGACTTTCAATATCAGATGAATTTAATGATTGTGCAGCTTCAATAAAATAAGCTGTTTCGAGATGCTTGCGTAAATCTGAGAACATTTGAAATGAAAACGATCCAGCTTCCACAGCATACTCGAGGCTGGTAATAAGCGCTGGCCGAAAATCATATGGAAGTTTTCGAATACCCGCCTTGGGTTTTACTTCTACCACACCTAATATTCGAGCAACCTCCAATTGCTCTCGCAAGGTTGCAACACTTAAACCCAATTGATGACTGAGTTCATTTAAGGGAGGAATTCGCTGATCACCTTTTTCAGGGATTTCAGCCAGATATCGAAGAAACTCGGATAAACTTGATTTTGATGATGAGGATCCAACCATAAGAACTCATTATTAATATGATTATTCCGATGATTAAAGTTTACCAGAATCAATACAAAAAGTCAACGATGATATCTATCATTGTTATTGATAATATATAATCTTATTAATCAGTTTATTTATTAACTAGCTGGATTCTTTTAAATTTCTCAAAGTATTTCAATCGCCCGTCTTCAGGATCAGGTTCCCAACGTAAACGATACTTTTCTCGAAACTTATCAGGGGTCTCATTGAGTTGAGACTCATGGCAAGTAATCGCTTCTACTTTTTTATTGAAATAAACAGAAACTTCCATGGTTAGATTTGGTTGATGTGTTAATGCAAGCCATACTTCTTCCACCTGGTGTGGTTCTAATATCGTATGATTCACATTTTTGATTGTATAGTGGAAATTTCCCGCGTTTGGGAATACTGCGTCGATTACAACCTGCCCGGCAGCGCGGTGATCTGGGTGATTAATACGATTTTCAGCTGGAAATAGGTTCTGTGGATCACAAGTGACAATAATATTTGGTTTAGCCAGGCGAATTTCTCGAATGATTTCTCTTCGCAACTCGAGGTCCGGAATCAAGTCACCATCCATAAAACCTAAAAATTTCACACTTGAAACGCCTAACAATTGGGCAGCAGATTTCTGTTCACGAATGCGTGTTTGCTCAATTTCAGACACCGAAACTTTAGAATCCTGAGCTCCACGCTGGCCGTTTGTAATCAGGCAATAATTCACCTCATGCCCCAGTTCGCACCATCTAGCTATCGTTGCACCACAAAAAAATTCAGGGTCATCTGGATGCGCCAGAATAACCAGAATTTTTTTCTTTTCTTTCCAACCTTCAGGATTCTCACAAATACGCATTAAAGGTTCTTCTGGCTGCATGTCTCACAATCACCTCCGCCCTGTTTCTGCACAAAATCCTTAGCAGCTTTTTCGAGAACCTCCATCTCTTCTACCAGTGTCACCTCATCTTTGTGAAACTCGCGTCGGCCAATTTCAGGCAACTCAACCAGAATAGCCTCTCTCATCGGGTAAACATCAATCACTTTTCCTTGACCATTCGGGGTGATCACTTGTTTGTTCTTTTTCGGGAGCGTTTTTCTGGCTTCGAGGTAATTCTCGTATTCGTAGATCAAACAGCATCTCAGCCTGCCGCACATTCCAGTGATTTCAGTGGGGGTAAGTGAGATTCCCTGTTCTTTTGCCATTTTAATAGATATGGAGCTGAATTCAGTAATGTATTTGGAACAGCATCTGCATTCCAGACCACAGGCACCCATTCCACCCATGATTTTCGCCACATCTCGCGGTCCGATCTGTCGCAGTTCGACTTGAGCTGGGGCATATTTTTTTTGCATATCAGTACGAAGGGATTTTAATTCCGCTTTTTCCTCAGAATCACTGCTAAACAGAATCGTCAATTTCGAGCCGTCGAAACTGTACTCACTCGAAACAACTTTAATCCCAACGAGTTTTAATTCCTTGACCCGTTTAAAACATTCTTCCACTACTTCTGACTGCTTTGCCTGCCAAGATTGCCATTGAATCAAATCCCTGGGGGTTGCTAACCGATTGATTGGCTTCCACCCTCCCTCGGCAGGTTTCTCAGGATTGTCTACAAAGAGAATCACTTCTCCCAGTTGCCAACCACGGCTGGTTTCAACGACAGCGATATCTCCAAGGCGTAAATTATCAATTTTTGTAGCGTCAAAATGGTAGATTTTTCCAACTTTTGAAAAGCGGACACCAACAATTTTTTGAGGTTTATTTTCTTCCATACTCATTACACTTTCTTATTCACCCAGAGAACTGGATAGGATTATTTAATAAAAGGATTTAGATTCTCAATACATACCCTTGTGGGATACTTTCTATTCATTCGTAATTTTCCTGAAATACTCTTTAACTTCTTGTCGAGAATTATTAAAGAGTTCGATTAAATCGTGATCTGAGCCTTTATACCTTCGAATAATTAAACGGGCGCATTGGGTACAACCGCGCATTGCTCTGAAAGAATCCGCATTGCAGGCATTGCAGCTGGCAAGTTTTGCGATCATCGCAGTAAAAGCCACCAGATCCAGATTATCGGCATTCAAGGTGATCAACCGATCGATTAATTGCTTCCACTCTTCACCTCGTAAATTACGCAATGCTGGTATCACTCGGGTGGGGAAAAGTAATTCAGTGTCGGTGTTGAACATGTAGTTTATTATCCCGTTCGATTTCCGGATTAATTGTTAATTTCACCATTTAAAAACCTGCACACTTCACGAATTGTAGCATAGTATTCTAAGGTCTCGAATACTCTTTCATCTACCATTTTTCAGAATAAAACGAATGAACCATCATCTTATATATAAAAAATCGCCTGATTTGATTTTCAGGCGATGTATTGTTAGAAAGTTACCTCACTCAACCGTTACTGATTTTGCCAGATTTCTAGGTTGATCGATATCTAATCCACGCAGCGATGCAATGTGATATGCCAGAATTTGCAGCGGGATAACCGTGATCACAGGACTGAGCATCCAGGGTACTTCAGGTACCCACAATACGCGGTCAACAAGAGAGGCTACTCTTTCATCGCCTTCCGTTGCCACTGCCACCACAATTCCGCCCCTTGCTTTTGCCTGTTCAATTTGCGAAATCATTTTCTCGTACCAGGGGTCCTTTATAGCAATGGCCAACACCGGCATATCCTTATCAATTAAAGCAATCGGTCCATGTTTCATCTCGCCAGCAGCATAGGCCTCTGCATGTATGTATGAAATCTCTTTTAATTTGAGTGCACCCTCAAACGCGATTGGCATATTGATTCCGCGTCCAAGGAAGAGCATATCTCTTGTATCCTTTAAAAGGCGAGCAGTCTCTTCCACTTCTGATTCTCGATCAAGGCAACGTCCCGCCAGTTCAGGAACAAGGCGCAAATCATCAACTAACTGTTTTCGATATTCAGGGGTGATCGTTCCTCTTAGATCTGCTAGAAGTATCGCTAACATATATAAATCAACTAGAGGGGCTGTGAATGCTTTGGTTGATGCTACCCCAATTTCTGGTCCAGTTTGCATAGAGATGTAACCATCCGCAATGCGCATTGCCTGAGAACCAATAGCATTAACGATTGACCAGAGCTTTGCTCCCTTCTTGCGAGCTTCTTCCATTGCGGCCAAAGTGTCGGCTGTTTCACCTGATTGGCTGATTGCCAGAACCGTCGTTTTTTCATCAACAATCGGATCTGAGTAACGAAATTCCGAGGCAATTTCCAGCATGGCCGGTATTCTTGCAATCCGCTCAATAAGAATCCGTCCAACCATACCTGCATAAGACGCCGTGCCGCATGCTGTTAAGATGATCTTTTGGATGTCGTTTGCCTGTTCGGCTGTAAGGTTTAACTGAGGTAGACGAATGCGTCCCTCTTCGAAATCCACTCTTCCAGCCAGAGTATCGGTCAAGGACCGAACCTGCTCATGGATCTCTTTTTGCATGAAATGCCGGTATTCTCCCTTTTCAGCTGAAATTGGATCCCATGCCACTGAAGAGATTTGTGGTGCCAGAGGTTTACCTTCGATAGTGGAAACTTCAATTTTTTCTTTGGTAACAATCGCCATTTGTCTTGACTCAAGGAAGATCAACTTTCGTGTGTGCTCTAGAATAGCTGGAATATCAGATGCAATGTAGTTCTCCCCTTCACCCAGTCCGATCACGACACCACCTGCGTTGCCAATACGCGCTGCAATGATTTTATCAGGCTCCTTCGCCGAAAACACTACAATTCCATGAGCTCCTTTTAACCGCTCTAGAGTTTTTCGAACTGCAGTTTCCAGATCATTGACTCCTTTAAGGTATTTTTCGACTAGCAGAACAATCGTTTCAGTGTCTGTATCTGATTGAAATTTCAAGCCATCCGCCAGCAGTTCTTCTTTTAGTTCGATGAAATTTTCAACAATCCCATTATGCACCACAACAACCTCGCCAGAACTGCTAAGGTGTGGATGAGCGTTTCTGGCAGTAGGTTCACCATGCGTCGCCCAGCGGGTATGCCCAATGCCCATTTTGCCAGAAACGGGCATTTCCATTATTAATTGTTCGAGGTTTTTGAGCTTTCCGGCATCTCGCCTGACTTCGATATGCCCATTAGTGAGAACTGCGAGCCCCGCAGAATCATAACCGCGGTATTCGAGTTTTTTTAGACCATTCAAAATGATCGGTGTTGCATTTTTTTCGCCGATATAACCGACAATACCACACATATATTCCTCCAATGATTTTGGGTATTAATGCAGAGAGGAAATATCTCTGATGTTTTTCTTTTCATTTGTTGGAAAGTTCAAGCCTGTATGGCTTGGAGGGCATCCGCTGATCTTTCGATTTTCCCGGCGTCACCGGTTAACTCTGCCTCGAGGCAGAGAACCCTCATCCTCGTCAACCAGATGTAATCTGGCCCATGCGCTATGCTTTCCTTTTTTTTACTTTATCATATAAACTTATATTCACCTCCGATTTATTTCGATTATACACTATGACTTTTCAAAATAGTCAACCCGATCAGCATCACAATTTCTTTTCACCCGATTCACTCAGGGCAATGATTCCTTATACCCTGCCACTATTCATCATCATCGTCCTTCTGATCTCCCTTTTTCTGTTCCATAATGAAATCGAAAAAATTGTTAACGATAACGCCCTCGAAGATTTCAATTCGATGATCGTTACCAATGGATTCCATACGCTATCGCTGCCCGATGGTCGTCACTGGCAGATTTCTTATGAAGAAAACACACTTCAAGTTTTTTCCGGAGAAGTGCGCCACAACTCAGCAATTCACTCCGGAGAATTTGCAATATTAAGCCAGGATATACTGCTAACCAACGGAGATTTTCAGGATCCGTCCCGGGTATCCATTGCAGTATCCAACCACCACTTCACCTGGAGGTCAGAGGACGGATCACAACCTCAGGGTTCAATCAACCTGTTGCACACCTTGCCCATGGACCAATCCATTTTTCAAAATTTACGACAGGTTGAACAAGGGCAATACATCTTGATCAAGGGATATGAAATCGACCGCATCGATGGATGGGATGACGCAGGTAATTACATCGGCTACTGGCAGGATTCGGGTTGCAATACTATCTTGGTCACTGAAATTTTCATTGGAGAATAAACTGGATTATAGTTTATCCGCCATTATCACGGATCAGCTCAATTACCTCGGGAATATCTATACCTAACCTGTGTGCAGTCTCTTGAGTTGGTACGCCATTCATCGTCCATCCACGGCGTTTGTAAACTGCATCTACCAGTTGTTCATACTGGTTTTCCCGATAAGTTCGCATGATTGCAATTTTTTCTGCTGTAGATTTTCCTTCCGGATCAATGCCAACCAATTCTTTTAACTGTGAATCATATCTATCCTGATGAACCAGGTATTCAGCTTCAGTTGCCGGGCCAATCAAGCGATATGGTGGATAGTCATGCTGACGAGTTCCAAAACCCAATCGTAAATTAAACAACCGTTGAAAATTATATACTTTCTCTGACTGTTCCATGAGATCAGCAGGGGTAGTTTTCTTTCCAGTCATCCCCTCATACAGCCAGCAGTAGTTCTCCACGTGTTCTGGCACCTTTGCTGGTTCTGCGGCAGTTTTATTCGATGCCGGGATAATGTCATTCCAGGGCAGCTTGCATAAGCCGTGCAATGAGAACCATGTCCGCCAGATTGGAAAGTAATGCAGCGCTTCTGCTTTAATTTCAAATGTGGGTAATTGTTTATGCACCATTTCCATGAAGATCAACCATGCTTCATCGTGCTGCGGACCTTTTGACGCCAGCGCATACCCGCCTTGCTGAGCAAGTGATTCACGAGAAATGTATTCTGAAATTTCGAGTCCCTTGATCTCCATCCCAATGTCGAGTAATTGGCGGGGATCAGCGCCATACTTTTCAACAAATAAGCGTCTCATCTCCCGCACACCCTGTCCAACAATTACGCCAAACCCCTCGCCTCGTGCCATTTGGTGCAGCAATTCAAAAGCAGCCTCGGCATTTCCCCAGGTTAACTCAAGACCGCCTGTTTTTTGTTTATCCAGGATGCCAAGTTCATAGCACTCAAAAGCGAAGGCCATTGAATTGCCAACTGAAATGGTATCAATACCATAAGTGTCACAATAGAAACATAATTCAAGAACAGCCGGGGCATCGAAAATGCCCAGGTTGGATCCTAGCGCACCTAATGATTCATACTCCGGACCATCCACGTTGACTGGTTGCCCTTTATATGGCCCTGAGTGTAAATGAAAATGTGGAACCGAATGAGCACACTGGAGAGTACATCCATACCAACAACCATCTGGTCCGCGAAAATCATACATGGATTTCCATACCTCTCCATTAATTTTGTATGCCTGTGGATCTGATCCAAAGCGAAAATTCTTTACCGGAAGGATGTCGAATTTATTCATGATCTCGATCAGATAAGGTGTTCCCAGGTGGCGCATGTCATTTTGAGAAGCATCAAAATCACTGATCTCTTTATTAATCCGTTTTCCGGCAGCCCGGATTAGCTCCATGTTGGCTGCTCCATTGCTATCTCCACTTAAACTGGAATATTTAACTATGATTGCTTTGATCTTCTTATCACGCAATACCGTGCCACACCCACCACGCGCAGCCTGCTTGATTCGAATTTCCTTTCTACGAGAATCGTAATAACTGATATTCAATCCGCAGATCGGTACATGCTCAGCCGCAGTACCTGCAGAAATTATGGAAATTCCGCTTTTTTCTTTATCTGTTTCCGCTAGCATATCAGTAATCTGTTTAATAAGGATATGAGTATCGACTGCTTCAAGGGGTGCTTCTTCGACGCTCACTTTTCCCTGATCACCATCGATAATAATTACGACATCCTTATCTGCCTTACCCTGGATTTCTAGAGCATCCCACCCGGCAAATTTTAGGTATGGACCGAAATAACCTCCACCATTGCTGTCAATTACAGATTTCGTAAGCGGGGAAATGGTAACCGCAGTACATTTACCGCTGCCTGGATAGGCTGTAATCCCCCCAATCGGCCCGCCCGCAATTACCAACTCGTTTTCAGGATCATCCCATTTTGTGTCAGGCTTAGTTGCGTTCCAGAGCAGCCACAGGCAAAAACCTTTTCCTCCGGTAAATGTATCCCTCATATATTGATCAACTGGTTTTGCCGTGATGATTCCACTCTCAAGGTTAATGTGCAAGGTCCGATTTGCATAGCCATGCACAACAGGGTGTAAGTCATAAGAAAACTCTGATACTACTTTATGCCCCTTTTTAATTTCCGCAACCGATAAATCCATTTCCGCTCCTGTTCCTTAGGTTTGTCTTCTTTCTACAAATTATATCAATGCTGTTTATTATATCTATCAATTTTTAATTTACTCATATCCTATTTTAAGATTATCTTACCTTATGGTCATTGGTATAATTTCAAATACCATTTGATATGAAATTTAAATCCGTTTTTTCTAAGCCAGGTAGTCTTCGACTTTCTGAAACGCTCACCGTTCAGACAAAACGGAATTTCCAATGTGTTCAGATTGATGCGATTGGTGTTGGTCTGGCGAATGCAGCCAGTCCATTTTTACCGGTATTCCTTACACATCTAAACGCCACAACTTTTCAGGTCGGGTTGCTCTCATCCATGCCTGCACTTACCGGAATGGTGCTGGCAATTCCATTGGGAAGATTCCTGCAGAAGCAGCCCAATATTGTCAAATGGTTCAGCATTGCCAGAGTTCTAGTCATCGCCTCTTATGCGTTAACCGGCATCATTTCATTTTTCATCCCCGAAACCATCCTGGTAAATTCGATTCTGATGATCTGGGCAATTGCTACCGTTCCACAGACGGTAGTATCCATTTCATTTTCTGTAGTCATGAATGCTGTAGCTGGTCCTGATCGACGTTTTGAGTTAATGAGCAGACGCTGGTCTACAATGGGGGTCACAACATCATTGTCAGTATTGGCTATCGGACAACTGCTTGACCATATCATTTTCCCTTTAAATTACCAGTTAATGTTCATCGGAATGTCTATCGGCGGATTGTTGAGCTATTATTATTCTTCGCAAATAAAGCTCGAACCAACAATACCACCGGTGCTTAATGCATCAAAAAGTCTCCTGAGTCAACTCAAAGATATGAAAGATCTTGTACTTTCTGAAAAACCATTTATCAGTTTTATGTCAAAACGTTTCGTTTTTATGGCGGGTGTCAATCTCTCTATTCCTCTTATTCCACTTTACCTTGTCAGAGTAGCACATGCATCAGATGCCTGGATCTCTATTATTAACATGAGCCAGACTGTAATCCTTATCCTGGCATATTTTTTTTGGACTCGCCATTCTAAGAAATATGGTACCCGCTCAGTCCTAGTTTGGACAACACTTGGATTATCTCTTTACCCAATGCTGGTATCCCTGACCGTGATTCCATGGCAAATCGCTTTGATCGCAGGTTTTGCAGGTGTTTTTTCTGGCGGAGTTGACCTTGTTTTTTTTGATGAGTTAATGAAAACAGTGCCTGTCCAATACAGTGCTATCTTTGTCTCGATTGCCCAGATGATCCAGTATCTGGCTGCGATTATCGCACCGATGGTGGCAACCTTTATCGCAGATACTTTCTCTCTGCAGGCTGGTCTGGTCACCGCCACCGTGATTCGTTTTACCGGATTCTTATTATTCTGGTTAGGGGGGAGAAACTTACTTAATAAGCAGAACATTGAGAACCCAGGTTAATTTTCTTGACTTTTTAATCAGTGCTTCGTAGAATGTAAAGGCAATAACAAAGTCCTCATCTATAAACCTTGATTCAACTTAATGTCAGGAAATCCAAATCCCCAATGGAGGAAACATGAAAACACCGGAAAACTTGAAATATGCAAGTACTGATGAATGGCTGTTGGTTGAAGGCAATACCGCTACTCTCGGCGTGAGTGATTATGCCCAGGATCAACTCTCTGACGTGGTTTTTGTCGAGATCACTGCTGGCATCGGTGAAACTCTCTCCAAAGGCAGCGTTGTGGGTACTATCGAATCGGTCAAAGCTGCGGCGGATGTCACCATCCCAGTTTCTGGTAAAGTCATTGCAGTCAACGAAGACCTTGCCAACACTCCTGAATTAGTCAATTCCGACCCGTTTGGTGCAGCATGGATGATCAAGGTCGAACTCACTAATCCCAAGGAATTGGACGATTTGATGAACGCGAAAGCATATACCGAATATTGTGAGACGCGGAGTCACTAATGTTCATTCCTCATACTAAAGCAGAAACGGAGGAGATGCTCAAAAGCATCGGCGTCAGCAGCATGGCTGATCTTTTCGCCGATGTTCCTGAAAAGTATCGATTCCCCAAGCTTAATCTTCCATCCGGCGTCACTGAGATGGAAGTTTTGTCTGAATTGACAGATTATTCCCAGGCGAATGAGCCAGTTTCTGAATTGGTCAGTTTCTTAGGTGCAGGTGCTTACAATCACTATATTCCTGCTGTAATCGATTCATTGCTGCGCAGAAGTGAGTTCTATACTGCTTACACGCCTTATCAGCCTGAAATCTCACAGGGTACACTGCAGGCGGTGTTTGAGTTTCAGTCATTGATTTCCAACCTTACAGGGATGGATGCCAGCAACGCCTCACATTATGATGGCGCGACTGCTACTGCAGAAGCAGGAGTAATGGCATACCATCACTTCCGTGGAAAACGGACGCGGATAATTCTTTCTCCTGCCGTGCACCCACAGTATCGAGAAGTGCTCTGCTCTTACCTCTGTAATTATGAAAATATCTCGATTGAAACCGGTGGCAAAGAAAAGGGTCCATTTGAGAATCCTTCCGAATTGATCCCTCTCATTGACGATCAAACTGCACTGGTTGTAGTCCAGTACCCCGATTTCTTCGGTAGGATATTCGACTACAAAATTCTCGCCGAAAAAACCCACGAAAATGGAGCTCTTCTCGCGGTCGTGGCAAATCCCACTGCACTCGGGTTGATCAAGGCACCGGGTGAATTCGGAGCGGATATCGTCGTAGGAGAAGGTCAGCCTCTGGGAATCCCGCTCTCGTATGGCGGACCCTACCTGGGATTCTTTGCAACAAAAAAAGAGTTGGTTCGAAAGATGTCTGGCCGACTGGTTGGAGAAACCACTGATGCGCAGGGCAGACGCGGTTATGTCTTAACCCTGACCGCACGTGAACAGCACATCCGCCGTGAAAAAGCTACTTCCAATATTTGCACCAACCAGGGATTGATGACCCTTGCTGCAACCATTTACCTTAGCCTTCTTGGAAAGCACGGTTTGAAACAGATCGCCAATCTGTGCTACCAGAAAGCGCATTACGCCGCCCAGCAAATCTCCACTGTTACTGGTTTTGAAATTGTTAACAAAGAACCATTCTTCCATGAATTTGTGGTCAAGTGCCCAAAATCAGTTGAAGAGATTAACAATGATATGCTCGATAATGGCATTCTTGGTGGATACGATCTGGGTATCGATTATCCGCAGCTTAAAAATCACATGCTGGTTGCGGTAACGGAGATGAATTCCAAAGATGATATTGATGCTTTCGTAGAACTATTAAGGGAGGCCGGCAATGACTGAACCTACCATTTACGAATTGTCTTCTGCCGGGAGAATCGGGGTTCAATTTCCAGAGTCTGATGTACCCGCCTTCAAGGTCCCTGATGAATTCATTCGCACAAACCTTCCACTCCCTGAGTTATCTGAAGTGGATGTGGTAAGGCATTTTACCCACCTTTCGACCAAGAACTACAGTATCGATACCGGGCTTTATCCTCTGGGTTCCTGCACAATGAAATACAACCCAAAAATCAACGAGGTAACCTCCCGCTTGCCAGGTTTTGCCAATATTCATCCCTTGCAGCCAATCGAAACCGTTCAAGGCAGTCTCGCACTCATGTACAGCCTTCAAGAACAATTGAAAGAGATTAGCGGATTCGCAGCTGTCAGTTTACAACCCGCAGCTGGTGCACAGGGTGAATTTGTCGGTGTCAAGATTATTCATGCTTACCACCAATCCCGCGGAGATTTCAAACGAACGCGAATCCTGATCCCTGATTCAGCTCACGGCACAAACCCGGCAACATCGGCAATGAATGGCTTAGAGGTAATTCCTATCCCTTCTGATTCTCGGGGAAATGTGGACCTGGCAAAACTGCACGATCTGTGCGATGAGACGGTCGCAGGCTTGATGTTGACGAACCCAAATACACTCGGCGTGTTCGATGAAAATGTCCTTGAAGTCATTGAGACAGTTCATCGTGCTGGCGGCCTTGTGTATGGCGACGGTGCCAACTTAAATGCCCTGCTGGGTATTACCCGCCCCGGTGATCTCGGTTTTGACGTCATGCACTTCAATCTTCATAAGACGTTTTCAACCCCTCATGGCGGCGGAGGTCCTGGATCAGGACCGGTTGGAGTTGCACCGCACCTTGTTGACTTCCTGCCAGCCCCGATTGTGAGCATTATTGAGGAAGCTACTGAGGAGATTCCACCGTTATATGGTTTAACGATTCCAGCAAAAACCATTGGCCGAGTGAAAGCATTTTATGGACAATTTGGTGTGATGGTACGCGCATTCACATATATTCGCATGCACGGTGCAGAAGGACTGAAAAAAGTAGCAGAATATGCAGTATTGAATGCTAACTATATACTTTCCAGAATTCGCGATAAATACACATTACCTTATGACCGTTCTTACATGCATGAGTTTGTTGTTGAAGGTTGCTGGTCTGATGCACCTGATGTTCATGCATTAGACGTGGCAAAACGCCTGATGGATTACGATTTTCATCCGCCCACAAACTACTTCCCCCTCATCGTGCACGAAGCATTGATGATCGAGCCTACTGAAACTGAAAGCAAACAAGTATTGGATAAGTTTGCGGATGCACTGTTGAAAATTGCAGAGGAAGCACACTCTTCACCAGAACTGTTGAAAGAGGCTCCCCACCATACTCCGGTCGGCCGTCTTGACGAGGTAAAGGCAGCCAAAGAACTGGTTCTTTGCTGCTGGCTGCCTGAGAGTAATTGATCCTGATAAATAAGTAAAAAAGAACTCCCGGTTGGGAGTTCTTTTTATTCTATTTGAGTTTTCCTTCAAGTAACGCGGGGATGCTTGCCATTGCCTCAGGTAATTTTGATGCGTCTTTGCCGCCTGCCTGTGCGAGTACTGGTCTGCCGCCACCGCTGCCCCCGATGATGGATGCGGCGTGTCTGACAATCTCACCGGCATTGATGCCGCGTTTCACCAAATCCTCGGTCACCGAGCATATGATCATTGGTTTATCGTTGATCACAGAACCAACCGCAACGACACCAGATGGATTCTTTGACCGGAAAAGGTCAGTCATCTGCCTCAAGGTGTCAAGGTCGGCACCTTTCAATTCCACCGAAAGCACCGGAATGCCTGAAATGTTCGTCATTCCAGTCAATTTTTCCTCAAACTCTTTCTTTACCCATTCCTGGCGTATTTTGCCCAACTCTATACGCAAAGACTCTACTTCATCCTGTAAATTACTGATTTTTTCCGTCACATCTTCAATAGAGGCATTGGTCAATCTCGCTGCACGTCTCAGGATCTTATTCCGGTTATGGATGACATCATATGCAGCACGCCCGGTAACGGCTTCGACACGCCGGATACCCGCAGCTGCGCTTCCTTCACTAACGATAAGGAATGAGCCGATATCTGCGGTGTTTTCTACATGAGTTCCGCCGCATAATTCATAGGAAATCGGGTGCTCGGGGTCGATTGTGATCGTGCGCACGTTCTCACCATATTTTTCACCGAATAAGGCCATTGCTCCCTCTGACATTGCTGTTTGTAGAGATTTAACCTTGATCGATAGTTCGTGAGCCTCAAGAATATCCTGATTGACCCCGCGTTCAATGGCGTCTAATTGTTCCTGCGTCAATGCTTCAGGATGTGTAAAGTCGAATCGAAGCCGGTCTGGTGCTACCAACGAACCTGCCTGCCGTGCATGTTCTCCAAGAATTTTGTGCAACTGGGCGTGCAACAAATGAGTAGCGGTATGATTTCGCATGATATCCATCCGCCGGGATTTATCTACTTCGGCAACTGCTTCATCGCCAACATTCGGATTCCCTTTTTCAACTGTGCCGATATGAATAATCACACCCGTGGCCGGGCGGCGAACCTGGTCAACGGTAATGCTCCAGGATCCATCTCTTGCTTCGATCTTTCCTCGATCACCAACCTGACCACCAGATTCAATATAGAAACCCGTTTGAGGTAGCAGCACTTCCACCGGTTGACCTTCCACGGCTTGATCTACCGGGTCACCTTCAGAAAACAGGGCCAAAACCTTTCCTTCAGATCTCAGCCATTCATAAGGGTTGTAGGCTACACCTGATGGGTCTAATTGACCGCGTTTGACCAGTTCTTCGAACACACCGCGGTAAATCTCAACATCCTCGCCGCCAAGCGGCCCGAATGCTTTGCCGGCACCTGATTGAACCCTGTGTTCTTCCATTGCTTTTTTAAAACCCGCTTCATCAACATCCAGATCAGATTCGCGCGCCACATCGCGGGTCAATTCAAGGGGTAATCCATGAGTGGCATAAAGTTCGAAAGCCTTCGTTCCATCGAGTACCCTTCCATTGCTCTTTTTAAGTTCATCCAATTCATCCTGCAATCGGGTTATCCCTTCTTCAACCGTTCGCTGGAAGCGTTTTTCTTCTCGCGTAATACTATCCAAAATCGTTTTACGGTTGTTGACAAGTTCAGGATAGGCTGAGCCATAGGTATCGATTACGGTCTCGGCAACCTTTGCCATAAATGGTTCATTTAGTCCAATCTTCTGTGCAAACCGGGCTGCCCGCCGAATAATCATCCTGCATATATAATTGCGCCCAATGTTTCCCGGAACAACACCATCGGCGATCAAAAATGTCACTGCACGTGTATGGTCGCCGATAACTCGGTATGGGGTGAAATTTGCGTTCATTTCATCGGTCGTTGTCCCTGCAAGTTCACGGATCCTGTCCATCATCGGGCTGAATAGATCAGTGCGGTAGTTGGAATTGGTGTTTTGCAGAATAGAGACAATGCGATCAAGCCCCATTCCGGTATCCACATGGGTTGCCGGTAAAGGTTCAAAAACAGTCTGGTTGATTCGCTTGTATTGCATGAATACCAAATTCCAGATTTCGAGGAAACGTGCGCAATCTCCGTTTACTCTGCATACATGCCCCGCTACGCCCTTTTTATCGCAAAATTCAGGCCCCCGGTCTATACTGATTTCGCTACAAGGACCACAGGGCCCAGTTTCTGCCATTTCCCAAAAATTATCCTTACGGCCAAAGTAAAGAATGTGATCTGGCAGCAGCCCGGGCTGTTCTTTCCAGTATTCAAACGCTTCTTCATCCGCAGGAAGATCGCCCTGATCATCTCTAAAACAGGTCGCATAGAGCAGGTTGGGATCAATCCCCCATTCTTTTGTGAGGAGTTCCCACGCCCATTGGATTGCTTCTTTTTTGTAATAATCCCCAAATGACCAATTCCCTAGCATTTCAAAAAAGGTATGATGGGAATCATCGCGGCCAACCTCATCAAGGTCATTGTGCTTTCCTGCCACGCGCATACATTTTTGAGAGTTTACGGCACGCGTATAAGGACGTTTGTCTGTTCCCAGAAAAACGTCTTTAAACTGCACCATTCCAGCATTGGTAAATAACAAAGTCTGATCGCCACCAGGTACCAGCGAGGATGAAGGAACAAATGTATGCTGTTTATTCTTAAAGAAGTCAATGAATGATTGCCTGATTTCTGCACCGGTCATTTTCTTTGCCATAAGTCACCTTAATTCATAATGATGTGCTGAATTATATTCGATAATATCAGATTCGATTAAAAAAGCCCGCGGAAATCCAATTCCGCGGGCGAAGCGCACATTTTTGCTCAGCGTGATACTGCCAGTTTGACCATCTTTCCTTCTTTGTCTAAAGTGACCCTGGCGTATTGCCGGTGAATTTTTTCTGCCTGAGTAAACTGCTTGCTGAAACTCACCACCACTCGCCCAGAAGCATTTTGATTGGCTGTCTTGGAAAATTTACCAGAAACTGCTCCGTTTATCTGCTGATTCCTGACTCGCACTTCAGCGTATTCGATCCCTGGCAGATATTCTTTCACCAGATTCTTCGCCTGCGCGATCATCTTAGGCGCAGCCTTTTCTGTTTGCTGATCTAAAACCGGGCTGTCACTGATGGTTTTCACCACCGGGTGATACAAGTCGCGCGGCGTCACCTTTTTGGCAGATTGGTAAGGATCATAGGCTACCAGCGGATCACCATACAGAACAAATGAAATCAATGTCTTTTGATCTTCTCCATCCAGGTACCCCTGCCTGCGATTCATCTCTCGAACGAATTCCACTCTGGCGTTCAACATTGAGGTGCCAATTGGCAAACCATCTCGCAAATTTTTGAGGATCAGGTACCCTAATAGATCTGCTCCGATCAATGGAGTTGTAACCGAGCCATAAGAAATCGTCGTCGACCCAACCATAGCCATGACCCCCTTACCGAGCATGGTTAAGGCAATAGATTCTTCTTCTTGCTTTTCAAAAACATGCCCGCCATAGCAAGCTTCGCAGTAGACAATACGCGGAAGATCAGATAGACATTGAATATCAGAAGGTTTTAAAGCCACAGGAAAATCAGGGCCAGAATCATTTTCAGTAACATCTTTTTGCCCATACCATTCACTACCATCTTCTACACCGTGAAGATTAAAGTATCCTATCTGTGCTGATGCCAGTTTACCTGGATTGAAGGATGTGTTTTTTCCATTTGGTGAAAGGAATAAATTGCGACCTTCTCCTACAGGTCTGAATGCAGCAAGTGAAGACCGCCGCCATACTGACGCAGAATAACCGATGTTAGTGAAATTTTGTATCCAGGGTTGGTTCCAGAAGAAGATTACTCTGAAAATCGCATCAATAATTGATGAAGAACTCGGCTCATCAGAATGATAAAGACTGATATTTCGAATCTGTTCCAATAATAAACCAGCATCTGCGCCAGCTTCTCCTGGTAAGCGGCCGACTGGCCAATCGGGAACAAAGTAATTCGTATCCAATGTGCCATAAGGGCTATCTGACGGAACCTCTGCATCAGAATCATCCGTAGGATTCGGCAGCCTGTGAAATGGAACTACACCATCTCCGCCAACGATAAGTACACTTCCAATTCGCTCACCGGTTTTCTCGAGAGATTTGTCGAGATCGACTAAAGCCAGTTTGATTTTCCACGGGTCGAGTGCATCAACCGGGGTTATATTGTACTTACCGCAAATGGCAAGATCATCGGGCAAGAAAACGATTGATGTCCAACCGGCTTTTTCCTGGACATTCTTTGCCAGTGTTGACAATTCTTCAATGATCACACTGGCGCTTTGTTCTCCAAATTGATTTTGAAGTCCACTCTTCATGCTCAAGATCACATATGCCGGGAACCGTTCATCAGTGTGATTTAATACTTCCTGTCCAAGATTGCTGGCAATTTCCTTAAATTTCTGTTCAACTTCTGTGGAAACAGGGCTTTTCTTTTTCTTTACCTCAGGTGTGACCTTGGGGTGCACGGGATAAGACGCTTTATCCGTGGGAGTTACCTTGTACCCATCAAAAGAAGTGACATCTGTTTTCACATGCCTTCCCCCAACAGAACCGGTTGCCGAGGGCTTACCTGCAGCAAGCTGGTTCAGCCCCAGCTTTCCGGCCACTTCTGCGGGGATTGGAAGATCAAGCTTGATCTGCATTTCTTGCGGATAAAGTGCCTGATAGGGATGAACCTTTCCCCACATCCTTGAAGGTACTTGCCCGACTGGATCATTGGATGCACAAGCATGCAGCAGATTCACTGCATCATCTTCCCTGCCAGAATCCATCCAGATACGTGCCAGCATCAGGCTGATTTGAATGCAATCCGGCCACCGAGTGTGATACAGCAACGCAAGGTTTGCGAGACTTGTCTTATCTTCAAGTTTCTCAGCAACCAATAAATGGTAATAGCTGATCAATTCAACATGTTCAGATTCACCTAAAATCTCGAATACTTGCAACCGGGCAGCCTCGTAATGCCCTCCAGCGATCGCGCGGCGAATCAGAAAAAGCTTTTCACCCCATTCAGGAGATGCCAATGAATTTACTGGTGTTCCTCCCAAAGCCTTGATCGTTCCAGCTGTGAAAGGGAGAAACGCAGGATCGCTCCTGGCAAATATCTCTTCCCCCAAGATGGCTGCTTCAACGAATTCTGGATCTGTGTGAAGGATTTTTTGAATCACAGGAGAAGCATGTGCGTAACGCTCTTCTTTCAATAATGCCCTTGCATAAGCCAGGTTAACCTCCAGATCTCCTGGAAATGAGGCTAACCAGGCCAGAGCGGCCTGTCTGGTAAACCGATATGCTTTTGTATCCATCCCCGCGTTCAGCAAGAATAGTAATCTCTGCCGATTGATGGTTTGAGGATTGTTTTCTTTACGACCGAATTGTGAAATCATAGGTGTGAGCTCACTTCCTGCGATTGATGTACCAAATTCAGTGCAAGTACCGCACCAAGTTGCCTATGAACGGTCAAGTTCCGTGGATCGATCTCTGAAGCCTTGCGCAGCATTTGTTCAGCGCCACGATAATCCTTGGCGTCTTTCAACAGGTTGGCACACGCGAGATAAAGGTTGATTTCACCCGGGCTACGTCTGATTCCTTCCTCCAATACCTCACGCGCTTTTGAAAACTCACGCTGTTGAGCGAATGCGTGGCTTAATTTTATGTATCCCTCGGTTTCTTCAGGATGATGGGCGATCGCCTGGCTAAAATAATGAGCTGCCTGGTCAAGATTGCCTGTTTTTTCCTCAATGCTTCCAAGGAAAAGGTGCAAGTCTGTTGCCTCAGGATGAAATTCCAAAGCACGTTTTGCGGCGATTTCGGCCCGCCTTAGATCACCACATTCTTCTTCAGCTTGTGCCAGCATCTTTAACAATTCTGGATTCTCCGGGAAGCGTTGGCTGAAATTTGATAACAGATCTCTAGCCGCAGCTGCTCCATTAATTTCCTTCAAAAGCGAAGCATGATCGATCATTGTACCCACATTTATGGTCTTGCATTGGGATGCCTTTTCGAGCGTCTCAAGCGCCTTGCCATTCTCTCCTTTTTCGCGTAGCAATTGCGCAAGGAAAACATAGCCTTCTGCATTATCCGGATTGAGAGAGATTGCCATTTTCACCTGTTCAAGAGCTTTCTCAAGCTCTCCTCTGTACCAATTCACCCTTGCAGCTTGCAAATGAGGCTTCACTGCAAACGGATCAGTTTTACTGGCTTTTTCAGCAGCTTCCAACGCCTGGTTTAGACTTCCAGCCTGTTGGTATGCGTCAGAGATTGCCTCCCAAATCTCAGCACGGTTGGGAGCCTTGCTGGCTGCAGACTGTAAGTATTCCAATGCAGCTTGATGATTCTTATTGAGAGCGAATGCTTTACCTAAACGATAAATGATTTCAGTGTCGTTTGGAGTCAATTCAAGCGCTGCTTGCAGATGTCTAACCGGATCATCTAGATTACCCAATGCATGCTGAATTTCAGCTGCTCTCATATGCCAACGCGCTTCATTCGGCCATAGACTGATCGCTTCTTCGAGCTTTTCCAGTGATTCAGTTTTCATACCCAGGTTTTCGAGTACTTTACTCAGTAAACAAAGTGCAGCAGGTTGATCGGGAGATATTTGCAGGGATGATTTGAGAGCCTCAAGCGCTTTTTCGCTGTCTTTCTCATAGAAGCAAAGTGCAAGCTCAAAAAGAACGCGCGGGTCATTGCTGAATTTTTTTACAACTTGAATGGCAGTATTTACCTGGTCAGTAGCTCGTAATCCTGCCATAATTGCAGCAGCATCATCTGCCTGCGGAGTGATCAACGCCAGTGCTCTGATATTTTCCTGCGATGGATTGAGCGCAAGATTCCCGCGTAGTGTCCAACGCCTCGCAGCGCTTACCTTATCATCCGCCAACGATTCTGATAATCTTGTAATTTCATCCTCTAATGTTGCCACAAATAAAGCATTCCAGGGGAGATGAGTCTCTATTGATAATCCCTGCACAGAATTGAAGAACTCAATCGCTGTAACCAGAGTCTCAAGGAACAAGGATTTCATTCCATTGTTACCTTCCATCTCTTTACCATACTGCCTATAGAGATTCACGGCTTCTTTCCACCTGTTGACCGCCAACCCAGCTTTGATAGCATTGCGCAACAGTCCGATTCGGCAAATGTATGGTGCTTTGTTTGATCTGGCGAAACCAGAAACAATTTGCTCAAGCAAAATCTCAGCATCTAGAAGCTGACCTTCAGCTGCCAGCGCTCTTACCCTGGTAATTACTTCTGGGCGGTTTACCACATCAGCGATTTCATTACCATCAAATTTCTCAGCAGAAAGCGCAAAGATTTTTTGATCCTGCTCGCGTTCAATACGCAATAATTCGAGGTTATGGAAAAATGGATCGGCCTCAGTTAAGCCAGCCATATTTAAGAAACAGTCGTAATCTTCAAACGCACCACAGGCAAGTGCTGTTTCAATCCCAAATACGCGCGCTTCAAGATTCTGTGGTTCGGCCTCGATCCAGTTCCTAGCCTTACTCATCGAATCGTGATGTATACCGCTTTGTAAACCAAACATCAACCATAACGCGGTTACTGGTCTGGTAGAATTAACAAAGCTGCTCCATTCCTCCGGTAAAAACACGGGCTCAAATACTATATTGATAGGCGTATCAGAAGCATTTTTCAGAATTTCATATGCTTTTTCGATATTTCCATTCACAGATTCGATCTCAGCCTTAAAGATCGAAGGGTCGTCGCCTAATTTTTCGATTTGGTCAATGACTTCGCCAGCCTTTTCGTTTTCATTTTGCAAACGATAGTATCCGCACAGGTTTAGACTGGCTTCCCAACTACCTAATTCACATGCACGGGTTAATGCAAGAATAGCCTCTTCTGTTTTTCCCATCTTTACGAATAGTGCGGCACTATGGATCAATTCAGTTGGTTCTGATGATTCCATAACCAATGTTTTCATGGACTGCACAAGATCCCCAATGATAGTCTCAGCAGCTTTATCCAGTTGCATTTCTGCAGCCATCAATTGCAGATCTAGATGAGCGGGGTCTCTTATGATTGCATCCTTCAAGATTGTAGCGGCCCTTTCTGAATTCCCCATTTTTTGCCATATCTTGGCTGCCCAGAGTGATTTTTCATGAGAATCAGGTGTGATTTCTAAAACATGTTTAAATTGCGACTCTGCTTGAGAAACATCACCACCTGAAAGCATCACGTCAGTCTTCAACTGGTGTAATCCAATCCAGTCAGGTTGAAGACCAATCGCTTCTTCTATTGAGGCAAGCGCAATTTCTGATTTGCCAAGTGCAGCAGTAGACCGGGTAAGGTCTGCATGCAATCTGGCCAACCAGCCATCTTCAAGCATGTTCTTTGATTCTAAGACCTGGGTAAACAATTTTACTGCTGCTTCATGCTGATGATTACTGGCAAGCAATTCACCTTTTAGCATGATTGCTTTAGATTGATCTGGTTCAACACTGATTACCTGGTCGATCATACTCTTTGCTTCGTTGATATCTTTTACTGAAATATTGCGTTCAGATTGAAATTTCGAGTAATCAATACCCAACAGCGCGGCAACATATGCCATCGACCATGCAGAATTGGTCTTAAGATCAGACTTGATCTGCCTTAAAACGCTTAAACCTTCTGCAAGCTTCCCATTAGCGACCAGATTCTCGCCATAATCCGCAAGAATGCGAGGATCTTCAGGATAGCGTCCTTTCAATTCCTCGATCACCAGACAAAGGTCTTCTTTCCCTAGCTGTTTCATAACATCAATGAGCAGGGTATCAATCTCATAATCAACGCTGGCCGCGGAAAGTTCTCTTAATAGAGGATATGCCTCAGTAGTTGAACCTCTCTGTACCAGGTTTTTTGCATAAGCAATTTTGATCGATCTTTGGTCAGGATTTACCGCAAGGCCTTCTTTCAAAACATTTAAAGCAGCTTCTTTATTGCCAATCTTGTTATTGATTTCGCTGAGAATGATCCATGCTCGTGGATCATTTCCAGGTGTTTCAATGGCTTTCTGGAGTTTTTCAACAGCCAGATCGATCTCATCTTTTTGATGGTGTGCTAAACCAGCCAAAGTAAGCGCACAGGAATGATCTGGGTTCTGTTCCAAGATTTTTTCTACTGCGCTTATGGTATCGTCAGGCCGGTCAAGATCAAGAGCAAGGTTTGCTAAATCGAGTAGATCGGATTCACATTCAGGTTCTTCTCTTGAGATTAAATCTTTCATAACCTTAAACGCTTCCGCTTTGTCTCCAGTTTTTATGTACGCCTTCCCCAGATTCCGTTTGACATCGTCTGATGCCGGATTCAGTATTGCCAGTGTTTGCCAGTGCGTCAGCGCTTCTGCCCAAGCACCGATCTTTTCCAATACTTTAGCCGCAGAAAGATTCGCTCTCACATTGAACGGATTTTTCCGTAATATTACTTCAGCCAATCTTTTTGCTTCCTGATTGGCATTCGAGTTTGCCAAGTTATCTAAGACTTCCACTACATCCCATGTCTGAATGAATTTTGGACCTTTGACAAATAATTCTTCAAGATCGCAGTCAGAGAGTGCATTGATTACTGTGATGAGTTCAACATTGGCAAATTCTGAATTTCCAGCGTGAGAAATCTCATCCAATTGACGAATAATTTTCACAGGAAAAATTGCCTGATCAGAAGAAATTTCTACTTCGCCCCATAATGGACTGTAGACAAGTTCGGAGGTAATTTCCGGATGCTCTAGTTCAGATTCGTCAAACACATCACGAATACTTGTTGATTCTTGGAATAAATCAACCTTTTTCATCTTTCCAATTGATTCAAAGGCTGCCAGGATTTCCATTGATTTATCAATTAACTTCGCTGCGATTTGCTTTTCACCAGCATAATGAGCAATGTCAGCCGCATACTGGCATTGCAGCGCAAATTGCAGTGATGATGCAGGATTTTTCCAATAAATATCGTAAGTCTGTCCGTTCGTCTCAATTTGTAAAGACTTACTCAGCAAACGTAGGGCAACCTGCCGGATAAACTCCGGATCAGATGTTAACGATAACAATCGGAGAGCTTGAGACTGATTCGCGGTATTAACTGATTTCAAGTGACTGTAGAACAACTCAATTTTTTGTTCCTCGTTCAAAGGCAAGCACTGCACTGCATGCATAAATACTTTCAAACCTAAATCTTGTTGCTGCAGACTAAGTAAATCTGCCAGTAATTCATCTCGTTTTTCAACTAGATTAGCAATGATAGCGAAAGCAGTTCCCCAGAATTGTGAGAATCTTTCAGAAGTGCTGATTTTCATTCTGGAAATGATTTCTAGGATTACATTCTTCCATTGAGTAGTAATTTTTCGTTTTTCAATCAGAGCAGCAGCAAGCAAAGCTGCGTGTGCAAAATCAATTACAGGTTCGTTAGATTGGATATACGATTCATAGGCAAACATGATTTGTTCTAGCGTTTGCCCTGAAAACGAGGCAATAGGGTAACGCGAAAGATCAATTTCGGGATCGATAGAGAGCAAACACAGAACCCCTGCATCAAGAGGCCTTTCCTGAGCAGCAAGATATTCCACTCTGGATGGATCGGCAAGAAATCGTTGAACTTCTTTCCAGATAATTTCATCCTGACGCAATGCTTTAAAATAAACCGCCACCTCATCAAGTGAGGTCAGGTGGTTCACCACAGAAATTTGATCAGTGAACTGCATAGCGGATTCTCCTCTCGGGTACCCTAGTAATGAGGGTTGTAATGAGTTATCGGATTTGTAGAACCAGCGCGTATGCTCCACCAAATAGCGAAAATCCGATTAAGACCAGGAAGATGCCAATACCGGCTGTGGTTTTCACCATATTATTGAGAACTTCGATTAAGGTACGCGCATTGCCGACTAAACCAGAAATTTCATCTGTAATCCCCTTCTCAGCTAATTTGGCAGTCTGGTTTGCTATGGTGGTTAACTCTTTGCCCATCAATTTGCCAATCAATGTATAAATCCCCACCCCAAGAATGACCACCCCACAAAAGAGAAGCGCGCAAGCCATCGTCAGCAGAAAATCATTTACAGTCATTGAAAACATTTTGCCCTCCAGAATTTGATCTCTAGAGGGCATGATGCAAGTATTATGCCAAGCGCTAGTTAATCAGGAGTGGTGATATCTTTAGGCAAATCTGCCAGATTGATCGTTTCACCATCACAGAAAAGCATGGCGCGCTCAATTGCGTTCGATAATTCGCGGATGTTCCCTGGCCACGAATAGTTCTGCAATGCCTGCATGGCCTGGTTCGAAACATTTACCACGTTCATTCCCTGCCGCGCGTTGTTCTGCCTGATAAAAAAACCTACCAATTCAGGAATATCTTCTTTGCGCTCGCGAAGGGGCGGCAAATCAAGGTCGACTACCTTCAAGCGATAATACAGGTCTTCGCGAAATTCACCTTTTTTAATCATTTCTTTTAAATTTCGGTTAGAAGCCGCCAGAACCTGAACATCAACGTGGATCAATGCAGTCCCGCCAACTCGTCTGAAAGAATGCGTCTCAATGGCAGTGAGCAATTTCGCCTGGATATCCAGTGGCATGGAAGAAATTTCGTTTAAGAAGAGCACTCCACCATCAGCAATTTCCATTAAACCAGCCTTTTTCCGGTCAGCACTGGTGAATGCCCCTGCCTCATGCCCAAATAATTCAGATTCTAGCATTGTACTTTGTATGGCTGCACAGTTAATCGAAATAAATGGTTTATTCGCTCGCGGGCCGCTGGCATGAATATACTTGGCGATCACATCCTTGCCAGTACCCGTTTCACCAGTGATTAATACCGATACCTGTTTCTCTGAAGCCACCAAAGACTGTCGTATGGAAGTCTTGACAATTTCATTTTCACCCACCACAAAATTGCTCTTATCCATCTGCGTTTCACGGTAGTGATCCAATTCCCGCCGCATTGCAACAATTTCACTCGCGTGTTTTAACGATTTTTCAAGCTGCACAAAATTTATTGGTTTCTGCAGGAAATCTACCGCACCATTTTTCATCGCATCCACTGCGGTTTCTACATCCCCAAAACCGGTCATAATAATGAATGGTGGGCGATTTTGCATGGATGCAGTCTCGTACAAAAGATTTGGTCCATATTCCCCACCCAATTGAACGTCTAAAAGAACTACATCTCCCTCTCCCTTGCGGATTTTCTCACGCGCCTCATCCATTGTTGCGGCTCCCAAAACTTCATATCCTTTTTTTTCGAGATACCCGCCAATGTTTACTCGTGCATTATCTTCATCATCAACAATTAATACTGAAATGCTCATTGATTATTCTCCGCCTTCTGCAGGGATTTTTACGGTAAATACAGTTCCACCAGGGAATGAGTTTACCCGAATACTTCCTTTATGAGCAGTGACAATCTGCTTGGTGATGGCCAATCCCAGTCCGGTCCCAGCCTTGCGCGTGGTAACAAATGGCTCAAAGATGTGCTCCTGGATGTCTTGCGGGATACCAGGTCCATTATCAGAGATACTGATCTCTACCGCAGGTCTGCCATCAAGTTCAGTGCTCATCACTGCTTTGACAGCCAGAGTATCACCACTATCTGTCATTGCTTCCACAGCATTTGAAATCAGATTTGTGAACACATTCTCAAGTGAACGAGGATCGCCGGTAATATTAACAACCTTTGGATCGATGAATAAGGTGGATTTTACGTTTACACGTGCCATCCGCGGTTGCCAGCGATCAAGGATACGCTTGAGGAATTGTTCCACTCCAAAGGATTCAAATTTTAACTCAAGCGGTCGTGAGAAAGCAAGGAAGGCTTCCATCAGGTGATTAAGCCGCGTACAATCTCCTTGCATGCGGTTGATTACATCAATGTTCGGATCGTTTTCTGGCAAAACCGCAGCTAACAATTGGAGACCCGTTGAGATGTTATTAATGGGATTGCGCACGTCATGAGCAAAAGCCGCTGTATAATCACCCAGAATCGCCCGGTGTTCAAGTTGTTGGGTGACCGCTTTACTTTGTTCGTGTTCGCTGATATCAGTTAATAACACCATAATTGATCGTGTTACTTCACCTGACAAGACAGGAATGACCTTGATCTTTACAGGAAAGGCCTGCCCGTTCCTGCGATGCAAAGAGGCCTTACCAATATCATTCGTGGTTTTTCCTTCCTGCGCTTCAATCAAAGCCGGCAATAAGCGGTCAGTGCCAATGAGAATGTTATCAAAAATTTGGCCTCTGACTTCTTGTGCAGAATACCCTAACATCCACTCCACAGCCTGATTGATCTCAGTAATGACAAAATCGTTATCCAGAATCACAGCACCTTCGTTCATATTTTCGAATGCGGTATTGCGCAGATCTGCAAAATCCTGCGTTTGTTCGATCTTTCTGGTCAAGTTTTCAGCCAATAAATTCTGCTGGAAAAGGGAAAGGGTCATTGCTGCCAGCAATTCCAGCAGATCAATTCCTAGTTTCGCTGGAGGTTCACCTCTCCCTGCAGCCACAAACAGACCAAACGCTCCACCGCCTTGAATCAGTGGTGCTGACGCCAGGTAATCCACCTGGTTTTCGCGCGCAGATCGGTGAATTTCTGTCAGTACGCGATTTTCTTTCAGCCATATATACGGCTTATCCAGCCGCATTAGATCTGTAGAAGGTAATGTTTCAGCAAATCTTCCATCCTTACAGCTGGCTGCGATCATCCGCAGGCGCGGATAATCGGATTCGGCCTGATAAAGGCAAACGTAATCGCAACCCAGAATGGTCTTCGCCAGAAGGGTGCTTTGCTGCAAAGCCATTGGCAGACTAGATTCATCGGATAGTTGGCTAAATTGACGCAGCTTAATCAATAGATCAGGGATAATCTGTTTATTTTCAACTTCTGGCGGTTTTTCAGGTAAGAAATTGATTACGATCCATTGGGCAGCCTGATCAATGAACTCGAAGCGTAATTTGTACTCAACCGCAGTTTTTTCCCGCCGGTTGACCTTAACTTTCCGGATTTCCCCGGTAGAAACAGTCGAAAGATCAAGGTCAGGAAAGAGAATTTGTATTGGTTTATGTGCTAAATCCTGATTTGTATACGAAACGATCTTCATCAATCTGCTGTTAATAAACAACAAGCTCCGTGAGGTATTATCCACTAGAGCTGTTGGCAGTTCTTCAAAATTGAGCAGGGTGAATATTTCGTTAAATCCGGGTTCTTTCTTTGCCTTTAACGAATCCGTGATCCGTTCAGTGATCGATCTCATGTGACTTTTGTGGTTACCTTTCTCAAATGCGCAGGCAGGATTCCCTCAATGGCTCGATATTTCGCTACCGTACGGCGGGCAACATCGTATCCCCGCTGCCCCAAAATTTCTACTAAATCGGAATCGCTGTAAGGTTTGACTTCTTTTTCAATGATCTCTTTCAACTCGCTACGGATATTCAAGCTCCTGTCAAAAAATGACGAGAGCGGAACAATCCGCTTGTTTGGCAATTGGACTGCCTTGTTAGCCACCGCTCGTGAAATGGTGGATTCATGTACCTCCAGTTCACGTGAAAGTTGTGCTCGGGTGACAGGTTTTATGTATTTTTCTCCCTTGATTATATAATCCCTTTGCATTCCCACAACGCGCATGAGTAATCTTTCCATAGTGTGATTTCGCTGCTGCAGACACTTGACAAAAAGCGAGGCTTTTTCAAGGTCTTGCTTCAAATCTGGCTTTGCATCTTCACTTGCCTGGCGGATAGCCTGTTTAAACAATGGATTCACCTGTAAAGTTCCACTAATAGGCATAATAATTTCCACCACAAGTGGTCGGGTTGGATCATCATTTAAGTAACTGATAAGGATATCTGGTTGGTGATATACCTGGATTTGTTCATCTGCAGGCTGGCGGATATCTCCCCAATGAGATCTGGCAGGAAAAGGATTTAAGTTTTCTGCAATAAATTTTGCTGCCTCGCTCACCTTCCGTACGGGAACGTTATAACGGTGGGCCAAATCAGAATATTGGTGATGACTTAATTGATCCATGCATTCCATGACAAGGGTCTCTGCAAGTTCGGGAATTTCTCCAGCATCTGCCAAAACGCGCAATTGCACAAGCAAGGCATCTGTTGTAGTGCACGATCCAACGCCAATCGGATCAGCAAGCTGAATGATATGTTGAACCTTCTCCACTTCTGAGAGTGCTACATGGGTATATCGGGCCACATCCATTAAACTTGTCGTCAACAAGCCATCTTCATCGAGATGAGTGAGTAGAAATGCCGCTAATCCGCGCTGTTCTGGTTTTAAATCTGGTGCGATTTGCCTCAGAACGTAGGTAGGCAGATCTTCAGTTGCGGGGGCAAACGGCTCATCGTCAATTTCAGTATCAATATAATCCTTCTGGGGAATGAATTCTTCACGCGGAGAAAGGAATACTACCGGTTCGTCTGATTCAATATTGGAAGGTAAACTACAAATCGGGCATTTTCCTGGTTCAGTGAGCAGCCTGTGACAGGTTGGACAACGCCTTTCTTCAACCATTTCCAGAGCCGGGTTTGAAGCCAATTCCGAATCGATTTCTTGCTTCAGTTCATCTGCAGTTAGCGATAATAAAGTCATCGTTTGCGCGAGGTGGGCTGTGGTAAGTGGACGGATAGATTGACGTTGGACTTGAAACATGGGCTGCCTCTTATTGAAATGAGTATAGCGGATATTCATTTTTAGTGCAAGTTTTATGCCAGCTCATTTCATAGAAAATGATAGAATACAGAAGAGGTGGCAATGACAGACTTAATCGTTGTTGGTGGAGGATTAGCCGGGTGTGAAGCTGCATGGCAGGCTGCTCATCGAGGGTTAAAAGTGTCTCTATACGAAATGCGCCCCGGGGTTTCAACAGAGGTTCATACAACTGGTGATCTTGCTGAACTTGTTTGCTCCAATTCTTTGGGTGCAGTGCAAAGGAACACTCCCGCTGGTTTACTCAAACACGAACTGCAGTTATTGAATTCATTCGTCATTCAGTGCGCTGAAGAAAATGCGCTGCCAGCCGGAAAAGCCCTGGCTGTTGACCGAGAAAGGTTTTCAGCCATGGTCACTGAAAGACTGAGCAACCATCCAAACATTACTATCATTCGACAGGAAATAAAAAAAATTCCCGAATCCCCTGTCATTATTTCCACAGGCCCCCTTACATCAGCGAGTCTCTCTTTAGAAATCTCTCATTTCCTCGGAGAAGAATTCGTTTTTTTCTATGATGCCATAGCACCCATCGTTACCCTCGAAAGCATTGATTTATCAAAGGCCTTTCGCGGTTCGCGTTATGAACAGGATAATGGGTCAGAAGGTGATTATTTAAATTGCCCGTTAACCGAATCGCAATACTTCGATTTTCTCAATGAACTCTTAAATGCTGAGCAAATTGAAATGAGAAAAATTGATTCAAATGTTCGTGAGGGAGTGAATGCGGGAAGGAAACGGTATTTCGAAGCCTGCCTCCCTATTGAAGTTCTGGCTGCCAGGGATCCAAAAGCTTTGACTTATGGTCCATTACGCCCGGTTGGATTGCGCAATCCAAATGACAACAGTCACCCTTATGCAGTCCTTCAATTGCGTCAGGATAATCTCGCAAACACCCTTTATAACCTGGTGGGTTTTCAAACGAATCTCAAGTTTGCTGAACAAGAACGCGTGTTTCGCATGATTCCCGCACTGGCACACGCAGAATTTATGCGCTTTGGCCAGATGCATCGCAACACTTTTATTGCATCACCTAAATTTTTACTTCCGACACTACAGTATAAAAATCGGAATGACCTCTTCTTTGCTGGTCAAGTTGCAGGCATTGAGGGATATACCGGGAACATCGCTTCAGGTTTGATAGCGGGAATAAACGCGTCTCGAGTTTTAAGGGGTGATGAGCCGCTAACCTTTCCAGCAGACACGATGATTGGGGCACTGCATCAATATATTTCGAGTGCAGATATTGAACATTTTCAACCAATGAAAGCCATTTTCGGCTTGCTTCCCCCTTTGGAACATCGACCACAATCCAGAAAAGACAAAGGGTTTGCCTATTCAAAACGAGCGCTGAGGTCTCTACGAAATTTCATTTCAGAAAATCATTTAAATGGTGACCTGGTATGAAATGTAAATGGCTGATTATCATAATTCCGATCGTTCTAATTTCGGCGGTAGCATTATTCCTGTTAAGGCTTTCCCTGCATAAAACCAGGCAAGAATCGTCTTTCGATGCACAGCGTGCTTATCAGCACGTCCTAACTCAGATCGATTTTGGTCCTCGCACACCAGGATCATCATCTCAGGAAGAATTCATAAACTATGCTTCAAGAGAGTTGAAAAAATCTGGCTGGCAGGTCGAAATCCAAAACACTGAAATGATGGGACATCCTATCCGCAATATCATCGCCCGCCGGGGAACAGGATCTGAATGGGTGATTCTTGGGGCACATTACGACAGCAGGTTCTATGCTGATGAAGACACAGATCCAATCAAAGCAGCCCAGCCAGTTGATGGTGCCAATGATGGAGCCTCAGGAGTGGCTGTCCTTTTAGAACTTGCCAGAGTGATTCCACAGGATATCAATAAGGAAATTTGGTTGGTATTTTTCGATGCTGAAGACCAGGGACATTTACCAGACTGGGATTGGATTCTGGGTTCGCGTGCGTTCGTTCAAGCGCTGGAGGGCAAACCTGATGCGGTGGTGGTAATCGATATGATTGGAGATGCTGATCTCAATATTTATCGTGAGATCGCATCAAACCCATCACTTACCGATGAAATTTGGGAGACAGCTGCTGATTTAGGGTTTTCTGATGTATTTATCAATGAAAACAAGTATTCGATTCTCGATGATCATTTGCCCTTCATCGACGCTGGAATTCCGGCAATCGATATTATTGATATTGAGTATGAATACTGGCATACCAGTGAAGATACCCCAGACAAAGTGTCAGAGCGCAGTCTGGAAGTTATTGGCATGACTTTACTCACCTGGCTGAAAAAATAAAATCATTTGGCAATTTTCACAGGCTGTCGTAAACTTAGGTATATCGCATTCCAAAATTCATTTTCGAGGTCTCCAGAATAATGAACAAAAATACTGCGTTTGTCCCACCTGCTCATCGGATTTCATCCTTTGAGCCTTATTTTTTTGCTTCCCTGGGAAAAAAGATCGCACAAATGAAGAAACAGGGTACGGATGTCATCCGTATCGATATGGGTTCTCCAGATTTACCACCCGCTAAATTCATCATTGATGAGTTGATCAAAGACAGCCAACGGTCAGATACTCATGGTTATTCTCCCATCGGGGGCACACCTGCATATAAACGGGCGGTTGCTGAATACTATCTCAATCGTTTTGAAGTTACTCTCGATCCCTCCACTGAGGTCGTTGGTTTAATCGGTTCCAAGGAAGGTCTATTTAATCTCAGTCAAGTTATTCTCAACCCGGGAGACGTTGCTCTCGTTCCAGATCCTGGCTACCCTGTATACAGCGCCAGTGGAATTATTGCGGGGGGTGAGATCGTGCACTTTCCTTTACTGGCTGAAAATCAATTTATTCCAGATCTAAAAGCTATTCCCGTTGACGTTCTAGAACGCGCAAAAATACTCTGGCTAAATTATCCCAATAACCCAACGGGTGCCGTCGCCAGTATGGCATTCTTCGAAGAAGTGGTTTCATTTGCTCGTAAACACAAAATCTTAATCGCCCACGACGCACCTTATGTGGATATCTGTTTTGATGGTTATATCGCACCTTCCATCCTTCAGGTTCCCGGAGCAAAGGAAGTTGCGGTGGAGTTCAACTCCCTTTCAAAGACCTATAATATGGCCGGCTGGCGTTTAGGCATGGCCGTAGGGAACCCAGATGTGATTGATTACCTCTTCACCTACAAGAGTCAAATGGACACCTCCAATTTCGGCCCAATCTTTTCAGCCGGTGTCGCCGCCCTAACTGGCGATCAAAGTTGGCTTGAAGAACGTAACCAGGTTTACAAGGAACGGCGTGATCTCGTTGTGGAAGGCCTGCGCAGTGCAGGTTTAACACTTGAAGTCCCCAGAGCAGCTATATATGTTTGGGCACACCTACCACCAGGTGAAACAGACTCTATCAAGTTTTGCTCCCGCATGCTGGATGAAACCGGCGTGAGTACCACGCCCGGTGTCATATTCGGTAAACATGGTGAAGGGTTCTTGAGGGTATCATTAGGAACCTCCACCCAACGCATAAAAGAAGCTATGGATCGTCTTTCAGATTGGAAACGATAATTTATGTCAAAGCCGCCTCTCCCCACATCTTCTCCCCGAGAAAAGGCATTTCTTGTAGGGGTTGAAATTCGTAGTGAAACACCCCTTATATCGCTCGAAGATTCTCTGGGCGAATTGGTGCGCTTGGCTGAGACGGCCAATCTCGAAATCGTGGGAGAAACAACGCAAAAACTAGATACACCAAATCCTGCCACTTTTATTGGATCGGGGAAAGTGGAGGAAATAGCCATGTTGGCCGAAGAAACGATGGCAGATATCATCATCTTCGACATCGAGCTGTCTCCACGCCACCAACGCGAACTCGAGGAACGATTCGGTTCTCATTTACGGGTGATCGATCGGACCGCATTAATTCTTGATATTTTCGCCCAGCATGCGCATTCAAGCGAAGGTATTCTTCAAGTATCACTGGCACAATATGAATATCGCCTTCCCCGCTTGACTCGTGCCTGGACTCACCTTGCCCGCCAGGCAGGTGGCGGAGGTGGTCGCACGGGTTCTGTGGGTGGTGTCGGTTTACGAGGTCCCGGTGAGACACAGCTCGAGGTTGACCGCCGGGAGATTCGGAAACGGATCTCGTTTCTAAAAAAAGAGCTGGAAAAGGTGCGTGCCCATCGTCAACGCTACAGATCACAGCGTAAACGATCTCGAATCCCATTAATTTCAATTGTTGGCTATACGAATGCCGGCAAATCAACGTTGCTTAATCGCCTGGCTCATTCAGATGTCTTGGTAGCAGATCAATTATTCGCCACTCTTGACCCCACCACACGACGAATAGAACTACCAGGAGGTCACCAGGCGTTGATAACTGATACAGTCGGGTTTATTCAAAAACTTCCTACCCAGTTAATCGCAGCATTTCAAGCCACTCTTGAAGAGATTAGCGAAGCGGATCTCCTCATCCATGTCGTGGATATCACCCACCCCAATGCGTTGGAACAAGCCCGGTCCGTTGAGGATACCCTTAAAGAGATTAAAGCAGAACACATTCCTATGGTAGTTGCGTTAAACAAGATCGACCGTCTTCCACAACCAGAAATTGCCAATGAGTTATTAAGCGGTTTTCCTAAAGCAGTCGGAATTTCTGCATTGAATGGCAGTGGCTTACCGGAATTGCTTCAGGCAATTGAAACAGAGCTATATGAAAATTACTCAGAAATATCGGTCCAGATCCCTTATACCGATGGCCAATTGATCTCGCTGTTTCATGAACAAGGTCAGGTCATCCGTATCGAACATTCTCGCAAGGGCGTATTTATTCAGGGGTTGATTCCTGGAAGATTAATGGCACGCTTCAGCCAATATCAATCATCGGCACCAGCATTTGATGAAACAGAAGACGATATTCTCGAAGAGAATGAATAATTGATTACGGTAATGTTAAAGAAAAAACGGGCTTACGCCCGTTTTTCTATTCGTTCTTACTTTTTCTTTGCTTCTTTTTCAATATGAAGCACTTCCCGACCCTGATATTGCCCACAATTGGGGCATACGGTATGAGGAAGTCGCATTTCTCCGCAATTACTGCACTGAACCAGGTTGGCTGTTGTGAGTGCGTCTTGAGCACGCCTGCGGTCGCGTCTGCCTTTAGAAAGTTTTCGTTTTGGAAGAGGAACCATTTCAATACTCCTGTCAAAAATTCCTACCCGTCATGATTTGACAGGCTGATGGATTATACATAAAACCCCTCTAACCGTCAACCTTAATTTTAAATTTCCACATCTTTCCTCGGGATTGAAAGAAATTTGACTAATGATGTAAAATCTCTGTATGGAAATTAATATAGCGATTGCGAAAATCAATAAATATGCTGTGTCCGAAAGCGGCGATACCCTTGAGGTCGTTGAACGGCCAAATGGTGGCGTATCGGTAGTTCTGGCAGATGGGCAAACCTCAGGTAGAGGAGCGAAAGCCATCTCGACCATGGTCGTGCGTAAAGTGATCAGCCTGCTTGCCGATGGCGTGCGAGATGGTGCAGCAGCCAGGGCTGCATCTGATTATCTTTTTACAGAGAGAAATGGTAAAGTAACCGCTTGTCTCAATATTCTTTCTGTCGATTTACAGACAGGAACGATTGTCATTTCACGCAATAACCCAACACCTGTCTTTATCGCTCGTGATGATAAGATCGAATGTATTTCCACCGATAGCCCTTCTATTGGAACTTCACGCAATATTCGGCCTTCTATTACAGAATTCCCGCTTGAAAGTGGCATCACAATCGTGCTCTATACCGATGGAATTAAATTTGCTGGAGATCGAACCGGCCAAAAGCTCGATATATGCACCATCCTCGAGGCGATGTTGGAAGAAGAAAACCCTTCAGCACAGGAGATTGCCGATTCCATCCTTGCGCAGGCTATTCGATTGGACAATAATCGCCCTAACGATGACATGAGTGTGGTCGTACTACGGTCCACTCCACACGAAACTGATCAAATAAGGCGCATGACCGTACGCCTGCCAGTGGTTCCGATGTATAACCACTAAAACCAGATCACAAATGGAACGAGGAGCCCCCTCGTTCATTTCTTAATTATGGAAAAAGTCTCGCCTAAACCTCTGATCGGGATCGTCGGCGTTTGTGCTTCAGGAAAAACCACACTCAACGCCGGATTAACTGCGCTTGGTTTCAATTGCAGGCACATTGCCCAAGAACACTCTTACGTCCCCACGATGTGGCGCAGGATTACAAATCCCGACATTCTGATTTATCTTGAAGTCTCATATGAAAACACGATTGCGCGTAAATCCCTCAATTGGACGAGAGACGAATACGCCCAGCAACTTTTCCGTCTCCGAGATGCTATCGAAAATGCTCATATCTGCATCAATACCGATGATCTCACCCCCCAACAATTGATTGATCGAGTCGTAAAAGAACTGCAAACTTATCTGCACGATTGAAGAACAGCCATCCATAAAAATACTTTGAGGTATAATTCTTTCGTTCACGCCAGCTACGGCTGGATTTTGATTTCATCGGAGGTCGAACAATTTATGGATCGTCGTTATATAAAATTGATTGTGATCCTTGTTCTTGTGGCTTTAATCGTTTGGGTGGATCTACCCCGCGCTGAAGGCCAGACCGGAATAAAGATCGGAAGCTTTGAGCGTACCTTAAACCCCGTTTTAGGTCTAGACCTGCGCGGTGGCATGCAGGTTCTTCTTAGTCCTCAACAAGGTGTAACCGCCAGCCGCACCGACCTGGAAGATACCAGCAAAATCCTCGAAAACCGCGCTAACGGCCTCGGTGTAAGTGAAGTCATATTCCAGGTTTCGGGAGATAAGTATATTCTGGGTGAATTTCCTGGTCTCACGAATACTGAAGATGTCATTGCCTCGATTAAACAAACTGGTTTGCTGGAGTTTGTTGATACGGGCAGTACCTTCATGAACCCCGGTGATTCGATCGTAACCGATTATGTCGTTGGTGATACCACTTCAGCACCAACTGCAGAACCAACGATAACCGCCACAGTGGAACCGACCGCTGCCCCAGAAACAGCAGATGGAAATGCAGAGACCACAGTTTGGCATACTATCATGACTGGCAAGGATATTGAATCTGTTACTGTGACAACCAGCGAGACAGGTGGTTACGCAGTTGATTTTGTATTAACTGCAGAAGGCACAACTATTTTCAAAGAGCATACATCTGCTAATGTAGGTAAAGCCCTCACGATTGTACTTGATAAGAAGGTCATCTCTAGCCCTCAGATAAGCACCGCAATCACTGAAGGGAAAGGACAGATTACCGGCAACTTTGATTACGATAGAGCTAACAACCTGGCTGTTACCCTGCGCTACGGCCGCCTTTCTGTTCCCGTTGAAATTGTCGAAAGCCGTGTGGTTGGTCCAACATTAGGTACAGATTCTTTGCAGAAAAGCCTTCTGGCAGGTCTGATTGGGTTTGCCATTGTTGCTTTGTTCATGATCATTTACTACCGCCTACCAGGTGGCGTTGCAGTGGTTGGAATTGCAATATATGCCGGACTCACCTTCGCATTATTCAAACTGATCCCGGTCACCCTCACCCTCTCTGGTATCGCGGGTTTCTTGCTCTCAACCGGTAGTGCACTGGATGCAAACATCCTGATCTTTGAAAGGCTTAAGGAAGAGTTGCGAAACGGGCGTACGCTGAGGCAGGCTGTGGATATGGGATGGAAACGCGCCTGGCCTTCGATCCGCGATTCAAATATTGCCACCATTATTACCAGTGTCATTTTATTCTGGTTCGGTTCTACCTTCGGTGCCACAGTGGTCAAAGGATTCGCGGTAACACTCTCATTGGGGGTGTTTGTCTCCCTCTTCACTGCTTTCTTCATTACGCGCACGTTCTTGAGCATTGTGATCGATTTTATCAAGCCTGAACACCGCCAAAAGTGGTTTGGTGCATAGGAGGATACCCAATGCTAAACATTCTTGGTAAACGCTACTTTTTCTTTGCATTATCTCTATTGATCATCATTCCAGGCCTTATCATGCTGGCTGTGAATGGAATGCCTCTATCGATCGATTTTAAAGGTGGCACGCTTCTAGAAGTCCGCTTCGAAAATGGGCAGTTACCATCCACGGAATCGATCAAGAATATCTATGATCAAAATGGAATTAAAGACCTGCAGGTTCAATCCACCAGTGAAGGTTCACTTGTTTTGCGCTCTTCTGAATTGAGCGAATCAGTGAAAAATACCATCCTGGACGAGTTGAAAAACATCGTCAACAGCGAGATCATCATCCTCAAAGCAGATACGGTTGGGCCCTCAATCGGTAAAGGTGTCACCCAACGTGCCATTCAAGCCGTAAGCCTGGCTGCGGTTGCAGTTGTCTTATATATCTGGTTTGCATTCCGCAAAGTACCTCACGCTTTCCGTTACGGTGTTTGCGCGATTATCGCCATGGTCCATGACGTATTATTGGTTTTAGCCCTCACGGGTTACGGTGCAAAATTCTTCGGGTGGCAGGTCGATTCTCTTTATCTGACTGCTCTCCTAACAGTAGTCGGTTTTTCTGTGCAAGACAAGATCGTGGTTTTCGACCGCATCCGTGAAAATAGCAGCATTTATCGCAAACTCGATTTCGAAAAACTTGCTAATCATTCCATCGTTCAAACCTTGCAGCGGTCAATTAATACCCAATTAATGACAGTTGAATTCTTGCTGCTTTCTCTTGCATTATTTGGTGGTGTCACCCTGCGCGAATTTGCTGTGATTCTTCTCGTTGGACTTCTCAGCGGTACTTACTCCTCAATCTTCATCGCAGCCCCACTGCTGGTAGTCTGGGAAAAGAAGGAATGGAAAACCTGGTTCCATAAAAATCAGGAGACTACTGCTTCGTAAATCATATAGAAAAAAGTTCTGGATTAACCACCAGAACTTTTTTTATTCAATCTCCTCATTGTGTGGAGTCCTGAAATTTCAAACATGGAGAATACTATGCGTAAAGAAGTTGTTCTGATAACAGGTGCAAACGGCGAAATCGGACACGGCCTCATCAGCCATCTCGGAGAATCTGGTGACACGAAGATCGTTGCCATGGATGTTCAACCCCTCGATGCATCACTGCTGCCCCTTTGCGAACGCTTTATTCAGGGCGACATCCTTGATAACCTCCTGCTTGGGCGCCTGGTGGCTGAATATGATATTCGGACGATTTATCACCTGGCATCTATTCTTTCAACAAAAGCTGAATACAATCCTGAGACGGCACATCGTGTCAATGTTGAAGGCACACTCAACTTGCTTCGCCTGGCTGTTGAGCAATCTTCCTGGCAGGGCAAACCAGTAAAATTCCTTTACCCCAGTTCGATTGCGGCGTATGGCCTCCCGTCTCTTGAAGTAAAGAAAAAAGCCGGTAAGATCAAGGAATGTGATTGGTGTGCACCAACAACAATGTATGGCTGTAACAAACTTTACTGTGAGCATCTTGGTAGGTACTACAGCCGTTATTACAGACAATTGGCTGCTGATGAAGTAAAACATACAGTTGATTTTCGCTGCCTGCGCTTCCCCGGGTTGATCAGCTCTGTGACAATTCCTACAGGTGGAACAAGTGATTACGGTCCAGAAATGCTGCACCATGCTGCCCAGGGCAAACCTTACGCATGCTTCGTACGCCCTGATGCAAAACTGCCTTTTATGGTCATGCCAGACGCCATCAAATCATTGCTGCAACTTGAATCTGCGCCGCGTGAAAACCTGAAACAGATGGTATACAACGTCACCAGTTTTAGCCCCACTGCCGAAGAATTTATGGTCAGGGTAAAAAAGGCATTCCCGAATGCAGTAATCACTTTCGAACCTCACCCTGCCCGGCAAAACATTGTCGATTCCTGGCCTGCTGATGTAGATGACAGTGCCGCCACCAGAGATTGGGGATGGAAACCTGATTATGACGAGCAAAGGGCATTTGATGAATATTTGATCCCATCGATCAAGGCCAGATATGCATAATGATCTGGCTGATCTTCTGTTGATGTCGAGTTGTTCCAAGAGTTTTCTCTTCATCATAAGGAGGATTGAATAAAGGATTTGCTCGTGACAGGAGTGATTATTCAGTAGCAATATCCATAATCTTTTTCGCGTTCAGACATCGATGAACCTGATGTGAAGATCAGATGTGGTCATAGTCAACGGTTGATTTATGACGAATTGTCACAATATTGGGTACTTTTGTTTAGATAAAAATGTATACAATGAAAGTGTTCTTTTAGGTTTACCGTCATTATTCGTTGTATACCTGTAAATTTTGAAGAATAACCTAAAACAATATCATTTGGAGGAACTGCTGTGGATAAGAAAGTTTTAAACAAGATGCTCAGACCAAAATCAGTAGCTGTGGTAGGTGCTTCAGCTACACCTGGAAAGATTGGATATTCTGTAATCAGTAACCTCTTAAAAGACGGATACAAAGGCAAAATCTATCCGATTAACCCGAAAGAATCTGAAATTCTGGGGGTTAAATGCTATGCTGAACTTAAAGACGTTCCCGGTGAGATCGATTCTGCCGTTATGTGCGTACCTGCTAAAGCGATGGTCGAGATGACCGAAGAATGCGGCAAAAAGGGTGTCAAAGGATTGATCGTTATTACTTCAGGATTTAGCGAAATCGGCCGCAAAGATCTCGAAGATGAAATTGTGAATATCGCTAAACGTTACGGAATGCGCATTCTTGGACCAAACATTGTCGGTTCATTGTCCAACTCAGATAAATTCAATGGCTCGTTCTGCCCCAGCCTCCCCCTGCCCGGTAAGGCCTCCCTGGTTTCTCAGTCTGGCGCCCTCTTAATTGCGTTGGCGATGGCAACCTGGACACGCAAGGTTGGTTTTGATAAGCTCATTTCCATTGGGAACATGGCTGATGTTGATTTTGCGGACCTTATTGAATGGTTCAACGATGACGAAGATACTTCTTGTGTTTCACTTTACATTGAAGGTTTGAAGAACGGCCGCCGCTTTATTGATGCTGCGAAGAACTCCAAAAAACCCATCATTGCTTTGAAATCTGGTGTTTCTGCTCATGGCGCCGCAGCTGCCGCCTCGCATACTGGTTCACTGGCTGGTGCAGCAAAAGTTTACGGTTCTGCTTTCAAACAGGCTTGCGTCATTCAGGCTTCAGATCTTGACAACCTATTCGACCGCACCCTCGGCCTCTCCTCCCAGCCTCCCATGAAGGGTGACAACCTGCTTGTACTCACCAACGGTGGTGGTGTGGGTGTACTTGCAACAGATGCTGCTGAACGTTACGGCATCCCACTGAAGTTTGCACCAGAAGATGTACAGGCTGAAATGAAGAAACACATGCCTGAATTTGGTTCTGCCAAGAACCCGGTCGACATGACGGGTATGGCTGGAAACGAATGGTATTATGAAACTGTTAAATATGCCATCAGCAATAAATGGACTGACGGCCTGGTAATCCTCTATTGTGAAACTTCCATCACCAACCCGCACGAAATCGCCGAAAGCATCAAACGCGCAATCGACGACAGCGGTGTGAAAAATAAACCGGTTACAGTTTCCTTTGTGGGTGGTGATAGATCAAATGAAGCAATCGCCTGGCTTAATGAACATGGTATTCCAGCTTTCTTCGCTCCTGACGTAGCTGTGAACGTTATCGCCGCACTGCGTGAATATGCGATCCTGCAGGAACAGAAAAACAATATCCATGTCAAACCGAACGAAAAAGCCATGAAGAAATCTATGGAAATCATCGAAGCAGCCCGCAAAGACGGCCGGACTGCATTGACCGAGATCGAAGCCAAAGCAATTTTCGAAGCTTATGGAATGCCCACAACTAAGATCGCACTCGCCAAGACTGAAGAGGAAGCCATTGCTGCCGCCAAGAAGATAGGCTATCCTATCGTCATGAAGATCGTCTCGCCTGATATCCTGCATAAGTCAGATGCCGGTGGCGTCAAAGTGAATATTAAGGACGAGGCTGCTGCGCGCGAAGCCTTCAACACTATTATGAAGAATGCAAAGGCTTACAAAGCCGATGCTAATATTCATGGCATTGCAGTACAGGAAATGGCACCCTGGGGTACTGAGGTCATTTTGGGCTCCATCAATGACCCCACCTTTGGCCCTACCCTCATGTTCGGTCTTGGTGGTATCTTCGTGGAAGTTCTTAAAGACGTTACTTTCCGTGTTTCGCCAGTTTCATCTGTCGAAGCGATGGATATGATCAATGAAATTAAAGGTGCAAAAATCCTTGCTGGTGCCAGAGGTGAAGCGCCGCGTGATCGGAAAGCTCTTGCGAACGCGATTGTCAACTACTCATCTATGATTCTTGATCTCAAGGATGAGATCGCAGAATCTGATGCGAACCCCTTCCTTGTTTATGCAGAAGGTGAAGGCTTGAAGGTGGCTGACGCCAGAATCATCCTCAAGAAGAAGTAAATCTTTTCCATCAAAAACGCTTCCGAATTATTCGGAAGCGTTTTTTTATTTTTGATAAAACTGTCTAGAAGCTCCCACCCAGGGAGTTCCCAGCCTGTGTCGTTCTGGTATGGTTACTTTGATTAATTTTTGCGCGATTTTCGCGGCTGAAAGCGCCACGGTTCCCCAATCTTCATTGTTAAGCGCAGTACGCATATTCCTGGCTGTAACACCTGCCCATTCCCATTCCAACCGGAACTTGTCAGCTTTTACCCAGTATCCTCTTTTTTCCCAAGCCTCAACCGACGCATCAATATTTCCAGCGATCTCTTCCAATGCCAAAACGACGTAAGCGGTTAAATCTTTTGTCTCTTGATTAGGTTCACTCTGCTTCATTAACTCTCTAAGAGCCAGGACGATCGTTTTTGTCAAGCGCGTCCTTTCTTTTCCAGCACTGTCGGGTGAATAAATTGTGGCCAATGAATACTCCTTGCATGAACAAATATTAACAAAAATCATATTATATCCCTTATTGACGCCCCTTCCCCTTCCGCTTATAATTCTTTCGCATTTGGGGAAATGCTGGAATTGGCAGACAGGCATGACTTAGGATCATGTGTCGAAAGACGTGAGGGTTCAAGTCCCTCTTTCCCCACCACATAAATATTTATATTTGAAGGAAAAAGACATTGAAAATAACTACTGAAGCACGTGACGATCATCAAATGAAGGTTGTGGCTGAATTTGAAGCCAATTCTCTCGATAAATACAAAAAACAGGCAGCCAGAAAAATCGCTGGTCAGGCAAAAATACCAGGTTTCCGACCCGGAAAAGCCCCCTACGATGTCATCGCTCGATTATATGGCGAACCAGCTATCGAAGAAGAAGCGATCGAGCTGATGGCTAAAGATATTTATCCCCAGATGCTTGATGAAGCTAAAATCAATCCTGCTGCCCCTGGGACACTCGAAGACATTGTAAAAGAAGATCCTCTGAAGTTCACCTTCGTGGTACCGCTAGAACCTACTGTTGATCTGGGAAAATATCGCGAGATTCGTAAAGAATATGCCCCCAAACCAGTTACGCAAGCGCAAATTGATGAATTCATCAAGCGTCTACAGCGTACTTACGCCACAGCTGAACCTGTGGATCGCCCTGCTGGTAAAGATGACCTTGTTTACATCAAGATCGATGCCAACATCCTGGAACCTGCCGATGGTGAAAAAGCGGAATTGCTCAAAGACTCACCATTACAGCTTGTGATCGGTGAAAATGACCCTGAAGAGAATGGTTTTCCTTATCCCGGGTTCGGCGATGCTTTAATTGGCCTTTCTGCAGACGAACAAAAGAAGTTCAAATATACCTACCCCGAAGATTCCAGGTACGAGAAGCTGCGGGGTAAGGAAGTTGAATTCAATGTAACCATGCAGAGTGTGAAACATCTCACTCTGCCTGAATTAAATGATGATTTTGCTCGTATGTTTGGCGATTACGAAACGTTTGATCAGCTGAAAGAAGCGGTCAAAACTCAAATTGAAGCCCGAAGTAACGCAGAATATGATGATGATTATTTCAACGCCATCCTTGATGAATTAACTGCCGCTGCCACCATTAAATATCCACCCCAGGTGCTTGAACACGAGATGGAACATGTTGTCGAAGACATCACTCACGATCTATCCAATAAGCATATGGAATTGGATACTTACTTAAAAACGATTAATAAGGGTAAAGAAGCCTGGATGGAAGAAGAGGTTAAACCTGCCGCCAGAAAACGCCTTGAGCGGTCACTCGTGCTTGATGAACTTTCCCGCGCTGAAAAAATCCAGGTTGGAAAAGAAGATCTACAATCTGAAGTCACTAATATCCTGGGTGAACTCTCCCAATCTGTTGACACCAAGAGGTTAGAAAAGCAGCTTAAATCAGAGCGCGTGGCTAACGCGTTAACCATGCAGGCTGCCAATCGAGTGCTGAATCGTAATATCTTCCTTCGCCTTAAAGATATTGCCACCGGTAAAGCCGATGAAGCACCTGTTGAAGAAGCTGCGCCCGCCAAACCAAAATCAACCGCAAAGAAAGCAGCCAAATCGTCAGATTCCGAACCCGGCGAAAAGGCTCTTGCCAAGCCTAAAAAGAGCAAAAAGGTCAGTGAATCTGCCGAATAAGATTTATGTTGAGGATTTTACAAGGAGGTAATATGAAAATCCCCGATTTCAAGAACGTTATCCCGATGGTCATCGAGTCTTCTGGACGTGGTGAACGGGCTTATGATATCTATTCCCTTTTATTTAGAGAACGAATTATTTTTGTTGGCACTCCAATTGACGACCAGGTTGCTAATGCTGTAGTTGCCCAATTATTGGTTCTCAGTCGTGAAGATCCTGACGCCGATATTCAGATGTATATCAATTCTCCTGGCGGACAAATCTATTCCGGTCTGGCGATTTACGATACGATGAAAATGATCCCTAATAAGATCAGCACGGTAGCTGTAGGAGTGACCGCTTCATTTGGTACCGTTTTGCTTGCCGCCGGAACCAAAGGGAAACGTTATGCTCTGCCACATGCCACCATTCACATGCACCAACCTCTCGGTGGAGCAGAAGGCCAGGCATCTGATATCGAGATCCAGGCACGGGAAATCCTACGTTTGAAGGCGCGTTTGATGAATATCCTCTCCGAATCCACGGGGCAGAAGCTGGAAGTGATCGAGCGCGATACCGATCGCAACTTCTATCTCGATGCACAGGCAGCAGTGGAATACGGTCTGGTCGACCAGGTACTCACTCCACCCGAACATTAATTTCAAGAGAGCGCAGCGAGCCGGGTGGCATTAGCTATCCGGCTCGTTTTATGAGGTGCTATGAATCTTCTAAAACTATCAGGCATAAAATCATTGATCCTCGATATGGATGGCGTGCTCTGGCGCGAATCTGCCCCTATTGGTGACCTGTCTCACATATTCCAAAAAATCAAACAATTGAACCTCAAAGTTGTGTTGGCCACCAACAACGCCACCCGCACTCCCCGCCAATATGTAGAGAAACTCGCCGGTTTTGGTGTTGAAGTAACAGAAGATCAAGTCATCAATTCTTCAATGGGAGTAGCTTATTTACTCTCAAAAAGATTTCCTGATGGTGGTTCTGTTTATGTCGTAGGTGAATCTGGCCTTACCCAGGCACTTGAGGATGCTGGTTTTCATCAATCAGAAGAAAACTGCCTGGCTGTGGTTGTCAGCATGGACCGTAATATTAATTTTGAAAAAATGAAAAAAGCAACCCTCTTAATCCGCAGTGGTGTGCCGTTTTATGGAACCAACCCTGACCGCACTTACCCCACTCCAAGAGGGTTAATTCCTGGAGCCGGTGCAATCATCGGTGCGATTGAAATTGCCACTGATGTCGCCCCAATCATTGCTGGCAAACCCAGTCCTACTTTATATGAATTCGCTCTCGAAAGATTGGGTACCACACCTCAGGAAACTTTAATTGTTGGAGATAGACTGGAAACGGATGTTACTGGTGGACAGCGTCTCGGCTGTCCGACTGCTCTGGTATTGTCGGGAATCGCTACCCGTGAACAGGCAGAAAAACACCAACCTGCTATCGATTTTATTGTTCCAACCCTCGGAGACCTGGTTAATTTATTCAATGACCGGTAAACCTTTTTTCTTTGATCTCAATATTGCAGATCTCAAAGAGCAATTTAAAGTTCTGAATGAGCCTCCCTTCCGCGCTCAGCAGTTGTGGCAGGCTATGTATGTTCAATTGGAGCATGACGCGCAGCAAATCACAACCTTATCCAAATCCTTGAGAACCAAACTTCACGAGTCAATGGAGTTTTCACATTTAACACCCATAGACCGCCTGGTTTCATCGGATGGAGAAACTGTTAAAACCCTTTTTCGTTTGCCAGATGGCCTGAGCATCGAAGCGGTATTAATGCATTACGATGAACGCGATACTTTGTGTATTTCTTCTCAGGCAGGGTGCGCAATGGGATGCGTTTTCTGTGCCACCGGTCAAATGGGTTTTAAACGCAATTTAAGCTCTGGCGAGATCGTTGAACAAGTCATTTACTACGCCCGGGAACTTGCAAAAGAAAACAAAGTCGTTACGAATATCGTCATTATGGGTATGGGTGAACCCTTTCATAATTATGATGCGGTGATGAGCGCGATAGACCGTTTGAACGATCCCAGAGGTCTAAACCTCGGAGCCAGGCGCTTCACCATTTCCACTGTCGGCATTGTGCCAGCGATCAGACAATTTGCTTCTGAAAAACGCCAGGTAAACCTTGCCATCAGCCTGCATGCAGCCAATGACGCCCTGCGTAGTATGCTGCTGCCCATTAATCGTAGATACCCACTGGAAGATTTGATGCAGGCCTGTCGTGAATATGTTTCATTGACCAACCGCCGTGTCTCCTTTGAATGGGCACTCATTCAAGGAGTAAATGATTCTCCTACCGACGCCCGTGAACTGGCATCACTCATCAAAGGATTGCTGTGCCACGTGAACATCATTCCACTCAACCCCACAATAGAGTATGAAGGAAAGCCCACGACCCGTGAAAATGCCGAGGTTTTTAAAGGCATTCTCGAATCATCAGGCATTCCTTGCACGATTCGCCTTCGGCGTGGTATCGATATCCGTGCAGGCTGCGGTCAACTGGCTTCCAAGCACCAGTAAGCAAAGCCCCATCAGAACACATGTTATAATCTTTGATCTATGAACGATATTTTTTCAAAATGGAAAAACAGTCTAGACCGAACTCGAAAATCAACATTCGGGCGTATTGCTGCTCTTGTTGGTGCCTCTGAGATTAATCAAGATACCTGGGATGATCTCGAAGCCTTATTGATTCAGGCTGATGTGGGCGTAGAAACGAGTCAGTTGATCATCAATAATCTTAAGCGGTTTGTAATAGAAAATGGAATTACCAAATCTGCTGATTTTCAACAGGCATTGGAAAACGAGCTTGTTTCCCATCTGATGCCGCCAGCTGAACTCGACTTAGATGCCCACCACCCTGCTGTAATCTTGCTGGTGGGCGTCAACGGCTCTGGAAAAACCACCACAGCAGCCAAGCTAGGTTATATCTACGCGCAGTATAAGAAGAAGGTTTTGCTTGCAGCAGCTGATACTTTCAGGGCAGCCGCTATCGATCAACTTCAGGTTTGGGCCGATAGGCTTGGACTTCCAGTTATTGCCGGCCAACCCGACAGCGATCCGGGCGCGGTCGCCTTCGATGCTGTACAATCCGCCATCGCGCGCGGCACCGATATAGTGTTGATTGATACCGCTGGCCGGCTTCATACTCGATACAACCTTATGGAAGAATTAAAAAAAGTGTATCGCGTTGTTGGCAAAGCTCTTCCAGGCGCACCTCACGCGGTACTCCTTGTGCTTGATGCCACTACTGGCCAAAATGCGCTGCATCAGGCACGTGCTTTTCAGCAAGCAGTTAATGTAAATGGTGTGATCCTTTCCAAACTCGATTCCTCAGCTCGTGGAGGAATGGCGTTTGCTATACAAAAAGAACTTGGTTTGCCTATTTATTATGCGGGTCTTGGCGAAAAACCTGACGATTTACAGCCATTTAACCGTAGTGAATTTGTAAAAAATATTCTGAGATAATATCATCGAGGTTTTTATGGATGACATGATTTCTACCCTACTAACGAACCAGGCAACGATCCATACCCTAATGGAGCGTCTTTGACCTCCCTCAAAAAGAATCCCTGTTGGCTCAATTGACTCAAAAAAGTGAAGACCCTGCTATTTGGAATGATCCAAAGCAGGCTCAGTCTTTGATGAAATCAATTTCTGAACTCAAAGATGAGATAAACCTTTGGAAAACGCTAAAAAAACGGATTACCGATGCTCTTGAGCTTGCCAATCTTGGAGACTCTTCACTTCAAGCCGAATTAGACGCAGAGGTCGCCGCCATCCAGGTTGAACTTAACAAACTAGAACTTTCTACCCTCCTGGGCGGTAAATATGATCGAGGTAATGCACTCCTGACGATCAATACGGGCGAAGGTGGAACTGATGCTCAAGATTGGGCTTCGATGCTTGAGCGAATGTACCTGCGCTGGTGTGAACGGAAGGGTTATTCTACAGAAATTCTCGACCAGACTGAAGGCGAAGAAGCTGGAATCAAAACAGTCAGTATCGCCGTAAACGGCCCGTACGCCTACGGTTATTTACGCGCTGAAAAAGGTGTTCACCGATTAGTCAGGCTTTCACCATTTGATTCAGCCCATCGCCGCCACACATCATTCGCACAGGTAGAGGTACTGCCCGAAGCAGTTCAAGAAGACCCGACGGTGGTCATTAATCCAGAAGATCTTAAAATCGATATTTTCAAGTCATCCGGTGCTGGTGGACAGAATGTGCAGAAAAATGCCACAGCCATCCGAATCACACACATTCCTACCGGAATAGTCGTCTCATGCCAGAATGAACGCTCCCAAATGCAAAACCGTGAGAACGCCATGCGAGTCCTGCGTGCCCGTCTGCTTGATCTGGCACAAATCGCTGCAGAAAAACATCTTTCTGATTTACGCGGTGCCTATCAAAAAGCCGAATGGGGAAGCCAGATCCGTTCTTACGTCCTCCACCCTTACCAGATGGTCAAAGACCACCGCACGGAGTATGAAGTGGGCAACGCATCTTCAGTCCTCGACGGAGACCTGGATGGTTTCATCGAAGCATGGCTTCGCATGAAAAAGTAAACAGATAACGCTGATATCAAATCCCGGTTAGTCATTGCTAAGCCAGGATTTGATTTTATAAAGATCCTGATCTAGTCCAGCAATTCCGCGAGATTCAGCAATTCCTTGTCGATCACTTTTTTGGTTTCGACGGCTTTTTGGAGCGGAGTGGCAACCACCTCACCTTTGACTTCACCCATCAAAACACCAAATTTACCCTTTTTCAACTGCTCTACCGCTGCCGCCCCAAGTTTACTCGCCAGAATCCGATCTACCGCATTCGGATTTCCTCCGCGTTGTACGTGGCCTAGAATAGTTACCCGCAGATCAAATCCCAGCCGTTCCTTGTGTTTCGTGAAATAATTGCTGAGTTCGGTTGCATTGTATTTGGCACCTTCGGCCACAACAATGATCGCGTGCGACTTGCCATGTTCATAGGCAGTTGTCAATACTTCAGCGATATGCTCAGGATCGGTCTCCACTTCTGGAAGTACGACATGTTCTGCTCCACCCGCGAGACCCGCCATAAGAGCCAGATATCCGCAATTACGTCCCATCACTTCGATCAGAAATGCACGTTGGTGTGAGGATGCCGTAGTTTTTAACCTATCGATCGCTTCCAGCGCAATATTCAAGGCAGTATCCACACCGATGGTTTGATCAGAACCATAAAGATCATTGTCAATGGTTGACGCAATTCCCACGACAGGGAACCCCAGACGATGCAGCGCTAAATTGCCAGTCTGCGATCCGTTTCCCCCGATCACGATCAGGCCTTCAATCCCGGCTTCATTCAGAGATCGGATAGCTTTGAGTTGTCCTCGTTCAGTTTTAAATTCCTGAGAGCGTGCGCTGCCCAGAATTGTTCCTCCGCGCTGCATGATCCCACCTACATCTCGGGTACCCATCGGGGTAAAAATCCCGTTAATCAAACCTTCATACCCGCCTTTTACTCCATACACTTCCCATCCATTGTGTATTCCAGATCGAACAACGGCGCGAATAGCGGCATTCATCCCGGGGGCATCACCACCACTTGTGAGAACTGCGATCCTTTTCATCATTACCTCCAGTTGCAGCACGATTGATTAATTCTATCACTTCGTGACTCCACTTTGATTGATCAAATCATTTTCCATTTCTCATAAACGTAAGGTTTTGGTAAAATAATGCCTGTAACTAAAGTTCTTTTCAGAATCGAATTAATAAATACTTCAAACCTGACAAGGATACTTTATGCCAAATTACCGGATTAAGAAACACCCTATCTTACCTGTACCGGAATTTGAAGAAATTGAGTTTACCTGGCAAGGAACCCCGCTAAAAGCAAAAAAAGGCGAAACGATCGCAGCAGCGCTTTTCGCCAATGGAATCCGTGTTTTTGGACATCATCATAAGGATGGCTCTCCACTCGGCATATTTTGTGCTAACGGGCAATGCTCTCAATGTATGGTCATTGCTGACGGAAAACCATTGAAATCATGTATGGAGATCGTCAAACCCGGAATGAAGGTCATGCCGAATGATGATTACCCGGTTTTGCCTCAAGTAAAAAAAGTACCTACCCTCAATAATATCCCTGAATACAAAACTCCTGTCTTGATCATTGGCGGCGGCCCTTCTGGGCTATCAGCCGCTATTGAATTGGGTAAACTGGGTATCGACGCAATCCTGGTGGATGATAAACAAAAACTAGGTGGAAAGCTTGTTTTACAGACCCACCGTTTTTTTGGCTCAACCAATGCCGTCTATGCAGGTACTCGTGGAATTGACATTGCCACTTTGTTAGATAGAGAGGTTCGCTCTCATCCCAGTGTTCAAATCTGGACGGGCAGCACATGTCTGGCTGTGTTTAGTGATAAAAAAGTCGGCATCCTTAAAGATGGTACCAATTACGTTCTTGTTGAACCGCAGGTGATCCTGGTCGCTTCAGGAGCCAGAGAAAAATTCCTTGCCTTCAAAGGGAATACTCTTCCTGGTGTTTTCGGGGCTGGAGCTTTTCAAACGCTCGTCAATCGCGACCTCGTGCAGCCTGCTGAGAAACTCTTCATCGTCGGCGGAGGTAATGTTGGTCTGATCGCAGGCTATCACGCCCTGCAGGCCGGGATTGGTGTTGTCGGATTGGTGGAAGCTTTACCAGAGTGCGGTGGGTACAAAGTTCACAAAGACAAACTTGTGCGTATGGGAGTACCTATCTATACTTCTCACACGATCCTGTCAGCAAATGGTTCAGGCAAAGTTGAATCTGTAACGATTGCCAAGATTGATGAACAATTCAAACCCATCCCGGGCACTGAACAATCCTATGAATGTGACGCGGTTCTGATTGCCGTGGGACTCGATTCAGTGAACGAGTTCTATCACAAAGCGGTAGATTTTGGCATACCAGCTTTTGTTGCTGGAGATGCCGAAGAAATAGCTGAGGCATCAGCTGCCATCTTCAGTGGAAAGATCAAAGGGTACGAAATCGCTAAATCGTTGGGTGTAGATGTTGGAGAAATTCCCGCTGCCTGGTACCGCACAGGTGAAATTTTAAAATCAAAACCGGGCCAGGTTTACAATGAAGAAATTCCTGAAGAACATACCGGCGTATTGCCGGTCATCCACTGCCGACAGGAAATCCCATGCGATCCCTGTTCAACGTTATGCCCGCACGGATTGATCGAATTAAAAAACAGGGATATTCGATCTGTGCCTACCTTTATCGGTAGCAGCTATTGCTGCGAGGCCTGTGAAAACTGTGTTACCGGGTGCCCAGGGCTCGCAATCACGCTTGTTGATTACCGCACCAACCCCGACCGGCCATTTGTATCCATACCGTACGAATTTTCAAGGGAAGTAATCAGTAAGAACGATTTCGTTACGATCCTTGACACCGAAGGAAACTCTCTTGGAGAAACTGAAATTGTCGATCTACATATCAACCCTAACAGCGACCGTACACTCGTAGTACAGGTTGAGGCTGATAAAGAAATAGCACCTTTGATCGCTGGGATCAGGATTCAAACTGCTCCCATTACCCAACCCATGTTCCAGTACGTGAATCATGTGGCTGATGACACGATTGTGTGCCGATGCGAACATGTGACAGCAGGTGAGATTCGCAGCTTGATACGAAAAGGTTACCGCGATATCAACGAAATCAAGACGGTCACCCGGGCTTGTATGGGAGCCTGCGGTGCCAAGACCTGTGCTTCACTCATACATCGCTTATTCCGTGAAGAAGGGGTCTCCTTCGACAAAGTTACAGATCCTTCAAGGCGGCCAATCTTTATCGAAGTACCACTGGCTAAATTTGCGGGAGAAAGCGAAGAAGGTGAATAAAATGAGCACTGACAACCAATATGACGCAATTATCATCGGCGCTGGTTCGCTGGGCACTCCTACTGCCTATTACCTGGCGAAAGCCGGATTGAAAATCCTCGTACTCGAATCGGTTGCCAGTGTGGGTCAGGGATCAAATAAGCGCGCCATTGGTGGAATTCGAGCCACACATTCCGATCCAGCAAAGATCAGATTATGCCTCCGTAGTATTGAGATTTTTTCTCACTTTCATGAAGAATTTGGAGAGGACATTGAATGGGACCAATGCGGATATACATTCGTTGCATATTCCCCGCGTGAAGAAAAAATTCTCAAAGACCTTCTTTCTGTACAAAAATCCTATGGGCTTGTCAATGACTGGTATGAACACCATGACCTGTTAAAAATCGTACCTGATCTAAATCCTGAAGGATTGATCGGAGGAACATTTTCTCCTTATGACGGCAGCGCCTCTCCGCTTTTAGCAAATCATGCCTATTATTCTCACGCTCGTGATTTAGGCGTGGATTTCCACTTCAGTGAGCCGGTTACCGGTTTCGATATCGACCATGGAAGGATCAAAGCCGTTCAAACAAGAAATGGTAAATATTCTTCCTATATCGTAATCAATACAGCTGGGCCATTCGCCGCAGATGTGGGTAAGATGGCTGGAATTGATCTCCCCATTAGACCAGACAGCCACGAGGCCGCTATCACTGAGCCTGTTGCCCGTTTTCTTGGGCCGATGGTCGTTGATATTCGCCCCGCACCTGGCTCATCGAATTATTATTTCTATCAACATATCACAGGGCAAATTATTTTCTGCATCACACCAAGCCCGAATGCCTGGGGCACTGATGTAAATGAAACAAGTGTCTTTTTACCGATGGTTTCGAAGCGCATGATCGAAATCATGCCCCGATTAAAGAATATTCGGGTGCGCCGCACATGGAGAGGGCTCTACCCCATGACCCCCGACGGGTTCCCGATCATTGGTTGGTCGCCAGAAATTTCCAATTTCCTTCTTGGTATCGGGTTATGTGGGCAGGGATTCATGCTAGGGCCATCAACAGGCGAATTGCTTACCCGCCTGGTTACCAAAACATTGACGATAGAAGATAACGAAACCCTGAGTTATCTTTCACCATTGAGGAAATTCGAAGGACAGGAACTACTCAAATAATTAAGTGTTAGGGATATTCGAAAAACCTTCCCGATAGGTTTGGTTGGAGTAAACCCCAAACCGGTGAATGGAAATTACTAAAACTGCGGATTACACATATGCGCCGCAATGATATACTATTATCTCTACTGAGTGTAGACTATGATCAGTACAGAGAATGTAAAACCTTTTCTTGAAAACCTTCTGGAAGTTCTGCCAGAGAACTATTCTCTGGTTGATCGCGAGTTTATTATCCAGGCTTACCAGTATGCCGAGGAAGCGCATAAAAATCAAAAAAGAGTCTCCGGTGAGCCTTATATTTCTCATTGTGTTGCGGTAGCGATTATTCTTGCGGAATTACGGGTTCAGCCGGTTGTGGTAGCTGCAGGATTGCTCCACGATACAGTTGAAGATACTTCAGTTACCCTTCAAGATATTCGGCGTGATTTTGGCGATGAAGTCGCCAGTCTGGTGGACGGGGTTACCAAACTCACACACCTTCCAAGAGTTTCTAGGGCTGACCAACACGATGCGGAGATGTTTTCCAACAATACCGAAAAGGATAAAGAAGAACAGGAGACACTCCTTAATTCTCAATTGGCGCGTGACCGACGCAGAGAACTCGCTAACGAAACGCTGCGCAAGACTTTCCTGGCCATGGGAGATGACATTCGCGTCATTCTCATTAAGCTTGCTGACCGTCTGCATAATATGCGCACTCTGGGATACATGCCCGAAAACAAACGACGCCGAATTGCTCAAGAAACACTCGATATTTTTGCTCCTCTTGCCAACCGCCTGGGTATTTGGCAGTTGAAATGGGAACTTGAAGACCTTGGACTGCGCTACACAAAACCAGAAAAGTATAAGGAGATTGCTCAAAATCTTGCTGAAACTCGCGCTGAACGTGAGCGGCAGCTTAAAGCCATTACCGAAAGACTTTCTGCATTAATTAGCGAAACTGGTATTAAAGTAGAAATCAGCGGACGCAGTAAACACATCTATTCCATTTACCGCAAGATGATCGACAAAGATAAACCCTTCGAATTAGTTCGCGATCTGCGCGGGGTCAGGTTAATTGTTCCCGATATTCCATCCTGTTACGCAGTTTTAGGAATTATTCATACTCACTGGCGTCCCATCCCTAATGAATTTGATGATTATATTGCTGCACCAAAAGATAATTTTTACCAATCTTTACATACCGCGGTTCTATATGATGATGGTAAACCCCTTGAAGTACAAATTCGAACCCCAGAGATGAATCAGAACGCTGAGTACGGTATTGCAGCTCACTGGCGGTATAAAGAAAAAGGTCCAAGAGACGAACAATACGAACAACGTATCAACTGGTTGAAAAAATTGATGGAGTGGCGCCAGGAAGTTCAAGACGCAAATGAATTTGTTGACGGAATGAAGACCGATGTATTCCAAGATCGAGTTTATGTGTTTACTCCTCGAGGTGATATCATTGATCTGCCAGCTGGAGCAACACCCATCGATTTTGCTTATACTGTACACACCGAAATTGGAAACAGATGCCGTGGAGCAAAAGTTAACGGTAAATTAGTAAGTCTTGACTACGCGTTAAAAACCGGTGACCAGGTAGAAGTTCTGGCTGCAAAACAGGGAGGCCCTTCACGAGACTGGCTGAATCCGAACTTGGGATTGGTAAAAACCCAGAGAGCAAGATCCAAAATACGCAGCTGGTTTAAGCATCAGAATCGCGAGCAAAACCTCACCCAGGGTAAAGAGATTTTAGAACGCGAGTTGCGTCGTCTAGGACTTCAAAATTACGACCTGGATAAATTAGCCAAAGCATTCGATTATCATTCATTAGATGACATGTATGTCGCGGTAGGGTGCGGTGACATTTCTATTGGTCACATCATCAACACCCTTTCAGAAGGCCAGGCTGATGAATCCCACCTGTTCGAAATCAAGCCGTCAGCTCCCAAAGACATCACTGAAAATGCAGTCAGTGTCTTAGGTTTACGTAACATTCTTACCAACTTTGCCCACTGCTGTAATCCCGTTCCTGGAGATGCGATTGTAGGATATATTACGCGCGGAAGGGGTGCAACCATTCACCGGCAGGATTGCCCGAATATCCTTCGCATGAAAGACCGTGACCGTATTGTTAGAGTTGCCTGGGGAGAACCCAAGCATACATTCCCGGTCGAGATTCAAATTAAAGCCTACGATCGACAAGGGTTGATGGGAGATATTTCTACCGTCTTAAGTAATGAAAATATCAACCTGAAAGATATTAAAATTAATGTCACCCACAACCTAGCTTCATTAATAATGGTAGTGGAAATATCTGACATTGTACAACTGTCAAGAGTTTTAACTAGAATAGAGAATCTTCCAAATGTCATGGAAGCTCATCGATTGAATCCCGGATAATAATGTTATAATATTGCCGCTTTTTAAAGAGACCCGCGCTGATCTTCTCCTTTGCGAGCCTTTACATGTTCTATTGATTAAGGTAAAATCCCGCCGGTTAAGGAACTATGACAAAAAGTAAATCCGGAATTGACAACGGCAACAGATCGTTGATTGTGATATGGCTTGCAGGAATTGTCGGTTTTATAGATGCGTCGTATCTTACTTTGATTAAATTCACAAAGACCCCCCTCTACTGCACACCAGGTCTTGGTGACTGCCATACAGTCAATTCCAGCAAGTGGTCTGAGTTGTGGGGAATTCCAATAGCAGCATTTGGTGCAGCCGCTTATGCGATGGTTATTCTGGTTCTTTTGCTGGGTAAACGGAGTGAATGGGTCAGTAGATACCAAAATCTAATTTTGTTTGGGGTATCTTTTACAGGTTTTCTATATTCAATGTACCTTACTTTTCTTGAAATATTTGTAATCCGTGCGATCTGCCAGTGGTGCATGTTATCAGCATTAACAGTCACAGTAATTATGATCGCGACGATCACAAGACTTAAATCTCAAACGCCGATCTTGTTAAAACAAGGAGGAAAATAGTATGCCACGTATTCGTTGCCATTATTTGGATTGTGCATTTTTGGATGAAGGAATTTGTTCTGCAGGTATGGTAGAACTCGATCCTGATACCGGATGCAAAACCTATTCACCCAATGCTGAAACCGTCACGGATGAAGACTGGGATACAGAAGAAGAAGAATTGGAAGAATGGGATGATATGGAAGAAGAGGGGGAAGACGATTGGGAAGATATGGACTTTGATGAGGAAAATTAAGGGTACATAAGCCTCAAAAAAAATCACCCCGGGTAATTGCCGGGGTTTTTTCTATAAGCAGAGAACAAAATGAGTTTATCTGAAGATAACCGGGAGCTAAAGCATAACTATATTGCCAACATTGGTGACGGTGCATTCTTCGGATTTGGCGTTGGTTTTGCTTCTTACACAACAGTGATTCCTTTGTTCATATCGACTTTGACCTCTTCAGCAACACTCATTGGTCTTGTTCCTGCCATTCACAATGTTGGATGGCAACTTCCGCAATTATTGACCGCTTCACAAATATCGAAAATGGAACGTGTTAAGCCGTTTGTGATGTTCATGACTGTCCAAGAACGTTTACCAATTCTCGGTCTGGCACTTGTTGGAATATTCCTCCCTTACCTTAACGTCACAACAGCTCTGATCATTTCATTCTTGCTCCTCATCTGGCAGGGTTTAGGATCAGGTTTTACTGCGAATGCCTGGCAAATCATGATCAGCAAAGTAATTCCTGGCAATATTCGCGCTACCTTCTATGGGTTTCAGGCAGCAGCATCTAATCTCCTATCCAGCCTTGGTGCCTATTTATCTGGAATTTTATTATCTAAAATTACCCCTCCGTATGATTTTGCTACGTGCTTCTTCATTGCTTCAGGTTTATATGTCATTTCTTGGATTTTCTTAAATCTAACCCGCGAGTCTAAACGTCCAATCGACCCGCAAGCAATATCACCAACCCCGATTTGGAAAAACATGATGAAAATCCTGAAGACTGACAGATCTTTTAGTAATTATCTGGTCAGTAGATTCATTTCGCAATTTGGAATGATGTCTTATGCCTTTATAACGGTCTTCGCTGTCAGCCATCTGAAAATGTCAACAATACAGGCAGGCATCATGACCTCCATACTATTAATTACCCAAGTAATTGCCAATCCGCTTCTTGGCCATCTGGCCGATAAATGGTCTCGCAAGAGTGTACTCATCCTTGGCTGTGTATGCTCAGCAGTCAGTAGCTTGTTAGCAATCACAGTCAAAGATTTCAGTTTATTTTCTGTTGTGTTTATCCTGGCCGGTGCAGCAAATGCCTGTTATTGGACAATTGGACTGACTATATCGCTTGAATTTGGAACTGAAGAGCATCGTCCTTTATACGTAGGCATGTCCAATACTTTGGTTGCTCCCGCAACTATACTTGCCCCTCTATTGGGAGGAATACTGGCTGACATGTATGGATACACGATGATGTTTATCGTGTCAGCGATTTTCGCTGGAATTTCAGTCACTATTCTGGCTATTCTCGCCAGAGATCCTGCGAGCAAAGTACCCGTGATTCCATCCCCCTAGCTGATTAACATAACTCGAATGGTGAAATTTCTTCAACCTTTCGGGTCATATCATTGATCCATCTCCTGGAGAAATAACGCCACAAACCGATACTGGCTTTCACGATTTCTTCTGTAAATGTGAGGGCATAAACATACCATATCGGGAGGTGAAAGAGAAATGCCCCTAAAGCTGTGGCAGGGACTCCCACGAACCAGATCACCATTCCATCCAACACAAGAGAGAACCTGGTGTCTCCACCTGCCCTCAATAAGCCGATTATAATGACATGATTTGTGGCTTTAATCCAGATCCCGAGAGCCAGAACAACGAGAATTGCTTGGGCTTCGGCAATAACTATTTGTGAAACTTTATACAGTTGAAAAATATTGCCCGCAAAAAGATATACGAGAAGCCCCATCATCACTGCACTTCCAGCCTGTAGAGCCAGAGACCTTCCCCCATAAATAAATGCTTTTTCCCTTTCTTTTTTTCCGATAAGGTTACCAACCATGATCGAAGTGGCGGTTCCCACCCCTTGAAAGAGGACAAATGCTATTTGTTCGATGGTCGCCACCATGTTCATGGCAGCAACAGCGTCAGTACCCACATGACCATATATCGCATTGTAAGTGGTGATACCAAATGACCACAACGTTTCATTACCGATCACAGGCAGCACTGGCATTAATACAGTTGCTACAAATTTTGAATCCCAATCAAGTAATTCTTTTAATTCCACCCGCACGGGATTCAATGGGTCGCGATATATGAAGAACAACATGGCGCCGCACTCTAATATCCTGGCAATCAGGGCTGCAATCGCAAATCCATCAATTCCGAGGGCTGGAAGTCCAATTGCTTTCACACCAAAGATCAACGGAAATGCCAGGATAATTTCGATTCCCAATGCCGTCGTGCTGACAAATAATGGCAAGCGCACATTTCCTGTTGATCTGGAAGCCGTACTGAACACCATTGTCGTGGCATAAAAGATATAAGTCCAGCAGATGATCTGGAGGAAATGGCCTCCTTGTTTAATGACCTCTGGATCATTGGAATAAACATGAAGCACCATCTCTGGGAAAAAGAAAGCTAAAGCGGTAAACAATACCGCAACTAACAGTGCCAGCTTCACCATCAGGGATACCACGCGGTGGATGTTATGAACATCTTTCTTTCCCCAGAGCTGGGCAATAAAGATAGCGCATCCACTGACAGTTCCAAAAACCATCAGGTTAACCAGGAAGAATACCTGGTTGGCAAGGCTGACAGAAGCGACAGCAGTCTCTCCCAGCTGACCTATGAATAGGGTGGCAATTAAGGTCAAGGAAGCAGAAACCAAATTTTGTGAAGCAATGGGTAAAGCCAGTCGAAATAGAACCCGGTAATATTCCGGATCCTTGAAAAATAGGATGGCTTTTCGCAGTAAGTTCATGATGATTACACCTGAAGAAAAGTAAACAAGCAATTATACCCGACCTCTTAGATCATCAGTATTTTTTTTCATTAACACTTCAGGTTGTCTGTTTAAAAAAAAATGCAGGGGAAGTAGTGATAACGAAATTGATTAATCCATTCGGTATACATATTTCGACTTCTCTCATAGACAACTTATTTTTAATAGAGTGCTGAAATTGGGAGAAATCTAAAAAGACACAGTACCCCCTGCGGGTATTCGAACCTCTGATGGCAACAAAAAACCCGCTTGCGCGGGAGTTTTGTAGGCTGGGGGCAAAGGACACAGTACCCCCTGCGGGTATTCGAACCTCTGATGGCAACAAAAAACCCGCTTGCGCGGGAGTTTTGTAGGCTGGGGGCAAAGGACACAGTACCCCCTGCGGGTATTCGAACCTCTGATGGCAACAAAAAACCC
>JAJUGU010000004.1 GCA_029265815.1 Anaerolineaceae bacterium | reverse complement strand
GCAAAGGCCGCAAAGAAAACCTTGATCTATTACTCGCAAAGGCGCAAAGGCCGCAAAGAAAACCTTGATCTATTACTCGCAAAGGCGCAAAGGCCGCAAAGAAAACCTTGATCTATTACTCGCAAAGGCGCAAAGGCCACAAAGAAAACCTTGATCTATTACTCGCAAAGGCGCAAAGGCCGCAAAGAAAACCTTGATCTATTACTCGCAAAGGCGCAAAGGCCGCAAAGAAAACCTTGATCTGTATCTCGCCATGAAGTAATTGTTCAAGAGAATAATCACATCGTCATCACTGAGGGGAGGGTAAAATGACCGAAAATGAAATCGCGAAAATCGTCGTTGATTCAGCTTATAGAGTGCATAGCAAACTTGGTCCAGGTCTGCTGGAATCAGCTTACCAGGCCATCCTGGCCTACGAATTGCGAACCCGTGGATTGAAAATCGAGACAGAAGTGATGATGCCTGTTATTTATGACCAGCTGTCATTGAACATAGGATATCGAGCAGATATCATCGTTGAAAACAAGGTGATCATTGAACTTAAATCGGTTGAGAAGGTCATCGATCTCCACAAGAAGCAATTACTGACCTATCTTCGGGTTTCGAACATGCGCCTGGGGCTGTTGATTAATTTTGGTACTCCCTTGATCAAAGAGGGAATTACCAGAATCGTGAATGGTTTACAGGAATAACTCCATATCAAAAAACATCCCCAACCGTTTTAGAAGATTGGGGGTGTTTCATTTTTCAGTTGATTACGGTCTTTGCGTGAGATAGAGATAGAAATTTACCTTTGCGATCTTTGCCTCTTTGCGTGAGGTTATTTTAATAATTCTTCCAATATTTGCCTTGCCAGGCTGGCATCGGCTTTGCCGCGCATCTTCTTCATCACGCTGCCTACAAACCAGCCAATCAACGTTACTTTACCGGCTTTGTAAGAAGCCACCTCATTTGGACTTTCTGCCAGCACCTCTTCGCACACGGCGCGGATAGCGCCGTCATCGCTCACCAACCCCAGCCCTTCGTCAGCCACGATCTGATCGGGTGATTTGCCGCTGTCTTGCACTTTTTGCAGCAGCGACTTACCGGTGTTGATGTTGATCGTACCCTTATCCACCAGTTTGAGGATTTCTGCCAATGCTGCTGAAGTCAGTTTCATTTCTTCCGGGTTCAATCCCTGGTCATTAATCATCCGCAGCACGTCGTTCATCAGCCAGTTGGAAACCTTCTTGGGATCGCCCCCGTATGCACGCACGGTGTTTTCGAAATAATCTGAGAGTTTACGCTCAGAAGTGAGAATATCCGCATCGTACTCGGGCAGATTGTATTGCTCGATAAAGCGCGCGCGGCGCGCCAGCGGCAGTTCTGGAAAGTCCGACAGGATTTGATTTTTCCAATCCTCGCTCATGCGAATCGGCAGAAGGTCAGGTTCGCGGAAGTAGCGGTAATCGGCTTCGGTTTCTTTGGAGCGCATCTTTTTGAGCGTTCCACTATCTTCATCCCATTCGAGCGTCCAGGCTTGAATGCGGTTGCCCGCTTCGACCTCGCGGATCTGGCGGTCAATTTCCTTGGCGATGGCGTCGCGCACAGCATCGATGGAATTAACATTCTTGATCTCGGTTTTGGGGTTGAATTTTGTCTCACCCCTGACGCGGATCGAGACGTTGGCATCACAGCGCAGGTGGGCTTTTTCCATGTCGGCTTCGGAAATCCCAAGCCAGCGCAGCAGCTGGCGCAGGCGAATTAAGTATTGGGCGGCTTCGTCGGCTGTGCGCAGATCTGGCCCGGTGACCATCTCTACCAGCGGTACACCGCAGCGGTTGAAATCAATGAAACGGCGGTTTCCGGCGGTCTTGGTCTTGCCGGCGTCTTCTTCGATGTGCAATTTCCAGATAGATACACGGCGGGTGTAGGCTTTCTTGTCTGGTGACGCAGAGGCGGGCACAGGCAGGTCAAGGTAGCCTCCTTTCGCCAGCGATTGATCGAATTGCGAGATCTGGTAACCCTTGGGCAAATCAGGATAAAAGTAATTCTTGCGGTCAAAATAAGACAAAGGACGAATTTCAGCATTCATGGCATGGGCTAACAACACAGCCTTTTCCACCACAGCTTTATTGAGCACGGGCAGAACCCCCGGGAGACCACAGCAGACCGGGCAAATATTCGTGTTGGGGGGGGCGAACCAGGAATCAGCCTTACATGAACAAAACACCTTGGTGGTAGTGTTGAGCTGAATGTGTGTTTCCAGTCCAATGATTGCTTCGTAATCCGTCATCTTTTCTCCAGGTAACAGGGCAAGGTGCAGACCTCACCCGGGTTCATCATAATCATGGTTTTGCAAAATCGATGGTGTAATATCCTTCATACTTGCTGCCAGAAGTGCAGTAATAACCCACCCCGGCATACGTGTACGCACCGTTTAATATATTTTCGCGGTGACCAGAACTGGCCATCCAGGCTGCCACGGCAGCGCTGGCAGAGTTTTGTGAGCCGGTGGCGGCGTAGATATTCTCAGCAGCTGCCGAAAATGAAAAACCTGCAGACCGCATGCGGTCGAACGCGCTTGAACCGTTTGACCCAGTATGGCTGAAGAAATTGTTGGTGGCCATATCCTGGCTGTGACTGCGGGCGGCAGAAGAGAGCGCACCTGAGATCGTGAGAGCCTGTAAACCGGCGTTGGTACGCTGATAGTTCACATAAGCCAGAACCGAAGACTCAATTCCGGCATCAAATCCACTGCAGGTGCCTGATCCGCTCGATTCACTCAGTACCACTGAAGCGCTGGTTGGTTGAGGGGTGCTGGTAGGCAGCGGAGTAAAGGTGGCGGTAGGCGTGGCCGTCTCGGTAGCAGTGGGTGTGGCGGTAAAGGTTGCTGTTGCAGTAGGGGTGAAGGTGGCCGTGGCTGTGTTGGTGGCAGTGGGGGTCGATGAAGCGATCAATTCCCGTACTGCCCGGGTGAACTGACACCCTGCCATTACTGGAATGATTAAAACCACTGTAAGAATTACCAAAAATAATTTAATCTTCATTGACTTGTCCGAAATAACCAGGTTAAAAATCCTGCAGCACCTGCGGTTTCACCTGCCGCCAGGATTCTGTTTCTGTTGCTTTTTCAAATGCCCTGCCAATGCGGAACAGGGTAGACTCGGTAAAATCTGCGCCCAGTAACTGGATGCCAATGGGCAGGCCAGAGGCGTCAAAACCTGCCGGGAGGGAAATTCCAGGAATGCCGGCATGATTGGCAGGAACTGTGAGCTGGTCGGCGTACTGCATTAATACCGAATTGCCATATACAGCCGCCATCTCGAACGCTGTGGTGGGGGTGGTGGGGGTGAGCAGCGCATCCAGGCGGTATTTGCCCCTGGGATCATAAACGGCTTCAAAATCTCTGCGGATCAGGGTGCGCACGCGCAGCGCGCGCCGGTAATATTGCTCGCTGTATTGAGCGGCGCTAACATACATTCCCATTAAGATCCTGAGTTTTGGCTGCAATCCAAATCCCTCGTTGCGGGTGAACCTGTACATCTTATTCAGGTCGTTGAACGACTGCTGCGTGCGCAGACCGTATTTCACACCATCATACCGATGCAAGTTTGAGGCCGCTTCTACACGGCTGATGACAAAGTAAGCCGGGATGCCAAAGCGGGTATTGGGCATGGGCACATCTTCGATGATCTCCGCGCCCATGGCGGCGAGTTTTTCTGCAGCGCTGCGCACCGCATTTTCGATCTCGGCCGGCAGCGGCTGGCTCAACAGGTCGCCGGTCTTTGGATCTGGATAAGTGATGCGGAAATAATCGGGTGAAAGGCCGATGCGCATTCCCTTTACACCGTCTTCGATCGTCGATAGATAATCGGGCATATCCAGGGGTGAAGCTGTGGCATCGTGAGGATCTGCTCCACCGATCACCTGCAGCATGGCTGCGGCATCAGAAACGGTGCGCGCCACCGGGCCGGGGCAATCCAGCGAAGAAGCAAAAGCAATCAATCCATAGCGTGAAACGCGGCCGTATGTGGGTTTCACACCTACCACACCGCAAAATGCAGCGGGCTGGCGGATGGAACCGGCTGTATCGGTGCCGAGTGAAAGCGGAACTTCGCCTGCTCCAACGCTGGCCGCACTGCCGCCGGATGAACCGCCGGGAACGCGGTCTGTTTTCCACGGGTTGCGCGGGCTGGGTTGAAAAGCTGAAGATTCGTTGGAGGAGCCGTACGTGAATTCGTCGAGATTGACCTTGCCTACCATCACTGCGCCAGCTTGCAGCATGCGCTCGACAGGTGTGGCTGTATAAGGAGCTTTGAAATTGGCAAGGATCTTCGAAGCTGCGGTGGAACAGGTATCTTTGACGCAGAAGATGTCTTTTACCGAAAACGGCACACCTGCCAGCAGACCGGGGTCTTCACCGGCACTGATCTTGCGGTCGACTTCCTGTGCCTGAATGAGCGCAATTTCATCCGTGCGGGTGATGAATGCGTGCACCTTCTGTTTATCTTCTTCGGTTAATTCAGTGGTGTGATCCAGAGATCCGGGGCGTCCGTCCACTTTCGCGATGCGGTCAAGCGAGGATTGAAGAATTTCAACCGCGGAAACTTCTTTCTTCCGCAGCATTTTGGTCAATTCCAATGCGGTGAGGTCACAGAGTTCCATAACGCCTACTTCAATTCAGTGTGGGGGATATCGGGTACAACAATGTAGCCATCTTCAATTTGTGGAGCCTGATCAAGAATGGCTTTCACATCAGGGTACTTGATCCATTCATCTTCACGAGGTTTGGCGCTGCCTGATTCTTCGTAGGGTACCCCGTGCAGACTGATGGGAATATCTTCGTCCAGCGGGATCGCCTCCAGTTCGTGAATGGCTTTCAGCTGGTTGTTCAATTGCCTGCGTAAATATTCTGCCTGCTCGGGATCCAACTGCAGGGCAGCCAATTCAACCAAATGTTCAAATACTTCCTGCGTGATCTGTTCACTCATGAGAAATACTCTCTTATGAAAAGAATAAATTGCTTAACACCGAAATCGATCGGTGCTTTGATCTGCTTTATGGCAATTTCACCGGGGTCATCGTTGGGATTGGTGTGCTGGATGGAAATAAGGTCGGCTCCATTTTCGGGGTTGGAGTCCAGGTGGGCGGTAATGAAACAAGAGTCGCGGTTGGTGAAGGTACCATGATGGTTGGGGGCAGTGTAGGCAGTGGAAACGGATTAATTGGCGAATCAGGATTAATAAAGATGACCAGAAAAACCACCAGCAAGATGACGGTTGCCGCTATCACTACGAGTGTTAGAATGTCCCAAACGGATAACTTCATGAACGTTCCTCCCCTGATTTGACCTCAGCGGATTCTATCCTGTCAGTATAACCAACTTTACCCCTGTGTCAAGTTTATTGACTTGTCAAAAAAGATAGAATCAGACATGCTATAATCCGCAAAAGGGACGATTGATGAAAACGAAAACCCCATTTCTGCTGCATTTACTGGCGATCTTCTTCCTGCTGGCATCGCTTGCCTGTCTTTTTGGCGTTATTCAGACGATTACATCCTGGAACTGGCTGCTTGCGGTTGATTACTATCCGCATCCGGCTTACAACATATTTGAAAATGCATTCCTCTTCCTGGCGTTCCTGGTATCTGCGGTAATCCTATGGGTACGTTTGCCCTGGGCGCCGGTGTTCTGTCAGGTGGTTACGCTTTTAGCGGGTGCCTGGTATTGGTTTGACCGGATTGTGATTACCGCGATCAGGATGCCCTTCAGGGAGCAAATCTTTCCGATTCTTGTTACATTACTGGTTTTGTTTCTGCTGCTCTTTTCACTGTATCGCATTCAACCCTATATGAGGGTAGTCCCTTCTATACGATCAGTAGGAGATGAAGATGAAAACCCCTCCAGTTGAGAAAGAAGTGAAGTTCTATATCAATGACCTCAAGGCTTTTGAACATCGCCTTTTATGCCTGGGTGCGAAGTTAGAGAAACCGCGTTCGCATGAACTTAATTATCGGTTTGACACCAGGGATCTTCACCTCACGCGCACTCACCAGGTACTGCGCCTGCGTCAGGATGATCAAGTCATTCTTACTTATAAAGGACCATCTAAGCCGGATGCTGAGCTTCGCATCCGCACGGAGATCGAACTCGTTGTCGATAGTTTTGACCAGGCTGTGTTGTTTCTCGAAGCCCTTGGATACACCCTTGCTGTACAGTATGAAAAATGGCGCACCGTTTACCGCCTGAATGATCTCGAGATCACACTGGATGAAATGCCCTATGGAAGGTTCAGCGAGATCGAAGGAGAAGATGAAGGCTGCATCCGCAAGACGGCGGCCAGTCTGGCGCTGGATTGGGGAAGCCGGATCAATGAGAGCTACCTGGTCTTGTTTGACCGGCTAAAGAAAAAACTCAATCTGCCGGTAGAAAACCTGACCTTTGCCGCGTTCAAGGATTACGGAATCACAGCCGGTGACCTGGGTGTCAGACCGGCAGACGTGCCATATTTTTTGTGAGCGAAAGCTTTTTGGGGTCTAACATCCCTCTAATTCTTAAAAGAAAACCTGTGATTTGAACAGCTGATAAGCCCTGATAATTTAGTCGCATCGCTCTGATTCTTAAAATTGATCGGGTATTTTTATCTCTTAAAGTAGCAGGCAAATCCCGCATGCTATAATATTTTCTAGATTAACTGTAGAGACGGAACAGCGATGTCATTTGCCCACCTGCATGTCCACACCGAATATTCACTGCTTGATGGTTTCAGCAATATCAAGAAATTGGTCAAGCGGGTTAAAGAACTAGGAATGACATCGTGCGCCATTACCGATCACGGTACGATGTTCGGGGTGATCGATTTTTACACAGCAGCAATAGAAGAAGGCATAAAGCCGATCATTGGCCTGGAGACCTATATTTCACCACGCCGAATGACCGACCGCGACACCCAAAAAGACAAGCACGCCTTCCACCAGCTGCTGATAGCAGAAAATGAAACGGGTTATAAGAACCTGCTGAAAATCGCCAGTGCCAGCCAGCTGGAGGGATATTACTACCTCCCGCGTGTAGACCATGAGTTTCTGGCCGCACATAGCGAAGGTTTGATTGCCAGCACTTCCTGTATGTCAGGCGAAGTTCCGCGCACGATCCTCAACGGGGGTGTTGAGGCGGGGCAAAAATTGCTCGAATGGTACATCGACACCTTTGGGGTTGACCATTTCTTTATTGAACTGCAAAGCCATAACATCCGCGAATTACCCGAGTTGAACCGCACGTTGATCGAACTGGGTAAGCGATACAACCTGAAATTCATTGCCACCAACGATGTACACTACATCAATCCCGGTGACGCCCGCCTGCAAGACATTATGCTCGCGATTCAGACTGGTTCGCTGCTTTCCGATCCTAAACGCATGAGGATGGCGGGAGAAACGTATTATTTGCGCTCTCCTGAAGAGATGGAGCGTCTTTTTCCAGATCTTCCTTCAGCCCTGAGCAATACTCTTGAGATCGCAGAGCGCTGTAACCTCAACTTGATCAAAGAAGGTTACCACCTGCCAAAATTCTCGGTGCCTGAGGGATACACTGTTAAAACTTACCTGCGGCAGCTTTGCGAAGAAGGATTGGCGGAAAAGTATGGAGCACGCGCCAATGATCCTGAGGTTCGTAAGAGGCTCGAATATGAACTGGGAATCATTGACGAAATGGAATTCAACGCGTATTTTCTCATCGTGTGGGATCTGTGCCGATTTGCCGTGCGTAATAACATCTGGTACAACACGCGCGGGTCAGGTGCCGGCTCGATAGTGGCATATTCGTTAAATATTACGCTCATCGATCCATTGAAACACAAACTGCTCTTTGAACGGTTTCTGAATCCCAACCGCAGAAACATGCCTGATATTGACCTGGATTTTCAGGATGACAAGCGCGCGATGGTGATGGAATACTGCGCCACTCAGTACGGAGCTGATAAGGTCGCGCAGATTATCACCTTTGGCACGATGGGTGCGCGTGGTGCGATCCGCGATGTCGGCCGGGTGATGGATATTCCGCTTTCGGAGGTTGATCGCATTTCGAAGACGGTGCCGTTGATGATCCCGGATGAGACCGTTACCGTGGCCACAGCGCTGGAAAAATGCCCCGAGTTTAAGGCCGTCTACGAAGAAGGCGGATATGTTAAAGAATTGATCGATACCGCCGGCCAGATGGAAGGGGTGGTGCGCAGCGTCGGAACTCACGCCGCAGGCGTGGTGATCACCGATGTACCGATGACAGAATATATCCCTTTACACCGTCCAACAAACAATTCGGATGATTCTCCGATTAAAACGGTTACTCAATGTGAAATGAAGATCATCGAGAAATTAGGCCTGCTTAAGGTTGATTTTCTCGGACTTTCCACGCTCACGGTGATGCAGCGCGCATGCGATTTAATTGCTCAACGCCATAACATACATCTCAATTTACATAACATCCCTCTGGATGATGCCGAAACATTCGAATACCTGGGTAAGGGGCACACAGCCGGTATCTTCCAACTGGAAGGCACCGGCATGACCCGCTGGCTGCTGGAGATGAAGCCGCAGAATCTATCCAATATCATCGCCATGGTCGCGCTTTTCCGCCCGGGGCCGATGAAATTGATTCCTGATTACATCCGGCGCATGCACGGCGAAGAGAAGGTGACCTATCATCACCCTCTGCTTGAAAAGACCTTCAACGAAACCTATGGGATCCCGATCTATCAAGAACAGATCATGCTGGCGGTAATGGATCTGGCAGGGTACAAGCCAGGTGAGGCCGATGAACTGCGCAAAGCGATCTCCAAGAAGAAAAAAGAAGACATTGCCAAACATCGAAAAAAATTTATCGAAGGCGCGGTGGCGAACGGCATTGCTGAGGAAACCGCCATCACGATCTTTAATGAATGGGAAGACTTTGCCAGGTATGGGTTCAACAAGAGCCATGCTGCAGATTACGGCGTGATTTCGGTTGAAACAGCCTATCTGAAATGTCATTTTGGTGTCGAATTCATGACAGCGCTGCTTTCGGTTTCTAAAAATGAAACCGATAAAGTAGCGCTCTATGTAGCTGATGCCCGCACGATGGGCATTGACGTTCTGCCGCCTGATGTGAATCACAGTGGGTGGGATTTCACCATTGAAGATTTCGCAGATGGCAGATCCGCCATACGCTTTGGAATGGGCGCGGTCAAGAATGTCGGACAGGCTCCTGTCGATATGATCCTTGAGGCGCGAAAGGATGGGCCTTTTAAGGATCTCAATGATTTTGTGCGCAGGGTCGATTTGCACAAGGTGGGCAGGCGCAGCCTGGAATGCCTGATTAAAGTTGGCGCGCTCGACGCCTTCGGTCCGCGCAAAGCCCTGCTCGATGCCATTGACAGTATGATCTCGATCAGTAACAGTCATTTCAGAGCCGCTGAATGCGGACAGTTGAGCATTTTCGGCACGGTCGAAGGTGTAGAGGAAGAAATCTACCTGCCAATGGGCACAACGCTAGACCGCAAACAGCAGCTTGAATGGGAAAAGGAACTCATCGGGCTTTATGTTTCTGATCATCCGATCACTCCATACCTGCCGCTGATCCGTGAACGCGTGACGCATTTCTCGAAAGATCTTCCAGAAGCAACGAACAAACAGAAGGTGATTGTTGCCGGATTGGTTTCACGCATTCGCACGCTAATGACCAAGACCGGAAACCAGATGGCTTTTGCCACGATCGAAGATATTCAGGGATTAATCGAATTGGTTATCTTTCCCAAGGTGTGGGAAAAAATGGGCGCACTGGTGCAGGTGGATTCGGTGATCCTGGTGGAAGGGAAAGTCGATCTTGATAAAGCCGATCCTAAAGTGCTGGTAGACACGATCAAACCCCTGCGGGAGTCTGAAATAAAGCCTGGTAAGGCAGGTGATACAAGACCTGGAGGAAATGAACCTCTGTTCAATCCGCCTGATGATGAATCACAATCAGCAGGGATGGGATCAGGAGATCCATGGCAGGGAGACATTGACACCAGTCTCTATGCCCAGCAGGAAGATAATTTTGAAGAACCTCCTCTCACTGATGAAGAAAAAGAACGGCGATGTGCTCCACCACCACAGGCGGCGGCCAGAGTGGTAAAAGAGTCATTACCCGGGCAAGCAGTGATAACTGAGAAGTTAACGGATTCAAAAGAAAAATCCATTGTTCTTGCCAATGAGGAGGATTCAAAGCCGCTTGAACCTGTGGCAATGGAAGATCATTTTGTTAAACCTCCCGCGATCAGCCCTCCTCGGCCAGCGAACTTGCGTTCATCCGACAAGAACCAGGTTCACATGGTAACCATTACCCTAAAATCCAGCGGAGCACGTGAACGAGACATCCGGCGGATGAAGCGAGTGCATGGTCTTTTAAATTCATACCCGGGCCGCGACCGTTTTTGCTTCTTGATCTATGAACGCGGGTTTAAGCATTTACTGGATTTTCCTAACGACACTACCAATGCCACGCATGAGCTGTTGAGCCAGCTTTCAGAACTGGTTGGCCGGGATAATATTCAGGTTGAAAACATCTAATTCGATAAGGCAATGATGATGAGCGACTCAGTGAAAATTAAAACTATTGGTGTGATGACCTCTGGCGGTGATGCTCCGGGGATGAATCCCTTTATTCGTGCTGTTGTGCGCAGAGCCTCAGTTGACAATATTCGTGTGCTGGGGGTTGAAGGTGGGTACGAGGGATTGATCCATGGCAGGTTTAAGGAAATGGGCATTCGGGAGGTAGGCGGCATCTTGCAGCGTGGCGGAACCATCCTTCAAACGGCGCGAAGTCAGGAATTTAAAGAAGCCGCCGGACAGCGCGAGGCGGTACGCCAGATCAACAATGCTGGAATGGATGCTCTGGTGGTTGCCGGTGGTGATGGATCGCTGGCCGGGGCGCAGAAGCTGGTGCAGAAGGGCATTCCAGTGGTCGGAGTGCCTGCCAGTATCGATAACGATATCTACGGCACCGACATGTGCATTGGGGTGGATACGGCACTGAACACGATCGTGGACGCCATTGATAAACTGCGCGACACGGCTTCTTCTCACAACCGTGCCTTTCTGGTGGAAACGATGGGGCGCGAATCAGGTTACCTGGCAGTTCAGGCGGGTATCGTTACCGGCGCAGAACTGGTTCTCATTCCGGAAATCCATACTCCGCCCAAGGAAGTCGCTGTAGCGATCGAAGAGGCTTACCGGCGTGGAAAAACACATGCCATTGTAGTGGTTGCCGAAGGGTACAAACCTCATACGGCGGAGCTGGGAGCGATGATCGATGCCATGGATATTGGCTTTACCACAAGGGTTACTATCCTGGGGCATGTGCAGCGCGGCGGAAAGCCCACAGCCTTTGACCGGCTGATTGCCACGCGTTTCGGGGTAAAGGCAGTCGAATTTCTCCTGGAAGGAAAATCGAACATTATGGCAGGGCTGGTGGGGCGGGAAATCCAGCCCATCCCTATCGATGAAGTAATCAGTAATAAAAAGGTGCTGTCGAAGGATTATATCGATATGGCGAGAATATTGGCCCGGTGAAATTCACAAGGATAAGAAAAGGCGGAACATTTATTAAGAAAATTCCCAAAATCCTGTTGAGGTTCGGGAATTTTTCTATTTCAGTGGTAATTCGATTTTTCTCTCACATGGTTTGTTATGAACCAGCAGAAGAACGCGATGAGATCTATTGTTTTTACTCTGGAATGAGAAAGTCTTATAAATCGTTTTATAAATTTACAATCTTCTTTCCAACCGTCGCCAGGTAAATCACAAACTGCTCTTCACCGTCAAGGCCCAGGGTTTGGTTCAATAGTTCATCATCGAACGCTGCAATGGGGCAGATGCCGCCCCCGATCTGTTCAGCACCCAGCGCGAGGTTCTGGCAGACATGCCCGGCATCGAGATGCAGGTAGCGGTATCCGCGTTCTGCGTAACGCCAGAACATACGCTCCACCACTGCCACCCAGATGAAGGCTGCTGCGCAGTTGGTTAGCTGCGATTGATCAAGGCAGGCGTGGGCTAGTTTTTCAGCGATTTTGGCATCGTGAGATAAACTGAGGAGCCCATGCTCGATGGCAGCGTAGCGGTAGAGACCAGGTTCCAATCCGGTTACGCGATTGACCAAAAGCAAGGTTTCAAAAGCGTGTCTCGCTCCGGCGGACGGCACTGTGCGTGCCGTGGATGGGCGGGAGGAAACATGCTTGACGCCCTGCGATACCCATAACAAATAGGCCGTTTCTTGAAGAGTCAAAGGAGTTTTTGCATAAGCCCGAATGGTGCGCCTGGCTTCAATGGCCGTGCGCAGATCGATACCTGGAAGGTGAATTTCCTCCGGTTTGGGTAAATCGATCAATTTCACGCCTTCAGGGATCGGCAGTTCAAGAGGGGGTTGGGGAATTACGCCGCCGTTTTGCGGTGACGTGCTGACGTTGGCATAACGCGTTTTAATCATGAATTCATTGCCAGAATTATTCTTCATTTCCATACCTCCGGTATATTAATATTTATACTGCCTTTTTACCTAAACGGCGCTTTATCGTCTCAAAAATTAATTGCATTTCAGGTACCCGCAATAGAATGATGAGCAAGCCATAGATCACGATCCCAACAGCCATTCCACCCAGAGCTGTTATCCACACAGAAGCTGCTCGTGTGAGCACCAGCCAGCCCCATAAAGCCAGAGCCATTACCCCGCCTGCCAGACAGGCCTTACCGAACCCATCCAGTATCTTGCTGCCTTCGAGGCCTGATAACCGCCTGCGCATAAAATAAAGCAAGGCGCACATCTCTAAAAAAGTAGCCAGTGAGTTAGCCAGAGCCAGACCGCCGTGCGGCATCCACCCGTTGCGTTCAAAGAGTGAGGTAAACCAGAAGCTAAAACCCACATTCAGGCTCATTGCAGCGACACCTACGAAGACGGGTGTTTTTGTGTCGTGCAGGGCGTAAAACGCGCGCGATACAATTTCAACCACAGAATGCCCTACCAACCCAGCAGCATACCAGAGCAGAGCCCAGGCAACCATTTTCGTGGACCCTGCATCGAACGCGCCGCGTTGATAGATGATGGTTACCAGCGGCGTGCGCAGCAAGATCAGCCCCAGCGAGGCAGGTACAGCCAGCAGCAGCAAACCGCGCATTAAGGATGCTAATGATCCACGCATGTCTTCCAGTCTTCCTTTAGCCGCCTGAGTTGAAAAACTCGGCAGCGCAGCGATGGCAATTGCCTGGGCGACGGCAGCTTCGGGGATCATCATTAAGGAAAATCCTACGGCGATGGCGGTAACGCTTCCCAGAGGCATTAGTGATGCCAGGCGGGTATTGATTAAGAAATTTAATTGAACGAATGCCACTCCTAGCACGCGTGGACCCATTAAACGCGCCACCTCGCGTACATCGGGCAGGCGCAGCCCAAGGGTGAGGGTGTATTTGCGTTCTGGCAGTTTTAATAACGCGGGGAGCTGGATTAAGCCGTGCATCAACGCACCCGCCACCACACCCACAGCCAGGCCGTAAACTCCCATGAAGGGTGAGAGCAGCAGCACGCCAAGGATCTTACCGATGGAGTACATCATTGGCGCCAGGGCAGGCCAGAGGAAGCTGCGGTGTGAGTTGAGAATGCCCATGATCAAGCCGCTAATGCCGAAAATGATCGGTGCCAGAAGTTGAATACGCACCAGATCGACCGTCAGATTGAACTTCACCGAATCGGTGAAACCTGGTGCGAGGATATGGCGCACCACCCAGGGGGCGAAGAGGGCAATCACCACGCCCAAAACGATGAAAATTAACGTGATCAGGTTGGCAATTGCAGATGCCAGCAGCCAGGCTTTCTTATGCTCACCGCGTGTGAGCAGTGTGGTGAAGGTGGGAATGAACGCTGATGCCAGCGCTCCACCAGCGATTAACTGGTAGAGAATATCAGGTAAACGGTTGGAGGCATTGAACGCTTCATTTTCGATTCCCGTTCCGAAGGCGTTGGTGATGATCATTGAGGAGAGAAGGCTGAAGATTTGTCCAAGGATGATGGCGATCATCACTGTGCCGGCAGCCCGGGCAATCTGGCGGTTTTCTGTATTATCTACTGGTGTGGAGGATTCCATATCAAGGATTATATCCAATTCTCTCCTGCCGGTGAGAAGAGGAAAAAGCGCAACCTTTCATGTCAACCTGATTATTATCAGCGCAACTTGTTTTGATAAGCGTTGAATAAACTTAACTAGACGGTTATACTTATACCGTAATAAAAAATTGATGATGAAAGGATATCCATATGGAACCAAAGGAAGAAATTAAACCAGGGGAAACCCCTGCTGTTGACCAACCCGCAATTGATACTGTCAAGGCAGAGGAAAAACCGGCGCCTGTCAAAAAGGGTTTTTGGAGCAAGATACTGCCGTGGGTGATCGTGGCTGTTGTCTTTTATCTGGGCGGCCTTGCCACCATCTTTTTTGCGGTTTACCAGCCTGCAAAAAATACTGCGGCTGCCGCAGCGGCGGATGCTGACAAACAAATCACTGAGTTAACCGATAAAGTTGCCCAGGCTGAAATCGACATTGCCGCTGTACAGACTGAACTTGACACTGTTAAAGCAGATCTCACCGCAGCCCAGACCACCATTGCTGATCAGACAGCGCAGCTCGCGAAAATCAAACAAATGGAAATCGTCTATAAATTCCTGGTGGATGTTAATGGAGCGCGTGCAGCGCTAGAGAAACTAGACACTAATACCGCTCTACAATCAATCAATTTTGCCAAGGCTGACCTGACAGAACTGCAGGCAACCGAGATCGATGCTGCATCGCTTAGTGGTTTTGGTGATTTACTTGATACGGCTACCAGCAAAATTTCTGAGCCCGATCTGCTGACTTCACGCGATGCGCTTGATACCCTCTACTCTAACCTGCTCAACCTGGTAAACAACCTTAATTAAACTGTAAGCGAATTAAAAAGCCGCGGACCTGAATTTACAGATCCGCGGCTTTATTGTTGATTCCAGAAAGGTCAGGCTGATTGCATTGAATTCATCACCTTATGCAGCACTTCGGCATGACTGACATTCATTTCAATTGGAAAGGTCCCCACAATAAGGCTCTGCATCGATTTTGGTAAAAAGGAGCGGAAGTGAGCTACATTATCGTCTGTTCCGCCAATCATTAACCTGCGTACTCTTTTGCTTTCAAAGAACTTGGATGAGGCATCCGCAATCTCCCGCAGATTTTTATCGATCGTTTCTTGAACAACGCGCGAGCCCGCCAGCGCTCCTCCACGCAAACCAAAGGTTGAAGAGGAGCCTCCTGATTTAAATTGCTTAACCTTATCTCCAAGGATCCCCTTTTGTTCCACCATCTCCCCCAGGTGGAAATGAAACAGCCGGGCACTTTGTTTATCCACCAGAATTACTCCCAGGTTGCTGTAGTCTTCAAGCAGATCTTCCAGGGGTTCGACAACGGGTTTTGATGCGATCTGGATAAAATCTTTTACCGGTACTGCCAGAGGAATGGCTTGAAAAAAACCGGCCGGAGCGCATGAGAAAACAGCCACTGAGCGCCCAGACCAGTCATAGGAATAGTTAAAAAATTTTTCTATTGCTTTCACATCTTGTTCGAGGTAAATATCTTTTAGCATGTTTCGCAGACGGAGCCGGTGAGTCTCTGCGTTTCCCCGGCTGGGTTCCGTATTCAAATACAGACTGACAACCGGATCGCTGGCATTAAAATCCTTGATCTTCCTCAGACCTGTCTCTGTGAACATAGACACCTCCTCTAAATTGAAAATGTGCAGATTGACTAATTAATTAACGACCGCCAAGGGTTAATGGCACCTCCTTCTGTTCGCCGTTGCGAATGATGGTCAGGATGATTTCATCGCCCGGAGATTTGTATTTGAAGATATAACTGATCAGATCGCCGTAAAGGTTGACGGGATGACCGTCAACGCCGATGATGATGTCACCACCGCTGTAAAGCCCCTGAATATTTGTGGGTTTGGTTCCAGCTCTGAGACCGGCCTGGTCGGCGGGACCGCCAGGGGTTACACTGGTAATGTAAGCTCCAGTGGTCTGGTTTTCAGAAACCGCTCTCCACATGGCCAGGGTCATGTCGTCTGAACTGCTCGAAATTCCCAGGTATGGATACTGGAATGTGCCGTACTGAATTAGGTAGGGAACCACTCGTTTGACGATATTGATCGAAACAGCAAATCCAATGCCGGTATTGATAGATTCGCCTTCGAGTGATGTTCCTGAGATACGGATAGAGCGGTTGACACCGACCACTTCTCCTTCCATATTTAATAGTGGTCCGCCGGAATTACCAGGATTGATGGCGGCGTCGATCTGGATCAGATCACCTGAGGCGTAAGCTGTCTGGTCAGCGGCGGTTCGGATGGAATCTTGTACCCTACCTTTGGCGCTGACGATACCAAAGGTCATGGTGCTATTCAGCCTGAAGGGATTGCCTATGGCGACCACCATCTGACCGACCTTCAATGCATCGCTGTCACCCAGGGGGAGAGGCACAAGTTGACTTGCGTCCACATCCACTTCGATCACCGCGATATCTGAATCCAGGTCGGTTCCGATCACTTTGCCTTCAACTTTGCGACCGCTTGGAAAGTCAACCTCCACGATCTTGGCGCCTTCCACAACGTGGTAATTGGTGATGATATGACCTTCTTTGTCGTACACAAACCCTGACCCTGAACTCTCACCTTCTGAGGTGGAGGTTACGATGGAGACAACACCCGGGTTAGACCGTTCGTAGATATTGGTTAAAAGGAGGTCAATGGTGCTGAGATCTTGACCCTGCAGCACTGCGCTTGATACCGGAGTGGGAATTGTGAGAGCGGTTTGTGTTGCAGTAGGTGTCACACGGTTGAAGAGGTCAAGGTTTGATGAAATTGAACAGGCAGCCAATACCAGCACAAGTGTCACAGCGATAATTACGGTAATTCCTTTTTTCATTTAACAAATCCTTCTCCATTACCGGTATTTTTTTAATTCCTCAAACAACTGCCTTTGCTTATCGTTTAATTTGCGTGGTAATTCTACTTTGACCTGCACGTAGAGGTCGCCATAAGTTTGAGGATCTCTGAGATTAGGCATTCCTTTTCCGCTCAAGCGGAATTTTTGACCAGGTTGGGTTCCGGCAGGGATTGTCAGACTGACATCGCCTGAAAGTGTGTTCACTGTCACCGATCCGCCAAGGACGGCAGTCAACAGGTCAACTTTTACTTCTGATGTAAGATCCGATCCGTTTACTGTGAATTTTGAGTGAGGAAGAACTTCAAGAACCAGATAGAGATCGGCTTTTTGACCGTAACCAATTGAAGGGCCAGCTCCTGCTACTCGGACTTTGGTGCCTGTTTTTGCGCCGGCCGGGATCTTTACCTCGATACGCCTGTTATCGATTTGAAAGATGCGCTGGGTTCCGTGATAGGCTTCTTCTAGCGTGATCTGCACTTTCTGCTCGATATTCGCCGGACGAGCCGTAGTCTGACGATATGGCTGTCTGCTGCTGACGGGCATTCCACCGAAAATTGCGCTGAAGAAATCGGAAAAACCGCCGAAAATGTCTCCAAAGTCGCCAGTGTTCACCTGTTGACCTCGGACGCCCTGCCCGCTCATCCACTCACTCCAGTTAAAACCACCCGGGGCACCTCCCCGTGCCTGCCACTGGGCGTAACTGGCACCTAACTGATCGTACCTTTCGCGTTTTTTGGGATCACTAAGCACTTCGTAGGCTTCGTTGATCTCTTTGAACTTTTCTTCCGCCTGCTTGTTATCCTTGTTTTTATCAGGATGATATTTCATGGCAAGTTTGCGGAATGCTTTTTTGATTTCATCCGGTGTTGCACTACGTTCGACGCCGAGAACTTTGTAATAATCCTTATAATCCATACTTTAATTAAACTTTATGAAAGATAAAAGTCAATAGATTGTGAACACACTCTTATACAATTAATATATCATTCTAATATTCGGATTGGGTGCCATTTAATTGATTGAGAAATTCATCTACCACTTTAATCGCTTCAGCATCATTCGTGTACTCTTTTACGATTAAATTTGGGCTGGTGTTTCCGGTGATGATTTTCGACACTTTTTTTCCTCGTTTGTAACAACACAATACCGGTTTTTGCAACGAAAGGGCGTAGGCCACCTCGTATCCGACGCCGTGCGAGGGAGAAGACACCTCGGCCACGACCGCGTCACATTCTCGCAGCCAGTTCATATCGCGAGTAAAAACCTCAACAGGATCGATGACTTTTTCCTCTTCTACTACACTGGGGGAAGAAAGATGGGCGGTGGGGACCTCATGACCGGATTTGAGCATTTGTCTGACGATAACCTGATAGGTTTCTTCTTCAGATCTGCCTCCGGTGATTGAGCATGAAAAATAGATATTCATCTTACCTCCTCGAAAAGTGGCACATTCATTGCAACTAATAACAAACACAGTACTTGCTTGACGTAAAAATTTCGATATGCTACTATTTTTAAGATCAAGCTTATAGTATCATAGATAGGAATTTGTTACGGGGTAAACGCTGATTTGCAGTTGACTAAGGAGAAAATTATGAGCAAAAAGCTTTTGGTAATTTTGGTCATCGTACTAGTTGCCAGCCTGGGACTTGTGGCCTGTGAACGGCCGGCCTCAGTAGCACCGGTTGCCACTGCCACCAGTGTCGGAGAAATTCCCTTCCCGGTGGCTACGCAACCGCAAATCATGCAGGATATTCTCAGCCAGACTCAAACCGCCATTGCTCTGACTCCACAGGCTGGTGGTGGAGTTTTGCCGACCAGCACACCTGCTTTCACCTTTACCACCCCCCAGGCGACCGCGGCAACCGAAGTTTTCACGCCTACGGCGACCAAAATCGCGTACCCTACAGCCACGCCAGGAAAACCCGCGACATACGTTATTCAGGCTGGTGAGTTTCCATACTGTATCGCCCGAAGGTTTAATGTCGATCCGTCAGCTTTGTTGAGTGCCAGTGGATTGAATATTAACTCTCGCCCGGCAGTTGGATATACGCTTACCATCCCGCAAAGCGGTTCTTTCCCGGGTGAACGTGCTCTCAAAACACACCCCACTACCTATACAGTCGCCACCGGAGATACAATTGGAGAAATCGCCTGTTATTTTGGTGATGTCAACCCGTATGACATCTACGCTGTCAATGGACTTGAACAGGGATCCGCATTGAAGGTTGGTCAGGTTCTCCAGATCCCCTGATCTACTCGTGATTTCCAACTCTACTGGCGGGAGTTATTCCCGCCAGTATAATTTAATGAGTGATATAAAGAGGGTCTGATGATTAATGACGAGAATGAAGTGTTTAAAACCCGACTTTTTACAGTCAAACGGGTGGTTCTTTCAATGCCCGATGGTAAACCACGCGAATATGATCTGGTTGATATTCAGAATGCAGTGACGATTTTACCGATTGATGAAGACGACCAGGTTTACTTTGTAAAACAATTTCGCATTGGTTCAAGATCAGAACTTCTAGAATTACCGGCAGGGAAGATAGAACCAGGAGAAGATCCGCTGATCACCGCCGAACGTGAACTGCGCGAAGAAACCGGTATGGCAGCGAAAAGTTTAATTCACCTCGGAAATTTCTATATGTCACCAGGTTACGCCACTGAATATATGTACTGTTACCTTGCGCGCGGTCTCTACCATTCTCCCCTTGCCCCTGATTTGGATGAATTCTTGAACCTTGTGAAGATTCCAATGCCAGAAGTGCGCCGTATGGTGAGTGAACAGACAATTGAAGACAGCAAAACGCTTGCCGTTCTGGCACTGGCTGAAAAATACCTTCGCTGATTAGGATCACCGATCAAAAAAATCCTTCACTTCCAAATATTAGATATATACAGTCTAAATTCCACCGGTTTTGGATTATAATTCCGCTGAAGGCCTTGACATATAAAGGTGTTTTTTTACCTTTTTACTAAACTTATTTGGAGTGAAAATGAAAAGAGAATTGATCACCATCGATGCAAACGAGGCGGTGGCTAATATTGCTTACCGGCTCGCGGAAGTGGTTGCCATTTACCCGATCACTCCCTCTTCAAGCATGGGCGAATACGCCGATGCCTGGGCAGCGGCCGGGGTGCGCAATCTGTGGGGGACTGTACCATCTGTAATGGAGATGCAATCAGAAGGCGGTGCGGCCGGGGCCGTGCACGGCGCGCTGCAAACCGGATCACTGACCACCACCTTTACGGCCTCCCAGGGTCTGCTGCTCATGATTCCCAATATGTACAAAATCGCCGGTGAATTAACACCGACGGTTTTTCATGTTGCTGCACGCACCATTGCTGCGCACGCTCTTTCTATTTACGGTGACCATTCGGATGTAATGGCCACCCGACAGACAGGTTTCGCTCTGCTTGCTTCTGACTCGGTGCAGACCGCGCAGGATCAGGCATTGATCGCTAATGCGGCCACGCTGCGGGCACGGGTACCGTTCCTGCATTTCTTTGACGGTTTTCGCACCTCAGCGGAGGTCAACAAGATCGAACGCCTCAGTGAAGATGACTTGCGTGCCATGATTGATGAAGATTGCATTGCGGAGATCCGCAACCGCGCCCTCTCACCTGAGCATCCATTCATCCGCGGAACGGCACAGAATCCTGATGTCTATTTCCAGGCTCGCGAGACCTGCAACACTTTTTATCTGAAAACCCCCGCGATTGTCCAGGAAGCCATGGATCAATTCGCAAAGTTGACCGGCAGGAGTTATCATCTCTTCGATTACGTGGGCGCTCCCGATGCAACTGAAGTGATTGTCATCATGGGCTCTGGCGCTGAAACCACGCAAGAAACCGTGAAATTCCTCAACAGCCAGGGTAAAAAGGTCGGTGTGGTGAACGTCAGGCTTTATCGTCCTTTCTCCGTCGAGCATTTCATCGCCTCCCTACCGGCCACGGTAAAGACAATTGCCGTCTTAGACCGCACCAAGGAACCGGGAGCGATTGGAGAACCTCTTTACCAGGATGTGGTTACCGCAGTAAATGAATCGCTTGCCACGGGTAAAGCACCCTTCAAGACCACACCGCGCATGATCGGCGGCCGGTACGGGCTTTCTTCGAAGGAATTCACCCCGGCCATGGTTAAGGGTATTTTCGATGAGATGGTCAAGGACGAACCCAAGAATCATTTCACTATCGGAATCACTGATGACGTCACTCACACCAGCCTGACTTACGACCGCAAATTCTCGATTGCCGATCCGAAAACTGTGCGCTGTGTATTCTTTGGGCTTGGATCTGATGGAACCGTAGGCGCCAACAAAAACTCCATCAAGATCATCGTCGAAGATACCCCGAATGATGCGCAAGGCTTCTTCTATTATGATTCCAAGAAGTCTGGCTCGGTCACCATTTCTCACCTTCGCTTTGGACCGAACCCGATTCGGGCTCCGTATCTGATTGAATATGAAGATGCCCAATTTGTGGCCTGCCACCAGTTTTCATTCCTGGAATGGCTGGATATGCTCAAATATGCTGCCCCGGGCGCGGTTTTCTTGCTCAACAGCGTGTACGACAAAGATGAAGTGTGGGATAAACTCCCCCGTGAAGTTCAGCAGGATATCATTGATAAGAAATTAAAATTCTACATGATCAACGCCAACGAGGTAGCCGCAAAGACCGGCATGGGTGGTCGCGTGAACACGATCATGCAGACAGCATTCTTTGCTATCAGCGGTGTTTTGCCCCGTGAACAGGCGATCACTGAGATTAAGAAATCCATTAAGAAGACCTACAGCAAACGCGGTGAAGCCGTCGTTCAACAAAACTACGACGCTGTGGATCAGACGCTGGCAAACCTGTTCGAGATCAAGGTTCCATCAACTGCGACAAGCAAGATTTACCGCCGGCCTCCCGTTCCTGCCGAAGCTCCCGAATTTGTAAGAGAAGTACTTGGCCCGATCATTGCTTTCCATGGTGAGGATTTACCGGTAAGCGCTTTCCCTGTAGACGGAACTTTTCCTTCGGGGACCACGCGCTGGGAAAAACGCAACCTTGCCCTCGAGATCCCGGTCTGGGAACCTGATCTATGTATTCAATGTGCCAAATGTGCCACGGTCTGCCCACATGCCGTTATCCGTGAAAAAGTATATGACCCCGCGTATTTGAAGGATGCTCCTGAAACCTTTAAATCCATTGATGCCAAGTTCAAAGAACTGCCGAATATGAAATTTACAATTCAGGTAGCTCCTGAAGACTGCACTGGCTGCGGCCTGTGTGTCGAGGCATGTCCATCACGCGACAAGACCAATCCGATGCGCAAGGCGATCAATATGAAACCGCAGCTTCCTCTGCGCGAGAGTGAAAGCAAGAATTGGGACTTTTTCGTTAACCTCCCGGCTCCTGACCCTGATCTCTTCCTTCCGACCACGATCAAAAATTCACAGCTGATCGAACCGCTCTTCGAGTTCTCAGGGGCGTGCGCAGGCTGCGGTGAAACGCCGTATATTAAATTAGTTTCTCAACTCTTCGGTGACCGACTGGTGGTTGCCAACGCCACCGGTTGTTCCTCGATTTATGGCGGCAACCTGCCGACCACGCCCTGGGCTTATAACAAAGACGGCCGCGGACCTGCCTGGGCCAATTCTCTGTTTGAAGATAATGCCGAATTTGGCCTGGGAATGCGGTTGACGCTGGATAAACAAAATGAATTTGCCAGAGAAATGCTCTCACAGATGGGCAGCGAACTGGGTGATGTGCTTGTTGAAGAGATTCTCAACGCAGATCAGTCTACCCCGGCAGGAATCCGACAGCAGCGCAAGCGGGTGGAAGCATTGAAAGAAAAACTCACTTCGAGCAAACATGCCAGCGCAAAAATGTTGCTGGGTGTGGCTGATTCTCTGGTAAAAAAGAGCGTCTGGATTATTGGTGGTGATGGCTGGGCATACGATATCGGATACGGTGGGCTGGATCACGTGCTTTCCTCTGGACGCAACGTAAACGTACTTGTATTGGACACAGAAGTATATTCCAACACTGGCGGCCAATCCTCCAAAGCCACACCACTGGCAGCAGTTGCCAAGTTCGCTGCCAAAGGCAAGGGATTGGGCAAGAAAGACCTCGGTTTGATGGCGATGTCGTATCGTTATGTATATGTGGCCAACATCGCATTGGGATCGAATGATACCCAGGCGCTTAAAGCGCTGCTTGAAGCCGACGCGTACGATGGTCCTTCTCTGGTCATTGCTTACAGCCACTGCATTGCGCACGGCATCGACATGGTGAAGGGGCTCGAACAGCAGAAGCTGGTGACCCAGACAGGCCTGTGGCCGCTCTACCGCTTCAATCCGGCTCTCGTTGCCGAAGGGAAGAACCCGCTGCAGCTCGACAGCCGCGAACCCACCGTTGCGGTTAAGGATTATGCTTATAATGAAACCCGCTACCGCATGCTCGTGCAGAATGACGAATCCCGCGCAGAAAAATTAATGAGCGAAGCCGCAGAGCTTGCCCAGCGCAAGTGGGAGTATTACAAGCAAATGGCTGCCATGGTGTACGCCAAGCCGGAAGAACCAAAAGAGTAATAGAAAGTAGCAGACGATAAAAGGGATGCGTCCCTGAGACAACACCCGGTACCTGATTAACAGATGCCGGGTGTTTGCATTTTGCAGTCAAAGAGTTTTATTCTCTGTGCTCTGAAAAAATCGCAAGAATCGTTCTGGTAATCGATGATCGGATGGTCAGATAATGTTTTCCCGCCTGCGAACGGGGGTGGTCAGGGTGCCATCCCAGCCAAAACGCGAGAGATCAACCTGACCTTCGAGATCAAAGATAATTCCCTCCTCTTCCAGCAGCTGGCGCTGCACGCTTCCACCCATGCCGAAGCCGTGAGGGCTGATGCGGCCCTGGGAATTGATCACGCGCTGCCAGGGAACATCTTCCATTTCATTATCATGCCTGGTTGTTGCCAGCGCAGATAGTGCGAAACCGACCATCTGGGCTGAACATCTGCCGGCAATTCGTGCAATTTGCCCGTAGGATGCCACCTTTCCAGGCGGAATCTGGCGCACGATGGCGTATATGAGATCATAAAGACGGGGTTCTTCTTCCATATTTTCACCTTTTCATTACATTGATGATTATACGACTCTGGCGCGCGGTGAGTATTGAGGGTTCATGGTAGAATCATGCACATGAAAAGATGGAAATTCTGGTTAGGGGTTTTAATTAGCGTCGTTTTCCTGTATTTTGCTCTTAAAGGGTTGAACCTGGGTGATTTTTGGCAGGCGGTGAAAAACGCCAATTACTGGTGGATCCTGCCGGGGATTGCGGTGTATTTTATTGGTGTGTGGGTTAGAGCCTGGCGCTGGCATTATCTGCTGCGGCCGATGAAGAAAATTCCCACCCGCACCATGTTCCCCGTCACCTGTATTGGGTACATGGGTAATAACATCTACCCTGCGCGGGCGGGAGAAGTGCTGCGCGCCGTGGTGCTAAAAAGGCGCGAGCAGGTACCCATTTCTGCATCGCTGGCTACGGTCATTGTCGAGCGGATATTTGACGGCGTGGTGATGCTGGGGTTTGTGTTTGTCAACCTGCCTGAACTGGCCAAAGTAGCATCCTTTGAATCTGGGTTTGTGGGTAACATCCAGGATCTGGCGCTTATTGGCACCGCCATTTTCTTGGGTGTGCTGCTGATCTTTCTGCTGGCGGCGATGTTCCCCAAGATTACCGCACGCATCGGGCAGTGGTTCATTGACCGCATCATTCCCCATCGTTTGCGAGAGAAAACCTCTGGCATTATGTTAAAGTTTCTGGATGGGTTGGCGTCGCTGCGATCACCGGTGAACGTCTTAATGGTTTTCCTGACCTCTGTGATCATCTGGCTGCTTGAAACCTGCAAATACTGGTTTGTCATGCATGCCTTTTCATTTTCGGTCAGTTTCTTTGCGCTGATGTTGATGAATGGAATTGTCAACCTGGCCACAACCATCCCGAGCGCGCCGGGATATATCGGAACATTCGATGCACCGGGCATCGCGGTGCTGACCGCGTATGGTGTGGAGCAATCCGCGGCTGTGGGTTACACGCTCGTGCTGCATGTAGCTCTCTGGCTGCCGATCACGCTATTGGGTGCGTATTTCATGGCCCGCGAGGGTATTAAGTGGGACGATTCTCTGCGGAAAGAAACGCAGGTTAATGTAGGCAAACAAGAATCATCGACGCCTCCTGGCGCCGTGGAGGAGAGCAAATGAAAATAGCCGTTATTGGTGCGGGATTTGGGGGGTTATCAGCTGCTTATGATCTGGTAAAAGCAGGACATCAAGTTACAGTTTTTGAAGCATCTTCCACTCCTGGTGGGCTGGCATCGGGTTTCAAGGCACCAGGATGGAAATGGTCTGTGGAGAAGTTTTACCATCACTGGTTTACGTCTGATAAGCATATGTTTGGTTTGATCCGTGAATTAGGGCTGGAAAAAAAGGTGAGAGTGCGTTCACCCAAGACCGTTATGTATTTCAAAGACAGGTTTTACCCGTTCGATTCCATTCCTTCTGCCATTCTCTACCCGGGTTTGGGATATGGCATCAATAAGATCCGTTTCGGTCTGGTAGGCGTGTATCTGCGGCTGACGAAGAACTGGCAGCCGATGGAGAAAGTCACGGTTGCAGAGTGGATGCGGAAATGGGCGGGCAGCAAGGTTTATTCTGAGATGTGGGAACCGATGGTGATTGGAAAATTCAGTGAACAATATGCTTCACAGGTGAACATGGCATGGATGTGGGCGCGGCTGCATGCTCGCACCACTAAGTTGGTGACTTACGAAGGCGGGTTCCAGGCATTTGCTGATGACTTTACAGCCATTCTTACCCAGATGGGGGTTAAATTTGCTTTTGAGACCTCAGTGGAAGGGATTCAGCAGAATGCCACCACAGGAACGCTGACGCTGAAATCCGTTCATGGTGAGGAGGAATTTGATAAAGCACTCGTCACCCTCTCGCCGAAACAGCTTTCAAAAATGGCACCACAGCTCGAGGGTGATTATCTGAAGGGGTTACTGGAATTAAAAAATCTGGGCGCGGTGGTGATGATCCTTTCGCTCAAGCACCAGCTTTCACGCGAGGGGTATTATTGGTACAACCTGCCGAAAGCAGCTGGATTCCCGTTTTTAGCGCTTGTTGAACACACCAACTTCTTACCGTCTGAGTATTTTAATGGCGAACATATCCTTTATTGCGGTGATTACCTTGTTGAAGGGCATGAGTACTTCAACCTTTCACAAGAAGAACTTGTAGAGCGTTTCATACCCAGTTTCAAGCGCATCAATCCCGATTTTCAGCCGGATTGGATTAATAAAGTCTGGCTGTGGAAAACGAATTATGCGCAGCCCGTTCCGCTGGTGAACCATTCGCGCAACATTCCTGCCATTGAGACACCCATCAAGGGATTATTTTTTGCCAGTATGTCTCAGGTCTATCCCTGGGATCGGGGAACGAATTTTGCGGTAGAAATTGCTCGCCGGGCTGTGAGGGTGATGTTAAAGCAGTAAGATGAGCGTTTCGGATTTGGAAATGATGTCTCACTTGTTAGATTAGGGTAATAAGTGTTAAAAATTGTTAATGCCATTTTATGTATCTGAAATGGAAACAGGTTAAGAGAAACAAGGTAATGAAACCTTTATAATACGACCCTAATTCTGGTAGTTTGGGACGAATTAGCAGTGTTAACCCAATATATAGGGGTAATATTTTATTAATCACCGTACTTCTTGGGATAAAAATAATCAGAACTTGAGTGAGCCGAGAACGATTCCACGATATTTTTTTAAGAAATCTAACCTTAAAGATTATAAAATCTTTAACCTACCGTAGGGTTTTCGGCTTGTTCCACCCCATCGTTTCTGTTAGAATGTTTTTACGTGTTCGACGAAGCTTTATTTGCAGCTTCGAATAGGCCTGAAACTCACCCACAATAGATACATCTCATTCCCACCTTGTTCCGGGGTGGTTGATATTCTATTGCCATGCCGCGACGCGAATACTTCTCAGGAGGACATTGATGATAGCTGAACAAGCCTGGCAGGCGGCCATTGGTCAACTACAAATGGAAATGTCAAAAGCGTCCTTTGAAACTTGGGTGAAGCCAGCTGAATTAATCAAATACGAAGGGGGAGTTTTTGTTGTCGGCGTTCCGAACGCTTACGCCTGCGACTGGCTGAAATCCAGGTTGAGCGGAACAGTCAGCAAGATTCTCACCGGGCTAATGAAAGCACCGCAACAGGTCGAATTTGTGATCTGGCATAAAGATTACGAAAATCAGGCGAATGTTGAAGAACCAACCTCTACTCCTCTGCCATTGATCTCAGGATCTCAAACTACCCATCCGGTTATCAACAGCCGGTACAACTTTGATAACTTTGTGGTTGGAGCCTCCAACCGCCTGGCACATGCTGCCTGCATGGCGGTAGCTGAAAACCCTGCACAGGCTTATAACCCTCTCTTCTTATATGGCGGCGTGGGATTAGGTAAGACACACCTGCTGCACGCCATTGGAAATTATGCCAGCAGTCACGGCCAGCAAGTCTTATATGTCTCATCAGAGGAATTTACCAACGATCTAATCAATGCCATACGCACCCACAGCACGCAGGCCTTTCGAGACCGCTACCGGCGGATTGATGTTTTGCTGGTGGATGACATTCAATTCATCGCTGGTAAAGAATCAACGCAGGAAGAATTTTTCCACACGTTCAATACTCTCCATGGCCAGGATAAACAGATCGTCATTTCGTCAGACCGGCCGCCCAAGGCAATGAATTCGCTCGAAGAACGCCTGCGATCGCGCTTCGAATGGGGATTGACCGCCGATATTCAACCGCCTGATCTTGAAACCCGCATCGCCATTCTGCGGTCGAAAGCCGAACGTACTCGCCGGACGGTAAAACCGGTCATTCTGGAAATGATTGCGCGCCAATTTCAGTCAAATATTCGTGAGCTTGAAGGAGCGCTTACCCGTGTGATCGCGTACGCTGATCTGCGGGGGACTCCATTAACCGAAGAACTGGTCGATGTTGCATTAACAGATCTGGTTCCGCAACGAAATGCTTTTGAACCTTCGCATGTTGTGGATGTGGTGGCCTCTGCATTCGGCATCAGCCCTGAAAAATTGATGGGCCGCGACCGAACACGAGAAGCTGCACTGCCACGCCAGGTAGTGATGTATCTGCTGCGACAGGAAGCTAACGTCTCATTACCACAGATCGGTGAGGCTCTCGGAGGGCGCGACCATACCACTGTCATTTATGCCTGTGAAAAGGTTGCTGATATGATCGAACGCGATGACCGTCTTCGCCGGCAGGTTTTGAAGATTCGCGAGCAACTCTACGGGCAGCGTGCCAATTAATCTGATCCATACAGACAAATGGTTTTCTAATATAACAATACTCCTTTATTAATGGTAATAATGGAGTATAATTTATTTGTTATTAAAAATTGATCATTATCAAAAATCAGGTTTAGGATTTGCTGAAACACCTATTTGTTATTGCTTACTACATACTCTCTGAGATATCGGGGTGTATTGTTTACAATCATAAAGAAAGATTCAATGGATCCCTGGCCTAGTAAGTTTTGCCGGGATTTGTTTTTAAACTGATTTTCATCCGCAATCAACAGGGGAGACCTTTCGATGCGGTTAATCAAGAAATGAATCCTCAGGGTTTAATTTGAAAGGTTACAAAGAAAAAAATGAAGAAAAATGAGAAAAGCAATCACTCAGGTAAGGGAGTATTAAAGATCATCCCCCTGGGTGGTCTGGGGGAAGTCGGCGCTAATATGATGTTATATGAATACGATGACCAGATTCTGGTCGTCGATACCGGGATGATGTTTCCTGAAAATGATATGCTGGGAATTGATTACATCATTCCAGATATTACATATCTCATTCAACGCCGCAATAAAGTTAAGGGGATCATTATCACCCACGGCCATGAAGACCATACCGGCGCCATTCGGCACGTTCTGGAAGAAATCCAGGCACCCATTTATGCCACACCGCTGACGCGGGGTTTGTTGGAAGTCAAACTTGCAAAGAATGGGTTGGCTTCACGTGTTCACCTTGAGACGATCAACGCAGGCGACAGCCGCAAGATTGGCCCGTTCAAGGTTGACTTCTTCCATGTGTGTCACTCAATCCCAGATGGGGTCGGACTGGGGATCGAAACGCCAGCCGGGTTAATTGTTCATACCGGCGATTATAAATTTGATCATACACCTGTGGACAACTGGCCGACCGACTATGCCAAGCTGGCTGAATTTCAGCGCCGCGGCGTATTGGCACTGCTGGCAGATTCTACCAACGCTGAACGCGCAGGCTGGACTCCTTCAGAGAGGGTTGTAGATGATGCCCTTGATAAAGTCTTTCGTGAAGCCAAAGGCAGGATCATCATCGCAAGTTTCGCTTCGCTGATCTCGCGCATGCAGCAGGTCGGCAACGCCGCGCTCAAGCATCAGCGTAAACTGGCGTTTGCCGGAACCAGTATGATCGATAATGCCAAGATTGCACGCAAGCTGGGCTATTTAAACCTGCCAGATGATCTAATCGTTAGCCTGGAAGAAGCCAACAATATGCGAGCCAGCGATGTCACAGTCATGTGCACAGGATCGCAAGGGGAACCCACCTCAATTCTGGGTAAGATTTCCACCGGAACCCACCGACTGCTGGATGTTAAAGCGGGTGACACGATTGTCCTTTCTTCCCATCCTATCCCGGGGAATGAGGAAAATGTGTATCGTACCATCAACCGTCTTTTTGAACGCGGAGCGAACGTGATTTATGAGGCGATCGCACCAGTACACGTTTCAGGTCATGCCAGCCAGGAAGAAATGAAATTGCTGATGCATCTCACACAACCGCAATTTTTCATTCCCATTCATGGTGAATTACGTCAGTTGCATCAACACGCGCTGCTGGCTCAACAGATCGGTATTCCCGAAAAGAACATTGCCGTAATTCTCAACGGACAGAGTGTGGTATTTTCTGATGGGAAAATGAAACTTGGCGAACGCGTGCCTGCTGCTTATGTATACGTCGACGGCGCCGGTGTGGGTGACGTCAGCAAAGATGTCATGCACGACCGTGAAGTTCTTTCTGAAGAAGGCGTTATGGTGATCAACCTGATCATGGATAAATTCACAGGCAAACCGTCAAGAGAACCTGAAATCATCAGCCGCGGCTTTATTGCTTACCGCGATGCAGAAGATCTGATGGCCGGGCTGCGCACGCGTGTGGTAGAAACAGCGACACGGGCGAATGGGAATATCCAGAAAGATATCGAACAGGCGGTGAGCAATTATCTTTATAAAGAGACACAGCGCCGCCCGATGATTTTTGTAAACGTAGTAAAAAACTAACTCAATAAATAAAACTCGCTGCCACCCGGCAGCGAGTTTTATATTTCATCCCCTTTCCAACCATGCACTCCGCGCAGTGGAACAAAAGCAACTGGCAGGATTTCTTGCGGCTGCCAGACACTATTCTCCTGTGTCCAGAGTTCGAGCGTCTGGTACCCCTGCCCGCCTACAGGAATGACGAGTTTACCGGTTGGGTAAAGCTGTTTTAGAAGTGGTGGTGGAACCCTTGGCGCACTGGCGGTGACCAATATCGCGTCGTAGGGTGCATCTTCCTGCCAACCCAGTGAACCATCGCTGAGATGAACCTTCACATTGTTGTAACCCAATTGTTTCAGCAGCGCTTCAGCCTGAGAGGCGAGCGGAGCAATGAGCTCAACGGTATGGACTTCTTGCGCCAGAAGAGAAAGGATCGCTGCCTGATAGCCTGAACCAGTGCCGATTTCAAGCACCCTCTCGCTGCCTTTCAGGTCAAGCAGGCTGGTCATCAAGCCAACAATATAGGGTTGGGATATGGTCTGTTCGTAACCGATGGGTAAGGGGTAATCTGCATAAGCAAAATCTCGCATTTCAGGCTTCACGAAAAGGTGTCTTGGAACACGGCGCATGGCATCGAGAACGCGCTGATCTTTTACACCACGGCGTACGATCTGGCCGGAAACCATTTGTTCGCGCTTGAACACGAATTCATCTGCTGACAGGTTCATTTTGTAGATCCCGTGAGATCATACGGTCTATTTTGCCCATCGGATATTGATCAAGTTCGCGAATATTCACCCAGCGGATAAGGCTGTGTTGTAATGGTTGAGGTTCTGTTTCGATGATTGTTGATTGAAATGCGTAGAGTGTCACCCGGTAATGCGTATATGCGTGGTGATATTCACCCAGTAAATTACCCACCCTGATACGGCTGCCAAGTTCTTCCATGATCTCTCGTTCGAGCGATTGCTCTCGGGTTTCTCCAGTTTCAACTTTTCCGCCGGGGAACTCCCATAATCCGCCAAGAAGGCCGTTGCCGGGGCGTTTGGCGATGAGCACTTTGCCATTACGCTTCAGAACTGCCGCGGTGACGATCCAGTGTGGGATTGCAGGTTTTTTTACGATCACCGGCAGCGAGGATTGAAGATTGAGTGCAGCTGCAGCACAGGCCGTGTGAATCGGACAAGATTGGCATTTTGGGGTGCGAGGGGTGCAAATCGTGGCGCCCAGATCCATCATTGCCTGATTGAAGTCACCCGCCTTTCCCACAGGCAGCAACTCTTGCGCCAGACGGCGCAGATCGAGTTGAGACGCATGGATATTCACAGGTTTTGAGTAATTGAAAACACGTGCCAGGACCCGTTTCACATTTCCATCTACGACGGCTTCATTTTTGCCGAAGGCAATGGATGAGATGGCTGCTGCTGTGTAAGGCCCGATGCCGGGTAATGTTTCGAGAATTGAGGCTTCTTCGGGCAATTTGCCTTCAAATTTTTCAACAAGTACTTTGGCGGCTTTCTGCAGCGAACGGGCGCGGGAGTAATACCCCAGACCTTCCCATTGTTTCATGACCTGGTCTGACTCTGCCTCTGCCAATGAACGGATATCGGGGAAAACGTGCATCCAGTTTTGAAAATATGGAATAACCGTCTCCACCCTGGTTTGTTGAAGCATGATCTCTGAAACCCATACCGCATAAGGATCAGGATGCCCGCGCCATGGAAGGCTGCGGGCATTTGTTTTGTACCAGGTTAGAAGAAGTCGAACAAAATCTTCTCTCATCGAAAAACAAGCTAGAGCTGAAAACCGCTTCTGGCGTTGACCACTTTGATCGTGTAATTTTGAATAAAATCCTGCAGGCGGTTGGTGAGCGCATTCCACTCGCTGGAGAGAAGCAACTGGCGGGCTTTCTTAGGGTTCGCGACCACTGCACCAACCATGATCTGAGGGCGGGCACCGAATACGGTTGCCCAGGCATCTGATAGTTCGCAGCCCATGCGCTGGATTCCGGGAATATATTCGCGAATCACGAACTCGAAATATTCTTGTTCGTGTTCGGGGGTGATATCCCAGGTCATAATCAGTTTAACAGGCCGGTTTGGGTCTATCATGATGCATTATTGTTTTTTGAATATTCTAACACGACCACCCGCGTTTCATCTGGGAGAGAGTTTGCGTTGGGTATCTTTAGGGACGGTACAGGTTCAACTTCACCCAATCCCATTTCCTTCAAGAACTTTGAGAGGGGGTCTAATTTTGCGGTGATGTTGGCAAACCCCGGGGTGCCGTAGTGCATCGGGATAACGATGTTCGGTTCAAGCAGACTGATCACCTCGGTGGCCTTAATGGCAGTGAGGCTGCCTCCGCCACCGACCGGAACGAGAGCCACATGCACAGGACCGATAGCTTCAACTTCGGTCTGGGTGGGCACACGGTTCACATCACCCAGGTGCAGAATATTGATGCCGTTATAATCGAAAAGGAACATGGTGTTGCGCGGTTCTTCGGCCGTTTTCTTGGTGTGGCCGTTGGTTTGAATGCCGGTGATGAACACGCCTCCGATTTCAAATTCTCCGGGTCCGTCGATGATGTGAGAATCACCTTTCACAGCCGAAACAAAGTTATGCCCCGGGGTGTTGTGGCTAACCGTAACGATGTCACCTTTTAACTTCAATGGTTCGTAGCCGATCTGTTTGTAATCATAAGGATCGGTTATCACAGTGGCCAGACTTCGTTCAGTCAGCCGAAAACAAGAATGTCCATACCAGGTAATTTCCATGTAACCTCCGCCTTCGATTATACCGCAATCGAAGGGGGCTTAACCTCCAAGACGTGCCTGCTCAAGTTTGAAAATTCGGCGCAAGATGGCGACCGATGCGGCGTATGTTGAATCCATGCCGCGGTAAGAAAGGGTACCAGCGCCAAGATTAGCGCCTTTACTTAATGGGGTATCGGATGCATAGTGCAGGATGCCGATGTCAAACGGGGCACCCTGAAGGTTGACAATCTCGTTTACCGGATGTCGTTTGGGGCGTGACATTTCGTATATAGCTGAAAGATACGGCCCGGCTTCCATTTCAATATCTGTATACCCTTCACGGTACATAACATCCATCATGTTTGCATTTTGTAGAAAGGTGCCCAGCGCTGTGAGGGCTTTCTGGTTATCAAGAACGGTTCCATAATTTAGGTAAGGGGTGACATCAGGTGCACTAAATGCATTTTGGAAGAGGTAGGTGTTCTGCGATTGCTCATCCTGGACCACACCGGGAATCATGATATCTCCGCGCACTGCGTTGAGTGTGGCTGCTTTGCCCATGATGTAAATTCCCAGTATGTCTGTAACATGTTCTGCGATTTTTGCGAGGATGTTATAGGCACCCAGTCCGAGGGGGTAATCGATATTAATGATAAGAGCATTACTCTTTTTAAGGAAGCTTAGGTCTTGACCGGAAGTGATCAGGCGCGGGTCAAAACTGGCCGGGTCAAGCCGCGAAAGATCGATCAACTGAGCTTCGACATCAAATGAATGAATGGAAGGAATTCGGGTGATCCCGTGCGAAAGCTCCATTTGATTCTGTTCGCTGATGGAGTTGCTTCCATAGCTGGTCTGTTGGTATTTCTTCAAAGCGTAATAGAGAAAATTTTCGATGGAGGCAACCTCGTGCCCCGTTTGTATATCCTGCCATTCCTGCAGTAAGCCTGAATTGCTGCCGGGTAGCTCTAGGAACGAGATGATCTCTTTTTTCTTTTTCAAGGCATAACCGGTAAGCAGGTTGGGGAGGCTGTGGGTGTTGCTGGAAACAAAATAGACTGGCGTTTCGAGAATGCCGGGTCTTTCTTTTTCAATGTTATCCCACCAGATGCGTGTTGCTCGCCAGTATTCACTTAAGGACCCACTCAATAAACGGATACCAAAAGAGCAGGGTCGCGCGGCGATCTTTTCCAGGATGCTGCCAAAATCACTGCCCCAAACGGTGTGAAGCCGCAGGAGTTCCTCACGATCTATGCCCAAGCAGTGGGTTAACTCTTTAAAAGCGTCACTGGAGGGGTCATTGACATCGATCCAGGATGCTGAACACCAATTATGCAGCAGGTTATGGATCTTGTTCCATTCGATCTGGTATGCGGTTAAGACAGGCACCACGTCTTCGATATCTGAACGACTGGCAATGAATACAGCCAGCGTATTCTTTCCATCATAATAGGTGGTTCTGCGGCGGGCTTTTGCGCTTACCAGCTGCCAGGATTCTACATCGGGGTAACCCTGGCGGGCAAAGACCGAAGCACTCTGACCGAGAACGAGCGAGCATACATCAGTGATGCAGGCTGGCAGCCGCAGGATAGAATAAATAAATGCCGATGTGTCGGGTGTGGGTTTACGAGCACCAAGATGCAATGAAGAGTTCATGCCCGCGTGAACTTCTTCCAGCGTTTTGATTTTCACTTCTGTACTGGAACGTAAAAGGGAGTAAATCGTTCTCAAGTACAGATCGATCTCATCCGTTGCTCTTTTTGGGACGGTTCGTTCCATAAATTTGATCTCCTGAATGTATTGTAGCACAGCCGTTTTTTTTCTCGGCTCATTCCAATGAGTTATCAAAATGGTGTAATCACTTGTGCAATGCTTTAAAATCTCCTAGAATTATTAGAGTAGTTTACGAAGCTTTAAGTCTGTGGTTCGCTTTGATCAAAATCCGAATAACAACAAGGCTGGCATAAAACTAACACGAATGGGATCCTATCGTGAAATCCAATAAGAGAAATTGGATCATAATTTCTTCGGTTATCTTACTGGTAATCATATTTTTGTTTGCCATTGGCACACTTGTCTTTTTTGGGCTGAAAAGCGAAATTATCCGCCCCCCGGTTGCGACAAAGTTCTTACCGGAACAGATTGCAGTACAACCCGGTTTAACGGGGACCTTAATCGTTGGCGGTGACGACTCCTATCCTCCTTACTCGTATCTTGAAGACGGAATAGCCAAGGGATTTGATAACGACCTGATGCGTGCAGTTGGTGAGATTATGGGGGTAAAAGTAGAATTTAAACTTACCTCCTGGACAGAAGCAAAGCAAAACCTGCTGGATGGAGAGGTCGATGTTCTCAGCGGTATGGCTTATACATCTATCCGTGATGAGCAATATGATTACGCTAACCCTCATTCAGCGCATTATTCCGATGTGTTTGTTAGAAGAGGATCGAAGTTCAGAGCTCTTGGTGACCTGCAAGAGATTGTCGTTCAGGCAGGGGATGTTAACGAAGATTTTCTAGAGAGCAGCGGTTTCTCGGGAACGATCATTACACTTGAAAATCCCGAAGAAGCACTGCGGCGAGTATCAAATGGGGAGTTCGATGGTGCACTGGTCAATACCATTATCGGTTACTATTATATTGAAGCCAACCATTTGAACAATCTAAAAGAGCTCGGGCTGCACCTCTTGGAACGGAATTATGGTTTTGCCGTTAGAGAGGGCAACGATCAACTGGTTCGCCAGTTGAATGAAGCACTGGCGGTGGTCGAGGCGAATGGACAGTACGAACAATTGACCCGCTATTGGTTTTCAGCTTTTCAGCAGACCTCATACATTGATCAGCTTCATTTATATTTCTCGGGGCTGGTCGCACTGGGAGCGCTGCTGGGTCTGGTGATTCTTTGGGTTTGGTCATTAAGGCGACAGGTTAATGAACGCACAAAAAAACTTAGAGAAAGTGAAGCGTTATACAAGCAACTGATCGACAGTGCCACCGAAGGAGTATATGTGGTTGTGGGGGGGCGATTGGTTTATTTGAATCCCCAGGCTTTGGAAATTTTGAAAATCGGGGGCATGCCAGCTTATCCATTAGATCTCAGGCAATTTATCCATCCCGATGATTATAAAGAAGTGATTCGACACTTTAAACCTGAAAATCTGGCCAATGGGCAGACTGTGCAGGTGATTCACCGGGTGCTTCTGCAAACTGGTGAAGTCCGCTGGGTCAGGACCAAGGGACGAGAAATTATCTGGCAGTCTGGATCAGGTATGCTAGGTTTCTTTACAGATATTACCGATGCAAAAATACTGGAGGAATCGGTAAGAGAGAGTGAAAAAAGATTCAGGCTGCTGTTTGAAAAAACACCAGCAGGTTTGTTTTATTACAATTCCGATCTTGTCATCACGAATATCAATGATCAGCTGGTTGAAATTTTATCGGTCAATAAAAAGGCTCTAGAAAATTTTGATTTTCACAACCTGAAGGATAAACGCATTTTTCCGGCTATTTCTGCGATTAAAAATCTCGAAGAGGGATATTACGAAGGCTGGTATCACCCGCAAACCTCCAAACTTAAATCAGACCTGTTCATTAAGTTACGCACCACTCCGATCATCAATGAACGTCAGGAACTGGAGGGCGGGATTGGAGTGATCGAAAATATTACAGGGTTGGTCATGCGAGATGCAAAACTGCAAGACCTGGAAGATCGGTTCAAAAAAGCATTCCTTACCTCGCCCGATGCGATCAATATCAACCGCTTGAAAGACGGATTATATTATGAAGTCAATCGTGGTTTTACTGATTTGTCCGGTTATTCACATGAAGATGTGAAAGGTAAGACTTCGCTGGATATTGAGATCTGGGCTGACCCCAAAGATAGAGAACATCTGAAGAATGAACTGATTGCCAGAGGTGAAGTAAAAAACTTCGAAGCAAAGTTCAGGTTAAAGGATGGGACGATAAAAACTGGATTAATGTCTGCCTCACTTATCGAGATTGATGGCGAACCCTGCATCATTTCATTTACCAGAGATATCTCGGATCGCAAAAAAGCCGAAGACACGATCCGGGCAAGCGAAATTCGGTACCGGACGATCTTTCAATCTGTGCCGGTCGCGATATGGGAGCAGGATTGCACAAAAGTATACGATATGTTTGAAGACCTGCGCCGCTCTGGTGTGACAGACCTCAATCAATATCTAAATGCGAATCCAGAGTTTATCTGGGCTGCGCTTAAATCAATTACCGTCACGGATGTCAATGAAATTTCCCTTGCGATGTATGAGGCGCAGAGCAAGGATGACCTTTTGGGCTCTCTGGATAAAGTGTTCGATCGTGATACCTATCTATATTTCAAAAATGAATTAATCGCGATGTGGGATCAAGAGGGCATTTTTGAAGGGGATACGATCAACCGTACTCTTGACGGAAAGCGCATTATCGTTCACATAAGGTTTAACATTCCTGAAACCCGGGATGGGTTTTCAAGTATGCTGGTCAGCATCGCAGATATCACCCATCAAAAAGAAGCAGAAGCAGCCTTACGCGAAAGTGAAAATCGATATAAGAGTATTTTCGACTCAGTTCCCGTGTGTATCTGGGATGAGGATTTCTCAAATGTGTTCAACTTCTTACAGGACTTGCGCGAAAATGGAATTAAAGACCTGGATCTTTATCTGCGCCAGCATCCTCAGGCCGTGCGCGAAGCCGCCAGCCTTATTATAGTTAATGAGGTCAACGATGCTGCGGTAGCCATGTATGGAGCCAAATCGAAAGCTGAGCTGATGCAAAATCATAACCGGGTTTTCACTGAATCCTCGTATGATAATTTCAGGCGCGAGTTGATTGCCATTTGGAACAAACAGCCAAAATTCTATGGCGAAACCGTAAACCGGACCCTGGATGGAAGGGATATCATTATCTCAATCTCCACCAATATTCCTGCTGACAGCGAAGGTTATTCCAGGGTGTTCGTCAGTGTCGAAGATATTACCGAACGCAAGAAGGCAGAGGATCAAATCAGGCGCCAGGTGAAGCACCTGGCATCGCTGCGCGCGGTGGACATGGCGATTTCTGCCAGCATTGACCTGCCGATCACACTGCGCGTGCTTATAAACCAGGCAGTACAGCAGTTATCTGTAGATGCAGCATCGATTCTGCTCTATAACCCCAAAACACAACTGCTGGAATATGCCGCTGGCAGCGGGTTTTCCACTCATGCCATCGAAAACACGCGTTTGCGGCTGGGTGAATCGTATGCAGGCAAGGCTGCGCTGGAGAGGAAGATGGTGGCAGCCAGTGACCTGGCTACACCTTTCTCAAAATTCCGGACGGCGAATCTGCATCTGGAAGGTTTCACAGATTATCTCGGCATTCCCCTGATCGCCAAGGGTGTGGTGAAGGGTGTATTGGAATTATTCAGCCGTACACCCCTGCCAACGGATACGGAATGGATGAGTTTTCTTGATTCCATGGCCGGACAGGCCGCCATCGCCATTGATAATGCCACTCTATTTGATGAGGTTCAGCAGGCCAACATCAATTTACGAAGGGCATATGATGCGACGATCGAGGGATGGGCAAGAGCCCTGGAATTACGCGATGGCGAAACAGAAGGTCATTCAGCACGGGTTGCCGATATGACCGTTCAACTAGCAGCGGCATTCGATATCAAGGATGATGAGATGGTGAACATCAGGCGGGGTGCACTGCTGCATGATATCGGCAAGATGGGTATACCCGATCATATTCTCCTCAAACAGGGAACTCTGACGGATGATGAATGGACAATCATGCGCAGGCATCCTGTGTATGCCAGGCAGCTGCTTGGTTCAATTGAGTTCTTACAGGATGCCATCGCGATTCCATACAGCCATCATGAAAAATGGGATGGGTCTGGCTATCCTGAAGGGTTACAGGGTGAAGAAATTCCTTTGGCTGGCAGAATATTTGCCGTTGTGGATTGCTGGGATGCCCTGCGGTCTGACCGACCCTACCGCAAAGCCTGGAGCGACAAAGATACCTGGGAGTATATTAATATGAATGCTGGAAAGGAATATGACCCAAAAGTGGTCCATAAGTTCCACGAATTATTGGTATCAATGAATTTACTAAAGAAAGAAAACTAGAAAGGTTGCAGAAAGACCATCGTCTTGACCGGAGTTCTGATTAGAACAAAGGGTTATTCCAGGGTTTGAAGCACAGCAGGTAATTCAGTCAGGGTGTCAATGACAGCGTCGGGCTGGATGGTGGTTAATAAATTATGATTTTCGGGACGATCTGCACGGCGCTTGATCCAGATTGCGTGCATTCCTGAATTTTGTGCGCCGAGGATGTCTGCGGTGAGAGTATCGCCGACCATGACCGCCTGGTCGGGAAAAATTTTCAACCTTTGCAGGGCGCGTGAATAGATGCGGGTGTCAGGTTTACGGATCTTTTCTTCTGCCGAGATCAATATCACCTCAAAAAAATCCCGCAGCTGGAACTTGTCGATTAAGCGGTTAGAATCAGGAGCGTTCGCGGCGTTGGTGATCAATCCAAGCTGGTATCCGCTGCCCTTAAGCGTTTTGAGTGTAGTGATGGCGTCTGGTTCCAGATGCCAGAAGGATTCAGAAAACTGGTACATATCTGTTAACGCCTTCTGAATGATCTCATCAGGCAAAGTGGAATAACCAAAATCACAAAGGGTCTGGTTTAAGTAACTTTCAACCGGGCGTTCGATGAGATCGATCTCACGCGTTCGGTAGTATTCTGAAATCGTTTGCTCAAACTTACTCGAGAAAACCATCGGGTCGATCTGGATACCTGAACGGACGAGTGACTCAGCCAGGGCGAGATAAGAATCTGATAGAACCTGGTGGAAATCCCCCTCAAAGTTAATCAATGTGTAGCCAAGATCGAAGAAAACAACGCTAACATCAGGACGCGCATTCAGTGTCATTCAATCCCCTTTATAAAAAATGCAAACCGTTAATATAAACCCAGACTTGTGTCAATAGTGACGGTCGGGGTGATATAAGTTCATTAAAGGTTCATCATGAAGGTAGCGTTTAAGGTTTTCCACAAACATTTCGCCCGCTCTTTCTTTGTAATTCGGGCTAAAGCCAGAAACGTGGGGTGTGATCAATAAGTTGGGGGCCTTCCACAACGGATGATCGGGAGGTAAAGGTTCCTGGCTGAAGACATCGACTGCTGCGCCTGCAATACGTTTTTCGGTCAGCGCCTGCAGTAAAGCATTCTCGTCTACAACTCCTCCACGAGAGATGTGAATCAAGAACGCGCCTGGTTTCATGGCCTTGAATTCGGCTTCGCCAAAAATACCTGTTGTGGCAGGAGTAAGAGGAAGGGTGATGACCACAAAATCACAGGTTTTAAGCATTGATTTTAAGGCTTCAATGGGATACAGACGGTGGAATAAGTTGCCTTCAGGGTCGCCGTGGCCTTCTATGATGTATCCATCATCCTGTGGATGCATCACGTCTTTCTTGGCGGCAAGAATCGTAACATGGAAAGGTTGGAGAAGCCGGGCGACTTCTCTGGCGATGCTGCCGTAACCCACCAGACCGATGGTTGATCCGGTAACCTCAACAGGTGAAAATCGCTGCCAGCGGTCTTCTGGCCATTCTGCGCGCGTCTGGTTGAGAACCAGTTCTGGCAGATGGTGGCCCAATCCGAGCAGCATTCCAAGGATGTATTCGCCCTCTTGAATAGCGGATGCCCCGCTCATGGATGTGATCTTCAAATCTTTGTTTTTCAGCAGACTCGAGCCCTGCACAAAATCGATACCGGCATAGTGGAATTGGATCCATTTCAGACCGGGCACCTCTTCAATGTCTGGAAGAAGAATATCGGTGTAGAGAACCTCGGCCTTTCTGAGGACATCCTGGGGGATGTCCTCAGTTTTTTGGGCGGGCTGAAAAGTAAGTTTGATGCGCGGTGTCAGACCGCGTATCTGCTGCATAACCGTCTCAGGGAAGGGAACGGTAGTGAGCACTTCGATGTTTTTTGAAGAAGCCATTATTTCACTTACGAACCTTTCAAATAAGCCCCATCGGGATCGAGCTCTTCCCTCAGGATTTTTAATTCCACATCAGTGACCGGTTCGGTGGTGCGTACTGTTTCAGCGGCGCGGATTGCCCAACCGGTGTTTTCTTTTACCTGATCATATGTGCAACCGGGATGCAGCGCGGTAAGGATCAATTCGCCGTTCTCATCTGGTTCGAGAATGCCGAGATTGGTGACAATGACCAGAGGACCGCCGCCTCGGGCTCCTGTTGCCTCACGCTCGGCACGGCCATTAAGGAAGCCGGCCGAAGTGATGAAATCACATTTTTCAGGAAAGCGCCGTTTTTGATGGGGGGTCATGATGTAACAGCGGTTAGCCCATCCGGCAATTTCCTGAGATCCGCCCGAACCTGGCAGGCGAACTTTTGGTTTGTGATAATCACCAATGACTGTGGCGTTGATGTTGCCAAAGCGGTCGATCTGCGCACCGCCGAGGAACCCAACATCGACGTTTCCACGCTGAAGATAAAGGGAAAAGATGTCGAACATGCTGCATACCGAGCTGGCGCCACTGACCAGTGTGGGATCGCCGATGGATAGCGGAAGCCTGTTTGGACGCGCGCCAATCACTCCGGCCTCGTAGATCATCTGCAGGCTGGGGGCGTGCGTGCGGCGGGCAAGATTGCATGCCAGGTTGGGAAGGCCGACACCCACGAAAACCACGTCGCCGTCACGCAGCAGGCGGGCAGCATTGATGCACATTAATTCTGAAGCGGTGTATGTGAGTTCACTCATACGATATCACCTGATTTAGTAATCTCCGTAGTTGACTGGCGCGGCATATCTGGGTTTTACTGCCAGCCGGGCGTGTGTTTCGGGTCCAAGTTTTTCCCAGTACTCAGCGGCGTTTTTAACGCCGAAGACCCATTCATCCAGCCAGGAATTGACCGAATCGCGGTTTTCGCTGATCTTATCCCAGTTAAGATAAAAGACATTATCACGATCGTAGTATCCCTGGGTGTAGGAAGGATGGGCACAATGTGGAACATGGCACACGGCTTTCACAATCAAACCGGGGATGAGGGTGCGGTTTGGATCGGAGCGGATCACATCTTCATCGACGATCTCTTCAGCAGTAATAATGACGTCCTTCGAGGCAAACGCGGCCTCTTTTTGTTCGCCAAGAATACCCCATACCTGTGCATTGCCGTTCTTATCGGCGCGCTGGACGTGGATGATGCCCACATCTGGGTGCAGAGCGGGCACGGTGAGCACCTCTCTGCCAGAATATGGATCTTTTACGCGGCGGATGTTGGGATTGTTTTTTTCAAGGTCGGGCGCGGCATTCTGATTCATGGGCATAAAAGGCAGGCCGGCGGCTCCTGCCTGCAGGCGGGAAATCATGCCGAAATGAGAATATTCCTCCCATTCCAGGCGGCCGGCTTCCATTTCTTCGCGCACGATGCGCAGAGATCCGACACCAGGATTGCCAATGTAAGAGAAAACCAACTTTTTCGCACATCCCGCAGCCACCATTTGGTCATAGATCAGGTCAGGTGTGGCGCGGGCGAGGGTAAGGTTCTTCCTGCCCTGACGGATAATCTCGTGACCGGCTGCGAAGGGGATCAGGTGGGTGAACCCTGCACAAAACACCGTGTCACCGTCGTGGATAAATTGTTGAATTGCTTCAGCCAGGCTGCAAATTTTGCTCATGACTTATTCCTGTAAGGTGATTATGCTCTGCGAACTAGGTTCTGGATTTGTTCGTGCATATACAATTGGACGTAATATAAACCGCCGCCGTTCTTGCCACTCGAGCCGGAACCTTTCCAGCCGCCGAAGGGTTGGAAGCCGGGCCAAGCGCCGGTCGTGGCGCCGTTGGGGCGATTGGCATAGGTTACACCGGCTTCGATGTTATCAAAGAACCAGCGCGCTTCTTCTTCTGTGCCATAGAACCCTGCGGTAAGGCCGTAATCAACATCATTGGCATATTTCATGGCCGTTTCAAGATCACTGACCTTGCCGACGGTGGTGATAGGAACGAACATTTCATGTTTCCAGAGTCGGTGCGTGAAGGGCAGTTCAGCCAGGGTAGGAGCGCAGAAGTAACCGCGGGCATAATCACCTTCAGTGAGGACTTCGCCGCCGGTGAGGATCTTTCCGGCTTCCTTGATCTCTTGAACGAAGCCCTGGTAATCTCTGTAACTTCCTTTGTTAACCACCGGCCCCAAGAAGTTTTCACGTGCCGTGGGATCGCCGATCTTGAGAGCTTTGGTTAATTCCACCAGACGGGCGACCAGCCTGTCGTATACCGGTTCTTCAATGTATACACGAGAACCAGCGGAGCATTTCTGTCCCTGTAGACCAAACGCGGAGCGGAGGATGCCAATGGCGGCAGTTTCAAGGTCTGCATTGCGCGAGACGATCGTAGGATTCTTACCGCCAAGCTCAAGGATGGTGGGGCGTACCCACGGACCCTGGGCGAAATCGCGAAAGATCTTCATCCCAACATCATAAGAGCCGGTGAAGGTGATGCCATCAACCTCGGGACTTTCAATGAGTGCCTGACCGAGGGTTGACCCTGGGCCGGTGACATAATTAACTACACCGGCGGGGATCCCGGCTTCTAAGAGACATTCTGTGATCAGGCGAGCCGTCCAGGGGGTATCTGTTGCGGGTTTGATCACCACCGTGTTGCCTGCCACAAGTGCCGAACCAGTAGGTCCGCCAGTCAGCGCGCCCGGGAAGTTAAATGGACTGATCACCAGCCATACACCGTAGGGTTTGAGAACGGAATAATTGGTGCTCACATAGCCAGTCAGGGGGTCACGTCCCATTTCTGCAACGAAACCATTGTTTGCTTCCATACGGTCGCAGGCGTATCGCATCAAGTCAGCGGTCTCAGCCACATCGCCAAGGCCTTCCATGCGGTTCTTGCCGACTTCGAGGGAGAGAACGGCACCCATTTCAAAAATTCGACGGTCCATAATCGAGGCAGCTTTTCGTACAATGGCGACTCTTTCCTGCCAGGGTGTGTGAGCCCATCCGCGCGCAGCTGCACGGGCTGCTTTCAACGCTGCGTGGGCATGTTGCACGGTGCCCTTTTGAAAAACGCCCAGCACGACATCAGTATCGGCGGGCGATCGATTTTCAACTTTCTCTTCGGCGAAGACCTCTTCGCCGTTGATGATCATGCCGTACTCTTTTCCGAAACCTGTTTTCAATTTAGCAAGTGCTTCTTCATACTTTGTGTGAAGCTCTTCCGGTGGATTGAACATTGTTGCATAGGTCAGCTTGAAGGTTGAATCTGAAACCATGGGAATGGAACCTCCTGAAAAGTGTAGGAAACATGCCGCAGTCAAATTTGCGGTGAGTTAAGTATAGCGCAGGTAAAAGCGGGAGTCAAAGCAGATGGTTTACAACGGTGTTTGCCCGGACCTGGCCAGTGTATCTGCCAGTTCGATGAAATCTTTCTGGAACCACAGTCTACCACTACGGATGGGGTATTCTCCGTGCACTACTTCGCGCCAGCGCGATGGAATGCCTTTCAGCCCGTAGAGCGCACCTGCAATGGCACCGGTAACGCAGCCGGTCGTATCGGCATCCCAACCAAGGTTGACAGCCTGTACCAATGCTTCTTCAAAGGAACGTGTGGTGAGTACAGCCCAGAGCGCGCTTTCTACGGTGTGACGAACCCAGCCAGTGTTGCGCAGATTGTCGCGTGAACGAACAGGAGCTAGATCAACCACCAAACGAAAATCAGCGCCGAGATCAACCTGTTCAACAGCACTGGCGATGGCCTGACGAAGCGCGGCATCAGAATTAGAACCGGGGCTGCGCTGGACAAGGTCGCTTAAAATGAGATTAACCAGAACACAGGCATTGACGCAATCGGGGTGAGGGTGGGTAATTTCTGATTGAAGGCGAGATTCTGCCACCAGCAGGGCAGGAGAGTTCCAGCGCACAATGGCAACAGGCCAGCAGCGCATGACCGAGCCATTGGCTGCTGAATCAGGTTCACTTTCCTGAACCTTTCGGGCGGCTTCTTCCCAGGGCATTCCCCCGGCGATGAGCTGTAAAACTCGTTTGGTGTGAATGCCTATGTCATCTGGTCCGCTCTGGTACCAGGCTGTGAAGCGCGCCGCGAGATCGCGGGTATCGAGAGGGCTGGTTATCAGCAGGCTTTCAGCCAGGGCAAGCGCCATTTCGGTGTCGTCGGTGAAAGTGCCGGCAGGCAGAGGGCCTCTGGTCATTTCAGTAACGAGATCGTAAATGGGCTGAGGAGGGTGGAATTCGAGAGGCATCCCAAGCGCATCGCCTACGGCCGCGCCGACCGCGATCCCTCTTAACTTATCGGTAACCTGCTCCATACCTTTATTATCACTGAAAATTGGCTGCTGTGGAGAGAAAAATTACTAATAATTCTCTAATATGACAAATCATATCTAATATGTTATTATATAAAAATCAATGCATCAATTCACTACCGTGTTGATGGAGTTTTTAAATATTTTGCCAAAACGAGGAGAGTTAAAATGGATTCAAAAGTATATGAATTAATGAATGATCAGATCAAACACGAGTTTTACTCAGCGTACATGTATCTTTCTATGTCGGCTTTTTGCGAAACAGAAAATTTACCCGGTTTTGCATCCTGGCTGAAGGTGCAGGCAGCGGAGGAGCAGGAACATGCTTTAAAATTTTATGAACACCTGTTAGACCGCGGTCAGAAGGTGAATTTGAAAGCGATTGAGCAGCCCCCTGTCAAATTTGCATCGGTCAAAGAGGTTTTCGAGCAGGTTTATGCCCACGAACAGAAAGTGACCGCGCTGATCAATAACATCTATATGGCGGCGTTAGAAGCCAAAGACGCTGCCAGCCAGATCTTTTTACAGTGGTTTATCACCGAACAGGTCGAGGAAGAGAAGAATTCCTCTGCGATCCTGGATATGGTGACCAAACTGGGCTCCAGCGTAGGCGGGTTATACCAGCTTGATCACCAGTTGGGCAAACGCAAAGGGGATTAATCACCCGGTTGCCAGCGATGAAACAGCGGTTCGATCTGATCGAACCGCTGTTGATTTTTCCAATCAGGAAATTTCTAGAAAGGAATGCTGATAGTCATCCTGCAATCAGGCTCATCTGGATGCCGATGGGAATATTTAAGTCATTGGTAGAAGAATTTGCGTTATTTCAATGGTGTTTATTTGTTTACGCCCGAATTTAATAGACAGGAACTGTGAAAGTGAAATGATAGTTGGTCAGCAGCGGTTCAGCAACGGGCGTGACATTGGATTCATTCAAGGCAGTATCGCATGGTCCGATGGTCCAATCCATATCCACGTTCAAAGTTGGGTAATTATTTCCTTGAAGTTGGTAGATATACGTGACCTGCAGCGGTTCGCCCTGGATGACTTCGCGGTATTTGAAAGTTTTTTTCACATTTTCGCTGGTGTTGATCAGAGGATCACAAACCAGATGATCAAAATTTGAAACATTTCCATCCAGATCGATGCCTGAAAGGGTCAGGTTAAGGGTGAGAGTATCTTTTGTGGCTGTTGCGTCGGCTATTCCCAGTTTAATTTTTTCTCCTTCGGGTGAAAACGGTTTGGCGTTGATCAACATTGGATATTCCTCCGCTGATCGATTCTTGTTCTGAGAGAGGAATACAGCGACTATCACGGCCAGCAGCAAAATGATGGATCCACCAATCAAGAAAATTCGTTTCATGGTTGTCTCCTTTCTTTCAAAATTTTCAAAAAACAAAAAAGGTAGGGTTTGATCAGGGATGATCATTCCAACCGGTTGCATCATCAGCATTCCACGAACCAACATTCCCAGATTTCCACCCTGCCACTCCCTGTCTGCGACATAAGCCAGGGATTCATGGATAATAATCTTTAATATATCATACCAACCAAAAATGAATCAAAGATATGAGATTATGGAAAGGAATCATCATTTAATGAGCTCGTTGTGAAGTTGCATTGTAAACGACTCACACGAAACGATGGTCAGCGAATAATGATGGAGTCCGCGCGAGCGTCTTGCCTTGGTGTGATGATTCTCGCGCCGTTGACCAACCCGCCTTGAAAGACTGGCATTTCTGTGAGGGCAGTAAAGCCGCTGAGTGTGAAGGGAAATGGGTCTTCTGCGCCTATCCACTCCCCTTTGTATTTGCGGGTCATGTGCACATGCGTTCCTGTGGCAGCACCTCCTTCGCAGGAGGGGTGGCCGATTGGATCACCCGTATTCAGGTGCGTGCCAACCGGTGCTCGACCGCTGGCAGCGATATGCATATAAACGATTTCCCAACCTGTTGGCTGACCCGGGGCATCTTCAATCGAGAGGATGACCATTCCGTTGGCGGAATGGGTAACCACTCCTGGAGCGGAGGCTCTGACCCAGGCCTGTGAGACAGCGCAAACCGCCTCACCCGTTACCGGTGCGAAATCAAGGGCTCCCATCGGTGTACCACTGTTCCAATCTGGATGCAGGCCGCCAGTCAGTGCCCAGGTTTCACCCGCTGCGAACGGGAGTTCCAAATTTGGAGATTGTAGGCCACCCGGGAGCAAGGGCTCAACAGATCTGGCACACTCCCAAGGGTCACCAAACATGCTGTGATACAGCGGAATAAAACCTCCTTCGCTGTATAAAACATTCTCAAGGGCATAGGATGGATACAGCTGCGCGAACAGGTATTCAATCCCCACTGAACCAGCGTTCATGTTTGAGGGAATGCGTTGTGAACGGAGGTCAGTAAACGTAATCTCTGAAAGTTTACCTTCACGCCAGTAGTAATAACCTGTGTTGATCAGGCGCGCTGCGGCTGCCAGCTCAAGATAGAAACCTTCGTAGTTGGCGAGTCCAAGATCAAGGGGATGGATGGTATCCGGGCTGGTGTCATAACGAAAGACCCAACCCGAGTGGAATTCTACAAGAGCGAGCAGCAAACGGGGATTGATGGAATTGTTATCTGCCACTCGCTGCACAATTTCAGCGCCGCTGAGGATTTCGTTGCCAATCTTTTGTTCCAGGAACGCCAGATAACCGCCCGCGTCAGAAATATAGTTGAGCACATCAAAATCACGGGCGCAGGGTGAATGAATCACAGCGCTGTCTGGAAGAATCAGCGGCATGAATCTGGCATTAACCTCAGTGAGCGGGATCACCAGGGTTTGACCTGGATCGATCAAGCCTTTCAGCGGAATCGCCTCTGGAGATGAAATCTGGCCGAGATCGACTGAGAAATGTTTTGCCACCGTATTCAGGGTGTCTCCGGATTGAGCGGTATATAAAATCGATGTCTCTATGATAGAAGGGGTTGATTCAAGATCGATCCAATCTGATGGGAGGTTAGATTGGGTTCCAGAAATCGTAGGTGTGCGATGAATGTCGAAAATTGCCGGATCGAGGGTGGGATATCTTCTAAATCGAAAAGAACCAGGTTTAAGCGGGAAATTACACGCCGTAACCAGGAGAAGAGCTGCCAGCAGAAGGATGATGATCTTTTTATTTAACGGCTTCATAAATATCTAAATCCATGATCATAATAAGCATTATAGATGATTCACAAGGCTTCAGAGTCATGGTGAAGATAAAATAGAAATCTGTAATTGGTCGGTTTTGATTGGTATAATTCGGAGATAATGAACCGGAATTTATTCGCCGGAATTGAGGTTAGCCCATGAAATCAAAAGTTGCAGTATTGAAAACAACCCCCGAAACGGTATTAAAAGATTACCAGCAGCTTTTTGAACTGGCTGATGGACCAAAAGCGCTTGATCCGAATTCGACCACCATCCTGAAAGATAATATTTCCTGGCATTTTCCAATGCCCAGCGCGAATACTACTCCGTGGCAGCTTGAAGGAACCATTCTGGCTTTGAAAAACAACGGTTTTGAGGATATTTCCTGTGTTCAAAACCAGACGGTGGTGACCAATGCTTACAAAGGGGAAGACGAAAATGGGTACGTTCCCATCTTCAAACATTACGACATCGCGGTAAAGTACAATTTCGAACCCAAAGATATGTCATGGGTGGCGTATAAGCCCAAGGCAAAGATGAACGCTCTTGACCAGATTTATCCAGATGGAATTCATATTCCAGATTATTTCATGGGCAAGAACATCATTCACCTGCCAACGACCAAGTGCCATATTTACACCACTACCACCGGTGCCATGAAGAATGCTTTCGGGGGGCTACTGTCGAAGCACCGCCACTATACTCATTCTGTTATCCATGAAACGCTGGTAGACCTGCTGGCGATCCAGAAGGAAATTCACACCGGCCTGTTTGCCGTGATGGATGGGACAACCGCAGGCAACGGTCCTGGCCCGCGGGTGATGAAACCTGAGATCAAAAATATCATCCTGGCGTCAGAAGACCAGGTGGCGATCGATGCCGTGGCAGCTAAACTAATGGGCTTTGATCCGATGAATATCAAATACATCAACATGGCGCACAACCAGGGGCTGGGATGCGGCGATCCGCGGGAGATCGAACTTGTGGGTGATGACGTGTCAAATGAAAACTGGCATTTTAAGGTAGGCCACAGCCTGCATCAATTTATGGGCTGGCTGACCTGGTTTGGGCCAACGAAGTTCCTTCAGAAGCTGATCACGCACACGCCAATCGTGATCATTCCCATTGCTTTTTCTGAAACCTATCATGATCTTGTTCACTGGCCGTTGAAAGAGAAAAAGATCTATGAGCATTGGCGCGAAACCACAAGCTGGGGTCAACTCTTCAAACGTTACCAGCAAGATGGGTATCTCTACCACGAGTAAACCGTTATTTTCGAGATGAAAAGAAGGCTGAGCAGGCCTTCTTTTTTTGATGACAGAATTTGGGTTGAGCTGCCGCTTCTGTTACTTTTTCTTACCGATTCGTTGATAGAAATCAGCCACCTTTTGCCTGACCAGCGAAACCTCGGCGCGGCTGCTGATCATTTCAAGGTTGCGCTCTGCTGCATTGCGGCGAAGGTCTGAGTCTTCCAATCCGCGCAGGATGGCAGCCGCCAGGCTGGCCGGGCTGGAGGGATCCACCAGCAGGCCGTTTTCGCCATCGACGATCCACTCGCGGATGGATTCGATATCGCCGCACACCGGCAGGCAGCCAACGGACATGGCTTCGAGCAATGAATTAGGGGTGCCGTCGTGCACACTGACGGAAATGGACATTACTGAGCGGGCAAATTCCCGCCAGAGTTCCGCTTGAGAAAGCATCGGTAAAAGTGTAACGTTTTGGTTGATCCCCAGCCTCTCCACCCAGTCGAGGGCTTCGCGCTGTCCCGCCATCCATGGGCACAAGAAACGCACTTCGGGGCGTTTTTCGAGAACCAGCGGGATGGATTTGAAGAAGGTGTCATTGCGCACTGATCCAGAGCGGAAGCCGCGAGGGTTAATCACCTGTGGTGGATCGGCGGGTGTGGTCTCTTTGCCTGCGGTTTGAATTTCTGCCAGGTTGATGCCGCCGTTTCCAACCACGTTGAGAGTGGGCTTCTTCAAAGAGAATCCCCATTCACCCGCCAGCCGGATGTCACGCAGCGTGTCAGACATGAGTCCATCGGCGCGTTCCAGCGCGCGGTGGGTGCAGCGTGCCATGCGCAGAGTGGAAGGGGCGTGGAAGGTGAGATCATTCCCCCAGGTGGACAAGATGAGAGGAATGCTCTTCGGGGTATAGCTGGCCAGCATACCCTCGAAGGGAATGCGCAGGGCGTGAACCAGATCAGGCTTAAAGCTTTCGATCAAAGTAAGAAATTCGCGCTGGTAGAACGGAATTGTCCATGGACCGAGCCAATGGCGCAAACTGGATGCCAGACTGCGAAAGCGGGCAATCAGATTCCTGCGACTGGCAGGTTTCTTTGTTGCAGAACCGCCTGCCTGGCTTCCGGCAAAACGGGCAAACGCCACAGGCAGGATTGCGATGTTTCTCACACCATCAAGAGGGCTGCATGGATAAGTGGAAACGAGATTGATTTCATATCCTAGCGGCTGCAGCATCGAGATCCAACGCCGGGTAATCGGGCTGCGTCCGTCAGCAACGATTAACAGTTTCATAACATTGATCCTACCGAAGGACCGTGCGCAATGCCTGCACGAAAGTTTCGACCATCGATTCGAGGTTTACCTCTTCAGACACGATGCGGTAAGATGCCAGCCCCATGCGCCTCAAGCGTGGCAGATCGCTGAGGGCGTCACGGATGACACGGGTAAGCGTCTGAGCAGAAGGGTCAGGAAGGATCCACCCGTTTTCGCTGCGCACCAGTTCGCTCTGGGTTCCATCTGCTTCACCCACAATTACCGGCAGGGTGTGGGCCATGGCCTGCTGTACAGCAAGCCCGCCAGTACCCGGCAGAACAAACAGGTCAGCTTCTTGATAATAAGGCGTGAGATCAGCTCCATACCTGGCTCCTACGAATAGGGCTTGAGGATAAATACTCCAGGCCAGTTGTTCGAGGCGAGACCGATCGGGCCCGTCACCCACGATGATGAGATGTGGCTGCTCTGATTTTGGCAGAGCAGACAGCGCCCGTAAAAGGGTATCTACACGTTTACGAGGCTGGAGGCGACCCACAAATAAGAGAGTAGGAACTCCGGTTTTAAAAGCCGCGGGCTTTTCAAGCGGTTGGGTTGAAGGCCGTCTGGTGACGGCATTGGCAGCTACAAAAACTCTTTCAGGGTGTAAGCCTGCATCGATGTACTGCTGAGCGGCAGGTTTAGAATAGGCGATAACAGCATCGAGCTTTCGAAGAATGTGATGTTGAATTGAAGATGCCAGGGGATTGCTGCTCGACACGCCCAATCCCCAGCCGATCACCGGCCGGCGCCGATGGTGCATCCAGTTGATCGCCAGCCAGTTGGAGAGATTGCGAGGGTTGGTCTCGATGATCAGCGCTTGCGGCTGCCAGCGGGTTAACCAGATCAGAAGACCTAACTGGTAATAGAAATATGCCTTGCCGCGCAGCAAATGCAGGTTCACCGCGTGTTGATAATGGGCGATGGAAAGCGACCGGGTGGTTTCGACAGGTTCATTGACGCAGGGATCGCCGGCAAATACACTCAGGCCCTGCAGGCAAGAGGTAGCGAGGATGTCAAAGAATTCGGCGCGGTATTCCGGCAGGAGGCGCTGCTGCAAACCAACCCTGGCAGGAATCATACTCATGTCAACACCTGTACTTTTGAACCATGCTGTGTCTTGGTAACCTCGATCCGCGCCGGGAAGGCGTCTTTCAATTCTTCGAGATGAGTGATCACCAGAATCTTGGCGAAGTCAGAGCGAACCAGGTTAATGGCTTCTACCAGGCGCTGTCGGCCATCGGAATCCTGGCTGCCAAAACCTTCATCGATAACCAGTGTTTGAAGCCGGGCCCCTGCACGCTGTGATAGTACACGGCTTAACGCCAGGCGGATAGCGAAATTAACGCGGAAGGCTTCTCCACCAGAGAACATTTCATAGGGGCGTTCCCCGGCAGCATCTCGAATGAGGATATCGAGGGTTTCACGCCTGTCTTCACGCTTTTTATCTTTAAACTGCCGCTGGGTTTCGAACTTTATCGCCATTTCACCAGAACTCAACCGGTCTAAAATATCATTAGCATGGTTCTCGATATCTGGTAATGCCTGTTCGATGAGCAGGGCGGGGATGCCGTCCTTCCCGAATGCACGTTCAAGCACTTTGAGATTGGCAATCTGATCGGTGAGGCGCTCTTTTTCTTCAAGTTTGGCGGCTTTCTGTTCGCGCTGCCTGTCGAGCACGTCCACCTGGTTGCGGGTGTAACCGACGCTACTCAAGGTCTGGTTGACCTGCTCCTGGATCTCGTAATACTCACGCTCAAGTCTGGTGAAATCGGGTAATCCTGCAGATTCCTCCACCAGTTTCTTTTCAGCTTCTTGGTATTCCTGTTCCAGCGCTGCCAAGTGATTTTCATTCTTTTCGATGGTGGTTTCAAGTTCTTTGATTTCTCTTTCGAGCGGGACGAGGGCAGCTCTGGCCTGTTCAAGTTCCAGACGCTGCTGTTGACTTTGACGACCTTCTAATTCGGCTTTACGTACTGCTTCATGTGCTGCTGCATCATATCCGAGATCTTTCAAACTGGCATCGATCGCTGCCAGTTCTCTACGGGCATCCAGAGCATAGTTTTCTGTACGCAGGATTTCACCGAGTTCTTCCAGGCGTTTCTGACCGTTCTGCTTCCAATGTTCCAGGTCATTCCGATTCCTGGAAAGTTCACTGGATTTGTTGTCAAACAGGCGTTGTTGCAGCTGTAAATCAGCTTCTACCCGCTTTAAGTTTGCCAGCGCAGTTTCTTTTTCGCGATACTCGTTATCACACTGTTCGATGATTTTTTGATTCTCGCGGTAGGTATCGCCTTTGACTTTGCCGCGTGCTTTGAGATCATCAATCAATCGGACGCGCTCGGCTGAGTTAAGCGGTTTTTCGCAGGTAGGGCATGTGGCACCTTTGGTTTCTTCGAGACGCCTGATTCGTTCGGTCAACTCTTTCATTTCTACCGATAATTGCATATTTTCCGCTCTGGCGCGGGCTTTTTCTTCAGACAGGCGGCGCATTTCATTTTCGATGTCAGCGCGGGTATCGAGCTGCTGCTTAAGGTCGACAATGGCGGCGGCGAATTCTTCGACCTCTTTTTCCAGCGACGTAAGCTGGTTTTCGATGGTTCTGTTTTCGATCTTTTTTAATTCAAGTGTGTCAAACTCGTGCTGCAGGCGAGCGCGTTCACCCTCGATGACCAGCAGCGGCCCCTGACGTTTGGCTTCGTATTGATGGAAATTAGCCGCGATTGCCTCCCAGTCTGTTAGCGCCTGGCGGGCGGCTTCCCAGCGCGCAACAGCCTGGTTGATCTGGTCTTCTTGCTGTATCTTTTCGAGATGTTTTTTCATTTCGTTGCGGCGCTGGTTTAAATTATCCACGCTGCGGTCGAGATCGGCCTGCAAGCGTTGAATTTCTGCACGCTGCCTTTCGACGACTTTTCTGTCGTTGGCAACACGGTCGGCCAGTAAACGCTGCTGATCGAGAAGCGCTTTACGCGCGTCGCAAAGTTGCTGCTTCTGCGCGAGTTCCTTTTCCAATTCAGCCAATCGGGCTTTTCGATTATTTTCTTCCGATAATTCTGCTTCGATCTCATCGAGCAGGCTGTTCACCACATCCAGTTCCGTCTCTTTACTCCGCCGGCGGCGCGCGGTTTCTTCTCTGTAAGTTTCCCAGATATCCAGCCCCAGAATTCCTGAAAGGATGCGTTTTCGATCGCCAGGCCGCTGTTGAGCGAACTGGTCAGCTTTTCCCTGTAAAAAGAAGGAAGCATTGATGAAAGTGTCGTAATCGAGGAAAAGCGTGTTGCGAATGCGATCTTCTGTGGCCCTTAAACTGGGCTCGGTGAGGGGAATCCAATTTCCTTCTGAATCGCGGATGCGAAATTCGAGCAGCGTACTCTTATCGCGCGTCTTACTGCGTTGAACCTGATAAAACTGATTTTCGTACTGGAAATCCAAAATGACTTCTGCGGTGGTGGCATACTGGTTGATTACGGCATCATCCTTGCGGCGTGCTTCACCAAAAAGAACCCAGGTAATGGCTTCAAGCAGCGAAGATTTACCGGCACCGTTGGCACCAGATATGCACGCAAGGTCGAATTCAGAGAAATCGACAACAACTTTTTCATTATATGATAGGAAACCGCTGATCTGCATTCGGTCAAGGATCATGACCCCTCCTGTTTATCTTCTGCTACGATGGGATCGCGGGTGACCAAAACCTTGTCCACCCGGTGCTGGTCCATATCGACCACTTCAAAACGCAATCCTTGCCATTGAAAGCATTGTCCGGTGGTTGGAATGGAACCAAGTTGATTGATGATGAAACCGCCAACGGTTTGAAACCCGACCTTTTCTTCTTCTGGAAGTTCGTCAATATCAAAAAGATCTTTGAATTCATCAATGGGCAAAAGCCCGTCAAGGAGATAAGAACCATCTTCACGGCGTACAATTTCTGCTTCACCTTTATTATCCAGCGAAGAAAGGTCGCCGATGATCGTTTCCAGTACATCAAAAAGGGTGACAAATCCCAAGACACCGCCGTATTCGTCGATGACCAGAGCTTCATGCACCCCGCTTTCACGCTCCATTTCTAAAACGCGCACGGCCTGTGTGTTCTCAGGCACGAAGAGTGGTTTTTGCACCAGATCCTGAATATCATAGGGCTTTCCTGTGATATGTTTCTCAAGTAGGTCTTTGGCATTGAGGATTCCGATTACATTGTCCAACGATCCTTTGGCAACCGGAAAGCGTGAATATGGGCTCTCAAGCACCTGTTTCAGAATCTGCTCCTTGCTGTCGTCAAGGTCCAACCAGACGATCTCAGTACGCGGCGTCATGATGGCATTGATCGAGCGGTCATTCAACCTGAACACACCTTCTACCATGTCTTGTTCGGCTTCACCGAAAACCCCCACCTGGGTTCCCTGGTCAATCAGCACTTTGATCTCTTCTTCTGTAATTGGGGGTTCGAGGGATGGCTTGACACCCAGGATGCGCATTCCCAGTTCAGTTGACGCAGATAGTAAATGGATCAGGGGGGAAGTGAGCCAGGAGATGAAACGCATGAAACCAGAAACGCGTGAAGCGATCTTTTCGGGGTTGTTAAGGGCGAGTTTTTTGGGGATGAGTTCGCCGAGCACCAGAGAGAAGTAGGTGGTGATGAGTACAACGATGGTCAGTGAAATTGGAGAGGCATATTTTTCCATCCAGTAGACACCTGCGAGTACAGTTGTCAGACGCGCGGCAAGGGTGGCGCCTCCGAACACACCGGTGAGCATACTGACCAGGGTTATGCCTATCTGTACTGCTGAAAGCAGTTTGCTGGTGGAATGGGTCAGTTCAAGCGCTGTTTTGGCGCCCTTATCTCCTTCTTCTGCATGCTGCTCCAGGCGGACCTTGCGCGCCGAAACGAGCGCAATCTCTGACATGGCAAAAAAACCATTGCACAGGATAAGAATGAAGATGAACAGGATTTCAATAAAAATGTTTGACATTTACTGATTCTCTTCCATAAGTGTCTCTGATGGTTCACCACTGGAAACGGTTTGAATGATCTCGGCTGCCATAGATTGAAGCGTTTTCAGATCCTGCGGGCTGGTGTGAACAGATTTCCAATAAGTTTCGAGAAGTTCAATTGGTGTCAGGCTGGCGATGGTCTGATCGTGAGGCAGGCGCAGGCGGGCTTCTTCTTGCGGGCGGCGGATGAGATGAAACTCAAGCGCGGCAGCGCATTTTTCGCGCAGCAGAGGTTCGTCTATGAACATATCCAGGTCGCGCGGGTATTCGATTGTCAGGCGGATGATCGCGTCGGGGATCTTGTCATCTGGTGGAAGGCTGGCAAGAATCTTATCCATTAAACCTTCCTTTTCCTTAATCTTTACGTGTTTGTCGAAGAAGCGACGTCCATCGATTTTCTTAAACTGATAAGTGGTCTTGCCCTTTTCAATTTCGGCAATGATGAATCCTTTTTCATCGGCTGCTTCACCAAAGTCAACGCGTTCGATTGACCCCGGGTAAACCACCGGGGGATGCAGACCGGGGTTTAAATCCTGGTGTTTATGGATATGCCCCAGGGCAACATAATCGAGACGGGGATCCTTCACCAGGTTTCCGGGAATGACAAGATCTTTGCCAAGCATGACTGTGCGTTCATTCCCGTAGACCGCGCCCTGCACAGACCCGTGAGCGACGAGCACAGCCGGCAAGGTTGGATCAAGGGAGTTTAGGAAATTTTCGTAAACTTCGCTGATGCGCTTTTCGAGTTCTTCGTTGGTTTTGTCGCCGTTGCTTGTGGAATATTCGATGTTCGCCATCAATACTGAGCGAAAAATCCAGGGCAAAGCCAACACCTGCAGAGGTAAGCCCCATAGATCCTGCGGGGTAAGCAATTGCGGTTTGTAGAGCACTTTAATCATGGGCACCTGAAGCGTATCAAATTCCTGTAAAGTGCTCGCACGACCGCTCGCCGGGCTGATGTCATGGTTGCCGGTGAGCAGCAGGGTGGGGATTTGTGCAGTGGAAAGCCTGATGATCCGCCTGCCCCATTCGCGCTGAAAGGTTGGTGATGGAGTGCGATCCTTGTAAGCATCGCCAGAGAAGATCACCAGGTCGGCTTTTTCATGTATCGCTGTGTCGATGATCTTATTGAGAGCGGCTAAAAAATCCAACACGCGGATGGGCAGCCCTGTTTCAGGATCATGCCTGCCGTGTGTGGCGATATCGATATGAGCGTCTGCAAAGTGAATAATCTTTACCATATTTTTCCCCGATGAATCCTTTCTTGATGGCCTGATTATGGCGTTTCTCCCAATTGCTGCAACTGGTAGAGACTGGGCCCAAAGTTTTCGTGTACATCGAGAGCTTTACGAAAGTCAGCCACTGCAGCACTACGATCACCCAGGGCTAATTTTGCCAATGCACGCCAGTGATAACTCTCTTCCAGAACCGGTTCACTCATCGCATCGAGCGTGTGGTTCGCCAGATCGATCACATCCTGATAGCGACCGCTGTAATAGTAGGCGTAATATGGCCCGGTCTGATACCAGAGCATGCGCCATGGGCGCGAGGGGGTATCGATGTTAGGATACACACTGTATGCGGTGTCGTAAGCGCGGGCTGCACCAGCGTAGTCACGCAGGTAAACCAGACTGGTGCCGGTATTAAACCAGGCAAAAAAGACATCACGAATATCTGTGAGACTGGTTGTTTCTTTCACAGCACGCTGATAGGCAATCTGGTAAGCCAGGTTTTCATCTGCGAGCGGGCCGAGAGCGTTCAGAACATCATTTTGTTTTTCTGGCGCATAAACCACGATGAACACAAAATTGAATGCGCGCCAGTTCTTTTCCATATCTGCATAGGTCACCTTGAAGCCGGGGATGGAAGTGTCATAATCTTCATGCACCAGCAGATATGAATCCTGGGTAATAAAGAGCTGCCTGGCATCATCGTAGCCGATGATCAAGTTAAAGTGCCCCATCCACCCTTCATTTTTCAGGTCTGCCGGTTCGAAACCTTTTTCTACCATCACAGGAAAACCGGCGTTTACGAGGGTTTTTAGTGTTTGCAGATCGCCCCCCATGCGCATCAGGGCATTGTAATCGGTGTAGGTGTTGACGAAATCCACCATCTCGTATGGCATCACGTTCTTGTCACGCTGGTTAGGTTTCAACACAGCTGCAGTGTCTACCTGAGTGTTACCCCATTTATAAAATGAGAGGTACATTGAAAGGGTGGCAGGCCCGCAGTTATTCCACATTTGTGGTTCGGGGGTGATGCCATCCAGGTAAGCGTAAGGGGGAAGCGGTGTATGGGTGGGTGTGGGTTCAGCGGTGGTAACGGGTGTGGATTGTGTAACGATTGGGGTGGCGAACGAAGATTGAATTGTAGCCGCCACCGATGTGGCAACATCCCCCGGATCACTTTCACCGGGAGTGAACACGGCTTCAGCAGGGGGAAAGAGAGCATATTTGATATCTGCGTAAATCTCACGGCCGTAATAAATTGCGCGATCCCATACCGGTGGTAAAACCAAAATAATGCCGCAGATGATCAAAGCGGCTGCAAAACCGATCAGAACTTTAATGCTTTTCTTCATACTTAAGGGATTATATCATTGCCAAGGTCGAGGTTTATGCACAGCGGTCAATCGATGCAAAGACCGTCTAACTCAGGGTCGCTATAAGCGTCGATGGCATCAGAAAATGTAATTGATCCGTCAGTGCTTACTACTAAATCTACGCTTTGCACGATATGAGGACCACAACCGCAGAGGAAGGTATCGAAAAGGTGGACGAGATAGCCCCCATCCTGCTTGCTCACATAGGTTTCCTCGAGCGTATCGGTAAATCGTTTCAGGTTAGGAGACTGATCAAGGTCATATAGCGCTGAGAGACCAGTTGCTTCGATGGCGTAACTGAGAGCTTCGTTCTCTGATTCGATCGGGGCATATATCGCAGCCAGTTTCTCAACCGAGTCGATCAATTGCAACTCTCCGTTGACGAGCACCAGGTAACGGATGTATTGTTGAATCATGCAGCTGTTGATGTAAACAGCCGGGAACTCATCTTCCGCATTGAACCCATTTGTTCTGGCCACAGCCAGTGGAAGAGAGGGGTTCAACCCTCCAAGCAGATCATTGGGCCGGGAGATGTAATCAATCGGATAATCGAGAAGATCACGAAAATTATCAGGCAGACAGGCCGGATCATTAAAGCACCCCAAATTTTCAAAATAGGAATGATCCATTTTGATCTCAGGGGCAGGGTGTTGGATCACTTTCTTTGAAAAAGATGCCTGGAGTAAATTGCAGGCAGTTAAGATGACCAGGACGGGAATTATTCCCCAGGAGATGCGCTTCATACTTTACTCCTTGACTATTATGTTATTGTAGCAAAAAGCGCATCAATAGTGGCAAAAAAATATTATTCAGCAGGTAGTGGATGCTGTTTGAAGAATTCCCAAATGTACTCTGTTGCAGAAATCGTATGATCTGTATACCCCGCAATCCATTTTGGTAGTGGCTTACCTCCTGGCCAGGTATGGCCACCGCCTCGGATGCTGTAAAAGACAACAGGAGCGTTGGAATTGCACTCTCGATATTCAATCCCGGTGACTGAGCCTTTTTCCAGAATCGTTGTGGGGGGATTACTACAGCCATTTAATCCTGCGCGTTGTTTGATCCATTCGGGAATACTCGGAAAGGGAACGTTAAAATGCGCGGAAGTACCCCCAGAATATGGCACAATGGGATCAGCCGTACCATGAAAGGCGATCATTGGCACCGGCCTGGATGGATGGCACGATTCAAGCGGGAATAAATACGCGCCTGCAACACCGCCGACCGCTGCAATGCGGTTAGCCAGCCTACAGCCCATCACAACTGTCATCCCGGCACCATTGGAAAACCCGTTAATGTACACCTGCCGGGGATCAATATTGTATTGCTGTTCCAGCGAGTCAATTAATGAGGTAAGGAAAATTACGTCCTCTTCAGCGCCAGGTGTTCCCATTAAGTTGACTGGTAACCGCCAGCGTTTTGGGAACCCAATACCCGAGGGGTAAACCACAATGAAACCTTCACGATCCGCAAGTTCATTCCAACGGCTGGTTTCCATCAGGTTTTGCGGCCAACTTGAAAATCCGTGAATACTCACCACGAGCGGGGTGGTGACGGAAGGGTCGTAAGATTCAGGAACGTAGAGGAGGTATCTTCTTTCGACACCCGAAGAAATGATGCTGCCATTCGTGCGGTTCATGATGGCATAGTAGCCAATTAAGAGAAGAACCAGAAAGATTGCCAGGCAGATCAAGCCCAGAATGGTTGCCCCCATCCATTTCAAAACCATGGAGGTTGAACTGCCTGATTTTTTCATATACTGGCCTGCGTTATTTTTTCGCCGCGATCTTCTGGGGTCAGAGAAGCACGCGAGATGTCACGCAAGCGGTTGACCCCGGTGAAGAACTCGCGCATAATCACCAGCGACAGGTATTTGCCCACTGGCGTTGGACAATTGCGGTTCTTGCTTTGAAATGCGCCAAGAATATTGAAGAACAGCATTTCGAGCCATAATCCGCGCCAGGCAGGCATGTTGAACCGTTGAGCAAACTTTTGCCGGTCAAAATTCAACCCGAAAAGGGACATCATCATGTTGTAACGCATCTGTTGGCGGCGGCTGAAAGGCTGTCGACCGGTAATGCCCATTTTTCCGGCTGCGATGCGCCGGTCGTACTCACTCAAAGAGAATGTACTGGCGTAAAGCGTGCCGTTCAGGTAGGAGAAAACACCTGATCCGACCCCAACGTATTCTTCGGTATCGACGATGTACTCATCGATCATGTGCGTTCCGTTGCGCGCAAAGGTCCAGGCTGAAATTGGAGAGAATTCACGGCTCAATTCTCCGGTGATGATGCGGTAATAATCGGCTTCGCGGGTGGTATTGAGTTCACCCACGCTATTCGCCATAGAAACCTTTACGGATGGTGAGGTCATCAGCGGGTAGAAGGTAACCTGTTGAGCGCCCGAGTCCATTGCCATTTGGATGTCACGGCGCAGAATATCTGGCGTCTGGCTGGGAAAGTTGAAGATCATATCAACATTTAATGATTGAAAGAACGGGGCTGCGTCGCGAATGCTTTTCTGGATGTGAGTGCCTGAACCAAATTTGTCATAGCGGTTCATTTGTTTTAACAGGGTATCGTCGAAACTCTGAACACCAACTGAAAGGCGCTGAACTCTATCTTTAAGTTGTTCGATAACCTCAGGTACCAGATGATTGGGATTGGTTTCGCAAGAGACTTCCTTAATTTCAAAAAGCTCATGGGCCAGATCGATCGTTTGAATCAGTTCATCCAGCATGATGGTAGGCGTTCCGCCGCCAAAATAGAGCGATTCAAACCGGTACCCCTGGCGGGAAAGGATGCGCATCTCCTCGCGCAGGGATTTGAAATATCGCACAGCGCGGTCTTGATTGAGCACGAAGCGGTTAAATGAGCAGTATGGGCAGAGGCTCTCACAGAAAGGAACGTGTGCATAGAGCGTGTAGGCATGCCCGGGCTGTGGCGGGGGGACGATGGAAATATCTGCCGGTTTAAGCGAGAGGTATTGTTTTGATGCAATTTTTAAGAAAACGGTCAGCAATCTTTCAGCAACACGCACGGGCAGGGTAGGGATAAACTGCTCTGATACAGGTTCTTGGTGTGAAGTGACAGGGTGAGGGTTGGAAGAAAGGGTCATCGGTTCATCTTTTGCTTTGTGGAGTGGTTGCCAGCAGCCTTCGGAAATTTTACCATGCCTGCACATCCGTTCTGCTGTTAAATCTGAAGGTGATCATCAACGCGTGAATCTACTTGCGTGAGGCGTACCAGCTCATTAACTCTTCTGGAACCAGGCGATAAATGCCTTTCAGGCAGGCCTCGATTTCGACCCACATTGCATCAAAGAATGTACCAGAATCCTCACGAAGAGGATAGATTTTTCGAGTGTAGAACGCCGGATCATTGAACCGTGCGGGGTATAAATAATCGATCTCATGACCGGTTACGCCATCACAAACAAAAATATTTTCCACAATCATTGGATCACCGGTGATGGAGATACTGGTATCCAATTCTTCGCTGACTTCTCTCACCAAGGCATCTGTGGTTCTTTCACCAAAATTGACGCTGCCACCTATCGGACGGTAATAATCATCGCCCTTTACCACATCATGGTTCCTTACCACGAAAAGCGAGTGGCCATCTTCGATCCATGCAAGAGATTTCAATCTGATCAAACTGGATTCTTTCATCACGATACCTTTTGGAAAAATGATTTGATGATCTTGAACGATTATATCCCTTCGGAGTGTTTTTTCTTTTTCCGGTAAAAATTCGAGTAAAAATTATGAAAAAAAATGAAAAGATACGAAAGGGAGGAAAAGGAATCTTAATTCAATTCTAACGATGAGAAAGAAACACTACTGACAAAAACATGAAGGGGCAGGTTTTGCCTGCCCCTTGAGGTATAACATTGGGTAACTTTATTTTTTTTCGGTGAATTCACCGTCTATCACGTCGCCGTCTGATTTTGGACCTTCACCTGATGGCGGAGTCTGGTCAGCGCCTGGTTGCTGTGTCTGGGCGGTAGCCTGCATGATCTTGGAATACTCCTGCTGTAAAGCCTGGGTCAAACTTCGAATATGGGCGATATCTTCGCCGGTCATCGCCTGGCGTAGTTCTTGAACTTTGGCATCGATGCTGGATTTTTGATCAGCAGGGATTTTATCACCAGCCTCCTTGATCGCCTTTTCTACCTGATAGGCGGCATTATCGGCAATATTGCGCGCTTCAGCCAGTTCCTTGCGCCGGTCGTCTTCAGCCTTGTGCGCTTTCGCTTCTTCCACCATGCGTTCAATATCACTCTTTTGCAGATTGGTAGAAGCGGTGATGGTCACTTTTTGCTCACGTCCGGTGGCTTTATCTTGAGCGGTAACGTTTAAGATTCCGTTAGCATCAATATCAAAGGTAACCTCGATCTGAGGAATTCCACGCGGAGCTGTGGGGATGCCTTCAAGGCGGAAGCGCCCCAGCGACATGTTATCGGCTGCCATTGGGCGTTCTCCCTGCAGCACATGAATGTCGACAGCAGTCTGCCCATCTTCAGCGGTCGAGAAGATTTGTGACTTGCGGATGGGGATCGTGGTGTTCCTTTCGATGATCGGGGTCATCACTGCGCCCATGGTTTCAACACCCAGCGATAACGGGGTGACATCGAGGAGAAGGATATCTTTCACTTCACCGCCGAGCACACCACCCTGGATAGCGGCACCGACGGCAACGACCTCATCAGGGTTGACGCCCTTGTTGGGTTCTTTGTTGATCAATTTGCGCACCAGGTCGATTACCTGCGGCATGCGGGTGGAACCGCCAACCAGCACCAGCTCGTCGATATTTGATGGCTGGAGACCGGCGTCACGAAGCGCGTTTTCGAATGGTTTCTTGCAGCGTTCCAGAAGGTGGGCGGTCATCTGTTCGAAGCGTGCACGGCTGAGCTTGAGCACCAAATGCTTCGGCCCATTGGCATCTGCGGTGATATACGGCAGGTTGATCTCCGTTTCCATTACCGTAGAAAGTTCAATTTTTGCTTTCTCAGCGGCTTCGCGCAGACGCTGCAGAGCCTGACGGTCCTTGCGCAGGTCGATGCCCTGGTCAGCCAGGAACTGATCAGCGGCCCAGTTGACAATGACCTCATCCCAGTCGTCACCGCCCAGATGGGTGTCACCGCTGGTAGATTTGACTTCGAAGACACCTTCGCCTACTTCCAGAATAGAAACATCAAAAGTGCCACCGCCGAGGTCAAAGACAAGAATCTTTTCATTCTTTCTTTTATCCAACCCGTAAGCAAGGGCAGAGGCTGTTGGTTCATTGATAATGCGCATCACTTCGAGACCGGCAATCTTACCGGCGTCTTTGGTTGCCTGGCGCTGGCTGTCATTAAAATATGCCGGGACGGTAATTACCGCCTGTGTGACGGGTTCTCCGAGATAGGCTTCTGCATCCGCCTTAAGTTTACTGAGGATCATAGCTGAAATCTCCTGCGGGGAGAATTCGCGATTGTTCACGGGGATGCGTACACGAGCGTCTTTCATTGGGCCGGGAACCACTTCGAACGGAACCATTTTGCGTTCACTTTCCACTTCGTCATAGTGGCGCCCCATGAAGCGCTTGATTGAATAAATCGTATTTTCCGGGTTGATCACCGCCTGGCGTTTTGCGGTTTGCCCTACCAGGCGTTCACCGTTCTTATTGAATGCAACGACCGATGGGCATAGACGTGAACCTTCTGCAGTATTGATCACTACAGGATCGCCGCCCTGCATGACAGCGACCACTGAGTTGGTTGTTCCCAGATCAATTCCAATTATCTTTCCCATTTTATTTCTCCTTCAAAAAATGCATAATTGCTTTTATTCTGATATAGGATAACAGTAAAGTATTAATAAAATGTCAACATTGCATTGGATTTTTATTTGACGCGGGTTCAATTTTGAGGGAAGCGGTACGTGCTATAATCCTCTTGGGATGGAAAAAATGATGAATAAACGATTCTTTTACCTGGTCAATCTTCTACTGGTTTTAGTTTTTCTTCTGGCCGGGCAGCAGGTGCCGGTTCAAGCAGAATCAGAAACACCCACCGCGGTCGTGATCACCTGGGATGGTCCGCTGACCCCGGTATGGGGGGGATATCTCAAACGCGGCATCAATCAGGCAGTGAACACAGGGGCAGATATCCTGGTCATTGAATTAAATACGCCAGGGGGCAGTATTGACCTGATGAATGATCTGATCGCAGATATTTTGGCCAGTCCGGTGCCGGTGGCGGTATACGTTACCCCGCGCGGCGCCATGGCGGCATCAGCCGGGACGATGCTGGTGCTCGCAGGCCAGGTGGCAGCAATGACTCCGGAATCGGCGATCGGCGCGGCCAGCCCGGTTGGAATGCAGGGCGAAGATATCGAATCCACCGAAGAAACCAAAACCAAGGAAATTCTCAAGGCCAGCGTACGATCTCTTGCGAAAAGGCGCGGCGAAGAGGCAATCGTGTTGGCTGAAGCAGCTATCGAGTCGGCTAAGGCGGCCAGTTCATCCGAGGCATTAGATGTCGGCCTGATCGATTACATTGCTCCAGACTTGGAAAATCTCCTGGTTCAAATGGATGGGCGTACAGTTCTGGTAAGTGACCAGGAAGTGGTCTTACACACCAAAGGTGCAAATTTAATCCGGGTAAAAACGAGTTTTATCGAAGACATACTGGGGCTGCTCACCAATCCCAATATTGTCTTTTTGCTCCTGTCGGTTGGTGTTCAGGCGATCTTGATCGAGATTTCTAGCCCCGGCGGATGGGCAGCAGGAACGATCGGCGTCATTTTGATCGCGCTTGCCATTTACGGGCTGGGCATTTTACCGGTCAACTGGTTTGGGATTGTCTTTCTGATCCTGGCATTCATTTTGTTTATTCTGGATATCAAAGCGCCTACACATGGCGCGTTGACTGCGGCAGGGACGGCATCCTTCATCGCCGGGGCCCTGGTTTTGTTCAATACGATCACCACTCCGGGCTTCCCAAAAGTATCGGTCGGTCTGGTGATTGGTACGGGAGTGGTGCTTGGGTTGACCTTCTTTGGCGTGGTGATGATCGCGGTACGGGCATTGAAGAAGCCAATCATCACCGGGCGCGAATCTATGGTCGGAAAAATCGGCACCAGCGTTACAGATATTGACCCGCACGGAATTGTACAGGTTGCAGGTGAACAATGGAGCGCTTCTCTGGCAGAAAGCGCAAAGCCAATCAAAAAAGGCAGTCGGGTGGTCGTGGTGAGGGTCGAAGGGGTGAGGCTGATCGTTCGCGAGGAATAATTATCAATATCTAAAATGGATTCAATGGATGAGGGTCACTGGTCAATTTAAAAATTTCAAGGAAAATGTCTCGCTATATTTATCATGAAAGACAATTATTTTCTTCTCATACTCGGTTTCAGAGAACATCAGTGAGATTGGATTGAGTTCAGGAATGTGATCCATAAGAATTATTTTATTGCGGGAATATTCTCTGCCAAACGAACAATCTGATAAAGTAGAAGAGGAGTCTTATTTGGGAGTAACAGGTTGTTTTCTAGCTCAGAATGTAAAATATGAGATGAATCACTAGGGGTTGGCTTCGTAACCACCCTTTTTTTTCTAAGTGTATGCTATTTTTACTTTATTTTAATGAAAGACGAGATGTAAAGAATAACTTGATTATCCAATCGACTGGATGATCATATTCACTGCACGGGCAGTCTCAACCAGTTTTTCAAGATCCACCAGCGAGGTGACATCCGCTGCAGTATGCGCGTAGTTTTGCTCAATCTCCATGAATTTTTCACTGGTGATTGCAATGGCGGGCACACCGTTCATCACCAGCGCCATGTGATCTCCCTGGTACCAGGGCTCACCTTCATAGATCCCAGGGAATTTCTGTAAAATGGAACGAAATGCGGTTATCCGCTCTTCGGTCTGGTTATAGAAGGAGACCGCTGTCTTTCCGGTTTGAAAACCGAGACCGTCCATGTTAATAAAAGATTGAATTCGTCCCAAGATTCCATCGTTTTGTTCCAGGTATAGTTTTTCGCCGTTAGCCCCATAATAATCTTCGCCATTCATCACCAGCAGTTCGATTTCGTTACTGCCGGAGTAGTCTTTCAATAGGTCTGCAATGAGCATCAACGTGACAACACCAGCGGCGTTGTCGAGGGCGCCGGGAGTACCGATCTTGGCATCGATGTGAGCGCAGACTGTGATCTTTGACACTGCACCCGGATTCAACCGGCCAATGACGTTACATCCTTTTGAGGGGATGCGCTCCGCCTGACTGTAAAGGAAGGCTGTCCTTCCGGCATAAGTGAGTAAACGATGGCCGACTTCTTCAGTGGTAAAAACTGAGGGGATATTAAAATCCCCATCCTCAAATAAAGGGAAAGGGTAGACTGCTCCGGCTAAATCAGGATTTCGTTTCGTTGCTGCAACAATCGCAGCGGGAGACTTGCTTTCAACGAGCGATACGATCAGTTGGTGTAATTCAGGATTGTAAAAAGGAAAGTTTTTCGGCATGATCTGTTCGCGGGTAATTTCGCCGTGAAGTAAGAGGATTTCATTTTTACACACAACCGTTTGCAACTCATTGAGTGATCCCGCGGTGTGCAGAGATGCCGTTACATCACAGGGTAGGGAATACGGGCTGGGGAATACTTCGAAATCCTGATCTGCGATTTTCAACCAGGCTTTTCCTCCTACCCAATCTACACAATCAAATGAGGGTGCCTCAACCAGATATCCAAGCGATCGGAGCTTGTTGGCTACATAAGTGGTTGCCTGCTGGTTTCCGCTGCTGCCCACTCTGCGGGTGTCGATCTCATTGCATAGAACTTTAAGGTGATGTGCTGCATCTTTCACGAATGATGTCATCATTTGTCTCCCTTAGAAGTTGTTTCAGAGCAAATATTAATCAATATATTTGAATGAAAAAGATGACCGCAACGATCAGTCCTATGCTGACCACAAGCCAGCGCAGAAGTGTGGGGCTGATTTTACCGGCAAGTTTACCCCCTGCAATTCCGCCCAGCAGAGCGCTGGCTGCCATGACGGCAGCCAGGCTCCAGATTACCTTTCCAGAGAAGAGAAAGTAGGTTGCGGCAGCAGTATTGGTGGCGAAGGCAATGGCCTGTTTCAGAGCATTGAGTCTGGTGAGTGAATCATCAAAGAGTAAACCAAGAAACGCGAGCACGATCACGCTCAAACCGGCTCCAAAATATCCACCATACACCGCGGCTGACACGATTGCGACCACCGCAATGATGGGAGATTTCGCCGATTGCTGTCGATTCTGGTTGTGCGCAGATATCCATTTTTTAAGTGGTTCACCCAATGCGAGCAGCAGGGAGGCGAACAGGATCAGGAACGGAACAATTTGCCGGAAGGTTTTTTCACCTGAATAAGCCAGAAGGAGACCCCCGAACAATCCACCAACAGCCGCGGCCGGCAGAAGCAATTTCATTTGTGTTCTCTGACCCGCCAAATCTGCACGTTGGGCGTAGGTAGCTCCAAAATAACCAGGGAAAAGGGAAACCGTACTGGTAATGTTGGCGGTGACTGCCGGCAGCCCCAGGGCGGTGAGCAGCGGAAAAGTGATCAGTGTGCCGCCGCCTGCCAGCGCATTAACGGCTCCAGCCGCAAAAGCTCCAATGGCTGCGATCAGAAACTGGAGGATATCCATAATGTGTTCAATTTTAGTTGATTTTTGAGATGATGCTTATGGTTTTCTTATTTTGCTTTCTTGAGACCGGTGAGGACGGCTTTTCCAAGTATGTGATTTTGATATAGAGGGGTAATGGCTTTGAGTGTGGCACCTGTTTGAACATCCAGGGTGGTGTCTAGCGCGTACAGTGTGAAGACATAGTGATGCGTGCCTGAAGGCGGGCACGGACCGCCGTAGCCGATCTCACCAAAATCGTTTGTTCCCGCGATGCCAATTGCCGGTCCGCCGATTTCCTCTGGCAGCGAGGTGATATCTGATGGAATGTTGACCAGAACCCAGTGCACCCAGTTCCCTCCATCCGGGTCGATCACGGTCAGTAACAAGGATTGCGTACCCTCGGGCATCCCCTTCCATTCTAAGGGCGGAGAATAGTTTTCTCCGCTGCACTGTCTGCCGAGTTTATAGGTGTATTTTTCATCGATGAAGCCACCGTCTAAAAAAGCAGGGCTGGATAAGGTGAACATAACTTCCTCCGGTGTTGCAGTTACCGCCTCATCCATAGGTAATGGGGTCTGGGAGAAAGAAGCAGTATCGGTAACGGAAGAGGGGGTAACGGTGCAACCTGAAAAGATCATAAACATAAGAAGGAAAATGGCCGTAGGTTTTATCCGCATATATATCGTCCACACAGTTATTTATCTGGTTCACCAACAGTATATATTCATTTTACATAATTTAATGGATTTTTCATAACCCACAGAACTGGGTGATTCTTGAAACCGGTTTCTTAGATTGCCATATAATGTCTGTATAGCAATTTGAAATAACGAATAGGTGTCAACGGTTATGAATACTTTTCATCCTGAAAGTCTTGAAGCCTGGCATCAATGGCTGTTGGAACACGCTGCGACAGAATCAGAGATTTGGATAGTATTTTATAAACCGGGTTCAAAAGAGCCGGGGATTTTGTATGAAGAAGCGGTGGAGGAAGCGCTTTGTTTTGGCTGGGTGGACAGCCTGATCAAGAATCTCAATCAGGATAGCCACGCACGCAAGTTCACACCGCGCAGATCAGGAAGCCCTTGGTCTGAACTGAACATCTCGCGGGCCAGGCGGATGATCGATGCCGGGCGAATGACTGAAGAGGGAATGAAGCTGTTTCGAGAAGCGGTGAATCATCGCGCCCCTGACAGTCGGAGCCGAAAGGATCAGATGGAGCAATGGCGGAAGGAATTGACCATCTTGCTCTCACCTGAGGTGCTGGATCGATTTTATGGTCTTCCTCCGTCACTTCAGCGGCAGTATTCAGGGTGGGTGATGAGCGCAAAAAAAACAGAAACGCGGCAAAAACGCATCATTGAATTAAGTGATGTATTACTAAAGGGGGAGCGGTTGGGATTGAAGTAAAAACACAGATGTAATATTTAACGATCACTAACAGGCAATTTTAAAGATCTGCTCGGCAGAACTGACCAAAAAATCTGGTCTGGCATCCTCTAATGCTGGCTGGGTGGAAAACCCCCAGTTTACAGCAAGTGAAGATATACCGAGCTTGCGCGCAGCTTCAATATCCCGCGTTTCGTCTCCGATCGCGAGTGCTTCATGGGGAAGGATTGAACTGGTGCGCAGTAATTTGCGCAGCACACTGGCTTTACTCATCAACGGAACGCCGCATTCAAAGTAAGAAATACACTTCATGATTTCTTCACCGAGCACCTTCTGCACGTTTCTCATTGCGTTTGATGTTACAACGGCCAGCGTGATCTGCTGCTCATGCAAGTCTTTGATCAATTTTTCCATCCCCGGGAACAATTTAATGCTGTCGATGTTTTGATGCATCATTTCCTGTAAATCTGTGGCCATGGACGGAAGTTTCCAGATAGGGATGTTGAACATCTTGATCAATTTTGGAATTTTATAGCCGCGTAAGACCGGTATAAGCGATTTATCAAGCCGTTTTAGTTTATGGCGGTCTGCAAGCTGATCGAGAACGCTCACCATAAAGGGAAAAGTTTCAGCCAGCGTACCGTCAAAATCAAAAATGATCATACGATATTTGCCACTCATAAGCGCTAATTATAACCGCTCAATTGTTGTCACATTCATTATTCTCCATTAATTCTTGATAACTTCTGCAAATCAGCCCGTTAGGATTAGGCTGTTAATAATTCTTGAGATTAGAGGTTATCCTATGAAAACAAGTAAATCAATAAACAAGTGGGTCGTTGACCTGTTGTTGCTGATCGGATTTCTGTTGTGTTTCTATCTTAATTTGACCGGTGTTATGGTTCATCAATGGCTTGGTGTGATTGTCTTACTACTGGCAGGAGCTCACCTGATGATGCACTGGGATTGGGTAAAAAGTGTTACAGCACGATTTATTAAAGGTACAAATATGCGCAGCAGGCTATACTACGTGATCGATTTCATAATTATGCTCGGCGCAGTGATTATCCTGGAGACCGGGTTGATGATCTCTACCTGGTTCAATCTTGCTCTATCAAATTACACCGTGTGGGTGGGCATTCATATTTATTCTGCCGTAACGGTACTGGCACTAGCCGTATTAAAGATTGGTCTGCACTGGCGCTGGGTGGTGAATACAACGAAAAGGATATTTTCTTTTCATACCATATCTTTGCATCAAATGGAGCCGGTATCGGTGGAAGTTGAACCATCCAGAAGGCAACATTCTGAAGACCGCGAAGCAGTCGACCGGCGTCAGTTTCTGGCGGCGATGGGTCTGGTGGGTCTAGGGTCGCTGCTGGCTGTATCCAATGTATTCTCAGATGGTAAAGTCGCCTGGGCGGAGGCGGCCGATGAACCTGTTTTAATCTCCCAGCTGACAGCTACGAATACTGCGACAGTGCAATCTGCTGCAGTATTCAGCACATCCACGGATCAACCAACGCGTCAGGCGGTCACCATCACTCTGGAAGATGAACCCACCGTTGCGCCAACTCAAACGGGTACTCAAGTCAACCCGGCGATTGCCACCAGTGAAACAAGTACCTATTGCATGATTCAATGCCGCAGGGGTTGTTCATACCCGGGGCACTGCAGGCGATATACAGATGCAAATGGCAATGGTAAATGTGATCTGGGTGAATGCATATAAGAACAACCTGAGAGGCAAATCAATCACAGGATTGGTCGTCAGTTCTTGACCAATCCTGTTTTTTCTCATAGACTAAGATACCGAATTGTTTAAGAAAGCAGTATTAAGCTGAAATGATGCACGGATTAAGAAGACTCGTATCAACTGAGGATGAAAAACCCAATCTGACCTGGCCGCTGGTTAAGCGGGTCTTGGGATATGCAAAACCTTATCGTTTGCAGCTGGTCTCAATGTTGGGGCTGATACTAACCGGATCAGGGCTGCACCTGATCAACCCGCTGATCTTTCGCGAGATGATCGATAAAACCATCCCGGCAGGTGATGTAAAGAGGCTGGTTTTTCTGGCGTGTGCCCTCCTGGTGGTTGCGCTCTTGAACGGAGTGGTGAGCGTTTTGCAGCGCAGATTGAGCGCAATTGTGGGCGAAGGTGTGATCCGCGACCTGCGATTAGAGTTGTATGGACACCTTCAGCGCATGTCGCTGAGGTTTTTTACCAACACCAAAACCGGCGAATTAATGAGCCGTTTGAACAATGATGTGGTTGGTGCGCAGAATGCGGTTACCAATACAATGGTGCAAATGGTTTCATATTTTGTCCAGGCTGTGGCAATGCTGGGAATCATGCTGGCTCTGGAATGGCGGTTGACCCTGGTGAGCCTGGTTGTCCTTCCCCTGTTTATTATCGTTGTTAGAAAATTGAGTAAAAAATTGCGAACCATCGTCCGGCGGCAACTGGAAGCGAATGCTTCGATGAATGCCATGATGAGCGAAACATTGAACATTGGCGGCGCGCTGCTGGTGAAACTGTTTGGCAGACAGGTGGTCGAAACCGATCGTTTTGGAAAAAGAGCAAATCAGGTGAAAGACCAGGGGGTATTAAGAGCGCAAACAGGTTCTATTTTTGTTTCCATCAGCATGTTACTGGCTGCAGTGGGTACAGCCCTGGTATACGGTCTGGGTGGATATTTTGTCATTCAGGGTGATTTTTCGATTGGTACGATCGTTGCGTTTACATCTTATCTGGTGAGTCTTTATGGTTCGATCCAGATGCTTTCAAACGCCCCGGTAGATTTCATGTCATCACTGGTGAGTTTTGAGCGGGTTTTTGAGGTCATTGATCTTCCGCCTGAAATAATTGAAAAACCTGATGCGGTAGTTTTAAAAGATGTAAAAGGTGAGCTACGGTTCGAAAATGTTACCTTCACCTACCAGATTGGTGATGAACATCTTTTAAGTGATGTGCACCGATATGGAAGTATGGAGAGCGTTTCAACAGTCTTATCGGAGGGAGAGCGGCAAGCGGGCGAAGAACATATATCACAAGCGCGAGGAAATGCTCTTGAGAATGTCAGTTTCTGCGTTGAGCCCGGCAAACTGGTAGCCCTGGTGGGACCCAGCGGAGCAGGAAAAACGACCCTGACCTATCTCATTCCACGATTATATGATCCAACCGAGGGCAATATCTATATCGATGGTGTTGATCTTCGCGATGTGAAACTGGATTCTTTATCTGATCAAATCGGGATGGTTACGCAGGAGACATATCTCTTTCATGATACGATCCGCACCAATTTGCTTTACTCGCGCCTGGATGCCACCCAGGCTGAAATAGAGGATGCCTGCCGCGCAGCCAACATCCACGACTTCATTCGTGAACTACCAGAAGGGTATGATACGGTAGTTGGAGAGCGCGGTTACCGTCTGAGCGGCGGGGAAAAACAACGCATTTCACTTGCGCGGGTGATCTTAAAAGATCCGCGTATTCTGGTTCTCGATGAAGCGACCAGTAGTTTAGACAGTGAGTCAGAAGCTTTGATCCAAGAAGCCTTGAAGCGGGTGATGCATAACCGTACCAGCATTGTCATCGCACACCGTTTAAGCACAATCCTTGCCGCAGATATGATCCTGGTGATCGACCGTGGGAAAATCGTTGAATGCGGGACACATCCAGAGCTGCTTGAGATGAACGGGGTGTATGCGAACCTTTACCATACCCAGTTTCGGAAAAGAGAACAGACAGATCGCGGTTAAAAAGAGCAGTCCGGTTGGTTGAACCGGACTGCTCTTTTCTAAACAATGTACCCAAAATCATTAATGCGGCTTGAAAGCGAGTGTTTGAGAGGTACACGCACCGCTGAGATTTTCTTTGGTGCAAATAGTGATTTCAGCTGTAACGTTGAGGTTTGTTGGATCGGATGTGATGCTGCCGGGAGAACAAGTAGAGACGACAGCGGATTCACCGGGGGTTAGATCGTCTTGTGATAAATACAAGGCTCCGCCGCTATACTGGGTAAAAGAGTCGCTCTTGTGAGTGAAAGTGCCAACACCATCAACCTTGAGTTTGATTTGGATGGACTCCATCGTCAGATTACCGATATTGGTAATATTAAAATTCGCTGCGTATTCAGCACCGCACGCGGTCAACCCTGAATATACAGCTGTGTACTGCGGGAAGGGAGGCAGGGTGGGCGTGCTGGTCGGAAGGGGAGTGGGTACGGGGGTGAATACTGGCATCAGCTCAATATCCTGAGTGGTTGTCGCATATTTTGCCCAGATCCAGCAGGCTTCTGTTGTATCCTCAGGGTTCTGAACGTAATAGAAGCTATTGTCGCGGTTGCGTCCAAGCATGACCACTTCAGAACCTGACTTAATAGTGACTTCAACCGGGAATATGGTCGACGCCCCTTTGCGGCAGTTTGTGTCTTGGTTGATCGTTAGCATGACGATCTCTTTAGTGGGCGTCAGTGTGGGTGCCGGGGTTGAGGTGGGGGCTTCTGTGGCTGTCTCTGTTGGAATAGCATCAAGGGTCTGTTGCGCTTGAGCGGCAACGGCGGTTAAAGTTCCAGCAACGAGTGTTGCGAAGGCGTTTTCATCGACGGGCGTAGGTTTGGCGCCGGTATTCTGGCAGGCGGAAAGGACCAGCGATAACAGTAAAACAATGGATAAGAATATGGATGTTTTTTTCATTTTTTCCTCTTGAAAGTTCCTTTATGGTGTAACTGAAATTGTTTTTGAAAATGAAGTGCCGGTGAGCCCATCTTTAGCATAGACCGTGATAGTTACTTTAAGACTGTGGCCTGTTGGATCGTAATCGAACTGTCCTGGATTTACATTGGCAACATAAGATTCTTCGCCTTTGGTCAGGTCATTCTGAGACGCAGTGAAATCACATCCTGATACTCCCTTGAAAACATCGCTCTGGTGAGTGAAGGTAGTTGAAGTGGTGTTATCTTTGATAACGATCTTGATTGACTGCCAGGTTATATCGCCGGTATTCTTAATCTTGAATAAAAGTGCATACTGCGGGGCACAGGATTCAAGCCCTTCGTAGTTTATTGAGAGGTCGGCGGCAGGGGTAGGGCTGGCCAATGTGGGTGTCGGCTGGGGAGTGAAAACGGGCAGGGTTGTTATATTGCCAGAAACGGACGAATACTGGCTCCACAGCCAGCAGAATCCACTGGAAGAGTTGGGGTTGCGCACGTAATAATAGTCATTAACAGGGTTGCGCGCTAGCGCTTCAACTGTCTGGCCTGCGCTGATGAGGGTTACCCAGTCGTACATGGTTCCAGGGCCTGACCGACAGTTGGTGTTTTCAAGAACCGTTAGCCAAACACCGGCCAGCGTGGGGGTCATCGTGGGCGGCAGGGTGGCTGTGGGTAAGGCAGTGGCAGGAAGGGCTGTGGGAAGATCAGGAGTGGATTGCGCCGGTGTAATCACAGCAGCCTGCGTTGCTGCCAGCTGCGTTAGCGCTACACTGAGAGCCACAGCGGTTTTAACAGCCGAATCTGATCCGCTCTGACCGCCGGCCAATGGAAAGTTACAACTCGCAAGACTGAAAACAAGTATCACGACAATCAAGATGAGCAAACCCCGTTTCATAGGCCATCCTCCATGTTTATTTCTCTTGAGATTATCATAACCATTCGTTATCTAGAATGCAACCTGAGAAATTTCTTTTCTACAGGCGATTAAAAAATGTTTGAGAAAAGGGACCAAACTGTGGGAGACTATCGATCGGAACCTTACGCATCTTTTCGGTTCGCGGGCTGACAAGGTAGGTGTTCCCATTGCGATGAAGGATGGGAAAACGCCGGTTGAGACGGGCATAATGATCACGTGCTTCATCTGAAAGGGCGGCGTAACTATCGAGGTCTTCCAGCCAAACAGAAAAAATGGTGTCATAAGTGGTGATAAACTGGCGCCGGTATTCTGGCGTTACTCGCTTCAGATTGCTGATCACCCAGCAGGTTTCAGTGAAGTCCCAATCATAAGCAAGGCCGATAAACCGAAAATCAGAGGTGATATACGGAAAAAATGGAAACTGCCGGCAGCTGGTAGCCCGAAATTCGCGCTGGCAGTATTCTGGGCCTTTGCAGGCAAGCAAATATAAATGATCAGGCGTCTGGCGCAGCAACTCCATGCGGTCACAGGGTTCTTGAGGACATTCATCTCCGCGCCATTTGTGCCAGATCGTGGAATTTTCTTCTAGGTAATCCCATTCGTACCGGTACGCAACCGGTACAGCCCGGCAGATATCACAACAGAAAGGTTTACCGGTTTTATTGAGAGGCGCGCACATCATTCCGCAATCGATGTCGGTAGTTGGGGCATCAAATCCGTCATAGAGGGCGCGAAAATTGATCGGATTATTTTTCATAATTTATCCCGGCCTTTCTGAATTAGATTTTAAATGAAAATTACAAAGGCAACGAGTTAATTTTCTTGAAAAAGGGTAGAAAAACCCCGATGCTAAAATCCTGAGGCACCGGGGTTCGGGATGACCAGTGAGATCGGCTATGCTTCTACAGAATCAGGTTCTTCAGGGCGAGGCTGGAAGCGTTCCTGTGAACCCAGCCTTAAGTGAAGCATATAAAAGGATAACGCTGAAAACGCACAAAGAATACCTCCCAGATACCATAGTAAGTTCGGGTTGAGGTTATCCAGGATCAACCCCGCAGCACTAGGGCCAATGGTCGAAGGGATCGACCAGGTAATGCCAAAGACTCCCATATAGCGGCCGCGCATCTCTTCTGGCGCAAAATTGACAGCCAGGGTCTGCTGGGTGGGCACGATGATCATTTCGCCGACTGTGATGACCACAATTGCCAGAACGAACAACCAATATTGATCAACGAAGCCAAACATACTAAAACCCAGCATATAAAACAACGTTCCGAAAGCCATCATCTTAAAGGGTGGTTTCTTCTTGATCAGGCGGGTTACCGTAAATTGGAACAGGATTACCACAATTGCGCTGGCTGTGAGTAAGAAACCATAGCCGCTGGTATCGATGCCGTGGTTATCGCGCAAATAAACCGACAGTGAGTTATACATTTGCTGATAAACGACGCCCATCACCATGCCGGCAGCGAGGAAAGCCATGAAAGCGGAATTTTTCAGCACCTGGCTGTAACCCTTGAAAGTAGTCAGGAAACTCTCAGGTTTTTGGTCTGGCTTCAGCTCGGGTTTGGTTTCAGCGATCAACAAGAAGAACAGGAGAGCCACGAAGCAGCTGATGATCGCATCGGTAATAAACAAGGCGAGGTATGAAATTTTGGCGGCAACGAAACCACCGATCGTTGGTCCAATGATCCAGGCCAGGTTACCGACCACGCGCATGATACCGAAACCTTCCTGACGCTTGCTTTCAGGGAGGATGTCACCAATCATCGCGTTGTGCGCTGGACCAGCCATATCAGAAAGCAGACCGATGAAGATGGCAAGGGGGATGAGCAGGTTGAAGTTGTTCACAAGGCCGAGTGAGAGGGTGCTCAGTGCGCTGAATACCAGACCCGCAATAATTAATTTGCGGCGTCCAAACTTGTCGGTCAAAGCACCACCGATCATCTGGCCGAACAACCCTGAAATGGAAAAGAGACCAAGAATGGCACCTGCTTCAGTCATTCCAACCTGAAACTTTTCGGTTATGTATAATGAAAAAAACGGGAAAAGCATCGTCCCGCCGACGTGATCGATAAAAGAGACTGCCACCACGATCCAAAACTTGCGTGGGAAGTCTTTAAAGATTTTATTAAGGTTCATATTCAACATTTTGTTTACCTTTACACTGAATCAGTGAAGAATGATCTCGCCGCTCTTGCAGGAGCAGCATGACTGTGTGGATTCGGTGCATATCTGATCGGTGCCGAATCCGGAAAAAATGGAGGGTGGTCTCTTCCTGCAGAGAGGATGATACCACCAGGGCACGATTTCGGTAATGACAGCAAAAAGAAGTGTGGAATTACATCCTTAAGCGATCATTTTTACTCTCCGGGCAGCGGTGTAGCACCAGCCGTTGGGGAAGTCTGCTGGGTAGAGAGTGCTTCAACGGTCGGCGTTGGAGACACGATAATTGGCGTTACTGCCACAGGTGGAACATTGGGCAGGCCGTCAACAAGCAACTTCCAGGCAATATCAACATCATATACCGCTACGACCGGGTACTCAGGAAGGTTGTCGAGGGCGAGATCCAGGCGGCTGATGACCACTTTAAGACCGTCAACTTCATCCGCAGAGACTACCGGGAGCAGTGAATAGAGCAGGTTTCGTGCTTCTGTGACATCTGTCTCGGCGAGACCGAAATTGCTTTGAGAGAGATAGAGACGGCTGCGCGAAAGCAATTCCAGAGAACGGGTGAGGGTAAGCTGCTTGTCTATCTCTGCCAGCATCTCGTTTTTATGGGTGTCAAGGTTCAATTGCAGGACAGTCTGCATCTGTTCCAGCGCGGCAAGGCTGGCAGAATGAGAGGCGATGGAATTCTCGAGATCGTCTGTGCGTAATTCCAGCACGGTTATCTGATCTTGCAGTGCGCTGATTTCCGATTCCAACCGCGCAATATCTGTTTTATGTGTGTCTGCAAGTTCACTGACGCGCGAGGTGTTTGATTCCAGCGGATTGAGCACTTTTTCATAGAAATATGGAATGCCAAAATAAGCCGCTGCGCCTAACGCTGTGAGTATTAAAATGGCAACGAGTACGCGAACTAAAATCCGTCGTATGCGATTACCACCAACCTGTGCGCCGGGTTCATCAACAGGAGATTGATCGGTAGTAGGAATATCTCCTTCGGGGGCTGTACTCTGTTCCATATTTTTCTCGAATTCTGCCTTCCACCCGTCAAGCAGTTGAGGTGATAAATCTTTCACTCTCGAAAGATCTTCTACCGAAGAGAAGGGGCGTGCGCGAATAACCTCGTCAGCCAGCTCTGCGCTGCTGCCCGGAAGGCAAGAAAGCTTTTCTTTCTCAGAAATATTTATGAAGTCAAGGAAGTCTTTCATTTTGCCACCTCGCGCACAAAATAGGGATATGTATTATACGAATCAAACCGAAATAATTTGCAATTTTTTGTGAATTTTAAGATTCAGAAGATGATGCTTATCCTATCATGCTTTGAAGGATTGATAGAACGGAAGTTTCGCGCTCTAACCATTCTGGATTCTTAGGATTATTGGTCGCTATCAACCGTTGGTTGTTTTCAAGTGCGTCACTGCAAGTCACCCAGACAGTTGTAAATCCAAGATCTGCTTCGTATGGGTCAAGATCTGGTGTGTTGACTTCATTTTTAATCTGGCAAAAGTAATAATAAGAATACATCTTGAATACGTCATAATTCTTTTCACGCACTCGGCCATATTCAAGGGTGGTACCTGCCAGACGAATGATGTTTTTCAGATTGAACCCGGTTTCTTCTCTTAATTCACGCACAAGCGTTTGTTCGTGACGCTCACCAAACTTCATGCCGCCGCCCGGAAATTTAAAATCGCAGTTAACACTGGAATAGACCATCAACAATTTGCTGTCATGATTCACAATGGCACGTACAGCCTGACGCATGAGCGGTCTGCCGGTTATATTTAAACCAGGCACGCGCTGGATCTCTAAATAAAATGGGATAACATCATCTTGCGTAGAGGAGCTCATAAATTAATCATATCTGGAAATGATTTTTTCATGCAAGAATGATGGATATAATTTATTGAAACTTTCATACTCGAAGTTATTTTCAGGAATCATCAAATGAATGATCTATCTGTCTCAGTCATCGTGATTGTAGTAACCGGGTTATTTGTAATCTTTATCTTGATGCTATCCAGGCATAAGAAAAAAAGCCGGAATGAAGCAATAAAGCAAATGGCAGCCTCACACGGCTGGCGTTTCGAGCAAATCAATGATTCGGCTTATGAAGGATTTGCGATCTTAGGAACAGACTGGCGGTTTGAATCTAAAGTATCTAAAAATACAGATCAGTCAAACAATGTTTCCATTCCTGAAAACTTTCCCAACAGCTGGTCAACAGCGAGTGTTCGATCAACTGATGGGCTTATCCTAATTGGGCCAAAAATCCCATCCATAGATATCGGCGGTCTTGGAAACTTTCTGTTACAGCAAGCGCTGCGCCTTTTTCTGAAAGATGAAGCAGAGCAGATCAATGAAATCAGCGAGGTTCACTGGGATCGACCTGCGATTGAAAAGAAGATCTCTGTGTGGGCATCAAGCGAGGAAGCAGCTCTGCGATTTCTAACATTCAATGTGGAAAATACCCTGCTCAATTGGAAATTAAGAGAGTTTCCGGTGGTTAAGATCTCAAGTAAGGGGATCACTATTACCCTGGTGAACGGGAATGCCCGCAGCCCTGAAGAGATCAAGGCTGTGATCGATCTGGGTTTGGCATTTCTGCGCGGTTAAGAGATCAGAAACAACCAGCCTATATTTAATGCCAGGGTGATCAGGGTGATCACCAGTCCGGGCTTGGTGTATTTCCAAAAACTGAGATCTACGCGCCAGCGGGCAGCCGTTTCAGCGACAATTAGATTTGCAACCGAACCGAGGAGGGTCAAATTCCCCGCCAGGGTGGAGGCAGATGCCAGCGTTAGCCAGCCGATGCGCGCATTTTCCATACCCGCCACAAGGGGTTTAAGCAATAGCACAGCTGGAACGTTGGAGACGATGTTGCTTAAACCTGCAGTGATCAAACTGAGATTCCAGATGTTCGTGCTGTTTGAAAGATGTTCGATGTCTACCAGCCGGGTGGTGACGCCGCTCGTTTCGAGCGAACCACTGACAATGAACAGGGCCGAAAAAAGCACCAGCAGCCCCCAATCAAATTCGGCAAAAACGGTCTGGGGCTGGTGGCGGCGGGTGACCAGCAGCAGGCTCGCGGCCAGAAACGCAGCCAGTGCAATCGGTGCACCTGCAAGAAATGCGATCAACAAACCGGCGGCAATGATCAGGGTCTTAATGAGAAGTGGTTTTGAGATTTCCTCGCTGTGCTTTTCTGGCACATCGCTGAATTGTTCTTTCATGAAGTCATAGGGAAACATAACCACCAGGACGGCCCAGATAACACCCAACCCCAGTAAGGCAATGGGAATGAGGGCAAGAGAAAAATCAACATACGAAATTCCCGAAGCGATGCCGACAATCATATTTTGAGGATTGCCGGTGAGCGTCGCGGTTGAACCAATATTAGATGCTGTTGCGAGGGCGATCAAATACGGGATAGGATCGCGTTTCAGGGAATCCATCAGATTGATCAAAAAGGGGGCAAACATGAGGCAGACGGTATCGTTCAAGAAGAGAGCCGAGAGGATTCCAACAAGCAGGACCTCGAATGCCAGGAAGGAACGCGGTGTATGAGCCCTGTTGACCAACCAGCGGGATGCCACTGTAAAGAAACCGGCCAGTTTCAAGTTGGCATTGATGATCATCATGCTGAAGAGCAGTATGATGGTATCAAAATCGATGTATTGGGGGAGTTGATCAAAAGCAACCTGACCAAATGCCAGCAGCAGTGCCACGCCCATGAGCGCAATTGTGGTGCGGTTGGACTTGATGATCGGGTAGCGGCCGATGGCAATGCCAATAAAGGTAACCAGAACGATCGCGCCCGTGATGTAGGCGTTGGGTGTCATGCCTCGCATTATAACCATTAATAATTTTTTAAGCTTAATTTCAACGGTCTTTGTGACGATTATTTATGTAGGAAGAATTGGAGTATTAGGGTATAATTTTGTCCCTTTGAGAAACCGAAATCGGTTTCTGGTTTGTTCGGCTTTGGAGCAGGGAAAACAGGAGATTAAATGACCAGTTTATGGGTTGCCTTTATAACTGGGATTACCACAGGGGGACTCAGTTGCATGGCGGTGCAGGGAGGATTGCTGGCAAGCTCACTGGCCAGTCAGATCGAAAAAGATCTGGCGGCTCCGTTACACTCATCATCACGACAAAGAACTTTCCGCATCGCACTGCCGATCATGTTGTTTCTGACATCAAAGCTAGTTATATACACAATACTGGGTGCCTTACTGGGTGGTCTGGGGCAAGTAATTCAAATCACCCCCACTACGCAGGCAATTTTCCAGTTTGTGATTGCGGTCTTCATACTTGGCAACGCGCTGCGAATGCTCAATGTGCACCCGATTTTCAGGTATTTCACCTTTGAACCCCCCGCATCAATTACACGCTACATACGAAGAAAAGCAAAAGGTAACACCTCCCTATTTACGCCGATTCTTCTCGGTGTGCTTACCGTCTTGATCCCTTGTGGGGTCACGCAAACGATGATGGCAGCTGCCCTGACCGCTGGCAGCCCGCTACTGGGAGCGGCGTTGATGTTTTCCTTTACCCTGGGTACCAGCCCCGTGTTCTTCGTATTATCTTACTTTGCCGCAAGATTGAGTGTAAAAGTAGAAAAATATTTTGTGCGCGTTGTGGCCATTGCGCTCATCGTTCTCAGCGTACTCGCGTTTGATACCGGGCTCAATCTGCTTGGTTCTCGATACTCTCTGACCCGCCTGGTTAATTCGATCAACAAGAACCCGGCTGTCGCAGGATTGCTTCAACCTGGTTTAACCGGGGAAGATCTTCCTGCAAATGTTTTGGTTTTAAATGCTGAGAATAATGGATACCGGCCGACCAGACTGCACGCCCCTGCTGAAACAGCGGTAACACTCAACGTTGTGACCGATGACACCCGTTCATGTACGCGCGCATTCCTCATCCCAGATATTGATTTTGGGGTGATCCTTAAAGCAACCGGAACCGAGGTGATCGAGATTCCTCCTCAAAAAGAGGGCACGATCATGCCTTACACCTGTTCGATGGGTATGTATACCGGTGAAATTGTTTTTGATTTGTAATGGAACTTGGAGTAAAAGAATGGTGGTAAAAGATTTTCGAGTAAGTGATATGACCTGTGTCAATTGTGCCATGCGTCTGCAGGGGTTAGAAGATGACCTGCCGGGTGTGGTGGAGGTTAAAGCCAGCTACCGGACGCAGATCATGTCTGTAAAATTTGACATTAATCGGATAACCGAATCACAAATTATCGAAGCAGTAAGGTTGTTGGGTTACACTGCAAAACCTTTTGACTCACAATCTTAAGGAGCAGTAAGTTCGAGCACGGCAATTTCAGGACGGGTTCCAATCCGAATCGCGGGTTGGGTGCAGCCAATGCCTTTGCTGATATATACATACCCCCAATCGGTGTCGACCAGACCGCTGGCATATCGTTTGTTGTGAATTGGCAGCAGTGGCGAGCCAATGCCAGGAAGGGTCACCTGGCCACCGTGTGTATGGCCGCTGAGCATTAATACCGCACCGCTGCGGGCAACCTGAGGGTCATCGGCAAAATCAGGGTTATGAGAGATCACGATTCGCGGAACCTCATAAGGGGAAGGTGTACCTGCAAAAGCCGAGTTCAGATCCTGAGTGCCTTCCCAAAGGTCGCCAACGCCTGCAAAGTTCAAACTCGCCCCGTCCACTGTGACCAATTGGCTTTTGTTTTCCAGTAAATTGATACCATAATCACGCAGATATTTTCTGGCGGCTGCAGGATCTACCCAGTATTCGTGATTACCCAGAACAGCTATGGCTCCGTGTTTTGATTTCATTTTTGCCACAAGGGGAATGCAGGTACTGAACAATTCCTCGGCTTCAGGAGAATGACCGAAACCTAATGATTCATCACGCGTGACCTTTGCCATGATGTAGGGAATCGTTTTTCGCATTCCCACAAAATCTCCAGTGTGAACGATCAAATCAGCATCCAGCTGGTTCACCAGATCCACAACATTCTGGAGATGAGATTGAGATATCCAGGTGCCAACATGGATATCGCCGATAACAACCAGGCGAAAACCTTCGAGAGAGGGCTTCAACCCCGGAATGGGAACGCTGGTGTGTGTGATTTCGATCCAGGATGGTTCTATCATGAATCCATACCCCGATGTTACCAAGACAGCCGCAGAGGCGGTTATGAGTGTTATTTTTAAGAATTCACGCCTGTTAATTTTCGTCATAAATTAGCAGGGCAAGGTTATTTTTCGGTGATCACTATGGATTCAATCACGTCACCGGTGTAATCTGGATTCTGGCGAGGATCGCGCAGGGTGATATCGGTTACGACATCCATACCACTGATGACCTGCCCAAAGATCGTGTAATCGCCATTAAGACGTTCTTGAGGGCCAAACGTGATGAAGAATTGACTGCCGTTGGTGTCACGTCCTGCATTCGCCATGGCCACCACGCCGGGTTTATCAAAGGTCAGGTCGCTGTCTTCGTTTACAAAAGTATAGCCTGGTCCGCCATAACCGGTACCTGTCGGGTCTCCAGTTTGAGCCATAAAATCTTTGATGACGCGGTGGAACGTGACGCCGTTGAAATACCCTTCACGCGCCAGAAAAACAAAACTATTGACCGTGATGGGTGCTTTTTGAGGGTAGAGCTCAATGACAAACTCACCACCCTTTTCCATTGTCACCGTTGCCAGGTATTGCTTCGAGGTATCAATGATCATCTCTGGTGCAGATGAATATTGTGGATAAGATGTGGTGTCTGTGGGTGAAGAGGTTGGTTTATTAGGATTATCTTTATAGACGTTGGCGACGATCAACACGATTACAACTGTAGCCATGCATACGAGAAATACTAACAGGGAATAATATTTGATCTGACGTTTGAAACTCTGTTTCTGTCTGGAATTGTTCTTTGACGGCATTAATCACCTCAGGGATCAGGATCTATGAAGGATTTCTTTTTCAGCCCGGGTGATTTCTTCGATCAGATCACTGACTTCCTGCTTGACTTCAGCAGAAGCGTTAGGCATGAACTGAACAAACTTTACCAGGTCGCGAGCCTGTCGCAGAAGGTCTTTCACATTTGCCGTGTAAGAAAAATCCATCCAGCCCAGATCAGGCGGGACTGGCAGGTCACGAGCTTTTTGAATCAAAGCACGGGCTTTTTTAATTCGTTCTGCAGTCGGGATTATTTTGGTCATTAGAATACCTTCACAGGTTCATCAATTTATAGCACAAATGTTGAAAATAAACCAACAATATCGAATCTTCTCTAACTGAGCAGTCATGATCAAACATTTGATTTATCTCTTTACACAGCTTAGCAGATGGTCTACCTGGTTTTGCTCCATGTGTATGGATCAAAATCCGAATGTTCTTGTATAAGTGTCTTAATATCCTCCCAGGACGCGGTGTCAAAAGAATCGATTTTAAGGTAGCGTTTTGGATAGGTGTTTCCCTCTAGAAGGTGTTTTGGATCAGGAATACATGCGCCGTGTATAAATGCCAGACGAATATGATCAGGCATGACGATGGTCTGGCATATACCAGTGCTCACATGCCCGCCGCGTTCCGCGTGGAAATAGGTGAGACCGCGGTGATGCACTTCTACCGCAGCGGAGGGAGCGATTTCTGCGACGATATTATGGATTTCAATAAGGATATCCAGCCGGTCTTTGCCGATATTTTGGTAGAGCGTTTCCAGTTCTCTAACCGTCAACATTTCTCATTCATACTACCATAAACCGGCCGGGTGCGAAAAGATGCTCCAATCAGGGTAATATAAAAGCAACTATGAACGTTATAATTTTAAATAGCATACAAGGGGCATCTCAATTTTGGATGGCAGATATGGATTCCATTGAAAAAACCCAAATTGATATCTTAAGCGAATCACTGACAGATGAGATTGTCGGAGCAGTTGGATTGCCCAAAACGCGGGTTAACCATTGGATATTTAAAAAATTGTTTCACAACGTTACCGACCGCATGGCAGCCATCGGCATTCCCTTTGATAGATTGGTGCGCGAAGAAGGTTTACTGGCGGCCAGCCGTTGGGCACTCAGCTTATTCTGCCATAATCCCAAAAACCGTGGTGTAGAGAATATCCCTACCGACGGACCGCTCTTTGTGATCTCAAACCATCCCGGTGCGTACGATGCACTGGCAATTTTCTCTCTATTGAACCGGAAAGACGTTCACTGGGTGGCCTCGGAGATTCCCTTCCTCGATCTACTGCCGGCTACGCGGCACTTGATCCTGTTTTCTTCACGCAGGGATTCCACTCAACGCATGGTGGTATTTCGTAACATTATTTCGCATCTTAAACAGGGGGGAACGATGGTTTACTTTGGGTCAGGGCACCGAGATCCAGACCCTGAAGTGTACCCGGGATCAGAAGCAGCGATCGATGGTTGGCTGAATATTATCGATGCACTATATAAATTAGTACCGGGTCTGCGTGTATTACCAGCCTTTGTGAGCGGTGTGGTAACAAAAAAATGGGCTTATCACCCGATCACCCGGCTGCGAAGAGAACAAATCGACAGGCATAGGCTCGCGGAATTTGGGCAGGTAATCACGCAGCTTTTACATCCGGGAGCATTCTACGCCACTCCCGCTGTCTCTTTTGGCAAACCTTATTCTGAAAAAGATCTTCGCCAACATAGCCCGGATGGAACACTTCAAAAAGCGATCATCTATCATGGTAAGAATCTTTATAGAGATCACATCCGCGAATTTCATTGTGCCTATCCCTGATGATTGAACACCTCATCTTAAAATCAGATCGATGTGTTTCTTTAAGATTAATGCTTTGGATTACAATCCAGGATCTGTAATTATCAATTATTTTGGAGAGTCATGTGAATATTCTGGTCATTAATTGCGGCAGTTCCTCACTGGGTTTCAAGGTATATCAAACGGATGCGGATGGAAAAAGCAGGATCATCGCAGCGGGAAAGGCGAGGAATGTTGCCACTCATACCCGGGCGGCGCCGGTGATCGAATGGGTGATCGATGGTATTGAAGGGAAAAAGAACTGCAAGTTAAACTCGCACCGCAAGGCTGCTGAAAAGATCCTTTCCTTGCTCAAAGAACACAAGGTCGAAATTGATGCTGTTGGCCATCGGTTCGTGCATGGCGGGGAACAATTTAAGTCAACGACACGGATCGATTCGGTAACCATCGACACACTTCGTGAATGCCTACCGCTGGCGCCGATTCACAATCCAAATTCATACAATGTGATCGAAGTATGCCTCGAGCGGCTGCCGGATGCGCAACAATTTGCGGTGTTTGATACGGCTTTCCATGCTTCTTTGAAACCCGCGGCGCGGGAGTACGCCATTCCCCGCGATCTAGCCAATGGATATGGTTTACGGAAATATGGCTTTCATGGTTTATCCTATCAATTTGTCAGCCGCAAGGCTGCCGAATTACTAGGGAAGCCCCTAAACGAAGTCAAACTCATCATGTGCCACCTGGGAACAGGCGGTTCAAGCGTCTGTGCGTTCGCCGATGGACATTCCGTTGAAACCTCAATGGGATTTTCACCTCTGGCTGGCCTGGTCATGTCCACACGCTGCGGTGATATCGATGCCGAGGTGGTGCTGGAATTGCTGCGGAAGGGTTTCACAGTGGCTGAGGTGGAAGAGAATCTTAACAACCGATCAGGGCTGATAGGTCTCAGTGGTTATTCCTCGAACCTGGCAGAGGTGATCGAAGCAGCTGAAGCCGGGAACGAGAAATGCCGACTTGCTTATGAAGTTTATGCCAATCGGCTCAGGTTTTATCTGGGAGCATACACCTGGCTGCTTAACGGCGCGGACGCGGTGGTGTTTACCGATGATATCGGGATCAAATCATGGAAACTGCGCGAAAAGGTTTGCAGTAATGTTGAAAATTTGGGTATTAAACTTGACTTGGATGCAAACCGGGATTCGACTAATGGTGATGGGAAAAATATCGCAACCACAGACTCACGAACAAAAGTGCTGGCGATTGCGACGGATGAGGAAAGAGTAATTTTTAATGAAGTTCTAAACTTGTTAACCCAGGGTTAAGAAAAGGGTTGTGCTACCCTTCGGCATAACCTGCCAGTGCCAGGGCGCCGGGGCCGGTATTGATTCCAAGAACCGGACCGGTGATGTTGATAATTAGTTCCGCGGGGTTAAACTCCTGGCGAATGCGCTCTGCCAACGCTTCGGCTTCCTCGGGTACGTTCCCATGCAAAACAGCGATGTGTAAATTTGTTGCGTTTTTAAAATGTTCAAAGAACCTTGTGTACATTTGCTCCACGATCCCTTTATGGGTGCGAGAGAGGCTCACCGGCTCAACCAGACCGCTGCGATGATTGATATTGACCAGCGGTTTGATTTTTAAAACACTGCCTACCCATTTCACTGCATTGCCAATACGTCCGCCTTTTTGTAGATATTCCAGCGAATCCATGCATACATATTGCACGAGTTTATTCTTCATCTCTTCTAACATGGCGAGGATCTTTTTTACATCAGCACCGGCATCGCGTGCCCGGGCGGCGGCCAAAACCTGCCAGCCCAGACTCATCGTTGGACCTTTTCCATCCACTACTGAAACGGGTATCTTCACCAGCTTGGCGGCTTCCTGTGCCATGTGGTATGCACCGCTCATGGCACTGCTGACGGTAAGGGTGATGATCTCTTTTACCCCCTTGCTGATCGCCTCTTCGTAAGCCTTAACGAAGTCTGGAATTCCTGCCTGAGCAGAGGAGGGGTAGACGGGATCGGAGACGAGCCGTTTGTAAAAATCGACTGGCTGCATGTCTACACGGTCACGATATTGTTCTGTCCCCCATATGATCATGTGGGGAATTATTGTGATGCCATATTGCTGAACCATTTCTTCGGGGATATCACAGGTACTATCGGTAATGATTCCAATCATCTTTTTTACCTTATAAGTCGGGAGTAAATTACAATCTTATAATACCCTTTTGACAGGCAAGCGTCAAATTTGTTACGCTCATTTTTGGTAAAAATCAATGACTTTAGTCATGTGACTCTGGAAATATTTTTACCCCGGGGTTGTATTTTTGATCTGATTGATTAAATAAAAAACTAATAGCAGTTCACCAAGAATAAATTGATGTAAAAATCAAACGCTTATTCATTATCTTGCAAGTTAATTATCTCTTTCTTGAGTCTTTTTATGCGGATTACCATTGAAACGGCGTACCCGATCACACCAGTAAAGATAACGATGAATCCTGCGATCATATAGGCAGATGTATCTGGCGTCATTATTCCTCCTCTGCGTTCAATTCCAGCTTGCGTTCTTCGAGCCGCGCTTGAAACATACCCAGGCGGAGCCGGTGCCAGTAGAAAGCTGCAAACAGGATTGTGAAGGCCGCCAGACTGGCGAAGAAAGCCACCTGCATGCGGTCTGTCATCGCGAACGAACCTGAAGCTGCAGTGTTGCTGCCGCCTACAATAACCGGGTGAATGGTACGGAAAATTCGAATGGATAAAAAGGTCAGAGGCACACTGACAAAGCCTGCAATGGCATACACAGCTGCATACTTCGCTCTGCGCGCAGGCTCATCCACACCGCTGCGCAGCAGCAGGTAAGCAGCGTAGATCAATTCCATTACCAAAACTGTTGTCAGACGCGGATCCCATGTCCACCAGGTATTCCAGATTGGCCGCGCCCAGATCGAGCCGGTGACGATACAGAGAGCCATAAAGACCATTCCAATTTCAACACCAGCCAACCCTGCAATATCCCACTTCATATTGCCTGTTTTCAGGTACGCAACGGAAGCGATCAATGACACAAGGAACCCCAGCATCCCCGTCCAGCTAACCGCAACATGAAAATAAAACACTTTTTGCACCAGCCCCATTTCAACTTCTATCGGGGCATATTCGATGACCAGCCAGAATGCGCCGAGTAAAGCCAGTAATGCCAATGCATCTAAAAAGATCAAAGATGGAGGTATCTTTTGTAAGTTTTGGTATTTACGATTCATCTATTCCTCGATTATTTTTTCAAACACCATCAATCCGACAGCAAAAAAGAGTAAGTCATAACCGGCCAACAGGAGCAGCCAGGTGTGTAATTCAGAAGCCGCTCCGCCCTGGAGGATGATTGTTGATGCGCGGACGGCGGCCAGAAGGAGCGGAATGACCACAGGAAAAAGCAACACCGGAAGCATCATGTCACGGGTACGTAGTTGAACTGAAAGCATTGAGAGCAACGTTCCAGTAAGGATGTAGCCAAGCGTTCCCAGCAGAATCACACCGGCAAATTCCCATGAAAGCAAATTAGTGTTATTAAAAATCGAATAGATGGGAATCACGATCACTGCAGAAAGCAGAATATAGACCCAGTTGACGAGCACTTTGCCAAAGTAAACCGCTGTGCGGTCAACAGGTGCCAGCAGCAATCCGTCCATCCCTTCGCGGTCTTTTTCAATCGACATAGAACGATTGAGGCTGATGGTGCCCGCAAAACACAGCGTCACCCAGATCACTCCTGCGGCGGCCTTGCGTCTCATTTCCACAGACAGGTCAAACGCAAAAATGAAGATGAGGATCACTGTTAATGCAAAGACCAGCATTGCCCCCATGATCTCACGGGTACGCCGTTCTGCAAGAAGATCTTTCCAGACAATGGCCAGGATCGCGTCGAAAAACCGTTTCACAACGTTTGCCTTTCTGTGAGGTCGCTTTGATCGGCTGCGGTTACCTGGTGATAATGTTCGCGCAATTTTTCAGGTGTGATGCCATCGATGGGTAAAGAGTCGCTGATCACCCCACGATGCAGGATGTCTGCGCGGGTAGCCAATTCACAAGCACGTTCAAGGTCATGTGTGGCAAAAAGGATCGCTTTACCTTGTTGTGCCGCATGTTTCAAATATTGGTTCAGGCGTTGGATGGAATCATCATCCAGACCTGTAAGAGGTTCATCCATGATTAAGTACTCGGGTTCATGCAGCAGGGAACGAGCAATGGAGAGACGCTGCTGCATGCCGCGTGAATACGTGCGGACCAGATCATTTGCCCTAGAAGAGAGGTTCATCTCATCCAAAATCATCGAAATACGCTTTTCAGAATCTACGACCCCAAACAATTGACTGAAGAACCGCAGGTTTTCCCTCGCTGTGAGGCTGCCGTAGAGCATGGGAGAGTGCAGCACGACGCCAAGCTGCTGCCTGATGTGAATGGGATCTTTATCAAACGAAAGACCATTCAGACTGATTCTTCCTCCGTCTGGTCTGGTGAGGGTAGAAAGGATGCGCAGCAATGTAGATTTACCCGCGCCGTTCACACCGATGAGAGAAACGATCTCGCCTCTGTCAACCTTAATATTTACTCCGCGCAGCACTCTGCGCGAGCCAAAAGATTTGTAGAGGTTGGAAGCGGTTAACATGGCAACATTCCCGATCAGGAGGCTGTATGCTTTGTAATTTCTTCCGATTCTTTAGCTGTCGGTTGAATCAATGCGGCGGCCTGCGACAAAAGTTCATCTCTGAGGTTATGGTAATCTTCAATGGAGATTTTTCCCAGCCCAAATTCAAAATCTAATTCACGAATACGGCCAAGGATTTCTTCATATTCAGACTTTTCTGCTATCTTTTTCACAGCAGTTGGCTCTTCTTCTGCGGGTGATTTAAAAAGGGGTCGGGTAACCACGACGATCACGATGATCAAAATGACCAGGATGATGACCAGGGAAATAATATCCATTTAAAACCTTCTATTCCTGAGCGGCTTTTTCCAACAGGGTACGGATCTCATCCGCAGATTCGAACGCGCCGATCTTTATGGCTGCCAGGGTGCCATCTCTGCCGATGATATAGGTTTCGGGAACCGCCTGAACTTTAAAGATGCGAGAGATCTTTGAGCCAAGATCGGGACCATTGGGATAGGTGATTCCATACTTGTTGAGAAAGGTGATAGAGTCTTTTTCAGTATCCACGTAATTCACACCGAGGAAAACGATGTCACCGGAAGACTTTACTTCCTGCCAGACTTCTTCGAGGGCGTATCCTTCCTCATCGCATGAAGAACACCAGGAAGACCAAAAATTGATGAGGATGAGTTTCCCTTCGAGGGCTGATTTTGTGTATGTTTCGCCATCAAATGTAGTGACGCTAAAATCAGGAACATTGGCGCCAATCTCAAGTGAGGTGACCTTCGACTGTTTCATCCACAATCCCAGAACCACAAGCAAGCCGATCAAAAAAACTGAGGAAATAATTGCAGTCACCCATGGGAAACGGCGTTTTTCAGTTGAGGATGATGGTTGATTCTCTACTGGATTGTTCATGATCACTCTTCCTTGTGAAGATCTTTTTCAATTTGCTTCATCACGGTTTCTGGAGCGGGAAGAGGCGATTGAAAAGGATCTTTTTTCTCTGGAATAACAGATTTTCTTGACCGTTTCACAATGGTGACCGCCAGGTATATGCCGCCAATGACCACCAGGGGGGGTAACACATAAACGATCCAGTTCAATCCCTGAAGTGGAGGGACTGCCAGCACCTGTCCGCCGTATTGTTCGGCAAAAAATCGTTTGATCTGCTGCTCGCTCCAACCAAGGGCAATTTTTTCGCGAATTAATTCGCGCCATTGCGCACAGGCTTTTGTTGGGCAAACATCAAGCGGCGTGTTTTCACACACCGGGCAATACAACTCCTGAGCTACCCTGTTGACCTCATCGTCACTGACCGTGGGCGTGATTTCCTGTGCACGCACGGGAGTGGCGAAACAAAAAAATACTATTGCCATAGAAATAATGAGAAGGTTTTTTCCTCTCATTTTCACGCCGCCTCTTTCGTGTTCAATTTTCGTTCCCTTGAAGGCCAAAGAGCCAATAAAGTTCCAAAAACAGCCACAATCGAACCAATCCAGAACCAATTCATCAACGGGTTACGGAAGGCTTTGATCGTGGCGGCTTCTGAAGTGACAGGTTCCCAATCCACCAGGATGACATATAGATCATCAGCAAGGGTGGTGCGTAAACCAGGAATGGTAACCGCCTGCTCGGAATCATAATAGTAATCAATGCGTGGATAGACGACTTTTAATTCTTGGTTGTTGCGCGCGATGGAAATCTCAACTCTGGCTACGTTGCGCCCATCTGGCGTATCAGCGATCTGAAAATCACGATATGTGATCGTGTAGCCTGATAGGTCAAGTGATTCACCAAGTTTGAGCATTGCCTGGGTCTGGGTTTGGAAGAACTCGATGCCGATGATGCCCAAACCCATTAACGCCACGCCGAGGTGGATGATGTACCCACCATAACGGCGGCGGTTACGGGTGGTAAGGGTTAGAAACGCTTTCCACCATGGCTCATGATGGTTAGCTGCCCTGAGCCCGATCGAGCGGATATAGTCGTACAGCGTCACACAAATCACAAGCGCTGCCAGCCAGATGGCGATTACTGCAATCCAATTTCTGGCTCCCAAGATCACAGCAGCAATTGGGAAGATGAGAGATATCAGCGCTGGTTTCCACACGGTTTTTCCAAGATTACGGGCAGATGAGGTGCTCCAGGCGGTCAGTGGGACGATACCCATGAGCAGCAGTAATAATGCGAACAAGGGTCCGGCTGCGCTTTCGTAGAACTGCGGTCCTACGGTTACCTGTTGGCCGGTGAACAATTCAGAAAGAATAGGAAAGATAACTCCGAGAAGGCAAATGGCAAAGATAGCTAAGAATAACAGGTTGTTATACAAGAACGCAGATTCGCGCGAGAAAAACGACTTAATCTGATAACCAGAACTGAGCCGCGACCAGCGAAAGAGAAGTAATCCCAGAGATACTACGAACATTACAGCAATAAAAATGAAGAAAGCGGGCCCGATCTGAGATTCAGAGAACGCATGCACCGAAGAAAACAGCCCGGAGCGGGTGAGAAAGGTTCCAAAAATGACCAGGCAAAAAGTGAGGATGATCAATGCCACGTTCCAATGCTTGAATAATCCGCGTTTATCTTGCATTACCATTGAATGCAGGTAGGCCGTGCCAGTCAGCCAGGGCATAAAAGCTGAAATTTCGACGGGGTCCCAGCTCCAATAACCACCCCAACCTAAAACGTCATATGCCCAACGGCTGCCCAGAACCAACCCCAGGGAAAGGAAGAGCCATGCCGTCAGCGACCACCTGCGTGTGGCTTTAAGCCAGCGGTCATCTGTGCGTCCTTCGATTAAGGCGGCAATAGCGTACGCAAACGGGATGATGAATCCCACGAAACCCAGGTAGAGCATAGGCGGATGAACCACCATGCCGTAATGGCGTAATAGGGGGTTTAGTCCGCTGCCATCGGTCGGATGAGCGGTAATTGCATGAAAAGGTTGAAACAGCGAGGTGATCACTTCACCGTTGTACATAATGTAATACTTCAGAAATGGATTCTCAAAAAAGAGAACCAGCACCATGAAGAAGAAAAGCGTGATATTGGTGACCACAATCACCCACGGCAATAGATCGTGATCCTGCTTCCACTTGCGAATCAGAACGATGAAAGTAAAACCTGAAAGCAGCCAGCACCAGAAAAGCAGCGAGCCTTGTTGCCCGCCCCACAACGCGGCGATCTTAAGGTAAACAGGCATGCTCAAACTGGTGGTTTGATAAACATAAACGTATTCGAATTTTCCACTCAAGAGCAGCGTAATCAAGGCTGCAATGGACATCGAAAGTAGAGGGAAGGCAGAAAGGGCAGCCAGGCGTGAGGTTTCTAGCATGGCCCTGGTTTTGCTAGTGACCCCGTAAATAGCCGTGATCACGGCAATCAGGGATGTTACGATTGTGATTACCAGTAATCCAAATCCGATATTTGCGATCATGGGATTTCCTTGAGTGGAGGTTGATTACCTCGAATTTTGACTTTGTTCAGGGAGTCCTTCTTCGTACTTGGAAGGACATTTCAGTAATAATTCCTCAGCGTAGAAGACACCGTCTACACCTAACTGACCGGTGACGATGGCCTGAGCTTCATTTTTTAATAAATCTGGTTTAACATCATGATATTCGATTTGAAGGCGCGATGCAGAAGGATCGGTGGAAGCATTGTGCAATACCTGTGCGATACCACCCATTTCTTCAATCACAGCGTTGTCGCCGGGTATGTTGGCAATAGTGAATTTCAGCACCTGATGCTGCGCGTCATATTCGATCGTGTCGCCCAATACCACCCCAGAAACGCGCACGTTTGAATATTGCCCCGGTGGGCTTGCCAGTAATTCATCCACCGTGAGGTAGTATTGTGCATTTCCTTTAAGGCTGGTAACCACCAGAACAACAACTGCTGCCAGTAGTAAGACACCGCCAATTACGAACTTGTTGATCTTAAAAGCGGGGTTTTCTTTCGATCGATTTTGGGGAAGAGTAGTATTGTTGCTCAAAATTGCTCCGATAAACTTTCAGTCGCTGACAGACTGATTGATGTTCCATTATAACAAACAACTTTACCGTTGTTTAAATGAAGGTGCGTTTTTCGCACCAGGCGCAGTATCAAAAGTATAGACAATTTTTTTGTTTTGACCAAATAATTAATTATTGTCTGTCAGTGAATTTATAGTAGAATAAAATATAATTCCGTAAAGTAGAACGATTCGCTCATTAAAACTATCCACATGTTTTGGTTTAAATGATTTTATGGTTTGGATGGTTTTTTATTAGCCAATGCTCAATAGATTTTAGAAAGGATCGTATCTCATGACTGAAAATCTACCTGTTGAGAATAAAGAAATTCCCCCGGCCGATGAACTAAAAAAGAAAAACAAGAAAAAGGGCGTTTGGACCATCATTGGGATTATTGTGCTGGTGCTCGTTGTTGCAGGAGGAGCAGGAGGCGGGTACCTGATTCACCTTTCCAACACCAGCCCTGAGTTCTGCGCCACCTGCCACATCATGGAACCCAACGTTACTTCTTATTTGACAAGTAACGACCTGGATAATGTTCACTATCAAGCGGGAGTGGAATGCAAGGAGTGTCATGATTATCCGGTTCAGGCTGAAATCAGCAGTGGGATTAAATTTGTTTTGGGCAACTATACTGTGGACAGTGAAGGAAAGTTACTTCCAGTCAGCTATGGCAATGACCTCTGTCTGAAATGCCACATCAGCTATGAGCATTTAGCCAATTCCACTGATTTTCTGGCGAAAAATCCACACAAGAATCATAATGGTCAGTTGGATTGTAAAACCTGTCATGTGTCTCACGGTGACCAGATCGATTTCTGTTCAAGCTGCCACGATAACGGTGGTCAGCGGATGGTCGGTGAAGAGATCGAACCCCGGGGTACGATCGATTGATATTACTTTGATCTTTCGAAAAGAGGTCTCGAGTTGATTCTTAAGACCTCTTTTTATTTAACAGAATAGGACAGGGTTAAAAAACCCTGTCCTTAGATTTTTAATTTTTTTACGAAGATTTCTTATCTTCTTCTGCTGCTCCCTCGTCTGTTGAGACTGCTTTTTCAGGTTGAGGGGTAAGGGCGGCAGTTTCTCTCTTCAGCTCGCCATCTGTTTTCTTGATTGGTTCTTCAACCTCTTTGATTAATTCTGTTACCGAGGCGGTCACCGAGCTGGACATTTTCTGAGTTTCCTTGTTCAGGTCTCGGATTGTTTCATCGAGTTCCGCTTCCTTAACCAGCATTTTTGGTAATTCATTCAATTCTCGTTTGGTCGCCCAGACTTCTTTCCAATAGGGTGATTTGGTCATCTTGCGGACCAGTTTGCCTGCATCTTTGGCTGTTTTAACCATATTCTCAGGGCCAAAAATGATCAGGGCGATAATGATAATGAAGATAATCTCAGACAGACCGAGGTTAAAGAATTTCATACATCGATACTTTCAATCAGAAGTAAGGATTACTTTAATTCCCGTAGATACCAGGGATGATCGAGACGTTATTCTGATTTAGTCTCTTCTTTTTCTTCGGTCTTAGCGTCGGATTTGTCCTCGTCTTTGATTCCTTTACGGAAAGACTTGATCGCGCTGCCGAGCTCTCCGCCAAGTTTAGTGACACGGCCGACACCGAACAGGAGAATAACGATTACGAGGATGATGATTAATTCAGGAACACCTAGTCTGAATGGCATATTCTTACTCCTTAATAATATATTCTTATTTTACTACCCTTTACACGGGGAATATTCGGCCCCGGCAATGGGATGAAATTACCCAACATTTTCTTCCGCGGTTTCTTTTTTGGGCCGCCATGCAGCATAAGCGAAAATGATACTGAGGAGGTAAAGCAAGAAGAGAGGAAGTGTCATTAAACCCATGTTCACTGGATCTGGCGTGGGGGTGATGAGCGCAGCCAACACTGCTGACGCAAGGAGCGCAATGCGCCACTGTTTAGCGAGTTGCTTTGCAGAAACGACGTGAAGCCGGGCTAAAACATAAAAGATCAAGGGCATCTCAAAACAAATTCCAACCCAGAACATCAGGTTTAAAACAAATCCGAAATATGTGCTGGGACGAGGCGCGGTTGAGATACCCATGAAGTTCAATAAAAAAGGAAGCGCTGTTGGAAGCATAAAGAAGTATGAGAACGCCACTCCGCTAACAAAAAACACGGTAGCGAAAGGAATCACCACCCAGATCCACTTGCGTTCTTTGGGGGTAAGGCCTGGCATGATGAAGGCGATGATCTCAAAGAGAACGATCGGAAAAGCAATCACCACACCGGTGAGCAGCGAGATTTTCATGAAGGCCGAGACATTTTCAGTCACGTCGATGGATGACATTGCTGAAAGGCCACCGATTGGTTCCGCAAGGAATTCCGCGATTTTTTGGCTGAAGGCAAAACTGGCGATAATTGCCACTGCCAGAGCAATCACGCATACGAGAAGACGCCTGCGCAACTCATTGATGTGACCTAAGAATGTCATCCTCGGGGATTCATCTTCCATAATCAGTCTCGATAATGTGATCGAATTTGTTGAATAATTATTTTATCAGCAGTATTCTCTTCATACAAGATTTACTGGTGAGCGAGAATATCTGTATAGATGCGATAGTCTTCCTCAGTGAAACAGCAAAAAATGATCTCTGATATTGATGTGGCTGCAGCAGTGAACTCTCGTACAGCTGCCACGGCAATTTCAGCAGCAAGCTGATGTGGATAACCATAAATTCCGGTACTGATACAGGGAAAAGCAATTGACGCGAGGCCTTTACTGGCTGCGATTTCAAGGGAGTGTATATAGCAAGCGGTCAGCAGCTCTGCTTCGCCATGAGATCCCCCACGCCAAACGGGTCCAACCGTGTGGATCACATACTTTGCCGGAAGGTTGTATCCACCGGTGATCCTGGCTTCGCCGGTTGGGCAGCCGCCAAGCTGCCGGCATTCGTGCAGCAATCCTGGACCTGCCGCCCGGTGAATGGCTCCATCCACTCCACCACCGCCGAGCAATGTTGAATTAGCTGCATTAACGATTGCTTCGACCGGAAGAGTGGTGATGTCACCATGAATAACCCGCAGATTCACCATTTTTTGCAAGGTCTCCTGGTGTTAATTATTTACAAATTGATTGTACACGGGTTGAGAAAAACGCATCATTGATTATGCTAGAATAATACCCAGTATGAAAATCCTTCCCAGGCATGTTTTCTTAATGATTTTATTTGGCGGCATATTTATTGCTGCTTTACGCCCGGCGGGTGACCCTGATTTATGGTGGCACCTGCAAACCGGTAAACAGATCATTGAGACTGGCACGATACCGCACGCTGATCTGTATTCGTCTACCATGATTGGCAAGGAATGGATCGCGCATGAATGGTTGACTGAAAGCATTCTCTACCTGATCTATGAAAAGCTGGGTATGATACCGCTTATTTCTCTCTTCTCAGCAGTGATCACCGCGGCATTCTATTTCGCCTTTCTTCGAGCTGGTGAGGCTTCTCGACCGTACATTGCGGGTTTTGTGGTATTCATCGGTGCGGTTGCATCTGCGCCGCTCTGGGGAATTCGCCCGCAGATGATTTCATTGCTGTTGACGAGTATTTTCCTCTTTCTGTTAGATAATTACGAAAAGGATCGGAAGGTTAAGTGGTTGATCGCCATGCCGCTGATCATGGTTTTATGGGTCAATCTGCATGGCGGGTTCATCATAGGCATTGGGATCATCGGTATCTACCTTGCAGGGAATCTGTTGACCCTCCTGGCAGGAACTAAAAAAGGTGAAGTAAAAAGAAAGGAATCCTGGTCTCCTAGCTTTTCATTATTCGGAACAGTCATTCTATGTACCCTGGCAGCGCTTATTAACCCTAACTCATACAAAATCTTGATTTACCCTTTTCAAACCATATCTGACCCGGCGATGCAGGAGTTGATTGTGGAATGGTTTTCACCAGATTTTCACAATTTAATCTGGCTTCCTTTTGGTCTGCTGGTGCTGTCTCTGATCGGATTCGGATCGGCTGGAAAAAAATCTGTTTCTTTGACGCGAATTCTGCTCGTGGTTGTGGCAACCTTTGCGGCATTTCGTTCTGTGCGTCACATTCCATTGTTCGCAATTGCTTCAGCGCCCATCCTGGCTGATTTGATCGCCACTAGCATTAAGGTCAATGCTGGCAAAGAGGCTGGTAAACCGCTCTTTCGCTGGTTGAACACCGTTCTGATTCTGGCTGTTTTTGTTGGCGCGGGTGTGGTACTCTCGCGCTTGCCGCAAGAGCAATCGAAGAAAGAATTTGAAACCTTCCCGGCTGGCGCGGTGACCTGGCTGCTTGAGAACCGACCGGCCGGGAGGCTCTTTAATTCTTACACCTGGGGCGGTTACCTGATTTGGAAGTTATATCCAGACTACCCGGTTTACATCGACGGCAGGGCGGATGTTTACGGGGCGGAATTTTTCAGTCATTTTGCGTCTATTTATTCTGCCGAGGATGGCTGGGAGCAAGCGCTTGATGCCACAGGCGCAGATTTGGTTCTCGTGGAAGACGATTGCAGGCTGGCAAGGGAATTGACGCAGTCTTCTCAATGGCAGGTGGTTTACCAGGATGATTTAAGCATCATATTCCGAAAGTAATTCAACCAGTTGACGCACGATTGGTATTTTGATCGCACACATTGAATTTATGCAGCAGATCAATGATCGTTGTGATATCGTTTTTCTCCGGCTTCAATTCTTACGGCTAGGTGATTCTGTGGGTCTGGTAATGGGCAGGTGGCAAAAGCCGTGTATGCGCAGGGCCAGTTGTATGCCAGGTTAAAATCCAATGATACCCATCCGTCAACTGGTTTTTGTGTTAGAACGTAACGTCCTCCGGGATAGGTCTCGTCACGGCGGGTTTCATCGGTGAAACTGAACAGGAGCTCTTCTCCATCTTCCTCGGCGATCAATGAACAATCCTTACCTTCAATAGAAAACCTTGCTATCCCTGCGTATGGTTGATCAAATTCGTTGCCAATGGCATTGTACCTTTTGCGCAGCATGGGCGGATCATAGGTAGTATATTGCGCCTTGATCTTTAGGGCCGGGTTGACAGGGTAAAATTTCAAACCACTAAAGTTCTTAACTTCGTCTGACTCTCTATCCCATACGCGCAGAAAAAACCTTCCGGCGCGGCTGATCACTTGCATAGCAATCGATCCGGCTTCAATGAGATCTGGATCTCCGTCAATGTCTGTGCGCAATGGAGCAAAACCCGGTGCATTACCGTTCACCGTGATCTGATTGGTGTTGGTATTCTGTATATAAACTTTGCCAGATTCGACCAGCAAGGAACCGGACTGAAACTCAGTTAATTTCGGGATTTGGATCAGCAAACTATCCTGGCTGCCAAACTGATTGTGTCCTTCTTTCAGAGGGAAGCGGCCAATGAGGGCAAACCAGCTTAGGGGGTTATCAATCAGGTGTTTCTGGTGTGAAAGATGTTCGGATTTGATTTTCTTTATATATTCAAGCTCTTCTTGAAACATGAATACCTGTATAACCTCCAACGGTGGTTGATCGCTACTAAAAGCAATCTGTATTATAAAATCAATTGAAACAAGAGGGGAATCAGATATAGCTAAAATGTGATGAAAACCTGCACAACCTATAAACAAACTCCAGCGGGCTGTAATCCACCCCGCTGGAGATGATTGTACTGTTCGTAATTAGTCGAGGAGTTCCTTGGGAATATTGCCGCCGTTGTCAGCGATCTTTTTCAGTACGGTTTTGTGAAGCCACATATTCATTTCGGAGTAATCGCCACCGATTTTTTCGGGCGGGCAGCCAAGTTCCTTGGCGAGTTCCTTGCGATTTTCGAGCGTGCTTTCAATGCCCAGGAGGGTCAGAAGGTCGACAATCGATGTTTTCCAGTTCAACTTCATATTGCTTTCTTTAGCCAACTTTTCAAGCTTGGCAACGACATCCACCACTGGAATGGCAGCTGGAGCGGGGGCTTTGGTAGAGGGAATCGTTTTCTTCGGAAGAGTAGTGGCTACCTTGGTGGTTGGTGTTTTGGTGACAACAGGGCGAGAATCCTTAGTTGTGGTCGCGCCAACTTTCTCAGGTTCTTTCTTTTTGAGATCAAGTTTCTCGAGTATCTTATCAAATAGTCCCATAGTATTTCCTTTCCCTAAATAAGATGCAAATCAAACAGCTTAATTCATTATAGGGTAAAAAACTGGCAAATGTCAAATATAGAAAAATTTTAAGATTGTACAACAGTAATAAGAATTAGTCTGATGATAAATTCAGTCAGCTGATCGCATCAGGCAGCGGTAGGTTCCTGAGGTTTCTTGAAAAGGGAAGAGATCAATTTGATTCCGCCAATTCCCAAGATGATCATCGATAGTGCGTAGAGAATGATCAGTCCCAATACCAAAATCCACCAGATGCCCGTTGCTTCAACCCTGCCGGATGCCAGACCGCTGACAACCGCAACAACCTGGCTGAGCACCAGCGCGGCAAGCATGACCGTAAAACTCCAGACGATCCATTTCTGCAACGATTGAGCGAGCATAGCGCTGATGATCAATGCAATACCACCGATTGCTGCAAATGGAACGAGTTCAGCCGGCATCAAGTAATCCATCATCAAGCGGTCTCTGGCAATGGATCCAATTACTCCGGTAACCAGCGTTGCCAAAATTGGAAGCCACACCAGCACCGTACCAATAATTGCCAACACCCTAGATGTGATCATCTTCTTGCTCATCGTGATTTCCCTTTCCCGCCGATCAAAACGGCTTAAATCAATCATACAACGAATCAAAGTTATTTGATATAGAGTGTTGGATTTGCATTTAAATAGAATCAGAGCTTCTAAGTAAGGAAAAAACAAGAAGAGGGAAGGGATTTACAGACTCAGGTTCTGAATCGTTGTAAAAGATTGGTGGTGAGTGGACCTGTTGATTGGAAAGGATATGCGGAACGCCTGTGAAATCTCTGAGCAAGTGGATTAAAACTCTTATCGATCAATTTGAAAATTGGCAGATCATTCCGCCAGAGATGAGTGTCCAAAAATTCTACCAATAAGATCCAGGGGAAAGTTGAAACGGACTTACAGATTACAGCAGTAATTCCCAAAAACCAACGTCGATCCAACGCCCAAACTTGAAACCAACTTCGTGAAAATGCGCTGCTTGCCTGAACCCAAGGCTTTCATGCATCTTGACACTTGCTTCATTTGGAAGGGAGATCCCCGCAATCGCGGTGTGGATTCCGCAATCCCTCAGGCGTTCAAGAAGCACAGCATATAGCTCTTTACCGTACCCTCTACCCGTGAAGTTTTGGTCCAGATAAATGGTGGTTTCAACACTAAAGCGATAAGCCGAGCGTGTGCGCCAGGGAGAAGCGTAGGCGTAGCCAATGATTCCATCCCCGGTTTCGTATACGATCCACGGCAACCCTTTGGATGTCACGTTCGAGATTCGCTGCCGGATTTCACTGGCAGGGATTTCAATCTCTTCGAAGGTGATGATCGTGTTCATGATGTATAGATTGTAAATATCTGTGATTCTTTGTGCATCGTTAGAGTGTACATCCCGGATCATGGTGTGACCTTTCAGAGTCTGCTTATCGTTTTTTCCTCTTGGCCTTTTCCTCGTTCTCGGCAACCCGAAAAAGAACCATGCGGCGGACAAGGTCAACAGGAATCGGTTTATCAAAAGGAAATCTTATCGCACCTTTCGATTTTTCATATACCGATAATTCATTGCTGAACGCTTCCATCGCGCTGGGAGTGGGGTAGAAGCCGATGTGGTTTTGGTGAGCGGCGAAATGAACCAGGTTACCGTGAAGAGTGAAGGTGGGCATGCGGTAACTGATCTTTTCTTGAGCCTGCGGAGCTGCTTCTCTGATCGCAGATCGCATTTCAATCAATTTTTCTTGAATATTAGACGGAAACATCGCAATATATTCATCGATCGTTGTAAAACTTTCAGGATCTAGATTCATCAATTTTTCCTTTTCTCAGTGCTGTACGAGTCACATCCGGTCAGCTTAGAAAATCTTCTGGCGAGATCAGCGGACGGCTGATAGCTGCGAGTGTATCAGGATTCATCGATCCGCTACGGATGAGATCGCTGCCGGCGGTTCGGGCCGCATTCAGGACAGATTGTCCATCAGGGGTAATTTTGTCAGCGGATTTCATTACAGATGAATGAGGGCGCAGCAGAGCCCCCGAGAATTCAACAGAAGCGTCCTCCGCTAATTCTTTAATGATTTTCAAAACAGTATCCATGTTCTCGACTTCCCACCAGCCGCTGGTGGCGACCAGCACCATTTTTTGGATTTTCACATCCGCACGCATCCTAGCCCGAGTTCTCCCCCTGCGCATCTCGAGCACGGGATCGAGCAACGGGCAGAGACGGTTGATGAAGTTTTGAAAATCTCCAGGTAGGGGAATGTACACCGGTGTAGCCAGGACGAGGATGTTGGCTGATTTAAGTTTGGGGTAGAGTGGTTGCATGTCATCCTGAATACAACACTCTCCTGGTTTGTCATTCCAGCAATACAGTCTGCCGCAAGCGCAGGGCTTAATATTCAAACGGCTGGTGAAGACAGTTTCAACATCTGCACCAGCTTCTGTCATGCCCTGCAGGAAGGCATCGAGGAGCAGTTGCGTGTACCCTTTTTCCATTCGAGGGCTGCCGTTGACGGCGATTATTTGATGCATATTCATCTCCATGAATGACTATTTTTGAATTAAAACCCCATAATAGATAAGATGGTAATTCATTGAAATGATAAAATCCAAAGTGTTTTTAAAAATTCTTCAAATGCTCTAAGAGTCTGAGGTTTTCTCAACCGCTTTCAATACACGAAGGGCGCGCAGGGTAACCCATTTGTTGGGTTGTTTCTTTTCTCCGAAGTCCACCCAGGTTTTTCCGGCATAATCGTATTCCAGGGGCCAACGGCCACGTTGATCCTGCTTGCTGCGGATGAGATCCAGGACTCCGGCCAGGCGTGGATCACCACCTTGCCCCAGCGTGGCCATTACCTCAGCCAATTGCAGCAGGTCGGTGACATAAAAAACAGGAAAGCCGAATTTCCACCAGTTACCGCTCGGTTTTTCATTGTAGCCAGAAGGAAATCCTGCGGCTGCCAGATCTACGCTGAAGAAATAATCGACACCCGCATGGATGGCGCGTTCGATCAGAGGGGTGCGCTTTTCAACGGGCAACTTGCCGAAAGCCAGTAACACCTTGATCCCACCCCAGGCACAGGGCAGGCCGTTATTGGCCCCGCAGGCAAAATTGGGGCCACACTTACCTGCATAATAGCGTAAAGCGGCGTGCCGGTCAGTCATGGGAGCAATCCCTTCACCGGTGACGGTGCGTGCCATCCACTCGAAAGCAGCTTGCAGGCGCGGATCGTCGCATCCTAATTCCAGCAGCGCCCATAACAGGTTGCCCTGCAGGCAGTCGATGGTTGCAGAAGGCGTTCCATTTATAGAAAACTGGCCATTTTTAGTAAAGGCATGGTCAAGCAAGTAGTGGCACGCCCTTGAAATGAGCCCATTTTCTTCGATTGATGCCCCGAGCTGTGCCAGAAGAATGATTGACCAGACAGTGGAACGATATTTCGGCAAATAGCCAGGGCCCGGTTTGACCCAGTAACCATCCCCTTCCATGTTGTTCATCACCACAGCTATGGGGCCGTATTTGTGAGCGGCCGTTCTGGCTGCGCACAGGTCAGGGTGATCGGGTGGCAGTTGACACAGGTCACGCAGAGATAGATAACGCACCGCGGGGTTATGTGGTTCAAGAAGCCAGGTCAACGACTCGTTAAATCGATTGTCTCGCCGGAGCATGGGGAATCCTTTCTTTACCAGTGCAGGTAAACGGTGTGAATATTTAAAACCGTCGATCTTACAACGCTCATCGATGGCTGCCTGGTAATTCATGCTCCTGCTGGTTAATCCTTATAAGCAGTATCTTTTTGGGGTCATGATTCTGATGAGCAAACAGGCACGAAATTATTGCTGAAAATGATTTTATTGACCTGGCGCGCGATAATCAACAGTTTTCTTTATTGCCTGATCGATCTCTTCGGGTGTGAGCAGAACAACGGTTTTCATGATGAACGTTCCGCTCTTGTTGGCAGCCAGTGAAAACGCGGTAACACTGACGTTGTCAGGCAGGTTGATGATGACATAGAAGTCATTCTCACCCAGGGCAAAATAGAAAGACTCCACCGATCCACCGATGCTTTCAAGTGCCCTGCGGACTGCTTCCGCCCGTTTTGATCCTCCCTCAGCCATCAGCCCCTTATATCCTTCAGCGGTATAAGAGCCGTAATAGAGATACTTTTGCATCTGGCACCTCCAATCAGTTCTTAAATTTGATAAGTGCTGCGATGAAGGCGTTTATTCTATTATACGGAGTTAGAGAGCGCATGTATTAAGCGATTGTTGATGATGGTCAAGTTTCGAGTGTCAAATTGCCCCACTTTGCTTTTTTAACTGCTTTTGTTCATACATCGCTCTGTCAGCGATTTCCATCAATTCTTCAAGCGATTTTGGGGCCTCAGGATCATAATGGGCAATCCCGTAACTGATGGTGATCGAGTATGGATATTCTTTTCGTTCATTGATGAGATTGAAATGATCTTCGACACGCGCGAGCATTGTTTCGGCACCAAGATCCAAAGTTTCAAGTACCAATGCAACGAATTCGTCACCGCCAAAACGGGCGAGAATGTCGGACGCGCGGATTGATGAACGCAGAATCGTAGCGGTCAGAGTGAGCGCATGATCACCTTCAGCATGTCCGTAGGTATCGTTAATCATTTTCATGGTATCCATATCGATATACACGACAGCAGCGTGAAAATTCATACGTTTAACCATTTGCATGAATTGGGTAGCGAGTACGAAGAAACCACGGCGGTTATGCAAGCGAGTCAATTCATCTTCAAGCGAAAGTTCAAGCAATTCCTTCTGTAGCTTCTTTTGCTCGGTGATGTCGTGCATCACGATCAACTGGCCAATGACACGATTTTTATTCTTGAGGGGAGTGATGTTCGTATCGTAGTATTTTTCCTCATGGCCGGTAGTATCGTGAATTTCTACCCTGGACCTGCCGGTAAGCTCATGTGTCGGAGTCAAATTCCATTGATCTTCCCAGTTCTTAAAAACATCAAATCCACTTAGCCCGATGGGAGTTTTATCCCACCCCATATTTTTTTGAGCTACCGCATTGGCATCCACCAGGCGGGTTTGACTATCCAGAACAAAAACCGCATCACTCATGTGTTCGATTAAAACTTCACGTGCGGCGGGTGCAATATTTAACAAATCGTAACGAAAAACGGCTAGAGCCACACCGCTTCCCCAGAGTGGGAACATAAAAGCATTCCAATCGAAATATCGTAATGCAGGGACAATTTCAATATTCGCCAGGTAGAGAATGTAAATCAGCAGCGGCATTAACGCGCTGATTGCCAGTATTGTGGATTGTTTGCGATAAATGAGCAACAGGCTTCTCCTTTTACGCAAAAGGAGAAAAATTCCCAGTGATACCGGAATAATCGAATAAGAAGCCAGAGGATAAAGTGGACCGCGCGTGAAACCCAGCAGGGGAATGATGCCAGTGTTATCTACCCATGTTCGCTCGTAAAACAAATGATTAACGCTGTCTGTCCATTTGGCGATCAGTATCAACGCCGGTATTGTAAAGAGGATGATAACATTGCGCGGCGTGATCAAGGAATCATGGCCGGTATACTGAAGAACAAAAAGTAAGAAGAGCGTGGGGAAGGTTGCAATGCCAATATACTCGATCCTGCTCCAAAAGAGCATGGCTGAGCGGTTCACACTAGACAGCTCCATACTGTAACCGAGTACATAGATTGTCATTGATGCCATGCAGATTGCGAACATTCGCGAGCCGCGCGTCGTTCGGTAACTCCAGGCATAAAGGCTGAAAAAGGCTGAAAAAACCCCAAACAGGAAAACCAGATTGGATAGGGGGTTAGGGTTGAACATGCGCGGTAACCATTACAACAAAAAATCCGATCTCTGGTTGTGTGGCCGAGACAGCAAAAATTCGTGGGGGGGATATGCAAGTGAAGGGATTCTCGGATATTTATTCAGTGAATATTTCTTATTATAAAGTATATCAATTGTTTGAAATTAATACCAATTAATGAAATACGGAAAATCTCAGTGGAAACTACGGATAGGGTACTGATCCCCTTTATCATCGCTATGGTAAGAGATAAGCCTACCCGGGCTCAAGTGTTTTTCATCACATAGGGATTGATTTCTTGCAGGGTCAGGTCGATGGCTGGAAGGATGGCATGCTCCGGTATATCCCATTTAATCCTAAAGTAAAGTGATTGAAGAAAATCCTTAACATTTGATCGCAATATAAGTTTATCGGGGTATTCGGTGATGCTCTGCGTCTTGTTGAAAAAAACTTGAATCCAATCAGCCAATTCTGTATTAGAAAGCAGCTCTCTGCGCAGCACAGCAAGGACTGGTGTAGAAAGGCGCTCTTCTTCACCGCAGCCATAAGCTTGATCGTGGCGGCACACGAGAAAGGAGATCACCGAGAGAATTTCGCGTAGATCAGTTGCGTTCAGTTCAACAGCCTGTGCCAGATCATCCAGTGCATCTGCGTAGTGTGCAACAGCGTGCGCCCAACCTTTGCCGTGGACGAATCCGCGCAAGTCTTTTTCTTCTCTGCCGTAGTGCAGCAGACTTTTTTTGATCTGATCCATCTCAGAAAGTGAAAGATAGGGATCCCCGCGGTGTGAGATGAGGATCAACGGCAGCAACAGCATGGAGAAGGAGCGCCTGAATACGCTATCACCTTCGATCTCGCCGATCTGATAAAAGATATGCTCATCTGAAATAGCTTTGTGAGCAAGATCGCGTAATTGATTGGAGGTTAACAACCTGTGTTTTAAGATCCATTGATTAAAATTTGAATAAATCAGGTCATCTCGCAATATGCTGTCAGTTGAGCCGATGTATTGCAGCATGGCAGTGATCAGATCTTGGAGATCATCTTCAGGCAATGGGCGGTAAAGGTTAGTTGCGGAGGCTGTCAATTTTTCTTTTAATTCAATTTCGTTGAGCATTTTGTCTCTATCCTTTTAAGTGGAAATCAAATATACCAGCACAATTAGTAACCCTGTAAAAATTTGCCTGAATACCCACAAGGGCCAGGGCTTGAGTAGTTTCGTCTGCAAGCCAGTAAAATTCCTGGTCCCACTCGCTGCCCAGGGTCTGGCGCAGTTGATCTTGCTCGCTCTCACTGCTGAAGGCGATATCACCGATCACCAGCTTACCATCTGAGGTCAGGTTGTTTCGGAGAAGGCGTTGAATCTGATACACCTTTTCATCCAGTGTGAAGTGATGGAAGGTGTAAGCGGAGACGATATTGTTAAAGCGGTGGTGAAAGTCGGGTGGCCATTCTGCGCGTAAATCAGCCTGGGCCAACGCCACATCTGGCAGTTTAACCCGCGCCAGGCGGAGCATTTCTGCAGAGAAATCTAGACCCCAGATTCTGCATCCCCTCTGTGCAAATCGCAGCGCGAGATTACCTGTGCCAATCCCTAAATCCAAGACGGATGCATTGGGTCGAGGAGAGCAGAGGTCCACAATGGATTGGAGCACTTCAGCGTATCCGTCAAAGGGAAAGCCGGTGTTATCTGCCACACTCTGGTCGTAGTCATGTGCCCATTCGTCAAACTCTGAAGGCGGATAGAAATCGGTCATTAAAAATTTCACTTTCTGAAAAACGTTTTTTAGGTTGAAAACATCTTTTTTGTTTCTGAATATCCGTTTTGAAAGTATGTGCGCCATCGTTCAGAAAATTTGAAAGATCAATGAATTTGATGGCTAACAATCAGTAACTATACCTCTTTTTTGGCATAACATATTATTTCTTTGTCTTTTCGTTGAATATTCTGGGAATGATGAAGGGGGTGCGCGCTTTATAATCCAGATACTCCTGACCGAAGCGCATCTCCAGCTCACGTTCCTCGACCAGCTTGACGTAAACGATCAGCAGGGCGGCAAAAATCAATATACAAATGATCCCGCTGATCGTACCTGCAAAGATGGCGATGCCCGTATAAGCGCACAGGGTGCCGAATATCATCGGGTTGCGGCAATATCGAAAAACCCCGCTGGCCAGTAATTTGTGGGTCGGGATCAGGGGAACAGGGGTGCCTCTTGCCTTGAAGATCTGCGCTCCGATCGATCCCCAGGCGAAAAACAAGCCGATGGCGATAAGGATGCAGCCAATGATGATGTTGATGGTCCCGAAGGAGAAAGACGGCAGCCCGAGTCTCACATCCAGGCGGGGCAGGGGGACGATCAGCGTCCAGGGAATCAGGAAGACAAAAAGCCCACCTGCACATAACATGATGAAAACGACGACGGGAAGTGGGTAATCACGGCTTGCCCAATACTTGAAGTATTTCATGTGATTCCTTTCAACAAAACAGGAGAGCTTCATGAATATTATTACACGAATGATGACCGACCTGAAACATTAATTTGATTGCTTCGACTGAAAAGAGTTTCAATCTCTGGATAAACAGGAATCGCAAATCACTTTGTCACAAAAAATGCTGATGGCAAAAATTTGCTGGTAATTTCTATATGTGATGAATTTTCCCCTTTATAATTTGCATCTTGAATGGGTTGATGAAATCCATCGTAAATTTACAGATGGTGATATAAAAGGTTTGCAATAGAAATGGAATTGGAGAAAAATGTTCGTTGGTGGTGAATTCTATTATGACGGGTGGGGAAAAATCACTCAGCCGGTGATCGATACCCGGGGAATGACCTTTCTCAGCGGCGGCAAGGCTTGCCTGATCGTGATCAGCGATTACCTGCTCAGCCGCGGTATTGAGCGCATTCTGCTGCCCTCGTATTTGTGCCCGACCATCGTCGACACTCTGGAACGCTGCGGTCTGGCCTGCGATTACTACCAGGTCAAGCGCGATCTCTCCATCGATCTGGAAGACTTGCAGCGTCAGGCGGAGCGGCATCGTGCATTATATTTCATCAATTATTTCGGTTTTCAACACTCTGGTCTGGAGCAAAATTTCATTTCTTTTCTTAAATCAAAGGGCATGTTCGTAGTAGAAGATAACGCTCATGCGATCTTCAGCGTTAAGACTCTGGGTGATTTCGTGTTTTACAGCCTGCGCAAGCTGGCTCCTTATGACGGCGGGTATCTGATCACTCCGCATGATGTTGCGCCGTTTATCGAGAAGCGCAACGGAATTCCGAACCGCAGACTGCCGTTGATCCGCGAATACCGCGCCCGACTGGCGGAGTATCTTTATAAGGGGCTGGGCAGCCGCGAGCAATTGGTGAACCTCTACGAACAGGCGGAAAGGGTCTACGCGGAGGATATGACTGTGGAAGGCGACGCGCAGGAACAGGAAGCGATCAAATACCTGGACTGGAATTCCATGCGCGCCAGGCGGCATGTGAATTATGCGTATTTGCTGGCTTTGATCAAAGACATTCGCGGGATCGAACCGATCTTCCCGCTGTTGCCGCCGGATCTGGCACCGCTGGGATTGCCGGTTTATGTGTCGGGCATCGACCGCGACCATTTGTTCGACGCGCTGGGCGAAGCGGGAATCGGCCTGACCGTACACTGGGATGGTCTGCTCTGCGACTCGCGATTGAACGGGAATGAAACAGCTGTGGAGATGGCGCGCAGCATACTGACGCTGGTCACCGATCAGCGGTGGGGGCATAAACACATGGAATACCAGGCGCAAAAGTTAAGAGAAATTATGGGGTAGGATGTGTTGACCTGCTTGGGGATATCAGTTGGATGTACATTTCATGCAACTTATCAAATAATTAGACAATTTCGGGGACAATAAAATGTGGAGTGAACCTTGTCGGAATGACACTGTGGCTTTTGTATCAAGGTAGTTTTTAATCGAAGGGCTTGTTAAGGAAATCGAATCTATTTTCAAAATTGCTTCTCAAAATCTCATTCTCTGGATTTCTTAGATCGGATTCGTATTTCTTTAGGTGCTCAACAAGTTTCGGTATTAACAAATGTGGGTTGATAATTATTTTTTTACATCCGTTATGGTAAAAAATTGGGCAATTAGATTGTCCAAATAAAACAATGCGAGAATCTGGCAATCCTCCATGATAAAGACCGCATCGTGCACCTTCATATAGAGCCTCTAAAAAGTCATTTACAGAGTCTTTAGGAAAATTTTCCAATTCGGGGAATACGAGATATATACCTTTTACAAAGTGTGTTTGTGATGAACCATTTTTATCATATCCGTTAATGAATTTACCAATCATTTCAAAATAACTGAAAACAATTGATAAGACTGCATAACCAGAGTGGGGTATAGCCTCAATTACAATATTTCCATAATTATCTTTTTTACCATTGATGCATATATTAGCGATATCAAGTTGCCACCCAAGTGTTCTGTCAACGAAAATAGTGATTTTATCGTCGATTGATAAGAGTGAATTGAAATCAGTTTCTTGATGATTTGGGGATATCCACATCTTACCACCTTTCGCTTGGGTATAGCTTTGTGGTGTTTGTAACCACCCTACCTCAACCAATCCCGCATCACCTCGATCGCCTTCGCGTTTCTGATAATGTTCATGTGCGTGGTGCCGGCGATCTTTTCAACTTCTGCGCCAGGGATGAGGCCCGCGATGTGCAGGATGTGCTCTTCCTTGATCATATCCTTTTCGGCGTAGATGATCTTCACCCGTGTTTGTATGCTTTTCAGGTCGTCATCGCTGAGACCGATGTCTTTCAGCATCAGCTCCCAGACGCGTATATATCTCTGCATGGGCAGGCCAAGGCGTTTGAAGAACCCCATGACCCTGTAAATGGTAGTGAAGGTGCGCAGCGAGTCGTCGGTGGTGCCGCTCACCAGGGTATTGGGCGAGATGGCGATGATGCGCGGGAAGAGTTCCGGTGCCTTGCGCGCCAGGTGCAGGGCGACATTGCCGCCGTCGCTGTAGCCGATCACAAAGGCACTGTCGATGTTTCTTGCCCTGCAGAAGGCGATCACATCATCAGCGATCTGTTCAATGGTGAGCACATCGTCGCTGCAGACGCTCTGTCCGTGTCCGCGGCTGTCGAGGGCGCAGGTGTGAAAGTCGGCGAAGTGCTGTATCTGATGCTTTTCAAAGATATGTTTGCTCTCGGAGTTGCCGTGCAGCAGAAGAAGATCGGGGCCGCTGCCGTACTGGCAGAAGGCAAGCTTAAGATCATCAAGCTGCTGATGTTCAGTTGGAATACGGCTCATTTTTTTCCTCCCGTTGCGAGCGCAGATTGATGTATCAATTATATATTGGTTTACAGGAGTTAATCTGGTGCGGGTTCTCTCATAACACGATTGATGGATTCATGAGCCAAGTACCTCAGGCGAAGGCCACTGCGCCCACAGCAAGACGATCAAAATTGCAAGGTTGGCACCAATGCCCACCAAATACATGGGGTTAGCATAGAGAATGAGCATCAGCAGCGACAGCCCGGCGCCAATACCGGCCAGAGGACGCCACCAGGTGGTGGGGATCAGGATATTGAGCAGCCCCATCCCGGCAGCGATCAGCGCGGCGCCTGCAGCCAGCCACAGGATCCCGGCCAGCGTACCGGCGAATGTCCTTTCAATGCCGAGGCGGACAAGCAGCCAGGATTGACCCATTGGGACGGGCCACCAGCTCAGCCAGCCCGGGTTGGGAATTCCACCTGTGGGTTTCAAGCTACCGCTGGTTGAAAGGCGTTAATCAAGCCGTGTATCGCAAGCAATACGGCAATTACGATTTTCATCTTGGACCTTCCTTATCAAAACTACCCGGGGATTAAGGAACAAAGTAGGGTTGATCTATAATTCCACTCCCCAAGTGCTTTATTCAGGTTGATAAAATTTCTCAACCAATCCCCCTGCCCAGGCTTTCACCTGCTCAGTGTCACGCGCTGTGCTGGCCGGTGCAACCCTGGCAAAGGTTTTCATTAACCCGGTTAATTGATTGGGGTCGAAGACCCCGCCAAGCACCTCAACCGAAATCGGTTTGAACCACGGGAACCTGGACAGTTCCTTCTCGATCTGGTTGCGAGCGTCAATCCACTCCTGCTCGACGCGCGGTGACTGCACCGGTCCTACCGCAAAGACCGCGGCCGGAATTTGCGCCAGGGCTTTTCGCTGCTTCGCGATGAAATTTACCGCGTCTTTATGCCAACGGTACATCTGCAGCGGTGCCCCGATCACCACCGCCTGGTATCCATCAAGGGAATGAATTTCTCTTAATGGAAGTAAGTTGACCGCTAACCCGGCTTCTAGCAGCACTGAGGCTACCTCTCCGGCGATCTCCTGTGTTGATCCATAGCGTGTTGCAAAACCAACCAGCACAGATGTGGTCATATAACTCTCCCTAACTTCGAACCTATGAAACGGGTGGGAACAATAACACGCCCCGCTGTTTTAATTGCAGGGAATGCCTCTCAACTTTTATTATAGGAGATGTGTCAACACGGCGAATTGACTTAATCTTGCCAGATGCGCATACCGTGGGGGAAATCAGAGCGCTGGCAGGCCTCTTTTAGAGAACAGCCCGGGCAGGCTCCGCTGCAGCCCTGATAAGCCTTGAGCAGACCGCTGCGCTCGAGGTGTTCGAGCATGGCTGCTACCATGGCGGGGGTGGTGCCCAGTTTGCCGGCCAGGGTGCGGATCTCTTGAGTGCCTCCAGAACGGATTTCAGCCAGTAGTTTTTCCAGCATTGTTATAACCCCATGGAAAGCACGATATGATAGGTCGCTGCGCCGGCAGCAAGAGAGAGACCCAGCATCAGAGCGACACCCAGAAGCGTCCAGCCCCACGAATGGGTTTCTTGCTTCTGAACCACGACTGTGGAGATGCAGGGTATAAAGAGGACGGTGACCACGAGTAAGGCGAGCGCCGAAGCGGTAGAGTAGTTCGCGGCAAGCACATCGGCCAATCCGCTTTCGGCGGAACTGCCGAAGAGCACACCCAGGGTGGCAATGATGTTCTCTTTTGCGGGGAAGCTGGTGATGAGCGATACCATCAACCTCCAATCGAAACCCATCCACCGGCCCACCGGTTCGAGGAACTTACCAAACTGCGCCAGGTAACTGGTGTTGAGGTCTCCGTTGGGCAGGTACGAAAGCACCCAGACCAGCAGTGCCATTGCCAGGATGGCAGTGCCGGCCTTGCGGACGAAGGAGATCGAACGCTGCCAGACTGAAAGCCCGATGGTGCGTGTGTTGGGGACGTGATAGAGCGGCATCTCCATAATAAACGCTGAACGTTCGCCTTTGAAGAAAATCTTGTTCAGCAGTGTGCCGCTGAGCACCAGCACCGACAACGAGAGAAGCACCAACCCCCATGAGACCCACACGGCTTTCTCACCAAAAAAGGCGGGGGCGATGAAGGCGATGACCGCCATGCGCGCCGTGCAGGGCACAAAGGGGGCGATCAGGATGGTTACCAGGCGCGCCGGGCGTGAATCGATAACGCGCGTGCCCAGCACAGCTGGAACATTACAACCAAAGCCGAGGAAGAGCGGCAGGAAAGATTTTCCGTGAAGCCCCATGATGTGCATAAAGCTGTCCATCACATAAGCAGCGCGCGCCATGTAGCCCACATCCTCGAGAAATGCAAACGCGGCAAAAAAGATTACAAGAATCGGCAGAAAGGTGAGCACCGAACCCACTCCACCGATGAGACCTTCAACGATCATACCGCGCACCCAGAGCGGCGCAGTGCTGAGGGCGATCGCTGCCAGGCTGCCAAGCGGAGTGATCAAATGTGCATCTAACCATGCCTGGATGGGCGCGCCGATGGCAAAGGTAAGCTCGTAAACAACCCCCAGGATCAGTGCAAGAATGACCAGCCCCCAGAAGGGGTGTACCGCCCAGCGATCGAGACGCTCGGTGAGACCAATCTGACCTTTGCGCGGCCTGCTCATTGCCGCTGAAAGCAGGCGGTTGATCCACTGGTAGCGACCGGAGGCGACTGCCATATAAGCATCGTCATGCTGGCGCAGGATATCATGCACAGCGTTCCAGTCTGCATCAGGCAGTGCCTGCCGCATCATGCGGGTGACCTCGATATCGCCTTCCAGTAATTTGAGTGATACCCAGTTCTGCGGGTAGGGGTCGGGAACATGTTGAGCAATCAGAGAACGGATGTGATCCAACACTTGTTGGTGATCGGGACGGACTTCGGGTGATTTCGGGCAGGGGATGACCTTGCCGATGAGTACATCTTCGACAACTTTTAGCAGCCGGTGAACCCCTGCGGCCTTTGCGGCAACCATTGGAACGACAGGAACGCCCAATGCCGCTTCAAGAATATGCGCATCAACCTGGATGCCTTCTTGCGCAGCGACATCCATCATGTTCAATGCCACCACCAGTGGAGCGTTCAATGCGGTTAATTCAGCCACAAGGTACAGGCTTCGTTCGAGGTTTGCAGCGCTGACCACTGCCACGACCACGTCTGGCTTTTCATGCAGAATGAATTCTCGCGTAATGACTTCTTCAGGGGAATTGGCGGTCAGACTGTACGTACCGGGCAGGTCGACCAATCTGACTGTGCCACCCATAAAATTAAAATGACCTTCTCGGTGTTCCACCGTCTTCCCGGGCCAGTTGCCCACATGCTGATTGAGGCCGGTCAGCAGATTAAACAGAGTAGATTTACCCATGTTGGGCTGCCCGACCAGCGCGATGAGTGGTTCATTGCCGGTGATTTGATGGTGGTGTCTGGTGTGAATGTGTGGATGACGGTGCAATTGCAGCATGCTAAACCCGCTCAACAATGATTTTTGCCGCTTCTCCGCGGCCCAGCGCTACACGGGTGCCACGCACGGTGACGATCAAGGGGCCCCTCTGGAAGTTTTGAACAATGGTTACACGGGCTCCGGGGGTAAATCCCATCGAAGCCAGACGGTTATTAACCGCCTGACCACCTTTGAACTCCAGTATTGTGGCGCTTTCTCCGGCAAAAATCCCGGCCAGTGTTGTTCGTTTTTCCGTTGGGGTCATGTGCATCTCCAAACACCAAAGATGTTATAATCAATTAAGCAATGCCAGATATTATTATATACTAATAAAGAATATTAGTATATAAGAAAACAAGAGATTAAACATGACAAATGTCACCGGTATGCAGGAATTCGATATCACAGAAATAAGTCCGATCATCCAGGATTATCTTTCGCTGATCTACGTGATGGAGCGCGATGGTGATCCGGTGATCGGGTCAAGGCTGGCAGAACTCCTTGGTGTGACACCCCCAACCGTCACCAACACGCTCAAGCGCATGACGCGCGACGGGCTGATCACCATGAACCAGGATGGCACCCACCTGACCAAAACAGGCTGGGCGGCCGGCAAAGTGATCATGCGCAGGCACATGTTGATGGAATGGATGATGGTTAAGACATTGCCCTGGGCAAAACTTCACGGAGAGGCACACCATCTGGAGCATGCCATTTCAAATGCAGCTGAAACAGCATTACTAGAGCAGCTTGGAAACCCAAAAACCTGTCCGCATGGCAATCCACTGCCCGGAAATGAAGCGGCGGTAGAGAGCTGGGTGCCTTTGACAGAAGTGAATCGTGGAGAAATTGTGACCATTCGCCGTATTCACGAACTGGCAGAGGAAAAGCCTGAAGTTTTGGATTTTCTGGAATCGAATCAGATCATACCAGGCCAGAGAGTCAAGGTGATCGAGATTTTGCCCTTCAACCATACCATTACTCTTGAGGCGGGAGAGAAGTCTGTCACGCTGGGTAACGTAATCGCAAAATATATTTATATCGAACGGTGAAGATAATAAAAAAACAGGAGCGCGGGACACCATGCTCCTGTTGAATAATGACTAACACTTGAATTCTATAATATCAGGATCTTCAAACAGCGCACGTTTCAGTCGGTCATGTTCCTGTGGGGTGCCAGCGGCTCTCCAGCTGCAGGTCATACTGTCACCGGTTTTAACGTGACTGCGGCTGTGGATGCGCAATCCGCTTTCGCGGAAGGCACGTTCAAGTGCATCAAACTTTTCAAGCCTGGCGGAACAGACGATCTCATAACGGTGCTCTTCACGCAGGTTGTCGATACGCTGCTCGAAGGTTGGCAGAATCCAGAGGATGATCATGGTGATGGCCACCATCAGAGCTGAGATCAGGTATTGCCCTCCGCCGAGGCCCATGCCGATGGCAGCCGTCAACCAGATGGTGGCAGCGGTTGTCAGCCCAATGATCTTTCCACCGTCACGCAGGATGACCCCGGCGCCCAAAAAACCAACCCCGGTAACGATATTGGCCGCGATGCGGGTCGGGTCGCTATCTGGAGCTAGTTTTGAGGACAGGATGGTGAAGAGACAGGCTCCGGCGCAGATGAAGATCAATGTGCGGAACCCGGCGGCCTTGTCACGAAATTCACGTTCGATACCGATCAGCCCTCCGGCGACCACCGCGAGCAGAATTCGTAAAAAATCTTCAGGATTGATCATCATGGGATACTCCAGGCATTCGAATTTCCTTAAATTATAAAATGAATCGATAGGAAAAACCGGCAATCACTCAAAAATAAGAATAGAGGGATAGATTCTTTTGATTGATACTTTAGCAGCCTTGTTTTTTACAGAAAGATGTATTCGCAATTCAGAAGGATAGTATATATTGAAGAAGTTGGCGATTTTTCATTCGCCTCTGTTAGATCATTAGATACAGCAATGCAGCTGTTGAAATCAGGGTCAGGTAAGGGGTGACGTGATGCAGCGCGTGCACCATATCGGGCCAGTCCTTCTCGAAACTCAATAACACACCAGTGGCTGCGGTACCTGCAAAGCACACCGCGGTCACCACAGCGGCAGAAATCTGCAGTGGTTGAAGGGGCGCGATCCGTCCCAGTTGAACCAGCATGATAATCAGATATACTGCTGCACCCAGTGCGATGAGTTTGTGCAGCGTGATTAAAAGGGTGTTGTAAGGCTTTCGACTGCGGTTCAGCCAGTAACCAAAAAGGAAAATGAAGAGAAAGAATGCACACGAAATTATGACTTTTGTTTGAGCGGAACTCATTTCAACTCCTTTTTCATTTTTTCAAAGGGTCAATGGTTTGATCGACTGATCAAATTTTTCTAATCATGCTTTCACTCATGATGATCGTAAAAATGACTTTTCAAAGGACCGCGTGAGTGAATCGCCGATCAGTAGGTTTTCATCAGGTCGTCACTCATGCCACGCTGCAAGGACCAGCCTCCAGTACGGTAAGCATCATGTTCAGAATAGAGCCAGCGGTGAAAATCCTGCAAATCATGGATGTGCTCTCTGGTGATTTCTAACCGTGCTAAATTTTCTTTCTCGGCTTTTTTTCTGGCACTCAATGAGGTTTCATCCATTCCCTCATCAGTAGCAGCAAGAAATTCCAATTCAAATTTAATCGGCAACGGATGAAGAGAATAGATCCACCTGAACACGCTTTCGGTGCGCGGCATGTGGAAATCAGAAGTGATCACGAGCAGCTTCTTGAATTTCCTTGGTTCGGCATGAATTATCCGCGAGAAAAACGCGTTTCCGATGGTGTCATAGGAACTGGTTTCGATCAAAATCTTATCAGGTGAGATTCCGTTGCGCAACAGATAATTTGCTCCGGCAACAGATTCGAAAAGCGGATAACCTCGTTCATCCAGCAGAGGGGGTTTATGAATTGTACCGGCGCTGAGAGAAATGATGAATTCTCCCTGGTAAACTTCGAGGGCTTTATCAAACCTCCGTTCTACCCAGAGCGGTAGAATACCACCTTCCCGCACGCCACCGCCCGGAACGAGGATTGCGTCAAATTTGCTCATCCAACACCTCTTAGACTGATTTTGTAGAAAAAAACTATTTTGGATTTCTTTTCATATTATCATCAATTGCTACAAACATTCTTAGAATTTATCTTAAGAGCAGGTGAATCTTCCTTACAAAATCACCAGGATTATGTGAGATATAATCAATTTGCTCTAAAGGAGTGCAGAATTAGAAAGCAGGAGAATATGAAAAGTAAAATCAGGATGATTGGAATCATCACAGCAATGCTTTTTGTGGCTGGATGTGCCGCCCCGACGGCACTTCCCACACAGGAGACGACTGCATCAAAGGCTACGGATACTTTCACGAGTCCAACCGCTGCCGAAGTGCAGATTACCGCTACGCCTGAACCTGAAGTAACCTCAATGCCTCTTGGTGGAGGATCAGGGGAGATCGTATTCGGCTCAAAACGGGGTGGAGATTACGAAGATATTTATATCATGAAGGTCAACGGCACCCAGGTTGTTCGATTAACTCAGGGCGACTCGACCAGCTTTCCAGGGCCCTTCTCACCTAATGGTACACGCCTTTTATTTACCGGTTTTGGTCTCACTACCAGCTACGTTGGGGTCATGAACAGCGACGGCAGCGGACAAACCAACCTTACCAGTCTTGAAGATGTTGATGAAGGATTCCCGGCCTGGTCGCCGGATGGGATGCAGATTGTCTTTACATCACGGCGGGATGGGAATAATGAAATATATGTAATGAATGCAGATGGCTCGAATCCAGTGCGGTTGACCAATCATCCCAGAGACGATTTTGCCCCCTGTTGGTCACCAGATGGCAGCCGGATACTTTTCGTTTCTGACCGCGATAACGATTTAGGGATTAACTCGATATATATGATGAACACCGACGGATCGGGGGTCACCCGTTTGACTTTTGGTGAAGGCAATGATTACACCCCCGTGTGGTCACCAGATGGATCATGGATTGCGTTCAGGTCTGTTCGGGATGGACAATCGGATATATTCTTAATGAAGGCTGACGGCAGTGAGATGATGAATCTTACCAACTCGGCTTCAGAAGAATGGTCGCCAGCCTGGTCACCCGATGGCAAGATGATCGCGTTTCAGACGAACCGCGATGGTAATTGGGAGATCTACGTAATGAACTCCGATGGAAGCGGCCTGATCAATTTGACCAATGATCCCAGCGACGATGAACACCCTTACTGGAATTAAATTCTGAGTCTTTGCGAGGGATGATCAGCGCGCGAAAGAATTAACGGAGATCTCTTTCCAGGCCGGGTATTCATCATGATGAAAAAGAATTTGCGCCATCGATAAGAGGGCGCAATTTTTTTATCTTCTGCTTTTGGTTTAAGTTATCTCTTTCAGCCAGATTTATGATCCACATGTTTGACATAGTACATCAAAAAATTGACTTGAAATGACAAAATTCGTACTATATAACCATCACAATCAACGGGGGTAAAAAAACCCCATAACCACATATCCATACACGGAGGGAGTAATGAAAAATTTGCTGTGGCTGTGGATCGTATTAGGTGTAATCGCGATTGTTGCAATCATCATAAGCCTGCTGCCAAAATCAAAAAAACGCTATTTATCTTATATCCTGCGTCAGGCTTCATCTCTGATCGCGCGATATAACGTCTAGGGGGATCAACATGTCAAAATACGATGTGGTCATCATTGGTTCTGGATTAGGCGGATTAACTGCAGGTGCTATCCTCTCAAAAAGGGGACGCAAGGTACTGGTTCTCGAGCAGAATGACCGTGTAGGCGGCTGCTGCTCTACATACGAGATTGATGGCTATAAATTCGATATTGGTGCATCTGTGGTTGAGATGATCCCCATTATCGATCACGCCTTTGCTCAACTTGGAACCACCTTTGCCAGGGAAGTTGACCTGATTCAATGCGATCCGATCTACTCGGTGATCTTCCCGGATGGAGAGCGTCTTACCATCCCCATGTCGGTGGAGGGAGCCGCAGAAGAGATTGGCAAGATCTCGAAAGAAGATAAGGAAGGTTTCTTGCAATACGCGAAGAAGTTCGAGTCTTTTATTGAAGGGAATGGGCTGGACTTCTTTATGATGCCGATGAACACCCTGGGGGATATGCTGGCGTCATTTAAGAAAGTTCCGATTCTCACGAAATTTGGTTCGTTCTTCGCGATGACGTATGACGATGTGCTGCGCAAGTATTTCAAGAACCCTAAAGTTCGTCAGAGCATGGCATATCAATCTTTCTACTGCGGTCACTCGCCCGAGCAGGCGGTGGGCATCTTTGCGATTATCCCCTACATGGAACACAAGGGCATCTATTATCCCCGCGGCGGTATGATCAAGATCCCGCAGGCTATTCAGCGCATCGGCGAACAGCACGGCATGGAGGTAAGGCTGAACACCAATGTAACCAAAGTGCTGGTGGACGCGAACAAAAAGGTCACCGGTGTGGTTACCGCCGATGGAGAGACGATCGAGGCTGATGTTGTCGTTTCAAACATTAATGCCCGCAAACTCTATCTCGATCTGATTGGTGAAGAGCACCTCAAGCCAATTGTTCGAAAAGGCATCAAGAGCTACGCGCTTTCAAAATCGACACCTTACATTTGCCTGGGTGTGGATTATGATCCGCCCCTTGATGCCCACCACACGCTGGTTACGCGTGATGTCGATGAGATCAACGAGTTTTGGTGGGAAAAATATCGCATCGGAATTGTGCCAAAGCCCGAGGAACAGTTTGGCTTAATTTGCTGCCCGACCAAGACCGATTCTTCTCTTGCGCCAAAAGGACACCATATCGTCGCCCTCGATTTCCAGGGGCCGTCAAAGCTGGCAAGTGGCACATGGGATGATATTAAGGAAGAATTCAGTGAAAGCCTCGTCGACTATCTGTCGCAAAAGATCATCCCTGGTTTGAAAGAACATGTGAAAACCATGGTGGTATCAACCCCGTTAGATTTCGAGCGCCGGCTCGGAAATCCTGGCGGAGCGTTTTACTGCTTCCAGCAGGACCTTACGGCACAGGTGGTCTTCAGACCTGCTTCAAAATCAAAGTCGATCAAAGGTTTATACCTGACAGGTGCTTCCACCCATCCGGGTGGCGGTGTTCCCACCGTGATGGCATCAGGGGTTATTGCCGCCAACCAGATCGTTGAATACGAGTAGTCATCAACTGAGCCACAAAAGAGGTTGTCACCAGATGGATTCAAGGGTGACGACCTCTTTATTCTTTCAAAAGGCTTTTTCAACGATTTGGATGGGCAGCATTGATCACCTCTTGAGCAGGAATGGCTGATGGAAACGTACTGGCCACATGGAGATGGCTGAAAGGGCAACTGGTAAAGCCCTGATCTTTTTTTGTCAATTTTTCGTTTCAACTATTTTCGGCATTGTTTCAAAGATCACCCAAGCAAAGTAAAACCAGCCATATGAATGCCCAGATAGATGATCTATCTTTGAAAAAGCCTGGAACATGAGCGGTCTGTTCCAGGCATTTTGGGTTATTTCAGTATTGAAGGATTGCCGATTATTCCCCCACCATCATCGCCGCGATATCTTCTTCAACGCTTCCGATTGGTTTGATATTAAATTTCTCAACCAGAACTGCAGCCACATTGGGTGAGAGAAATGCAGGAAGCGTGGGTCCCAGGCGAATGCCTTTAACACCCAGGAACAACAGTGCCAGCAGCACAGCCACTGCTTTCTGTTCATACCAGGCGATATCAAAGGAGATGGGCAGTTCGTTGATATCCTGCAAGCCGAAAGCCTCTTTTAACTTAAGGGCGATCACTGCCAGAGAATAAGAATCGTTACACTGACCGGCATCGAGCACACGAGGAATGCCGCCAATCTCGCCCAGTTCAAGTTTGTTATAGCGGAACTTGGCACAGCCCGCGGTAAGGATAACCGTATCGGCTGGCAGATTTCTGGCAACCTCGGTGTAATATGAGCGCGAGCGCTGGCGGCCGTCGCAGCCGCCCATGACCACGAAACGCTTGATGGCACCAGATTTCACTGCATCCACAATCTTATCTGCCAACGCCAGCACCTGATTATGGGCAAACCCGCCAATCACCGTTCCAGATTCGATTTCTTGCGGAGGAGGGCAGGTTTTGGCCAGTGCGATGACCTCTGAAAAATCTTTTTCACCGCCTGGTGCTCTATCTGGAATGTGTCTTGCGCCCGGATGACTGACCACACCAGTGGTAAAGAGCCTGTTGAGGTATGTATTTTCGCGCTTCACAGGAGTCAAACAGTTGGTGGTGAGGATCACAGGACCGTTGAAGGATTCAAAATCAGCATTCTGCTGCCACCACGCACCGCCGTAATTGCCGGCAAGGTGGCGATATTTCTTAAATGCCGGGTAAGAATTGGCTGGAAGCATTTCACCATGTGTATACACATCCACCCCGGTTCCCTCCGTTTGCCGCAGCAGTTCCTCCATATCTTTCAGGTCGTGACCTGAAATGAGGATTGCGGGGTTGTTGCGCACACCAATGTTGACTTCGGTCATTTCGGGATGTCCATAGGTCGATGTGTTCGCTTCATCCAGCAGTGCCATCGTCGTGACGGCGGTCTCGCCAGCCTTCATCACCAGAGCGATCATTTCGTCGACTGGAAGGCTGCGAGTGGTAGAAGCCAAGGCGCGCATCAAAAAGCTGTAGATCTCATCTTTTTCATAGCCAAGAACCAGGGCGTGATCGGCATAGGCTGAAATGCCCTTGCAGCCACCAATGAGCAATTCTCGCAAAGAACGTTCGTCTTCATTTTCAACGGCTGTGAGGCGCAGATCATCTGACATGGCTTTGGCAAGCATATCTTCATCATCAACAGGCAACCATGTGGCGCAATCTGGCAGCAAACCTGGTGCAGCCGCACCAACTTTTTGGCTGATGGTTTCACGGACGGTGAGCCCTTCCTTGATCATGTTAATAATCGCTGTGTTGTCCCAGGCAGCGTTGGTGATGGTGGTGAACAGCGCTTTCACAATGAACCGTCCGGCTTCGCGATCAACCGTGCCGCCCTCAGCCAGTTTCTCGCCATGCACTGCAACGCCCTTCGCGATATACACCAGCAGATCCTGCAGGTTGGCGGTTTCGCTCATCTTTCCACATACTCCCGCAACGACACAGCCCTGGTTTTTAGACGTTTCCTGGCACTGATAACAAAACATCTGGGTCCTCCTTAAAAAATTAGTGACAGTAAAGTAGTGATTCCTGTCTAAGGTTACTAGCCTGAAAACGTGGTAAGCCACCTTTTTCTTAATAATAACACGATATTATAGATAAACATAGTAGAATTAATTTTATACTGGCTAACAGCAAATTAAGTGGAAAAAATTACTTGATGCACACCGTATAATGAATCTATGAAAAAGATACTCTTTCAGGCAATTTTATTGATTGTCGTGATCGCGCTGGCTGCATTCGGCGTCATCTCGATTAATAAAAACATTTCCAACGCCATTAATCCCCTCAAAAAAGCCAATGATGTTGTGAGCACCCAGATCAACCAATTACTGAATCCCACCCCTACTATCATTCCAGATCCTGTCACAATCATCCACGAGGTGCGTTCTCTGGCGTGGCTGGAGACGATTCAATACAGCGTGGAAAAGGTTATCGCGGCAGAAACCGGAGAGGGCGCCTTTGCCTTTCTTTTTGAAGACAGGCTGCTCCTGGTGGCACACGGGACGGTGATTGCGGGGATTGACATGGAAAAACTGGAATCGAAGGACATATGGCTTGAGGGAAGTATATTGAACGTTCGCCTGCCGCAGGCTGAAGTGTTCGTTGCCACACTGGATAATGACAAGACCTATGTTTATGAACGCGATACCGGGATTCTGCGTATGCCCAGCGTGGATCTGGAGACACTGGCCCGACAATCTGCTGAAGAGGAAATACGCGCCGCGGCCATTGAGGATGGAATTCTGGAAGTTGCCCGCCTGAACGCTGAAGCGTACCTTTCACGTTTCTTACGCGCACTGGGGTATGCGGATGTGAATTTTGTGGGTGATTTACCCTGATGTAATCCGGGTGTGAGTCATAGTTATTCCAACAGTCTCAAAATCCAATCCCTTCAGGGAACGAGAACAATATTTATATGATGATCCATTCACCCACGTTCACCCAAATGTTCCAGCCTGGTAAAGGCAACCCGAACCGCGAGTTTGGTCTTTCCGCAGCGCTTGATCACTCAGATGGCACACATCTACCGGGCTGTTTCCTCTAAACGTAACAAAATGTTCCGTGGCTTACTAAGTGCGAAATCAGTGGTTTTGAACTCTTCAACGGGTTAAAAGCTGATGGAAGGATTTAGACTGTTGCGCACCCACGGTATTCCATTCACATCTCTGGTTATTCACCTTCAGTGAGCAGTTTCTGCAGGGCGAGGGCATTGGCCGGAGCATAACCACTAAAATCATTATTGAAGAATATATATACGCGCCTGGCGCCGAGTGTGATCAATCTACGGACAAGCCCGGCGATTTGGAGCAGGTCCTCGTTGGCGTAATTATCTGAATACCAGCGCCTTCGGCCATGCAGGCGTAAATATGCGCGATCGGAGGTGAGTTGTTCGGTCAGACGCTGGTGGGGCGAGTCTACACCGCAGAAAGCTGCGCCGACCGACGTCAGTAACCCTTCTACTTCGCGGTTGAACCAGCGTTTGTTGCGAAATTCAACGGCCACGCGTGACGGATCGGGAAAGGCTTTCAGCGCACTCAGTAAAAGCCCCATGTCGTACGGCTGGTTTGGGGAAACTTGCAGCAGGATCATTTCGAAAGTCTCTTCCAGTAGACTTGCAGAATGCCAGAAGCCCTGAATTTCTGATTCAACATCTTTCAGCAGTTTATAGTGGGTGATGATTTTTGGGGCTTTAAGAACGTAACCAAACCCAGGAGGGGCCTGGCCTTTCCATTTCTGGTATGTCTGATCCTGGAATGTGCGGTAAAACGTGGCGTTGATCTCGACCGAATTAAACCGTGCTGCATAATAATCAAACCAGTGACTTTTCGACAGCCCAATTGGATAAAAAACTCCCTTCCAATGGTCGTATGTCCAGCCCGAAGTTCCAATGAAAACGACAGGTGAAAGAGCGTTAAATTCTGGATTTACCAGCGCGTGTTCCATAAAAAAATCATACCCCTGCAAGGAAGTGTAATCAAGTTCAAAATTATGTCTTGGTCAAGAATGCCTCGTTTTCGATCAAGAATCGATTGCCAGAATCTGTAACACACCCCTGATCAAAAATTTGCATCAGGAATATAATTCCGCCTTATGTTTTCTGAAAATGTGTGCATTCATTGTGGGGCATGCTGCGCTTATTTTCGGGTCTCATTCTACTGGCGCGAAGCCGATCCATCTCAGGCCGGCAGCGTACCATTAGAGTTTGTGGAAGAGGAAACCGAATTTTACGATAACATGAAGGGCACAAACCAGGCTCATCCTTATTGTGCCGCGCTCAGTGGAAAGATCGGGGAAAGGGTGGCGTGTACGATATACAGCCGCCGTCCCTCACCCTGCAGGGAATTTGGCATTCAATACAAACACGGAAGAAATTCCATCAGTTCTGAAGATCTTGAACGCTGTAACAAAGCGCGCGCTGCCTGGAATTTGCCACCTCTTACGATGGAAAGTTTAAACCAGGTAGCCTGCGATTCTGAATTTCCTCTTAAAAAAGTGCAGTTGGCGAAGCCTCACTGGAGCAAGTTGTTTTCACGAAACTCGCGTAATCCATCGGGGTCAGCTCAGACTCCCTCCTGCAGTGGAGGGGCGGGTCAGGCCCGCCCGTGATGACGATTTTAAAAATATTCGATTAAGCGGGCATCAGTGACAGCCCAAAGTCCACGAAAATGATCCAATATCCTCAATCTTCTTCGATATCGCGCGCTGGTTTAAGGCGGTAATTATCGATGAAGGTTAACAGCAGTAATCCGGCAGTGGAGATGACGACACCCATCGTCAGCATGAGATTTACACCTCCGCTGGCATCGAGCATGAATCCACCTAAAACACCGCCCAGCATTCCGCTTATCCCCCACGACATTCCCATCAAAGCCTGCCCTTTTACCTTATCTGCTTCCCTCACTACGTGATTCACATAATACACAGAAGCGGGCAGAAACATGGCATAAGTGAAGAATTGAAGGCATTGTGCCACATTAATCCAAAGCATGTTGGGGGCTGCGAGGGTAATCGCGGCTTTGATCACAAAGAATGTCCCTGAGAGTTTCATAATGGTTCCCGGGTTACGGATCTTTTTATAAATCAGCGGGAATAAAGCCATCGCGGGTAATTCCACGAACCCGGCTACAGCAATTGCCACCCCCATTTCGGAGCTGTCGCCACCGATGTGCCGGACGATCTGGATGGTGAATGTATTGATGAAGGAATGGGACATAAAAAGGATGGCTGAACTGATGACCACAGCGATGAAGCGCTTGTTCTTAACTGCAAATTCAAACAGACCTGAAGCTGCTGACTCCACATTTCTGGATGTTGAGAGCTTGCTTTTGGCTCTGGGAAAGGTTAGCACCAGCAAGATGCCAAGGAGACAGCGAACGATATCGGCGATCATTACGGTTCCGGTTCCGAAAGTCTCAATCAGGAACCCCATCAACAGCGAGAGAATTGCAAAGGCGAAGGAACCGATCCCGCGTGCCAGACTGTAGTTGAGAGGAACGCCGCTGTTGATGTGTTCGATCGACATCGAGGTCACCAGTGAAACCTGCGGGATGAAGAGGCTCACCAGCAAAATGAAGAGGATCGAGGTTGGAAGAACCACCGGAGGAAGGAACAACAAGGCCAAAGCAATCAGGATCTCAGCCAGGAGCATGAGGGCTGTGATGCTTTGCAGTGACAGCTTTTTACTCCTGTCAGCAGCCGCAGCCACCACCGGCTGTGAAAGCAGAGAAACGGCATTGGCAATAGTGATCGTGACCCCAACCTGAGAATTGGAAAAACCGCGTGAAAGCAGGAATATCCCGGCAAGCACGTAGATCGTACAGTATCCCATGGTAAACACGATCTGAACCAGGGAATAACTTACTGTAAGCCTTCTAAAATTGCTTTCGAAATTTTTCAATGAGGATCTACTTTTAGCGTCAAACGGCGCGACTCGTTTACTCAAAACTGGCCGGGAAGAATCAGGCAAGATCTGTGAATTATACCTGTTCACGACAATGACGCTGGCTTTTCTTGAAAAAAGCATAAAATTGGAGCATGAGCACACGTGCCGGAGCTGTAGGGTTGTTGACTGGATTGATCGCATCTGTGATCAATTTTTTACTGTTCATCATTCAGCCGGATGCATTTCTTGGAACATCAGCAACCTGCATGTCATATCCATTCTGGATCGCAGGTGTGGTAACCGCTTTGATGATCATCATTGGCGGTTGGAGGGCGGCGCGCCGCAGCGGTTCCGTCTTGTCTGGTCGGCTCATCATTCTGGGGGCTCTGGCCGGCGCTCTGGCAGGGATCGTGATTTTCTGCCTGTGGGGAGCGGCTTTAGCCGGGCAAGCGATGTGGTTTTTACCAGAGCGGATGATCGCGAGCGTGGTTGTTTCAAAGGTGGCGCTGATTGAGGCACTCATTCTGCGCACGCAGTATGCCTTCCTTGCGCTCTTTCTCGGCGGAGCCGGGCTGGGAGGGTTGGGAGGCTGGTGTGCATCACTGCAGCACAGCGGAAACATTGAGACATTTGACAGGGCTGATCCGCAAATGGTGCTGAATGCCTCGATCACCGCTGTGCCAGCGTCGATGCTGGCGGTTGCTGTTGCGGCGGCAGCTTTCAATCATTTACCCAATGGTGTTTCAGAAAATGTTGCGAAACTGCCGCTGATCACTGCACTTTTCATACTGGTGGTTGGTCACCTGGCGTTGACTCTGGTGATCCCTCACGAAACAGGGCATGCCATTCACCGTTGCGCGATGGATGAGATCAAGATGGCGGCCTATGTGGGAATTATCACTGCGCCAGTACTGCTGATTGTTTTGGTCTTTGCCAATATTGAAAGCCTCTACTATCCGCTGGTGATGGTCTCTGTACTCGTGTGTTGGGTTTTGAGTCTGGTGAATCTATTGGTGTTGATCAGGGTGGTGCTGCCCAAGCGCGCGTTATTCCCTGCGCCACAGGATGAGAAAAGGAAGACGGAAGCAGCGCTGTTCGGAACGATCGCGTTTTCCAACGCTCCGCGGTTGGTGATTCTATGCGCTGGATGTGGGCTGGCAATGGCGCTTCCGCTTTATGTAAGTGTGTTGTCGGTGTTGATCAATCTGGCAAATGCGCAGGGGGGGTCGGGGGTGAACTGGGGATTATTCAAAGCGCAGGGGCTGGCCAGCGTTGGAATTTCTGCCGCAACGGTGGCTGTGCTGGTATTGATCTACATGTTCTACCTCAAGCTGGGTAGATGGTGGCGGAAGAACAGATTATGAAGTTTAGGCTCCATTGATGTATAAATACGCTATCTCAACCCGGCAGAATCATTACGTGTCGCAAAGGTCTTTAAGAAAATCAGGAATGTGATCGTTAAAGATTTTTACGATCCGCTCAACGGGAACCACCATCCCATCCCGTCCCCATTTGGTGGTAAGACTTGCAAGAGCCTTGATGCAATAGTCCAGATCCAGGAGCTCTTCATCCGTCCAAACGTGTTTTTTGCGTTTTTCCACGTTTTCTTTGACCGCAGCAAACCCACCGCGATAACCGTACTCCAGAATGGAGTGGTAATCGTTTTCCCAGTAAATCTTCGTGAAAAGAGATTTATATTTGAGAAGGTTGAGAAACATCAACCGGTGGCCTTCATCCCAGGTTAGCGTGTTGCCTATCATGTAAAGCGACGGGCTCATCATGTCGTCCCACAGCCACTGCGGTACAGAATAAATATCGCAAAAATACGAATAAAATGTGGAACGTGCCACACCACTTATCCGGCACAGGTCGATCACTTTAATTTCTGAAAGTGGTTTTGTTTGAACCAGTTGTTCCAGCGCTTTGTAAATTTTTTCTTGAATTTCTTGCTGTTTACCCACGAGTATTCCCCTATTAATTTACTTGAACCCTATATCTTTTGATAAATTTTCCCTATTTTACCGGATTTTTTAAAAATCTTTTTCCAAATCTAGAAATTCCCCAAATAGACAATTTTTTACATTTGTCTATTTGGGGGGTAATATTTTGGGCAAATTTTTATTTTTGTCCGACGGGTATGGTCAAGATTTGCTAAACTGATGCCTGGATATAAATAAATCAAACTCAGCCCCACTGAGTATTTTATTATTTTTCATAAGGAGAGCAGTCTATGACCAACAAGATTTCTCGTAGGGATTTTCTAAAAGGTGCGGCTATCGGCTCCGCTGGAATCGGTATTATGGGGTTGACCGGCTGCAAACCCACAGTGGCAACTGAGGGGACTCCTGCTCCAACCGGTGAAGAAGCTTCATCAACCTGTCTCACCGGTCCTTTTTCAATAGATGAGTATAAAGATTCTTCAGTTGTATTGGATCCAATCACTGATTTTGTCGGCGAAGTAACCGCTGATATCGTGGTGGTGGGTGCGGGCGCTGCAGGCGTACCTGCGGCGATTACCGCGGCTGAAGAAGGCAGTTCAGTTGTGATCCTTCAGAAACATGATACCCCAGTCTCACAGGGTAATTGCGGCTCAGGTCTTATTCTTGACGAGAGCGACCCTGAAGGTTTGCTGCGCTATATTCAACACACGAACAGCTTAAATAACTGGCGATCAGACACTGAACTTCTGAAAGCGTATGTCATGAACTCCGGAGAGGCGGTCAACTGGTTCTATGACCGCGCGCGTTTGAATGGAACTTCAGCGGACAAGCCCAATGACAAAGGTTTGTTTATGTACTTGAATACCAGCCAGGACTTTACCGGCGAGTGGAGTGATGGCCGATTTGCACGTTATGACTATGGCACCGCTAAAGCCCACATGTATGCCCCATGGATGGGACCGAAACCGAATAACGTCGGCACAATCCTGACCTATGTTTTGGAAGAGGCCGTTGAGGAGTTTAATGGCCGCCTTAAGGTTTACTTTAATACCCCGGGTGTGCAACTGATCAAAGAAGATAGCAAGGTTGTTGGTGTTGTTGGTAAACTTGCTGATGGAACTTTTGTTAAGTTCAATGCGAAAAAAGCTGTTATTCTGGCAACCGGTGATTATCAGAACAACCCCTCGATGGTGAAACACTGGTGCCCGGATGTGGCTGACTTTGATAAAAAGCAGTATTCGAAGACCGGTGATGGCCACCTGATGGCTGTTAGTGCGGGCGCAGTTATGGAAAATCTTGGCCATACCAAGATGCTCCACGACTTCGATGCCGGCCTTATGTACGAAGAACCCTTCCTGTATGTCAATATGAAGGGTGAACGTTTCTGCAACGAATTCGTTGGGTTTGTGTACATGAATGACATCATGCTGCACCAGGATCTCTATAAGGGCGGAAAAAATTACGAAGATCCTGAACGAGGCTCAAAGGGTTGGTATTGCCAGATCTATGACAGTGAATACATGAATCATGAATCTGTTTCCAGCCTGGTACCTCCCGCGGTCATGGAAAAGTATATGCCCGAAATCTCCGACGAAGATTACAAAGCCACTCATGACGGCCAACCACGCACAGGCGTGTTCTCACACCTGATTGATACCTACCGCGCAGACACTCTCGAAGAACTTTGCGACAAACTGGGAATCGAGGACAAGGAAAAATTCCTGGCGACCGTTGCCCGCTATAATGAGCTGTGTGAAAAGGGTAAGGATGAAGACTTTGGCAAGGATGCCAAGTGGATGAACGCCATTAAAACACCTCCGTTCTATGGCATCCGCCGCCACCTGCGCGTTTCGGCCTTGTGCTCTGGTGTATACACCAACGCTAACGGCCAGGCACTTGATGCCAACAAAGAACCCATCCCAGGTTTATACTGCGTAGGTAATCTCGGCGGTCAGTTCTATGGTGGTGCAGACTATCCATTCCATGCCACAGGCCTTTCGCTCGGCCGTTGCTACACCTTTGGCCGCCTGGCAGGCAAGCATGCGGCAGCACTGGCTGGCGGTTCCGGCACGATCGAGGAAACTGGAATCACCGCCAAGTAATGAGTCTGAACATTGGGTAACACCAGAATCATTACTTGTTGAGAGCCCGGGGGGGCATCGAATAAAAGGGCACTTATAAAAAAGAATAAAAGAGCAGTGACCAATTGGTCACTGCTCTTCTGTTTACTAACGTAAGGGTGAGATGGCATCATCCGGTTATGATTGTGACATCATTTACGCCTGGTCTGGTCTCATGTCAAGATGGCAAGATTAATGTGTTGTTTAGGAACGGGCGTTATTAAACTTTCAACACACCGCGAAACCCCCTGACTCCGTAGTAAGATTCGGCGCCATTGTGATACACAAAGACACGCCCATAACGGCGGTCACCAAAGATGGCCCCGCCGAGCCTGCGAATTCCATCGGGCGTTTTCAACCAGCTCGAAGTCTTCAGGTCAAATTGGCCGAGTGCCTGAAGCTCGTAGTATTGCTCTTCGGTCAATAAATCGACCCCCATGGCAGCGGCCATGTTCATCGCGCTGTCTTGAGGTTTAAACGTTTTCCTTGACTCCAAGGCCTCATGGTCATAACAAAGATTCCTGCGTCCGGCAGGTGTTTCAATGGAACAATCATAGAAAGTATATTCCCCGGTTGTTTTGTCGAACCCGACAACATCCGGTTCTCCTCCCGTTCTTTCCATCTCGTAAAGCGACCAGAGTTTCTCGGGATTGGCTTCCAGCCTTGCTTGAAGGTTATTCCATTCGATGCCTGCATGGTGGGTAGGGTTTTTCTCAAAACGAGTTTTCAAGGTTTCGACCAATTTTTTAACGAATTCTGGTGATAACTCTTTTTTATTGTCCATTTTTACTCCTTGAGAAATCTTACCCATTATGAATAAGAGAGTCAAGAGCAAAATTATCCGAATTGATCTTGTAATACCGAAAGATACCGCGTTTTTATCCTTCACGAATTTAATTTGACTAATCAGGCGATTTGAAGCTTTATTCGTGATGATAATCATTCGCATCGCAAGGAGAACAAGCGAGGATTAGAGCGATTGGGTCTTAATTCTCACGCCCCGCCGGTCTTTTATGCGAACTCACGTTCAGATAAGTGGCGATAATAAAGAGAACTGCGTAAATATACCAGAAAGGTTTCCAAATCAACGCCAGCGGGAACCAGTAGAACATGGTCGTGGCCAGGTAGAGCAGAATATAGGGGATAAATACTGCCCATCGGATTGGGGAGCGCCACTCGATTTTTCTGACGTATTCGATCCAGTAGCCATAGATGCCCCAAACGAGATAGAGAAACCCGCTAAGCCACAGAGACCAGGGTCTGCCGTCGAGCAGGAGCAACAGGCTAAACGCTGCGGCGGGGACGCCGAGGGCATACACCATTAGCCCATAACGCATTGCGGTAACAAAGCGCCATTTGCGCAGCGAGAAATGAATGATCAGGACGACCTGGTACAGAAAGGAAGCGACGACAAACAACCGCTCAAAAAAAATGGGTCTCAGGCATCGGTTACCTCCCGGGTTCGGTTGGAAGATGATGATGCTAATGCTGCTCTGGTTATTTTGCTTCATCCAGCAGGCGGCGTTCTCCCTGTAACTGGCGGATATCGGTGACATCCTGCGTCACTTCCAGCGTCCCGCGGAACTTGCCCTGAGCGTCGCGCACGGCAAAGTACCGGATATGGATGAAGCGGCTGCCCTCATCAGTGGGTTTAGTCTGGATCCAGAATTCAGCCCTGTCCCTGGTTCCGGCGCGGAAATCCTCAAGGATTTTGAAAACCAGCTGCACGCTGTCGGGATGATGGCAATTCAATACGTTGCGCCCGATGATATCGGGGGTGCGCTCGAAAATGCGGTTCTTGCCGCCGGAATAAAACTGCACATCATTGCCTTCATCAACGAACGTTACATCAACAGGAAGATGGGTAAAAATCAAGGCAATCTGTTCCGGCGTTAACGCACCCACCTGCAGCGGAATTGGTTTTTCGGTTTGTCCATCATGAGAGTTATTCTGGATATGAGATTCTGTCATAGGGATCCTCACTAAATAAGTTGAAATGAGAAATTTGGCTCACTTTTCGGGTGCAAACGTGTAGTTGCACGGTGAGGGGGAGGTATCTTTTATTTTCTCTTCGTTTGATTATGATCTAATACCTGAGAATTTTCTCCATAACTCTGCCTTTTGCAAGCTCATCGATCAGTTTATCAAGGTAGCGAATCTTTTGCATCAGCGGGTCAGCGATTTCTTCCACCCGAACCCCGCAGACCACGCCTTTGATCATTGAACAATTGGGGTTCATGGCTGGCGCCTGCGCGAAGAAAGTTTCAAGTGTGGCCTCTGAGTCAATCTGTTGCTGCAAACCTGCCTGATCATAACCGGTCAGCCAGCAGATGATTTGATCAACTTCATCTCTGCTACGGTTCTTCCGGTTCGCTTTTTGAATATAGAGTGGATAGAGATCGGCGAACTTCATTTTGGAGATTGGCTGTCTTGGCATTTTGACTCCAGCGGATTTAACCTGGTTTCAGAAAGAACAAGAACGTGATCACTTATAGATTATACAATTCGAGCCGCGAAATGAAACGAACGCCCTCGTGGTGAAGGAGGGTGTCGTTATTTTAGAAAAATTGCGATAGGGCACCAGAAATCTGGTATCGAGCAGAGTTTGCCCTAAACGGGTGCCAGTGTGCCGGTCCAGATCAGCCAGCACAAAACGCTTTTGGCCGTCAGACTGAGGATGATGTAGACGCGTTCGCCGAAGAGGTAATCCTTCCACGGTCCGATCTTCTTGTATTGCAGCACCATGTTGATCGCGAAGATGTTGAAGAATACAAACAGCGTAGGAACAATGGCATAAACGAAGGCTGGCGGTTTGGCATCGCCGGAGTTTACTGCGCCGAGGAAATACAGCAGGATGACGATCCAGGGCACAATGCCTGCAATACAACCGTAAATGAACGCGGTCCAGTTTGTTTTTTGAGTGTTCTGGTTATGCAGTTCCATCATGATGCCGAACAGGTTCATCGTGGCGTTGAGCGTGAAGATCAAGATCAGCGCGCCCAGATCCCAGAGGCCGATCAACATTCCAATCAAAGCGATCATCAGAGATGAGCTAAGGGCATACTCATAGAAGCGTACCGGGTTCATGCCCTTTTTCAGGTTTTCCACATAACGCCGATAACCAATCGTTGACAGATAGAAGTGCGCCACCGCCGAAATGAGCAAGAAGCAAGCCACGGCGGGACCAAAGGGGAGTTCATATAAAAGCTGGGTGTTGGGTTTGAGTGAGCGGGTGGCGATATCAAAGCTCAGATAATTGGTGAAAATCGGGTAGGTGGTGGCGTTGCTCACCAGAATCATGAAGACGCCTTGAATCAGGTGCAGGAAGCCCATGATGAGATTGAATCGCCTTAGACCAGCATACTTTTTATTCAATTCTTCTAAAGCTGCTGTCATCTTATCATCTCCTTTTCTGATTGTTATAAGTGCCATTTTTTATTACCAGACCTGTGCGCAACTGCGATGTTACAGATCATTCACGTTTATAAAAAGATTCTACCGGATTCACCCCTGATTGTTTCAACGAATTTTTTCCTCTTGCCAGCGCCACACCCCAAATTGATTAAATTAATCTGGAAACCAGCTCAATCCAGGGAATTTGGTTTTCTTTATTTCGTATTCATTTTGAATTTCAATTTAAACGCTAAAAACCGCTTTCCTTTGGGAAAGCGGTTAAATATTTTGAGTCTGGTCTAGCGTTCTTGCCCCATCACAGGAGCAGTGTTTTATCTTCACCCATTCCCATCATGCCATCCAGTATGTATTTGTAGCCGTCTTCATCGCGTATGTACCCCTTTAATACACCGAAGGCGACAAAGTATTCAATGTTTACGAACAGCTTCGCATGCGTGATCATGCGGAAGATATCATCAACTTCAAAGGTGATGTTGACCATATCATGATCGTCCTTGACTTCCCATACGGCATGATCTTTAAACTGCATTGTTTCAGGATTTCTATGGAAGGTAACCGGCGGCAATAGACTTGTGGCGTCTTTGAACCAGATCAGGTTTTCATTGTATTTTTCCTGGTCGATCGATTGGTTTCGGGTCAGGTTGAAAGCAAACCACTTCTTTACGCCATTCGTTTCGTTCACCCCCATGGTGGTGAGCCAGTCATAATGCGCGCGGCGTGGGTAGTATCCGCGGTGATCATCCACAACGGCGGTGCTGGTTTCTGTGGTATGGAAGGTCTCTCCATTCAGTGTTAATGACCCGGTCGCTGTAAAGAAATCTTTCTGGGTATAAAGAGGCCGGTGTCGCACCGCGGGGTCTGCAAAAGGAATTGAAACAACACTGGGCTTTGAAAGCCGTTGTAGTTTAAATTCATACTCAATGTGATTGGTCCTGTCATGATGGTGACCTTTCATTTCACACTCACCGGCTTCAAAGCGGTTAACATAGCGCAGAGCAGAAACAGGTGTGACCACTTCGGTAATTGATCCGCGCAATAAATTGGGGGCAATCACCGTATCTTTGCTTTTTAGATTTGTCGTCCAGCTATAGACTTTTTTCTTCCGCTTGTCATAGAACACATGCAAGTTCATTCCAAAGATGCCCATGTCGCAGGCGACAGCAAGTAATACCCCTTCATCAAAGTGGACTTCTGCCGCTTCCCATAAGGTTAATTTATATTTCCGCAAGAAATCGGGGGCTGAAGTCGGATTTTTGATCTTGAGAAGTTCCATGGTTTCAAATTCTTTATCGAAGGTACCAAATACGCACTTACCATCTGTGACCAGATCCTTTGGTGTTGGCAGACTTCTGCGAACACTGGAAATGTACTTGCTGTACTCTCCCATATTCATGCCTCCTGGTGATTCATTAGAAAATGATGGGTGGTTTGGGCAGAATAATAGTTGCGATATGCAACCAAATAACCCACATCCATTATACAAAAAATTTAATATTCATGGTGCGCGTTCGGTTTTGTTTCTAATTAAGGTGGTTGATCATTGAATGAATGATCGATCATTTGATTCAGGCAATGCATTGTGTAAAAAAGAAAGCACTCTCGCGATTTGAGAGTGCTTTGATCTCATCTGTAGTTTTAATGGTGTTATTTAACCCTGCATCAATGGCTGAGTTTTTTACCATAGATCTAACTCAGTATGCAGCGGAGAAATGAAATTTAATATTCATATTGAGGCTTCTCCAAACGCCTCTCTTAATCGTTCGCGCAGCATTTCAATTGTAGGAGAGCCTTTATAGCCCTCCGGAGTTTGATAGACACGACAACTCAAGGAGTAATGATCCCGTTCTTCAGGCCATAGATCCACCTCATTGAGGTGAAAAGAAGGGGAGCCAAGAAATCGTTCTTGCTGCGCCTGCTCAGGGGTTTCAATTTTGATCAGTCGGATCTCCGCTGGAATCTTATCCATTTCAATCACTTTTTTTACATTTTGTAAGGCGGTCTCCCAGGATGGGCAGCCCTCGAAATAGAGCAAAGAAATTTGCATTACCTGACTGTTTTCTTTTTTCATCTAATTTTTCCTGTTTTTAAATTTGAGTTTCAGTAAGACCTGCTTCCTCATAGAAATTTTCCGAAAGTAATTTTCTATACCTAAACGACAGGTCATTAATATTAGTAATGCAAAGCACTACACACTTACTTTATCAATATGATGTGCAATTATAGATGCATTCTTCATAAAACAATTGAAGGAAGAAATACAAAAACGCCCCTCATTTCTGAAGGGCGCTTTATGACGATAATTCAAAAAAGCAAAGATTTTACCCCTGCATCACCGGCCTGAACTTATAGCCGTAAATGATCATGCCTTTCTTTTCCACGTCTTCGCGGATCTTGCGGGTGACCATTTCCACGGGCATGCCGATCTCTACCTTCTCGCTGCCAAGGTCGGTGAGCTGAGCGGTGACCATGGGGCCTTCATCGAGGGCAACGATGGCCACAGTGTAGGGCGTGTTGTGTTCGTAGCCAGCCGGGGCATCACGCATGATCGTATATGAAAACACCTTGCCCTTGCCGCTGAATCCAAAGCGGTTTTTGGCTTCGCCGCCGCATTCCGGGCAGACGTCGCGCGGGGGGAAGATCTTGGCCTCGCAGTGGGGGCAGACTTCACCCACGAGGGCATATCTTTGTTTGTTTAAGCGCCAGTGGCGTGGATTTTCCATTTTTTACTCCGTTCCTTACAGTTATTCAACTTGCAAGCGTAAGTGTAGGGGGTGAAGCCTATCAAAACCTATCAAGTTTTATGTGCAGCAGAAGCATAAGTCTTTTTAACCTGCGTGTCACGCTTTTTACACTACCTTGTTTCCACCCGGTCAAACACATGCGCGATAGCAGTGGAGGCGGGGCCGCCGAGGGCCAGGGTGAGCGCGATGCGTGCGTTCTTGACCTGGTTTGGTCCAGCCGCTCCACGCAGCTGCTGCACAGCTTCAACGGCCTGGTAGACACCTTTGGCGCCGATGGGGTTGCCGCGCGCCTTGCAACCGCCCATGGTCATGGCTGGCAGTTTTGCACCGGGTGCCAGCAGTCCGTCGCGTGCCATCTGCCAGGCGGTGCCTTTTTCGGCAAAACCGCAGGCTTCAAGGGTAAGAGCAGCGTAGATGGAAAAGGAATCATCCAGCTCGAATACATCTGTATACACAGGCATGATGCCTGCCTGGAGGGCAGCGCTCTCTACCGCAGTTTTAACGGCATTGAACGCCAGCGGGTCACGGCGGTCGTGCAAGGAAAGAGCATCCACGCTGACACTTGATCCCAGCAGCCTGACGATCGGGTGAGGAAAGTTTTTAGGCAGAAGTTCGCGCCGGGTAAGGATGAGCGCCGCTGCGCCGTCGGCGTAAGCTGCACCATCATAAAGATTGAGTGGGTCACTTAACATGGGTGCGCTGGCATAGGTTTCGGCTGTAAGGGATTTACGTAATAAAGCGTTTGGGTTGTTGAGTGCGTTCGCGTGTGCCTGTATTGGAAAACCTGCAAGTGCATCCTTGGGTAAATTGTATTCGTACAGGTAGCGCTGCATCAGCAGCCCGGCTTCACCTGCGCTGTTCAGCCCTGGGATGGCCTCGTAATCGTAGTCCAACTCCTGCGAAAGCAAGGCATCTGCTTCTTCGCGGGTGACATCGCTCCATTTTTCGACACCCAGCACGGCAACGGTATCTGCATAGCCGCTTAGGATGGCCAGGTAAGCCACACGCAGCGCGGCTGCGCCGGAAGCTCCGGCAGCTTCGGTGGTGTAGGCTTCAATATGACCCAGGCGGGCATAATCTGTAAACAACGCTCCCAGGTTAGCCTGGTGCGAAAGGGTCGATCCGAGCAGGTTACCAATATAAAGAGCATCAGGTTTGAGATCTCCGCTATCATGCAGCGCTTTGTTCAGTGCCTGAACGCCCATCGAGCGCAGACTGAGGGAGTAATGATCTCCGACCGGGATCTGTCCGATTCCCGCAACCACGACATCGGTCATAAAACCCTCCTTATCCCATATCGATCTTGCCGCGGAAGCGGGTGTAGGTGGCGTAATTGATCTCGGTGCGGCGGGCGATATATTCCGCCGTGGTGGGAGCGCTGTTGCGGCGTGATGTGATCCTGTCGGTCACGGTCAGAGCAAAGGCATCTGAACCGGCTCCTGAGCCAAATGAAACCAACAGGATGCGGTCGCCGGGTTTGGCAATATCCAACACAGCGGAAAGTCCTACGAGGGAGGAACCTGCGTAGGTGTTACCAATGACGGGCACGAGCAAACCTGGTTTGATCTGTTCTTCGGTAAATCCCAGGTCTTTACCAGCCTTCATGGGGAATTTTGGGTTGGGTTGATGAAAAATGGCATAGGTGAAATCGGAGGCTTTTGCCCCCAGTTCTTCAAGCAGGGTCCTTCCTGCGGATTCAATGTGATGGAAATATGCCGGGTCGCCGGTGAAGCGCTGCCCGTGTTCGGGGTATTTTTGCTCGGGACGGCGCCAGAAGTCGGGGGTGTCAGAGACGAAGGAATAGGATGCCTCGATCTCGGCTACAGACTCTTCGGCCGGACCGATGATATAGGCGGCTCCTCCGCTGCCGGCGGTGTATTCAAGGGCATCGGAGGGTTTGCCCTGGGCGGTGTCCATTCCGATAGCCAGTGCGTAATTGGCCATACCTGAGCCGACCATGGCTACCGCGGCCACCATAGCTTCGCTTCCCGCTTTGCAGGCAAATTCCCAGTCGCCAGACTGGATGTTGTTGGAAGCGCCGATGGCTTCAGCGACGACTGTGCCGCTGGGCTTGACCGCGTAAGGATGAGATTCAGATCCGATCCACACCGCACGCAGTTCGCAGGGGTCGATATCTGCGCGCAGCAGTGCGTTGCGGGCGGCTTCGATCGACATCGTGATCACATCTTCATCCAAACCGGCAACGGCTTTTTCTTTTACCGGCGAACCCTTTTCAGAACCCGTCCAAACCATTGCCACCTCGCTGCCCGGCAGTCGGTAACGGGGGATGTAAGCACCATAACCAACGATCCCGGTCTTACGATTGGTGCGCAGTAGTTTCGTATTGGTGGTTTGCTTATTTTCCATAAATCCTACTTTCTCCACTCGTTCAGTATTTCTATCGCTCGATCAGAGCGGATCGCTTTTTCTTTAACCAATTGATCAGCCAGGCGGTCAACCTCACTGCCAACGGCTCCTGCGGCAAGCGCCACCTGGCGCGCGTGCAAACTCATGTGGCCGCGCTGGATGCCCTCGGTGGCAAGAGCGCGCAGGGCTGCCAGGTTTTGTGCCAGTCCGACCGAAACAATGATTTCCGCCAGATCGGATGCTGTTTTTACTTTCATTAACTTTAAGGCGGCTTGCGCTGCAGGGTGAACGCGCGTTGCACCGCCGATTATCCCCACAGCCATTGGCATTTCTAATGAGCCTTTAAGGTTACCCTCTTCGTCCTTTTCCCAGCGGGTGAGGCTGGTGTATTTTCCGTCTTTTGCAGCGTAAGCGTGTGCGCCAGCTTCCACAGCGCGCCAGTCGTTGCCGGTGGCGATCAGCACGGCATCAATACCGTTCATAATTCCTTTGTTGTGAGTGGCGGCGCGGTAGGGGTCTGCGGCGGCAAAAGCCCAGGCTTCAATGATGCCGTCGCGCACGGTTTCAGGGCTGTAGGCGTCGAACCCCAGAGCAGATAGAGGGATAGTACATTCGGCGCGCGCCAGCCGCCGGTCTGCCAGGTTGGACAGGATGCGCAGATGCACCCTGCCGCCGCTGATCTCAGCCACGCGCGGAGCCAGTTTTTCAAGCGCGGTGTTAATGGCGTTTGCGCCCATGGCGTCACGCACATCGTAAATGAGGTGGAGTACAAGGAAAGCGCCAATTGGAGATGAGGTAATTTCACGCACCACCAGATCGCGCGGACCGCCGCCGAAGCGAGAAAGCACGGGATCGATGGCAGCGGCCATCTCCAGTAATTCGCTGCGGTGGGCATCGAGGGCGTTTTTAGCCGTTTCGAGGTCTGGCAGGTCGAGCAGCTGGAGCTGGCCGATCATTTCAGGCGGATCTGCTTTGGCATGGAATCCACCACCAGCCCGGGCAAGTTTGGCCATGAAGGATGCTCCAGCGATCACCGAAGGTTCTTCAACCGCCATGGGAACCAACACGGTACGGCCGTTGATGAGAAAATTGCGGGCAATTCCCAGCGGCAATGAAAAAACCCCCACTGCGTTCTCAACCATGTGATCGGCCTGTTCTGGGGTTAAACCATCTTTTCCGCTCAGGGCTTTAAGGTCTTCAAGTACGACTCCACTTTCCTGCGCCAGACGCTGCAGACGCTCGAAGAGCGTAAGTTCGTAAAATTTTAAATCCTTTTTTGACATACACACTCCCGCATTTTGATTGACGCTTCAATGCTAACGGTCAGTCACTGGCAAAACCTATCAAGATTTATAAAAATATCAAAATTGTCATCTCTTCTTCTAAATGGTGGATATTTTCTGATTGTAAAATTACAGAATTTTCTATAGTAATATTGATAATAGTGATCGTGGTTTTCCTTATCTGTGAATCATTCTGAAGTCATGAAATTTGGAGAGGATCAGAGAATCAGAGAGGAGTAAGAAATGTACATGATCTTTTGTGTCATCGATGACCCTACCAAATTGGATAAAGTGCTGGTGGCGCTTGAAAAGGGCGGCATTGGCGGAGCGACGATTTTTGAGTCATCAGGGATGCATCGGCATCAGAAGAAACGCTTGCCGTTGCCATATCTATATGCCCCTATTGATTCGAATGAAATGGATAATGTCACGGTCGTGATGATCGTTGAAGATCAAGCCGCGGTCACGAAATGTCAAACCATCGTGGAAGAGGTGCTTGGCGATTTAAACCAGCCGGATACGGGTATTTTTGCGGCATGGAAATTGGATATGACCAAGGGAATTCCCGGTTGCAACACTCAAGGTGATCAGCATGGTATGGGTTAAATTTCTTGTATCGGCTGCTCTTATTGTTATCGCTGCTTATTACCTGGCTAAGTATGGTGATGTTATTGCTGTGCGCACAAAATTAGGGGGTATGTTCATAGGCGTGCTTTTAATGGCAGGAGCGACGTCATTGCCTGAGATTCTCACCTCTATCAGCGCCGTGAACCAGCAATCACCCAATATTGCCGCTGGAAACCTGCTGGGAAGCAATTCCTTCAACATGTTATTGTTGGCCACACTGGATATTATCAATCGCAACCAGCGGTTGCTGAGAAAAGCGGCAAGACGGCATGCTCTTTCAGGAAGCCTGGCTGTCATGCTCATTACCCTCGTTCTATATTTCCTACTGGCTGATATCAACATCAAGATTGGCTGGGTTGGCTTAGACGCACTGATCATTGTGGCAGTTTATGTGGTTGCGGTGAGGCTCATTTCACATGAAAGCCAACAAATTTCCGTTCCTGAGAATGAAATTCCTTCTGACACGCCGAAATTATGGGTCGGTATCGTGGGGTTCCTGGTCGCTGCGGCAGTTCTTATCGCCATTACCCCCATAATGGTGAATAGCAGTGCGGAGATTGCAGATATCACTGGACTTGGCACGACGTTTATCGGCACAACGCTGGTAGCGATGGTCACATCTCTGCCTGAATTGGTCACCACGATAGCAGCGATCAAGATCGGCGCAAGCGATATGGCAATTGGTAATCTCTTTGGCAGTAATATGTTTAATATGTTTGCGCTGGGATTAACGGATTTCTTCTACACCAAAGGCAGGTTCTTGAGTGTGATCGATCCCACATTTCAATTCATTGGCATGTTGGGCCTGCTCATGACGGTGGTTGCGCTGGTTGGGAATCTGGGAAGGTTAGAAAAGCGGATTGGCTTCATTGAAGCGGACGCGATGGCATTGATCATCCTGTATCTTACTGGCATGTGGATCATTTTCCAAAAGGGAATTGGATAAACGCAACTTGGATATGAAGTACCATCAGGTTAGAAGCGCAGGCCTGGAATTGGAGCATCGATTTGAAATCGATGGAGACTTGTCTTCTGAATTAGAGGAGAAGCTTGTGAGGACCATTGATCTCTTCTATGAGATCACTGGCTCCTTATTCCCGGTTAATTCTCTAAAAAATTATGTGGTTCGGGTGGATCGCAAGAGTGGAAATCAGTTTGCGCATCAAAACCATATCCATTTCAATTCGCTCGGTTTGACTGAATGGACAATCGTTCACGAACTGGGGCACGCGTTAGACGCCAGTTATGGCTGGCGGCTTTCTCAGCGTATGCGCGTTGAGACGGGCAGCGGGTTCCCGATCAAGATTCTGCATAAGGCTTTTCCGAGATGGAAAATTTTCTGGTACCGGGTGGGAAGCCCTCCACCGCCCTGCGGTGTGAATGAAAAATTCAACTCTCTTGAAGATTTTGCTGAAACAGTGACCGCTTTTATCTTTCCGGAGAAGGCGAAAGAGAAAGCCGCAGCCAGAGGGTTCAACTATGAGAAATATGGCTATTCACACTTCCACGAGACCCCGCGCGGCAGGTATTTTCAGAAGCTGCTCGACGAACATAAAAATGAAGCGCTCTCGATGTGAGAGCGCTTCTTTGAGTCAAAAAAGAGAATGTTATTCAGCCGGCATGGTCTCGCTGCACGCTGGTGCATTGGCGCAGATGTATTCCTTTTTCGTCCTGAAAGGGAATACTTTCACGGTACGCTCGACCATTGGGATGCCGCAAACCGGGCAGTCGGGGATATTGGACATATTCATGAAGGGCGTCTTGTCAGGCAATTCTGATTCATTAGTGGTTTCTGAAACCGGTTCAGAGGGGGCTGTACGAGAGGCATACACAAATTCCATAGCTGGCTGGTAAGCATTTTTAAGTGGGGCAGCCGCGGGAACGGTAACTGTATTACCTGAAGCGGGCGCAGCAGCAGGTATTGCAGCAACTTCGCGAAGTTTTTCACGTGCTTTGAGAGGAAGGTTGCGGCGGTACCGCGTCGATTCAATGATTTTCAAGAATTCCCGCCCATCATAGAGGTAGATTGGCTTGCCTTCAGCCCATAACCGCGCCTGGTCGGTAATATAACCGCTGGTAACGATTGCGCCGGCGCTGGCATGCGAAGCCCTCAGCGTTCCATAAAAATCGCGGACAACAGGTTCGCCAACCTTGCCGCGGTATTTTTTACACTGCACGATCCAGATATCTCCCCGGCGGGTACGGACGATCAGATCAATTCCATGATCACCAGATGCACCTACGACCTCGACCTGGTGTCCCTGGTCGCGATAGGTATCAGCCACGAGCTGCTCGAATTCTGAAGGAGAAAGCGCTTGCATATCTTCAATTGATTTGATGATGAAATGACGGCGGCGTTCTTCAAGTACAATGGCGACAACCAATGGCAAAAGCAACAAGCCGACGATCAGGAATAATCTTGAGTTGGCTGGTTCCGGTATCAGCACGAACGTCTCCATTTTGAGAAAGTGAAAGAGCGAGCGCAAGACAGCAAAGACTGCCCAACTGATGATGAGCGCTTTGATTGAAGCTCGCAGCATAGTACCGAATCCTTCACGGCGTTTGAAAATACCAATCAACAGCGCGATGAACATCACCGGCCAAAGACCAACGGCAAACCTTCCGATGGTGGATAAAAGTTCTAAGAAAGTGTTCATATTCATACCTCCACAGAACATGCAGCAGCAGTTTGTTCTATAGTTGCATGAATAGTGCCAGAATCCGCCTTGTTAGGCGGATTCTGAAATAACACAACAAAGATGGATTATTCGATTTCGATCGTATCGCCTGGTTTCATCAGAATCACTTTGGTGTTGGTCTCTTGTGAGACGTGTTTAACCCATGAAGCCGGATCCTGCTGGATGACCGGAAAAGTATTGTAGTGAATGGGAACCACTACTGCCGGCTGCAGCAATTTAACAGCACGCAGGGCATCATCAGGCCCCATGGTGTAGTTGTCTCCTATGGGCAGTGCTGCCAGGTCGATACCTTCCTGGCCGATCAACTGCATATCTCCAAACAACCCGGTATCTCCGGCCAGATAGATTTTCTTGCCATCCAGCGTGGTGAGCAAGAACCCACCGGGGTTGCCGCCGTTGGAACCATCGGGAAGAGCCGATCCATGCAGGGCGAAGGTCATTTTTAAATAGCCGAACGGAAAATGAAAACCACCGCCGAGGTGCAACCCGTGCACTTTGATCTCTTTTCGGGCAAGCCAGTTGCAAATTTCTGCGTTGGAAATGACGGTTGCTCCCGTTCTTTTCGCTATCTCAACCGTATCCCCCACGTGATCACCGTGTCCGTGGGTCACAAGGATATAGTCAGCTGGCAGTGAAGATGAATCCTGAGTGGCTTGAGAGTTGCCTTTGAAAAATGGGTCGATAAGCAGGTTAAAGCCAGAAGTGGAAATACCAATTGCGGCATGTCCGTACCAGGTAAAAGTTGTAGGCACGATAGACTCCTTATAAAAGATCCTTTATACCTTGGACAGCGAGCGGCGAAAATTGGTCAACAAATCGATTGTCTGTTTCAGGTTAGTATCGCTAAAGGATCTAAATGGGATGTAATAATAGCGGTTGGTGGTTTCTTCTGCAATTTGCCGGATCTCGGTGCCAAAGGGGGTGATCTGCGCGATTTTTCCATCACTCAAGATTGCCCATCCCTTTTTAACCAATTGATTGATCGCTGTGAGCGTCTGTTCTGGTGTGTTCCCTCGGCGTTTAAGTTTTCCGTTGACCTCTTCCAATGGAAGGCTTTTTTCTACCCAGAGCAGCGTCAACACATCCCAGGCATGACCGCTGATCTCGTAACTTCTCCAGGCAGCCAGGTGGGCATCGTCACGGAAAGCGGTTAATTCTGTTAAGAACTGTTCGATCCTGACCATGATTGTAGCCCCAGACTCTGGACTGTTGCGGCGAGCATGTTGAATGCACCAGGTGCCGGGCGGTTCTGGCGCTGCCAGACAGGCATCCGCGTAGTCTTTGAGACGACTGGCGAGATCCATCATCTCGGTTGTTGAAAGTGCCTGAATACCGCTTATCGCGGCGTATACTGGCTGCAAGATCTCTTTAATAGTTCGTAGACCTACTGCTGTTAGCGTGTAACTTTTGTCTCCGGCACTTTCCAATAGATTCTTTGATTGAAGACTGTTTAAGAGGAATTCATACCGTTCCAGTGATGTATAAGCGCCACGAATTTGCAATATTTTTGCATTGATCGGGTCGGGGTGGAAGGAGGGTAGGGTAAGCAATAAGAAAAACTCTGGACCGGATAAACCTGCTGAAATACAGCCTTCCTGAAGCACCGGGGTATACAACGGTTCCAGTGCATGATACGCACTTTCGATTGCAGGGTAAAGATCTTTGAGACTCATAGTAAAACCCCTTTTAAGCAGGTAGTTTGAAAGGAGAAATAGTTAAAGTATTATTTCATAAAGTCTGGTGTATTACAAGTTGAATGAGAAAGCACGGTCTATTGTTTTGCTGGTTTCTGATATAAAAAAGATAAATAATCTTTATAATTGAATTGTGTATTGAAATGTGTCATACAAAGGCATGAGAGTAGTGTAGAATGAATAAGGGAGAAATCGAAAGGAAAAAATGAACTTACTAATTGATCCGAATGTTGCCTACCTGATCCTCGTCATTGGTTTTATTCTCGGTGTTCTGGCGCTTTTCACGCCAGGTACGGGGTTTCTGGAAGTGGGGGTATTGATCGCCATCGGGTTCGCTGGATATGCTGTTTATACGCTGCCGATCAATCTTTGGGCTCTCATTCTTTTGGTGGTAGGTGTAGCACCCTTTCTTCTTGCACTGCGGAAGTACAAACGCTGGATATTGCTTATTCCTGCGGTTGCTTCCATTGTGGTTGGATCAGTTTTTCTCTTCCGCGTCGACTCGGGTGCCCCCGCTATTCACCCGGCGTTGGCCACGGTGGTGAGTATCATAGCGGTGGGATTGTTGTGGATCATTGCAAGAAAAGGCATTGAGGCTCTGAAAATGACCCCCGCACAGGATCTCAGCATCTTGATTGGCAAAACTGGTGAAGCCCGCACAGATATACATTATGAGGGTACGATCTATGTTGGCGGGGAAGAGTGGACTGCCCGCAGTCAGGAACCGATTCGAAAAGGCGCACTGGCCAGGGTGACAGGCAGAGAAGGTTTGCTCCTGCTGGTGGAGCCTGTAAAAGATAAGCAGTAAAAATACGTGAATCATCCGAATTAAAAAACAGGAGGTGTAAAGTTGTTTGGTGAAGGACAGGTACTAGTCTATTGTTTGATCGGCATCGTCGTTATTCTGGTGGTCATTTTTCTGGCAGCCGCCATTAAAATTGTCCCCGAGTACCGCCGCGTGGTTGTCTTCAGGCTTGGGCGCTGCATCGGTGCCAAGGGTCCAGGTCTGGTGTTGCTGATCCCGTTCATTGATCGCCCGGTCACGGTTGATCTGCGCGAACAGGTGCGTGAGATACCCGCGCAGACTTCCATCACGCAGGATAACGCACCTATTTCAATCGATTTCCTGTGGTATTACAAGGTATTCGATCCTGTGCAATCTGTTTTGCAGGTTCAGAATTTTGAACTCGCAGCACAGGGTATTGCCACTACCACCCTGCGTTCGGTGATTGGCGGTATTATGCTTGATGGTGTGCTTTCTGAGCGCGAAAAAATCAATACATCTTTACGCGCCCGCCTAGATGAAGTGACTGAACGCTGGGGTGTCAAGGTGACCAATGTGGAAATTCGTGAGATCGTTCCTCCGCGTGATGTTCAAGAATCGATGAACCGGCAGTTGACTGCAGAACGAACACGCCGCGCGGTTGTGACGGAATCCACCGGTACACGCGAAGCAGCCATTAATGTGGCACAGGGTGAAAAGCAGTCCAACATCCTCAAAGCTGAAGGTGAAAAGCAGGCTGCGATCCTCAGGGCAGAAGGCAACCGGCAGGCTCAAATTCTTCAGGCAGAGGGTTACCAGCAGGCACTCAAGGCGATCTTTGCCGCAGCCAAGGATATCGATCAAAAGACGATGACCCTGCAATACTTCGAAACCCTCAAAAATATGGCGCAGGGTGCATCTACCAAGTACATCTTCCCAATGGAATTCACCAGCCTGCTTGGTGATTTCGTGAAGAAGAGTGAAACCAAGGAAAAGTAAGCCGGGTAACCAATCATTTTCGAAGTGGGTTGGGTATCGAATCCCAACCCACTTTTCTCAACGACATGGCATCCAAAATTAATTTTGAATTGGCTCATGCAACAATTAGCGACCTGCAGCAAATGGGGGAAATGGAAAAAGCCTGCTTTCCACTGGATGCGTGGCCTCTTATCGAACAAATCGCAGCATTGATTCTACCTGGGCTTGTGCGCATTAAGGCTGTGTATGAAGGCCGTATGGTTGGTTTCACTGGTGGGGAGGTAAAGCGCAATCAAAGGGTGGGGTGGATCACAACTCTGGCGGTGCTTCCCGAGTTCAGAAGGCAAGGGATCGCAGAAGCATTGCTCAGGGCTTGTGAGCAAGAAATGGGTATGCCGTATGTTAAACTTTCCGTCCGCCGATCAAATGTTCAAGCACAAGCGCTATATTTGAAGTGTGGGTATCATCATAAAGATGTCTGGATAGGATATTATGAAGGCGGCGAAGACGCACTTGTAATGGAGAAACGACTGCCTGAGTTTAATAATGTAGAGTAATTGTAGAGTAGGTATTGTTGACAAACACGGATTAATCGACTACTATATTACAAATGTAGGAGACTTGATCGATATGCGAGTTTTGGCTTCACAATTCGTTAGTACTCGATGAAAGGCACGCTGTAATTCTGCGTGCCTTTTTGTTTATATATCCTTGAAAAGGAGATACACCTAATGGATTACAGTATGATCGGAAAGATCGAAAAAGCCAAACGATACGCTCAAGAACGCGAGCGCTTCGAGTTTCATTCCTTCAAAGTTACTGTGAAAGGTGACAATAACTCTCACGAAGTGTATTATGAAAATGGAATTTGGACCTGCGATTGTGAGTATTTTAGAACTCGCGGTCGCTGCGTACATACCATGTCGCTTGAAACCATCCTCGAAGGGATGACCGCTCCTTCACCGGTGGCTGTTAATTAATTCTTCTGCATACTCATCATGACCCCGGTGAACTTAATAGCCGGGGCTTTTTTAACTGAGCAAAATCGAAAAATTAACTATCCGAAAGCGGCAAGAGCAGATCGTAAAAGGGGTTCAAATTCAGAAGGGTCGCATCGTGATAGGACGACTTGCGGGGTCTTGTGCCAGGCAGCACAGGTCGTCACAGCGTTTACGAGGGCATTAACCATTTCTTTAGTTGGGTTGATTTTTTTCTCAAAATAGACCGATTTAATTTCAAAGAAACCTTCTTTACGGTGTGCCTTTGCATCCAGCCGGCCAATTAATTCACCATTATGAAGGATGGGCAGAGGAAAATAGCCATAAATGCGTTTTTCTGCCGGAAGATAGCATTCGATAGAAAAATCAAAATTGAATAACTGCCGTGTTCTTGCACGATCCCACACGAGTGGATCAAAGGGAGAAAGCAGGGTGGTGTGAGACGGTTCAAGACGGCCTTCTATCGCAGCGTGAAACAAAGCTTCCTGTTCGGGAAGGTACAGCGCAGGTTCTGCCCATCCATCAACGGCAACCTCGCATACCTGGCCGGAATTAATCAGTTCTGGCAGCAGGCTGGCGGCGGTTTTTTTATTAACTCGAAAATAGTCTGCGATCCATGCAGGGCGAGCCACTCCGAGGGCGCGTACCGTTTTAAAGATTAATTGACGATAAACCTCGTTTGCAGTTGGTAGAAGTGAATCGTTCCAATCGGGGAATACGCGTTCGTGTAAGTCGTAGATCCGCTGAAAATTCTCTCGCTTGACGACCAGCAGTTTGCCCTCGTTGAACCAGTATTCCAAAGCAGCTTTTTCGAATTTCCAGTTCCACCAGCCGCCAGGGTGTTTCTCAGTCTTGAAATCAGCAGAGCGCATTGCCCCGTTGTTTTGCACTGCATCTAGAACCGCAGTCACTTTTTCCCAGTTTTCCACAGCCCAGCCGTGGAAATAAGCGCGGCGCGATCCTTCTAAGGTGCGCTGGCGGTGGAGGGGGTAATCTTCCACTGGTATAAAGCTGGCTTCATGAGCCCATTGTTCAAGAATGGATTTCTCTGCCTGGAGTTCATCCAGCCAGCCGGGTTGATAATTGCCCACACGGCTGAAGAGCACGAAGTATGGGCTGCGCGCGACCACATGAATGGTATCGATTTGTAAAACACCCATACGCCGAATGGCGTTCAGAACATCTGTCTTGGTTGCCGGAGAGATAGGTGGGGTGAGCAATCCTTGAGCTTCGAGGTTGATCAACCGTGCCTGATGCAAATTGAGTGTGAGGATCGACATGTGCCGCTCCGTAACGAAAATATGTTCTATTATATCAAACAATAAATGATGCGTATAAAATGGGACGAAATTCTGTGTATGGATATTGGGAAATATTCGATTAACGGAGAGGGCCGCGAACTGTGCACCCTCGCAGACTTGTTTTCAGGCGGAGAGGGTCGCGAAGCACTCCCTACGGGAGTGAGGATTCGAACCCGAATAAAATTGGCAAAATTAAATGAAAAGGCGGAGAGGGTCGCGAACTGTGCACCCTCGCAGACTTGTTTTCAGGCGGAGAGGGTGGGATTCGAACCCACGATGACCACGAGAGCCATAACGGTTTTCGAGACCGCCCCGTTCAACCACTCCGGCACCTCTCCAGCGAAGGGAATTATACCTGAATTCGGCTAAAACTCCACTGTGTCATTTAAAACCGGGTATTCAAACGGGCCAATCCCATTTTCTTTCAGCTTGGCCATAAAGGCCGTCGCTGCATCTTCTTCGCCGTGCACCAGGTAGATCTTTTTCACACGTCCGTTGACGGCAGCGGCGTATTTTAATAAGAAATCCTGGCCGGCGTGAGCAGAAAGCCCACTGATGATTTGTACTTCGGCGCGTACTTCAAAAAGTTGGCCAAAAATTCGCAGTTCTTTAGCGCCTTCTACCAGCCGGCGGCCAAGGGTGTCGGGTGCCTGCCAGCCGACAATGAGGATCATATTCCGGGGATTCTCCACATTGTTCTTCAAGTGGTGTAAGATGCGCCCGGTTTCGGCCATGCCCGAAGCCGAGATGATCACCATGGGTTCGTGTTTGTTGTTGAGCGCTTTGGATTCCTCAACTGAATTGATGTATGTGAGGGCTTTGAAATCCAGAGCGGGATGATGGTTTTCACGGATGAAGGCATTGGTTTCAGCATCAAAGTATTCTGGATATTGCCGGAATATCTTTGATGCCTCAACGGCCAGGGGGCTATCGACATAAACAGGAATGGCGGGTATTTCACCCTCTGAAATGAGACGGTTCAAGAAGAAAACAATTTCCTGCGTGCGCCCTACTGCAAAGGCGGGGATAATCACCTTTCCACCGCGTTTAAAAGTCTTTTTTACTGCCACTTTGAAGGATTCGAAAGCCTCTTCAACCGTTAAGTGTTCCATATCACCATAAGTGCACTCCATCAGCAAATAATCCACGTCTGAGGGTAAGACTGGACTGTTGATCAGAGGTAGATCACTACGGCCGATGTCACCTGAGAACCAGAGACTTTTATGGGTACCCTTGTCATCGATGTCGAGGCGTATAGCCGCTGAACCAAGAATGTGACCAGCTTCATAGAAATGCACTTCCACTCCTGGCACAGGCGAGAAGGATTCATTGTAGTTTATCGGATAGAATTGTTCAACCGCCTTTACCGCATCCGCCACCGTATAGAGCGGTTTTACAGGCGGTTCTCCGCGGCGCGCCCGTTTTTTATTCACATATTCGATATCTGATTCTTGAATATACCCTGCATCTTGTAGCATGATATTGCCCAGAGTGGCTGTGGGAGGGGTGGCGTAAATTGGACCGCTAAACCCATTTTTGACCAGGTTGGGAAGGTTGCCGCTATGATCGATATGCGCGTGAGAAAGGATTACGGCATCAATCGTCTTGGGATCAAACGAAAAATTCTGATTGCGCTGGTAGGTATCGGCGCGTCTGCCCTGGAATAATCCGCAGTCTAACAGGAGTTTGCTGCCATTGACTTCTATTAAATATTTGGAACCTGTCACTGTGCGAGCTGCACCATCGAAGGTAATTTTCATCACTCCTCCAAACTCGATAATTCACTCAGAATGGATTCGCCGTAATGCCTGAACCGCCAGGGAGTACTCTGCATGATCTTTCTTAAATCCCCTTTGTTTTTAGGATTAAGCGCGGCGATTTTTTCCATGATGTCTTTCGGGATCACGACATCTGATTCAATCTTCAAATCCTGGGCTTTCAGCTTTCGCCACTCCTTTAATTTTTCAAGACGCTTGAGATATTTCTCGTTGGGTCTCGTACTCGGTTGTCGGCTAAGCGGTGGGCTGTCTTCACCCTGCTGGATCGCCTTGAGTAAATTGGCACCGTGCCTGTTAATCAAGCGTTCAGTCGCACCACGTTTTGTTCTGAGCTCTTCAATTGAATGAGGTGGGTTCTGACAAAGGTCTACGAGAAAAGCATTGGAAAGCACTTTGAAATGCGGCAGGTCCATCTTACGCGCCTGCAGGTCGCGGTAGGTGCACAATGACTGAAGAATGGCAGCCTGGCGGCCATTAATGCGGGCTGCGCCGCAAATCTTCCAACATGATTTGCCGTTCGATTCAATGGCAGGCGGTTCAACCCGACAAAGAATGTCAAAATCTTCTTTTGCCAGCTCCCATAACCCCCGCTGTTTTAACTTCTCTTCAAATATGGATTTTAATGCAAAAAGGTAGTGGGTATCCATGCGCGCGTAATCCAGCATTATTCTGGAGAGCGGGCGAACTCCCCAGTTGGCACGCTGAAATCGTTTATCCACTTTTATTCCGAAGTAAAAATCCAGCAGCGAACCGAGACCTACCTGCGGTTCTCCAAGAATACGAGCAGCGATCATGGTATCAAAGAGATTTGCAAATTTGAAACCATAATCGCGTTTGAGACATATCAGGTCATATTCTGCGGCATGAAAAATTTTTTGCTGCTTTGGGTTGGCAAAGATGGCAGAAAGTAACGAAATATCCAAAACAGTTAATGGGTCGATGATAAAATCCTGCGCGGGGGTAGCGATCTGGATCAGGCAGACCTTTTCATGATAAGCAAAAAGGCTGTTGGATTCGGTATCCACTGCAAGCACGGGCTCGTTCTGAATCGCCCTGATAAAGTCAAAAAAATGATCCTGATTGGAAATCAAGACCGGTTCAGTGTCTGGTAACGCTATCATGCAGAAATTATAACCTTCTTTATCGAGGTTCCATAAACAACGCGGAAACACAATCAATCGAAAAAAAGATGCACTCTTTGATTTAAAGGATTGAACTTGGAAAATTAACTGAAACAGCCCGGGGTGGGCGGGCTGCTTCAGTGGATCAAAGCGTATTCAATTGTTTTTAGAAATCGCGCGAGCGATTTTCTGCTACCATGAAGCCGTTCTGTTTCTGATTGGTGGCACTGGTGTAATTCCGATAGGACTGCCCCTGGAGAGGTCTGGCTGCGAGAGGTTTCACTGGCTGGCTCTGAGACTGGGTATGGGCAGATGTAGAGGGGGCTTGATGGTTGATGGGGAAACTTGCGCTGCGTTGTCTTTCACCCTGGTTGTGATCCGGGCGGTGATGTTCAAGGGTCGAGGTAAGTGAGCCGATGATCAAAACGCGGATCACCCATACCATCACTGCGACAAGCACGGGGACAATGGTGGTGAGGTATTGAGTGTCAGCCACCAGTGAACTGGTCAGCGAGTGATTATTAATTGCGATGGAAACACCCCACCAGGTGAGCGTGGCGTTGAAGGCGGCGGCGATCAGCCATGCGCTGAAGAGGTACCATGATTCCTTGCGGTCGTTAGATTTTTCTTTTTGGGTGATCAGGCGGGCGATTCCGGCAAAATCCAGGCCGCAAAATGCCAGCGCCATCAGCGTTGCCCATTGGATGCCAGCGAAGCGCAGATCGCCAAGCAGGTCTCTTAATGCATAAGCAGTAGTGCTGTAATTAATGGCTTCAAAAGCCACAAGAGCGAGGACAATGATGAGCGTGTAAACGGTATTAGAGCGGACTTTAACCCGGCTAAGTGATAGAAAAGGATTGCGGGTTCCTGAGTGGGTGGCGTTCAAGTTCATGACTGTTCCTCCTGAATCGTGTCGCTTCTGATGAGATCGAACAGTCACATTATAGAACAATTATTCTAAAATGTCAATAGATTTAGGAAAATTGTTCTATATTTGTTCTACGCTGAATACTGTCGAAAATCTGGTAATTCAATTTTGGAATCGACGTTGATCACCAATGGCTGGCCATTTTCAGGGATATGTTTGTAGACGTTGAGAAAAGATGACTGATTTACTGTGAGATAAAGCACAGCCACCGCCAGGCCATGTGAGGCGAGCAAAACGCGGCTTCCATTATGCCGGTTGTGGATTTCGTTGGCCGCTTCTACCATGCGCGTGATCACTTCAGCCAGAGATTCAGCTCCTTCAGCGCGGGGAACATTTATCAATTCGGGATCGCGGTTGAAGTCGGGAGCGAATTTTTGTTTGACCTCTTCGATTGTCATCCCCTCCCACACGCCCTGCTTGATTTCGCGCAAACGCGGATCAATAAAAACAGGTGCGCCAACCTGTTCGGCAATTATTTCTGCGGTTTGCCGGGCGCGCTTGAGATCGCTGGAATAAATGGCATCAAAATGCGTCCCTTTTAGTTTCAGTGCCAGTTCAGACGCCTGTTTGATTCCTGTTGCATTGAGTGGAATATCGCTCTGCCCCTGGTAAATCCCAGCCAGGTTCCAATCCGTTTGACCATGCCTGACGAGCCACATTTCTGTCATAACGACAGATTATAACCGAAAGAACGGGCTACTTTCGAACAGGCGCGTACCTCTCTTGAAACGCCTGTTTGACAGATGAAATTTCATCTGGAATCAGGTGAATGGGATAAAGCTTCTTCTTATGTTTTGGTTCGTGATTTTCATCAACGATCGCTTTGCAGACAGGACAGGCTTGTAGCATCAGCGCGGATCCACCTGCCTGAATCTTATTGCGCAGTTCGTTGATCGACCCAATGTAAGATGCCTGCTGCCATCCTTTCTGGGCGCCATCCACCGCGGCTTCGAGCAGATTGGTGGTTTGTTTCGTTTGAAACATACTGCTGACCTTTGATTCAAGAAAATACGAGCGATAGATCTGTTTGCGGGCTGCCTTGACAGCATCGCCCTGGATCAGGGCATTCTGCCCTTCTTCATCGAAGATCTGATCCAGACCAATCATGGTCTTTGGATATTTTCCTCCCAGTGATTGCCTTTCATTGGCCGGAAGGATGCGGATCAAATTGATCAGTGATAGCTGCGCGGTGTCGGGATCGAGCTGATTCCATGGGGTAAAGTAGTTGAGCAGCGATTTGAACCTTGCTTCTGGCTTCGTGGAATGGAATGCCCTTAAATAATCCATTTTTGCCTGATCGGGATCAATTGTCAGGTGCCTTTCAGCGCGTTGCTGGTAGAGTTCGTTCTGTGGGGATTTTCTAAACAAAGCCACCAGTAGGATGACCAGCAGCACAAGCAATACGACCGAAAAGCAGATTTGCATGAATGCGAAATCTGCAGCATCCAGGATAATGTTCATAATTGTTGAAGCTGCCAGGCCCAGGAAGAATAAGATAATCCAAATCAAATTCCTTTTGACCCGTTCCCCGAAGGTGGGCTGGGTGAGCAAGCTGGCAGCACATTTGCTGCACATGACCGCGTCCGGGCGGTTGACCGTCTGACACCTTGGACAGCTGATCATGATACCTCCGTATCTGATTCCGTGTGCAGCAAAGCCTATTTGATTTTGCGGATGGGTGGATCTATTTAGATTATGACATAGGGAGGAAGGAAATACAACCAATGAACTTACAGATCCAATGATTCGATCAGGCTGTCTTGTTTGGGTATGGACACAGATCGTTGACCGGACAGCGCGGGCACTCGGGTTTGCGAGCGTGGCAAAACTCACGACCAAGCCGGATGAGGTTGAGGTGGCCGGCATAATAATCCTCGGGGTTGGCCAATTCTTCCATCAATAAGTGAGTTTTTTCGAGGTTCATTGCCTCAGGACGTAAACCGAGCCTTCTGCTCACGCGGTAAATATGTGTGTCCACAGGAAAGGCTGGACGGTTGAGCGAAAACTGCAAGACGATGGCTGCGGTCTTCAACCCTACACCTTTAAAGCGCAGCAACCAGGCGCGGGCTTTATCCACCGGCAGGTCGGCCAGGAAGTTGAGATCCAGTCCACCAGTTTCCTCATAGATCTGATTAAGAACGGATTTGATACGCGGACCTTTCTGATTGGCCAACCCGGCGACTCGAATTGTCTCGATAATCTCTTCTTCATTTGCCTGGCGAACCTGGTTCCAATCAGGGAAACGCGATTTTAATTCATGGAATGCCCTGTCACGATTAACATCGTTCGTATTTTGTGAAAGGATTGTTGAAACGAGTTCATCCACAGCGGGCAACGGGGTGCGCCAGGTGGGATTGCCAAATACTGTGACAAGCCTCTGTAGTACAGCTGCCATTTGTTTTTTATTCGCTGGAAAGGGCTGTGTCACGGCCAAGATATCAAATATGGATGTTATTCGCTGGTTTCTGGCGCTGTTCCGAATTGCCTGCGCAGGTACTGCATCAATCCGTAACGCAAGCGCAGGAAATATTGCTGTTCCTTGCCTTTGGGAGTCTCGAAATTCTTTAGAATTGTGTGAGCTGCTTTTTCGATTTCTTCCTGATTTGAACTATTTTCGATTAGTTTTTCAATCACTTTGGTGATCTTTTCGAGGGTCTTTTGCTGGTTCTTTACCTCGTTCTGGGTGACAACACCACCGCGACCGCTGACAATGGTGAACCGCTTGAATTCAGGTTTTTGCAGATCAGAGAGGATTTGCATCCATGCCCCAAGGTCAGCATTAGAAAGAAATGGGGGAGCGGATGGCACGACAGCGTCACCCACAAAGATGATCTGTTCTGCAGGCAGCACTGCCCAAATGGCGGCATTCGAAGGTCCCGGGTGAGACTCTAGAAGCAGGGTGTGATCATCCCAGTGGATCTCCATGGTATCGCTGAATGTGATCTCTGGGGGCGACCAACGGATACTGCCCAGGTTATTGAATGATTCCCATTCCGCGCCCGTTTCAAGGGTTTGCGGTTTAAAGGCAACCGGGCGGTCTTTAAAAAGCTGGGTCATACGTTCATGTCCGATTACAGCGCATTCAAACTGGCGCGAGCCAAGTGTGCGGTCATAATGTTCATCGAGGTTGATCATGAGTCGTTCGATGCTGTGGGTGAGTGTCACGGTGGAAGTCCGCCACTGGCGAATATCATCAGGCAGGAATGGGGCATCGATGAGGATCAGACCATGCGGCCAGCTGATTGCGCCCAGTGTAACACCCGGGAAATCTGTTTCGATAAAAACATGAGAGGCTATCTCTTGCATATTAGTTCCTTGAATATGGGATCAACCTTTTAGGGCTGCTGGCAGGGTAAAGAGGAAACGCGACCCGCCGTCCTTAAGGTTCTCAACCCAAATTTTACCACCGTGGGCCTGTACGGCGAGGCGGCAAAAAGCAAGGCCGAGACCTAACCCGCGGGTGAATCCGTCACCGCGCAGGCGCACAAATTTCTCAAAGATCTGCTCACGTGCTTCATCAGGTATACCAGGTCCGCGATCTTCCACCCACAGGGTGATAAGATTTCCGTTTAGTTTTGCACCGATGGTGATCTTCGACCGCTGTGGAGCGAATTTAGCACCGTTTTCGAGCAGATTAATGATGACGCGGCGGATCATATCTTCATCCACAAGAAGCGAAGGGATCATCGCCGGTATTAATTTTTCAATATCCAGTTCCTTATTCTGTACAGTGGGAAGGATGATGTCTATGGCTTCGTTAATCAACTGTTCAACATCCACTGCTGTTTTTTGCATTACAGGCTGACCGGCTTCCAGGCGGTTGATATCCAGCAGGGAATTCACCAGGCGCTGCATACGGCTGGCGGAGCGATTGGCAATATCGATCAATTGTTGTAAATGCGCGCTCTCCTCGGGGGTGAGGATGCTGGTCATGATCTCAAGGCTGGAGATCACGTTGGAAAGGGGTGAGCGCAGGTCGTGGTAGATCATCGCGCTCAGGTCTGCGCGCAGCGTATCGAGGCTTTTTCGTTCGGTAATATCATGGATGATCCATTGGATATAGTCTTTATCCTGAATGGTGATGCATGACGCATAGACTTCCACAGGCAGGCTTCCACTGACCTTGCAATGAAGCCTGGATTCATATTTAACTGTTTCATCGCTGTTCTTTTTGTTGATCACCTCTTCGATCTTGCCTGCTGGAATTTCGTGGATGGCAGAAATCTTCAGCGAGACAAGCTCCTGACGGGTGTACTCTGTTTCTGATACAGCCTGACGGTTGGCTTCGATGATTCGCCCTTCAGTATCTGTAACCAGAATGGGATCGATGCTATCCTCAAAAAGGTCATGGTAGCGAACGCGGGCAGTTCGAATATCTTCATACAACTGGGCATTGCGGATGGCGATGCCTGACAGGTCAGCGATAGCCTGTTGTAATTTGAATTGTTCATTGGTGAAGAAATCCACCTGCGGATGGACGATGGTGAGCACTCCCACAAGTTGTTCCTGAGCCATGAGCGGCAGACACAAAGCAGACTTGGCGAAGTCTTTTTGGCCCATTTCATCTGGTCTGACGAGCCAGCGTTTGTCTTGATGGGTATTAGACAGCAGCACAGGCTGTTTATTGCGCACTACCCAGCCGGCAAGTCCGAATTGGATAATGTCGTTCATCTGCTCGGTGGTTGTTGAAACCGGTTTACCGTCATAGATAATCGCTGCGTCGACTGGCTGACCGTTGCTATTTAGCACGATCAGGCTGGCACGCACAGTGCCTAATTGTTCAGTGGAGAGTTCGAGCACCCGCGAGATGACGGTATGCAGGTCGAGACTTGCCGCCAGTTCACGGCTGATACTGTAAAGAATTTCAAGAGCAGTGCGTTCTTCACTCGGGCTCATGGGTCACTCAAATATATTTCAATCCGCTTCCTGTATTAAATAATACGATTTTCTCATCCGAATGACACCACCCGATTTTGAGTAAGTATTTGAGGGCAGCGAGAGGGGCGGCTCCTTCAGGCGCGGCCCAGATTCCTTCCATGGCTGCAAGTTCTCGTTGAGAAGTAAGGATTTCTTCATCAGTCACGCTGATAGCGGTTCCGCTGCTTTGGCGCAGGCAGCGCAGCACCAGCCGGTCTGCGAATACAGCAGGGACGCGTAAACCCGCGGCGATCGTGGATGCATTTTGCCAGAATTCAACCCGCTCGGCGCGGTGTTGAAAGGCACGAACAACCGGAGCGCAGCCGTTGGATTGCACCGTTACCATGCGCGGGCGTCGGGAATCGATCCAGCCCAGGGCTTCCATTTCGTCGAATGCTTTCCACATACCCACCAACCCGGTTCCGCCGCCGGTGGGGTAGATGATCACGTCCGGTAACTTCCACTCCATGCTTTCAGCGATCTCGTAGCCCATGATCTTTTTACCTTCCACGCGGTACGGTTCTTTAAAGGTGGAGACGTCGAACCAGCCGTGTTCAGCAGCGGCGGCTGCGGCTATGCGGGCGGCATCACTGATCAACCCGTCTATGAGGTGCAGGTCTGCGCCGGACATTTTTACTTCTGTCTGGATTGGCACGGGGGTATCGGAAGGCATATAGACATGCGCTTTGCATCCCGCCCGCCCGGCGTAGAAAGCCAGCGCGCCGCCGGCGTTTCCGGCAGTGGGGATCACAAATTCACGGATGCCCAGTTCAACCGCGCGAGAGACGGCTGTGGCCATGCCGCGCGCTTTGAAAGTGCCAGTGGGATTGAGTGCTTCGTCCTTCACAAAAAGATTTGAACAGCGAAGGTTGCTGCCGATCTTCTCCAGACGCAGTAAAGGGGTGTCGCCTTCACCCAGGGTGATCACGTTTGAATGGTTCTGCACAGGAAGCAGTTCTCGCCAGCGCCACATTCCGCGCGGTCGGGCAGAAATCTCATCCCTGTCGAGTGAACGGGAGAATGCGGTAAGATCGTATTTAGCCAGTATAGGTGAGTTGCAAGAGCGGCAGTAGGATTGCGGTTGAGTGGGATCAAAATGAGCACCGCATTCAGGGCAGATAAGGGTGTAGGTTTCACGGGTCATGCTTACCAGTATAGCATAGGGTGTTGTTCATGTATTTCTATACTGTTGAAACTCATCAATCGGTTTGTATAATGAAATTATCCATAACACTCAAACGTCCTTTGTGCAGGTTAAAAGATTTAATGCTTTCCAATTTTTGCTTTAAGAATTTGTGTGGAGGGTGTCATGGCAAGGATATCCAGTATAAACGCCGACGAATTGCAGGCAGCAGCGGGGAAGGCAGAAGCAGCGGGCGACTGGAAGACCGCAGCTGAACTGTACGCCAGGTGCGCAACTGAACGCGCGGAGATGCTGGCTTTGATCAACAGCGTGCAGGAAGGGCTTTCTTCGAAGCTTGAGATGCAGGCCATTTACAACCTGGTGGGAGATAAACTGCGTGACACCTTCAATGCGCAGGTAGTGATGATCTCGCAGTATGATCCCCTTACCCGCCGTGTCTATCATCATTATGCCATTGAGAACGGGGAGCATCTCAACATCAACCAATGGCTTCCGATTGACAGCTCAAGGGCCACGATTATTCGTACAAAAAAACCTTTCATGATTAACCTGCAAGAGATTCTCAAGGCAGTAGAAGAGGGACGCATGAAGGTAATCCCGGGGACGCAGTTACCTAAGACCTGGCTGGGGGTGCCTATGCTGGTGGGGAACACCGCTCGCGGAGTGGTCAGCCTGCAAAACCTGGATGAAGAGAATGCTTTTTCACAGGCAGACATTGACCTGTTGATGACCCTTACCAACAGTATGACTCTGTCGCTCGAAAATGCGCGTTTGTTTAATCGTACCGAACGCCTGCTCTGGGTATTGGAATCAGAAATGGAACTGGCCCGTAAAACGCAGAAGAGCATTCTGCCCGCAAGGCGACCACGCAAGAATGGTTATGATTTTGGTTCGTTGATCATGCCCGCACGCGCGGTGGGCGGCGACTTTTATGATTTCATCCCTTTTAATGATCACCAACTGGGAATCGTTATTGGCGACGTGTCTGATAAGGGGCTGCCCGCAGCCCTCTTCATGGCGCTGACCTTCAGCTTGCTGCGCGCGGAATGTGAAAAATCCTCTGATCCGCGCCAGGTATTGCAGCTTGTCAACCGTTACCTGCTGAAAATGAACGCCATGAACATGTTTGTGACTCTGATCTACTGCCTGCTGGACTATAACACTGGTGTGCTCACCTATGCGCGGGCGGGTCATGTCTTGCCGATAGTTTTAGATGCGAAAGGTCGCAAGGTTAACATCCCGATGGATGTGGGGCAGCCACTGGGATTGTTCGAAGATGTGCGACTTGACCTGCAGCAGGTTCAAATTCCGCCGGGCGGTCTGGCGCTGTTTTATACCGACGGGCTGAATGAGGCTGGCGACGAATCGGGCAGGGAATTTGGCGTGATGCGTATCATGAAGGTTTTACAGGAGCAGCGAAGCGAAACCGGCAAGGTGATCTGCAAACATCTATGGGACGCTGTTCAAGATTACTGCGGAGGGTCGATTCACAAGGATGATTTTGCCACACTGGTGATCAAGCGGTTGTAAGATTTTTTAAAAAACACGAAATAAACGAAAAATGCGAAAGGCGCGAAAAGGATATTCTGAAAATAATAGATTTTCGAATTGGTTTAAAACCAGTAAAGAGGTTAAGAAATCACTGACATAATAATGAAGGGGGAGGGTATTTGACTGTTACGCACTTTGCGGCTTTGCGCGCGATTTAATTACCACAAACCAGAGGTAACACAGGATCATTATCAGCGTTCAGGTTCAAACCAAAATAAGGCGAGGGGTCAAGGGTGTTCTGGATCTCATACTCATTGGTGTACCTGCCGGTGCCGTCATCTTTTACGATCGAAAAATGCAGGTGCACGCCCACGGGGTTACCCGCGGTGCCTGAGTAATTGCCCTGGTAGCCGAGTAGGGTTCCGGCTTTGACGAAGACCTCGCTGGTGCCGGGCGGAAAATTGGCGGTGATCAGATCATTGCCGTCTGCATCAGCCATATGCGTGTAGTACGTCCAAATCTGCGTACCGGGGTGCAGCGGGTCTGAGGGAATGCGGATGATGACCGTGGATTTCCAATCGGCTTCGCGGGTGAGGTAACCGTCGTAGGTGGCGTAAATGGGGGTTACACCGGGGTCGGTTCCAGCAAAGATGTCAATGCCCTCGTGAGGGTGGCCCGGTTTGAAAGTATCATTCCACAGATAACCGATAAAGCCACTGGTGGGCATGGAGAAGGGTGCATCTCCGCAGCGCTGGCCGGCAGGGGTTGACCAGTTCTGGTGGTCTTGCGGGCGGCGGATGAACTGGATGACCATGCGCGTACGCTGGTTTCCGGCAGAAGGATTGTAATAGAGGATATAAAAGGCCAGAGCGGCGGCGGCTGTGAGCAGGGGGAGCAGAACGATGAGGATGAATTTGCGCATGAGGGGTATCCTTTACGCGTGAAACGAAGGTGGAATATGAATGGCTTGGTGTGACATTCAAAAATTGTAAGCGATGAATGACGAGTAGTGTGAAGTGACGGTTTTAGATTGTTTGAAAGCACGTGAACTGACTTTATAGATACTATCTATCCACACTGATGGCGAAGACCGCTTTGAATAGGATACCCGCGATGAAAAGCGCGCATGGTTACGCCAGCTCACCCAGCATAGACCACGGGCCGGTGCGGATGATCTTGACATCCAAAATCTGACCGCGCAGGTCGGCATCGGATTCCACGAATACGATCTTGTTGGTGGGAGTGCGTCCCTTCCAGCGTTTCTTTATCTTTTCTTCAAAGAGGATGGGGACCGTTTTATCCAGATATGAGGCGTGAATCTCCCGCACGATGTTTTCCTGCAATTTTTCCAGCGCTCTGAAACGGCGCCATTTTTCTGAAGCAGGCACATCGTCGGGCATAGTGCGCTCTGAAAGGGTGCCGGCGCGCGGCGAGTAACGCGCCAGGTGAGCCACGTCGAGCTTGAGTTCAGCCAGCAGGTCGTAGGTGTGCTGGAATTGCTCTTCAGTTTCACCCGGGAAGCCCACGATAATATCGGTGGCGATGGAAACGCCCGGAATGCGTTCACGGATCTTCCACACCAGCCTGCGGTACTGGTCAACGGTGTAACCACGGCGCATGTTCTTTAACACCTGGTCATCACCTGCCTGGTTGGGGATCTCGATATGCGGCATAACCTTGGGCAGTTCCGCCACGGCACGCAACAATTCATCTGTCATCCAGTTGGGGTGCGAGGTAAGAAAGCGCAGGCGTTCAATGCCTTCGATCTCACTTAACTGGCGCAAGAGCCCTTCGAGCCTGGGGTAAGAAGGCTCATCAATGCCATAACGGTCGACGATCTGACCCAGCAGGGTGATCTCTTTCACTCCCTGGGCAGCCAGAGAACGCGCTTCTTTGATGATTTCTTCGGGCGGGCGACTCTTTTCCACACCGCGGCGGTAAGGGATAATGCAATAAGCACAGGCGTGTGAGCAGCCGTAAACAACAGGGATCCAGCCAATCACCGGTTGCGCATCGGCGTTGTGCGGCAGCAGCAAGTCGCCGTCCATCACGGCATAGCGCCTGGCTGTCTCAGCCTGTTCTGCCGAATATGCTTCGCGCTGCAGCAAATATTCAACAAGCGGGGAAGGGTCGGAGGGCGGTGAAAATACATCTACATACGGAAAGCGTTTACGCAGGGGGGCGTTGTCTTTTATTCCGACCAGACAGCCCATGAGGTTGATCACCACCTCAGGGCGTTTGCGTTTGACAGGCAGAAGAGAGGTCAGACGGCCATAAGCCTTATCCTCAGCCGACTGGCGCACAACGCAGGTGTTTAAAACAATCACATCAGCGTCTTCAATCACCGGTGAATATTCATAACCGAGGTGTTCCAGGGCTGAGGAAACACGTTCGGAATCTGCCACGTTCATCTGGCAGCCTTCGGTCCACACATGATATTTCATGGGCGTGATTATAACGCGAAACGCGGAGTTTCCATCATTGAGGATGTTCATCCTTTGGTAAAATTACTTCAATTATCAACCCGGGTCGCCATTCGATCATTCAAAAAGGCAGCGAAAAATGAAAAATAAAGTTGGCATTTCGATACTGGTTTTGGTCATTTCAGGATGCGTGCTCTTGAGCGCAGCTTTCATTGTGGGCGGCTTTTTCCTGTTGAAAGCGCAAAAGAATTACACCGCCCCCACTGCTGTGGTAACCACAGAAGAACCTGAAACCCCCGTCGAGGAAGGCACGCTTTCTCCTGAGATTATCAAACAGATGAACCAGATTCAAGAAGAAGTGCAGACCAACCGTGGATTGAATCAAAAGGCTGATCTGGAACGAGCACTGATGACCCCTGCGGAACTCGAAGAGGTGGTCATTAACGATTTCTTCAAAGACTATACAGATGAGGATGCCCGTGAGGATGGAAAAATTCTGAGCACACTGGGTCTGCTTGAGCCGGGTTTTGATTTACACCAATTTTATCTAGATCTCTATTCAGAACAGATCGCGGGCTATTACGATCAGGAAACCAAGGAAATGTATGTGATCGCTGGCGAGAACTTTGGCGGCATGGAGCGCATGACATACGCGCATGAGTTCACCCACGTCTTACAGGATCAAAATTATGACCTGGAAAATGGGATGAAACTCAATGACGAGACCTGCGAAGCAGATACCGAATACTGCGCGGCGGTCACGGCATTAATTGAAGGGGACGCCACCCTGTCAGAGACCCAGTGGTTCATCCAGTACAGCACAAAAAAGGATAAGCAGGATCTCCTCTCCTTCCAGAACGATTACATCAGTCCGGTATATGATTCTGCGCCGGCCTTCATGAAACAGGATTTTCTCTTCCCTTACGACCAGGGGTATGCCTTTGTGGAGACTCTTTACAATGAAGGCGGTTGGCAGGCGGTGGATGATGCTTATGCCAATCCACCCGTTTCAACGGAACAGATCCTTCACCCCGAAAAATATCCTTCAGATACACCGGTGAAGGTAAACATGCCTGACTTTAAATCCATACTGGGTGATGGATGGTCTGAGCTGGATAATAATGTGATGGGCGAGTGGTACACCTATCTGATTCTGGCACAGGGTTACTCTGACCAATTCCAGATGGATGATGAGACAGCTAAAGCTGCCGCCGAAGGCTGGGGTGGCGACACTTATCTTTATTACGTTGATGATGATTCTGAAGATTACCTGTTCGTGTGGCGCATTTCCTGGGAGACACCGCAGGATGCTGATGAGTTCTTTTCACTCTCTGGGGATTATGGAAAGGCCCGCTGGGGTATTCCAAGCCTGGACAAGAATAACCGCATCACCTGGACTTCTGACACAGATGGTCAGATCACGATGCGTAAAGCTGGAAAAGAAGTGCTCTGGTTGATGAGTTCTTCTAAATCCATCAGTGACAACGCGCTGCAACTCCTGACTGATTTTAATAACTAACCATGTCAATCGATTTTTCACGCATCAAAGGGTTATGTTTTGACGTTGATGGGACGATCAGCGACACTGATGATGTCTGGGTGGAAAACCTCGAAAGATTCCTCCGACCTTTTCGCTTTCTCGCCAGAGATGGAAATTTAAGGCCGTTTGCCCGCTGGTTGGTGATGGTCACTGAATCACCAATGAATGAGATGTACCGCTGGGCTGATTCTCTCAGCCTTGACGATAATTTCGCTCGCCTTTATGAACGTCTGTCTAAATGCAAGCGGAAAACCATCAGACCGTTTATCTTGATGAAAGGAGCCAGGGAATTACTGGAATTTGTGCATCAGCGCTATCCCCTTTCTGTAGTGAGCGCCCGAGATCAGAATTCGACGCGGGAATTTCTTGAGCGATTTAATCTAAACTCGCTTTTTCGTGAAGTGGTGACTTCACAAACCTGTGAGCGCGGAAAACCTTACCCGCATCCGGTAATATACGCTGCACAGCGCATGAACCTGAACCCCGAAAATTGCCTGATGATCGGTGACACAACGGTTGATGTGCTCGCCGGAAAACGGGCCGGAGCGCAAACGGTGGGTTTGTTGTGTGGTTTTGGTACGAAAGATGAATTACAGCGTGCGGGTGCAGACTTGATCCTTAATGATCTGTCAGAACTGCTCACGCTTTTTAATCAAAACAACTAAGTTAGTCTGAAATCTCAAAGGAAATTTCTACTGATTTCACCTGGTTGCCAGCCTGATCCCAGGCCTTGACCAGGGCTTTATGTTTTCCTGATTCTGAAAGCAACTGATTAACATAAGGTTCAGCATTCTGGGTGGAAACCAGTTTGCCGTCCACCCACCATTCCACCTTATCGATTCCAACCAGATCCTCAACAGAAGCGGTAAGGGTAACACCGCCGCGTACTGGTTTCACCAACTGCCCTGCCTGCGGGTAGGTGATCCGCGCGGAAGGCGGGGTGTTATCCACGGTTACCTGGGTGATGGCGGTCTTAATGAGGTTGTCAGCGCCCACAACCGTCAGCCGAATGGCGTATAAACCGTTTAACCCAGAGGTATCCCACTCAGCAAGCGTGTTGTTGATCACGGCCTGGCTGCCAGACTCGCCGATCTGCAGCCAGCTATCGGGGTTGATTCCAGCGCCGACTTGCAGGGTGTAAGAAACAAAACCTTCACCTGAAGCAGTCCCACGGATCTTGACTGTGCCAGCAACGACTGAAAACAGTCCGGGTTCAGTGATCATCACATTGGGGTCAGGCTGTGTCAGTTGAATGGAATCGTACCCTTGCGGGGCAAGCGCGATCCCGGCCTGCAGTGCCCATTCACGGGCTTCAGCCGGCACATCCATGAACACGCGTTCTTCAACCAGGTCAGGCTGGGTGAAGACTGTGGCGCGCTGACCTGTTTCGCGGTTAATTTTGATACGTGTATAAAGTGTGTCAGCGATGGTTGGTTCATTACCGAGCAGAAAAACATCGGTCACAATACTGGGGCAGTCTGCGGTGGGAAGCATACCAGACGGACTGCAGACCTGCATTGAAGTGACACCGGTGGGCATTTCCCAGCCTGTAAAGGTTTCTGTGCGCGTGACATAACGCATAAGCGCGTGCCAGATTCCAGCTGGCATACGGGTATTTAATTGCGAATCGGTCGAGATTTCTAAATCATCTCTCATCCATACCAAAACTAGGCGTTGTGACGTGTATCCTACCGTCCAGACCTGGTGACCGTTGGTTGCGCTGCCCGTTTTGACAGCAACCGGTGAGCCAATTTCGAGCACATTTGGATATCCCATGCTGGGCCAACGCGCGCTCTCATCACTTAATATATGATTAACCAGGTAAACCAGAGGTTGGCTTAAAATGGAGCTGGTGGCAGGAGTTGAATTATCCAACAGGATTCGGCCCGTGGTTGTTTCAGCGCGTAAAACGGTATTGGGGATGATCTCGGATGTTTGAGAGTCAAACACGCCTGCGCGCACCCCTGAATTGGCAAGAGTGCTGTATCCGGTGGCAAGTTGGAACAGACTGGTCTTGGTGTTGGAGATGAGCGGGCTAGCATCATATGGGGCATTTTTAAGGGATGTCAATCCGGCGGCGGAAGCTGTCATCCACACATTGCCTGCGCCCACGTTATTGACCAGTGACACGAGTGGATTCAAGTAATCGTTTGCCACTGCACTACGAATATTGACTGCACCATGGTATTCAATGGTAGATGTGCCTGATGTATTCATGACAGGCGACGTGGTGCTGGGAATATCCCAGAGTAAACTGCCAGGGGAATACCCGCGGGCAAAGGAAGCGGCAGCAATAAAGGGGGTGAGCAGAGACCCGGGTTCGTAGCCACTATCTGGCAGCGATTCACCATCGAGCGTTACGGGGTCCTGGTAAGCCAGTACTTCACCGGTGGCGGGATCCATGATCAAACCACCGGCTGCAAGACCTGATATTGATTCGCTGAGGAAGCTCTGTGTTGGCAACAGAAGCGACGCATCACAATCAATCTGAGCAGGGGCAACACCAGAAATGTTGCTGCTTTGCACGCGGATAAGCTGGGTGGCGGTTGTGCACTGGAATTGCTGCTGCAGGTCGGCATCCAGAGTGGTGATCACGTCCACTCCGCCGCGCTGAACGCGTTGGCTGCCCAGCGTACTGTTCATCTGGCGTTCAACCTGTTTCATAAATCCGGCGGCAATAGATGAGGGTTGGACGGTTTTTTGGCGCAGGTTCAGATCTTCTTCCAACGCTGCTTTGTATTCCTTTTCATTAATCACCCCGTTCTTAAGTAATTTCGCGAGAAATTCACGCTGGGCTTTCAGCGCGGCGTCGGGGGCATCCAGCGGATTCAGAGCGGGGCTTTCTAGCAATGGGGTCAGCAGAGCAGCTTCTGCAAGCGTAAGGTCTGAAGCAGATTTATTGAGATAGAGCTGCGCAGCACTTTCCACACCGTAAGCGTAATGACCGAACCAGGCGCTGTTTAGATACCATTCAAGAACGCGCGTTCTGCCATATTGAGCCACCACCTGACCTGCCAGCAAGCGCATGCGGAGGCTGCGCGTCTGCGAAGCAGGTTCACCATCAAGCAAGAGTTCATCTACCAATCTTTCGGCAATGGTCTGAGGTTCGGGGTTATTCCATTGTTTCAGGTCATAACCCGGAGATTCCCAGAAGGCGGGTTCCATCGCTGCGGTGATGGTTCGCAACATTTGCGGGCTGATATGATCGGTTTCTGCGGGATCAACGTAAAGATACTTGCGTTCAATTCCGGGGTCTTGATATGTAAAAAGAACAACTTCGCCTGAACGGTCTAGCAGGCGGCTGGGGGTAAGCAGCTCTCCATCGCTGGCATTGAGCAGCACCGGCAGAACTTGCACAGAAGGAAGATCAGCCGTAATTTTTGCATAAAGAAAACCACTTCCGAACAGTGCCAGGGCAATCGCGATCGAGAAAATTGCGGTCAGTGCAACTGCTAGATACCTCATAAGACGGTTTACCCGGCTGGTATGAGCCTGTCGGGTGAGGTGTCGATTCTTGATCAGCAGGAACAGTTCAGTTTTGCGCACAGTTTTCTAATGAGTTGGCGTGCGAGTTGGCGTGCGGGCCGCCGTACGGGTTGGAGTGAGGGTTACGATTGATGTTTTGCTGGGTGTAGGCGTAATGGAAGGCGTGACCGTTTCTGTAGGAGTAAGGCTGGGGGTTGGGGTAACCAGCGGCAGGTAGGCTTCTTCAGCCTGTTTGCGCAGTTCATCTGGTAAAACATCTTCAGGAAGCGCTAAAACAGTTTCAAGGTCACGAATTGCGGAATTCGTCTCACCCAGTTCGATCAATGAGACAGCGCGCCAGTAGAGGGCGGTTGCTTTCTCAAGGTCGCTTTTTGCCAACTCCACCGCAACCTTCACATACTCGAACGCCAGTCCGGGGTAGTCTTGCAGAAGAGCAATGCGGATCTGACCAATATTGGCTTCGAAAGATTTAGGCTGCAGGGCTAGTGCGCGGTCGAAATCTTTTTCAGCCAGATCAATCTCTTCTTGATAAAGGTAGATATTACCGCGGATGACCAGGGCATCAACCAGCATGTTGTCAGAGGAAAGCGCATGGTTCACTGCAGTGAGTGCTTCTTCCAGGTTCCCGGCAGAAAAATGCGCTTTGGCCAGCATGAGGTCAGTCTCGGCATCACTGTGGCTGTATGTGAGATAGGTATTCAAGGGTTTGAGGGAATCTTCGTAGCGTTCGTTGGCCTGCAGGATCTCAGCCCATAGTTTGTATACCGGTAATGAAGATACATCATATCGATTGGCATTTTCGATTGCGTCTAAGGCGAGGCTATTCTCACCCTGCAGCAAGAACGCCTGAGCACGGATCGTTTCAACGAGCGATGAGCGGGGCATGCTGCTGGCAAGCTGGCTGGTATAGTCTAGAGCGGCTTCAGCATCTCCGCGTGCGAGGCTGGTATTGGCAAGTTCCAGAATGGCTTCGTGCATCAAAGGATCAAGTTCCACGGCTTTTTTCAGATTCTTTTCAGCCGCATTTGCATCAGGCGGGTTGGTTTGAAGCTGTACGCGGGCTTTACCTAAATAAGCAGGAGCAAAGGCAGGGTCGATTTTGAGCGCGGCATCATACGCGGCGACAGCGTTCTTGTATTGCTCCAGGAAGCGGAAGGATTCCCCGATGTAGTACTGGATATCTGGTGAATTGGGTTCAGTGCCAAGCACTTGCTTGAAGTATTCAAGCGCTTTTGCCCACTCACCTTTCTCATACGCTTTCATTGCTGCGCGGTACGCTTCGGTCAGGTTGTGGGGTGTAGCCACATAGAGCGGGGTAGGGGTAAATGTTGCTTCCAGCAGCGTCCAGAGAGGGGGCGGACCTTCGAATGTGGCTGAGGGGGTGATCACAACGGTTTCTGTGGGGGGCGGGGTTAGAGAAAATTTAAGCACTGTATTTGTGCCAGGTTTAATTTTTGGGCGCAGACCCAGGATGATACCGGTTGTTACCAGAGCCAGGGCGATCACACCCAGGATGGACCAGGCGATCGCCTTGCGCCGGACTTTAGGTTCAGCGGCGGGTTTAAGCTCCTCTTTTTCGAGGATTGTTTTCCAATCCTGTTTTAGAAATCTGATGCCAGGTGGGGGTTCGGGGTCTGGTATGTTTTCATCGAGAAGACGAAGACCACGGATCACTGTCAGGTTGCCAGGATCAAGTTTTAGAGCTTCTTTAAGGCAAATGCTGCGTTCTTTGCGGGTTTCAACGACACCGCTCATCCACAGCCAGTATTCAGGATTGCTGCGATTAATTTTTAAGAGCTGCGTGAGAAGCTGCCGGGCTTTTGGCAGATCATTTTGCGTCAGTGCATCCTTGACTTCCTGATAAAGACGCTCTTCTGGTGTCATGCGTTGAGTTTAGCATATGGCTTCAAGACCGGCAAGCGGTTAATTAACGATTAACTCAGGTATAATGCAAAACATGAGACACCGGATTGTTGTAATTGTCATGACTTTAATCATTCTGGCTTCATGTGCACAGAAAAAACCGGCAGGACCAATAACTTCTACGCAGTCGGTTCAATTGACGCCGTACCAGACTGCCACAGCAACCGCCACAATAACGCCTACTCCGCCGGATGCTCCTACTCCTACGCTTGCTCCAACCATTACCCCCACCCCCCGGGTGTATACGGTGAAAGCGAATGATACATTGATCGACATTGCCTATCTGAACGGTCTTACCCTTGATGAACTGAAAGCCGCGAATCCTGATATTAACCCCTATAACCTTGCCATCGGGACGAAATTGATTATTCCTGCAGCGAAACCTGCACAGAGCACACTGGCGGTGCCCAATCCCACACCGGCACCCATTCCAGTACAGGCTGTCAATTGCACGCCGTCTTTGACAGGCGGGCTTTATTGCTTTGCGATGATCATGAATGACCAGGAAATGGACCTGGAGAACCTTACCGCTGAATTCCGGTTGACGGATCCTTCTTCAGGGGATGTGATTTCACAATCTGCGCAGTTTCCACTCAGCCGTCTGAAAGCGGGTACAGCACTGCCTTTCTATACTTACTTTTCGCCACCGGTCGCCATGAATCCAAATGTCGAATTAAACATCTTGACCGCCGCTACGGTTGAAAATGGAAACACGAATCAAATGTTCCTAAAGATAGAAGACAACCAGTTCATCGTTGCCCCCGATGGTTTATCAGCAGTCTTCAATGGTGGGGCAACCCTGGATGGTGAAGGTTGGTCAGCCAGCCGGATCGTTCTTGCTGCAGTGGCTTACAACGCTTCAGATGAAGTGATCGGTGTGCGCCGGGTAGAGGTGAGCACCGGTCTTGCTTCGGGTGACGAATATTCATTTGAAATTACTGTTTACAGCACAGGGGGAAAAATCGCCAATGTCATGGTTTTTGGAGAAGCCTTCCCCTGATCAGGGAAGATTCCAAATGAGGTAATTACCGGATGCACATACCGGTTCGACAGCGGCAGCCTTGAGGCAGACCTTGTAGGTGAGGATCGAACCGTTCTGTATGGCGTTCATTGCCGGGATGATAACCGATGCCTTACCGTCTGCCTGTGTGGCTGTGATATCACTGGTGTAATGGCTTCCATCTGGCAGAAGCAAGTCAAGGGTGGATTCAAAACCAGACAGTGGTTTCTGATCTTCTTTCTTGAGGACAAGGATGTCAATGCGCTGCGGACTTGTAGACGGCAGGCGTTTATATTGCTCAGAAACCTGCAGCAATACGGTATTACTGGAAACCACGAGTGGTTTTTCACCCGAATTGGCTCCTTGCATATTCTCAAGATACTGCTTTCCAAGTGGTGCCATGCTGACTTGCTGACCAGCCGCGGCAGATGGCTGGTAGTCGAGGCAATAATTTTCGAAACACTGCCGGTAAAGACCGGGTTGAACTTCAATTGTTTCTGCTACCGGATCACCGGAAATCTCCAGCCCGCCGTGTGTGCTGATAAATTCATCGAAGATTAATGGCACGTGATACCCGAGATCTCCCTGCACCGCATAGAACACGACGCCGTCTTGATTGCCATAAATTTGTGGCCCCGGAGGGGTGGTTAACACCCCCAGAAGGACTGCCAGAGGGCGTAGTTTCACTTCGCCGTTTCTTCCATTGGGGCTGTAGAGGACTGCGTTTGTATAGATTTGTTCCTGGGCACCATCAGAGGCAATGTAGGGCTGGGTCAATGGGGCGCCGAAGGCTGTCGCTCCGCCGATCTTTCCTAATTGTGGAAGGAAAGGCTGGTTGTTTCCTGCGCTTTCTGAACTGATGATCAGGGAATCTATGGAAGGGTTGTATTGACATTCAGTATCACAGGCCAGAGCACCATATGCCAGGAGTTTCACTTCTCCTGGAGCGTCATTAAAGCTGCGATAGAGCCCGATATTTTCGAAGTATTGCTCGATTCGTTCCTGTGAATAATTGATATGGACCTGACTGATGGGATTACCTGCGAATTGAAGACCAGAAAACTGGTCATAGAGGGGAATGAATTCTTCGTAAATACTATATCCATTGACCACACGGCTGCTTTCGGCAGGCGCACTCGCGTCTGGAGATTCCTGGATGTTTAGAGAATTACCAAGTGGATACAACCCAAAACGGCTGCTGCCAGTAAGGACGGGATTCTGACACATCAACACGTTGACTGTGTACTGGCATTCGAAGGTTTGAAATGTAAACATCTTTGAGATTGCAGGACCGAGGATATTTTCGCCGCCGAGTGAGTTGTAGAATTCGCGAAATTCCGGAGCGACTTCGTAGGTTTTTCCGGCATTGGTGGTATTCTGAAGACCCTGCCCGCTGCTGCAGGCGGAGAGCAATAAGACAATCACCACGAAGAAGGTTAGCAGTGAGGGATGAGAAGGATATCGGCTGAAGTAATTTGGTTTCATGGCAGATTGTATCGGCCGGGCAAAAATGTTGGCAAATATTCATTAATTATTATAAATGAATCCGAATTATTCCTTACATTTTCTGTTCAAAATTAACGTTTCTCTATAATGATGGTAGAATCAAGGGGCAAAAGTTTTGAGGAGGGTATGGATGACTGATGTGGTGATCGTAGATGCCGTTCGCACACCAATTGGTGCTCTGGGCGGGTCGCTGGCTCGCATTCGCCCTGATGACCTGGCGGCATTTGTCCTGAAAACTCTTGTTGATAGGAATCACCTCGATCCAGCGGTGATTGAAGAAGTTTACCTTGGATGTGCCAACCAGGCAGGGGAGGATAACCGCAATGTGGCGCGTATGGCCACCTTGCTGGCAGGGTTCCCTGTATCAGTTCCTGCGGTGACATTCAATCGATTGTGTGCTTCAGGGTTGACCGCTGTCAATGCTGCGTTTCGTGCCATCCGCGCCGGTGAGGGAGATATCTACATCGCCGGCGGGGTGGAGAGTATGTCGCGTGCTCCTTATGTGTTGCCAAAGGCTGAATCTGGATATCCCTTCGGCAATCTGACCGCTTATGACACGGCTTTAGGATGGCGGTTTCCCAATCCGCGCATGGCAGAACTATATGGCACTGATCCAATGGGAGAAACTGCTGAAAATATCGCTGACAGGTATCAGATTTCGCGCGAAGAGCAGGATAGATTCGCCGTGCAGAGCCACGCACGCGCGATTGCGGCTATTGACAGTGGAAGGTTTGTGGATGAAATCGCGGCTGTGACCGTCGCCCAGAAAAAAGGAGACCCCATAACGGTATCCATTGACGAAAGACCGCGGCGTGATACCACAATGGAATCACTGGCGCGGTTAAAACCGTCATTTCGCAAGGATGGATCAGTAACAGCAGGCAATTCATCAGGCATGAACGATGGAGCCGCAGCGCTGCTGGTCATGAGCGCTGAAAAGGCGGCTGCGCTTGGTTATAAACCTTTAGTCAGAATCATATCCTCCGCTGCGGCGGGTGTGGAACCGCGCACGATGGGATTAGGACCAATCCCCGCAGCCAGGAAAGCCCTGGAACGGGCAGGGTTAAAATCAGGTGATTTACAGCTTGTGGAAATCAATGAGGCATTCGCAGTGCAGGCTCTGGCTGTGCTGCGTGAACTTGACCTGTCAGAAGAGATCACCAACGTAAACGGCGGAGCAATCGCTCTCGGGCATCCACTGGGGTGTTCTGGGGCGCGTATCTTAACCACATTGATCCATGAAATGAAAAGGCGGGCACCCGGCTGCTCAAGGCCTTATTATGGCATGGCAGCGTTATGTGTGGGTGTTGGACAGGGTGAGGCAACCCTGGTGGAATGGGTGTCAGAATGAACGATATCTGTTTCCCCTTCCTGGAACTTGATCGTTTTGGCATGCCCACCTCGTATAGGGATTAAGCAGGAGTTTATCTCCTGCTTTTTTTATCTTTTCGCAGATATAACATCACGATACTGAGGAGCGTGGAACTTATAAAAAAAAATGAAATCGAGGATAATATGCTTGACCCGGATCATTTGGTCCGGTAAAAAACCCGGCAACGGGAATCTCCAGGAGGTATGAATGCCCCTAAAGGGACGCGTCGTTGTCAACGAAACGTATTGCAAAGGCTGTGAAGTATGTGTCGCAGCCTGCCCGCAAAAAGTATTGGGATTGGCGTATGATCATATTACCGCCAAGGGTTATCACCCGGCAACATTGATTGCTGATGGTTGCACCGGCTGCGGGATTTGTTCAGTGGTTTGTCCTGAAGCTGCAATAACCGTATATCGTGAAAAATCCGGTGAAAGCCGTGAATCCGAAGGAGGCCGGTGATGGCAAGAGAGTTAATGAAAGGAAACGAAGCAGTAGCCGAGGCTGCCGTACGTGCCGGATTAGCTGCGTATTTTGGTTATCCGATCACACCGCAGACCGAATCACTTGAATATCTGTCGCGCCGTATGCCTGAACTGGGCCGCGCGTTTGTACAAGCTGAAAGTGAAGTGGCAGCCATCAACATGGTCTATGGTGCAGCCTGCACCGGCCAGCGCGTGATGACTTCTTCTTCTGGTCCCGGCATCAGTTTGATGCAGGAGGGGCTTTCTTTTATCGCTGGAACTGAACTGCCAATGGTGTTAATCGATGTTCAGCGCGGCGGCCCGGGGTTGGGCAACATTGCTCCTTCTCAGGCTGATTACAATCAGATCGTTAAAGGCGGCGGACATGGAGATTATCATCCTATCGTGCTGGCACCCGCCAGTGTGCAGGAAAGCGTTGATCTAACTGTGTTGGCTTTTGATCTGGCTGAAAAATACCGCTCAATCGTGGCAGTGCTTTCTGATGGTTCGATCGGCCAAATGATGGAACCCTGCGAACTTCCACCAATGCAGCCGCTCAAAACCAGTTTCCCTGATTGGGCAGTCTCAGGAGCAAAAGGGCGCGAGCGCCGGTTTTTGACTTCTATCAACTTGAATCCTGCCATGCAGGAAGAGATGAACTTGAGGCTGATGTACCGCTGGCAGGAGGTGGAAGCCAACGAGGTGCGTTACAAGGAATATTACATGGATGATGCCAAATTCGCGGTGGTGGGTTTTGGTTCCACCGGCCGTGTGGCACTTTCTGCGGTCAGAGCTGCCCGCGCTGAGGGTATCCCTGTTGGGTTGATCAGACCGATTACCGTCAGCCCCTTCCCGAGCAAGGTATTGGAGGAACTATCGAAACAGGTGGAAGGCATGCTGGTTCTCGAAATGAACGCCGGTCAGATGCTGGAAGATGTGTTGATCGCGACTCACGGCCAGGTTCCGGTAGAATTTTACGGGCGTATGGGCGGCGTCTGCGTTTTACCTGAAGAAGCGCTGCGAGAGATCAAACGCCTTGTGAAAGGTCCATTGACCACCACAGGCCACCCGCGCGACCGCTGGTTAAACCGCATTGCGAAGAAGAATTAAAGGAGTGAGCCATGATGACGATAAATGAACTGGATTCAATGGTTTACACCCGACCGGATTCCCTGACCGATGTCAGCACCCACTACTGCCCGGGCTGCACGCACGGCACGGCACACCGCTTGATCGCGGAAGTGATCGACGAGATGGGCTTGAAAGACCGGACGATCGGTGTGGCTTCGGTTGGCTGCTCGGTTTTTGCTTACAATTATTTTGACACTGATTTTGTCCAGGCTCCACACGGACGTGCTCCGGCGATGGCCACCGGTGTGAAACGTGTGTACCCGGACCGCATGGTCTTTACCTACCAGGGTGACGGCGACCTGGCTTCGATCGGCATGGCGGAAATTGTGCATGCTGCAGCAAGGGGCGAGAACATCACGGTGTTCTTTCTCAATAACACCAATTACGGCATGACCGGCGGACAGATGGCGCCAACCACACTACCAGGGCAGGTGACCACCTCTTCGCCTAATGGCAGGGATGTGGAAACACAGGGGTATCCGATCCGAACGGCCGAGATGCTCGCCAAGCTTGACGGCGCTTCTTATGTGGTGCGCCGCTCACTGCATGACCCCAAGAACATCCGCCTGGCCAAGAAAGCCATCCGTACCGCGATTGAAGTGCAAATGCGCGGGCTGGGGTTCTCACTGGTTGAATTGCTTTCGATTTGCCCCACGAACTGGGGGAAGACGCCAGCAGAAGCGCTGCAATGGCTGGAAGAAAAGATGGTGGCATATTATCCGATCGGTGACTATAAAGTCCACCCTGCAGTAGCTGAAATTAAATAAGAGGAGAGGAAACGCATGCAAACAGAAATCGTTGTTGCAGGTTTTGGCGGGCAGGGGGTGCTCTTCACCGGTCAGCTGCTGGCATACGCCGGAATGGATGAGGGGCGCGAAGTTACCTGGATCCCATCCTACGGCCCCGAGATGCGCGGTGGTACAGCGAACTGCACGGTGGTTATTTCGAATGAAGAGATTGGCTCGCCTATGGTGGAACATCCAACAGCGGTGATCGTAATGAACCGGCCGTCTCTTGATAAATATGAAAGTATGGTCAAACCTGGTGGCGTGCTCGTGATCAACGAGTCGATGGTCGACCGCCCTGCTGAACGCAAGGATATCAAGGTGATCAGCGTGAAGGCTAATGAAATCGCCGAGAAGCTCGGTGACAAGCGCATGACTAACATGGTGCTGCTGGGGGCGTTGATCGCCAACCTGCCTGTGCTGCCATTGGAGGCGATCGAGAAGGCATTGAAAGGGCACCTGCCCGAACGCCATCATAAACTGCTGCCACAGAATTATCAAGCCCTGCGCGAAGGTGAGAAGTATAAAGTAAACTAGCTGAAGGATATAAAGGAATAGAGCCGCGAATCGTTTTTTGATTCGCGGTTTTTTTAAAGATAAAACTGGTGAAAAAAGATGGGTTTAGCAGATCAGCAAAACATCTTTACTTCTTTTCCTGCTGTTTTTATAGAAGATCACCCTTTTTTATGAAATTTGCATGATTCTTAAGCGTAAGGGAATCGGTCAGTCTTGCAATTGAATTTCATTTATGTTATAGTAATTGAACACTAGAGACGAAGAAAATGATTATTCCCTCATTTTTATAAATCGCTCCACGAGGAGTGGTTTTTTTACATTCGAAAGATGTTGCTACTGGCGGGGATTTTTCATTCTTCCGCACTTTCATTGTGAAGGAAAAAATAAATATGCCTACAACATTCCTGACTTCTGAAGGGTATCAAAAATTGCAGGAAGAGCTTAATTACCTGCGAACCACAAAGCGTGAACAGATCGCTGAACGGCTTCACGAAGCCATCGAAGGCGGTGAATTGCTCGACAACGCCGAATTGGAAGCGGCCAAGAATGAACAGGCGTTCGTTGAGGGTAGAATCAAGGAACTGGAGATCCTGCTGGCAACCGCGCGGGTTGTGGATGAAAAAGATGTAGATAAAGAAACCATCCAGGTGGGGAACTGTGTCACCATTCAGGAAGAGGGCAGCAAAGATAAGGAAGCCTACGAAATTGTGGGTGCTGCAGAAGCTGATCCGAGCGCTGGAAAGATCTCTAACGAAAGCCCTCTGGGTAAGGCTCTGCTGGGAAGGCGAGCGGGCGATAGGGTGCAGGTGGATGCTCCTGCAGGATCATACTTTGTGAAGGTAATCAAAGTGGAATAAACCTAGTACAATAGGGGTCACACCGATCGATCGACCTGGGTGATCCAAACTCTGCAAACCAGAGGCCTGCCCCCAAGAAGACCGGGCAGGTCTCTTGATTAAAACAAGGAAAAGGTAAGATGGAATTTACTGAACTGGAACGAATTCGCTATGAAAAAATACTGGCAATGCGCGCCGCAGGGCTGGAACCGTACCCTACACGGGCAGAAGTGAACCAGACTACGGCCGAGGCGATCCGCGCATTTGAAAAAGCTGAAGCTGAAGGCAGGCAAGACCCCCTGCAGGCTATCCTGGGGGGCAGGCTGCGTGCCATCCGGTTGATGGGAAAGCTGGCTTTCGCTCATATCGAAGACGGCAGCGGCCGGATTCAACTTTTCTTCCGCGTTAATGAGCTGGGTGAAGAAGCCATGCAGCGCTTCAAAGATCAATTTGATATTGGTGATTACATCCAGGCTTCTGGCGACATGATCAGAACCCGCACGGGCGAGATCAGCCTGCAGGTTCACGACTTTAAAATGCTTGCCAAGGCCATTACCCCGCTGCCAGCTGCTAAAGACGAAGTCGTCGATGGGCAGGTGGTACGACATGCCACACTCGCTGATCCAGAAACCCGCTACCGCCAGCGTTACGCTGACCTGGCTGTCAACGAAGATGTACGCAAGATCTTCCGCACACGTGCAGCTGTGGTTTCGGCCATCCGCGCCTTTCTTGACGAACGCGGCTTCCTCGAAGTCGAGACACCCATCCTGCAGCCGATCTATGGCGGGGCTGCAGCCAGACCGTTCATCACGCATCATAACCAGTTGAAACAAGACCTTTTCCTGCGTATTTCATTTGAGCTATATCTGAAAAGATTGATTGTTGGCGGTTTTGACCGCGTTTACGAGATCGGGCGCGACTTTCGCAACGAGGGTGTTTCTTATAAGCATAATCCTGAGTTCACCCAGCTTGAATATTACTGGGCGTACGCCGATTATCTGAAGGTAATGGAATTAACCGAGCAGATGATCGCTTTTGTGTGTGATCGTATTTTCGGTACCCGCAAAGTGACATACTGCGGCAACGAAATTGATTTCAATCCACCCTGGCGGCGCGTTGACCTGCGGCAGGGGTTGATCGAGAAGACCGGCATTGATATTCAGCAACATCCTACCGCAGAATCACTCGAAGCGGTGATGTTGGAGAAGGGTATGAAGTTCAAACCGGGCACCGCACGCGGAAAACTGATTGATCATCTGCTTGGAGAATATCTGGAGCCCACGTTTATCCAGCCCACATTCTTGTATGATTATCCCCGCGATATTTCTCCGCTGGCCAAGAACATACCCGGCGACCCTTCAATCGTGGAGCGTTTCGAAGGTTTTGTGGGAGGAATGGAGTTGTGCAACGCGTTCACTGAATTGAACGATCCTCTTGAGCAGGAAGCTCGCTTCTTGGAAATGGGACGCGAGTATGATGTCGAGGATGAGGAACGCCACCCAATGGATGAGGATTATCTGAACGCCATGTCTTACGGAATGCCCCCGCAGGGAGGTTTTGGTATGGGCATTGACCGACTGGTGATGCTGCTGACCGACCAGCGGACCATTCGTGAAGTGTTGCTCTTCCCGCATTTGAGAGAAAGAGAAGACGCCTCTTGATCTTTTACGTCAAGCGCCATCCGCAAGGATGGCGCTTTTGATATTCTATTGATCACCGTTTATTGCTGTAACGGCTTTGATCTTATTTTGCATACAACCCAACGATATCCAGATTGGAATCCATTGTGATCGTATATACAATGGTACTGTTCTCATATTTTCCCACCAGAACAACGGTAGCATAATCCTCGCCGGTGGATTTACTTTTTTGACCCACAGCAGTGCTTGATTGATACTCGATGAACGCACCAGCGTTGGCCAGTTTTCCTTCCAGGGCTTCTTTCAGTTGGGCGGATGTCAACTGATCTTGAAGATCGTCCCGCAATTGCGCGTTGACAGTATCAAAGTCATACGTATTAATGAGTTCAACGATCTCTTTTGCACGGTTGATGACTGAATCTTCATCATAAATATCCGCAAGCTTTGTAGAGGTGCAAGCAGCCAGCATCATGAAAGTAAGCAGAATGACAAAAATGGTCTTATAAATTTTCATTTTTTATGGATCTCCTTTTTTATTAATCAGTGATTGGAAATTTTATTAAGAAAGCACTTTTTAAGAAAAACCTATTCTTGTCCTATCGATTGATCCTTATTCTCGTGTTGATATTCTAAATATGAATAAATAAAGGGCACGATAACCAGAAGGCTTATAACGACAAGATTAACCGGCCAGAAAGAAAAGAACGCGTTAATTAGAATGATCAATCCGCCAAACACCCAGAGAAAGCCTGCGAAGCGATGGGTCTTATTCCAGTTCGTTTCGCTGTCGAGCGTCCATGGCAGTTTGATGCCTACCGTGTAATTCTGTCTGCACTTGGGGAGGTAATTGCCACAGATAATAATCACAATGCCTGCGAGAGATGTGGCAGCCATTGGGATGGGAAGGTTTGTACCCAGCGCTTTTAATAGAGAAAAAGGAATAAACAAAACAGAAATAACCGGGACGACCCATTTCATCGCTTGCTTGATCACCGATGAAGCTTTTTCTACTTTTGGGTCTGCAGTGAGCCGAAAGTGAGTATATGCGTTGATTGCTGCCAGGATCAAAGGCAAGCCAAAAGCAGCTGCTGCCTTGGGAAGATAATCATCTGCGACACCCGCTGCGTTGAAATGTGTGGGAACCTGCGGCGGCAATTTTTCGAAGATTATCAGGGCAAAGATCATAGGGGTTAAACAGATGATGGTTGACAACAGCAGAGCAGTTTTATTTTTTAACTTCAGCATTACTTCCTCCAAATTGCGAAAGCCAGAGCATGATCTCTTCCAGAACCGAGGTGTTCAGTTCATAGAATATGAAGTTTTTAAACTTGGTTTCGAATACAAGGTCAGCCTTTTTTAACTGTGACAGGTGATAAGAAATGGTTGCCCCGGTCATATTAAAGTGTCTTCCAATTTCACCTGCGGTCATTTTCCCGGATTTCAGCATGACGAGAATTTCACGCCTTACTGGATCGGACAGGGCTTTTAAAGTTTCTGCATATCCCATTGCAGTTAAATCCTATTTAGAAAATTTTCTAAATAGATTATAAAACTGGAATAAGTATTTCGTCAAGGACGAGTAGAGATGTGTGGCTGGAGGACAGCCTGAACTTAACCTGGTTGATGAGGAGGATTGAGCATTTTACCCGGAATGATAAATGAGATTAAAGAAGCATGCCCTTGACAAGCACTGTGTATATGTGTTTATAATAATTTATATAAAAGAAAACGCCGAGGAGTCCTCGGCGTTTTGCGTCTACCGTAATCGATGTTTGAGTAAAGTTATTTGCACCATTTATTTACTGGTACTACTGGTAAAGGAGGTGGTCGATGAAACCCATCCAGGAAATCACCCTTTTTGAATCCGCAAAAGAAGTGGATGATATCAGCACATTGATCCATCCTGAAGACAATATTGAGGTGACCATCCCCATGAGCGGGATGCTAGTGAATGATCAACTTGCGGTGAAAGAAACAACCAGCAGTCAGGTCATTGCCCGAGCTGGGAATATCGGTAATTTCTGTTCAGGCAGCGAAACCATCCCTGTATTTCTGCGCATACAAAATGACCAGACAATAATAGTTTCTCGAACTGTGAGAATCCTGATCCACAATGATGAAGTCCATCTAAGTGATTTTCATGTATTGAAACAGGAGTGGAGAGAGCGTTCGGAACAGCGCGTACAGCCGAAATTTCCAGTTTATTTTTCGTTCATCAGTGATGGTATGGAAATTCGCGCCAATCTTCACGACATTTCAATCAAGGGAATGTGTTTGATCGCCAACGTGCAGATGGATGAGATTCCTGCATCCATTACCAATTCCGATCTAGATTTCAAGATAAATGTTAAGCCATTTCTTGAAGAATTCAGAGTGAGAGGGATCGTCAAAGATATGCGTTATCTTACCGATAGTCTGACGAGAATCGGATTGGAAATCTTCCCCACGCGCAGTGAGTTCAAACGTCTGGCGAATTATGTTCATGTACGCCGGCAGGAAATCATGGAAGAAATGTTTGCCAATTTTCGGGCTATGTTGAATTATCGTCAGGCTGCTGACTTGAGATTCTAAATTTAGCTAATTGAATCACCAATTGTTTTCAGGGCAGAGTCAGGCACGCCAGAAGCCGCGCCTTACGGGGCGTACGTCTTCGGCAGTGACGAATGCTTGAGGATCTGCTTCAAGGACGATGGTTTCCACGTTGGGCACGTCTTTTCTCAACACACTGGCGTGGAGTTCGAACACAGTGCCGTTCTTACCACGCCCTGAAATTTCAGTTACTGCGTAACCACTGGCACGCAGCTGTTCTGCAATGTAGGCCCCGCGGTGAGAGCTGATAATGGTTATGAGAATGTGACCGATTGCCAGCTTACCTTCAATGATTAAACCGACAACATTACCGGTGGCGAAGCCCGCTGCGTAGGCAAGCACGTTGAGGATGTTGTCCATTTCGGTCAATACCGAGCTGATGGCAACGATATAGATCACGGATTGGACAAAGCCCAGTACCCAGGTAAGCAGTTTCTTCCCGCGCATCACAAAGAGCACGCGGATGGTATCCAGAGACATATCTCCAACCCGGAGGGCAAAGATCATTAAAGCGTATAACCACGCATGGGGGTCAATTAAATTTTCCATGATAGTATCCTTCAACCAATCTACTGAATCGAAGCTGATTCTTTGATGACAGGCAGGTAGTAATCTGTTGTATATTCTTTGAGCATACGGCGCAGGCTGAACTGCGGAGTGAGTGTGCGCAGACATTCTTTGACCATCTGCAGCCAAAGGGTGGGAATTTTGTTTTGATCACGCTCATAGTACATAGGGATGATCTGTTTTTCCAGTGTCTCGTAAATACTCTGTGCGTCAGCTGCATCCTGTTCTTCAGGATTGGCATAATCCATGTCTTTGCCGATGGGCCAGCCGTTCTTGCCGTTGTATCCTTCCCGCCACCAGCCATCGAGCACCGAGAAGTTAAGCACGCCGTTGAGAGCAGCTTTCATGCCTGAAGTTCCTGAAGCTTCATTGGGCCGTCGGGGGGTGTTTAGCCATACGTCAACGCCCTGCACCAGATAGCGTGCGACATTAATGTCGTAGTCTTCCAGAAAGACCAGACGGCCTGCGCTGCGTGAATCTTTGACAGTACGGTACACCTGTTGGATCAACATTTTACCCGGCTCATCGGCTGGGTGGGCTTTGCCGGCAAAAATGATCTGTACCGGACGATGTGAATCGTTGATCAGATTCATAAAACGATCGAAATCACGGAATACGAGGTTGGCGCGCTTATAAGTTGCGAACCGGCGTGCGAAGCCGATCGTCAATGAGTAGGGTTCAAGGAAGACACCGCCGGCGACTGCCTGACTGGGCGTGAGCAGCCCGTTCTGCCACTGCAGACGGGTACGTTCATTGGCAAAACTCACCAGTTTGTTCTTCAAGTGCCGGCGAACAGCCCATAATTCTTCATCAGGGATTTGGAAAACATTTTTCCAGAGGTCAGGATCATCCAGGCGGTCTGCCCAGTCTGGGGCAAGGTATTTTTCAAAGAGTAGCCCCATGCGGCGAGCCAGCCATGTACGCGTATGCACACCGTTGGTTACGTAACCGATTGGAACGTTTTCTTCTTTTTCCTCTGGCCACAGGAACTGCCACATTCGCCTTGATACGATACCATGTAATTCAGAAACGGCATTAGCCCGTTTGGAGAGTTTAAGCGCAAGTACAGGCATGACGAAAGTCTCACCCCAGGGTTGTACCTGTCTTCCCAGGTCTATGAATTGGTCACGGGTGAGACCAAGCTCTGCCCAGATGTTGCCAAAGTATTTATCAATCAGCCACAGGGGAAATTGGTCGTTACCAGCTGGAACGGGGGTATGTGTGGTAAAGATGTCACCAATCTTTACCTGATCCATGGCATTTTCAAAGGACATACCTGTTTTTACTTTTTCACGGATGCGCTCCACGGCAAGAAAAGCGGAATGGCCTTCGTTCATGTGCCAGACGGTGGGATTCAGACCCAGCAGGCGTAACACCTGCACACCTCCCATGCCCAGCAAGATCTCCTGTGAAATTCGCACTTCAAGATCATTGCTGTAAAGCCGTTCGGTTAACTGGCGGTCAGAAGGTGAATTGGGGTCTACATCAGAATCGAGCAGGTAAAGTTTGATGCGGCCTACCTCGAGTTCCCAGATTCGAGCATAAACTCTGCGTCCTGGCAGATCGATCGAGATCATCAAGGGTTTGCGGTTTTCGTCCATTAAGGCGATCAACGGCAACTTGCTATAATCAATCAACGCGCTGCGGGTTTCTTGCCAGCCGTCTTCTGTGAGATGTTGCACGAAATAGCCGTGGTTATAAACAAATCCTACTGCAGTAAGCGGCATGCCAAGATCAGAAGCTTCTTTTAAATGATCTCCTGAAAGGATTCCGAGACCGCCTGCGTATACCGGCAGTGATTCATGAAGACCAAACTCAAAAGAGAAATAGGCGATTGATTGATCGATCAGGTCGGGGTAGGTCAACTTATACCAGGTTTGGGTGTTTGTTAGATAAGATTCAAATGCGGCCAGAGTGCGGTCGTAATGTTCAAGATACGCTGGTTGATTGACGGCAGCGTTCAAGCGCTGACGTTCCACTTTCTGAAGGAAGGCCACGGGGTTGTGGGTTACCAGATCCCAGAGCAGGGGGTCAATAAACTGAAAAACACGCTGTCCGTCTGGGTTCCAGACCCACCATAGGTTTCGGGCAATTTTACTCAATCCTTCGATGCGTTTTGGCAGGTTGAAGGTATTGGGATATTCTCGGATAATTTTCATTGGTATTTTTTCCATTCATTAAAAGGCAGCTGATCCAAAAGATCGCTTAACCTTGATATGATCTATCATAGCGCCAAAAAGGTAATTTTAACCGGATGGATTATACCAGATAGTTCTGTCAATGATTTTTTATCACTGGAGGAATAAAAATGAGCTGGAAGATAAACAAACGGCTCCGCGTCGGGAGCCGTTTGTTGAGTGTCTTGAGTCTATTCGATCACTTCGATGGCAAGCGGGAATTTTGACATCGTTTCACAGCCATCTTCAGTGATGAGGATGGCGTTCTCGTAACGGAATCCAATATTCTCTTCAGGGCACGCGTACTGGATGGCGCAGATGAGCATCTCGTTCTTTTGATAAACATGATCTGGATTCGTCCAGTATGGGAAAGGACCATCATTGCGGCCGATGCGCCATTCATCACCCAGCATACCGATGCCGTGTTCAAAGCCGGGCACCATGAACTCCGCGAACCCTCTTTCTTCACAGAAGACCATCATTTTATCTGCCAGTGTAGAGGGGGTGATGCCGGGTTTATAAGTATCAAGGCACAACGCTACCAGATCAACAAAATTTTTGGCATGCCACAACTGGCGTTCAGTAGCAGGGGCAAGCAGATAGTTGTGAGTATGATCACCAAGACCAAGTCTGTAAGTGGAGTGCAGGTCGACCATCAAGGGTTCTCCCGCCCGCAGTCTGCGATCAGTGGGAGGCGTGCATGCGCCGCCCATCAAACCCGTGCGGTAGCCAGAGGCGATCTCGTTACCGCCTGTGAATGACCATTCCCAGGTGCTGCCAGCTTCACGCATGGCCAGAGCTGCAATACCGGCTATCTCGGTTTCGGTGTATTTAGCGAAACCTCCGTTTTGAATGGCTTTAAGCACTGCCTCGTGTCCGGCGTCTGCCATCCGTCCTGCTTTTCTGAAGCGATTGATCGTTCCTTCATCTTTTATCATGGACAGGCGGTCGATGATATCCAGCGCATTAACCAGCCTTGCACCGGGCAAAGCGGCAGAGAAAGCTTCATATTCATAGTGAGTGAGGTTTCCTTCAGGTAGATAATTGGACATGCCCGCTTCTACACCCACCACGCCTTTGCCATTCTTAAGATAGGATTTAATCAGATCTGAAACAGCGGTGATCTGGTCCTGGCCGCCCATAGGGGCGAAACCGAGCACATGGTCAAAATCAAGCCACGATTCATCTGCCACACGCGCCGCATCGATCACAAAGGTGAATACTGTAGGCAGACCTTCTGGAGGAATCACGATATAACTGCGCCACGGGCAGAAGGCATCTGTTGTCCAGGAAAGGGTGCGCAGGCGAGAACCCAGGTAAACATCCACGCCGTCGAGGGCCATTTCACGCTGGATGGATTTAATTCTGCCGGGAAAGTCAATGAAATAGGGATCGTTGGTTGTCATTTTTCCCTCTAATATTCACAATCGATCTCTGAGAGGATTTTATTAAAACGGTCGACAATTGATGCAAGGCTCAAGGCTTTAACCATATTGCCCTGCAAGCGCAGCCTGCCGCTCATCAATGCTGAACGTGATCCAAGTTCAGCGCGAGAAATCTTGGCGAATGTCTCATAATCCCCACTGATCACAAATTCAGCTTCAGGGAAAGGAGCTTCACGAATGGAAATATCGGTGAAAATGCCGTTCTCGAGCTTATAGTAGAGCGCACGGTCTTTGCCATCCGGGCAATTTGTGTACACGGTCAGCATCGAAGAGGTCAGGTTCTTCATTTGGTCGGGGGTGAGCTGACTGCGTAAACGTTGTTCAGCTTCCGCAGTCCATTCAGGACTCAGGTATTTGATTGTCGGCATAGGGATCTCCTTTTTGAAAAAAAGCGTCGAGTGATGGATTAATTATATTGAAATCATTAAAACGGCATCGAAATACGATGCCGTTTTGATACGGGCAGTAATGATCTACTCGAAATTGGTCGGAATTTCAGCGATTACTTGATACAAAGGTTCAATTAATGAAACCATCCCCATCGCGCGTATCATGTTCCCTTCAAAATGAAGTTCACCGCTCATCAGTGCTGTCATCGGATCCAATTGTTTTCTCATGACCTTGAGGAAAGTCGTGTATTCACCACTGACGGCAAATTCAGCCTGCGGGTAAGGTTTTTCGACGGCAAGGATCCGGGTTAATTCCCCTTTATGCGTCTGGATGAAGAGAGCCTTCTCCACACCGTTAGGACAGTTTTCGAACACCGTAAGCAGGCTTGTGGAGGCATAGTTGATGGCTGCGGGATCAATTTGGCTGCGGATGAGCCTTTCGATTTCTTTCAACCAGTCTGCACTGAAAAATTCATAAGTTGGCATGGGGTTTTTCCATAACGGCTTGTGGCCAGTCATCAATCAGCCGGAAAAAGCTTCTCAAAGATTTCAGGTGCGTATCGTTTCACCATATCACTTGAGATACCATTTTCTTTACAGATGGTTTCATACATATCTACACTGCTGCGGCGGATGCGCTCCTGGGTTGTAGTATCGAGGCCCCATAATCCGAAGCGCTGTGTCCAGCCACGTTCCCACTCAAAATTATCCACCAGAGACCAGTGGAAATATCCTTTAATGCGCCAGTTAAAGTTAATTGCGCGCCAGACCTGGTGTAGATGCTCGATGGTGTAACGCGGGCGGAGAGTGTCAAGATGATCTTCGACGCCGTTCTCGGTAATGATAACCGGTAGTTTGTATTCATGCGCCCATTTCAATCCATCCCACATGCCTGCCGGGATATTGGCGATGAACCCTGTAGGGCTCAGATCGGCGTCCTTTGGAAAGAAACGCCTGCCAAAAAGAGAAGCGTAGTCTTTCAGGCTAAACTGAACCAGATCACGGGTGTAGTAATTCAAACCAATGAAATCCTGCGTGCCGGCTGCTTCGGGGATGTTGACTTTCTTGAATGGAAGGTTAAGCTTTCCAGAAGAAAGGCAATCGTTGATTGCGCGGTTGAAGATCTGGTCTTGTATCTTCATCGGAGGTCTGTCAAGCAGGAACCATGATCTGGCAGGAACAAGGCTGCGGTAATTGGTGGCGACCCCCACCTGTGCTTCGGACTGCACCTCATGAATCACTTTATAACCAGCAGCATGCCCGCGAATCAGGTTCACTGCTACTTTTACAGCACATGCAAGATCGTTCTTCCCCGGGGGAAACTCACCCGAAACCCATCCGCTGAAGATATACACGTTTGGCTCGTTAATCGTTACCCAAAGGTTAACGTAATCTTTGAGACTGGTCACCACGCGGCGGACGTAACGGGCGAACAGCGCAGGGGTCTCTTCATTTTCCCAGCCGCCGCGTTCAACCAACCACAATGGATCGGTAAAATGGTGAAGGGTAACCAGTGGTGTCATATTATTGCGGTACAACCAGCGGCACATCTCAAGGTACTTGTTCAGCGCTTCGTCATCCCATCGGTCGGGTTCAGGCTGGATGCGGCTCCATTCGATGGAAAAGCGGTGGGCATTTTGACCGGTATTTCTGGCGCGTTCAAAATCTTCTTTCCAGCGCCCTCCCCACCAGTCGCAGGCCAGCCCTGATTTTTGGCCTTTAATGATACGGCCGGGTTCAGATTCCCATTTTGCCCAGTTGTTATTAATGTTATTCCCTTCCACCTGGTGCGCGGCGGTTGCCGTACCCCACATAAAGCCGCGTGGAAATTGAAAGATCGCGTCTGGCATGATTTTTTCTCCGATAGAAGCGGTATTTGTTATAGATCAATTATAGCCCAGACGAAAAAGCCCCGACCTTAAGCCGGGGCTTTATCTACGGCTAATGCTTACATGCCTGCCATATAGGCGATGCTCAGAGTGCCGGGGCCAACGTGGCAGCCGACCACTGGACTGACATAACTGAGGATGCCTTCCACAGCATTACACTCGGTTACCATTCTGTCAAGAAGGACCTGCGCTTTCTTTTCCGCCAGGGCGTGGAATACAGATATGCGCACCGGGGTTTTACCGTGGATATCGTGTTTTACAAGGTCTATCATGGCTTCGACCGCTTTACCCATTGTGATGGCGCTTTTAACAGCTTCGATTTTCCCCTCCCTGATTTCGAGTACCGGCTTGATCTTAAGGGCGGTTCCCAAGAAGCGTTTGCCGCCGCCGATTCTACCGCCGGCGTGCAGGTATCTCAATGAATCTACAACAAAATACACACCGATGTGTTTGTAGGCTTCAAGCGCAATCTGCTTGCATTCTTCCAGCGAAGCCCCAGCTTTTGCTGCGCGAGCAGCGGCAAGTACCTGGAAGCTGAGCGCCATAGACACCAGCCTGGTGTCGATGACCTCGATCGGAGCACCTTTGAACATTTCTTTAGCTTTGAATGCAGAGAACACGGTTCCGGAGATTCCCGAACTGATCGGCATGGTAAGGATGGAGTCACCCCGATCTAACACTTTTTGAAAAACTGTGGAAAAATCCTGAATCGTTGCCTGGCTGGTTGTAGGAAAGGTATTGCTCGTAGAAAGGCGTGTATAAAACTCATCTGGTTGGATATCAATTCCATCACGGTAAGTCTTACCATCCCAATTCAGGGTTAATGGTACGACTTCAATTCCTAGATCGTCGACGTATGACTTGGGAAGATAGGCAGTGGAATCGGTTACGATCACAACTCTACTCATCATTTATCTCCTGGGAGAGGGTTTGAGCAAATTACCAATTATCTAACTATGCCAGTATAACCAATCCCAACTATCTGCGCATGGGAAAAAGGTCATATTTTTAACTAAGGATTGGTGAACAACAGACCTGTAAAGACGATAAAAAATGTATTGCTCTGGGGGGCTGTAATGAGTAAACTAAGAAAGAAGGAGAAATGGGTTGTCAGCGATGAAGAATATTAGAAATATATTGTACATCATGATTGCGATCAATTTGTTAGTCGGTATGTTGACGGGGTGTTCCAACCGTGACCCCCTGATAGGAAAATGGCAGGAACCAGCTTCAGGAGTTACTCTGGATATCAAAGAGGAAGGCGGACTGGTTATTTCTATGAATGGTGTTTCAGTCGCGATGATCTATGAATTACAGGAACCAGATATCATGATCTTCCGCTCTGAAACCGATGAATCTATCCCTGAACAAAAAATGACTTACCGGATTGAAGAGGATCAGTTGATCATCACTGTGGATGGGATCGAAACGATTTTTCACAGAGTAGATTAGTCTAAATTGACAAATTTTTTAAGGTAAACACGGGTAAAGGAGTAATAAAAGGATTAATTGAAACTGGCAAGGCTGGGAACTGAACGGGGGATTGATTCGTCTAGATTAAGACGAACAAGGAGATGATTTATGCTGTTAAAAAGAATTTACAAACCTCTGGCTGCAATACTGGTTCTGGCGCTGACCATGACTGGCTGCGGTCTGTTGCCTGGGACGGGTGGGGTTTCGACACCTGACCAGGCGCAAATTTCCACGCTGGTGGCTGGAACGGTAGCTGCCCAGGCTACTCAGGCCGTCCTCGAGACGATGATCGCTGATCTGACACAGATTGCGCTGCCAACCAATACCTCACAGCCAACTTTTACTCCAACGGCGACTTTCACGCCGGTTCCGCCTACAGCCACGCCGGTGCCGCCGACGGTGACACCCACACCTATTCCCTGCAATGCAGCATCTTTTATTAAAGATGTAACGATTGCCGATTGGTCATCGATCTACGCGGGTGAATCGTTTGTAAAAACCTGGCAGATTAAGAATGTAGGGTCTTGTTCGTGGACGAAAGATTACAAGATCTTCTTCTTCGGGGGCAACCAGATGGGCGCTGGTGCGGTGATTGCTTTTCCGAAAGTGGTCAACCCTGGCGAAACGGTCAACCTGTCGGTTTCGATGGTGGCACCCTCCGATCCTGGCAATTATAGCGGCAGTTGGATGCTGAAGGCGGCTAACGGCGCAGTATTTGGAGTGGGTAACACTTATAACGTTCCGTTAACTGTGAACATTAAAGTCGCGAAGATTCCAGCGGCCAAAGATCCCAACACCGTATACGACTTTGTCAAAAACATGTGCAAGGCATCCTGGCGGACGAACGCAGGAAAGATCTCCTGTCCAAGCGCTGGCATTGATACCAAGAATGGCTCGATCACCCGTTCGTATGCCCCCGTGCTGGATGATGGATTTGTAGACGATGAAGGCGCGTTGTACACGGTTCCTGCAGTTGGTGGTGATGGGATGATCGAAGGAAAATTCCCGAAGATCACAATCAATGCTGGTGACCATTTTGTTGCAGCGCTTTCGTGCAGAGGCAACTCGCCAAAATGCTCGGTGACGTATGAATTGTTGTACATCGAAACGAGCAGCGGAACGACCACATCCCTGGGAACCTGGGATCGTGAAGCTGGTGATGGTCTACTTCAAGTAGATATCGATCTATCTGCACTGGCAGGCCAGGAAGTGGCTTTCAAATTGAAAGTGATGAGCAACCACGATTCAACCGATGATATTGCTCTGTGGTTGGCTGCGCGTTTGACCAATCCATAAAAAACGATAGGAGAGACACTTGTTCAGCGTTTGCAAGTGTCTCTTTATTTTGACAAAAAATATCGCTATACTATAAAAACAACAGGTGCTGGTTTTTAAAGTGATAAGGGGAGGGATTATGAAAGATAATTTTCTTAGAGTTTTCCCAAAACTGATCGTACCGATCATTCTGGCAGTGTTCCTGGTAGCCATGGTTATTGGTCAGGGCAACGCCAGCGGTGTTCCAATGATCACGATTACTTCAGTGGTCACCGACACAAGCGTAACGATCTACGGCTACAACTTTCCGGCTGACCAGACGTTTACCGTTCGCATGGGTCCCTATGGCACTTATGCGCTGGGGGGAACTGTGGTTGGCACCAAAGAGCCCTCCTCTGGAACCAGTTTTACCGCCACGTATAATATTCCTTCCAGTTTGGTGGGTGCGAATCGAATTGCCATCCGCCTCGATAGCCCGCAAGGATACTATTCCTTTAACTGGTTCTATAACAATACGACAACCCCCGCCACGACCAGCACCGCCGTACCTCCGGCTATTCCTGGATATTACGGTTATCCCACTTTTAGCATCTCTTCAGTCACCAAAAATGTTTCGGTTACGGTGGTTACCAACAATCTGCCACCCAATCAAACTTTCACGGTAAGAATGGGCGATTATGGAACCTATGCGCTGGGCGGCAGTGTGGTCGACACTTTTGATTCTGGAACAGGCGGCACTTTGACCAAGACGTTCACCATCCCCGCTGCTTATGCTGATTATTCACGAATCGCCATCCGTATGGATTGCCCGGCGGGTTACTACGCTTATAACTGGTTCTGGAACAATACCAGCAGCCCGGTTGTTCCCGGGTATGTGGGCATCCCTACTTTTACCATCCAGGCCGTAGTTAAAGATTCAAGTGTAACAATTTACACCAATAATTTCCCAGCCAGTCAGAAATTTACTGTAAGGATGGGCCCATACGGCACGCTGGCTCTGGGCGGAATTGTGGTTGACACCATTGATTCTGGAAGCGGCGGTTCATTCAGCAAGACATTTACCATCCCTGCAGCCCTGGCGGGCAGCACCAGGATCGCCATCAGGCTGGATTCTGAAGGCGGGTATTTCTACGCCTATAACTGGTTCTGGAATAACACGACCAATTAAGCACCGTTTTATGAAACTGAAAACAACCCGTCGAAAGGCGGGTTGTTTCATGCTTTTTATTAGAGACTGTAGTCATTATTGTTTCAGGTAAATATCACTAATTGATGCAAAGTTCAGAGGCTGGCCGTGTATTTTCGGTTCGTAATGGTACAATCCATTGATGACTTATCTTAAGAATAAAATTACCGACCGGGTTAACCCGCGAATGTTTCGTTCTGAACGGCTGCAGCGCTGCCGGTTAAGTGAATGCAGGGGGGATTGCTGCATATTCGGAGTATGGGTAGACCTGCGTGAAATGGAAGATATTATGCAGAACGCAGCGCTCATTCTGCCATACATGCCAGAAGATTGCCAAAACCCTGGAGAATGGTTTGTGGGTGTAGAAGATAATGACCCGCACAGCCCAACCGGCAGGGTGATTCATACTGGTGTAGAAAACCGCCTCGATCACTCGGGAGGGACTGCCTGTGTCTTCTGGCTGCCTGATGGCAAGTGTGCGCTGCAGGTGGCGGCAGGCGCCAACGGACTGCATCCCTGGCGGTTTAAACCTTTCTACTGCATTCTTCACCCGCTAGATCTGGATGAGCAGGGCAGAATCACACTCGATGAAGCGGAGGAAATGGTTCACACAACAGGCAGCTGCGTTATCCCAGCAGAACGTCCCATTCCATTAATTGAAACATTTGAACCAGAATTCCGTTACCTGCTTGGTGAAAAGGGATTTGAGGCATTAAAAGAGATCGTTGACAAATGTAATGATGAGACTAATTCTAAGGAATAAGCGTAGAGCGTTCACGCACGAACCTTTTTACCAATCGCCGACTGATATCGAGTAAAATAGTCTGAATTCGTTCGATTATTAACAGGAAAGATTATTGTGCAACAGAAAAGATTTAGTTTAATTAGCATCATCATTCTGACCCTGGCACTTGCAGCGGTAACGTCTACAGAAGTGCTGGCTGATACTTTGCAGACTGAAATGAACTCAAACCGGGCATTGTGCTTGCCTGGTTTTGATGAGAGCGAAACTCCTGGCTGTCTTAACGCGGGGCCTTCAGCCAGGTTGCAAGAACTGGCGGAACAGGGGATCACATTCCCGGCTGAACCGATTTTCGCAGGTTATGTGCCTTATGAACTCTCTGTCATTCCATTTTCATACGCTTTGGCTGATTCAGGAGCGATTCCTGTGTATGCCACGCTGGATGATGTTGCCAATAACCATCCAACCGGAACCATACCCGCTGGGCGCATCAAGTATGTCTCGCTCATCAACCGCGCAGAAACTGATAAAGGCCGTTTTTATCAAATTGCTACCACCGAATGGTTAAGCGCAAACTACGTCGCGAAGGTTGGGGTGCCGAATTTTCAAGGATATCTTTTCAAGCAGAATCCTCAGATTACCTTCGGCTGGTTCATCACAGAAGCCACCACACGCAATGCTCCAGGGTATAACGCTCCTGAAACAGGAAAGAATTACTTTCGATTGGATAAAATCCGTGTTTATGAGACCAGGGTTGTTGATGGCGTGGAATGGGACAGGATTGGACCAGAAGAATGGGTCGAACACCGGTTTGTTGCCCTGGTCGTTCCGCGCTATGAAAAACCTGAGGGTGTTACCTCAGACCGTTGGATCGAAGTGAATTTATACGAACAGGTCTTGACGGTCTACGAAGATGGAAACCTCATTTTTGCCACTTTGATCTCTTCTGGCACGCCACCGTTCTATACCCAGCCTGGAGTTTTTCAGATTTACAAAAAAATTGAATACGAATATATGACCGGGGTCTTCGAAGCTGACCGCTCAGATTACTACTATCTCGAGGATGTTCCGTTCATTATGTATTATGACAGGGAACGCGCCCTTCACGGCGCGTACTGGCAAACGTTACTTGGCTACCAGCGCTCGCATGGCTGTGTCAACCTGTCTGTTGCCGATTCCCACTGGTTATACGACTGGTCAAAAGAAGGCGATTTTGTCTATGTATGGGATCCGTCAGGAGAAACCCCAACCGACCCATCCTTCTATGGGGCGGGCGGATTCTAAAGGCATTTATTTTTTTGACAAAATATTGTTATAAAGGAGGATGCTCTTAAATTATCTTAGACTGGAATTTTTTCATAGCAGCGTACACTCATTACATCATTAAGGACAAAAAAATGAATAAAAGCGTCATCAAACCGGTACTTCTGCTGGCATTGTTCATTCTCACCATTGGTACTGCATGTAACTTAACCGGAGGCGGAGCTGAAGAAACAAAGGAACCGGATGTCATCGTTGTAACCGCCACTCCCGAATCGCACACAAGTAACCCGGTTGTTACAGAACCTACTACTGTTTCTGCAACTGAAGAACCTTTCAATAATAACGAACCTCTAGATTACTTTGTTGAAGAATTTGAGAATGGCCTGGATAATTACAGCTATTTCGTTAAGCACGGCGACGAAACCAAAGCTGATGTTTTTGCCGAAGACGGAAAATTGAAATTTTCTCTAAACGATTACGACATTTATTATTACGTTTTGTACGATCCTTATACCTACGGCGATGTCAGGCTGGATGTTGAAGTTGAAAACCTGGGTGTGAATACGAACTCTGTCTCACTGGTCTGCCGTTACAGTGATGACCTGGGATGGTATGAATTCAATGTTTCCAGCGGCGGTATCTATGAAATCTACTATTTTGATCGCATCATCGTCAAGGGATACTCACTGATCGCCAGCGGCGGTTCACCGAATGTAAACATGGGACGCGACACCAATGTGTACACAGCGATCTGCGAAGGCGATACGCTCTCGTTATACATCAACGGTACTCTGGCAAAATCGATCGAACACAAGGATCTGGATCGTGGCCAGGTTGGCATTGGCATTAACTCGTATGACGGCTACCCGGTGATCATGAATATTCCATGGATGGAGATCAGCGAGCCTTAATCCGATTTTGGTAAGTATCTGTTCTCACGGTCTGGCACCTCATATCATCTGTATGAGGTGCTTTTCATTTCATCCCTGTATGTCGTGCTTATTGGCTTGACAAAGGCGATGTTTTTTCTGTTAGAATTCCATCAATGGATAAAAAAATTAAACTGGCTTTACTCTTTGGGCTGCCGCTGATAGGGGTAGTGGCTGGCTACCTGTTGATGGGACGCACCATTCAGGTCAGAGTTAACGGCGTAGATCAAGAAATACATACGCGCGCGTTAACGGTTGGTGGTGCGCTGCGTTCGGCAGGTTTTGAGGTTCAACCGGGCGATCGTGTTACACCATCCTCCAACACATGGCTTTCAAAAACCCAATTTATTGAATACAATAGCACTTCAACCATCCATATTTGGATCGACCCTGATGGTGAGATCATCACACTTAATACCTCTGCGCTCACACCGCAGGAGATCCTCGCGGCTGCCGGAATCGAGCCTTCAGCAAGTGATGAGGTGCTTGTCAACGGACAATCTATAGCGCTTGAAAAAGTATTAGAGAGATATGCAGGAATGACCCTCCAGTACCGACCTGCGGTAGAAATCAGTCTCACGCAGGGAGACGCAACGCAAACCATTTCTTCGGCAGCTTCCACGCTCGGGCTGGCGTTGTGGCAGCAGGGGATCCGGGTGGGCGGCGGAGACCGGCTTACGGCTGCTTTTGATCTCCCCCTGCAGCAGCCACTGGATGTGACGTTGGTCGCGGCCCATCCCATTGAGATCAAAGTGGATGGTGCAATCATTAACACGATCAGTGCTGCTGAGACGGTTGGAGAAGCGGTCAAAACTGCGGGAATTTCCCTGCAAGACCTGGACTATACAAAACCCGCTGAAAACGAACCTTTGCCCGCTGATGGCAAGATACAGGTTGTGAGGGTCATTGAAAAGATCATCCAGGAACAATCCTCCATCCCTTACGAAACAGAGAGAGTGGCTGACGATTCGATGGAAATCAACCAGGAAGAGGTGATCGAGGCCGGACGGGAGGGTATTAAGGCTTCGCGGATCAGGGTGCGCTACGAGGATGGTGAAGAAGTGTCTCGCACCCATCTGGAGGATGTGGTTCTCGTTGAACCCGTCAACCGTGTTGTTCATTATGGGTCACAGATCGTGGAGAAGACGCTTCAAACCCCCGACGGCATTATTAAATATTATATGGCGGTGAATGTGATCGCCACCTCGTACTCTCCGTGCCGTTCGGGCGTTGAGGGCAGGTGCTATACCGGCACTGCGCTTGGAATCCCGGTACAAAAGGGTGTGGTTGGCATGCACCGCGCGTGGTACAACATTTTCAAAGGAACGCAGATCTATGTTCCGGGCTACGGTGTGGCAACCGTTGCGGATATTGGGTACTATCCCTACAATGACTACTGGGTAGATCTGGGGTACACGGATGCGGATTATGAGCCCTGGTACTCGGTCAGCACAACCATTTACTTCCTATCCCCTCCGCCCCCTGGTTTTACAGGAGTGCTGCCATAGAACCCGCCGCGCTGGACGTCCGTTCACTGCTTCACCGTTATCAGCTCGACCCCCGCAAAGGACTCGGGCAGAATTTTCTGGTTGATCACAGCGCATTGAAAAAGATCGTTGCGTGTGCTGAGTTGAGTGCTCAGAACCATGTGTTAGAAATCGGCGCCGGGCTCGGAAGCCTGACCCGGCTGCTGGCAGCGAAGGCCGCTCACGTAACCGCGGTGGAAATCGACCGAAAGTTAGTTCCCATCTTACGTGAGGTTCTGGTTTCTTTTAAAAATGTCAATATTGTTGAAGGCGATATACTTGAGCTGGAACCCCGGTCTCTGGTGGAGCAGGATGGGTACATTGTGGTGGCGAACATTCCATACTACATTACCTCTGCCATTATCCGCCATCTTCTTGAACACTCCCCGCAGCCTTCGCGGCTGGTGCTGACCATGCAGCGTGAAGTGGCAGAGCGGATTTGTGCTGGTCCGGGCGATCTGTCGCTGCTGGCATTGAGCGTGCAACTTTACGGAAAACCGGTCATCACGGCATCCATCCCTGCCTCATCATTTTATCCCGCGCCAAAAGTAGATTCGGCTACCCTGCGTGTGGATCTGTATGAAAAACCCTTTCTGAGCGCTCCACAGCGCGAGCTGTTCTTCAAGGTGATCAAGGCAGCGTTCTCTCAAAAGCGCAAGATGCTGCGCAACACACTGGCCGCTGGATTAAATCTATCTTCCGAACAGGCTGTTGCCCTGCTGGAAGCTGCAGGCATCGACCCGGCGAGGCGCGCGCAAACCGTTGATCTGGTGGAATGGCGAACACTGGTCGGGGAAATGGAAAATATCCTGACCTGACCTCGAAAATATAATTTTTTCCAAGTATCGAACTACTTGATAAGCGGTTTTACTTTATGGTGGCGCGAAAGCAATCCCCACACGCGGAGCGCAGCTTCAATCTGGATAGAGAGATTCATTTTACTTTTGCCCAGCTTCCGTTCTGCAAAGTAGATGGGGACCTCTTTGATTTTAAAACCCAGCTTTGAAGCGAGATAAGCCATTTCCACCTGGAATACATAGCCGTTTGAGCGCACAACATCCAGCGGGATGGCTGCAAGCGTTTCACGCCGCCATAGCCGAAAGCCGCCAGTGAGATCTTTGACCTTCATTCCAAGGATCGTGCGGGCATAAAAATTGCCAAACCCCGAAAGCGCCTTGCGCCAGAACGGCCAGTTGACATCCAGGCTGCCTCCATGAATGTATCGTGAGCCGAAAACAACATCAAAGCCTTCAGCAGCAGAAAGGAACTCCACGATCTTCTCTGGTTCATGAGAGAAGTCCGCGTCCATCTGCACGATGTAATCCACTCCGGTTTTGATTAACTGTTTGAAACCGGCAATGTATGCCGTACCCAGCCCAAGTTTTCCATGCCGGTGAAGCACAGAAATCTGATTCGGGAATCGAGCGGCAAGCTCATCTGCCAAAACCCCCGTTCCGTCAGGGCTGTTATCGTCAATGATTAATATTGAAAGATCATTTACAGGTAAATCCTGAAGGCGTTTAACGATCAGGGGGAGATTTTCTTTTTCGTTATAGGTAGGAATAATTACGGCAATACTCAAATTTTCTCCAAAAAATATCCATAGTTGATGAAAACACAATTAATCCAGTTTGATCTCGAAAATGCAGGCTTCTGCGCCGCCGGCCATGCACTGCAATTCGCGAGTTGAGTACTCAAGACCGCCTGAGAAAGTTTTGGCAGCCTCTGAAAGAAGACCTTCATAAAAGGCACACACCGGTTCTGAACTGCTGCGGTCCATGCAGTTTGGGCAGACTTGCACGGTGTAAATGAAAGTATCTGGAATATCAGTTGCAATCACGGTAGACCGCTGGTCGCTGACCGTGTTGAGAAAATTCGAAAGACGGTTCAAGCGAATAAGCACGCTGTGTGGTCCAAGAGGGCCCGTGCCTGGCTGGGGTTCTGTGATGGAACCTTTGCCGAAAATGGTTAATCCGCGGGTAAAGGTGATTCTACCGGCGCGCATCGCCAGGCTTCTGCTGCCGCGCGAACCAAAGATTGATTGGAGAGTCTCGAACAAGGCTGCAAAATCAGTAAAATCAAATTGCTTGTTCATATCGTCAGGTGGAAGAGCTTCCGCCAGATAAGCAAGGCTGGAATGGCTGTAGATCGTGGTCATTCCCCCCGGGCCAATAACCTCTTCCAACGACTGAAGCGCAATACGCACGAAGTGATTAGGGAAGAACAGACCGCTTTTCATTTTCTGCCTTTTCACGAATTTCCACCAGGATCCGTTCAAGGTCGTCAGCGGTGCGGCGCAGCTCATGGAAAAGCACGCCTAGTTTGGCTTCGGGTTTCACCAGGGTGGTAAGCACCGCTTCATTGCCAATAGCGAGAAGGACCACGTAACCATTGCAGCCTTTGGTATACAGCTGTTCGAGGGCTCCGCGTCCCATTTCCTTGTTGATTTGCTCTCCGAGTGATAGCATCGCGGCAGACATGGCTGAGATGCGGTCTTCGCTCAGCGTTTCGGGGAGGGCAGAAGCCATGATCAAACCATCGAGGCTGACCACGGCAGAGGCTTCAATATCAGGTGAACCCTGTTGTGCCTCTTTCATGCGATCGATTAAGGGTTGAGAGTAGCTTTTTGCCAAGAAATCACCTCACCACTGAAATTCTGGGGGTCTCACTTACTCTATCACAGGCAGAAATGAGTGTCAAGAAAAGTCAGTTTACGAAGTATTTTCAGCCCCTGCTGCGGCGGGTCACACCCAATTGCGCGACAAGGATCGCTGCAAGAATAATGCCGCATCCGATGATCTGAACCCAGTTCATGCGCTCCTGCAGGAAGAGTACCCCGGCAATTGCGGCGAACACGGCTTCAAGGCTGAGGATTAACGCTGCGTCAGACGCAGGGGCTTTGCGCTGTCCAATTCCCTGGAAGGTAAAGCCAAGCGCCACCGAGAATAACCCGGCGTAGATCACTTCCATCCAGGCAGAGCGCAGTGAGGTGAGCGTCACCGGTTCTACAAAAATGCTCATGATCAGGTGCAGCAGGCCGCAGACGATGTATTGGCCGGTGGAAAAAGCAAAGACATCCATTTTTTGCACTGCCTTGCCGACGACGATGACGTGCAGCGCCCAGGCAATGGACCCGGCCAGCACAAGCAGATCTCCGCTTGAGGGGTTAAAGCGCGTGCCGCCGGTGCTCAAAAGATAGGTGCCAACCAGTGCTGCTGCAGCCGCGATCCAGGTCACCGCTGGTGACCGCTGCTTCCAGAAGAGGCTCAGAATGATCGGAACGAGCACGACATAGACACCGGTGATGAATCCCGCCGAACCGGCTGTGGTTGATTCAAGGCCTGCCTGCTGCAGGGCACTGGCGGTAAAAAGGATCCCTCCCGCCAGAAGCATCCATCGGATGTTTTGCCTGAGAGAGCCAAAACGTTTAACCACGAAGGGCAGCAGTGCCGCGCTGGCAAGCAAAAAACGTACTCCGTTGAATCCAAAGAAGCCGAGAAAATTTGAGGCTGACCGCTGCGCAACGAAACCCAGACCCCAAATTGCAGCAGCCAGGAGCAGGAAAAGATCGGATACGAACCTTTGTTTGAGATCAGTGGTGGGCGAAGTATGTTCCATAAACCTGTTGAGTATACCGGAAAAAAGGAAAAAGAAACACCCGGTTCACAGATGAGCCGGGTGCTGTAATCGGCTAAAGATTAGTGTCCGTGCTTAAATTGTCGGCTGGCGTTGTGCAAGCGCCATTCATCGATAAATTTTTTCAAATCCATGCTGTATTTTAGTTTCATCCAACCGCCAGAAAATTTTTCCTGTGGAATTTCCATCAATTTGTTATGCAGGTCGTTCAATAATTCTTCGTCCACTTCGTTTTCCTCCAGCGCGGCCTGCCATTTTTGTTTATCCTCTGCTGAGAAGGGGACCGAACCGATGAATTTTAAAATTTTTTGTCTGTCAACAAATTTGGTGTCTGCCATATTCGCCTCCTCATCTGATAAACCTAATAAACCTGATTTCATTGTATCGTAACCAGGCTGATTTTCAAGTGCTGTTTAACGCAACTTTTACGATTTCTTTTCGTATATATGAGTGAATTGACACAAGGAGAATACAATGGAAGGACAAACCAAGAAATTATATCGTTCGCGTACGGATCGCAAGATCGCCGGTGTTTGCGGAGGATTGGGCGAGTATTTTGGAATTGACCCCACCCTGATGCGGCTGTTATTTGTACTGGGTTTGATTTTTGTCGGTGGTACACTTCTGGCTTACATCATTCTCATGATCGTGATTCCAGAAGAACCTCTGTAAAAAGCAATTCCCGTCTGGCGGGTGAAGACCCTAAGACCGAAATTGCGAATGGCTGCTGCCAGAATGTGAAGGCAGCAGCCATTGTTTATTCATATCGTAATGCTTCGACAGGTTCGAGGTTGGCTGCTCGGTTGGCAGGGTAGAGACCGAAGAATAATCCCACTGCTGTGGAAAAAATCGTCGCGAGGAGGATGGCATCCAGCCCGACCACAGGATTTAATGGTGTGCCGCTTGAGAGGGCGATTCTGCCGACAATAAAGGAGATCAACCAGCCCAGACCGATGCCGATCACGCCTCCGAAGAGACTGAGCAGCGATGACTCGGTTAAAAACTGGATCATAATATCTTTTTTGCGCGCTCCGAGCGCCTTACGCAGTCCGATTTCGCGTGTGCGTTCCGTTACAGATACCAGCATGATATTCATAATGCCAATGCCGCCAACCAGCAGTGAAATTCCCGCAATTCCACCAAGAAAAATGGTCATCACATTGGTGATCGTTTTTGCTGTTTCCACAAAATCTTGTTGAGAGAGGATCGTGAAATCATCTTCGCCCACTTTGGTCCGGTGACGGGTGCGCAGGATCTGGGCGATTTCTTCGCTGGCCTGAGAGAGGGCATCGGCAGAGATGGATTGAACGAAGATAAGATCGATCCGATCATTACTGCGGCGGGTCAGGCGTGCCTGTGAGGTGGTGATGGGTACAATCACAACGTCATCCTGTGAAACGAAGGCAGATCCCCCTTTGGATTCGAGGACGCCAATTACCTTAAATGGTTGGCCCTCGATACGAACGGTTTCACCCACCAGACCTTCCGTGCGGTCAAATAATGCTTTGGCCACATCGGGTCCCAGCAGGACAACCGATGCTTTCCCAAGAACCTGGTCCTCTGTGATAAAAGAGCCTTCGGTCACGTGATAATTTCGGACGGATTCGTAACTCGTTGTCACGCCATAAACAAAGGTTGCAGTACTTTCTGAACCGGAAGTGACTGTAACTTCTCCATTGACCACGGGGGCAACATCCTCCACCGATGGGGCCTGGAACTGATCAAGCATCGCGTTGGCATCATCCATAGTGAGTGGTTCAATATTGGTTAATTCCTGATTGCTATTCCCGCTCATCACGAAGAGCAGGTTACTGCCAATACCGCTGATCGATCCGGTGATTGTGTTCTGTGCGCCGTTACCGACGGCAAGCATGGCGATGACTGCCCCAACGCCGATGACAATTCCCAATATAGTAAGACTTGAGCGCAGTTTATTAGAGTTCAAACTTTCGAGTGCTTCAATGATTGCCTGTCCGAGGTTCATTTGATATCCTCCTCGACCAGTCCGTCCTTTAAGTGAATAATGCGCTGAGTTTGGGCTGCTATGGTTGGGTCATGGGTTACGATGATCAGGGTTGTTCCAGATTCTTTGTTGAGCGACAGTAAAAGATCCATGATCTCTTTACCAGATTTTGAATCAAGATTCCCTGTAGGTTCATCGGCCATAAGAATGGCAGGGTGATTGACCAGAGCACGGGCGATCGCCACCCTTTGCTGCTGTCCACCTGAAAGTTCGGTGGGTTTGTGATTCATGCGGTCAGCCAGACCAACCGATTTGAGGGCGGCGGCAGCCCGCTGCACACGTTCTTTTGACACCCCCGCGTAGCGCATGGGCAATTCCACATTAGCCAGAGCGGTTGACCGCGATAAAAGGTTAAAACTTTGAAATACGAATCCCACCTTGCGGTTACGGATTCCTGCCAGCTGGTCATCATCCAATTCTGATACTTCTTCACCATCCAGAATGTACCTGCCACTGGTGGGACGATCGAGGCAGCCGAGTAAATTCATCAGCGTGGATTTCCCTGATCCAGAAGGTCCCATGATGGCGACAACTTCACCCCTGTTGATGGTGATTGAAACCCCGGCGAGTGCATGCACCTCCACTTCGCCGATCTTATAGATTTTTCTCAGGTCATGGGTTTGAATGACCGGAATCAAATCGTTTTCCATTAGCGTGCAAACCCTCCCTGGGCTGCCAGATCAAGGATATTGGTTGATGGATTGAGGATGACAATATCGCCGGCTTTCACATTACCTGAGACGATTTCGCTCATCGTATCGGAGGATGCACCAATGACGACCTCGATTTTTGTTGGAATGTTATTTTTCAATATGTATACCACCTGCTGATTGTCGATGACGCGAACGGCACGGTTAGGAACGGTAAGCACGTTTTCAACCTGGCTGACGATGATATTCACGGCTGCTGTCATGCCCGGGAGCACCTGTTCATCAGGATTTAATACTTCGATCGTTACTTTGAAATTAACCATTCCCCCGCTTATCGTGCCAACTTTTGCAACTTCGATCACGCGTCCCTGATATTCGGCTGCGTTGATGGCATCAAATGTAAGCTGTACGTCTTGACCAACTTTAATGCGGTTGATATCCACTTCGGGCACGGCAACATCTACCAGCAATCTTGAAAGGTCATCGATACGGCAGCTCACAGTTCCAGCAGTGACCTGATCACCAACCATTGAAGAAATATCGGTCACAGTACCGGCAAATGGGGCGGTGATCTTTGCCATATCGATCGTCGCCTTGATAGCAGCGATCCGCGCCTCGGCAGCAGCGATGTCATCTGGATCGGCCCCGTCTTTGAGCCGTTCCCATTCACGCTGCGCATCTTCATACTGGGCCAGGGCGACGGCAATTTTAGCATCAGAGATGGCAACCTCTTTTTCATCGGGAATCTGGGTATAGTAATTAAGGTTTTTCTTTGCGTCTTCGAGGGCCATCTTCGCGTTTGCCAGTGCGCTTAATGCAGATGCTTTAAGTGGATCATCATCATCTCTTTCATCTACACGGTCATAAGCTTCTTCTGCGTCTTTTACCCTGTCTTCAGCGAGAGTCACCGCTGCTCTGGCGGCATCGATTTTATTCTGGTCGGTGGTGCGCACGATGTCAGCGGGTGTGCTATTCCAGCGCGCTCTGTCATAAGCATCTTTGGCGTTTGCCAGATTTAATTGAGCCTGGGCTTTGCTCAGATTGGAATTAAGCAGTGTATCGAGCGCTTTTTCAGCTTCAACCAGGTCGGCTCTTGCCAGAATGATCGACTGAGGGAGCGAGGATTCGAGCAAGGATGCCAGCACCTGATTGCTTGCAACCCGGTCTCCCACTTTAACGTTGATCTCTGCTACCCTGCCGCTTGTCTGCCAGTTCAACACAGCGCTTTGATTGGCGCGAACTGTGCCGGTCGCGCCAACAATGGCCGTTAGATCGCCAACTTCAAGTTTTTGGGTTTGCAGGCTTGCTGCTGCCTTTTTTTGTGCTGAAGCACTGCTGATCACGCTGTATAGAACTACTGCGATGGCAACGATGCCCACACCAATGAGCCAGTATAGCCTTTTTGAACTCTTCTTTTTCATAATTCCCTTTCGATATGATTATTCATAGCAAACGTCAGTTATTTCACGCATAGAAACCTGCAGAGTATAATTCTGGCATGATGCACCGGCATTTACCCCGCCTCTTACTGTTGTTCATGATCCTGGCGATCCTTCTTACCACTTCTGAGGTATCGCTGGATGATCCGACCGAACAGGCGCGCCGTTTTGCCCGTCCTTATGAATTTGACTATTTCATCTGGACACTCGACGCGGTGGAGCAAAAGACCGGACAGTGGCGGTTAAACACCTCCCAGCGGTTGACTGAGGACGCACAGTGCAAGGCCGTGATGCGTTACTTCGATCTAATCAGACAACTTGAGCGCGTCCAAACTCAGATCGAGGTTATTTTTGCCGATCCAGAGGTGAAAGATCCCAACACCGCTGCAGCTGAATTGCTGTCGCAGCAGGATGACCTCGAGATGGCTCTAAAAACACTGGCGCCACTCACAGAGTCCATTCTGCAATACCAGGTTTCGCAGGTGCTGGCAGACTATGACATCGCTTTCCTGAGCCAGCCAATCCCACCGGTTTTGTTCCACTCAACGCCGCTGCCAAAAGCGCTGATCGTTTCTCCGCGCGACACCATCAGACAGGAAGTGAATATCTCGCTGCTCTCAGATCTCAGTCTTGAAGAGATCGTTGACCTTGAAGACAAGGTGGCGGAATATATGAACGCATCAGTTCTTGTGGTTGATGTGGGAGGGATCGGGGTCTATCCCACGATGGTGCAGCGCACCTCCGATTTGCGTTGGACGCTGGACACCATCGCGCACGAATGGACACACAACTATCTCACCCTGCATCCACTGGGGATGAATTACGAAACCACCCCGGAATTGCGCACCATGAACGAAACAACGGCTTCTATAGTGGGCACAGAAGTCAGTAATGCCGTCCTGGCCAGGTATTACCCGCAATTGTCATCCCGCAGCAGCACTGGAAGAAAATCCGTCTATTTTGCGCCTGTCAAAGACACCTTTGATTTTCAACACGAGATGCATTTGACGCGGGTTACCGTGGATGCGATGCTGGCGGAAGGGAAGATCACCGAAGCTGAGCAATATATGGAAGAGCGGCGTATTATTTTTGTTCAGCATGGGTATATGATCCGCAAGTTGAACCAGGCCTATTTTGCTTTCCATGGGGCGTATGCAGACGTTCCTGAAGGTGCAGCCGGAGAAGATCCCGTTGGACCAGCAGTGCGCGCCTTGCGTGCGCAATCAAAATCGCTGGGCGAATTTTTAAAACGAATCGCTATGATGAACTCGTACACTCAACTTCAAAACACAATTGATTGAGAAAGTTGTGTGGGAATCCAGCGTAATCAATAAATTTATTAAGGTTCTAAACTGCCCGGGTCTCCACCCAGGTCAGGTAAATCTCTTTCGATATCTTCAGGAGATTGGCCTTTTTCGAGGCGGTCCACCACCTCGTCGAATTCACCGGGAAGATCGTTGGCACCGATTTCGTTCTTCATTTCGCGCATCATGCGGCCAAGGGTTCTGGGGTCGTTATCCAGCGCAGACAGGTTACTGTCTTCGGCCATTGATGCGAGACGTCCGCGATCTCCACGGGTGATGCGAACTTTGCGAATGATGCGCTCGATTCGCCTGGATTGGCATTGCGGGCAGGCTGTTTCGTGGTGGTCGTATTCAGAATAAGACAGCGAAACCGCGAAATTATGATGACATTCGAGACAGCGAAAATCGTAAACCGGCATCTTTTCCTCTATGGTATAGTTACAATACATTATAATCTTGCCTTATAAGAACTATATTAAACCACGCGGCAGTAAAAGGACAGCACATGAATACGGAATCCCTATCATTTGATTTGCTCCAGCCTAAACCCATATTGATCGTTATCTCAGGAACTTCAGGGGTAGGCAAAGATGCAGTGATTAAATGTCTGAAAAGCCGCAATCTTCCTCTGCACTTTGTGGTCACGGCAACCAGCCGTCCGCCACGCGCCGATGAGGTTCACGGCAGGGATTACTTTTTTTACCCTCCAGCCGAGTTTGAGGAGCGTATTAAGAACGGGGAGTTCATCGAACATGCCATGGTTTATGATGAACATAAGGGCATCCCTCGTTCACAGGTCGAAGAGGCGTTGAAGAGCGGAAAGGATGTAGTCGCCAAGGTGGATATCCAGGGAGCAGCAACCCTGCGCAGGCTCTACCCTCAGGCAGTTGTGATCTTCCTCGTTCCGCGCACGGTTGAGGAATGGTTAAACAGACTGAAACGACGCAACACTGAAACAGAAGAAAAACTTAAAACCCGCATAGAAACTGCCAAATACGAAGTTTCACAGATCAATATTTTTGATTACATTGTGGTCAATGCGGAAGGTGAAATTGATAAAGCTGCTAATGATATCATTGATATTATCAATGCCGAGCATCATCGGGTAGCACATAGAAAGCCACTGGAATGACTGAGCCCTCACAATATTCAACGGAACCTTCCCGGCAGGAACCAGTAAGAATCCCTGTAAAGCTGCCTGCGGGGAAACCGATCGCAACCTACGTGTTGGTCGGTTTTACCATTCTCATCTATGGACTGCAAATGCTTTCGGAGTCTCTCTCGGCTAACGGGTATGACTGGCCGTTCCTTTTGGGCGGTAAGATCAATGTATTCATCCTGAAGGGTGAGGTGTGGCGCCTGATCACACCGGTGTTTCTGCATGGAAGTGTGCTGCATATTGCCTTCAATATGTACGCGCTTTACTCGCTTGGCACATCGCTCGAGCGTTACTACGGCCATTGGAAATTCCTGCTGCTTTATTTTGTAAGCGGTTTTGCCGGGAATACCCTGTCGTTTCTGCTTACCGACAGCGCGTCGATTGGTGCTTCCACCGCTGTATTCGGTCTTGTGGCAGCCGAAGGGGTATTCATTTATAAAAACCGTGAACTCTATGGTCCACGCGCGCGCAGTATGTTGATGAATCTGGGAATGATCATTATCGTCAACCTGCTTATTGGACTTCAACCCAATATTGATAACTGGGGACACCTGGGGGGTCTCTTTGGTGGTGCAGTCTTCGCGTGGATCGGTGGGCCACTGCTGAAGCTGCAAACAACGATCAGAGGCTACGAACTGGCAGACGTACGCACAAAGCACGAGGTGTTTTGGGCATTCTTGCTTTCTGCCGGTTTGTTTGTGGCAGTAGTGATTGGCAGGTTCCTCGCCGCCCGGTGAGTTGTTAACAAAGAACACTCTCTGCTCTAATCCACTTTATCTTCTCCAGCCAGTGTAACAGGCTGGTCTTTGTTAAGCGTAGGTCATTCGTAGTTGATATTCAGCGCGAAATCACTATATTATTAATATGCAGTCCATATGGATGCTTTTCTGATTGGAGGTTGAAAATGGCAACTGTTGCATCGATCCTTGACAAGAAGGGGCATCATGTCTACTGGGTTCCTCCCCACACGTCCATCCTGGATGCTCTCAGGTTGATGGATGAAAAGAAAATCGGCGCAGTGCTGGTGATGGAAAAAGGGGAAGTGCTGGGCATCTTTTCTGAACGCGATTACGCCCGGCGCGGCGTCTTGCTGGGGAATTCTGAATCCACAGCCGTAAAGAAAGTGATGACCGAAAAAGTCTATTATGTGGAACCGGAACAGTCAGTTGAAGCCTGCCTGGCGCAGATGTCAGATAAACATATCCGTCATCTACCAGTGGTGAAGAATGGAACAGTGATTGGCGTGGTGTCAATCGGCGATGTGGTTACTTCAATGCTCAAAGATAAAGAGACACTGATTAAGGGATTGGAGAACTTCATCCTGGGCGAGGAAATAAAGCTCTAACGTGACAGATGATTGAGTGGATTGATTTGCCAGGAGGTCTGGGATCTGTGGATTCCAGACCGAATCTTTTTTATCGGACACTTACACTAATGTTCGGTCACTCAGTTTTTTACTAATGCTATAATCATTTCCAGGCTCACATTTGAACATTCAATAAAAAATCCATTATCATCGAGGTTGCCATGACTTATGCAATCATCATTGTCGCGCTTTTGCTGCTGGCTGCAGCTTTCATCCTTATCCGTACTGTGATGTTCGCCCGCAGTTCCGACCAGGCTTACCCCACATTCGAATCGAGCGTACCGGAGCTCGAGCTTGATCCGTTGATCCCTGCCACACACCTATCAACAGTGGTGCAGATCGAAACCATTTCACATGAAGATTCGACCAAAAATGTAGCTGCACATTTTCGTGAGCTGCACGCCAGGCTGGAGGAAATGTACCCACTGGTGCATAAAACTTTGACCAGAGAATTGATTGATAATTACAGCTTGCTTTACACCTGGAAAGGGAGAAATCCCGCCCTCGAGCCGGTAGCCTTCATGGCTCATCAGGATGTCGTTCCAGCAGACAGCCATACTCTTGACCAGTGGACATATCCTCCATTCTCTGGCAAAATCGCAGATGGGTACATCTGGGGGCGCGGAACGCAGGATATTAAATGCCAGATGATCGCTGTTCTGGACGCAATAGAAAACCTGCTTAAGAATAAGTTTCAACCTGAACGAACGGTTATCCTGGCTTTTGGACATGACGAAGAAGTGCTGGGTACCGGGGCGGTTAAGGTTGTGAAGCATCTGCAGGAAAAGGGAATACACCTGCAGGCAGTGCTTGATGAAGGGGGATGCGTATATGATGGGATCATACCCGGTATCAAGGGGTATGCAGCCACGATTGGGGTTGCCGAGAAAGGATACCTCTCGTTGAGGTTTAAAGTTGAGGCAAAAGGCGGACATTCCTCCACCCCCACACGTGAGACAGCCATTGGTATTCTCTGTCGTGCTATTGATAGGCTGCAGGCGCATCCTTTCCCGTACAGGGTCAAAGCGGTGCTGCCTATGTTCAAGGGATTAAGTCCAGTAGCCGCTCCAGTTATGCAGATCGCTTTTGCCAACCTGTGGCTCTTCAGGGGCATCATCCGGCGTAGACTTGCCTCAGATCCTGAAACCGCGGCTTCTATACACACGACGATTGCCCCCACGATCATTCATGGCGGCGTTAAAGATAATGTGCTCCCTGGGCTTGCTGAAGCGGTGGTCAATTTTAGAATTCTGCCAGGGGAGAGCATTGCCAGTGTGTGCGAGCGGGTGCGTAAAATCATCGATGACGAGCGCGTTAGTTTTGAACCCGTAGCCGGAACCTCGCGAGAACCCTCGCCCGTTTCTGATACAGATTGCACCAATTACAGACATTTGGCAGCATTGAACGACGAGTTTTTTAATGGTGCAGTATCTGCTCCATACGTCATGCTGGGGGGTACCGACGCTTACCACTTTACTGAAATTTCATCGCGAGTTTACCGCTATTCTCCATGCGTGATGAACAAAGAAGATCTTGAGGGAGTGCATGGGATTAATGAACGGTTGTCTGTCGATGCTCTGGCCATCATGGTGAAATACTTCTATAACCTGATCCAGCGATGGGGAACGAAAGAAGAGTCTGACTATTAAAAAAAGATGAAAAGAGCGTCCTTTACGGACGCTCTTTTAGAATTCCACGGTTGCTCTGAGGACAAACCTGTCTACGGCTCCGAATTTATATTTGTAATCTTCATTGCCGCGCATGAAATCAAATTCCTCGCGGCCGTGCTCGTTTGCCCACTTGAGCAAATGCCCCAGCAATACCCAGCCGGGGGAGTATGCTATGTAATGGCGGTTGATTCCTGAATTGTAAACCCAGATGCGGTTTAGATAATCAAAACTGACACAGCCCGCGGCTTTCTGACCTCCCACCAGTAAAAATGCGAGCTGCAGGCAGCCATTGGCAAAAGCGCAGCGCATGACCGCTTTCATCTGGTCGCGCATCAATGGAGACAGGAAATCCTCTTTTTCTGGATCCTGTTCCATTAAGTCAAGGAAGTCGTCCATATCATCTTCCAGCTTTCCGGCTTCTTCGGTGATGTACAATTCGATCGGGGTTTCACCTTCGGAAGCACGGCGCATCTTGCGCCGGATTTCATGCCGCTGTTTCTTATTGAGCTGCTCTAGATAGGTGTCCCAATCTCCGGGCAGGGGAATATATGGCGAATGCTGCAGGCGTTTGCTTTCAAATTTTAGATCCATCTCATCCGCAATCGTTTCCAGCGCAGCAATCGTTGGTGAATCGTCGCACAGATTGTAAAGATCGATTTTTTTAATGCCCTCAACATCTACCAGGTTGGTTTTAATAAAACTCATCAGGTTGGACATGAATGGCAGCAGGTCATCTTTTCGGCAGATCACATCCAGGTAATCGCTAATGTCGATGCTGCCGAGCAGTAATAGCCGCAGTTCGTCTTCATGGACGGCAATGAAGAATGGGGCGATCCCAACCAGGCGCGCGCCTTCATGCGCGGTGATGATCGCCAGCCGTGAACCATCCGGCCACTCCCCTCCACCGCGTGTTGACCACCAGTCTATCAGGTATTCGAAACGCAGAAAAGGAACGTGAGTGATGCTTTCTTTAAGAAGTTCATTCCATTCGTGTTCAAGATCGAGCGGGAAATCAGAATGAAGTTTAAATTCCATAATTTTTATTATACCTGTTTCAGTGTTTGCTTCACTCACCGGGCCGCAAAGCGGCCGCGTTTTTTCGCAGCCATTGGCGGAGAATTTTATAATTGGGAGCATACTGCGCTACCACATTCCAGAATGCCGGGGAGTGGTTGGGTTGGCGCATGTGCGCCAGTTCGTGAATCACCACATATTCAAGGACGGCTGGGGGAGCCATCACCAGACGCCAGTTGAAGGAGAGGTTGCCTTTGCTAGAGCAGCTGCCCCAGCGCGTGCGTTGATCGCGGATGGAAATGGAATTGACCCGCAGGTTCATGCGTACTGCCTGTTGGTTTACAATGGCTTCGATTTCTTTTCTGGCCTGCTGTTTGAGCCACGGTTCCACCAGGCTGCGTGGAGACTGTTTGCTGCCCGCCGGCACCCGCGCCAGCAATTTTTCCCGTCCTTCTGAAATATGAATGCGCGATGCGCGCTGGATTTCTTCGATGATTTCGATCTTATACGGTTTACCGCGCAACAGCACCACATCCACCGGGAGCACGCTGTTTGCAGTTGCACTTTTCGAGACACGTTTAAGTTGCTCCAGTATCCAGCTGGAATTTTGCTGGATCATGCGCTCTGCTTCTACGATCTTTAGGCCATAAGGCAATGTGACGGTTACGCCGCGGCTGGATACGGTGATGCGCATCCGGCGCGCCCGCTTGGATTGCACGATCTGATAGGAGATCTTCTGACCTTCAAGAGTTGTAACTGCGCTGATCGCGTGGTTCATGGGTGATATTCCACCATACTCTAAATATACCAGCAGGCGTTGAATAACGCAAAACGGTTGACAGCTTTTCAACCTGATTCTAAACTGTATTCTAAAATCAGATAGTTCGGTAAAAAGGAGTAAACATGGAACAGAAAGCAGGAGCACAGATCGGCAAAAAAGTATTTATCCAATCGGTACTGATCCTGCTGCTGTTGATCATTGCTGCTGGTTTATTAACCCGCGTGCTGCCGGCAGGAAGCTACCAGCGTACTATTGAAAACGGCCGTACGGTGATCAGCGATTATCAGACCATTACCCGTCCCAATTATCCCATCTGGCGCTGGTTCACCGCACCGATAGAAGTATTGTGGGGTGAAGATAACTTGATCCTCATCACTATCATCGTGTTCATCCTGCTGGTCAGCGGGGCATTTGCTGTGCTTCAAAAAAGCGGCATCCTTAATGCCGGGTTGAACAAGATCGTGCAAAAATTCGGCTCACGCAAATATCTGCTGCTGGCGGTTCTTTCGCTCTTCTTCATGATTCTGGGTGGTTTCTTTGGGTTACTGGAAGAACTCATCCCCCTGGTTCCGCTGATCATCGCGCTTTCATACTCTCTTGGCTGGGATGCACTTGTGGGGCTTGGAATGAGCGTCTTGGCGTGTAATATTGGTTTTTCAGCCGCCATCACCAATCCCTTCACTATTGGCGTGGCACAGAGACTGGCCGGGCTCCCGTTGTTTTCGGGTGCGCTGCTGCGCCTTCCAGTTTTTGCAGTATTTTATGCAATCCTGATTCTCTTCTTGCTGGGATACGCGCACCGCATCGACCGGAATCCTGCCTCTTCTATAGTTTACGAGAAAGATGGGGCTGGACGAAATCCGGTCGCTCCATTTCAGCTTGATTCGAATTCTTCCAGTTCAAAAATTGGCAAGGCGGCACTGTGGTTCGCCGGGTTCATGCTGCTCATTATCGTTGTTCTTGTTTCCAGCCCATTCCTTTCGGAGAATTCTTCTCTCTCTTTCCTGTCGGATTATGCACTGCCGATCGTCGGCATCCTGTTCTTTGTTGGAGGACTGGCCGCGGGCTTCATTTCAGGCACACCGGGCAGAGTGATCGGTGGTGCGCTCAAAGAGGGGCTGCTGGGAATGGCTCCTGGCATTCCAATGATTTTGATGGCTGCCAGCCCAAAACATATCGTCACCAACGGCAAGGTGATCGACACGATTTTGCATGGTGCATCAAGTGCTCTGGCAGATACATCACCCTTTGCAGCAGTCATGATCATATTTGTGCTGGCGCTGGTTGTGGAGTTCTTCGTCGCTTCAGCAGGCGCGAAGGCGGTGTTGATGATGCCCATTCTTCTTCCGCTTGCTGATCTGGTGGGCGTAACGCGCCAACTGGCAGTTACCGCCTACTGTTTTGGCGACGGTTTCACCAATCTGGCGTATCCCACAAATGCCATTCTCTTGATCAGCCTTGGCCTGGCATCGGTCAGTTACACAAAGTGGATGAAATTTACTGCCAAATTGTGGCTGGCGATCTTCCCGCTGGTTGCTCTCTTCTTGTGGCTGGGATCTCTGATCGGATTTGGTCCCTTCTAGAAATTATTTCTGTTATTTCGCAACAGTAACAGGTATTTTGGAACTTTACTTTGGACTGCAAGTGATGGTGACTTCGTTGCTGATCTGATGGTAACGGCCATCATACCAGGCGTTAATATATACCGTGTATTGTCCTGGCTGATAGTAGCGATACTTGTATTCCTCTTCCGCGTTTCGCTCGAGGATACTGTAACCAGCCCCGTCTACGATGACCCAGGTGAGCGATGATACCGGCGTGCTGCCCAACACCTCACTGCGTTCGACTCCGCAACCGTCTTTATCAACAGTAAGAATCACTTTTGCGTCCAGTTCGACGCTTTCTGTCTCACGGATTTCAGAATTCTTAATAAAAAACAAAGTTCCAGCAATTCCAGCAATACTACATAGAGTGACCAATATGCCGACAGCAATACCAATCACCAGGAGTGTCCATTTTTTGTCATTTGCCTGCTGAGTGCTGTGCTGCATTTTTTCCTGCATGGTTTGTTCCTTGCTGAACGATCAAACTTGTTAATTATTAGAAGAATTATACAGAATGGTCTGCAATGGTCAACCTCATTCAAAGGAATGATTGACACCTTGACTTTCCTGATTTTTAATCTAAAATATAGAATGAATGTTCTACATAAGTTGTGTAAGGGTTTCACAATTATTCCCCTTTACATGCGATGGAGTCAGCCATGACCCGCCTGCTTTATTTGCCCGATGACGCAACAGTTATCCAACTGCATGTTGATCTAACACCTGCCGAGCTGGTTACAGCCGTTAACGCGGGGATGAGGCCGCTGCCGGTATTGCGGGATGGTCCGCCGGGTAAATTAACCGCCTGCCAGCTGAACAGCACCGTGATTGTCGCTCCGCAGCGGGCAATAAACCGTGCTCAAAAACATGATACGGTTACCGGTTTGACGCGCAGACAGAGGCAGGTTTTTGAACTTTCAGCGAGGGGTTTTACCAGCCTTGAAATAGCCGCCATGCTGGGGGTATCTCGCCGGGCGGTAAATTATCACCTCAGCCAGGCGCGCAGCCGTCTGCGTGGAGAATTGACAGGGAAAACAGTTTAATACTGAATTTTGAAGATCGGGTTTATTTGAGTTTTCGCCAGACCTGGTACAGCCCCAGCCTTTCACCCGCGCCATCAGATTCATATTCCTGCACGATCTCGAACCCACAGGCGTCTGCCATCTCTTGCAATTCTTCTCTCGAAAAGAGATGCACATAGCGCAGACCATACCCTTTTTCTCCGCCGGTCGCTTCATGACGCCAGTCAAGCAGTGTGTCACCGACATCCACGTCTTCATTGCGCAGGTTAACTTTGCTCCAGGGCTGAACGCGAGCCATCAGTTTCGGACTGTGCTGGAACTGCCACTCTGAATGGATGAACAGACCACCGGGTTTGATCAGCGTCGTGGCCTGTCGCAATAAACTCATCCTCGCTGCCGACCCGGGAATGTGGTGTAGCACAGCAAAAGCCAGCACACCATCATAAGCCATTGGTTTATAGCATTCTGCCCAGTTCTCATTCATCAGGTCCAATTGCTGAAATGTTATCACCAGTCCCTGCCGTGGTGGATTGGCTTCAAGCAACTTTCGTGCTTCATGCAGCAACGGCTGACTGAAATCGATGCCGGTATAAGAACCGGTCAGACAGCGTTTGATCCAGGCCTGTGAGAGAGTTCCACTGCCGCAGCCAATATCCAACCAGTGGCCGCCTGTGATCCACTCTTCCAACGCGCGGGCCACACCGGGTTGAATGCGACGGCGCGTCTCGGCAAAGGCTTCACCGAATCTCTGGTAAAATTCTTTGTTGATTGTTCTTAGTCTTTGAAGCGTTTCTTCGCGCATATTCCCTATTATACCGATGAAGAGAGACGAGTTTATCGAAAACTGGCGTAAAGAGCGCCAATACACTCCTGAACAAATCGAGCGGGCAAAAACCGTCCTTGATGAAGTGCGCTCAGGCATCCGCCTGGACCGTGCGCTGCGCTCAAACCCCATGCCAGATGGTAAATTGATCGCCAAGCATGTGCTGGTAGCTGCTTACAAGGAACTGGTGGCTGATGGCGAGTGGGAGGATGATCCGAATTTCCTGGCGCGGATTCGTATGAAGCCGGTACGGACGCTTTCGGGGGTGACTACTGTTACCGTTCTGACCAAGGCGTATCCCTGCCCCGGGAGATGTATTTTTTGCCCAAGCGAAGTGTATATGCCCAAGAGTTACCTGGCTGATGAACCCGGGGCTGCCCGTGCGTTTCAGAACCGCTTTGATCCCTTCGATCAGGTCAATTCGCGCATCAGGGAATATGACGCGGTTGGGCATCCCAATGACAAGATTGAACTGCTTGTGCTGGGCGGCACGTGGAGCAGTTACCGGCGCGAATATCAGGAATGGTTCATCCGCCGCTGCTTCCATGCGATGAACGAAGATGCAGTACCTGAGGGACAGCAACCAGCCGCTGTTGAAGAACCGAATGAACGTTCGTCCAACGTTGAAATTGACCTCGCTGAATTAAAGAAAGCTCACCGCATCAATGAAACTGCCAACCATCGCAATGTTGGTCTGGTGATCGAGACCCGGCCGGATGAGATCACTGCTGATGAACTGGTGTGGCTGCGGCGCCTGGGCGTGACCAAGGTGCAGATGGGCGCCCAGAGCCTCGATGACCGCGTTTTGGCGTTGAATCTGCGCGGGCACACCGCTGCCGATACGCTGCGCGCCACAACATTGTTGCGTGCGGCGGGTTTTAAGATCGTGCTGCATTGGATGCCGAACCTGCTCGGCGCGACTCTTGAGTCGGATCGCGAAGATTTCGCCCGCCTGTGGGCTGGCGGATATGCGCCGGATGAGATTAAGATCTATCCAACACAGCTGCTTGAGACCGCTGAACTCTACCAATACTGGCAGCGGGGGGAATACCAGCCGTATACCACAGAGCAGCTGGTCAACCTGATTGCGGATATCAAGCCGCTGATCCCCGAATATTGCCGAGTTAACCGCATCATCCGCGACATTCCCTCGATCCATGTGGTAGAGGGCAATAAGCGCACCAGCCTGCGTCAGGATGTGCATATCGAGATGCAAAAACGCGGCACTGCCTGCCGCTGCATCCGCTGCCGGGAGGTCAAAGGACAGGTTGTGAACCCCGATACTCTTGAATTTCGTGACCTGAAATACAACCCTTCCTGCGCCGAAGAACATTTCCTGTCATATAACACACCCGAAAACCGGCTGGCTGGTTACCTGCGCCTTTCGTTCCCATCAGAGAATGCACCACAGTTACCCATCCCAGAATTGCAGGATGCCGCACTCATCCGCGAGGTACACGTTTATGGTCAGTCGCTGCCAGTGGGCAGCGAGCACAGCGGTGCAGCCCAGCATATCGGTCTGGGCACACGCCTGTTGGAACAAGCCGCAGCGCTTGCCCGTTTAAAGGGGAAGCACCACATGGCAGTGATCGCTGCCGTGGGAACGCGCGAGTATTATGAGAAACGCGGCTTTAAGCGCTGCGAATTGTACATGGTAAGAGACCTGTAACGCCTCGAGACAATCTGGTTCTGAAAAACATCTACGAAGCTATTCCCAGTGTTGAATGTAACGAGAAAGGATTCGACCTGCAAAGAGCGCAGGTTTCGCAATGACAGTTCTCTATTCCAGCGGATTATCTGGCTAATCATGAGGCTTTTTCTGAATCCGAATAATGAAATAAGGTAAAATGAAGCATGGGGAATTTTGGTTCTTATCACATTCAAAGGAGTATGTCATGTCTGCTTGGAAAATCTTGCTAACGGATGGCCTCGAGGAAAACGGCAAGGCGATCCTGCGTGCTTCGGCTGAAGTTGTAGATCAGCCGGGGATCACTGCGGAAGATTTGTTGAAGGTGGTTGGTGAATACGATGCGCTCATTGTCCGCGGCCGCACAAAAGTGACCCCGGAAGTATTTGCTGCAGGAAAAAAATTAAAGGTTGTCGGCCGCGCCGGAGTGGGTGTGGATAATATCAATCTTCCTGCCGCGAAGGAAAGCAAAGTGACGGTCGTCAATTCACCACTGGCAACCACAGTAGCCGTGGCAGAATTAACCATGGGATTGATGTTAAGCAGCGTGCGCGAAATTGCGCGGGCTGATGCTTCAATGAAGGCTGGCAAATGGCTGAAAAAGGAATTTGAAGGCGCTGAACTCTGCGGGAAGACTCTGGGCGTGATCGGTTTTGGCCGCATCGGATCTGCCGTGGCAGCACGGGCGAAAGCCTTCGAAATGAAGATCCTTGCATATGATCCACTCGTTCCCGCCGACGAAATTAAAAAGCGCGGCGGCGAACCAGCCACGCTGGATGAAATTTATCAGAATGCGGATTTCATCACCATGCACATGCCGCTGACCGCTGATTCGAAGGGCATGTTGAACGCTGAAGCGTTTGGCAAAATGAAACAGGGTGTTTATATTGTGTGCGCAGCGCGCGGTGGTGTGATCGATGAGGCCGCGTTGCTGGACGCGCTCCATTCAGGCAAGGTCGCAGGCGCGGCGCTGGATGTGTTCTCAGCGGAACCTCCCGGTTTAACCGACCTGGTAGCGCATCCCAAAGTCACCTGCACCCCGCATATCGGTGCGCAGACCGTTGAAGCCCAGACCAGAGCGGCAAACGACATCGCTGAAGAAGTGTTGAATGCCCTGAATGACAAGCCATTGCGCTGGAAAGTTGCCTGATTTTACAGATTTGAGAGAACATTGGAGAGATTAATGGAACAAAAATTAGAAAAATTCAAGCAGATCCTCGCTGAAGTAGTTGATCTTAACCATGCCAGCGCTGTGGCTGGCTGGGATCAGCAGGTGTACATGCCGCGCGGCGGAGCTGTGGACCGCGGGAATATTTTAGAGACTCTCGCAGCCATCGCTCATAAGAAATTCACTTCTGACGAGGTGGGCAAGCTGTTGGAGGAGTTGAAACCTTACGCTGAAACTCTAGAACCAGATTCTGATGATGCCTGTCTGATCAAACGAGTTGCGCACGATTACGACAAAGAGACGCGAGTTCCTTCTCGCTGGGTAGCTGACTTTGCGCGTGTCACCACCCTGGCACAGACCGCCTGGGAAGAAGCCAAAACGGATAACAAATTTGAAGTCTTCCAACCGCACCTGGAAGAGGTTGTGAAGTTAAGACGAGAATATGCCGATTTCTTCAAGCCTTACGATCATATATACGATCCCTTGCTAGACGATTTTGAGCCCGGAATGAAAACGGTGGATGTTGAGCGCATCTTCAACGCTTTACGTCCCCAGCAGGTCGATCTTTTGAAAAAAATTGCTGCAAAACCCGAAATCGATGATTCATTTCTGCACGTTCCTTATTCTGAACAGGGCCAGTGGGATTTCGGGGTTGAGGTGATCACCCGCTTTGGGTTCGACTGGAACCGCGGCCGGCAGGATAAATCGATGCATCCCTTTACAACCAGCTTCGGGGTTGATGATGTGCGCATTACCACACGCTTTGATCCTAAACGCGCAGCATCAGCTTTGTTCAGCACGATCCATGAGGGCGGCCATGCCCTTTACGAACAAGGGATTTCACCCACCCTGCGCCGCACCCCGCTTGCGGATGGCGCATCGATGGCTGTGCATGAATCTCAGTCGCGCATGTGGGAGAATATGGTCGGGCGCTCAAAGGCGTTCTGGAAGTTCTTCTATCCCAGACTGGTCGAAATCTTCCCACAGCAGCTGGCCAATGTCAGCATGGAACAGTATTACCGCGGAATTAACAAGGTAGAACCCTCACTGATCCGCGTTGAAGCAGATGAAGCGACCTACAACCTGCACATCATGCTGCGCATGGAGCTGGAGATCGGACTGATGGAAGGCAAGATTCAGGTCAAGGATCTGCCGGAAATCTGGAACAGCAAAATGAAGGAATACCTGGGAATCGTTCCGCCTGACAACCGCGAAGGTGTGTTGCAGGATGTTCACTGGTGCGGCGGCGCGTTCGGATACTTCCCAACCTACGCCCTCGGCAACCTGGTCTCGGCTCAGATCTGGGAAAAACTCAATCAAGACATTCCCAATCTCGAAGATCAGATCAGCCAGGGTAAGTTCGATGAAATGCTCGGCTGGCTGCGCAGCAAGATTCACCGCTTCGGCAAGAAATTCGAATCACAGGACTTGGTCAAACGTGTCACCGGTTCTACGATCACACCGGAACCTTACATGCGCTACCTCAAGACCAAATACACCGAAATATACAATTTATAATTGATAATTGCTAACAAAACGACGACCTCGAAAGGGGTCGTCGTTTATTATAAGTGATGATTGGGTTCTGACCTGTATTTACTATCAGTACCTTACGCCTGTACCACAGCCGCGGCTGCTACAGGTTCAGTCCTGGCTTTGCCCAGCGCCATGACATCAGGGAGGAAGAACATGGCGGCGCCGATCAGCATCGTGATGCTACCGCCGATCCAGTACCAGACGCGCAGACCAACGTGCTCTGCCACCGACCCCGAGATGGCCAGGGCTATGGGCATCATCATCATGCACACGCTGCCGGTCAGTCCCATAACCCTCCCCTGCATTTCAGGCGCGATCCTGCTCTGCATGATGGCCTGCAGTGGGCCATTGGCGATGGGGTTCATCAATCCAACCAGTGCCCACCCGACTGCGCCAAGCCAGAAAGCGTTTGCGGGCGCCAGACCAAAGATCAACACACCTAAACCAAGTCCTATGATACCGGTGATGCTGGTGCTCATTTTGTTCTTGAAACCGCCCCAGACACCCAGTGCCAGCCCGCCAATTACGACACCAATGCCCATGATCGATTTGAGAATACTCAACTCCCAAACACCCTTACCAAAATGCTGGGTGACAACCAACGGCGTAAGGGTCGATGCGGGAGCCAGCATGAAGTTCAGAACAGCGGCTACCAGAGAAAGGTAGAGCATGCTTTTCCAATTCATGAGGTAGCGATAACCTTGCGCGATGTCATGCATCAGGGTTTGGGGGGTCACGACCTCCACTGCATCTGCACGGACGGGTTGAGGAATGTTGATGAAGAGCAGCGGGGTGATCGCGATGATCGCGGTAACAATATCCACGGCGATCACCTGATAGAACTGGAGCAGCGACATTAACAGCGCGCCAAGAGGCGGGGCAATAATGTTCATCCCTCCACGCAGAGCCTGGTTTAACCCGGCGATGCGCGACAGGTGCTTATCGGGTACCATCAATGCAGTGGAAGTCTGCATGGCAGTCCAGTGGAAGATCCCTCCTATGTCGCGCAGGAAGATCACCACGAAGATATGCCAGATCTGGATCAGGTCAAAGGCGAAAAGCAGCACCAGCCCCAGGGTGACAATCGAAACGAAGGCGTCAGCAATGATCATCACTTTACGGCGGTTGAAGCGGTCCACCAGGGCACCGGCAAAAGGTGAAAGAAAGACTTCTGGCAGGATGGCCACGATAGTGGCTGTGGTGAGCATGGTGGCTGAACCGGTTTCCTGTGTGATCCACCACACCAGTGCAAACTGCACCAGTCCGCTGCCCAACAGAGAGAAGATTTGGGCAACCCAGATGGGAAGGAATTTCCGCAGCCATTTTTGATCGATGTTTGAAGATTGATTTTCCATAATTTCCTTTCTGGCAATAATGTACCTACCCTTGAACTTTGCATTCAGGGTTATGTGATGATCAGGCTGAAATTGGTCGAGTTACTCTATGAAAACTTCGACGTGTTCACCGTCTTCGTCGTCGTAAATATCCATGATCTGGCCGGTTTCGCCGGAGGAAAGGGCTTCTGCCAGGCGGGCGGCATCCAGCCCTTCCACTTCGGGGGAAAAGCGCATGCCCATACGCATTCCAGCATTGACCATTCCCAGCGGCAGCCTGACGTTTACCCGGGTGCGGCCGGTATCGGTGTCAGTTACACGCACCCTGAAGAAACGTCCGCTGCTGCGGCCGGGGAAGGGGATGGTGCTTTTATCTTCCGCTTCTTTTTTCTTACTGGTTGAATCTAGAGCTTTTAATAACTCAGCCGCCATTTCGGCAGTAATTTTGCCATCCTGTACCATCTTTAAAACTTTTAGGCGTTCTTCACTCGTGGCCATTATTCCGCCTCCAGGGTGGTAGACTCTTTGCGTTCACTGTATTTTTCACCACGTAGTCTCGCCTGTGCTTCTTCCCAAGAGATGACTCCTTGATCCAGTTTTTCGAGAATTTCACGCCTTTCTTCAGGAGAAAGCTGAATGGGGCCTTCATCTTTGCCGGGCTCATACCCCAGGGCTCGAACAATATCGTTTAACCGGCTGCGCAGGGTAGGGTATGAAAGATTCATTTCGTCTTCCATGCGATTTAGCCTGCCTTCACAACGAACAAAGGTCAGCAGAAACTGCATTTGTTCAGGAGAAAGGTGCCCAAAGGGGGTGTGCTCAGTGGTGAAATGACCCTCAATGGTGGTGTCGCAATTAACACAGTACAGACGGGTAACTACCATATCGGAATCACATACAGGGCATTTATTGAGTGTTTTATTGATCATATTGATATCCTTGACCAGTAAACTCTTTTAAAAATCTGGTGATTAAAAATGTTGCTGGGTATATGAAAAATATAGCCAGTTTTAAGCGAATCTAGCATTATCATACCACTTAATTAAATAATGTCAATAGGAAAATTAATAATATTGAAATAAAAAGGGAAAATAGATCAATATTTTCAATTGAAAAATCAATTTTCAAAGACCTTATTAAATTTTCTTTCACCGAATAGAAACCAGTTACCTTTACGATTTTCTACATCCTCGGGGGCTCGGTCGTAATAGATCTCAAAGATTTGTTCCGTCTGCACCCTGACCCTGAAATAAAAACGACCAACTCCCCACGAACCGTCACGTGCTGCGCGGGTAAGGTGTGCCGGGCGCATGTTGCGCGACATTTTTCCGTGACGGGAAAAATCGCTCCATTCCTCCAACACTTCAAGAATTTCGAAACATTTTCCCCGCCAGAAAAAACGATTTGGGCAGGTGGGGCTCTTTTCTCGCACCTGTGGTGTGTCATAGGCCACCGCGATTAACTCACCGATAAACCCGGCTGGTTGTGTGCTCATAACCATCTCCTTGTTCCATACATATCATACCCGTTTTCAAGATCGAAAACGGGTATGATCAAAGATCGTTAATGAACACTACTAGGATTCAATTTTTTCAATCTGGCGGGGGCGGCTGATAAAACTGGAATGCTCGGCTGCGTAGAGTGGGAAGCCCATCATTTCGAAAAAAGCCTTGATCACCCGGGGGTCGAAACTCCTGCCTGATTCTGAACGAAGATATTCAACCACCTGCGCTTCTGGAATTTCAGCACGGTAACTTCGGGCGGAGCGCATGGCGTCCCACACATCGATTACACTGAAGATTCGCGCGGCCAAAGGGATATCTTCTCCTTTAAGTCCACGTGGATATCCTGTGCCATTCCATTTCTCGTGATGGCAATAAGGAATATCCAGCGCAGGCTTAAGATACGGGATCGGTTCCAATAGTCTAAGTGCATATTGCGGATGGTTGCGCATGATGGTAGTCTCTGCTGCAGTGAGAGGGCCGGGCTTGCAGAGGATATTATCAGGAACACCCATCTTGCCGATGTCGTGCAACAGCACGCCTCTGCGGATATGATCCCACTGACTTTCATCAACATTCAGTTTCTTAACCAATTGCATGGTCAACTCAGCAACCCGGTGTGAATGTCCTTCAGTTTCACGATTTCTCATTTCCAATGCCTGTGACCATCCCTCAATGGTGGTGTCGTATGCCGTGACCAATTGGTCTGACATTTGTTTGACTACTTTTGATGCTAATGAGGTGATGACTGAGATCATCAACAGGCAAAAGAGTGAAAAGACTGGATAGGGCTCACCCTGAAAATAGGCGAAATAGACAATATTGAATCCGGCTGTGCAAAAGACAGCATACAGGATCGAACTCCATGAGCGGATGATGAAACTGGCTGCTGCCGTTGGGAGAGCGAAGTAGAGAAGCACCTGGTCTGGGTTTCGGATCGGATATGCTGTAAGACACAAATGAAAGCCGATGATAAGAAACAGGATGCCGGCTGTTTTCACTTTGTGTTTGTTGTTCAGATTGACCGCAAATACCAGTATCAAGATTCCAAACAATGTGTTGGCTAGAAAGAAGGAATTCATTTTGGTTGGTGCTCGCAGCCACTCAAAAAGCCTTACAAATGCAACAAGGAATATGAGAACCACGGCGCACCACAAGATGTAATTAAGCGTGGCTTTCTGTCTGTTCTCAGGTGTTACGGTTTCTGCAGATTGTGGTTTAAGGATTGCGTCTGTTATCCAGCGATTCATGTAAACACCTCACGTCATCCAGAGATGGCAAAGCCCGATCCCCTTTGGTCATGGATCTTCAATTGCGGTAAAAATTGTGAATTTTACAACGGTATTGATGTTACAAGAAATGTGCCAGAGATTTCGTAAACTCTGGCACAGAAATTCGTTGCGTTACTCTTCCCAGTCGTGTGGTTCAATGTGCACGTACGCCCGGTCTACATGAGGGAAACTCTCAATTTTTTCGATGATGCTGTCTGAAATCTCGTGGGCTTCGCGAAGAGATTTTGTTCCATCCACATTCACATGCATGTCAACCATCAAGCGTGGACCGACATAATCAGTTACGATATGGTGAACGCGGATCACGCCTGGAACTGATTCGGCTGCGCTTATGAAGGTTTCCAGTTCATCCTTTGTGGCTCCCTTACCGGTGAGAAATCCAAGGTTCTCTTTGCCTGCCAGAAAAGCCTGGCGGAAGATCCATGCGGCGACGAGAAAACCAGCCAGCGGGTCTGCCAGCGGATGGGTTAAATTAGAAGCTGCCACACCCAGAAAGGCTGCAACCGAGGTGAGCACATCGCTGATATTATCTTTAGCGGTTGTGATCAATGTGGGGCTCTGCAATTGCTTTCCGATGCGGTTAATGTAATAGAACATACCGAACTTGATCAGCGCGCTGGCCAGTAAAATATAGGCAGGTAAATCCATAGCTACGGAAGAAATCGCAGGATCCAGGTACCGGTCAAGCGCGTTGCGTGCTGCTTCGAAACCGGCAAATGCCATTGAAGCTGTAACGACAAGCCCAATCAGTGGCTCAAATCTGGAATGACCCTGGGGATGTGAGAGATCGGGCGGCTGCATGGCCATCCATAAGCCGATAACCATCAGGATCGAATACACCACGTCAGATACTGAATTGGCCGCATCGGCATAAATGGCTGCAGATCCCGAAATCCAGGCAACGAAACCTTTTCCGACCGCAAGCAGCAGGTTTCCTCCCAGAGTAAAAATCAACGCCCGCCGGTAAAGAAGGTTTTGCTCAGGCTGTGGCTGATAATCACGTGTCCAACGCATATATACTGATTCCTCCGTATTAACAAAAAAACCTCCGGGCACCAACTCCCTGCGTGCAGGAAGAAAAGCACCTTTGAGGTTCTAACGTTCACTTTGTCAGGCTGGTTGCTCTGTCCGACGCTGTTATTTTATCATAATTTTAATTCCACCTAAGGTTAGAAGGCATCTAGGGTCAATTACATCCGCCATGACCATCTCCACAGGGGATATTTTCAAATTGCAGGGTTGTATGCTGGATGTTAAATTCCGATTCGAGTAAAGTTTTGATTTCTGCCATCACCTGCTCTGGGGTTTTGGTATTATCACTGGAAAGGACTACATGAGCGCTGAGAGAAATATTCTCGGAACTCAAATTCCATACGTGCAGATCATGGACGGTGTCGACAGCAGGGATGGATCGCATCGATTCATTGATCTTTTTGATTGACATCCCTTCAGGCACTCCTTCGATAAGGATATGAAGCGATTTTCGTGTAACGCGGTATGCGCTGAGAAGAATCACGATACCGATGACGATGGAAATCAGGGGGTCAATCCAGTAGGCTGAAGTGATGCGGATGAGCACCGCGGCGACGATGACGCCTAGTGATGAAATCAGATCACCAAGCACGTGCAGGAATGCGCTTTGTACGTTAAGGTTGCGGGGTTTTTCTTTATGTACTTCAAGTTCATCATGGTGATGGTCGTGACCTCCAAGGATCACGGCCACTGCCACGTTCACGGCAAGCCCTATGACCGCGATGATCATCATTTCCATGCTGCGGATTTCAACCGGGTTCTGCCAGCGTTTGAAAGCTTCTACCCAGATGCTGACGGCAATTACCAGCAGCGACACACCATTGACCAGCGCTGCCAGCACTTCGGCGCGGTGCCAGCCGTAACTGTGCTGGTCGTCGGGCGGGCGCGCGGCAAGGCGCAAGGCAAAATAGCTGAGGGCAAGCGCGAAGATATCAGAGAATACGTGTGCAGCGTCAGAAAGCAGCGCTAATGAACCAGACCAGATACCACCAATGATCTCAGCAGCCAGGATTAATGAGGTCAGGATGATGGAGATGATAAATTTTCTTTGAATCCCCTGGTTGTTATGGGTATGCATGGTCATAATCGGTAGTCCTGAAATTTCAACACTCAACCTCTATCTCAGCCACTGAATTAACTATGCGCGTGGGACGGTAGGGGAAGCGTTTGACATCTTCGAGGGTTGAGACACCGCTTAATACCAGGATAGTCTCCAGACCGCTCATGACGCCGGCCACAATGTCGGTATCCATGCGGTCGCCGACCATGATGGTATCTTCGGAGTGCACTCCCAGATAGCGGATAGCGCTGCGCATCATCAGCGCGTTAGGTTTTCCAACGAAGAAGGGGGCACGGCCGGTAGCTTTTTCGATCAGTGCCGCGAGGGCGCCGGTGGCGGGTACTATTCCTGATTCCAGCGGCCCCGTTGCATCGGGATTGGTGGCGATGAATATGGCACCGGCGTTGATCAAACGAATCGCCTTGGTGATCACATCAAAACTATAACTGTTCACTTCGCCTAAAACCACATAATCGGGATTGGTGTCGGTCTGGACGTAACCTACCTCATGCAGTGCCTGGGTAAGACCGGTTTCTCCTATTACAAAAGCAGTGCCATTTGGTTTTTGATTCTGTAAAAAGCGCGCAGTGGCGATAGCAGAGGTGAAAATACATTCAGCGGGCACCTTGAGGCCGATGATATTCAAACGGTGTTCCAGGTCGCGCTGGGTATATAAAGGATTATTGGTTAATATGAGGAATTTCGTTCCGCAATCCAACAAACGCTGTATAAATTTGTCAGCACCCGGGATGATGGTTTTCCCTTTTACAAGTACACCATCCATGTCAATGAGATAATTTTTTATCATAGTTCATCCTCTATAGCGTTGATTTTAGCATGGATGAAGAATGTTGATGCAGTGTGAAAATACGAAATATAAAATCGGGTATAATCAACCCGGGATACGCCGCAATGAAGAGGACAACCTGTGCCACGCAAGCGCTCGGTTGAAGACCTGACCGCAGATGAACTGCGGCAGCTGTTGATGGAAAAACGCCGTGCGGAACGGGAAGCGCGCATTGATGCTTACCGCAGAACCGGACGTGTGATCCATGTTGAGACCGATGCGAGCAACATCAGAGAATCTTCTTTGAGTGATGAAGATGAAGAAAGTTTTGTACCCCTGCGTGAACGGGTTCAATCTCGCCGAAAGAAAGGCATGGACCGCTTTCTTTTCGCGGTGGAGATCGTTGCCATTCTGGGACTGCTCTTTATTTTTCTTAACGGAATCAACCTGCTGCGCAGTTTGAACAAAGAGGTGGCCAGCGTGGTTGAAAAATCAACCGTGACTCCCACACCGCTTATAACGGCGGTTGTGCTGCCGGGCGGACATGTTCCGCCGGCTGCCGGTGTGGAAAACCAGTTTAATGAAGCAGAGATCCCCGAGCATCTGCGGCCGTTGATGCAAAGTTATGCTAATTTGCCCATTCCGACCGCTGGACCGCAGCAGGCGCGTCAGATCCAGATACCTGCCATTGGTGTGGATGCCACGGTTGTGATGGGAGACGGCTGGGAACAACTTAAAAAGGGTGTTGGGCAGCATCTTGATTCTGCCAACCCGGGCGAGCAAGGAAATCTCGTTCTTTCAGCTCACAATGATATTTTTGGTGAGATTTTTCGTAATCTCGACAAACTTAAGAAAGGTGATGAGATCATCGTCATCACGCAGGATCGCTCATTTACATACATTGTCACAAATACAGTCATCGTCGAACCCACCCGGGTTGACCTGATGGAATCGACAGATGAGCGTATGATTACATTGATCTCCTGTTATCCATACCTGGTGGATAACAAGCGCATCGTCGTCCAGGGGATTATGCAGTAGAAATTTATCAAGTCTTGAATGATCAGGAGAATGGTATGGCAAAGAAGACTAAAAAACGTTCAATCAGCACCCCAACCAGTCCGGCAGCAGCCGTCACTACGCCTGCAGTAAAAGTGAACAGCCGTTCTGCAGTGGCCGAATTTAATCCGGATTACACTTATGTTAAACAGGATCTGAAGCGTATCGGCATCCTCGCCGGTTCATTCTTTGTGATCCTTGTTGTGTTATCCTTCTTCTTGCGCTAAGGGATTTACCCGGACAGAACGTCCGGATCATTTTCGATTCGCTTCTATAAGGAGAGTGTCATGACCCATATGTTTGTGCCAGGACCAGTGGACGTTGCGCCGGAAGTGCTGGCAGCTCAAGCAAAGCCCATGCTTCCGCACCGCAGCAAGGATTTCGAAGCCATCTTCCGCTCGACGGAAGAAAGGGCCAAGAAGCTATTCTATACCGAATACCGGGTTTTTCAGGCAGCCTCATCCGGATCGGGAATGCAGGAAGCCGGCATCCGCAACTTTGTGCAAAAGGATGTGCTTTCGTGTGTGAACGGTGCTTTTGCCCAGAGGTGGAACGATGTGGCAGTGGCAAACGGCAAGAACGCCGACAAAATCGAAGTCGAGTTCGGCGAAGCCATTACTCCCGACATGCTGCGCGATGCGCTCAAGAAGAAACACTACGAAGCCGTCACGATCGTGCATAATGAAACCTCGACCGGAGTTGAGAATCCGCTGGCTGACCTTTGCAAGGTTGTTCAGGAAGTCAGCCCAGATACCCTCATCCTGGTGGATGCGGTTTCTTCACTGGGCGGTGTCAAAATTGAGATGGATAAACTCGGTGTGGATTTCTTGCTCACCAGCTCGCAGAAATGCCTGGCCTTGCCACCAGGTTTGGCGCTGGCAGCGGCTTCTGACCGCGCGATGAAGAAGGCCGAATCGGTTGAAAACCGCGGCTGGTACTTCGACCTGTTGCTGATGGAAAAACACCGGATCAAAGATTCCACCCCCATGACCCCGGTCATGCCGTTGATATTTGCCCTCGACCTGCAGCTTGATTGCATCCTGGCGGAAGGTCTGGATGCACGCTTCGCGCGCCACCAGGCGATGTCGAAGAAAGTTCAAGACTGGGCGATTGCACACGGGATGGAACCCCTGGCGAAACCCGAATACCGCTCCAAGACTGTGGTGACGGTCAAGAATGAACTCAAGTGGGATATCAGCGCGCTCAACAAGTTCCTGCAGGCGCGCGGCATGCGCATCGCCAACGGCTACGGCAAGATCAAGGATCTGACCTACCGTGTGGCTACCATGGGTGAGACCTCCATGGCGGATATCGATGCCCTGCTAGAGGCGATGGAAGACTTCATGAAGCAGGCGTAACCGGTTTTTTGGTGATCCAAAGGCTGCCCATTAGATTGGGCAGCCTTTTTTATTCGTAAAACCAGAGTGTTGTATTTTCGGACTCATTGTGATAAGATATTACTCAATATTTGATTATTTATCGATTGATCATCGTTTTAGTAGACTGTTATCGTAACGTGAAAAATTGTGGTTCCCAATTCTGGATGAGGATTGATCGTAGAATATGCCCCGACTGGACGGGGCATATTCTTTTTGATTAGAGAATGAGGAGGAAACTCATGTCAGGAGGATCGAGATTCAGCGTTGACCGATATGAGATGGCGTGATAAAATTCATGCCGTCCAAAAATGGGCGCGTAGCTCAATGGCAGAGCAGTGGCCTTTTAAGCCATTGGTTGAGAGTTCGATCCTCTCCGCGCTCACTTTTTATTTAAGCCAATTTTATTAGTAGCAGTGTACGATTCAAGTACACTGCTGCATTTTTAATCTTGAATACTCTGCTATTGCTGTGTATCTGTATTTACCCCTTGTAGTAGAATGAATGCAAAAACCTTATCAGGCTGCTTCAATATCAGGGTATGGGGTTGCCTGACCCCTTCACCGTCTTGCCTACGGCAGCCTTCCGAAGGCCACATCTCAATTTGCATGTGAAATTAAAGGACTTTTCAAAAGGGAGCGCGCATGGTTACTGATCACAATCGTCACGTCCTGGTTATCGGGGCCGGGCCCGCCGGGCTTTATGCTGCCCGTAAACTTGTTGAAGAAGGCATTGAGGTTACTTTGCTTAACCGTGATATCAAGCCGGGCGGGCTTGCTGAATATGGCATCTATTACGATAAATATAAGATCAAAGAGGGACTGCGCAAGCAGTTCCGCCAGATACTTGATCTGCCGCTGATCAATTACCTTGGCAATGTCACGGTTGGCAATTCAGGCGATGTCTCGCTGGACGAACTGCGCGGGATGGGGTTTGACGCGATTCTGGTTGCTTCTGGAGCTCAGGGAACGAAGAAGATGAACCTTCCGGGCGAAGACCTGAAAGGTGTGTACCATGCCAAGGATGTCGTTTACCACTATAACAGGCTCCCCCCTTACAGCACGAGAGAATTCCACGTGCGCGGCCGAGTAGCAGCGGTTGGGGTTGGCAATGTCATGATGGATATTGCCCACTGGGCGATCCATGATCTAAAAGTGGACGAGGTGATTGGTGTCGCACGGCGCGGACCTGCCGAGGTGAAGTTCACCGAAAAGGAGATGGGCTACGTGATTGCCAATCTTGACCAGGCCGCGCTGGATGAAGAACTGGCACGCTGTGCTCCGTTCATGCAGGCAGTCGGGCAGGATGTGCAGGCGGCCAGAGATTTCTTGCTGTCTGCGCTGCCCAGAGCCGAACAAAAGGTTTCGGATACGCGCCTGCGATTTGACTTCCTCGCTTCACCCACGCGCATCATTAGTAATGAAAAAGGCGAAGTGGTTGGATTAGAGGTCGAAGATAATAAACTGGTACTCAAAGGTAATGAGACCAGGGCAGTGGGGCTGGGCACACACCGGTTACTGGATGTTGATTCCGTTATTTTTTGCATTGGCGACGCCGTAGACAGCGATTTTGGTCTACCGGTGGAATGGAACGAATTTGTCAAGAATCCGAATCCAGTCTATCCGGTTGACGGGATTTCTTACGAGGCGTATGACGTTGAACACAGCCAGCCGATTGAGGGTGTTTTTATTGCCGGGTGGTCACGGATGGCCAGTTACGGGCTGGTGGGTCTGGCGCGCAAGGATGGAGAGAATGGTGTAAAGGCGGTTTTGGAATATCTCAAGGCGCATCCTGCCGTTCACAGCAGCAATTCTCCGGCGCAAACGCTCGAGGAAAAACTGAATCAAGCGCATAAGGTTCTGGTGCGCAAGCAAGACCTTGCCCGTCTGGAAGAAGCCGAGCAGCGTCAAAAGCAGGCACTGGGGGTAGAAGATTTCAAGTTCATGACCAATGAAGAAATGTTCAGCGCGATGGGAAAATAAACGATTATGGCGAAAAAAGAAAGACGGCGATCTGCATAGAACCGCCGTCTTTTTTAGTTACTTTTTGACTTCGTCTTTTTTCACCTTGCGGTACTGGAGATATCCCTGCCCGAGCTGGAATAAGCCCAGAACCAGCAAACCGAGTGCAAGGAAGCTGGCGTCTCCGCCGCTGCTTGCAGAGGTAGAGGTTGCCTGAATGACGAAGTATGCCACAATGCCAATCGCGGAAAAGATGCCGCCGGTGATCATTAATTTGCGCGCGCTGGCAGCGGAATATTCCGCGACAGCCCGCAGTTTGGCGCCGATGCGCACGTAGCCTTTCTTCACTTCCTCATCGCGCATTACCAGCCACTCCCCGCCGCCATTTCCTTCTTCATCGGGCTCGATCTTCTCGAAACCACAAATCGTAAAAGGCGTTTTCTTGGGGATGGTTTTAAGGATGGGGGAATTAACATCAGGGGCTTCGTGTACATCCAATGGATTGCCAATGGCTTCCACTTTTTGCACGGAGAAGATGCGCGTCGTACCGGCTATGTATCCGGTAACGCCGTTATCCAGGGTGACAAACACCCAGGACTCTTTCTTTTTGCGAACCACCTTGCCCAGTTCGAATTCGTCTCCTTTTTTCAACGAGGTGATCGAAATGGATTCGGCTGAGGGTTCCTGCCGTACGGGTACTGATTCATCTGAAAGGGATGCTCTCATTTATTCAATTCCTCTTTTTTCTCCTGGTTCATACGGCTGGCTTTCCCAGCCGAAATGTTTCGCACAATCCTGCGCCCATTGATCATTGGCGAGGCCGATGGTGAGGGCTACGGCCTGTGGATTGTCAATGGTTTCAACCACCGGGGTGAAGATATCCGCACGGTAAGGTTTCTGCAGGTTCAAGCCTTTGGCCTGCAATTCTGTTCTGATTTTGTTCTGGCGCTGTTTTTGCAGCAGCCACATGCAGACAATGATCAACAAACCAATTCCAGCCAGAAACTTCCAATAGTTTTCGAATTCCCCAGACAGGCCCACATCAGGAAGAAGGCCGCTCAAGAAAAGCAGCCCGGCGGCAGCGATGACCGCCCCGATCGTGTAACCGGTGGAGATCAGACGCGCCAGCCTGCCTAACGGGGTAGGATCGTAATCGAAAGCGTCGGGGTCGGTGAGATACCCGGCCAGGTAGCAGGTTTCGCAAACCTTGATTTTCAACCGGTATTTTTTATTGATCTGGTACTTGGCTCTGTAAAGCCCGGGGCGTTTTCGCCCGGCACGCAGCGGCAGGCGGTGCGTTTCGTAATAATTAGCTGATTCGTTTCCGCAAATTGAACAGCGGCTCGGATGATCGATCACAAGGGTGCTGCCGGCCACTTCGGAGACGGCTTTGAAGGGAACAAGTATTTTTACGGGCATTGCGGCTCCAGATAGACTCTTAATAATAATTGTAACCGAAAAAGCAATGTGCTTGTTGAAAAGAGACTGAAGCCGTTTTGATCCGATCAACCTTCGAGCGCTGCAAGCCGATCCAAGACGCGCTGAAGCAGCGCCCTCAATTGCTCGTCTGAAAGTTTCTGATTCAACCTTTCCTTGTCCGCGGCATGTTCAGCGCGGGCAAGGTTTTTTGCATCAGGTTCTAGGATGAATTTGCCGTTCTTCTTGATCACTTTGCTCATGGATTCACCTCAATAACTAATAAACCCTGGCCGGCAGCGCAGAATTTCTTGCGTTCGGCGGGCTGAATGACGAACACACCGGGTACATCCGTTCCAAGTATGACCTGAAAACCCCCATCTATGGGGGTGAGAGTCTCAATAGAGCCGTTGATATCCACATCTACGGTAGTCTGCCCGGGGGCGGTGATGTTGACGATCAGATCAGGGCTGCCCTGCTTGACACTGAGGGTCTCGCCGGTAACTCCCATGCAAGACACCACGAAGCGCTGAGCGAACTCCTCGAATGTGGTATCAACTAACTCGATGGATTCCCCCAGGGCAAGGTTATACCCTTCGAACGGGCGGGGGGAAAAGGTCTTGATCGTTCCATCTTTTGATCTAATGAGTGTGATCATAAAACACCTTTCTATAACCAGGCAAGAACGCGGTAATAGCCGGAACCCGAAGAACGGCGGAAGCTGTAAACACAGCCCTGCGTTGATCCATTGGCTGCAACCACGTAGATGAGCGAAGAAGTAAATCCGATATTGCCTTTCGTGGCTGAATCTCCATACACGGCGTAGACCGGGATCCATTCACTGGTGCCGGCCGCATCGGTGGCATGAAAGAGAATGACCAGGCGGGGGACGCCTGAAAGGTTGTGGGTGAGGGTGTAGGTGTTGTTGTAAGCGCAGGCAAACCACCCGCTGTCATAATCTGCGAGTGGGAAGCCATTAGCGGGGTAAAAAGAAATAATGTTGCTGAGAGATGTACCATCCCAGTAGCAGGTGCCGATCACGCGGGAGGTGTCACTCTCCACGGGGGTGGTGTTTGCACCCAGGGTGAAGGTGGTGGAGCCCGCCGTTCTGACCGCATGGATGTAGAACAGAGAAGCCGCACCGGAAAAGTATCCGGTGGGGAGGTCGATATTTGCTGTGGCTTTTAGCATGCAGCCGCCGACCATGACCGCAGCCGGATGGTAGGGATTGTAGACTACACGGATGCGATTGGTGGCCAGGTATTCCAGCTTTATGTTGGCGGCATGGCGGGACAGGTAGGAGCCCAGGGAGAGCGAATCCGTGGCGGCCTGACCGAAATAGAGCGCGTCTTTGCGCAGGTTGTTATAGTGGGCTGAAGCGGTGGGCTGCCCGGAAGAAACATCAGAGGAGAGCGGGTAAGTCATGGATCCCCTTTCAAAAAATCAATGCCAGTAGGAGGTCTCCCACGTGTATACGCCATCCCACACAGAAGCAGCGAGGACATCGGGGTCAGCAGGCGGGAAGTAAAAGCCCACGTTGTTGAGCTGCACCTTGATGATCGAATGATGCGGCATGTGGCGTTCGTCTGCGGACCATCCGAGGGCACCCAGGTTGACAAGGGTACCGGCGGGTGAAGTAAGGGCGATGCCGGAAGGTTTGGCGAGAAATTCAAGCAGTTTCGCGTAGTCTTGTGCGCGGGTGCGGGTGTGGGGTGCACCGTTGGGGGCGATGAGATCATCGGCAAGGATGAGGTCAAAATGACAGTAAAGTTTTGTACCTTTGGTGGTATCGGTTTCTACGGTGGACTCTGATACGACCTCACGCACGAATTGAACCCCACATTCCCGGTGGCTGTCGTCTTTGGGGCAGATGAAACCATACTCCGCGCCGGCATCGATATCCGCGTGAGAAAGAATGAGATGACAATCTACACCAATGGTGGGGGTCATGGATGCCTCCTATCCCAAAAGTCAAGAGCAAAACCAGGTGGAAAACCAAAATCCTGAACGGCTTTCAAGGCGCTCAAATTGCGGATAAAAGTTTGGCGTAAGAGGTGACCGGTCTCCATCAACCGGCCAGGATCGGCAGGACGCGTGCCATATCTTTCCGTAAGGCTGCCAGCGCGTAAAAAGCAGGCTTCAGCAGCGGTGCCGTTGACCAGCGCGCTCTCAAAAGATGCGGGCAGGGTATTAGTTTCCTCTCCTTCAAATCCTTCTATTGTGTAACCACTCGCAAAACGCACCAGAAGCATCTCTCCTGCCTGCGGGAAGTCATTGCCAGCGAAGTGCAGCGTTGGAACACCGTTCTTGAGGAAGTAGGTAAAACCTGTTTCTGGTTCAAGCACGCGGTTTTCGATGGTGATATCGATGATGAAGCGGCAGCCTTCCAGACCGGTCAGTGCCAGGTCGCTACCAGCCGCATCCACAGTCACCTGCCATTCGGAGATGTTCGGTAATTGGTTATCGATTTCATCCAGCGCACGGCGCAGGGCGGCCGCCAGCAAAGAGGTGCTGAAACGCCGGGCATCTTGATCTTCCAGCAGGGCGCGCACACGCGTTTCAAGGTCGGCGAATTTTGACATTGATCTTTTCCTCCAGATGCTTCAGGTCCGGCGGCAAGACGATCATCTCCGATTGTCCGTCGCGGGTGCGGGGCAGTGGGCCTGAGAGAGCGCTGTTTAATTTTCGATCCTCCTCTTTGTGTTCCGGTGGTTTTGGAGGTGGACTGGCCTGCGGCATCTTCAGGGCGGCGCGCGCGGCGTTGACCTCGTCAAGCGTGAACCACAGTTTACGCCCATCCGCGCTGATGACCACCATGCCGCCTTCTGGCAGCAGGCGGTAAGAGAGGGGTTGCCTGCCGCGCCCTGGCTGAGTGAAAGGCGCGGCAAGGTGAGACGCAAGGCGCTGTTCGTTACTTGCGGCTGCCATAACCGTTATCCTCAATGGCGATGCCGGTGGAATAGACTGCCAGCGCGGCCAGGAGCGCCTGCAGCGCCTGCCAGACGTCGATCTCCTGCGTCATGTAGGCTGCCAGTGTGGCAAGCACAGCCGCAGCGAGTACCCAGAATTTGCGTGAGCGCAGAATCTTTTGCATTTGTTCCAGAAAGGTCATTTTGTCTCCTTGAGTTCTTATCGTTATTCCTGTTCATGCACGGTTTACCGATGCAGTTCTTGTTGTATTGCGCGTCATGGATTGTCATTGCGAGCCCTGACTCTGGGCGAAGCACCTCGACACCCAATTTTTCGAAAGTTCTTCAGATTGCTCATCGTTGGCACGAATTGAGGGTTGCTTCGATGCAAAGGATGCATCTCGCAATGACATTCTTCTGATCGGTTAAGCTACGTTGGCTTTGTAGAGCGGACGATAATCGGCCACGAAAACACTCACCCAGTGCCGCACTTTCATGCGGATCTCATCATTGGTGAAAAGTGCGCCATTGGTTTCGCCGTCGGCAATGACAATCTCAGGCAGCAAGCCGAAGCGCTCGCCAAGAATGATGCCCGGAGCGAGGCGCGGATCGGCAACCGCAGCCCAGTTATCGGGGTCACTGAACTCGGGGCAGGTGATCACATCGCCCATCTGCCCTTTCTGCATGTTCTCGGAGAAGATATAGGATTCGTGAGCAAAGGAAGGATAGAGCAGGTTCATAGCCGTCAGGCGCAGGTCGCGCGGCACGACCAGGTAGCGGGCGTCGAGGGCCAGGCGGGGTGCCGTGCCGCCGCTGCCCACCGCCATAGGCTGGTTGTAGATGGCTTTACCGGCGGCTTCCCACGCGCTCGAAGAAAGGGCGCTCGTGCCCAGGTTGGCATGGTGCGCGGCTTCAAACACGTTATAAGAATCAGCCATAACAGGCCCAATGCCGCTGTTGTCGGTGAAGATGCCGCCCACCAGCGACGAGATGCGCCGCAGGGCAGCTGACGCCAGCTTGCGCGGGTACTGGCGCAGCTTGTGGGTTTCATCGCGCTCAAACATTTCAAGGGTTAACCCCACGTAGCCGCCGTACTTGCCCCAGGTTCCGGTTTCGGCGCTGTCTTTGACCGCCAGTTCGGTATATGCGCCGCCTTCAGCCACAGATGGCAGCACGGTGACTTCACCCACCAGCACGCCGGTGATCTCCTGCAGGCTGTTGAAGTGTTCCACCTGCACCAGCGGTTCCCACCAGCGGTAACCAGAGCGTCCAAGTTCCTCCCACTGGTTGATGATCAGCTTGTTCAAAGCATTCTTCAGCAAACCGGGCAGGTTGGTGGTGGCGGCGAATTGTGCGCGCTCGCGGTGGTAACCACCGTTGAAGCCTGTATCACCGGTCATCAATGTGTACAGTTCGCGGATGCCGCTCAGGCGGGCGGTTTGCAGGTTTTCCAGTTCTTTGGGGCGGGCGGCACCCAGCAAGTCGTGTAACGCAGCGCTGATCTGGTCTTCTGGTGCTGTTATCTCGCTGATGCGCCCGGCTCCCTGGATCACGCTTCCTGCGCTCAGATCACTGACCAGGTCGCGCGCCTCTTGAATGGCGTTCTGCAGGGCTGCAGGTTCAAAGACTTTCGCGGCAAAACGCGCGCGCAGGCTTTTTTCAGCCGCTTCGGGCAGATGGGCTGCAGCCAGACTGGCATCGAGCAGACTGGCGCAAAGTTGAATATGATCCGTTTTTTGAGTGCTGGATTCTTCTAAAACGGTGGTGTGATTCTCGATCGTTGATTCCATTTGAAAGTTTTCCTCCTGCAGGGTAAAGTGGGTTGGGTCTGATTGCGCGGGGTGCTTCTGTGCTCCGCTGTGAATGAACATTCCTCCACGCGCGGGGTTAGCCACCAGGTCTACCGACAGCACTTTCTCGATGCGCGTCACGCATTTTCCGGCGGCGGCAAAGATCAGATCAGCAGAAAATCCGATATGCGGGGTGGGGCTGCAATTGAGCGCGTCTTTAGAAATCTGGCGCAGCAAATCAGCCGAAGGACCGAGCGGGGTGAGGGTGAGCCGAATGCCGCGTATGTCTTCATCCCAGCGCGGATTGGAACACACACCCGCCAGATCTCGCACCGAGCGCTGCTGCCAGGTGTGGTCGATGTAACTTTCCACCCCATCCCACAGGCTTAGTGAGGTTTGCAGCACCCCCGCGTTGAACTCCCAGCCGTTGCCGCTTCCGGCTGTGATGGCGATAATTTCAATCGTGCCGTCCTCCAACTGGCAGCCTGCCGCCGAGAAGCGGGCACGATGCGCAACAGTCAAATTCTTATTCAAGTGCTCCTCCTTTTTCCTCTCCGGTTTCAAGGTCAATCTTGACCGGCTGCGGCATGACTCTACCGCGGGGGGCAGGTTTGCGGGTTCCGGCGGCTCTACCGCGTTCCAGCATTTCTTCGATGTTTACGCTCTCGCCGCAAAACCGATAGAGCAGGCGCAGATATTCAGCGTCGTCGATCAGACCGCGGTCGCGCGCGTCGCGTACCACCGAAGCGATGTTGCTGGCAGCCATGGCCAGCGAGACGTTGTCGCGCGCAGAGATGTCTGCGCCGTGCAGGGTGATTTCTGCCCGGCGTGAGACGCGGCAATCTACCCTGGCGCGTCTGTTCACCACCGCCCGCAAGACATCACCCAGCATCCACAAAAAGAAGCGCTGGCGCTGTTCGAAATGGCGGTAGGTGGGGCCTCCGGCGGCCTCAGCCGTGGTGCGCGTGGAGCCTTCAGGCTCAGCCAAAAAGTGCATGGGAATGCCCGCTCCTGCGGCCAGCATTTTCTTTAGAGCCAGACCGTCTTCTCCGGCGTCGTCGGATTCAAGGCGTGGATGCAGGGCTTCCCAGGTCTCGCTCTCGTCAGCCACCAGAATTGACCCCGGAGAAGGCGGGGCAGCGTTCAGCGCAGACTGGCGCGCGCGGCGTTCTGCCTCGCTGGTGAAACGCGCGCGCACGATGTAGAGAAAGGCGGTTCTAAAACGGTTGAGCCGGGCGCGGTCTTCCAGCCAGGCGGCATAACGGCTCAACCAGCGCAGCACCGGGGCCAGGTCAGATTCACCCCACTGCGCACCAACTGGACGGTTGACGGCGTAGTGCAGCATGACGGTGGGAAATGAACCGTCTGTGAGGTCATCTTTACACGCATCGTATGCCGGCCAGGTTGGCGGATCACAGGTGCAATCCAGGTCGGGGTACATTTCGTACGCGAGTTCCTGGTCGAGATCATTGGTGCGCGAGTGGATGGTTTTGACCTGCGCTGAAGGCACCGGCCGCAGGTAACTCATGCCGGCGGCATCGGTGGAGAGCAACAGAAAGAGGTTGCCGCTGCGTGTGAGCTCATCACACCATTCATAGACGCGCACCGCCATGCGGTTGAGGGGGTGCTCCCAGAAAGCGCGCAGAAAGGCAGCTGTGGGCGCGTGCGGACATGAGTAGTTAATACCCCCGCCGACCACGTACTGCGAGGTCAGACCCACGATGCGCCGGGCGAGAGGGTTGACGCGCCAGGCTTCCAGCGCCTGACGCAGGATCTCGCTGCGGTCAGGGGCGCAGCGGTCAAAGGGGGCTTCACCCGGGCGGCTGCCAATGGCGAAGGTGGCATCGGTTTCAGTGTAGGCTGTCAGTGCAGCGCGCACGCCTTCACGGATGCGACGCTGGAAGATGCGATCGAACAGACGCGTTCCGATGCTGCTCATGATTCCACCAGCGCGGCCAATTCTTGCGCTGTGCCGCTGAACAGGTTAAGATCCACGCGGGTGGTAATGCCCGCGATCTTTCCCGAACTGGAGTATTGCCAGAATGCCCAGCCCGCCCAGGGGTACACCTGGTGTGGCCAGCCCGTGGTGTAATGCGCCACCCACAGCGGATATTCCGCCGCCCAATCGACCCCTGAACGCTGCAGTTTGTAGCCGGAATAGACCGGAACTGGCAGGTAGCTGTTCCAGAAGCCGGGCGAGACGTAGATCATGGCCGTGCGGCCGGTGAGCCTGAAGATTTCTTCGAGGAACACTTTCAATGACTGGTTGTACGCGGATTTGCCCGGCCCCGGCGTTTCGATATCCACGCAGGGGGGCAGGGTGGGCTTGCCGCCGCCCAGTTCCTGCAGTGTCTTGACGTAGTGGCGTGCCTGCGCAAGCGGGTCATACCTGGGCAGGAAGAAGTGATACGTGCCGGCGACGATTTCAGCTTCTGCCGCGCCGAGCATGTTCTGCTCGAACATCGGGTCGGTGTATCCTTCCCCTTCGCTGGCTTTGATGATCGCAAAGCGCACGCCGCTGGTTCTCACTCTGGGCCAGTCGATCAATCCTTGATGGTAGCTGACGTCGATGCCAAATAACATAATGCATTTCCTTTCGTGTTGGGTAAATCGAGAGTGGTGATCTGAAGTCAGTGAAGATGGGCGGTGTGAAATTCATGTTCTTTCTTTGATCTCCAATCACCATTCGCTGATATTCACTTCTTTTCGTTAGAACTTTCCCTCCATGCCCTGCAGCGGGTCGGGTGCGGGCACGATCAGTGCCGGGGCGGTGGTGTGCCAGTCGACTTTTTCTAAAACAGCGCTCAGCGCGGCGGAGAGGATCCAATCATCGTGCAGCAGCTCGCCATTTTCGGGGCTGCGTGCGGTTTCGGGCACTCCCCATTTCATGCGCCGCTCGGGGCCTTCATTCACCTGGAACTGGCAGGCGCGCAGCTGGGCGAAGAATTCCTGCTGCATGAAAGCCTGCTGCGGCTGGCGTTCGGGGTCGAACAGCGGTTCACGCCAGCGGCCGGAATCGACGATACCCACGAAATCCCAGCCCAGGTTGGATTTGGAAGCGGTGTTGAAGGTGAAGGGCGTCACGCGCCCAGGAAGTGAACGGTCGAGGAAGGAAGCCAGCCCGGCTCCAACCCCGGTGGCATCCACCACCACGGCGCGCGCGTTCCACGCCAGCGCAATATCGCGCACTTCATGGTGCAGCTGCGTGTGACTGACTCCTTTCCACTGCGCGCGCCAGACGGCGGTGTAGACCGGCAGGTGGTGACTGGCGTCGGAGATTTTTATTTCCACAATAGTGAGCGCGTTCGCGTCGCGCAGCGGGTTGGAAGGAGAGAGCGCACCTTCGATGCCGCGCACACCTTCGTCTTCACCCGCCACATCCAGCAGCAGGGCGTAAAGCCTGCCCTCCTGCGGGCCATGCGGTGCGGGTTCACCGCTGCGCATGCGCTCCAACCGGCGCGGTGGGAACAAACCGCCTTCACCATCGATCTCTTCGGAAAAGTATTGCGTGCGCACGGTCGGGTGATCGCGACCCAGGCGCTGGATGGTTTCTTCCACGTGCCTGCGATAGGCGGTGATCTCGGCGGCCACGTCATCAGCGGTGAGGCGGAAGACGCGCCGGACGCCGTCGCGCTTTTCTTCTTCCAGCGCGCACCGCATTTGCTGCGCCAGCAGCGTCTGGCTGGTCCACGAGGTACCCCAGAAGACGCGCGTGGCGTTGGTTGAAGCGCCCATCGGTGCCACGTCCTTTTCGTACTTGAGGCTTAACACATCCTGCGCTTCGTCTACTTCAAGCAGTGCAGAAGCGGTGGCGCCGACGATGCTGCTTTCAGGCGCGGCAGAAAGGAAGGTGATGCGCGCTTCTCCCACACGGTAGATCGAACCAGATTCTTTGACCCATATACGCCGGGTGAGCGTGTTCTTCTTGACCGTGCGTTCGAGGCGGCGCATGGCGTTGAGCGCCTGCGGCTTGAGGGTTGGCGAGACTTTCACCATCTCGACCGGGTATCTTGAAAAGAGGGTGAGCAGGTAGGTTTCGAGCTGCGCCTGCAGTTCGTTCTTGCCGCTCTGGCGCGGAAAGATGACCACGAAGCACAACCCACGCTGGTTGAGCACTGAATCGAAGATGGCAGCGAGCACCCCGCGCTGATATTTGCGCAGGGTGATCCCTGAGGCGTTCTTTGCAAAGCGTTCAGGGTCGCTCAGAAGCCATTTGTAGTGTGGGATGAATTGGGTCATGGTTCCTCGGAGATGAGAGCATGAAAAGGGATTCATGATGTTCTTCGGCAGTCTGCTTTCAGCTTTTTCTCTGTTCTCTACAATCTGGTTCGCGGTCTCTATTTCACAAATTGCTCTCCAAACTTCTTTAATTCGGGCCATTCTTGTTCGAGTTCGATGAGTGCCTGGCGCAGCAGGGCGGCGGGATCGAGTTCGGCGTTGGCCAGGTCGCGGCGCGCTTTCAGCAGGCGGGCGAGGGCGGGGGCGGTTTTACCCACCGTTTCCAGCAGTTCAAGCTGCTCGTCAAGGCTGAGGTCGGCGGTTTGCCTGGCGGCCGCTTTGCGGATCAGATCGCGCAGGATGGCGATCTCGCGGTCCAGTCCTTCGGTGGTATCGGGGACGGCAGGTGGAGTTGGTTTAGGCAGGGCGGGCGTTGGTGTTTTCTTTCGCGGCATGTTCCTCCTTTGAGTTAGAAAAATTGTTCTATATTTCTATAAACATCTTCTCACTGATCGGGCGATTTGTCAACTTACCCCTGGGGAAGGTTTTAAAGCGAAAAACTTGCCAATCTGGCAAGTTTTTGGATGATGGTGGACGCGCCGGGGCACGGAGCGCCATACTCCAACCAAGCGTATTTTCATGCGCCCAACGATTTTTCAGGACGTCGTCGTAGGGGCGAACGGCCGTTCGCCCCTACCATGGATTGCGTTCGTTGTCGTTTATCCAGTTGGATGGATTATTGGCAATATACGCCGCAATGGTTTCGTGTTCGCGGTCGGTGGAAATGATGTGTCGCGGTTTTTGCACCCCCGAGCGTTCTTTGCGAGAGGGGTCGTAATCATTGCGCTGCCATACCGGCGCGCCGGGGGTTCCGCGCGATGTGTTGATGCACCGTGCAGAAAATGTTTTGAATTGCCGAACAATTTCCGACAATGATGTTCGTTTTTTCGTAGGGGCGGGTTCCAAACCCGCCCGGGATTCCAAATCCACCCGGGGTTCCAAACCCGCCGGGATATCGTTGACCGTTGGATCAACGGGGGCAGGTTGTGAACCTGCCCCTACGGTATGCGCGGGGTTGAACAAATAGACGATGAAATGAATATGATTTGGCATAATGATAAATTCGTCCAATCCGATATCTGGATTGTGATTTGGCAAGTCATTCCACGTGAAATAAACGATCTTTCCGAATTCGTTTAACACCATTTCGTCATCAACGATCTTGCCGAACAACCGTTCACGGCGGTGCGTGACGAGGGTGACGAAATACGCCCCCTCGCTGGTGTAATCGTATCCCGGCAATCGGATGGAACGGCGGTGATGAATTTTCATTTTCCCCTCTGGTTGTTGGGGCGGCCGGCCGGTAGCGTTGGGCGTATGGCCATACGCCCCTATCCCCTATAATTTGCCCAGCACCCACTTCAACGATAGACTGACCAGGATCGCGTAAAGGAAACTGGCGAAGGTGCCGATGATGATGTATTCCGCTTCTTTGCGGTTCTCGCTTTCTTTGAATTCGCCAAAGCGGAAGATTGATTTCGCCGCGATCAAGAAGCCGATGCCCGCATACTGGTTGGCCAGGATGAACACCGCAATCAGCGCGCGTTCGAGCCAGCCAATGACCTTTCCGCCATTTTCCAGTCCTTCCACCGGTTCTTTTTGTTTTTTGAGGTAGTGGTCTTTGATCTGCTGTTGAAACGGCTGTACGAGCAGCCCCACCACAATGCCGCCGGCCGGGATGAGCAGAATGACCGCCGCAGCGTATGCAAAAACCTTATCCGCACCGAGCGGCAGGATGCTGAACCAGCCGGGAGTGATGCCGCGCGGCAGCAGGCTGTACCCGATCACCAGAGCGATCACCGTCAGATGCAGCAGCTGGTCAAGAGCGAAGATGACCTGCGTGTGCCTTCTCAGGCGCTGCTTGGCGAAATCGATCAAGAAATGGCTGGCAGCGATGAGCACCGGCACCAGCCATTCGCTCCAGTTTGCCAGCAGCAGGTAGGCGGCGGCTCCGTTGATCAGGCTGTGGATGGCCAGCCCGCATACCCGCTTTTTGTGTTTCAAAAGCGCATGCGGCTGCAGGAGAAAATCGCTTACCAGGTGCGCGAGGAGAAGGACGATGCCCAGTTGGATGGCTGTGGAAGACATGTTTAGCCCCCTTGAATGATCCTTGTGGTTTCTGATTCAAATATTTCTATCCCTTCTTTGATCAACCCCCATTTTGCGGCGCTCAGGTGCCGGTTCACCGTGACCTGCTCGATCGGCTGGGGCTGCCACCGGCGGCCAACTTCTGCCTGTGTCAACCCCTGCAGAGCGAGGTGCACGGCCTGAGATTGGAGCGCCGTCCACGCCGTGATGATCGTATCGTAGCTTTTGAGCAGGGCATCGAACAACCGCGCGTAGCGGGCTGCGTTTTCGAGGGCGAGGGAAATTCCCATGCGGTACTGCTTCAATTCATCCAGTTTCTTACCTGATTCGGTGAAAGCCTGCCCGAACCCGGCCGAGACGTTGTCTTCAGGAACGAATTCCACGCTGCCAACGGCGGCCGCGATGCGCGTATCAAGTTCCTCTTCACTGAACCGCATTCGGATGTAGGTGCGGATATAGAGGCTGATTTCAAAGAATTTCTGCGGACGGTCGATGACGAGCTGCCAGCCGTCGCCGCGGAATTTAGCGAGGTCGCAGCGCACGGCGTCAGGGTACTGGTGTTTGAGCAGGGCGGAGAGGTCTTGCAAAGATTGAAAGAGCGCAAGGCGCCGATCGGTGGGCAGGCTGGATGACCTGACAATGTCGCCGGTGAGCACGGCGGCGCAGGACAGGATTTGATCTTTCATCGGAAGATCCTCTTTTCCTGCACATTATAGCAAAAAAACGCTATAATGACAAATTATAGCCTGATAACGCTATAATGCTAAACAATAGTCTAAAAACGCTATAATAATAAATAATAGTCTTAAAACGCTATAATTTCTCCGGGAGGAGGGTCATATTCCCAGCTCGCCCTGCCTGGGGCCTTTCTTCTGGGCTTTCTCGGCTTTTTTGAACGCCTCGAACCCTTTGGGCGTGGGTGGCACCTTCACTTCAGCGCCGTTGAGCAGCTCTTCCACGGTGACGATCTGCACCCGCGGGTAATCTTTCTGCCACAGCGCGGAATGGTAGAAACCGGCGCTGGCGGCTTCGCTGAGCATGTCTTTGCTGGGCTCTTCGAGGGTGAGGAAGATGCCGATCTGCGCGTCGGAGGCCAGCCCGCTCTCGTCTTTGAAAAGCACGTTGTACGAGCGGTTGCTGTTGAAAGGCGGGTCGAGGTAGATCAGGTCCACTGACTCGTCTTTAATGTATTCACGCAGGATGTTGAGATTGTCGCCGTAGTAAAGTGTGTTCATGTCATCGCTCCCCGCTTGATTATGCACGAAAATTCAGAATCGAGCTAACTGAACAAATAAGAGGGTAAACTGTTTGATTCAAGCTTATGAATCTTTTGTTTTGTTCATTATTTCCTGTATAATTTTGATAAAGAGATAAAAAATATGGAAATTGGGTTAAGCAAATGAATCTATTTACTATTGGATATGAAGGATTAGATATTGATACATTTATGGGGATTTTAAAATCGTATTCAATCAAGCAATTGATTGATATTCGTGAGTATCCGGTAAGCCGAAAAGCTGGATTTTCAAAAAAAGCACTTAAAACCATTGTTGAACACAACGGGATTACATATTGGCATATCCCTAAGCTAGGATGTCCGAAAGACATTCGACATAAATATCGAAATGATGGTGATTGGCTTACGTATACGGTAAATTTCTTCCATTATCTCAGTGGACAACAGGAATCACTCATAGAGTTGTCTACGATAGTGTCTACTGAGACCTCATGTTTAATGTGTTATGAAGAAAATTATCTACGATGCCATCGGTCTTATGTGTCTCTAATCCTTGAAAGAAGATATCTTAATGGTTTGATCATCTCTGATATTAGATTGTTGGAAACAAGGGGTATTGCTGGTTCTTTTGTGGGGGATATACGAGACCAATTATCAGCCATTGATATTGAAATCGATGAATTGTGCCCATGAGGAATAAGAGGTTCTTTCTAGAGAATTCTTCTTCCAATTTCATTCGAAAGTATCTCTCCCAATTTTCACCATATTCTCTTTGGCATCTCCAAAACAGTGCTCCAACCTCCCAATCAGTAACTAAATGTTTATATCTGTTTGGATCATTTGTTGTTGTGTATCGATAATAGATATCGTATGGTAATTTTTTCACTAAAGGCTTTGATGCAGATTGGGCAGAATCGAAAAGACCATCCTTTTTTAATGCAATAAGTTGATCCTGGGACCACTCCTTTTCCTTAGCGGGGATTATTTCTAATGAGAAATCCTTTGGTTTAATGAAACCAAGAGAAATTCCTGATTCGACCCTTGATTTTTCAAGTTCTGAGAAATTCTCATAAATATGGTGGTCAATCCAGGATGTTCGCTTCATCCAGCCATCTGAAGCACTAATAACCTGATCCAACTTTATTGAATCATTGTCAAGGTTGTAACTTTCAGGTCTCTTATCACTTGACTTGCAAATTTTCGCGTTTATCCATTGCCATTTCTTAAATTGCTGGTTGCCATCAAGGTATCTATACTTTATTGGATACAAACGGCGTAATTGATATTGCTCATTATTAGCTGCAACGCATACAGTTTCTCGGTAACTTTTACTCGGTGTTGGATAAGTTTTTGTGAGAATTAAAAGCCTTTCTTCATGATACTGTGACATTTTCCCTCCCTAGTAGATGTCGATGTTATATGAATTCTTTTAATATTATGCACGAAAATTCAGAATTAAGAGAAGGCCAACGGCCGTGAAACTGACTCTGCCGCCGGGGATCTGGCGCGCGGCCAGCGGTCACGGCCTGAAGCTCATTTCAATGCTGACCTCTGACGCGTTGGGCAGAGTAACCACCTGCCCCGCAGGCAGGGTTTCACGGCAGGTCTCCAGATCCATCGCCGCCGGGCATGAAACGACCTGCACTTCCCAATCGCCTTTGGAGTTGCCGGGCAGGTAGGCGTACCAGGTGCCGTCGGCGCCGGTGGTCACGTCTTCGCGCAGGTTGTTATCGCTGCTGCCCGCCGGGAAGACGGCCACGGTGATGCCCGATACCGGCGACCGGTTTGCGCTCCAGACATGCCCACTGAGCATGATCGCCCCCTGAGCGTGATAGAGCGGCAGCGAATCAAAATTACCCAGATGGTCCAGCCCCGAGGTGTTCATCCATCCCGCGCAGTGATCAGCAGTCTGCACCAGCACCCAGTTATCGCCCATCACTCTTCCCAGAACGGTTACCTGGCTGCCGGAATCGTACATGTCCACCCGGTCGAACAACCGCCCCGGACCCTCGCGGAGGATAAAGTTGTCAAAGGTTACTGTGGCAGGGATGGGCAGCACGGGCCTGGGGGTGGGAGAGGCGGTGAGGGTGGGCTGCAGCGTGGGCAGGGCTGCTGTGGGCTGCGGGGTGGCGGTGGCGATCACCTTAGTGGCGGTCGGCAGCAGCGGCAGAGTGGCGGTGGGCGGCGCGGCGGGCGTTTCGCGCACAGAGCAGGCAGCGGTGAACGTTAGAATGATGATCACGACGACAAGGATAATTGATTTTTTCATACCCTCTCGCATTCAATGGAGGATGGTTTGGATCATTAATTTTACAGGTAAATCACAGCGGGCGCGTGCGTCAGAGCGGAAGAACCCGGGGATCACGGCAGGATCTTGATTTCAATGGGGGCGCTGGCTGCTTCGGGCAGCGTGATCACCTGCGCGTCGGGGAAGTGCCCGATCAGGCTGCAGGTGCGGTCTACGTTGCTGCCTGCGCAGCCGTAGGAGCTGGCGGCAAGGATCCAGTTACCGCTGGTGCCCGGGGGTAAGTAAATGTAAAAACGGCCCATTACATCTGTAACGCCTACATCCTGCCTGGATGGATTATCGTCTCCCTCGGGCTGGATGGCGACCCCGATCTCAGAAGCGGGCGAACCATTGGGGGCAGAGACGCGCCCGTGCACCACTACGGCATCATCGAAAGCAACTTCGGGGGCGTCGTACATGTTGCCTTCCAGGTCGATGCCCTCTTTCTTCATCCAGCCGGTGAGGCCGTCCGCCGTGCGCACCAAATACCAGTTTCCGCCCGGCGCGTAACCCAGCAATTCGATAGTCTGGTCGATCGGGTATACCTGGATGGTTTCGAACAGGAACCCCGGCCCGTGGCGCAGGCGCATGTCATCGAACAGAATCTTGCCTGTGATGGGCTGGTAAATGGTGGGGGTTGGCGGAATGGGTGTAGCGCTGGGCAGGGGGGTGTTGGTTGGCGGGGCGGGTTCGGTGGTGACTGGCGGCGGGTAGGTTGCGGTGGCTGTTGGGGCAGCGTTCTGGAAAACGCCGCAGCCTGCCAGAAGGGCGCAGGCGGGCAGAAGGTACATGACAATCAATTTTCGCTTCATACGCTCTGACCTCGCGGAAGAAATACGATCCTTCATCATAGACGATACGACTGCCTCCCAGGTTCCTCGTGATATGTCAATTCCTATGTATGATACACGCAAAATCAACGCTAAAACTTTTAATTAGGTATGGAGAGAATTGTGCACAATTGTCGAGATATGCAAGGTTTTCCTTGACATGATCTTGATATGAGAGTATAGTTCGCCATCGAACTAATTTTGACCGGGAGTGACTCTATGAATTTTGGGCGTGCGTGTAACCAGGCAGATTTTGACCGGAGACATTTGCAATGGATCAAGAGTCTGGAAGAAATGTCGGATGGACAGGATATCCGCGGGCTTGAAATCGCAGGAATGATCCGCATGCTCACCCGTTTCTTTGATCTGGCGGTGAGGCAATCTCCCAGCGAGCTTTCAGAGCCTCGTCTGGGCATTCTGCTGCGGTTGATGGCAGAGGAAGATAGCGGAAACACAGCCGGAATTAACCCCACCCACCTGAGCCACATGCAGAATGTTAAAAAGAACACCATTTCTGCTCTCATCAGCGGACTCGAAGAGCAGGGTCTGTTGGAACGCTCGGTTGACCCGGCCGATAAGCGCGGATGCCGCCTGCGTATCACGCGTGCCGGGCGGGAACTGGTGAAATCGACCGCTCCAGAACGCTTTGAATTCATGAATCAGGCTGTTTCTGCACTCACCAGCGAAGAAAAAGACCAGCTGCTCGTGTTGCTGGATAAACTGCGTACGAGTCTGGTGCGCCAGATTCATGTTCCTCACGAAGATGATTTTTGATTGCAAAGGAGAATGATCGCTGAATGTTGCGCATGATTAAATTTTTGAAACCCTATTGGATATCGGTGCTTGCGGTGATCGCGTTGCTTTTTGTGCAGGCCATGTCAGAACTTTCACTGCCCAATTACATGTCAGACATTGTCAATGTTGGCATCCAGCAGGGCGGCGTAGAAAACGCTGTGCCGCAGGCTGTTCGCACCTCACAGATGGAAAAATTAACCATGTTCATGACCGATGAAGAGCGCCAATCGGTGCTGGGGGCATACACCCTGGTGGATCAAACCTCGCCGGATTATTCACGTCTGGTGAAGCGCTACCCGCTGCTTGAATCGGAAGCCGTTTATGTGTTGAACGATCTTACTGACGAAAAGATCGAGGCACTGAATCCCGTAATCGGAAAAGCGCTCCTCGTCGTTTTCACGATTGATGACCTGGCAGCGAACCCTGAAAAGGCATCTGCAATGGCCGGCCAGTTTGGATTTGATCTATCGAAACTGCCGCCGGGCACAGACGCGTATAGCCTGCTCAAAAGCCTGCCCGTCGAGCAATTCGCCGCAATGAAGAACGCCATCGATCAGAAATTCTCCTCAATGGATAACTCGATGATCACCCAGTCGGCCGCTGCAGCGGTGCGCGCTGAATACGTTGCAGTGGGCGGCAGTGAAGCCAGCCTGCAAACCGCATACGTGCTGCGCATTGGCGGGATCATGCTGCTCTTCACCCTGCTGATCGCGGTCTGTGTCATCATCATCTCGCTGCTTTCTTCACGCATTGCGGCCGGTGTGGCGCGCGACATGCGGCGGGAGGTTTTCACCAAGGTGGAAAGTTTCTCTAAGACCGAGTTCGAAGGTTTTTCCACGGCCTCGCTTATCACCCGCTGCACGAATGACATCACCCAGATCCAGGGAATGATCGTGATGTCGCTGCGTATGGTCTTTTTTGCACCCATGATGGGCATCGGTGCGATCATCCGCGCTGTGCAAAACAGCCCGTCGATGACCTGGATCATTGGCCTGGGTGTGGTGGTGCTGCTTTCATTGATCGTCACCGTGTTTTCGATCGCGTTACCAAAATTTCAACGCGTTCAAAAACTCATCGACCGTTTGAACCTGGTCACTCGTGAAAACCTCTCGGGTTTGATGGTCATTCGAGCGTTCAATACCCAAAAATTTGAACTCGAACGGTTCGATAAAGCAAACCAGGATCTCACCGGCAATATGCTCTTTATCGGCAGGGTTATGGTGGCTGTGAGCCCATTAATGACCTTTATCATGAGCGGTCTGCAGCTGTTGATTATCTGGGTGGGAGGGCATCTGGTGGCCAACAGTGTAATCCAGGTGGGCGATATGATGGCCTTTCTGCAATACGCGATGCATGTGGTCTTTTCCTTCTTGATGATCTCGCTCATGTTCATCATCCTGCCGCGTGCTTTTGTTTCGCTGCGGCGGGTGAGCGAGGTGTTAGAAGTTGAGCCTGCCATCAAAGACCCTGAACACCCGAAAAAGTTTGATGAGAAACTGCGCGGTCAGGTCGAGTTCCGCAATGTTTCCTTCCGCTACCCGGGCGCTGAAGAAAACGTGCTGTGCAATATCAGTTTCACGGCCCGCCCCGGCGAGACCACCGCCATCATCGGTTCCACCGGGTCTGGCAAGTCAACTGTGGTCAACCTGATTCCACGCTTCTTTGATGTTACTGAGGGGTCTGTGCTGGTGGACGGATGTGATGTAAGAGAGGTTTCTCAATCAGACCTGCGCGACCGCATCGGGTATATTCCACAGCGCGGCATGCTCTTTTCGGGCACGGTTGAGAGCAATCTGCGCTATGCCGATGAGAACGCCACCCCAGAAGAACTGCAAAAAGCGGTCGAAATCGCGCAGGCTTCAGATTTCATTGCCGGTATGGAAGGAGGAATGAGCGCGCCCATCTCACAGGGCGGAACCAACGTCTCAGGCGGGCAAAAGCAGCGCCTGGCCATTGCCCGCGCGCTGGTCAAGAAGCCTCCCATATATATTTTCGACGACGCGCTTTCAGCGCTGGATTTCAAGACGGATGCAGCTCTGCGGCGCGCGCTTAAGAAAGAGACCGAAAACAGCACCATGATCATCGTTACACAGCGCGTTTCGACCATTCGAAACGCAGAACAAATCATCGTCATTGATGAAGGACAGATCGTCGGTAAGGGAACACACACTGAGCTGATGAATACCTGTGAAACCTACCGCGAAATGGTTTCTTCACAGCTTTCGAGAGAGGAGTTGCTCTCATGACACACGCAGGATCCTCTCAATTTCAACCTCGTGCTGGATCTCCGATCCAGCCGCCAGTAAGACCCGGCGGAGGACCGATGGGTGGGCCTCCGGGAATGCTGCGCGGTGGAGAAAAAGCCCACGATTTTAAAGGGACGATGTCAAAGCTGCTGCGTTACCTGGCCCCTTATAAATGGTCATTTATCATTGTGGTGATTTTTGCGGTTGCTGCGACGATTTTTACTATTGTTGGTCCCAAGATCCTTGGAAAGGCAACCACAAAACTATTTGAGGGCGTGATGGCCCAGATTTCTGGCACGGGAAGCGGGTTCGATTTTGTCGGCATCGGGAACATTCTGCTTCTCGTTGGCGGGTTGTATATCGTTTCGGCCGGGTTCAGTCTCATTCAGGGGTGGATCTTGAACAATGTCTCAATGAAGGTGACTTACGGATTCCGGAAGGAGATCTCCGAAAAGATCAACCGCCTGCCGCTGCGCTATTTTGATACCACAAACCAGGGTGAAGTGCTTTCACGGGTTACTAACGATGTAGATACCGTGAGCCAGACGCTCAATCAGAGTATGACCCAGATCATCAGCTCGGTGATTACGATGCTGGGGGTGCTGGTGATGATGCTTTCCATCAGCTGGATCATGACCCTGATCACGCTCATTATTCTGCCGCTTTCCACCATCTTCATCCGCTTCATCGTCAAGCGCTCGCAAAAGTATTTCAAACAGCAGCAAGATTACCTGGGGCATGTCAACGGGCACGTTGAAGAGATGTTCAGCGGGCACATCGTGATGAAGGCTTTCAACGGTGAAAAAAGGAGTGTGGAGGAATTTAATAAACTGAACAACACGCTCTACGGATCAGCCTGGAAATCTCAATTCCTATCGGGATTGATGATGCCGGTCATGAACTTCATTGGCAACCTCGGATACGTGGCCTCTGCGATCCTGGGCGGCTGGTTGGCATTCCGCGGGATGATCACCGTGGGCGACATTCAGGCATTCATCCAGTATATTCGTTCATTCACCCAGCCGATCACGCAGATTGCCAACATCTCCAATACGCTGCAGCAGACCGCTGCCGCGGCAGAGCGTGTCTTCGAGTTTCTCCAGGAAGAAGAAGAACTGCCTGAAACCCCCAACCCGCTGCTGCCCACCACCGTGAGCGGGCATGTCGAGTTCAGGCATGTGCGTTTTGGATACCTTCCTGAAAAGACCATCATCAAAGATTTTTCCGCCGATATCCAGCCGGGGCAAAAGATCGCGATTGTTGGGCCGACCGGTGCCGGCAAGACCACGATGGTCAAGCTGTTGATGCGTTTTTATGATATCCAGGGCGGAGCGATTCTGGTCGATGGGCATGACATTTGCGAATTCACCCGCGAAGGATTGCGTGATAAATTTGGCATGGTGCTGCAGGATGCCTGGCTCTACAACGCCAGCATCATGGAGAACATCCGCTATGGCAACCTGAACGCATCTGATGAAGATGTCATCCGCGCTGCTAAAACTGCCAACGTCGACCATTTCATCCGCACGCTGCCTGATGGATACAACATGGTATTAGATGAGGAGACTTCAAATATTTCGCAGGGGCAGAAGCAGCTGCTCACCATCGCCAGGGCGGTACTCTCTGACCCTAAGATTCTCATCCTTGACGAGGCCACTTCTTCAGTAGATACCCGTACCGAGGTGCTGATCCAGAAAGCCATGGATTCGCTGATGCGCAACCGCACTTCGTTTATTATTGCTCACCGCCTCTCTACCATTCGCAATGCAGATCGCATTCTGGTCATGAACAATGGCGATATCGTGGAGCAAGGCAGCCATGAGGAATTGCTGGCGAAGGGCGGCTTTTATGCCAACCTTTACAACAGTCAGTTTGAAGAGGCTGATCTTTATTAGCCTCTGAAATAAAAAAGGCCACGGTATCTTGTTGCATGGATACTGTGGCCTTTTGGTTTTTGAAAATTTATTCTCTACTGATTCTTGGCGGCAAATTAGCAGATCGGATGAATAACCTGAGGGTAACGAGGAATTGCCTTGCAGCGGCGTTATGTTCCAGACCGATAAAATAACTACCGATTGCTCTATCACGGCTGGTTTGCGAAAGGATATCGATGCCGTAATCTTCGATGCCGTGCTTTTTTAATTCATTCACCGTATCATCCCTGATTTCCATTTTTTCATAATTATTGAAAACTACCAGAGGATTTGTTTTTCCATCTTCGGGGTCGATGGCCTGGATCAGCCAATGTGGAGTCAGGACGACCGCGTGAATCAGTGATCTTCTCCTGCTACTGAAAATACCCCCGGGTTTGACTCTGGCAGAAGTGGTTTCGATGCAAAAGACAAATTCCATAGATTCAGCCATTTCAGCCACAGCGGTATCTATTGCCTGCTTTAACTGGGGTCGCAGTTGTGCGTAATCGCACACCCTGGTAGAACGCTCCCAATCCCTTTTCATTTTCATGGATGAAGTCATTATCAACCTTCGAGAAACCGGGTTCAACGCACCTTTGAGCCTAATACCTCTTTCAATTGCTGCTGCACTTTATAGTAGTTCGCGATCTGAAATTTCCAATTACCCAACGGGGTGATTACTTCCATTGTGTCTGGTGAATTGTCGTCAAAACCTGCATGGTAGGTGTTGATCCGTATTACCTCATCCAGGGGGATGGCGAAGTTCTGCGGGTTTTCACTTAAGATCAAATCAGGAGCCATTACCAGGTATTTCTCGCCGGACCCCGTGGATATCTGGGCTCCGATTTGACCAAGCAGATTCTTTCCCTGCTGTTTTGCTTTTTCGCGGGCACGTTGAGCATCTGCTGTCTGCATCTCTTTGGTCTGTCTGGCAAAGATCAGGCGTTTTTCGGTGATGACCATGTGGTAAAGGTCGGACGAGAACACACCGGTTTTGAGGCTGACCTTGCCCACGACACAGATCGCTCTTTCTTGACTGGCTGGGGGTGTTGGTGGAATCTGTATATTGGGAATCGGCGGCGGAACATTTTTCGCTGGGATTGAACCGGGGAGTGGGGGGATTGGGATGGGGGGAGGGACGATCGTGGAGGGATCTCGTGTAACAATGTGACCGCATTTCGCGCATAATTGATCATTTTCTCGTATTTCTGCACCGCAAGATGGACATTTCTGGCTGTGGTCGATCATTGATCACCTCTTCATTCCTTGATTGGGTTGGATAACTTATGTATTAACGAGAAAAGGCAGAAAAATAGGTTCTACCAGACCCCTGGCAGCAGCCGGTAACGGGTTTTCTCGGTGTATTCTCGATAGCCGGGAAGTTCAGCAACCAAGGTCTTATCTTCAAGATCTGTGCGCATGATCAGAACTACGATATTCAGGGAGACCGGTATGAACGCCCATAACGAGTTAGTGATCAAAGGGAACATCAGAGCAGCAAGCAGCCCGCCAGCGTAGCCAGGATGACGTACCAATCGGTAAGGTCCACTCTCTACCACCTTGTGGCCGCGATCCTGTTGGATGCGCACTACGGCTGAAAAAAACTTGTTTTCCACCATTGCCCAGGTAGAAAACGCAAACCCGGCGAGTCCGATGATCAAGGCAGTCAGTGTAATCCAGAGGGGAATTACCGGTGACCACTGCCAGCGTCTATCAAGGCCGGCGGTGATGAAGTAAAGGATGGGTATCCATAAAGCGGATAGTGGCAATAGCAGCTTATCCCATGGTTTGGTACCCTGCTTTTTGGAACTTTCTGCCCTTTCTGCGAGCAGATCAGGATTTTTCCGGGCAACCAGGATGCGGCTGATAATGACAGCCAGATATGAAAATCCGATATATACCCATGCCTGCCACCATTGGATATCTCCGCTGGCCAGCAGTAGAATGGCGGGAATGCCAAAGAAATAAAGTATTCCGCGAATAACCTGAAAAAAACCAACTCTGGATATCATAACTCCGATTTGTGCATAAAAGGTGGAGGATACTACCTCCCCTCTAAGACCTTATGTGGTTACAGTGGATCTTTTCGAGTTTATTCGAAGTTGATACCCGTTATCAGCCAGACCTCGTCTATCTTTTCAAATATCAACGTAACCGCATATTCATAATTATCCAGTTCCGCAGTGCCATCCATCTGAGCGGAATTGCCATTGACCTCAGTATTATAGAATGACCATTTTGGGAAGTTGCGGATGCTGGTCCATTCTGCCCAGGCTGATTCGCTGCCGACCTCGTCCTGAATGTTGGGAGCCAGTAGAGACCATGAGGTTGCGTTGTCACCCGTTTCCAGCGCAGACATGAATGCCTTCCCTGTATCACCGACAGCCTTGAGGTCGTTAACTACGCCGCATGCTGTCAGCGAGAAAACTAAGGTCACAATGATGATTGGGATTGCCAGAATTCGTTTTTTCATCATCTCCTCCACAAGATCTGTTTAAGAAAACCATCCTAGAAAGAAGATTCGAGCCTTTAGAAGTGCTCTCTGTTTACAAATCAATAATCTGTTTTGATGCGTCCTGGTTTGCTTCCCATTCAAGGAATTTATCCAGGTCAGAACGGATTTGACGAATCACAAAAACAACCACAGCGGCGTCATCAATGAAACCCAGCAATGGTATCCAATCCAGAATCAGATCGATGGGGGTAACGAAGTAAATAATGGCTCCCGTGATCATCACGATCGATCCCCAAGGGATAACCGTGTATCGATGCGTGGTATAAGATTTTAGCAATCTGAAAAATGCTTTAAGATGCGACCAGAAATCAGTTTGCGGAATACGGGTATCTTTATGCTGGTTGGCTTTTTTTACCGCTTCTTCCAGTAATAGTCTTGATTTCTCTGCATCATGCAGATATTCCTCGGCCCGGTTGCGAGAGCGATTGAGTGCGTCATTAATCTGTTCATCCGAGGGTGTAAAAGGGGAATCTGTCATTTGTAAATTTGTCCTATAAGTCAAAGTGTGCCAGGTATTCAATAGGTCTGAACGCCACGACACCGATTTGTTTGATTGTACCTGTTATTGGCTTGAATTGTGCTTTACTCAGCAAAATTGCCCGGCTCAGATCCTCGTCTGGCAAATTAAACTCGAGTGTGCAATGCGGTACCCATTTACCTGGAAGGTAATAATCGGATACTGGCAGTCTCTCTTTCTTTAACAATCTATGGAACCTGGCATGAATAGATAACAACTTGCGATTTGGGATGGGAATGAGGAAAAACACGTTCTCAGGTGTTGGGAATACCCCCACCGCATTCAATTGGATTTGGAAACTGTCAATGGATTGCGAAAATTCCTCAGTCAGTTTGATCAATTTTTCACTGTTGTTCTTGGGGAGAACCCCCAGGCTGATGTGCGGCTTGTCATTCAACAGTCCTTGGATTCGGCTGATTCCCTGCCTGTAAAGAGCTTCGCGAAAAGCAAAAACCTTTTCTTCGGTTTCCTGGTCGAAATAAAATTCAACTGCAAGTCCTTCGGGGAAACTCCGGTTATGATTGACCATTTTTTCCATCTTCAGCCATCCTCGATGGTGAAGTTCAACCCTTAATGATTTCCTGACTGCATATTTTCCATGTAGGCTTTGATGGTGGGCATGGCGGTCAATTTATCGTAAAAGAAGTTATTAACAATATTGATCACCATATCCCGTGCGGCTTCGGCTTCTGTGGTGAGCATTTCATGGGCTTCAGGCTGTGATAGCGCATCACGCAATTTCAAAAGGTGCTTAACGATTTCTGTTTCTTCATCGCCTTCGAGCACGCGGATAACCTCGATGATGAGATTGTCAGCTGAAGCTACCATCTGCTCGTGGGTAATAGATGAACCCGGGATATAGGCGTCGTCAATAGTGCGGATCAGTGACCAGATCTGATACAGGATTGTGGATGGTTCGTCGAAAAGTTCGCGCAAGAATGCAGCTTCTTCATACCTGCCTGTCAGGCGGAAAATATTGTACATACGCTTCGCTACCTTGCCATAATTCAGGTCTTTGGTCAGGTATTTATAAACTTCCCTTTCGAGCGCTGCCACATATTCATCCAGCGCATTGGCTGACACGTGTTGTGCAAGTTTGGAGAAGATTGGTACTGAAGCGGCTTCTAGATAAACTTCTTGAAAATAGGGATCAAGATAGCCATCCAATGGGGTGATCTCTCCATTCGGTGCTTCCCAGGTAACATCCAGCATGTTGCTCGCATTGGCCAGTTGTCGGCGGATCGGATCTGCAACCACCCAATCTAATTTACACCAGCCAGGATCGTTTTTTACTTCATCCCAGCTGACACTAATCTGTGCGCCATCCTTCGTAAACCCTTCGATCTTACCGGCTTTGATCTGATCGGGCTTCCAGGAGATGGGCGAACCAGCTCGATATTCACGATTGCCGATAACGATGTCTTTCGGATGTGATCCGAATTTGACCTCGATCAACTGATAGGTTGGACCCTGAAGTGCGTCGAGGGCTTTCTTGCGCATGATTTCAGCCAGGATGCTACAGGCTTCTGCGCGTGTGGGGGCGATGATATTGATGCGTTCAAAATAATCACAATCGCCCGGATAGGTCTGAATTTTCGATTGGGCGGAAGATCCAGAGAGCGCCAGCGCGGTTTCCACTTTACCGGGGATATCTTCAAACTCAACAATTTTGCCCACACGGCGAAAATATTCGAGTTCCCTGTCGCTGAAATCCAGCATGGTGATGTTATGACCAAACACCCCGCTGCGCGTATCCATTGTGATTTGTTCGCTTCCTTTGTGAGCCGCCATGCTTGCAAGCCATTGAAGCGCGTCATCTTCTTCGACTTCAACGCCCAAACGCCTGGCAGATTCCATGATGCGTTCCAGGTCTGCCTGCTGTACATCTTTCTTCTGTGCCACATTTGCCTCCCTGATGCAAAGAGTCAAAAACACATTATAGAAATCAGTATAGCAAAAACAATAAGGTTTTGTTGTACTTATTCCTGCTGGGAAAACCTTGGATTTTGTTTAAGGATCATTTGAAAAATCTCTGCCTGGTCTTGCGCGTCACGCAGCGCGTTATGGGTGAGGCGTCGTTCTTCAAGAAAATGGCTGGAAAGGTGTTTCATTGAAGTTTCAGACCAGTCCACTCCGGTCTGACCCATGAAATAGGCTTTGATATCCAGGGCACTATGACCAAAAGGATTTTCACCCAGGTAGCGGTGGAAGTAATCGTTTACAAACATCCAATCAAAAGGGGCATTCAGTGCCACAAATACAGCACGCGACCCTTCAGGGACTACTTTCTTGATCCAGGCTGAAAATTTTCTAAGGGCTTCAGCGGGGTCTTCTCCATTCTTCTTTAGTTCTTCCATATTCAAACCACTGATAGCCAGGGCTTCGGGCTGAAATTCGTCGCGGTCGGGTTTAAGTTCAATATAAAAGGTCGTTCCGGTATCAAACACCGGGCAGGCTCCGATGGAAAGCATGGAATACTGGCCGGGGTTTGGTCCGGCGGTTTCTACGTCTACACAGATAAAAGTTTCTTCAGTCATTCATTAATTCTTTCATAAATTGGGAGGAATAAAGGGATTGAATCAATCCTGTGGTTCTTTCTTAATCACGAGTTCACACTGATCGTTTCCATTCAATTGGCAGGATTTTTCTCGCACTTCGTAGAATCTGCCATTGCCGGCCCAGCGGGTGTATTCCTGTACGAATCCCCAGATGTAGCTGCAGGGCAGAGATTTTGGTGAATTACTGAGGTTGAGCTGCCAAATTTTTGGTGAGTCTTCAAGCGATATTGACAGTTCACTTTCTCTTTCAAGATTCTGGCAAATGTCTTTCAACCCTGAAGCTATCTTCATTTTTACCGGGCGCAGCCGAAACAACGGATCGTTCCACCCCACAGCATCCAGGCTTTGTCGCAACCAGTAGTAAAAACCTGCGCGGCCCGCCTTGATCAAAATGCCGCGAGTTTGTGGGTCACTCTGCCTTTCTTGTCGTGAAGTCAGAAACAGATTGGCGTTCTGTTCACCCAGAATTTCAATCAGTCCTTCGAAAAAATGGTTGACTTTTGAAGGAAAATCTGTAGTTTTTTCAGCCATGATCAGGCACCCTCATCTGATCTGGATTGAGCCGCATCCATCTCTTCAAGGATTCCGTATAATAATTCGAGCAGGACGGTTTTCACAGCGCTTTTCTTTTTCGCGACACAGGGCAAGATTTTAATGGATGGATCGAGTCTTAACGCCACACGCATGTCTTCCACATCCCAGGCGTCAATCGAATCTTGTTTATTAGCAGCAACCAGATAAGGAGTTGGCGCGTAGGCGCGGAAAGTTTCCAAAATACTCCGAGCTTCTTTGAATGTTTCAGGACGGGTACTATCGACCATGACAATGAAACCGAGCATCCCTTCCGATAAGATTTCCCACATGAAGTCGAAGCGTTTCTGCCCGGGGGTGCCGAAAAGGAAGAGCACGAGATCATCATCAACTGTGATGCGGCCAAAATCCATGGCAACTGTAGTAGATTCTTTGATCTTCTCAGCTTCAGCGGTAATTTTCTTCTCAGTTGAGACTACGTCGATTTCACTCACAGACCGGATAAACTCGGTTTTCCCTGAGTTGAACGGCCCTGTGACGACAATTTTGACGGTCTGTGTTTGCATGATTCAGCGTCCTTTTTGTTCAGATGGAGCGGATGCGGTGGATCAAGCGATTCACCAGGGATTTCTGCTCATCAGGATTTTGAGTTGGGAACATCTTTTCTGGCAGCCTGAGGGGCATTCCACCAGGCCTGACAATTTCGATCAAACCAGCCTGCAACAGTGTGTAAACCACACGCCGAATTTGAATCTCATCCATTTTAACAGCAGCTGCGATCTGTTGGATCGTGTTCTTAGGATCGATGTAATTGATCACACGCCATTCTTCCACACTGAGGTTGAAATTGCGCATTTCAGCGTCTGGACGATCGGTGAATTTTAAAGCCATGTTCAAGCTAGGGATTTCTGATTTCAGTTCTTCGATTTCCTGCAGTCTTCGAGCCCCTTCTACGATCAGGTTTTCCAGGTCCATGTGCACCGGTATGCGTCCGTCGGGAATCAATTCACCGGCTTCAAAGCGGAAAAAGCCATCTTCCCAGGCGAAAATTTTTCGCACAACTTCAGAGAACCTGGTCATTAGAAGGGTAGAAACCTGAGTCTGGTCAACATAGTTTGCGCTTATCAGGAAGATACCGGCTGCCTTCTCGTTCATCGCTGCTGTGCGTATACTTAATAATTCTTTTTGTGCTGTTGAAATGAGACCGGCTTCGTATAGGATAGTGATTAATGGAAGTTGCTCGTTCCCTAGCTCCGCAAAGGCCAGTTTTCCCTCTCTAAAGATCATCCTGCAAGTTACATCAGGCCGTTCAATATAAAGAGCACCTGATTTCTTTGCCAGGTTGATCAGATTCAATAATTGAATGAAGGAAAACTCTTTTAGATTACCCTTGAGGGTCATTAAATAACCTGCGGAAAGTTAATCTGGCTTCAAGAAATTATACTGTACAAGCCAAAACCGCGTCAATTAAATCGGTCTTGTCTACAGCGCGTAGCATAATCAAGTTTAGTATAATCTTAATTGTGTCTCAATAGAAAGTGATCCATGCCAGGAATACGTGCCACATTAGCCAACCACGATCTGGATTTTTTAAACCGTACTGCGCGTTTATGGAAAGTTGAAATCAGCCAGCGCGATGTTCAAAGCGCCAGTGATGACCTTTTCGCCTGTATGACCAATCGCGAACATTTGTTAACTGTTCTTGAACAGCTTCCTCAAGCAGTGCGGCTCGCCTGGCAGGATTTGGTTTCAAAAGGCGGGAAGATGCCCTGGGCGGTGTTCAGCCGTAAATTTGGCGATATACGTGATTTTGGACCTGCAAGCCGCGAGCGTGAGAACCCGGATCAAAATCCGATTTCTGCCTCTGAATCTTTATGGTATTCGGGTTTAATCGGGAAAGCTTTTTTAAAAATATCATCAGATCTTGTGGAAACCGTATACATCCCTGACGAAATTCTTGCTGCGATCTCAGCACCGAAAATAGAACCCCGCCTGGTTTCCATCCGACCGGCAGTGAGCCAGAACCCCAGGTTTATCCAACTGGCCGGAACTTCTCTATTGGATCACCTTACTGATCTGCTGGCAGCGCTGCGCATGTCGCGCACCCTTCCGGATAGTATCTTTTCTGTCTGGAAAATGCCTCGGTCTTTTCTAGCAGGTTTGCTATTTGCCTGTGGTTTAACTGACCATAACGGGCGTCCAATTCCTGAATCTCTAAAACGCTTTTTCCAACAAGATCGGGGCAAGATCCTGTCCTCGTTCTACTGCACGTGGTTAACTTCGAAAGAGATCAACGAGCTGCACATGCTGCCTGAATTGGTGTGTGAAGGTGCCTGGGAAAATGATCCGCTTCCAGCGCGCCGGTTATTAGTTGAGATTCTTTCAGGTCTTGGACAGCGAACCTGGTGGAGCATTTCTTCTCTCCTCTCAACCATCAAAGAACAGACACCTGATTTTCAACGGTCTGCCGGAGATTATGACTCATGGTTTATTCGGCAGGCTGGAACGGAGAATTACCTGCGGGGATTCAATCACTGGGATGAGGTTGAGGGTCGGCTTCTTTACTTTGTCTTGACTGGCCCGCTGCACTGGTTGGGGATATTAAATCTGGCGCGTAAAGAAGCCGAAGGTAAATTCACTGCATTTCAATTAACCGAAACGGCTCATAACTTGATGGCTGGAAAAGTAAATCAACTGACCATAGAAGAGTCAAGAGTATTGGAGTTCAAAAGCAGCACAGAAATCATCATACCGAATGGCACATTTCGTGAATTACGTTACCAGGTGGGAAGGTTTTACGAATTATCATCTGTAACTGCGGATGAAAGTTCTTATTTATTAACTCCTGCTTCACTTGAAAAAGCAACAGCACAGGGATTGAATATCGGTCAATTGGTTCAATTATTAGAAAACCACTCTTCAAAACCAATTCCTGCGCCACTCAAGCGATTGGCACAACGCTGGCAGGAACATGGTTTAGAAGCCCAATTCACCACAGGCGTGCTGTTAAGGTTTGTTTCAGAAGAAGCCTGCGCCTTATTCACCCGTGAATCTCGGGCAGCACGTCTGATCGCAGAAGTGCTCAACTCACGAACCATTCTGATTCATCGTGAGAGTAGAGAAACTGCGCAGCGATTGTTAGCTGAATTGGGCATTTTGGCACAGGTTGAACCGGGGTTATAATCACAATGGTGAGTGAAATTCCACTAATATTTTTTCAGAGGTGAACATGGGTAAAAGGTTAGATTGGGTCCAGGAAGAGCTTGATTCTCTAAAGGCATCTGGGTTATATAACCGTATCCGCACACTGGGGTCGGCGCAGGGAGCCTGGCTCATCGTGGATGGCAGGAAAGTGTTGAATTTTTGCTCCAATAATTACCTTGGTTTGGCAAACCACCCTAAACTTGTGGAAGCAGCCAGAGAAACGCTGCTAAAGTATGGAGTGGGTCCTGGTGCGGTGCGTTCCATTGCCGGTACGATGGATCTGCATCTCGAACTGGAACAAAGGCTGGCTAAGTTCAAAGGGGTTGAGGCAGCGATCACTTTTCAATCAGGGTTTAACGCCAACGTGGCTACCATCCCTGCCCTGGTAGGCAAAGATGACGTCATCTTCTCGGATGAACTCAATCACGCCAGTATTATTGACGGCTGCCGGCTTTCGGGCGCGCGCATTGAAAAGTTTGCCCACGCAGATGCCGCTGATCTTGAGCGTGTCATTCGCCAGAATGCTGGCACATACCGCAGAGGACTGGCTATCACCGATGGTGTATTCAGTATGGATGGAGATCTGGCACCGCTGGATAAGATCTATGAAGTTACCAATCGTTACGATGTGATGCTCATGGTTGATGATGCGCACGGTGAAGGTGTGGTTGGCCGCGGCGGACGTGGAATTGTGGATCATTACGGACTGCATGGCAAGGTTGATGTTGAAGTCGGAACGCTTTCAAAAGCGTTTGGTGTAGTGGGGGGACTGGTGGCCGGTAATTCCCAGATCATTGAGTGGCTGCGTCAGCGGGCTCGCCCGTTCCTGTTTTCTTCTGCCACCCCGCCTGCCGACGTGGCAGCCTGTATTGCTGCGGTAGATCTGTTAGAAACTTCTACCGAATTGGTCGACAGACTGTGGGAAAATGCCAACTATTTCAAAGCTCAGATGCGAGATATGGGATTCAACACCGGGCAGAGTGTGACCCCGATTACACCGGTCATGCTCGGTGAAGCCCCGCTCGCCCAGCAATTCAGCCGCGAACTCTTCGAGGAAGGTGTTTTCGCCATGTCGCTTGGGTTCCCCACCGTTCCGCAGGGCAAGGCACGCATCCGCGTGATGATCTCTGCCGCACATTCACGTGAGGATCTGGATCAGGGATTGGCAGCCTTTAAGAAGGTTGGCAAGAAACTTAAAGTGATCTAAACATCTCCAATCAATCAAAAGGCTGGCGAAGATTGATCTCTGCCAGCCTTTAATTATGGATTGAACATGCGTCTACGCTTCCAGTTGATGAGCGGGGAAACGATCTTGCGGATATAGTATTTGGCAACAATCGCTGACAGAGGGCTGCCACCGTCGCGGTAATGCACACGCAGCATTTCGGGCCAACACCGGTCATCTGCAACGATTGTCTTCCCGCCGTAATGTAAGCGAAAATTCGCCCAGGCTTTGCCGGGTTTGTATTTGATCTGCGTGATTTTCGCGAGCCTGACCCACAAATCGTAGTCCATGGCAAAGTAAAATGACGGGTCAAGAGGACCAACCTTCTGCCAATCGGCCATCCGGAAGAAGGCGGCAGGCTGGGGAATGTGAACATATCCCCGTCGCAGCCTGCGTAGATCGGTCTGGGCTGCGGCAAATGTCCCAACAATTCGACCTTTTTCATCGATGAAGTTCAGATCGCCATAGACCAGCCCGACATCTGGATGCGTAGTCAGATACTCAACCGCTTCGCTGACAGCGCCAGGATTGTAGGTATCATCGGAGTTCAGCCAGGCGAGGATGCTGCCATGGGCTGCGCTGAAACCCTTATTGATCGCGTCGGTTTGCCCGCGGTCTTTTTCTGAAACCCAGTAAGCAATTCGATCAGCGTATTTCCGGATGATTTCTACGCTATTGTCGCTGGAACCGCCGTCAATGATGATATATTCAATGTTTTCATAATCCTGTTCAAGCACTGAAAGGATGGTTGCTTCTAAATAGTTGCCCTGGTTGAAAGAGGGCGTAATGATGGAAACTAACGGACTGGATTGCACCTGGGCATCCTCAATTTAATGGATTCATGAGATCAAATATATAATACCCGTCGCCTTCTTTGTATGGATAGTTTGCAAAGAGATAATCGTGAAGTTCGGGTTGATTTTCAAATTCGCTCAACAGGGTTACCAGAAAATAATTCATATTTTCAGTCTTCAAATCGAAGTACTGTTTAAAAGCGGGATCGGTAGACCCTTGAAGTTCCTTGACGGTTTGGTCCCCTTCGGTGGGCCAGATTTCAGCGTTGATGAACCCCCAGTAACTCAGGCGATAGCCGTAATCGTGGGTCAGGGCGATTACTGACGTGTTATGGCCCAGTTCATCAGCCAGGTCTGCCCAGTATTGAGCTTCATGACGGTAATCTTTGGCCACCAGCACTCCACGGATACGCTGCACGGCGAGGGCCAGCGAGAATAATATTAAAACGATCACAACCGCTTGCGATAGCCAATTTTTTGGTGATTCAGCAATTTTTTCGTATAAGGCGTTGATCACTGTCCCAAATCCAAGCGCAACGATTGGTATGAGCGGCAGGTGGTAATAACTATGCGTATAGATGTGATAGGCGAACATGTACCCGTAGAGCACGTATCCCAGCCACATGCAAAAGTAAAAGACCCTGTTGCTCTTCTTGCGGAAGAAAAGGAATCCCAGCAGCGCAAGGACAAATGGAAACACTGGAACCATCGCTGTTGCCAGCTTCAGCCAGGATAGATACCATCTAGGGCTGATAAAAAGGTTGGGGAACCAGCGTGCGCCAAATATTGAGCCGGAATTTCCACCCACAGTGGCACTGAGGACATAGAAAATTACCGGCGGCAGCAGAGCGAGAGCAGCGATTAGATAGACGCGCCAGTTCTTGAGAGTTTTTCGAAACCCCTTTAGTAAAACCAGCCCAGCCATCGGAAAACCAACAAAGAAAGCTGCAGGAGCTTTGACCAGAATGGCTAGACCTGTGACCAACCCGGCGAGAATTGCGTTGCGTGTGGTGTCTTTTTCCCACCACTGGTATTGAAAATATAATGCCCAGATGATCAACATGACCATTAACGGGTCAGGTTGAAAGTTGCGGCTGTAAATGGCTGCCTGTGGGGTAAAGAGGTAAAAAGCCAGAGCAGCATAGGCGCCCATTAATGGCATGAGTTTGCGCGATAGAAGGAACAAACCAAGCCCGCCAATGACCCAGAAGAAAATGGAGTACAGCCTTGGAACCTGCATGTTTTCACCGCCGATCATGCGGTAGGTATAGGCAACCAGGTATTCCATGATCGGAGGTTCGATGGACGGTTCTCTTTGGCCTGCTTTGATGCCAAATTCGCGCTGGTCCTGCGGCAGGGCGTTCGTCTCTGGGGTATCCATTTCGTAATAATATTGCCGCGCCAGCAAAAAAGAGTGCAATCCACGCGTGACCGCGGTATCCAATGGCAGGTCGGTGAAATCGATCAGTCTGACGGCGAAACCCCCAAGGAGCAGAATGATCAATGCAATAATCACGAATGCTTTTTTAGGTTTCATGAATAAAATGGTGCCTTCATTTTGCTCAACCGACATCTTTCACCTCGATCAATGTGTAGTTTTCCATTTCTTCCTGCGCCTTTGCAGGTAAGATTCTTTCCATTTTTCCAACCCTAGCGGTGCAAAAAGGGCATACACCATACGATACCATTCAGGCAAGACGGCAGCCGGATCAAGCCGTAGGCTGCGACAATATGCCCTGAAAGAGGCACGATATTCCCCTGCATCCAGTAGATAAAAAGCGTTCAGGCGCTCTGCACCCGCATCAACCTTCCGCTGGTTTTTTTGGAGGTAAGGCTCAAATGCGGGCTCCGATTTTATCCATTCCACGATCCGATGGGCTTCCTTACCAAACTCCGCGGCTTGAGCCAGGTTCTTGCAGCCTTCATGGTAATGCGCTCTTGCCCATAGAGCGGGAACGTAATCATATTGAGCAGCGAGACCAATCCTCAGCCATAACTGGTGGTCAAGCAAGAAGTGATAACTCAAATCAAGGTAGCCAGCTTTTTCTAATATGTCACGCCGCATGAAAACAGCCGGCTGTCCGATAATGTGAAAAGTCATTAAATCAGGCAGCTGCCAGTCGCCATAGGTGAGCGTGTTGATAATTTCCTCATCCTTATCCACAACCTGCACATTGCCATACACAAGCCCGGCTTCAGGGTTTTCCTGCAGTGCCTTTACCGCCTGGCTAATCGCTCCCGGAAGATAATAGTCATCTGAGTTTACCCAGGCGATGAACTCACCCTTTGCATGGCTGAAACCTTTGTTGATCGCATCCGCCTGACCGCGATCTTTCTCTGAAACCCACCAGGCGAGGCGATCTTCATATTTTCGGATAATCTCCACACTTCCATCAGTCGACCCGCCGTCAGCGACGAGGTATTCAATGTTCGGATAGTCCTGCTCGAGAACCGAGAGCATGGTTTTCTCAAGGAACTGAGCCTGGTTATAAGAAGGCGTGATGATGGAAACGAGTGGATAAGAATTCATGAGATAATCGAATCGAAATTTACTTTGGGGAAGATTTGCAGTTTTCCTCCCACAGTAGCGTCAAGAATCTCTCGTCCGTCTTTCTCGAAAGCTTCTTTGGCCATGGCATAACCGATCTCTGATGTCTCCAGATCCGGTAGCTGCCAACGGAATCCTTTTCCAAAGTATCCGGGATGGAAGTGGTTGGGGTCATCTCCAGTGGACACGACAGTGGTATTGGCGGTGCCCTTGGTGGTGAAACTGTGATCCACGCCGATCAGGATGACCTGCTTGAACCCCATGAAATAAGCCAATTGCATGGCCACATAAGTTACTGTCGAGCTTTCCCAAAGCCTGCCGGTGGCATTGCCGTTGAACCCTGGCAGGATGTAAGACGTGTACAAATAATGAATGTTGGGTGCAGGCTGAATAAATTTGCGTCCGCGCCAGGAAATGAACGTTGGAATCGGCAGTGACTGAAGGTCTGCTGCGCATTGCTCGATCACCAGGCTATTTACCGTCACCAGGGTAGAGGTGGTAAACCCCAGATCAGGAAACGCCATATAAAAACGGTTCATGCCAAATGTGAAGACATTGCGCAATTTCTGAAGGTCGGTGTTTTTCAAACTTGGTCCATTGCCGATGATCACGCAACGCTCACCGGCGTGTGAATTATGCAGTAATTCAAGTTTACGGATCGAATCGACGCGCCATGGATGAAAACGTGCTGACGGCCATTCACGGGCGATTTTGCTGTAATCCAATGCGGTTTTGAGCGCGTGAATCACCGGTGAAGGCAGGTTCTTTTTGATCGTCTCACGCATCACGCTTACTCCGTGCTTAATCTGGCAGTAGCGCCGCCATCCACAATTAGAGCCTGGCCGGTCATGAAGGAAGATTGCTCGGCATCAGCAAGAAAATAGACAGCGTGTGCGATTTCTTCCGGCTGGCCGATGCGGCCGTTCACGGTCTTGCGTGCCAGGTTATCAAGACGCTCCTGTTCGGTTGGTCCGCTTAAGTGTCCGCGGTTCAACCCGCTGCGCAGCATAGGGGTATCGACCGCTCCGGGCAAGACAGCATTCACGCGAATATTGTAAGGGGCAAATTCAATGGCGACAGCGCGGGTCAGCGCCAGAATCCCCCCTTTGCTGGCAGCATACGCGGCGATATTCGCTGAGGTTTGCACTGCGTGAACAGAAGACATATTCACAATCGCGGCCTGGCCGGCTTTTACGAGCAGCGGCTGAAAGTAACGGGCGTTTAAGAAAGCAGGACGTAGATTGGTTGCGATCACCTCATCCCATTCTTCGACACTGGTTTCAATTAATGGTTTTGAAACCTGAACTGCCGCATTGTTTACCAGGGCATTCAGGACTTTGGTAAAGGAATTCACTTTATTAAGGATTTCAGGAAACTCATCGGCTTTGGAGATGTCTGCTTTGATAAAAAGCCCGTCTTCAGGGAAGCCCTGACCAAACTCATTCTTATCTACCCCGATGACTCTCCATCCCATTCTGGCAAACAGAGCCACACATGCTCTGCCAATTCCGCCAGCACTGCCGGTGATTAATACCGTTCGCTTATTCTCAATCATTGTTTTAATCACTCCTCGTCATTGATTGCGAATTATTTCAAGGTCAGAAGGATCGATCTGCAGTCCGATCAAGAGATTGCGGATCGTGTTCCAGTGGACATTTTCCCATGCCGCCGGGCTCGAATTTGAATTGTGCGGGGCAAGCATGACGTTATCCATTTTCATTAAGGGTGAAGAAGCCGGGAGCGGTTCTTGCTCGAACACATCCATTGCCGCTCCAGCAATCTTTTTTTCAAGCAGCGCATCCACCAGCGCACTTTCATCCACAATTGGCCCCCGCGCTGTGTTGATCAACACCGCATCAGGTTTCATCAGGTCAAGCACCCTTTTATTGATCAGGTGATACGAAGTGGGGTTCAAATCACAATTGACACTCACAAAATCAGCCTGGCTGACGAGTTCTTCAAGCGATACGCTTTTTACATTGTTTTCGAGTAAGAAATCTCTCGGGATAGGAACGATATCGTTTCCAAGAAGCGTCATCCCAAAGGCTCTCGCCCGCCGCAAAACGGCCTTTCCGATGTTTCCTACCCCAATCACACCCAGGGTAGATTCTGAAAGCGACCGGCCAGGGATTTTCTTCCACTCGCCTGATTTCATAGCCCTGTCCATCCAGGGTTGACGGCGTGCAAAAGCAAGAATATAGCCCATTACACTATCGGCAACCGGGAGCGTAAAGGCGTTAGGAGTGTTCCTGATCTGTATCCCCAGATCTGCGCAGGCTGTGTGGTCAATTGAATCGGTGCCAGTGCCCCATTTTGCGATCACTTTCAACCGCGGGCTGCATGCTTCAAGCACTCTGCGCGTATAGCGGTCATCACCGCAGATGGTACCATCGAACTTTCCGGCATACTGCAATAAATCCTGTTCTTCCAATCGTTCGTTCACTGCCGGGCAGATCGCTTCTACACCGAAATGTGAAAGAACGGGAATAAAACGATCCGAGAATGGGATCATGTAAGGAGCGGTTAATAGGACAACAGGCATCGTTCACCTCTTAAAATTCGATTTTGCTGCCTAATTATAACCGTCTCTAACCGGGAATACCGACCTGTAAATTATCGAACCGAGATGTATTTATAAAGCGTGAAAGCCTCTCCTCCGTGGATGAACCCCACCGGTTCAAGGCGGTCTGCAAAAATTTCAGCGTAAGGTTCGGTCTCATACAGGGCATAGGGTTTGCCATATACATAATCCAGTGGCAGCTTATCCAGAAATTCTCCGGCAGTTCCTGTTTTCATCGCCTGAAAATATTCCGCGCTGTTGATCAGACCATCCAGGTTAACGATTGTGCGGTTTTGAATGAAATACGCTGTTGTTCCACCACCGGTCATTCCAATCAGTGAACCCTCATCAGTGTATTTCTCAAGTTCCCTGATAGCCAGCAGATAATCGTCTTCGTGTTCTGGCGCCACATACTGCGGAGATAAGTTTAAGATGAACCGGGTATGCAAAAAGATAACCAGGAAGGTTCCCAGCATCAAAAGAACCAGGTTAGTCACTTCTGATTTTGTCCACGACCTGAGTTTTTCAAAAAAGTATGAACTAAAAATGGCTCCCAGCAGCACGAGTACGAAACTTTCCACGATCCAGTACCAGAAGCGCGTATGGGCATAGCTGCGGGCTGTGTAATTGGTGATCTGTAAGAAACAGCCAATAATCAGCGCTGGAACCAACAGGGTAAAGGATTTTCGTGCCAGAAGGCCGTTTTTTCTGGAAAGGAGGAATACCAGTAGAATAAAAATGATCAAAGTGAGAGACAGGAAGAGCCTTGTGGGCAGTGCTTTGGTCTCTGGCCCATCAAAATTTACTATTGCGAGCGAGATTTTTGCGATGGGAGAGGTCAGCAGCGACCATGGGCCGTTTCCGCTTGAGGGACTTAGACCAAGCAGATCCACAAGCGTATGGGTTTCGGTATAAACGGTATTAGAGAGCACACCCCACCATGCTTTAATCTGGCCGCTGACGGGGGCAAAGGTGCCAAAAAGGAGCTTGTTTATTCCCAGGTATGTACCGATAATCAGAATCACCGGGGCAGCAAAAACCAACCCATCTGCGAAGATTCTACCCAGATCGCGTTTGAGCCAATTTCGAAACGATTGCCAGGGCGATGACGGGATTTGAGAAACGGATTGTTTTGGAAAATAGAATAACCGCAGAAGACCGATCAGTGCAATTGAGACGATGGCATCCAGCAGAATCACCGAACGCGACACAAGGAGGTTAAACCCCAGGTTTCGCAGCAAGAGCTGCAGTAAAAATTCAACCCCCACGAATAACAGGCTCGATATTCCCAGTCGAAGGATGAACTTTAGCAGACTATCCTTGATCGATGGTGAATAGAAGCCCATGAAAAATAGGATCACCGGTTTGGTCAATAACCCAATGAGCAACAAGGGGTACATTGAGTAAGTATTTAAGGTATTGGGATTGGCACCGAACCGCATGATCCAGGCGAGGATTGCTGCGATCAAGATTGCTACCATATCAAAAACCAGCAGCCGGTTCATGCGCTGAACTCTCAGAATCAGGAACATTCCGACCACGAATGCCACAAAAACATTGTCGAGGCGGCTGAGGATAAATAATGAAGCCAGCAGCCCTGCCAGCAGCAGGCTTAAGATCCGTTTCGATTTGGATTGGGAGGGGGATTGAATCAAATTGACACACTGCGAAAGAAAAAGCACCAGAAAAAACGCGCTGATGATCGCTTCCATACCGTGAACAGCCGTTGTGTTGTACACGGATGGCAGCATCATCCACACCACTGCGCCAAGCACCGCCGCGGCAGGATGGAGGTATTTTTTCAAGAGACCGTAAAGAAAAACACCGGTGAGACCGTTGAGTGTTCCACTGACAAGAATCAGAACGCGTAACGGTAGTAAGAGGTTAACTTTGCTTAAACCGAATACACACAGGCAAATGATCATCCAAAGCGGGTGAAAGCCGTTCGTCAGGTTGATTTGATCAAAAGAAAAGCCATACCCCGATAGGACATTTTGCGCCACTTTATAATAATAAAAGGCGTCGTCTATACTGTACCAGTTCATCATGCTATTGGCCGGGGTTAACGCAACATACAAACTGCCGCAAAACCCAAGAAAAAAGATCCCAATCTGTCCTATCAGATTCTTCCAGCGCATGTTTCTACTTCATTTGCTTTCTGGCAGTCAAGATTAATTCGACCAGCTTGAAGTCGATCTCTTCATCGATATCCCAGGATTCATCTGGATCGGTCTCGAAGAGGATAGGCCGTTCGCCGATGCGGGTACGGTTCCTTTTCAAAGTTTCTGGTGGAAAGATATAAATACAGGAATTTTCCTCGTACACCGGAGGAAGATCCTGAGTTTGAATGAGAACTTTTGGGTCGTGATTGATCGCTTTGCCGTTGCAATCATAAAGCCGTGTTTGCAGCCGTGTGACCGAAAACAAAGAATCTTTTTCTGGTAATGCGGCTATCAATGTCTGGATGGCGCGGCTGATGGTAGCGGCTGTTAATAGCGGGTTGGTGGAGTGGGTTTGCAGGTAGAGATCAGCCTGAACCTGTGAAATATCATATAAAAGGATGTCATTCATCGAAATGGTGTCTGCGCGCAGTGATTCAGGCCGATTGATCACCATCACTTCAGGGAAGGACTGCTCCAATCCTTTGATGATCTCCGGGCTGTCGGTATCCACCATAATCTGGCTGATTTCAGGCACTTGCAGCAGGGTGGAAAGGATGTGCTGGTAAAGCGGCTTGCCATCAAGCAACCGGTAGTTTTTACCAGGCACACGTTGCGAATGATGTCTCATTGGCACGAGAGCCGTGATCATTGGTTTCATACCTGCTCCAGAATTTTTTATTGTCTATCCGCCGGTAATTACCGACATCAGGTGAATATGCTCACCATTTTTTGGTTTTTGGTCCATGATCATCACGGGATTGGCAAGATCACCGTCGATGACAAACATGTTAGAACTGAGAAAGGTTTCCCCGTCTTCAGCAATCAGGATTCCAATTAAGCCAGGATACATCTCTCCGAGCCTGCGAACAACCTCGCGGTAGGTCGTTCCCTCTGGAATTGACAGGGTGATTTCCTGTTTTCCAGCAATGGCTTTAGCGAGACCGGTAAACTCCACCACAATTTGGATCATAGGATTCCTGATTTACATCTTATTATACTGAATTGGTTCTACATTGCGCCGCCGCGGAGCTTTTTCACTGTCACGTGCTCCTCCAGGATAATAAAAGGCCTTTTTTAATTGCCAGGTTAGCGGGCCAGATTGCTGGTATCCGCGGTAGGTGCCATAAAACTGCCTCCAGCGGAAACCGACAATCTTAAGCCAGTTTTTGGTAAAAACCCCCTGGCGGAGGGCTTCTTTCCAATCGCTCCTAACGTTCTGGGTGAACAATCGGATCAGGTCACGCTTACGGAAGGTTTCGTGCGGGTAGATGTGCTTGAATGCCATTGCTTCACGTTTGTATCGGTTGAAGATGCCGGCCAGAGATTCGTTGTGTACGTGAATCACTTCAGCATCCGCGCAATAAGAAATGTTGTAGCCCTGTTCTTGCACCCATTTGCCCCATTCCAGATCTTCGAGCCCCGGGAGCGATTCGTCATAGTTGTGCCGTTCCCATAATTCCCTGCGGATCGCCGAATTGGCGTTATTGCAGAAAGGTGTGCGTTGATTTCGAACCGATTCATCTGGGTACCAGTGATGGAAGATTTGATTTTCTGAAAAGTGGGTTGTCTCTGCGCCGCGTTGTTTTCCGTAGGTGAGCCCTGTTTTTTGATCATTGAAAGGTTCAAGCAGTGTCTCGAGCCAGTCGGGATAAACCGGGTAGACATGAGCGCTGGCCATGACGACCAAATCTGATCTGGCCTGTGCAATTCCCATGTTCAATGATCGACCAAAGGTGAAATCCTGTGGTTGAATCTCGACGATATCCACAGGGTATTGAGAAGCAATTTCACGGGTTTTATCTGTTGATCCAGAATCGACCAGGATGATTTGCACATCTTTTATGGATTGCTCTAGAATACCCTGCATCAGGCGGCCGATGTGTTTTTCTTCGTTATATGCCCGGACAATGATAGAGCAATGTGGTTTCTTCATAGTGGGTAGTAAAAATCACCTTCGTGTAAAATCCCATCGATTAAAACCTTGATGGTTGTGGATTTCTCTGGGCACAGATCATTGATCGGAAAAGACCTGGCGATGACATAGCCTTTCCAGAAATTGTCTTCTTTCAAGAAATGACTGAAATCGAGTGAAGTGGCGTAAAGTTGGAAATAAAGAAAACGTCTGGCGTTGCGAATAAATTCTGGTGGAAGCGGTATTTCTTCCGCATCGAGCATCTTTTTCAATTGAGCACGATATTCTTCAACAGACGAAGGGTAAAAAGCAGTGGCAAGTTGAGTGAATCTCGCCTTCCCGCCAGCCAGAACAGGTTTTCCCAGAAGGGTCGCTTCAAGTCCGATGGTCGAATTGTAGACCATCACCAGATGAGCGCGTCTGATCAGTTCGTAGGAACTGATGTATTGATTGGCATCGATGAAGAGGACATTCGGAAGTTCGCTGATGCCCGATTCTTTCACCCATCCTGCTACGCTCTCCAGGCTCTCTTTGCCTGGCCGACATTCATCTGGATGAGCGCGTATGACAAAGAGTACATCGGGGTGTTCTTGCGCTGTTTTTTGAACATTGTCCAGCCAGGCAAACATGTGAGGGAATATGGTATTGGCATGCACCTGGCTGGTATCAAAGATCACGTTGGTAAAAACGGGCACAAGCTTTTTAAATTGCGAAACTCTGGCAAGGATTGTCTCATCCAGAGAGTTCATTTCAGGCCAGAAACGAATTCCGGCCATTGAAAAATTACCTTTGAACCGCGAAGAAAGGTATTCATCCAGAATGTCGTTCATCTGCGGGGTAAGCTGAAAACCGTCGTCGATCTTCATCGGATAGGCTGTTGCTTCACCGGTGGTGAAAAACGCAGTGAAGGGGCGTAATCCAACTTCGTGCGTGATCACCCGGATCCCTTTTTCGAGGCACACCTGTCTTGCGGCGGCCTCAGGGTAGAACATTCCGTTGAAAAGCACAACTGCCTGAGGGTTCGTTTTATTAACTAACTTGCTGAACTGCTGGTAGACATTCCATCCCGAGAGAATGAAGGCTTTGAAAAACTGGCGATTGAGGTCGCTGTCTTTCAAATGGTGTCTGCGCATAAACCAGCGCAGAGAGTTTGCCGCCCAAAAACCAAGCGGTTCGCCTTGATGCTGATATTTTTGCAGCTGGTCGATTGTTAGGTTCTCAATTTCGGCCGCCACCACAGGGTCATCAGACCGCTCGAACCAAACCGTATTCATATTCTTGAAGACGGCTAAACTTTGTTTAATGCACAATGCACAGGGTGGCGTTTTTGAGAAATCATTACGGTTGCTGCCAAGAACGCAGCGCGACAATCCGGAACGACACGCAAATTGAATCACCGGCACCCCTTGCATCCGCAGGCTCATTGCTGTCAGCATCGAGTACGCAGCGTTTTGGCTCATACTCTGCAGTCGGGTGGAGGCATTGAACAGGATTACTGGACGCTGGTTGGGATCAGTTTTTACGCTCTTTTCAATTTCTTTGGTTAACGACTGCCAGCGCCAGTTGCCTTTTTGGTGCTCCCAGCGCCGTTTTATTCCTTGCTCAACCCTTTTGATCAGATCATTCAATCCTGAATTCGTCTCAACTTTCTCAATGATGACATTTCACTCTCGTACACTCTTTTCACACCGTCACCGATGGCCATTTCGGTCACGCGGATGTATTTTACCAGGCGTTCGAAACCACCAGGTTCAACCGAAGCCGCCTGGTCGGAACCCCAGAGTGCCCGGTCAAGAGTGATATGGCGTTCAACCATGCACGCACCCAGGCCGACTGCCACGGCAGAGGTGACCAGGCCTACCTCATGACCCGAATAACCGATCGGACAGTTGAAAGTGTCTTTTAAGGTCTTTATCATGCTTAGATTTAGTTCACTGGGGTCGCATGGATAAGAACTCGTGGCGTGGGTGATAACCAGATTTTCTTCACCGATCAATTTGACAGCCGATTTGATCTGTTCGAAGGTTGACATTCCAGTGGAAAGAATCAAAGGGCGCCCGGTTTTACGCAAGTGTAATAAAAGAGAATGGTCGGTTAACGATGCCGATGGGACTTTGTATGCGATGGGATTGTATTTTTCCAGGAAATCCACCGAAGGCTCATCCCACACCGATGCAAACCAATCCATGCCAATTTCTTTTGAGTAACGGTCGATTTCATCGTAATCTTTTTCGGTAAATTCGATCTTATTACGGTAATCCAGGTAGGTGATGTAACCCCAGGGGGTCTCGCGCATCTGGTTGCGCTGTTCAGGCGGAACGCATAACTCGGGGGTACGTTTTTGAAATTTCACCGCATCAACGCCGGCGTGTTTGGCCGCCTGCATGAGGTCCTTGGCAATACCGAGATCACCATTATGATTGATGCCGATTTCTGCCACAATGTAAGCCGGATGGCCGGCTCCCACAAGTTTGTTACCAATGCGAACTTCTTGGCTCATGTCAATCTCCAAATATTAGAGTCTATTTCAGATAGGTTTGAAGGATCAAATCGCAAAATTCTCTCACCGCGCCGTTGCCTCCATTGCGATGGAGAACCAGGTCAGCGCTTCGCTTGACTTCATCTTCAGCGTCAGCTGGTGCTACTGCATATCCGACTTCGCGAAAACAACCCAGATCATTGACATCGTTTCCAATGAAAACGACCTCTTCAGGTGGAATGTTCTTCTGCTGCAGAGCTTCACGCAGCACATCCACTTTCTGCCAGATACCCTGGTAGACTTCCACGCCGATCTTTTTGCAGCGTGCTGTGACCACGGGGTTGGTTTCAGTGGATATTACCATGAATTCGACGGGAAGAGCTTTGCGAACCAGATGTATTCCCATACTGTCACCCCGTGAAGAAGCCACGCGTTCAAACCCCTGTTCATCCACCCATACACGGTTATCAGTGATGACCCCGTCAAAATCCATCACCACCAGTGAGATCTTTTGCGGGAGTTTTCGCCGTTTACTGGCTGGATCGACCATGTCTAGGCCGCCGTTGCGCACCAGCCATTCGTAACGTTCCCAATCGAAGGGGGTGTCGATATCGACTGTGTAACGCGAATCGATGACATAAGGCAGAATGGTTTTACCACTCATGCTGTTTTGTTCAGTGATCACTTTTGGTCTGATCACATCAATATGGCCGGTTTGCCAGTAAGTGGGCGGCAGAATCTGCCGCGGCGAATTGTAGGGCTCCGCAACGCCTTCAAGAGTCAAAAGGGGGGTCATCGGTTGGTCAGAGCCATTCAAACGCCACATTTTATATGGATTTTGACCGCTAGAGACCACTCCGCGAACGGAATCTGCTTCAGGGTGGGCTAGCAGCAATTCCACCGCGTCATCAATACACGTGCGCGGACGAATGGGAGAGGTCGGCCGCAGTTGGATCACCAGATCGGGTATATATCCGTCGTGTTCTTTCAGCCAGTTTAGGACATGTTGGAAAACAGGCAGGTCGGTTGTATGGTCCTGCGCCAGTTCTGCCGGGCGCAGAAAAGGGGTTTCAGCCCCCCACTCACGGGCCACCTGCGCAATTTCTTCGTCGTCAGTAGAGACGATGGTGCGCGTCACATATTTTGATTGCAAACCGGCGGTGATGCTGTAACTGATCAATGGATACCCGGCGAAGAGCTTAATATTCTTGCGCGGGATACCCTTGGAGCCGCCTCGGGCAGGAATGACAGCCAGTACTTCGGGTTTGTTTACCACGCTGTCCAACCTCCGTCAATAATCAAGTTGCTGCCTGTCATATATGAAGAGGCATCAGAAGCAAGGAATAATAAACCACCGTTCATTTCATCCTTGTGCGCCATGCGTCCGATGACCGTGCGCGCTGAATAGTTGCGAACAAACTCGTCATCGTGCCCGTTGAATACGCCTCCGGGGGTGAGAGCGTTTACGCGAATATCGGTGCCTGCGTAATAAGTTGCCATGTATTTGGTCAACCCGAGAATGCCCGCCTTGGTTACCGTGTAATAGACGGGTTTGTAGGTTTTTGGCTTGCCGGGTTTTTCATATATGCGCTGGTCTGGGCCACCCAGACCGTAAGTGGAACAAATATTAATAATCGAGCCCTTATTTTGTTTCACCATCTGCCTGGCGGCAGCCTGAGAAACCAGGAAGGGCCCGGTGAGGTTGACATTGACCGCGTCTTGCCACGATTTCAGCGGATAATCTTCGAATGCGTTGCTGGCTGTCTGTGCATGCTGCGGGTCGAACTTGGGATCCATGGCTGCGCTGTTCACCAGGATGTCAAGGCGTTTTGAACGGTCAACGATTTCATCCACAACAGTGCGCGCCGAGGTGGGATCGGTGACATCCAGACGAATGCCATACGCTTCGAATCCCTGCCGGCAGAGATCTTCTGCTACGAACCGGGCAGCGTTCTCATTCAAGTCAGCCGCATACACGATTGCGCCGGCCTGAGCGAGGGTGAGGCAAAACTCTTTGCCCAGCAAACCCGCGCCTCCGGTAACCAGTGCGACTCTCCCCTTGAGAGAAAACTTTTCGAAAATCTCCGACATGCTGCCTCCAAATGATTTTTAGAATTTTACCAGACATCCTTCTTGCGCTGAACGGTGCACTGCCAGCGCAATTTTCAACGCCGCGATCCCGTCCTCGAGAGTACAAAGAGGGGTTTCCTTTTTTGTTACTACTCGAATGAAATGAGCCATCTCTTCTAAAAATAGTTGGTTACGCTCGAAACCTGCGGGGGGAGTGTATTCTTCCCAGACATCGTGCGTTGAATTGTAACATCTGGCTCTGGCGGTGGCATTATCCCAAAAGATGCTTCCCAGGGTTCCGATGATTTCGAGGGTGTGCTGTGGTGGGCGCTGTAGATAATCGAGGTGAAGGTTGCCGCACGGGCCAGATGTGAAGTGAAGCAGGATATCGGCTGTGTCTTCCACCGCAAGGTTCAATCCTTTGCTGGAGGTGATGGCAAACAGGCTGGAAACGTCACCCATCAGCCATCTCAGGTAATCAAAGGGGTGGCTGAGGGTGTTCACCACGCCGCCTCCCAGGTCGGGGCGCGCGCTGTAACTGTTGCGGTAGTCTTCCCAGGGGTGCCAGTTGGGCAGGTACTCGCCCCAGTGAGATTTAACAGAGGTAACGGTTCCGATTTTTTCCGCCGAAAGCCAGCGTTTGATCTGTCTGAGGGCAGGGTGAAAGCGAAACTGGAAACCGGTGAGGAATTGACCGCCGCCTTTTTGCAGGGCTTGCTGCAGTTCTTCTAATCTTGCCATAGAGTGCGAAATCGGTTTTTCCATTAATATGGAACATCCCGCCTCAGCACAGGGGATGGCGACATCCAGGTGCAGCGCGGTGGGGTTGGCGATGATCACCGCGTCGGGCTTGTGGGCGAGAGCTGCGTTGAGATCGGTTTCGACCGGAATTTCCTTGATTTCATCTTCAGAAAGCGTGGAATGGTGGGTGCGGTAAAGGATGAGGTCATTTTCACCCAGCGCGCGCAGGTTGTTGAGGTGGCGTCTGCCAATGGAACCGAAACCGGCAATGAGAGTTTTCATACACATCCTGCATAATCCATAATTGCATTCATAATAAACGAGTATCTATATTTGCCCAGACAATTCATTCTCGACCAGAAAATGAAAAGCAGTGATCAGTTGATTGGTAATTGTTCTTAATTTTTCTTCACTTATGGATTGAGCCTTTGTAAGGACATGATCAATTTTGGTTCCAGGTGTTAATTCGTAAGGGCGCTGATACTCATCAGTATATGCAGAATAATAGTCATTAAATTTATAGATCTTTGAACTCTTTGAGTTTAACAAAGAAATCCATATATTTGGAACTAAAAGTGAATCAGCAAAAACGAGGCCGTGCAGTGAAGATGACAAAATGTATTGGCATTGATCGATTTGTCTTAGAACATCAAGTGGTCTTTTTTGAATATCGATGAGTTTTATTTCCTTTGGGTTCTGGGCTAAAAAGTCCCTCAACCAGGGATCGTTCTTTTCTGTATAATGGGGAACAATCCCAATCAAGGACTTTTTCTTCTCCCGTCGAGGCAGATACATGGCCATTAATAAACCTGGATCACCAAGTGCGGTATCAACCGGCGCGTTTATTCTGTCTCGCGTATATTTTCCTCGTACTGCTAAAATTTTTGCTTTGTTCAACCTTATTGAAGGACCTTCATTGAGAAAACCTGTGCCCAAAATATAATTTGTATAATTCTCATCGAGCCTTTGCATTAAACTTCCACACACGATCACTCTAGAGCGTTGGGGATCAGTGAGGATCGGTGTAAACCCCATTTTTTTCAATAAGAAAGGTGTGACTAAATCTCCCGCATTCGGCACCTGATTAAACCAGAAAGTTTCTATTCGATTATGGCGAATACTTCCGATCAGATCTTCTTTTTTTACTTCGATTTTTTTTAAAAATTCATTTAACATTTTGTGCCTGGAATCTTATTGCTGAATGATAGATCTTTAACCCAGAAATTTTCTACTAATCTTTGCATTATAAACCACCAGTAATAACGAACGATTGGTTCAAGATGATCTGTGACCTGACAGCAAGGTGAATTTTTCAATGATCTTTTTTCCTGCAGCGTCCCAGTTTAATTCATCCTCGAATCGCTTTCGCGTGCTGATCCTTAACCTCTGATATTGCTCTGGTGAAGCGAGGAATTGCTCCACCACCTCGACATATTGTTCAGGACCGCTTCCTCTGGGCAGCACAACCCCTGAAACACCGTCTTTCACTGTGGTGGCCAACCCCCCTGCGGCGTTTGTGATCGTTGGCACGCCAAAGGAAGCCGCTTCTCCACAGACGATGCCTGCGGCCTCGTACCGCGCGGGGTGAATTAACAGATGCGCCCACTGGTAGTGAGATACATATGTCTTCAATTGCTCAGGGTCGGCTTTCTTATATAAGCCCATGAATTCAATGCCATCCTCATTCTTGCCATCCTGCCCGACCACACGCAACATGGCGTTGACGCCCGCGGCGCGTAGCTGGCGGGTGGTCTCAACAGCGATATCGATACCTTTGAGGTGAAAATCTTTGGCTACCGCCAGAAGGTGCAGCTCATCGCGTGAGAGGTTTTTTTCGCTCAACGCCACCGGTACCACCTCAGCGGGCAAAGATGAAGGGATGGGCAGCACCAGGATGCGTGGTTCAGGGATACGATAATGCTCCACCAGCGCCTGCTTCGCCCAGTTGCTGGCTGTGATGACCAGCATGCTCCTCTTGAGCGCTTTTTCTTCCCAGCGCAGCATGCGGTGGAACTCCAGCTTTGAATATGTCGGCCACTGCTCGTGCATATTGTAGAGGATGGCGTCTGTTTTATAGATTACGGGGATGGATGACCGGCTGTATACCAGTGGAATTAAATTATGGGTAAAGATGGCATCAGGCTGATATTCTTCTGCTTCCTGATCTACTTTCTGTGCGCAATCATGCAGGTATGCTTCTGAAAATTTCGCAGTTCTCTTCCGAGAAAAGAGGCGGTGGACTTTACGATAAATTCGCTCATAAAACCCCGGGTGATCTGCAAACGGGCCAATGGTCTTCAGTTCACATCCGATTTTCTGGAAGGATTCGTAGAGATTGAAATCCACTCCACTGCCGGCATCGCGATCGAAGGGGTTATACCTGCACGAAGCGTAAAAAATTTTCATATTGGCTGGGCTCTTAATTAATCGTAATACAACTTAAAGATGGCGTTATAAATGCGCATGAGTGGGCTCTTGATCAACGGAATGTCAAAAATGCGCTTACGGATATTTCTCTCTTTCGATCTTTTTATGGTCGCATCCTTCTCGGGAATATCGAGGGAATTGCTCAGGTTCATGGTGTAAGGCTGATCTGTCATCAGACGCAGATAGCCCTTTTGATCGATCATTTCGTCCAGTTTAAGAACCTGACCGAGCGGTTTTGAAAGGTCAATGGGCAGGAACTCCTGCAGGGTTTTCTTCCAGGCCAGGAATTGCCAGTGAGACGCCCCGGCATAAGTGGTTACGCCTTTGTAGGTAATCTTCACATCTTCCTGTGAAAGATCCTGCTGAATTTCATCTTCGGTTCGTCCAACACTCAATAAAAATTCGCGGATCCATTGCGGTTCGATAAAATGACCCCGTTCGAGCCTGGCTTCGGCATTGGATTCTGCCCATTTCACATCCGCCGTGTAGAGCTCTGGCCTGGTATGAAATGGCCGTGAAGTGACCATACCCACTTTTGGATAAGTTTCGAGAACTTTTACCGACTCTTTCAACCAGTTCGGAGCATAAATAACATCGTTATCTGCATAGGCAATGATTTCACCGGCTGCTGCCTGCAGCATGACATTCCAGGCTCCGCCCTTTCCCACATTTTTATCCGACAGGATCAATTGCTGGATCCGGCCCTGTTCAAACTCGTTCAAGAGGTAATCACGGGCTTCTTTGCAACTTCCATTATCGAACACCAGAAGGTCGAAGGGAATTCCCGCGTTCTCTCTCAACGTGCGCAGGCTGGTATCCAGCACTTTGAGCATGTCAGTATAGAAGCCTTCAAGGAAGGGGATGTGGTTCAATACTGCTGCGGTAATGTATTCAGGTTTGGCAACGCTGTTCATCTGTTTGACAGGATTCTGTCCTTTTCTCATAGGGATTCTCCTGTCGTTTTGGTAATCTCATCTTTCATTTTCTGATCTTTTTTTCTATCCATGGCTGCTCTTCTGGGGCTTAGAATCGAATAAAGAGTCTGTGCCAACCATGCCGGTCGGATATGAAGCAGCGGGAAGATACTGATCTCGCGCATCAAGCGTTCTCGAGAAATAGCAGGACGGACAATTTGCGAATTGACAATTACATGACTGACCTCGGCAAGGGTGAACATGTGTGAACGTCCACCTGCTAATTGCATGTTCTCAAGTGACTCCGGCTGCTTACGATGAATACGGCCTTGAGGTAAATGGCTAAAATCATGATTCTGGTGCACAGCTGTAATGGCACCGGTGGCATTGATGCAAGGGATTCCTGCCTGTCTGGCGTAAAAAATCATCCAGTTATCCCATCCGGCACGCCCAACTGAAAACGGAGGGATCTCTTGAAAACAATTGCGGGGAAAAATAAAATAATCGCTGCCTGCCGGTGCGTGTAGTTTCCCCTCGCTGTATGTTCTTTTAAGGAATGAAAATGACCAATTCTCGTGAATGTTCAAACCTTCCTTTACATTTAAATCCCAGCGTTGACCCACCAGTAAGAAACGTTCTAATTTTTCTCTGACCAAATCAACGGTCTTTAATAAATCTGGGAAGAGGAGAATATCAGAATTGACATAGCAGCAATACTCGGCGGAACTCTTTGATCTCACTACATTAAAAATCGAGTCAATTCTGGGTGTTCCATAAGCGTTTCGTTCTACTTCAAGGATGTAATTCACCCCAAGCTCAATTGCGGTCTCTTTCAGACCCGTTTCTTCACCGATAAGCCACACTTCAACTGAATCGCCAAGCGCTTTCCAGCTTTGGATGGCATTTCTTTGAATGGTGGTGATATGAGGATCAACAAAAGGTTTTGGAGAGGTAAAAATGGCGATTCGAACCAAGCCAATACCACCTTTCTCAATAAGTTTGAATTTCTAATTGCTGATGATTCACATTCTACTACAACTAAATTTGCACCTTTTTTATCTCGGTTGATGCAGATTAACGTTTTACACTTTCTTTAACAAACAAACAATGGTAACCCAACACATTGGGATTTTTGTCAGAAAAAGCAGGGGCCAGATATCCGTTGCCCAGCACCCGTTTTAGACCGTTCGATATTTTTTGGGAGATAAATATTCCAGTTTTCGTTAAGAGCCTGACAAACCCTTTGGTTTTTGGTAAACCAAATTCCCAGGCATTGCCAATGCCTTCATCCAGAATTGCCAGGGGGTTGTAATATCCGTCAAGCACTTCCACGGTCAATCCGTTCTCGTGCGCGAGTTGTTCAAGCGCATATCGCGTGTAACGATGGAAGTCCACTGGCTCCTGGTGAAGTTTCAACAGGAACGGTACCGTGAGTAATAACTTCCCTCCAGGTTTCAGTAATTTTGCAGCTCTTCCAACAAGAGTTCGGTAGTCGTAGACGTGTTCGATCACATTCGCCATCACCACAAGGTCAAATGATTCCTCATTAAATGGACACACCTTGATGAGGTCGACTGCCAGATCAAGTTCCGGGTATGGGTAGATATCCAATCCTGTATATCGAGATCTGGCGAAAATGGTCTTAAAATCCCCTCGCCCTGCGCCAATATCAAGCACTTCCGCTTCAGGGTTGAGATAGGCTGCCGTTTGTTCAAGGAATTTCCAGTTAAACCGTCTCCAGATTGATCCCTGTTCAGCGCACCTTTCAATTTTTTCAGAAGGCTGTAAGTTGGCCGGGTAATCTGAGAAAACAGGTATTTTGTTAATGACCTGAGCAGAGTATCCGCATTTTCCACATTTCCAATGAGATTCATCAATATGGCTGAATTTTGCGTGACACTGCGGACATACGATCAAGGTATCGTTTTTCATCAATCCACACCTATTTCTTCTCGTAATCGAGATATGACTTGTGTTTGATTCCGGCGTTAATTTCGAACAGTTCAGGATGGTTTCGGTAAAGATCCAGCACTTCGAGCCACGAAAAATCGTTCCGCCCCTTAAAGTGATCATAAATCGACCGGATCACTTCCAGGTCTTCAGGGGTATCTACCGTCCACCTTAACTCGCCAAGATTTTCACCATAATTCAATTGATAGGTTTTGAATCTGCCGGGCACCTCATAAAGGTATGGTAAGACATGCTCCCGTTCATGCTTTTCGACGGCATTTATCCAGGCGGTTTCGAGAGCTGAAAAACTGCACACTTCGATATCCAATCCAATAGGATAGGTGCGTGAGAAAGGCGGTGGCAGGCGGTTGCAGGCGAAATCGACCTTCTCTCGCAGAAAAGCGGTGATGACTTCGTCGATCAGATCAGGGTCAATCAACGGGCAATCACCGGTGAGGCGCACGATCACATCGGCGTTTTGCTGCTTTGCCAGTTGATAGTAGCGGTCGAGAACATCGTGAAGGTTGCCGCGGTAGACCGGGATCTGATGCGCTTCGCAAAACAATGATAACTCATCGTCGGTGGGGTCGACCGTTGTTGCCACCCAGACTTCATCAACCAGTTTTGCCTGGCGCACGCGTTCGACCATGCGTTCCAGCAGAGGCCGGCCGGCTGCGATCTTTAATACTTTACCCGGCAATCGGGTGGAACTCATGCGCGCCTGGATGATGGCAATGGTTTTCATAGGTTCTTCAGTGATCTCTTTACTTTCTTTTCGTGTCTAAAGCAGCCTGGTAAGCCTGGAGGAGGACAGGAAAATTCATCGCCCAGTTTGCCCTTTTTTCAGCCGTAATGCGGGCGGCTTTGCGCATACTTTCAAGGTTTTTCTTTTCACATGCAGCGCACATTTTTTCAGCGAGATCGTGGCAGTCATTGTCTTTGAATGTCCAGCCGTTTTTACAAACCTCGATCCATTCGAGATTGCCGGCGATATTCGATACCAGAGCCGGTGTCCCGCAGGCAAGCGCTTCCATCAACGAAACCGATGAGCCGTCACTGTGCGAGGCGCTGAGGTAAACATCTGCGCTGCGGTATACCTCCGGTAGGCCCTCAAAAGAAGCGAAATCAGCAAAGTGAACAAATTCAGAGAGGCCGAGGGAATCCATCAATTCTCTAAGCCTGGATTCCAACGAACCCCGCCCGAGCAGCAGCAGCCGCATTTCAGGGCGGCGCTTAATGGCTAGCCCGAAGGCGCGAATGATCACATCAACACCGTAGATCTCTTCAAACGAGCGGTTGCTGAGAAAGATAAAATTCTTTTGCCAGCCCAATTTTTCACGCCACGAGGAACCTCCATCAGGCGTAAAATGTTGCAAATCCACACCCCAGGGGAAGAGGAAAATATGTTCCTGAGGAACTCCCATACTTATCGCCCTGTCGGCAACTGCCTGGCAGTCACCGACAAAAATGTCTGTGTGGTTGAGGGTATACTGGCATTTCAACTTTGCCTTGATCGAATGACTGGCATCATAGAGGATATCAGAACCCCAGGACATGCTGACGAGGGGGTGAAATCCGGCTCTCGCTGCAATGTATGCCGGGCCGTGAACAGGTCCTGCATGCACGAGGTCAGGTTTGAGAACCTTGACCAGGTCTTGAAAATGCTTCACAAGGGCTCTGCTTTTGTTGAGACCGCGCGGTGTATCGAGAAAGTGCATCTCATGAACCCGGGCCGGGAGTTGAACAGCCTGGTTTCCCTCCAGACGCAGGAAATGAATCTCATGATCGGTGCGTGAAAGCGCTGTTAAAAAGCGTTTATCATGAGGAGAATACCCGCGCGAAAAATACAGAACCTTCAACTTACGCTCCCAGGTCGGTCCAGCGGAGTTCTTTTCCAGCAGGTAAGTCGTGAAGGGCTCGGGTGCCGATGACAACCTGTATCTCGTATGGCTTAATCGCCCCGGGCGTAGCCGGGCGCAGAATATCAATCATTTCGCGGGTGAATACTTCACCGGCTTTGATGTCTCTGGCAGCTCTTAAGCAGCGCCGTTGCACGATCGTGGTATCCATCTCGTTGCCGCTGATCTTTTTATCCGGAGAGCCGAGCGCCTTTTCAAGCTCGCGTGTGCGATCCACCATTTCACGCCAGGTGGCGGGGGTCATCGAGAACGGATGGTCAGGACCGACGCGGGAAGTGTCGTCGGTGAAGTGTTTTTCGATCACTCTTGCACCAAGTGCCACTGAGCCCAGCACGGTGGCATGCCCGTGCGTGTGATCTGAAAGGCCCAACACAACCCCCGGGAACATCGTGCGGTAAGTGTCTAGTACACGCAGGTGAATATGTTCGAAATTAACCGGGCTGGCCGTGTAGTTGGTATTGCACTGCATTAATACCAACTGTTGATTAATGGCGAGTATGCTGCGCACCGCGCGGTCAACATCTCCGATGGTGGCTGCACCAGTAGAAAGGATGACCGGTTTGCCTTTGCGCGCGATGTATTCCAGCATCTCTACCCAGTCAATATCACCTGAACCAATCTTGTGGGCAGGAACGAAGGGATCGAGGTAATCGACGGCTTCGAAATCGTAAGGGGATGAAAAATAATCGATGCCGACCCTGTCACATTCTTCTTTCAAAATTGGTGTCCAGTCAAAGGGGATGGAGGCATCGGAATAGACTTCGAAAACAGATTTTTTCCAGGTCGCCTGGTGAGAGACCTGCCCCTGCATGGCCTTGAAACCATAATCAGAGACGATCTTAGGCGCGCGGAAGTTTTGAAACTTGGCCGCATCTGCCCCGGCTTCTTTTGCCAGGTTAATCAGCATGAGCGCGCGTTCAAGGCTTCCATCGTGGTTAGCCGAAATGTCGGCTATGAAATATGTGGGGTGATCCGGGCCGATAAGGTTTTTTCCGATCTTGATTTCCATTGTTTTACTCCTTGATCTGAAAAAAATCAAATAAGGGTCTTGATGTATTGCGGGTATCCCCGGCGGAACTGGTCATAAAATTTCTGCAGACCGGCGTCAAACGCGGGAAGATCGTGCCCCAGCGCCTTTTGAAGTTTTGCGGTAGAAAGGCTTAAATTTGGAGATCGGGCTGCTTTCAGGTTACCATCCCTGACTGAAACCGGTTTGATGAGTGCGGTGTCAAAGCCAAATTTTTCTGCAATGCGCACCCCAAATTGATATTTGCTCATTGGTTCTGCCCCAACCATGTGAAAGATACCTTTCAACTGCAAGTCTGTGGCTTCGACAAGAAGATCTGATAGATCCAAAATGTTCATCGGGCAAAAAGTCACGTCGGTGAAACCGTTCATTTGATTTCCGGCCTGGAGGTTGTTAAAGAAAACTTCAGCCAGGCTTCGGTTACCGGTGGCGCTCCAGCCATAGAAATTAACTCTGGCCACCAGCGCGTCGGGGTTGGCAGACAAAACGGCATTTTCGCCATCGCGTTTGGTCTGGGCGTAAACGCTCAAAGGGTTAGTCGGGTCATCCTCTTGATAATCGCCTTTAACACCGTCGAAAACGGCATCGGTGGAGATTTGGATCATTTTAATAGAATGCCGGAGGCACGCTTTTGCAATGGTGCCTGGCAGATCGGCGTTCACAAATTTTGCCCGCTCTGGCTCTGATTCACATAAATCGACGTTGGCAATGGCCGCGCAGTGAAGGATCACGTCAGGTTTATGTTCCTCGATCAAACGCTCAATCACTCCTGCTTGGGTTAACTCTGCCTGTACATTCTTGAAACTTGCCCAGGCCATGGGCAGTGTGTTGGCCACACCGGTGACCTGGTGTTTCTTGCCATCCACCGCAAGGGCAAAATTCAGCCCTAGTAATCCGCTTACTCCGGTTACCAAAAAGTGTGTCATCCGAGTTTTCCAGAAAGATAATCAGCTTCAATGGGAGCGATAATTTTGCTGATCTCCTGCACATTAAGCCACTGAGTATTCGTGTTGGAGGCATACCTAAATCCGTCCTCCAGTAATTTACCTTTGGCTTCCCAGTCGCGTCCAAACCAGAGTGATTCTGCGGGTTGAACGACATACATGTCATCTAATTCCACTGTCTGGCGCGCTTCATCTTCAGAAATAAGCACCTCATGCAGTTTTTCACCTGGCCTGATACCGATGTATTCGATGCTGGCTTCAGGCGCGATGGCTTTCGCAAGGTCGGTAACGGTCATGCTGGGGATTTTGGGAACGAACACTTCACCGCCATGCATATTTTCAACTGCGCGGATGACGAAGCGCACACCGCCCTCCAGGCTGATCCAGAAACGGGTCATGCGTTCATCGGTTACAGTGACCTTGCCAGACTCGCGCTGCTTGAGGAAAACCGGCACTACTGATCCGCGGCTGCCCACAACATTCCCGTAACGCACACAAGAAAAACGGGTGTTTTTGGCTCCGGCATACGCATTGGATTGAATGAATAGCTTTTCAGCTGCCAGTTTGGTGGCTCCGTAAAGGTTGACCGGATTTACTGCCTTGTCGGTGCTGAGGGCAATAACTTTCTTTACACCGGCATCGATTGCGGCATCAATCACATTCCCGCTGCCGAGGATGTTGGTCTTGATCGCTTCCATTGGGTTATACTCACACGCGGGCACCTGTTTCAGGGCTGCAGCGTGAACGACGATATCAACGCCCTCAAAGGCGCGCCGGCAGCGCTGCTGATCACGGATATCACCGATGAAGTATCGCAGCGATGGATCTTTGAAACCAGCCACCTGCATTTCGTGCTGTTTCAGTTCATCGCGACTGAAGACAATGATCTTGCGCGGGTGGTACTCCTTGAGCATTACTTCAATAAATTTCTTTCCAAATGAACCGGTGCCACCGGTTACCAGAATTACATTATCTGTCCAATTCATTGTTTTTCCTCTTGATTAAGTTGTATTTCACCCACCGCGCAAACATCATCCAGGGACCCTCATAGAATGGCTTTTTTATCACTTTTGCGTTTGGGTTATACGGAAAGTCGTCCAATTCGCGCCATGAGCAACGTACCATTTCGCGTTGAAATTCATTCTTTGGCATACAGCGCCGTTTGTGGTCGACACCAAGCATAATCGATAACATCTCACGGTGATCGAAGGGAGTGAATTCATCGTTAGCCAGGTCAAACTCAAGCTGACTCATGGCCTGCCAGTTTGCATTTCGGTTTTCCCAATAAAAGAAGTCAAGGATTTTATACCCCAGTTTTTCAACAGGTTTGGCATCTTCCAGCCATTCAGAGAAATATCGATAAGTAAATGGGTGTGTACCAAGTTTCGAGATACGACATAAGAGATCAGTGGTTATTTTATATGGATACACACCAGTGCGATAATAAAAACAACGTGCGATTTCATTTACAACTGACTTTATAACAACCTTTTTTTCATCCAAATTCAAAAAACGACCATATACAATGTGGCCGTAGCTTTGATAGCTTTTTTCCAGGTTGTGTTCGTAAAGGACTTTAAAATCTTCACTCATTGGTTGATCGCATCTAATGACCTCATGAGGAACTCCAGCTATTTTCGCCAATTCTTTTGCGATCGTAATTTCAGGGGATGTGTCTGATAATTTATGATAAATCATTGAAAAGACATGCAGGTCTTTGACGATTTCTTTGCAGGCAGCAAACACGATACGGCTGTCATACCCGCCGGTTAACGCCATTGCGAGATCAAATCGCATGTTTGCTGCAATCATGATCTTGCGTAAAATCGAGGTTGCCTTTTCAGCCCCGGCGTGCATTTTATATCTGGTGATCGGCTCACGCGGCCAATAACGTTTTACCTCACCTGTTCTCAGGTCTAACAGATGGTTTGGCAACAGGTGTCTGACTTCTGCGAATGGAGTGCTTGTTCCAGGCCACCATGGTTCATGTGAAGCTAGGATGGTAGGTGATGTGAGAAAAGATTCGGCGTCTTTTGAATAATGCAAATCGAATATTTGCTGCAAAATTCCGGGTTGAGAGCACAGCCAGATACTTTTATCGGGTCTCTGGTAGTGAAAGGCCTGCCGCATACCAGCGGCATCCATGAGAACAAATTGATCTTCGTTCAAGAAAACGAAAAGCACAAAACGCCCGCTGAGTCGGTCCAGTTTTTCGATTAATTGAGATTTACTTCTGGAGTTGATCAGTAAGTTGTCTATAACCTGCTGATTATCCATCTCTGGGTGATCAATATCGAAAACATACCCTAGAAGAATAAGCGAATTACCCTCATGGTCTGCTCTTGTGAATTGCAGGTCAGGATGCACAGCCACCTCGTAGCCATTGGGCATGGGGTGATGCGGCCATGTGGGGAATTGATCCACCTTTGGGCCATAGATGTATTGCCGGCGAAATCGTAACCTGGAATACGGGTCGCGTTCCATACTTACCTGAGCCGGGTTTGAAAGGTTAAGAGGTCAAAAGTGCTCTTATATGCCTTTAACCCTGATTTTGAGAGAACTTCTGCCATAGAGGCTTCCTTGAAGTCTTTTTCTCTAAACACCATGTGCCATGGGAACGGTACTGGATATTTATAGAAAAATAGATAGGCATATTTCCATGCTAACTTTATCTGTTCCTCACTAAGCATGGAATCCTGAGGGTTTGATATCAGTTTATTGAGTGTCTTAAAATAATCGACCCAGGTATTGGGATCATGAGTAAACCCTCGGTTGCGATAATGCGTTTTTCCAGCCACCAGAACTGGGATTCCATGTAAAGCCATTTCCAAGCCAACGGTGGTGGTATAAACCAGTCCTATCCTTGTCAACTCCATTAGATCATAAGTGTTAATATCCTCAGTGGGGGCTACAAGGTGAATGTGATCGGGCAAGACCGGAAGCGTTTCGCGTATTTTGTCATAGATCGAGCCGTGTTTGACAAGCGCCTCACCAGGATGGATGCGGATGACCAGTTGCACTTTCGGCACTTCAACGAAATACTGGATTGTTCGAATCAACCAGTCGGTCATGGATTTTGAAAAGACCTGCCGCCCAAGCGTGAGCGAGTCGCCTAAAACATTGGTTGCCATCAGCACTACCGGACGCTCATCAAGCCCAAGTTTGGTTTTTACTTTCTGTGCCCCTTCAGAGGGAATTTTCTGCCACTGCCTTGAAAAGTTGCCGAATAATGTTCCGTTACGACGCGAAGACATTAATGTTTGAATTTCTTTGAGCTGTGAATCGTTTAATGTGAAATCTTCATTTTGTTTCCATAAAATATCGGTATTCTGCAGCATGACTTCATCGTTCTGCGCGACCCACATCACCTTTTTTTGATCGCTAAATTCGTAGGTGGTGGTTGGAATTTGAAGATATCGTAAAACCCGATATGCGACCCCCATTTCCATGATCGTTCCATTTGGAACGATTGCAGAGTCAGGACGATTTGTTCTCAGGTAATCGAACAACACCTGCGCTGCGCGGTAATTCCGTTCATAACGAAATTTATAAAAATCATTCGCCCTATCTACTTCTTCAGTCTGAAATGCATACATGTAGTCATAATCAGTTACATTTTCGACTGCCCGTTGAATTTCATCTGGAACAACCAGATAAGAAGCATTCCATCCAGAAAAGTCGATAAAATTCGCCAGATTGCCAACCGGCCGCAGCGCATCGCGCGTATAAATTGCCTGCCTGCGGATATCAAATTTTGTCTGATTAATGTTCCATTTGGCGTAAGGGAAGTATCCGAGATTGACATTGTGCCCCTGACCAGAGAGAGCTAAAGCCATCATCGTAATATCTTCCAGCCAATAATGCATCGATGCAAACAAGAAAATTTTCTTCCCGGGGGGCGCATTCTTTCTGGCAGATTTTACAGCAGCAATCGCTTCTGGAAGGATTCCTTTAAGTCCTTTTAGACTATAACGCACATTTGCCGGGTTCTCTGACCGGCGAACAAGCCAGTATATCTCGGCTGTTAATGGAATGTCACCGAGTAATCGCTTGACAGCTTCTTTTTTACCCGTTTTCATATCACCTTTCTTCGATCGTCCAATCCAGGCGCGGACGGACCGGTCCATGGCGCAACTCCACCCATTGCATTCCTGGTGCGCCGGTTGCGTTGACATTGAAATTAATTGCTCGCTCATCTGCGAAATAACGTTTAACCATATATGAACTGGCGTTCATGCCAATAACGAATCTACCTGAATTAAGCATATCTGCTGGAATGATACAACGGCTGATGTAATGCCCGGCTTTACGGACACTGTATTTTTGAAACCTTTCAGGTTCGTCGGTATCGAAAGAGGTAAACACATATTCGCCGCGTGAGGTCATCAGGTAAACCCCCACCCGCAGTCCGGTAATATCCTGTGCCAGGGTGTATTCGATCTCGATCGTGATCGGATCAGTTGACACAAGGTTGTCGGTGATATGCCCTGCTTTGTCGATGGTGCGAATGGCGATTGGTTTAAATGGATGGGCAGACGTTGGAATTTCATCATCAGAATATTTGCGTTCGCCATCTCCAGCGAAATCATTGGTCAGGTAGTAATCGACAGCCTGCGCGGTTGGCGCGCGCATGATCATCTTTCCGTGATCGAGGATGATACATTCCTGGGTGAGGCGCTGGATGGCAGACATGTTATGGCTGACAAACATGACCGTGCGTCCTTCGGAGGCCACGTCGCTCATCTTTCCAAGGCATTTACGCTGAAATTCGGCGTCTCCCACGGCGAGCACTTCATCGACCACCAGGATTTCTGGTTCGAGATGGGCTGAAACGGCAAAAGCCAGGCGCATGTACATACCGCTGGAATAGCGCTTGACAGGTGTGTCAATGAATTTCTCGATTTCTGAAAATGCCACGATTTCATCAAACTTTCGTGTGATCTCGGCTCTTTTCATGCCCAGGATGGCGCCGTTGAGGAAGATGTTCTCTCGACCGGTCAATTCAGGGTGGAAACCGGTACCAACTTCGAGCAGAGAGCCAACCCTGCCGTGAATTTCGGCGATGCCCTCGGTGGGTTCGACGACCCTTGACAGGATCTTCAGCAGCGTGCTTTTACCCGCCCCATTTTTACCGATGATGCCTAATACCTGGCCGTGTTCGAGAGTAAAGGAAACGTGCCTGAGTGCCCAAAACTTTTCACTTCCAGCAGGATTAAAGAGTGTGGACACAGGTTTCTTGATCGTTTCGACGATTTTATCGCGCAGAGTGGTGTACTTTGTGCTTTCAGTAAAAATATTATATTGCTTGCCGATGTCTTCAACTCGAACAGCCAGGTTGCTCATGCGGATCCTTTAGATCATATCTGCGAACTGTTTTTCCATGCGGCGGAAGTAAAACAATCCGGAAATGAGAATGAGAATGGCGATCCCGGAGGAAGCCAGGATCATGGGTAATGACAGCGATGATGTGGAGCCAAGTAGTGCGTAACGAAATCCCTCAACGACACCCGTCATTGGGTTGAGAGCATAAAGCACACGCCATTTTTCAGGGATCATGCTGGCGGGGTAGACCACCGGCGTGATGTACGTCCACAGGCTGCTTAAGAAGGGCATGATGTACCCCACGTCGCGGTAGCGAACCATCAGGGCCGATGCCCAGAAGCCGATCCCCAGCGCTGTGACCAGAGCGAGCAAGATCAAAAGCGGCAGCCAGAGGGTGGCGATGGTGGGGGTGATGTGGTAGAAAAGCATCATGCCAATGAGAATGACGAAACCGATAAAGAAATCAACCACACTCGACATGACCGAAGCGAGTGGTACGATCATGCGCGGGAAGTAAATCTTGGAGATCATGCTTCCGCTGGCGACCATCGAACGGCTGGCAACCGTCATGGCATTGGTGAACATTTCCATTGGAAGGGTGGCGGTATAGGCAAAGATCGGGTAAGGGAAGCCATCGGAGGGGATCTTGGCGAAGTTGCCAAAGAAGATGGTGAACACTACCATCGACATGAATGGCTTGAGGATCGCCCAGAGAATTCCCAGCACGGATTGTTTGTAACGCACTTTTATGTCGCGCCAGGTCAAGAAATAGACCAGTTCGCGGTAGATCCACAGGTCTTTCAGGTTAAGACCAACCCATCCCTTGCTGGGTTTGATCACGACCATGGCAGGTTTTTTCTTTAGGTCCAGAGTGGTTGTGGCCATACTTATGAATTCATCCCGATTTTTGCTTTGTACCAGTCGATCGTGCGGCGCAAGCCTTCCTCAAAACTGACCTGGGCTTTAAAACCGAACTCTCGTTCAGCGCGCTCCACGTTCAAACGGCGGCGCGGCTGACCGTTGGGTTTACTGGTATCCCATACCAGTTTGCCCTCGAACCCGGTAAGCCTGGCGATCAGTTCTACCAGGTCTTTGATGCTGATTTCCATCCCGGAACCAAGGTTGACTGGTTCAGGTGAATTGTATTTTTCGGTAGCCAGTAGGATGCCTTCGGCGGCGTCTTCCACGTAGAGAAATTCACGGGTGGGAGATCCATCCCCCCATACTTCGATGGAACCCGCACCGGATGCCTTGGCTTCAAGGCATTTCTTAATCAGCGCGGGGATCACATGCGAACTTTCAGGGTTGAAATTATCACGCGGGCCGTAGAGATTGACAGGCATGAGAAAAATCGAATTAAAGCCGTATTGCTGGCGGTAGGCCTGCGACTGCACCAGCAGCATCTTTTTTGCCAGACCGTAGGGGGCATTGGTCTCTTCAGGGTATCCCATCCAGAGGTCATCCTCTTTAAAGGGCACAGGGGTGAACTTGGGGTAGGCACAGATCGTGCCTAAAGCAACAAACTTTTCAACACCGCGTTTCCAGGCTTCGTGGATGAGCTGCACACCCATCATCAAGTTATTATAGAAGAATTCTGCCGGGTGTTCACGGTTGGCACCAATGCCGCCTACCTGGGCGGCCAGATGAATGATGATCTCGGGGTTGGAATCATTGAGCATCTTGCGGATCGAATCCTGCTGCACGAGGTCATATTCTTCGATGGTGGGGATGAAAACGTTTGCCCCGCGGGATTTCAGTTTTTCAGTAACAAATGAACCAAGGAAACCGGCACCGCCGGTAACGCACACGCGTTTACCCTGCAAGTTGATCGATTCGGGTGACATTTAGGATTTCTCCTGCATTTCTAAGATGACTTTCAATCCCGCCAGGTGAAGCACGGGGGCTTTTCCATCATTAACAACAGTTATTTGTTGCTCTAGACAGGTGAGACGGCAGATTTCGGCTACATCGCCGCTGCCCTCGATCTGAACAGCGTGATACCCCGCTGCTTTGGCTTCGTTGATGGCGCGGGTGGCGCGCTCGCGCACCAGGCGGTATAGGTTGAAAGAGTTCTGGATGTAATCCATCGTCAACCGGGTGCGCAGGGCAATTCCTTCTGGGGTGATGATGTATTTCAATTTTTTTCTTTCAAGCCGGCTGACTTTGACATAACCCTTCTCAATTAGGCGTTTCAAGTGCCAGTTCACGGTGCCAACTGCCACCTCAAGCTGTGAGGCGAGGGCTGCCTGAGAGGTATCCGGGTCCTGTTCGATATGTTCCAAAATGATCAGGTCGCGTTCGATGTTATTAGACAGGTTCATTAAGCTCCAATATTCAATTGGTGAATTATAAACCTGCGCAGGAGGTTGGTCAAGGGGGAGAAGGAAGTTGGGCAGGAACGTATCTCGCAAAGACGCAAAGGACGCAAAGAAAAATAATATCCTTTTATCTAGAAGTGGAGCTCGTAGCTTCTGCGAAGCGCGGGATTTTTGTTTAATAAATGATATAATTTTGTCTAGAAGTGGGGCCCGTAGCTTCGAAGATCCCCGTAGGGGACTGTGGTTAGAGCGCGGGATTTTTGTTTAATAAATGATATAATTTTGTCTAGAAGTGGG
>JAJUGU010000005.1 GCA_029265815.1 Anaerolineaceae bacterium | reverse complement strand
TCGCGGTGGCGGCGGTCGATGAGGGCGCCCAGCCTGCGGGCGTCGATGAAGAGGGTTTGGTTACGGCGGTCGCGCAAGGCAGGGTGGGTCACGGACCCACCCGTACGGGCGGTCTTATCGCGGGAGAGGAACCAGAGGGTGACGGGGATGGCAGTGGTGTAGAAGAGCTGGGTGGGCAGGGCGACGATGCAATCCACCAGGTCGGCCTCGATGATGGCTTTGCGGATCTCGCCCTCGCCGGAGGTGTTGGAGGAAAGGCTGCCGTTGGCCATGACGAAGCCGGCGGCGCCGCCCGGGGCGAGGTGGTGGATGAAGTGCTGGATCCAGGCGTAGTTGGCGTTGCCGACGGGCGGGACGCCGTAGACCCAGCGTTTATCTTCACGCAGGCGTTCGCCACCCCAATCGGACATGTTGAAGGGCGGGTTGGCGAGGACGTAATCAGCCTTGAGATCGGGGTGCAGGTCGCGGTGGAAGGAATCGGCGTGCTCGGGGCCGAGGTTGTTGGAGATGCCGCGAATGGCGAGGTTCATCTTGGCGAGGCGCCAGGTGGTGGGGTTGGATTCCTGCCCGTAGATGGAGAGGGCGTCGAGTTTGCCGCCGTGGGCGAGGATGAACTCTTCGGACTGGACGAACATGCCGCCGGTGCCGCAGCAGGGGTCATAGACGCGGCCTTTGTAGGGGGCGAGCATTTCCACGAGGACGCGGACGACCGAGCGGGGGGTGTAGAACTCGCCGCCCTTCTTGCCCTCCGCGCTGGCGAACTGGGCGAGGAAATACTCATACACGCGCCCGAGAATGTCTTTTGAGCGGTTCTCTTTATCGCCAAGCCCCACGCTGCTGAGCAGGTCGATCAGCTCACCCAGGCGGGTCTTATCGAGGGCGGGGCGGGCGAAATCTTTGGGGAGGACGCCCTTGAGGGAGGGGTTCTCCTTTTCGATGGCGACCATGGCGTCGTCGATGAGCGTGCCGATGTTGGGCTGTTTGGCGTTCTTCTGCAGATAGCTCCAACGGGCGACCTGGGGGACCCAGAAGACATTTTCTGCGCGGTACTCGTCGCGGTCCTCGGGGTCAGCGCCGGAAGAACTTTGAGCGACGAGCTTTTGATACTGCTCCTCGAAACCGTCGGAGATGTATTTGAGGAACATCAGTCCAAGGACGACGTGCTTATATTCAGAGGCGTCCATCGAACCGCGCAGTTTATCCGCGGCTTTGAAGAGGGTCTGCTCGAAGCCAAGGTTGGCTCCGTTGGAGGGTTTGGTCTTTTTGGGCATAATTCTTTCACCCCTTGTGATGATGGTCTTTTAATTATATACAAAAACAATGGATGCCGCTGTCATCCTCATGCAGGTTAACGAACCCGTAAATTCAGGGGGAGAGGCGCGCGTCATCCGGGCGGTTTGGATGCGCGCAGCGCAGCACTCCGCGGAAAAAAAGCCGTTTGAAGGGAGCGCATTTTCAGGTATTCGGTCTATAATCATGTTATTGGTGGGATTTCGCGCTTTTCAATTCGTTCCGGGGAGGGAGAAATGGCGGATTATGATGTGATCGTCATTGGCGGGGGGCTGGGCGGGCTCTCGGCGGGGGCGCTGCTTTCGAAACAGGGCAGGCGCGTGCTGCTGCTGGAACAATCTGACCGCATCGGCGGGTGCTGCTCGACCTTTGAGCGCGACGGCTTCCGTTTTGACGTGGGCGCTTCGATTGTGGAGATCATTCAACCCATCGAGCGTGTGTTCGAGAAGCTGGGCACCACGCTGCAGAAGGAAGTGGACCTGATCGCGTGCGACCCGATGATGTCTTACATTTTTCCCGACGGTTCGCGCGTCACCTACCCGCTTTCGGTGGAAGAGACGGGGCGGATCATCGCTGAAATGTCGCCATCAGACGGGCTGAAGTGGCGCGAATTCTGCGCTTTCGCCGACGATCTGATGAACGTGACCCTCGACACCTTCTTCCAGATGCCCGCAAGCACGCTGGGGGATATGGCGGCGCTGATCAAGAAGAACCCGCGCTTTCTCAAGTTTTTGCCGGTGTTCCTCTCATCGTATCAAGACATTCTGGAGAAATACTTCAAAGACGAAAAGGTGCTGAAGACGATGGCGTACCAGGCGCTGTACTTTGGGCTGCCGCCCAACCTGGTGCCGGGGCCGTATGCGATGGTGCCCTACTCGGAGCATGTGGGCATCTACTATCCGCGCGGGGGGATGATCCGCATCCCCGAGGCGCTGGAGCGCGTGGGGACTCAGCTGGGGATGGAGGTGAGGCGGAAGACGCGCGTTTCAAAGGTGGAAGTCTACGGCGGGCGCGCCTCGGGCGTGGTGCTGGCCGACGGCAGCGAAATCACCACCGACCTGGTGGTATCAGACATCAACGCCAAAACGCTCTACCTCGATCTGATCGGCGAAGAACACCTGCCCACGCCGGTGGTGAAGGGCATCAAGAGTTACAAACTTTCGATCTCGGTGCCCATGATCTACCTGGGGCTGGATGCCGCGCCGGATCTCGACGGGCATCACAGCGTCATCGCCGCCTCGCCGGAGGACGTGAACCGCTTCTATTACGAGCAGGTGCTGCCCGGCAGGCTGAACGACGAGAATTTTGGGCTGATCTGCTGGCCGACGCACACGGATAAATCGCTGGCGCCGCGCGGCAAGCACGTGCTCAATCTCATCCCGCAGGGGTTCTACCACCTGGAGGGTACGGACTGGGACACAGAAAAGCCGCGCTTTATTGAGCGCACGATCAACAACCTGTCGAAATCGGCGATACCGGGGCTGAAGGATCATGTGGTGACGGCCGAGTGCGCCACTCCGCTGGATTTTGAGCGCCAGCTGCTGCTGCCCGAGGGCGCGATCTACTGCCTGCAGCAGGACCTTGCCGCCCAGGCGGTTTTCAGACCGGCGGCAAAATCGAAGAGCATCAAGGGGCTGTACCTGGTGGGGTCTTCGACCCACCCGGGCGGAGGGGTGCCATCGACGATCGCTTCGGGCTACATCGCTGCCCATCTCATCGAGCAGATGGAAAGCTGAGAGGAGGAAACCATGAGCCGTTCGATTCGCAAATCACTGATCACCCTTCTGATCCTCCTGCTGGTTGGCCTGGGACTGCGCTGGTGGTATCAGAACCTGCCTCTGCGCAAGAAGCAGTTCATCCAGAACCTGATCAGGCAGGTGCCGGATCTGCCCGCGCGCTACATGGTGTGACCCGCCGAGAGAGTATTTACGCGGTATCATTGAGACATCAAACAACCGGAAGACTCCAGGCTGGAGGTTCCGGTCGATAAGGATCGCGATGCCAACACCTTTTCAACTGATCTTAATCGGGCAGGCAAGCCGCTTTCCGCTGTGGCAGGTGGAAGACATCTACAAGCTGATTTTTCAAGCCGTGCAGGGCAGCGAACACGCCATGATCAACCCTGAATATGCCCGCACCTGGCTCGAACAGGAACTGGCGTTCTTGACGCCGGTGCAGTTCTCAGAGCCGCTGATCGAGCCTGTTAACACGGACGGCAGCATCGTCAGATTGAACCTGCGCCCGTTTGCCCGCTTGAAACTGCCCGCGGATGTGTTGCTGGAGATTTACGTGCGCACCGCCACGGAATATTACGGTTCGACCGCCCGGCTGGAGTATTATGCCGCCCAAACGCTGCCGCTTGCCGGCAAAATCCTGCCTGAAGCCGAAGCGGGAAATTTGGAGATTTTTCTGGCGGAGATGAAGGAAAAGGGATACCCGTCCGTCCATCACTCGAAGGTCTACACCCGCGAGTACGCGCCCGCGTACCGCGTGATCTTGCGGGAGTTCCTTCCGCGCGAATGGCTGGAATTTGAGTAACCTGAGGTTCGCGAATCACGAGAGAGGGGCCGGCCTGGTTTTGCCCGCCAGCCAGTCGCTGTAACCGCCGGGGTGGCTTGCCACCCTTCCCTCCTCGACCACCAGGATGCGGTCGACCACCTGGTCAAGGAAGTAGCGGTCATGTGAGATGATCAGCGCCGTGCCCTCGAATTCGGCCAGCGCGGCTTCGAGCACCTCAGCCGAGGCGATGTCGAGGTTGTTGGTGGGCTCGTCGAGCAGCAGGAAATTGGCTCTGGAGAGCACCACCAGCAGCAACTGCAGGCGGCTGCGTTCGCCGCCCGATAACTCCTTCACCTTAAGAGAACACATGTGGTAATCAAAGAGATACCTGCCCAGCAGCGCCACGGCCGCGCTCTCGCCGATGTTTCCGGCCAGGCGCACGGTATCCAGCAGTGTTTGTTCAGGATCGAGGGTCTCGTGCTCCTGGGCATAGTAACCGGGCGCGACGCTCGGCCCCAGGATCACCTCGCCCGTATCGGGTTGGAGTGTGCCTAAAGCCAGGCGCAGCAACACTGATTTACCGGTGCCGTTGGGGCCGATCACCCCTACCCGCTCGCCGTGATGCAGCACCAGGTTGACGTGCGACAGCACACGGCGCTCGCCAAAGGACTTGCTGACGCTTTTGAATTGAAGCACCTTCTGCGACCCGCGCCATCCGTGCAGTTTTAGCTCCATGCGGCGGCGCTCGATCAAGGGGCGCTCCAGCCGATCCATGTGATCGAGGCGGTTCTGGATGGCCCGGGCGCGTTTGGCGAATTTTTCGCTGTCGTAAGTTTTGGCCCATACGGTGTAGCGCTTGATGGCAGCCTCGATGCGCGCGATCTGGCGCTGCTGCACCTGGTAGAGTTCGTTCTGGCGTGCCAGGCGCTGCTGTTTGTCAATCATGAAGGAGGAGTAATCGCCGTTGAACGTGGTCAGGTGCCCGTTCTCCAGTTCGACAATGTCGGTCACCACTACGTCGAGCAGGTAGCGGTCGTGAGAGATGACCACCACCGCGCCGGGGTAGTTCTGGATGAAACGCTCGAGATACTGCTTTCCGGCCAGGTCGAGATGATTATCGGGTTCGTCGAGCAGCAGCACGTCGGGTTGACTCAAGAGCAGGCGCGCCAGACCGATGAGCTTCTTCTGCCCGCCGCTCAGCGTGGAGATGGGTTTGTCTTCTTCGCCAGGCTGCAGCCCCAGACCGCGCAAAACTTCGCGCACGCGCAGGGGGTACTGATCACCGCCGAGGGACTGGTATTCAGTGAGGAGCTGCTGCTGGCGGTCGAGAGCGCGGGCAAGGCGCTTTTCGTCGCCATAGACCGCGGGGTCGTTCAGGCTTTGCTCGACGCGCGCCAGCTCGCCGGCCGTCTCTGCGACGCGCGGATTGCCCTGCAGCGCGGCATCGAAACCAGTCTGTTGCGGATCGAGGCGGGGTTCCTGCGCCAGGTAGCCCACACTCACACCGCGGGCGCGCACCACCGCCCCGCCCTGCTCTGGCGTGTATTCGCCGATGATGAGCCTGAACAACGAGGATTTGCCCGCCCCGTTGGGACCGATGAGACCGATCTTCTGGTCGTGCTGGATCTCCCAATCGAGATCTTTGAAGATGGTTTTAGCGCCTAGAACGAGGTGAATATGGTTGAGGCTGATCGAGATCATGGTCTTATTCTACACGCAATCGAGAAATGAAACACCCACACACAGAGGAACAGGGCGCCGGGCGCCCTGTTCCGATTTTACCATCCGTACTGCTGATGTTGGAGTAGACCCACGATTATTTGGTGGGAATTTCAGGGAGAGGATTCCTGGTGAAGAAGCCGCGCAACAGCTTGACGATCAAAACAATGGTCTCGATGATGGTGACGATCAGGGCGATGCTGAAGGCGAACTTGAAGAGCTCCATACCGACCACCTGCAGGTCGCTGGAGAGCATGGTCTCGATCTTCTCGATGCTGGCGAAGAACCCGGTTGATCCGTGTGCGGCCAGCCATGCGCTATGGCCCTGAACGAGAAGGGCAAGGACGGCGATGGAGAGGAGATTGACCGCGATCTGGGCCAGGCGGCTACCCGTTGACCAGCGCCCCTGCCAGAGCAGGTAGATGTTGAGACAGATGCCGGCCAGAAGAGAGACGAAGATCCACCCGGTATATTGAAGAATGACGGGGTCAGGATAGAACTGGCCGCCCGGGAAGAAGTAGATGCCGATCTTTTCTGGGATGACCGCCACAATCGCCAGCAGGATGCTGCCGCCCACGATGCCAAAGATCTGCTCACCTTTCTTGATCTCTTCCATTCCTTCGATCTCCGGCAGGCTGCGAGGATCCCAGGGTTCGTCATCTAACTTGGGCTGAACACCGAAATGCTGCAGGATGAGAAAGACGATCACCACCGAGCCCAGCGCCCCCGGTAAGCTGGAAACCAGAGAAACCAGAGACTCCCACACGTTCAGCGGTTCTTCGCCGATCCAGGCGTTGATACCGAAGGCCAGCAATTGCGCGCCGGCCACACAGGCGAGCACGATCCACGCCACCATGCGGAAGAACGGGTACAGGTCGGGGCCGATGAGATACTGCTGCCCGCCCGGGTAAGAGGAGGCAAGTTTTTGCGGCGAGCCAACCTCTTTGAGCAGCGCGATCACGTCTGCTTCCTGCGGTTCACCCTCGACGCGTTCGTCGAGTTTATCGAGCAAAAAGGATCGAATTTCCGCCAGAATATCTGCGCGGTTTTTGGGGGGCAGATAACGCCCAACTTCATGTAAATAGCGTTCAATCAGATTCATTCTTACCTCCATCGTTCACGGGCTGAGCGCCCAATAAATTCTCCATCACCATGTTCAGGCTTCTCCATTCAGCGGAGAGGGCTTCTAATACCTGAATGCCCTCAGCACTGACCTGGTAATACCTGCGAGGACGCGTGCCCTCAATGATCCAGGAACTCTGCAGCAAACCCTGTGATTCGAGTCTGCGCAGCATGGGGTACAGGGTTCCCTGGTCGATCTCGATGCCGCGTGAGTCCAGGTCAGTAATGAGCGCGTAACCGTATTTGTTTTCGCGCAGCATACTGAGCACCGCCAGAGGAAGCGCACCGCGCCGCAGTTCCTGGGTCAGATTCAATAACTGGTCGTTCATTTCGGTTGTTTTCATGCACTCATTATACTATGTATTACACAGTATTACAATATATTTAATTTTAAAATTTTCTGATTATTAAAATCATTTCAAACGCGCCTTAAGAACGCTCACTCAGCCTGTTAAAACCGGAGTTCGAACCTCCGTGGAGATGAAATCAGGCAGGAAAATGCAGCCGATGGACCACACAGCCAGGCGGATGCGGCTATCTTAAAAATTTCAGTATCAAAAAATTTGAATCTTGAGGGAGTTGATATCGATCATGAAGGATCAAGGCTGGATGATTCCCGCCACAGCCTCAACGATCTCACCCGTCAGCCTCTGGGGTAGATCACCCACCTTTCGCCTGAGGCGGGCTGTGGAGACCGAACGCACCTGGAGGGCATCGGCGGCCATCACCTGCTCCAGGCCGCTATTGAGCACGGGCGGCACGCGCACGATCCAGGGCGCGGAGGAGAAATCTTCTTTCCAGGGGGTCAACGGCACGATGATCCGCAGCGGTAGTACGGCCAGAGCATCACTGGAAAGGATCACGACCAGGCGGGTTGCGCCCTCGGTCGTTTGGTCAGCAGCCGGGCTGTCAAGCGACATCTGCCACACTTCGCTGCGGTTCATCCCCTACCCTTTACCCATGAAGTCATCGCCGTCGAGGGTGGAGTAACCCACCAGCTCGCCATCGGTATAGTAAGCGCCCATCAGTTTTTCAGCCGCATGCGCCAGATCCTGCCTGCGGCGGGCGTCGAGAGCCTGTGCCACCATGCGCCTCAGGAGTGCAGACAGGCTGATGCCCTCTCTCTCTGCCAGCGCAGTGAGCTGCCGGTACTGCTGCGGTTCCAGCAGCACCTGGGTGCGGTACAAATTTTGCTTTTTCATTACATCTTAATTATACATCTGATTTATATATCATGTTGAAATTATTATTTCTACATCATATTCCAACTTTTAGAATCAAGCAGACCTCCGAAGAATAAGAGCCAGTGGAGACAGTGCGTTAAGAAACTTGCCTCGATGAGATACCGCCGTTACAATATTTATATGACCAACGAATTAACCATCATTGGCGCCGGGCCGGCGGGGATGACCGCCGCGCTTTTCGCGGCGCGCGGCGGAACACGGGTGACCCTCATCGAGGGCAACGCCAGCGTAGGCCGCAAGCTGCTGGTGACCGGCGCAGGGCGCTGCAACCTGTCGAATGACCATGTATGCGCAGAACGTTACACCTGCGGCGACCCGCAGTGGATGGAAGAGGTACTGGCGCAGTTTGGCATCGCGGATCTGCTCGCCTTCTTGCCCACCATTGGAATTTTTACCTACGCCACGCACGACGGCTGGTGCTATCCGCTGTCTGAATCTGCCCAGACCGTGGTGGATGCCTTCTATTACGCGCTGGTGCAAGAGGGGGTCAGGCTGCTGCTGGACCACAAAGTTACTGCTATACGCAATACCTCCGGCGGCTTCGAAATCAACTTCAAAACCCAGCGCCCGGTGACCTGTAAACATCTGCTCATCGCCGCGGGAGGGGCCGCCTACCCCACCCTGGGGTCGCGGGGAACGCTATTTCCCATCCTGAAGGAACTGGGGCACACTATCCGACCGGTAGTGCCCGCGCTGGCGCCGGTTACCTGCGACATGACTCCCTACCAGAAGTTAAAAGGTGTACGCTTTGATGCACGTGTGAGGTTATTCGAAGGGAAAACATTGCTGGCGGAAACCACTGGCAACCTGATCTTCACCGAATGGGGGTTGAACGGCCCGGCCGTGATGGATCTCAGTCACCACATCTCCACCCGACCGGGGGGTTCGCTGCGCCTGGAACTGAACCCGCTCTTTGCCAGCGAAGAAGCCCTGCGCCTGCTCGCCCGTAAGAACCGCCGCTCGGCGACCCCGCTGGCTGTCTTACTGGGCGCGGCGCTGCCGCCCAAGGTGCCGTCAGTGGTGCTGCCCATGGCCGGGGTTGCTGAACGTGCGAGAATGGAGCAGATTTCGGATATTGAGCTGGAAAAGGTGTTCACGCTGCTCACCGCCCTGCCCTTCAAGGTGACGGGAGTGCGCGGGTTCGAGTACTGCCAGGTCAGCGCCGGAGGCGTTCCGGTGAGCGAGGTTGACCCGCTCACGATGCGCTCGCGCGTGGTGCCCAACCTGCAGCTGGCAGGCGAAACGCTCGACGTGGTCGGCCCCTGCGGCGGTTACAACCTTCACTTCGCTTTCAGCACAGGCGCGATCGCGGGAATGGCCAACCGGGATGCTTCAAAACCTGAAAGATAAAATCTATTGCGGGTCGAGCTGCCAGACCTCGAAATCCTGAAACTCGGTGACCACGCCGTAAGTGTCGCTGGTGTAAACGCTGGAGACCACGCACACGTTGCCCGGGTAATCACGATCTTTGAGGTTGAGGGTGTAGATACGGTAGCCGTTCAGGTAAAAATAACCGGTATCACCCACCGCGTATACCTCAAGAGTGTTGTCGCCGTGGATATCCCAGTTCATATTCAACGTGCCCGAGTTCACCAAAACGTGATCAAGGTTGCGTACGTTATAGAATTCCCAGCCGGTGCTGTAAACGATCAGCCGGTATTGATCACCATCGCCGGTCTGGCGGAAGAAAAGAGCAAACGAATTGGCGTTCTTATCGAAAGCCGGCAGGCTGGTAAAGGTAACCCGCGCCGCAAAGTCCTCGACCTCCACACCGGCACAATACCACGGCACCAGGTAATCATCTTCTCTGACCAGTGTACTGGTAAACGGCCCGGCCAGAAGGGTCAGATCGGCCGCCACCGGATCGGAAATGGTATCGGTAATCAACTGTGTTACTTCAACAGGTTCTGTCTCAGGTGGGGTAGCTGCCGCCGGGGCAGTATTTATCACAGGAACCGACTGGGGAGTGGCTGTGACAACGATCACCTCCGGTTCAGAGGTTTTGGTCAGTGAATTGGTCAGCGAACAGGCAATCATGAGCAACGCAAGCAGAGTGATAACCAGCATTTTTTTGAACATGCAGCCCTCCCGTTGTTATGAACTTAGGATATAAGAATATTGTATGGATGAAACGGACAATTCATCATCGTTATTATCGAAAGGTTGATTAACAGATTCGTTATGATTTTTTTACAGAAAATTAATAGCAGGATTGAATTTTTACCTTCAGTTATTTTGTTTCCACTTATTTTAATAAAGCGATGACCTCTCATATCGCTGGCAAGCATTTTGACACGCAACCCAACGATGGAAGGAATGAGCCGGAAATTCATTGCAAACCGTAAAGGTGAATATTATTCCGCTAATAATCATTCGGGTGTACGCACCTTATTAAAAAAGTTAAAGAAACCAGGCCTTAAAATCCCTGCAGGTCGGAGTGATTCCGGTTTTGTCATCACGATAAAACCTGTCAGCACACCAACATCCCCGCTCTGTAAGTCACCATCAAACCCCGGACCCATCTCAGGCGGCTTTCGTTTCAAGCGTAAATGCAGGAAGACGCTCAAGGGATGGATCGCGCACAAAGGTTTATCATGACCGGTGAAGGATTGATTAATTTTCATTAAAAATATGACTTTCAAATGACAGGCGCGGATTAATCTCAGTTACAATTAGCGCATTCGATTTTACACAGCGGCGAGTGATGAGATGAATGAACAAATGCCCAAAGAATTGAGTAAATCCACACGTGTGATGATCCTCAGCATTGTGCTGCTGCTCATTGCGGCGACGCTGGTGGTAAAGTTCGTCATCCTCCCCCCTTCAGCTCTTTCAGGCAGCAGGTCAGCGCAAGAAACCCTCGACACTTACCTTACCGAGGGCATGCCTGTGATGGTTTACTTCTATTCAGACTCCTGCAGCAGTTGCCGGGAAATGGAAGCGGTGATTGAAGAAGTCTACCCCCCATTCACGGCAACCGTGGCCCTGATCGAGGTTAATGTTTACGACGAAAAAAATATGGATCTGATCGAGAAAACAGGCGTTCAGATCACCCCCACGACTCTTTTCATCGATAAAACCGGACGGAGACTTCTGGTTCCAGAAAAAATGAGCGCGGAGGAATTGCGCACACAATTATCAGACTTAGCAGGAGATCAGCCATAGCCATCGACCTTTCGTTCTTACAGCCGGCATCCATTCTGGGCTACCTCCTGGTGTTCGCTGGAGGTGTGGTGACCAGCATCGAACCCTGCAATGTGGCAATGATCCCCCTCATTGTTGGCGTCATCGGCGGTTCACACGATCTGCCTCGCAGGCGCGCTTTCAGCATCTCGCTGTTGTTCTCGATCGGCCTGGCAATCACCTTCATGCTGCTGGGGATCGCCGCTGCGCTGGTTGGTGGATTACTGGGCGGTGGTACGCGCATCTGGTACTACCTGGTGGCGGTGGTGTGCTTCCTCATCGGGCTGCAAATGATCGGAGTGCTGCGCATCCCTGAACCCGCATGGTTCGGCAACCTGCGGGAAAAGGTGACCGCCAGAGGGTTGTGGGGTGCATTTCTGCTGGGATTGGTCTCAGGGTTGGTGGCATCTCAATGCGGAACGCCTGTGCTGGCGGTAATTCTCACTTACGTGATGGCCGAAAACTCGGGGCTGCTTTACGGTGCCGTGCTGCTTTTTATCTATGCGCTTGGACGCAGCGTGCCAATCATCCTGGCCGGCACCTTCACCGCAGTGTTAAAGCGTCTGCGCGGACTGGGCAGCCGGTCGAGTACCATTGAACGGGCCGGGGGTGTTCTCTTACTGGCGGTAGGATTCTACTTTCTCTGGATCGCGTGATCACCAGCGCGGTCACTTCCCTTTTTCAATCTCGTAAACAGTCATCTCACATTCATATTTATCTGACAAGGACACCACGCCGATCAATGAAAGATTCGCGTTATCGACCAGGTCTCCATTTTGATCTCTGACCTGCAGATCCTGGTTAGTGGGTGTCTCGGGGAGCGCCGCCATGTGGTTGGGTCCCTCCCCTTCCAGGATCATCACATCGGCAGATCCAGTGGGATCTTCGAATGTTACCTTGCAGTTTTTTAGCTGACACAGGGATGTAAATTCGTCTATACGCAATTCTCCGCTCAGGCGCACAAACTGGCGCGAGAATTCCAGGTCTGAACAATCGTTCACGGTGTCGTCGTCATTCAGCTCTTCAACGGTCAGATCTAACGGCTGCAATACATCTTCAGGCATCAATGAATCTACTCTGTCCACAAAAATTTCACAGCGGCGGTTTTCGCTATCGGCGCGATACCTGGGACGCCCGGTCACCCTTACTTGGTGCCCATGGCGGATGATTCTGCCGTCATCGGCGCGGATCACCAGATCCTGTTCAAAGAAATAATGTGGAAGATCGTTCATCGTGTTGGCACCCGTGCCCACCTGGAAAAGGGCGTTGACACGGGTTCCGGTGATCAGGTTCATGCCGTACCAACCCTCGTACCCGTATACTGATTCAGGCGGCAGGAACACCTTGCCCGTCAGGATCACCGTTACATCCTGTTCATCCAGGCTGGCGCAGTTTTGCAGGAGTTCCTCAATTTCCATTGGTTGAGGGGCGGGCGTGGGGGTGATGGTGGGAGTAGGCTGGGCTGTGGCGGTAGGCCGGGGAGTGGGCGGTTGACAGGCGCAAATCAGCACCAAGGACATCATGAGAAGGAGACCGAAGAAATATCGATTTCGGTAGGATCGCATACTGACCTCCTCATAATACAACTTACTTTCTTCTATGAGTTCAATCTACTTAATCATCATACTACGCCATCAATCGATCTTTACATGAATTTATGATAAAAAACAGTCTGATGCTGGCAGGCAGGTTTTCTCTCTGCGATTTTTCGCCATGGTTTCAACCATTGGTTTGTTGAAATAAAAAGATTATAGTTAAATGAGTTTTGAAAAAAAGGTCGCCCCAGGGTCAAGATCAAGCATTTATCGGAAACATGCAGAGAAAGCAAAAATGGAAATCAACCACCGCCGCGTGCCCATGCGTAAAATCATTTTATGGATTGCCGTGATCGCCGCCATAATCTTTATCGTGGTCAGCATCACGGAGTTAGAACGTATCGCCGCAGCGATGAGCCGGGGAAACTGGCTTTTTATTCTGCTCGCGTTGGCCTTGCAGATCACGTGTCTGATCAATAACTCGCTGACCTACCGGTCGTTATACCGTCTGGTCGGTCTGGATGAATCCTGGCGCCAGCTCTGGCTGTTGAGCACGGCTTCAACATTTGTCAATATGATCGCTCCCAGCGGTGGATTGGTGGGAGTGGCTGTGTTCATGGACGCGGCCAAACAGCGCAACCAGCCCACGGCGCGCGTCATGGTGGCAGGGATTTTGTTTGCGATTTATGAATACATTTCGTTATTATGCGTGGTCGTCCTGGGTTTCGTAGCGCTGATTCGCCGCCACAACATCACCCACAGCGAGATCGCAGCGGCCTTCATCCTCCTTCTGATCACGCTTGTCCTCAGCGCGATCCTTTATATCGGATACCGCTCTCAAAAACAGCTGGGTGATCTGATGTTCAAAATGGCCAGCCTGGCCAATCGTCTCACAGGTCGATTCATCCACCGCGAGTTGATCCAGGCTGAAAAAGCCCACTCTCTGGCGAAGGAGATTGGAGAAGGCATTGCCGCTCTGCGCGGAACGACGCGTGAACTGTACTGGCCGTTAATCTTTGCGTTGAATAACAAGCTGCTTTTAATCGGGGTTCTAACCTCGATCTTTCTCTCTCTCAAAGTGCCCTTTTCTCTGGGGACGGTGGTGGCGGGTTACGGTATCGCTCAACTTTTCTTTTATGTCACTCCCTCCCCCGCCGGAATTGGATTTGTTGAAGGTCTTTTCCCCCTCACCCTTAATGCGCTGAACGTCCCATTTTCGATGGCGGTGCTGATCACTCTCATCTACCGCGGGATCACCCTCTGGTTTTCGTTTGGGGTTGGGTTTTACTCATTCCGCAGGCTGCAACATACTTCTTTAAAGGATATTTCAACTAACGACCGTTCAGAGGCGGGCAATCCGACCAACACTGATTCATCAGCCAGTGCACAATGAGCCCTAATAAACCCGCTGTCTGTTAATCACCGGCCCTTTCGCGCATTCTAGAGAAATTTAAATTCGCGTCAAGCGGGTATTTTAGAGGTAGAATTCAGAGAAATTTCGGTGGTTGAGTTGAAAATCTCGAACGAAGATGTCTTTAATAACCCGCTTATTCCTTTTCCCCCGAAAATTCAGGCAGGTACCATTCCTCTTCTTCCATTAAACCGGTTTTCACCTGGTCGAGCGGCGTCAGTGGATCGTCCATGCGCACCTGCAGGCTGATGCCGGCCGTGCGCACGCCGTTGGACGTCATCACGCGGCGCACCCGGTAGCGCAGGAAGTAGCGCTGCACCAGTTCGGCGTTCAGCACGTCTTTTACCGTGCGCACCGAAACAGCTGCGCGCTCGGCAATTTCACCCATTTCTGTTTCGACCACATTGCGCAGTTCGCCGGTCATCGGGTTCCAGTAACACATCGAGCGCGCCGCCATGATAATGGTAAAGGCTGAATGACCCAACAACGGCAGCCAGTTGTTGAAGAAATACCCGGTGACGAACATGCCTCGTTCCGGCTGGATCAACTTGGCACGCTCACTGCCGTACGCGCGCTGCAGCATTACCTTGCGCGACCGGATTGAAGCAGTATTCCCGCCGCCGGTTTCTTCAATCACCTCCCGGGCATCTATTTCATCAAGAGAAAGCGGATCCGGCTTAACCTCTGACACGCGGGCGTTAATATCCTGCGGGACAGCTTTTTTACTGGGGGTAACCCCTTCACCCGCTCTATCGCCCGGCCTGTAAAAACCGTTAGAGACCACAACATTGAATTTCACCGGTTCACCGTACATCCCCTCAAGCAGTCTCGTAATGCGCGCGCTCAGTCGTTCCTCAACCCATGCACGGCCGTAGGTGTTGTAAGCTCCAACCGTAAAGGTCTTGTTCTGGTATCCAACCGGGCGCAGCGGCTGAACCCAGGTTTCATAAAGCGCTCTGGACATTTCTGCCCGCAGGTCGCCTAAAACCATTTCCCAGGCTTGCTGGTAATCTGGTTTTTCAAATCCGATTGAATGACCCTTCACGCTTTGATCCATTTCATATTCCGTTCATCTGCGCTCAACCTGTCAGCGTATAACCTTTTGTGAATTCCCGATTCCCACCCGATGGCCTTTCATAATTATAGAACAATTTTTCTATTTTTCAAGTATCTAATTTTTTTCAGGCCATGCAGCATTTTCATTTTTTACCCATATTTTTTTCTACCATTAAACAAGTTATTTTTGGGTAGAAAATATTCACTCCTCACCTACCAGGCGTTCAACCAGCGCCGCCAGCGCTTCCATTCCTTCTTCATCTTTCATACGGGCAAAGCGGGCAGTGCAGATGCGTGTTAAGATTCCCACCGTCTCACCGGCTGAAACAGAACGGTGGAGCATTCGCGAGAATCGCTCACGCCAGTTTTCAAGTTCGGTGATCTCACCCTGAGAGAGAGTCAGACCAACCTTACGGCGGGGAACGATGCCGGGAGGGCGTCCGGGAGAGCGCACTTCTGGCTCATTGGGGACGCGCCGGGCTTCGTAAAGCTGCACCCAGGCATTCCTGTTCGGGTTTTGTAAAGACGCCATAATCAGTTCACCTTTCGAGCATTTTCAATATTGATCATGGATTCATCGCTTTCCAACAGGTGATCCATCGAGAGGGCGCACAGGCGGATGATCTCACGCGGCACGCCCTGGGATTTTTCGTAGAGGACTTCAAACGCATCGTCATTAATGAGCGGTTCGGATCGGCCCGCAACGCGCAGGCGGAAGAGAACCATCTGGAGTGCGCTGGAGAGCGTTAGGGGCGGCAGGGCCAGGCGGACAAAAACGCGCGAATTGACGGGTTTATTGGTCTCGAAAACAGCCTGCATTTCAGATTGTCCGAAGGCGAGCACCTGCACCACCTTGGCATCGTAATCAAAATTGTAGAGGCGGTGCAACACTTCCAGCGCTTCTGGTTCCATCAACTGCGCGTCATCCAGTAGAACGATGACGTTGTGATTTGAGGTATAGGCATCGGCCATGAATTTTTCCAGCCCCTCCATCTGGCGCTGGAATGAGCGCTGCGGCGGTACCCCCAGGTTCTGCGAGATCTGCCGTGCTGCATCCATCGCAGACTTAAAAGCAGCGGTGTGGATATAACAGATATCCACCGCTTCTTCGGAGGCGTATACGTCATAGAGCCGCCGTGCGAGCGAACTCTTGCCCATTCCCATATCTCCCGTGATCAACGCCAGGCCGCGCCGGCGCGAAATCACACCCTGCGCCTGCCGATAGACGGCCAGGTGTTCAGGCCCGAGATAGAGATAACGCGGATCGGCTGAGAGTTTGAAAGGATCTTCCTTCAGCCCCAGGCGGTCCATGCGAACCAGGCGCCACTCGTCGTCGTTCATCAAATCGCCCATAAATCCTCCTATTGCTCCTTAATTATCGCACGATTAACGAGTGAAATCAATAGAGTTAACGTATTTTATATCGGAATTGATTAAAAATAACATAATTAGTTGAAGTATACCCAATTTTATGCTAATATAGGATAAATCGTTACTTTTGTGTATAATTTGGGTGATTTACTCAATATTTCACCCAAAATGCAAAGAACAGACAGGAAATAATGGCCATTACCATCACGATTGCGAATGAAAAAGGCGGGGTAGGCAAGACCACCACCGCCGTGAACCTCGCCGCCGGGCTAGCGCTGCGCCTGGTTGATGAACCCGCCACCCGAAGCCGTGTACTGCTTGTGGATATGGACCCCCAGGTGCACGCCCTGCTGGCAATCGGATACGACAAACACCAGATGAGTTTCCCGGTCTCTCTGGCAACCCTGCTGACCGAGACTCCCCCGCCTTCGATCCAGCGCTTGATCCAGCGCAGTGAATATCACCCCAACCTTTTCTATGTTCCTTCAGACCGCGCCGCCATGATTCGGGCGGCACGCGAGCTGCCTTCTTTGATGGCGAATGAAACCCGCCTGCTGCGCGCACTTTCTGCCGTGCAGTCTGAGTACGCTTACATCGTCATCGATACTCCCCCAAACACGGGCGACCTGCTCATCAACGCGCTTGTCGCTGCCGACCAGGTCATCGTGCCTGTCGAGACTTCTTATCTGGGGGTGTCGGGCCTGATCGAATTGCAGCGCACGATCGAACAGGTGCAGACGCATTTCAAACCTGATCTGAAGATCATGGGGTACCTGCCGACCCTGTGCGAAGAGCAGCGCAGCGAGGCGCAGGAAATCCTGGCCGAACTGCAGAGCCGTTACAAACAAATGATCCTGCCGCCAATCCATAAAGCATCCGACCTGGCTTATGCCCATTCCAGCCACATGGATGTTTTCACCTACCGCCCGCCGCGCATCCGCAGTGCTGATAATATCGCTTCCAGTTCACGCGCCACCCGGGAATACGCCAGCCTGATCGACATTGTGCTCATGAAAACGGGTACCAACGGACGTACCTGAAAAAGGAATCGCTTATGCCAGCCAAAAAAAGGTACAGCGCATTTGAGGATCTGAATTCAAACGGCAGTGAACAGCCGAAAATTCAACCCCCGGTTATTCCATCGCAAGTCGTCCAGATTGCCCCTGCGGTGGAACGCATCGAACGCCTTAAACCCAGCCAGATGCAGCCGGATCGCTTTCAGCCGCGCCGCCTGCTGCCCGCCGAGATCAGAGCGGCTTTTTTCTCCGGTTCAATCAACTGCTACCAGGCAGCCATGGAATGGCTGGCCCTGGCACGCTCAGACCCCGGTACTGCGCAGGAAATCGACCGCCTGCTGGCCATGGGTTCTTCTTTTGAAGAGCATGGTCAAATCAAATCCATTACCGGCAAATGGGTACTGAACACAAACGGCGAATATGTGTTTCAGATCGAAACCGGTGAGCGGCGCTTTTGGGCTGCCTGCCTGCAGTACGCTTCTTCTGGCGCTGAAGACGAACCCCTGCTGCGCGTTGAGGTGGTCGAAAAGCCCACCCGCCAGCGTCAGGTGCTCGAAAACCGCCACGCCGAACCGCCTTCAGCTGTAGAGCAGGCGTGTGAAGTGGCTTCTCTGATCCTCGCTGAACTCGGCATCGAACCCGAATCTGACGTGACCGATGATTACGATTTCTTTCGCATCGCCCGCACCCAGCGCATGCCCACCGGTCTGTGGGACCGCCTGATCCCTATCATGCAACTGACCCGTCCGCGCATGGTGCAGCTGCTCAACATCCTTCAATTGCCCAGTTCGCAGCTCGACCTGGCTGACCGCTACCGCCTTTCTGAACGAGTGCTGCGCGAAATCCTTTCATCGCCCCGCGATCAGTGGGAACGCATGATCAGGCTCAGCATTCAGAACCAGCTCACATCAGAAGAAGTTGCAGAAATTGCCGTCCCCCCGCAGAATGAGACCGTGCTTCCCAGACGCGCCTCTACTCCCATCCTTCCCGAACCCGGCCGCCAGGCGGCGCGCTCCCTGAGGCGCTTCGTGCAGACCCTCAGCGAACTGGACCGCAAAGGACAGGACCAGGCACTGGATGAAATCGCCGACACCCTGGTGGTCAAAGGCGGCGGTAAGGAAGCATTAACCTTCCTTGAGGAACTCGCCCGCCTGATCCGCGCCCGCCTCGATCACAATTGAGCTTTTTTAAACGCGCAATCCAACCTGACCAATTTTCTATAAAAATCACCAAGTGTAACCGCGGTAACGCTTTATCGGATGTTGAAAACGATCGAAAAGTGTAACCACGGTTACACTTTTGTGAAAAACATACAAGAGACAGCCAACCGGCTGTCTCTTCCCTTTCACACTGCTTCGGTCGGGTTAGTTTAAGGGTCTGACCGGCCGCCCTTCGATGTACCCCCGGTAGCCCTGAGGCGCGAGTTGAAAACGCGGTCCGTCTTCATCTGCCCACCGGAAACCATAGATCTCCGGCCTGTAATTTTTGATCGTCTCCCACAGACTGCTGATCGCTTCTTCGAAATCGGCATCATCATACGGTGGTCCCTGAAAGATCATCATCTTACAGGCGGGGAGTTCGGTCAATTCGAAACCCTCGGGAACAGGGCCGGAATAATTCAGCGGTACTTCGACACCCTGTGCATAGATGGACGTGCCGGGTCTGCGCAGGTTCTCCGGCAGCCACATGCCGATCGGTTCATTGACAGCCTGCTTGATACTGCTGAGCACATTCCAAACCTCACAGCCCACTTCCTCGCAGTAGGCGTAGTAATCGGCTGCTTTTATACCGCGCTTTATGATCAATTTTCTGGCCGGCCGGTCAACCACCTGAACAAAGATCGTGTTTGTTTTTTGAGTTTCTGTCATTTTAATTTCTCCTCTTTCCAGGGCGAGGTATTTTTCACGGATGGGTTCTGGAAGAAACAGCTTCACGGGAGTTTTATATCGGATGTAATTTTGTGGAGTTAACCCAAATTGCTTTGAAAACGCGCGGGTGAAGCCCTCGTGAGAATCGAAAACAAAATCAAAAGCCACGTCTACGATCTTGACGTCTTCTTCCCGCAGCCTGACCGCTGCTCGAGACAGCCGCAGGAGGCGGATGTATTCGAAGGGACTCTTGCCCGTCAGTTCCTTAAATATCTTTGCAGCATGCCATGGCGAATACCCTGCTGCGACTGCCAGTTGATGAAGGGTGATACTGCCTTTCAAGTGGCTCTCGATATAGGACTGCATCCGCTCCACCGCATCGATGTTTTCCAGACGATCCATGCTTTCTCCCTGACCATGAAAGAATATCACCGGCTTTTACGCGGCGCTTGACTTTCTTTGTGATGGTTCTTATCCATTATACAATTCGCAGCAGCCCTCTCTAAACAAGTGTTACCGCGGTTACACTTTTCTGTGAGTTTTTCTGGATTCCGGGCGTTCACCAGGAGCACAGGATAATTCCTCATGTTTTTCTGAAGAGAAGGGTTTCCGGGCTTTCTGTTGGATCAAGGGGTGACCCTGTCAGTATCAGATGCAGTATTCCAGGGGCGACCCTTGATTTTCAAGGGGTGACCCTATATAATTTGCAGAGGCGACCCTTGATTGGGCTATTGCGGGGAAATGCCGCTTCACCATCAACGCTGCAGCAAAGGAGTTCGCGCATGATCATTTTTGCCTTTGCCAATCAAAAAGGCGGTGTGGGAAAGACCACCACAGCGGTGACGCTGGGTGACGGTCTGGCGCGCAGAGGGAAGCGCACCCTGCTGGTCGATCTCGATCCGCAGGGGCACCTGGCGCTTTCCTTTGGTTTAGAAAAGTCGCCCGGTCTCTACCGCCTGATCTGTCTGGATGAAACTCTGCCAGAAGTCGTTCAGTCCGTGCGCCCAAACCTTGATCTGGTTGCAGGTGACAAGCTGACCGAGAAGGTGAAACGGCAGATCACGCTCTCTGACTTTCGGGAAACAATTCTCATCGACCTGCTGCGCGGATCAGATTACGAGGTGGTGCTGCTCGATATGGCGCCCTCGCTGGATGTGCTGCACATTAACGGTTTGATCGCGGCCGACTGGGTGGTGATTCCCACCCGTTTGGATGCGCTGGCTGTCGATGGGGTAAAGGAGATCCTGACCACCATGGCCGAGATCAGCCGCAATGGACATCGTTACCGTGGTTACAGTATTCTGCCCACATTCTTTGACCGCACCACGCGCGAGACTCTGCTGCAGTTCGAGGAGATTACCCGCGTCTTCGGGGCCAGTGTTTGGCCGCCGATTCCGCAGGATACGCGGGTGCGAGAAACCGCTGCTTATGGCAAAACACTGTGGGATTATTCTCCTGAATCGTCTTCGATCCAGGGTTTTATCGAAGGTCGGCAGCATCTTGGCGGATACCATCAGGTGCTTGAAAAAATGATCGAGGTGATCAATGGCTGAATCAAAGACTCAACGGCGTTCCACGCTTGACCCGGCAGTGGCGGATCTGCTTAAGGGAATGCAGCAAAAACAATCTGAAGCGCAGCTGCCACGCAAAGAACGCGAACGTCTCTCGCGTGAACGCGCAAAAATTCAATCGCGCCGCGATCTGCGCGCCACGTACGATCTTCCGCCATCCATCCGCGAAGAAATCCGCGTACTTGCAGAAGAATTGCGTCTGCCAGCATCGCAGCTGGTGACGCTGGCTTTGTCACGGTTTTTAACAGAATACAAGAAAGGCACTATTGATCTGGGTAAATATAAACAGCCCTCGCGCAGTCCGCGTTATGACTGGAACCTGATCTTTCCTGAAGAGATGCTGTTTGTTAGTAAAAAGAAAAAGGGTGGTTAAGATCTTAAGTCGTTTAAGTCGTTAATTAAGTAGTGAATAGAATCACGTGCAAATTCTGCATCATGAAGAGGTGCAGCGGCTGCACTCAACTGATTGACATTTTTTGCACTCCGGCGTCCTTAAGGCAAACAATTCCCTCTGGCCGGGGTGCAAAATTTTTCATCTGGCCAGATTGCAAATAATTCCTTCAGGCCAGTATGCAAGAATTGCCTTCTGGTAAGAGTGCATATATTGCCTTCAGGCGTAAGTGAAAATCTTGCATTCAGGGGTCGGGGCAAACTGTGTAACCCTGGTAACATTTTTTAAGAATTGCGGGTTATAAGAGGAGGGATGCTCTTGGCAGGTTGGCGGAACTCTCTGTTCCATTACCGATTCGATTGCGTCTGCTGCTGCGCGGCACGCAGGATTTCCTGGATCAACTGACTTTTTCCATCAGTATACGCTTCACGATCGTTGCGAAATTGCTGCGCGAGGCGGTATTTCAAATCCGCATAACGCGCGGCGTCTTCTGGGTGACCGCGCAAATAATCACGGAACAGGATCTGAACCCTGAAGAAATCACTCTCTGGCTCAACGATATGAAGATGGTGCGTGTGCCGACCGTTCACAATTTTGTGCAAATAGCGTCTTTCGGGAAAGACGGCTTCGTGTTTTTGAATATACTCATAACCCAGGGCCAGCAGGGCAGGGATGAAAATCGGGGCTTCCGCGAGGCTGCGGACACCGACCAGGATGTCGATTACCGGCTTTGCGGCAAGCCCGGGAACGGCCGTGCTGCCGATGTGTTCGATGCAGCACAAACCATCTCCAAAAGCCGGTAAGAGTAAAGCCTTTTCCAATTCATATAAATCAGGCCAGCGGGGATCGTAAGGGACAACTTCGATCGGAATCGTGGACGACATACTCTAATCATACTACATTTTATTAATTGCGTATAGATATAATTTTTATTTTGAATGAACAAGCGTTCATAAAACACCCCTGACGAATAAACCGTCCGGGGTGTTGATTCACCGGCTGCCCCGCGTTGATCGGCAGAATCTATACAGCATCCTGCGCACGAACCGGTTCAATGATTCAATTTTCGCCCGCGTCAATGGAATTGATCGGGGTGGCGGTGTTTCTTCAACAGATAGGTATCCTGGCTGGTTAGTTTACGGTCAAGTTCATTCAGCCCGTGTTCCATGCGCAGGGTCAGATCGTTATACCGGCTCAAGGTGGGGGCGGGGAGGTACTGTCCATATTCTTCCAGAATTTTGCCCATCATTTTGAGCGCCTTGTCGGTCAATCCTTCCCGTTCTAATTTCATCGCCTCGTTGGATAATTGGCCGACGGCCACCGTGGCGAAGTGTGTGAGCAGCTCACGGTCTCTTGGCGCCTGATCTGCTTTGGATTGGGCGGCATACTGCAGCGAGAGTTCAGCAGCCTCTTGAATGATCATGTCGTCTTCGTTCAGTCCCCTGGCCAGGGCGTTCATCACCAGCTGGCCTTCTCCCGGCGGAATGAGCAATTTGCCATAGATGGTTACCTTACGTTTCGCCGGAAGATCCGAAAGATGAATGAAAACTCCCCGGGGGCTTTGTTCGGTTTTCCAGTCTCCGAATAACTCGATCTTAACCCCATCCGGCAAATTGACTTCCAGCACCACGTTTCTGATGGTAACCGCAGCGAGGGTCTGGAACTCTTCCATGAGAAGGCCGGGTATCTGATCGGCAGATTCGATGAAGTAATAATTGCCTCCCCCATGATTGGCCATCCCTTCGAGCAGGTGTTCATTATAGCCGGAGCCGATGCCGAAGGTGGAGGTGGCGACGCCGCGATTGAAAATCTCGGAAGCGTGCATGAACAATTCATGATCCCTGGTGATGCCCACATTGGCAAGGCCGTCGGTGAGCAGCAGCGTGCGGTTGACTTTTTCAGCCGACTGGCGGCGGGCAACGCATTCGCAGCCCTTCAGCCACCCTCCACTCAGGTTTGTCGATCCACCGCTGCGCACCTGATTCAACGCATGAGTCAATTCCTCAAAACTGGATGGAGTTACCGAGTCGGTTTCTGCAAGGACATTGATAATGTCATCGTATGCTACCAGTGAAATGCTGTCTTTGGGCCGCAGCAGACTGAGCACCTGATCAGCAGCCAGTTTTGCCTGTTCCAGTTTGCCGCCAGACATCGAACCGCTGCGGTCAATGACCAGCGCCAGGTTAAGCGGCGCAGAGTCTTTCTCTGCTTTTGATTCTGGTGCGGTTAATTCAAGTTCGAGGATGCGTTGGGTTTCGGAATCTTTTGAAATCAGAGCCGCATCAGATTTTAATTTAATACTGAGAGTTTTCATGTTAAATTTTCTCCCCTGAAGTTGAGTGCGTTACTATTGGATCACTCCGAGCAGCAGATCGATGAGCTGTTGGTCTTTTGCAGTCAGCGGCTGGCGCACATGCAGTTCAATCCCCGGTTTTATTTCGATGCGCAGCCAGGTTTCCTGTTTGGTCTTTACCTGTGTGTGCACGGTGCCAGATGCTGATGTTTGTGGATTGACCGTGCGGGATAGATGATCATCTTCAGTTTTGCTCCGCAGCCGGGTGATGTATTCCAGCGCGCTTTCTTTAATCGCTGGCGCCTGGCTGCGAGCGGGAAGAAGTTGAAGGCTCGCCAGAGTTCCCGCCGGGTCTCTATCGTATTTGTCAAGATACTCGCTGATCTGTGCGCTGTCGAGCGTGTCGAGCAGTGCTTTGATCTCTTTTAAAGGCAGGTAAGTCTCTTTTAAAATTTTGATCAAACGCAGGCGGAGAAGGTATTCGGTGGTGAATACGGCATACTTGCCGCGCACTTCTGGCTGCGGGAGCAGACCTTCCTCGATGTAATAGCGGATGGTGCGGGTGGAAACACCGGTGCGGTCTGCAAGTTCTGAGATCCAGAATTCTTCCTGCATGATTTTTCCCACTTTCTTTAAATATTATAACACTATTACGTAATACTGTCAAGATAATCGTATGTACGTGCCGCGTTATAGGTGAAAGTGAGGTTTACCGATCAGGCGAGGATTCCATGGAGGTAGACTTCAATCAGTTCTTGCAGGGCAACAGACTGTTCTTCGGGATCGGTAGGTTTTCCGAGCAGCATTTCGGTCATATGAAAGGTATAAAAGAGGCCAAAGAATGCGCGCAGTAAACCGTCGTTTGATAAACTGCGCACGGCGTACGGTTCGTGTTTCAGGCGCCCGGCGAAGCGCTCCATGCCTGGAGCCACATCGGGGTAAGCCTGGCGTAAATGCTTGCCCTGAAATTCAACCACATCAATAAAGACCAGTTTCAATAAATCTGGGCGGGCGGCGAGGGCTTTCACCAGGCGGTTGGCCGCGGTGCGCGCCAGATCGGCGGCGGTGGGACCCTGTGAGTTCTCGAGCGCGAGGAGCAGGATGGGGTAGGGGTTGTAGGCTTCAAAAACCGCACGGAAGAGGTCGTCTTTGTCGATGAAATGGTTGTAAAGGGATCCCAGTGCCATGCCTGATTCTTTAGCGATCTGGCGCATGGTCGTGCCATGAAATCCCTGTTCCAGGAACAGGCGGTGAGAAGCCGAGATGATCTGCGCTCTTGCGCGGGTATGGTTGCTCTTGGGTGTTTCTGCAGAACGATCGTTCATAATTATTGCGGGTCTTCCAATCTTTGATGTGAGAAATGATCGAGCGTTCAAGATTATAAACGAACATGGCGAAATGGAATATGGCGCGAAAAAAAAGAACGAAGTGTTCTTATAAGCAAGATATTGATTCAAACCCGTATTGGTGCGCACTCTGACACAATTCACCCGTGTTTGAAAACGCTTCCCTTTGAGCGCAGGCCAAATTGAAAGAAGAAAGGCAGAGATGTCAGGCCTGTTGTAACCAAAAAGTCTGCAGATCACCCGCAGACTTTTTGAAGGTTTGGAGCAGGTTTTATGCAGGGAGGAGGTCCTTCATCTGTTCATAGATGATCATGGCCGACCGGCGCGGCATTAAACGGGAGAGGATGTCCATCATCCTGGCATCGCGGCCGATCAACACGCGATAGCGGTTGTTTTCGATCCCTTCCACAATGACCCGGGCGGCAATGCTGGCGGGGGTGGTCTTGTGAGACGGCGTTGATCCGGCTTTCTGGCCGGGGGGCATCACACCGGAATTCACTGCGATGTTAGTGGCGGTGGCTCCAGGAAACACAACTGTCACACCCACCCGGGTGTTCATCAGTTCAGATTTCAAACCTTCACTGAAGAGCTTGACAGCGGCTTTGGATGCGCCGTATATGGTCTGCCCTGGAACGGGCAGGAAGCCGCCCATACTGCTTACGTTAACGATGTGGGCTTCAGGCCGCTGCAGCAGGAAGGGGAGGAATGCCCTGGTCATATAGATCGAGCCGTAAAAATTCACGTTCATCACGCGCTCGATATCTGTCAGTGACAGGTCTTTAAAGCGCACAAAAGGCTGGATGATGCCCGCGTTGTTGATTAAACCGTCCACACTGCCGTGAGCAGCGATAACCGCGGCAGGCAGCGCTTCAACTTCTGAGAGATGAGCAATGTTGGCCACATGCGTGCTCAAGTGCGCTTTCAGGTCACCTGACAGGTCGGCTGTTTCGTTCAGCGTTTTTTCGTTCAAATCCACGGCGGCAACCCGGGCACCTTTTCGCAGTAATAAGAGCACCAGTTCGCGTCCAATGCCGCTTCCTCCGCCTGTAACGACGATCACTCTGTCTGTAACTTTCATCTCATACCTCCTTTGTCTTCTTAAGGGCCTTCTGCAGCGAAGCTGAGTTGTTTGATTATTTATTATTTAGATAAATAATATCGCAATAAGTGTTAAAGATTCATCAGCAAATCAACATCAGTTTTTAAGGAGAATTCAACAACTAAGGGTACAATACAGGATCAAGATCTGGAATGATCAACCATTCGAAGAACATCCTGATTAAGATGAGGTGAAGATGACCTTGAAATTTTCCCGCCTGACCCGCAAAGCCGTCTCTCCGGCACGAAAACACCCCACAGATGCCGGTGTGGATGTGTATGCCAGCGAAGATGTGCGCATTCCGCCGTTTTCTTATCGTGTGGTGCACACCGGTGTGACTTTCGAAGTGCCCGAAGGAAGCATGCTCGAGATTCGGCCCAAGGGACGCAACAACCACCTCATCGGATCGGGCATCGTGGATGCCGGTTACCAGGGAGAAATCATGGTCAAGGTGGTCAATTACTCGTGGCGGGTGCTGCGCATCAAAGCGGGAGATGCCATCGCCCAACTGGTGCAGCTTCCTGTGATCTGTGAACCAGTGGAGGAACTGCCGCTGGAAGAGATCCACCGGGTGCATTCTCAGCGCGGCGGCACGGGCGGCATTCATTCAACGTAAAGAAAAAATTTAAATTGATGCAAGGTTGAGATTCGCGTTACGTGATGTGCAGTAATTACTTTGTGGGTTCGTAGATGTAGAAAATCGAATCTGGAGCGAAGTCTTTAAATTCTTCTGTGTAGACTTCAAGATCGTAACCTGATTGGGGGTTTAGCGCTGCGCGGTGGATCCAGTGGGTGATGTGCTCGTAGGTGGCTTTAAGAGTTTCCAGCGAACCATGATGGGCGAATACCGCGTAATGGTTGGCGGGAACGTCCACTACCACCATACCTTCAGGCACTCTTTCATAATCTTCCACCTTGAATCCAGCGACATATTCAAACACCCCTGGCGGGGCATCCTTGAGCATGGTGCAGACACCGTAAGCCCATTCACCTTTGATGGGGATCTCGCTGGAGCGTTTGTTGAGTTCGCCCCACATCTGGCTGATCTCCTGGTGGGCATTATCGCCGTGGTACTTCAATCCCATCACCTTGAAGGCAGGCAGATCAGTGTACTTGATCGGTTCCATAACTCCTCCTGTCGGGGTCAGAATAATCTGGCTCATCTGCCGGTTTGAATCCATAACCGCTTTTATGTTTCAATGCGATGGGAGAGTTCTTGCTCGACCTTACGTACTTGTTATGTTCGTTCCAGTATCCTCCGGTGATACCTGCATTTTCGGGGTCAGCCGCCAGGTATGCATAGGTCTGTGCCTGTTGTTCGGGGGTTATGGACATCCTGCGCTTAATATTATATAACTTTTGCATCCATGCGGGGATGTTGTCAAACGATCATCAGGAGGGGCAACATTGGTCACAGGCACGCAATTGACCGTCACCACCGCACCTTTCAGGCGTTTTGCCAGATCATTGTTGAACACCAGCCGTGCCAGTTTGGAGTGATCACAGGCATGTTGCAGGCTGAACTTGAGGATGCCCTGGAAGTTGTCGAATTTGATATCGAGGTTGGGATACCCGGTCAAACCCTTGGACGCCACCATGATGATGCCGCTGGGCGCGCTGGCTTTCAGCAGATCGAGCGGCAGCCAGGTGAGCAGGAAAGGCTGCATGTGATTCGTGGTAAAGATGGTTTCAAGACTATTTTGAAGAGCACAGCTTTTAAATTCATGGAAAGATCAACATCGGCGTTGTTATGAATGAGCATGTGCCGCCGGGTATAGCGTGATTGGAATTCACCGGAAAAACGACGAACCGACGCCAGGGAATCAAAATCAACCTGCATCAGATCCACGCTGCCACCGGTTGAGACCTGCTGGATCTCATCGCATGCAGTCATCCCACGCTCCATTGAGCGGCTGCCAATGATCACGTTGGCTTTGCAGCAAGCAAGGAGAAAGGAGGCTTTTCCAATGCCAGAATTTACGGGGTGATGAGGACATTCTGAACGCTGAGGTCGGATTTGATAAATTCGTTTTTCTCTCAACGAAAAAGAATGATTGAATTTATCTGTGCTGAATAAAAAACATTATGGCACCGGCACCTGATGGTAATTGATTTTTATAACGCGGGTTATTAGAATGATAAATAATGAAACACCGCTTGTTCCGCTACGAAAGGCGTGATCAGCCGCTCATCTCGCGGCGCGAATTTGTGGCGCGTCTTGGCTATCACATCGCCGCTGGATCAGCGCTGCTGGTTTTCTCTCTGGGTATTGGTGTGCTGGGATATCATTTTCTCGAACTTCTACCCTGGCTGGATGCCCTGTTGAATGCCTCAATGATCCTTGGCGGCATGGGACCGGTTGCTCCCATCGTGACTACTGGTGGCAAGATTTTTGCATCGATATATGCCATCTTTTCTGGCGTGATCTTTCTGGTTGTAGCCGGGGTGATGATTGCGCCGGCAGCGCACCGTATTTTACACCACCTGCACATGACTGAAGATGATCCGGGCTTAAGATAATCTTGCGACAAACAGGTGACCCACATCATGCAAAGACTTCATGGGTTATGATGAAAAGAAGCAGACGGCTGGTGTACCGAATTGCATATTGCGTATAGATGATTAACAGGAGTGTTGGGCAGGGAAACCGGCTCGAACTGTATAATGAATGTGTTGGATTACCAATGGGAGGGAACATGGGAAACAAGAAGGCTTTTGTTATTTTGATCATTGGATTATTCGTTCTATCTGCCTGTGGCGGAAATAACACTGACCAGGCGAATATCGACCAGATCGTTGAACTCACTGCCCAGTCTGTGATTGCAACGAAATCGGCTGCATTAACACCAGTTGTTCCTACCGCACCGGCGGTTTCAATTGAAACGCCTGCGATGCAGGTGACCGAACTTCAGCCCACTCCCGTTAACGCTGTGATCACCATAACCGGCATCCAGCAGACGGAATATGGACGTGCGATCGTCAGCTGGGATGCCATCGGCGAATTCCCCTACGGGTTCAAACTGGTTTGGACCACCGAGCAGCGTTATCCAAGCTTCCCGGATGATTCAAGTTCGTTTGCCAGCGATCCGAACGCGCGCTCCGCCATGTTTGCCGGCGCTCCGGGTAATATTTATTACCTGCGCGTGTGCCGGTTTACCGGCGTCATCTGTGATGTTTACAGCGACCTGGGTATCTTCGCGTTTAATCCATCGGTAAAGACAGCCACAGGTGTTGCGGTCAACAAGACAGTTGTTCCTACCAAGGTGGTTTCTGGTGGAGGAGGCGGTGGCAGCGGCGCAACGCTGACACCGGTGCCCACAGTTAAAATCGTTAAAGTTACTGGCGGCACAACCGGTAAAGCCTATATGGAATGGACTTCGGATACCAATCCTACCAAGGGATGGAAGATCCTTTATTCCACAACGAATACTCTGCCGGTGCTCGGAAAGGATTCATACTATGTGGTCAGCAGCAATACCGCGCGCTCGGCTTATGTAGACGGCAAATCGAACACCAAATATTACTACCGCATCTGCAAATACAACGGATCGACCTGCGAATATTCTCCAGTCTACACTTTTACTTTCCCGACCTTTGCTTCAACTCCCACGAAAACCGCCACAACCGACACGGCAACCATAAGCATTACCAGCGTCAATGATCTGGAGGCTGGATCGGCTACCATCAACTGGTCCGCAACTGGCACGTTCAGCAGCGGGTTCAAAATTCTCTCTTCAACCACCAACAGCACCCCGACGTTAGGCGGGGCGGGGGTGACGGCCATTCTCGTTGATGGATCGCTGCGCGCGGCAGTGGTCACCGGTGTGCCGCGCGGTCATTATTATTACCGTATCTGCAAGTACACCGGCAGCGCCTGCAGCGTCTATTCGAATGTTTACGAATTCACTTACGCCGATATCAGCGAAGATGCGACGATCAGTTTCGCGGTGGATGGAGCTTTCTCTGAACCCGGCAAGGTCAAACTGGATTGGGATATTCCTGCCGGTGACAATGCGGGTGGTTACCTGATCCTGCAGGCTTACCCCGATACCCCCATCTTCCCCGAAGCCGTGAAATACACCGTTTCTAACCCAGCCGCCCGCACCTTTACGGTTCAAGGTTTGACCTCAGGAATGACTTATAACTTCAGGCTCTGTCTGTATAACGGCACGATCTGTACTGCATATTCAGAAGTCGCACCGGACGTGGTGGTTCCATAGGCTCGATTTTTAACGAAAAACAGGAGTACGGGAATAGTCCCGTGCTCCTGAAAATTTAATTCCTGATTGTGATGGAGCTGAGATTAAGATTCCTTTGGACCGGTGTAAACCACTTCAAACAGCAGTTTATCTGGTGTCTCAAACATCACCTGATAGTATGTGCTGCCCGGTTTTGAAAACTCGGGTCTGTGGCGCGGGGTGTCGAAGAGGGGTTTGATGTTGTGCTGTTGAAGGTACTCGACCGCTTGATCCACTTCACTTTGTTTTTCCACCGAGATGCCCAGGTGATTCATTCCCCTGCCGTCATAGTCATTGGCGAGGTCTTTTAGACCGGGACAAAACCACAAACTTGATCCACTTTCACAACCAAACCCGATCACTTCTGCATCTTCATACAATGTTTTCCAGCCTAAAAAACCAAACAGATCCTTGTAAAAGCCAAGGTTTTTGGCGTCAACATTAACCTGCAAATGTTCCAAATTTGATTTCATTTTCTCCTCCTGAATCCTGCAATTTCAAACGACAATATAATAATAAAACAATTGTTCTAAAATGTCAATCATTAATTATCGCAGGAGAGAAAGCACAGGGCTTTACAACTTATACTGTGCCACCGTAGCGGGCATTGGCGAGAGAAATAATGTTGATTACCGGCTCTTCGTATGGGTGCACATTGCGCACCGCTTGAACCGCTTCCTGCAGGTATGGTTCACGGCAGAGAACCTCGATCTTCACCTCGCTGCCTGAAAATAACTCGCCGGAATTGCCCAGATAAGGCCTGGCATCTTCGAGCGGGCGCCAGAATCCCTGCACGGGGATGACAGTTGCGCAGTGATCGTACTTGCCAATCTCTCCCGCGTGGACCGCAGCCAGGGTTTCGAGGATTTCATCTACACTCTCAGCCGGAGCGAAGATTTCGATCTTGAAAAAGGGGGATGAATTCATGTCAATCTCCAGTGGTGACTTAGTAGATATGATACATGACGAGAAAGCCGAACAAACTGAACAGCAATCCGACAATCATTCCAGAAATCGGGGGAATGATCTGAAAACAGCGTATCGCTTTACGGGAGGGCTGCCTGCCGCCCAGCAGTGCTGTGAGCACCGCCCCGAAGATAGAGAGTATCGCCAGCCAGGGAACATTGCGGATTTTATTTAATGAAAGAAAGATAGCCAGAACTGTTCCGAGAAGGGCGCCCCCCGGCGCAGAGATCAGGCTCCAGAAAGCGCGCTTGTGCACCAGGCCCACGCATAGCCCGGTCAATGCTCCACCACTGAGGGCCAGGAGCATCATCAAGGGCACGGTGCGGGTGATGTGTGTGGCCTGGCCGGTATTGATGCCGATGATAAAGCCTGCCGCGGCTGCTGCGATCATTTGCGCAGCTGCGCGCAGGAGGATCGATCCGATTCCGAGCGCGCCCAGACCGGCAGCAGCGACGGATGCCCCTTCTTTCAATTGCTGGCTGATGGATGGAGGTTCAAGCTGCGCGGCGTCAGCCGGTGGCAAGGGGGGGCTGTCAATAATGGTTACCTTCATGGACGGGGTGCTCTTTACCGGCAGGGGGGCACCGCAGGCGACGCAGCGCTTCCCATCAGGCGGATTCAATACGGCGCAATACTCACAGGTGACCCGGTCTGTTTTCATCAGGTTAAAATCCTGCGTAAACGCTGGTAAACCAATCTTCTGGATCGACCTCGACGGTGCCCACGATCAGGTCATAGTGCAGGTGTGGACCGGTGACGCGCCCGGTGCGGCCTACCATCCCGATCTGCTGCCCGACCTGCACCTTATCACCTACTTTTACATCGATGCGGGACTGGTGCCAGTAACCGGTGTAGACCCCCCAGCCGTGGGAGATGATCGTGGCGTTGCCGCGCACGGTGAGCTCGCCAGCAAAGACCACGATCCCTGGTGCGGCTGCAAAAACAGGTGTAGATTCGTTGCCCGCATAATCCAGTCCGCTGTGAAAATACTCGTACGGGCTGCCGTTATAGGAACGCAGCCTGCCGTAGTAGGAGGTGATATTGCTCTCTTTGGGCGCGGGCGGCTGGAACGCGCTGTACCACATCTTTTCGGGTGGGGCATCGCTTGTGATTTCTGTCAGCCATTGCAATTCGGGTTCGGTCACTTCGGGGTCGACCGTGTCATCTGAAACCTGCAGCGGTGTATCAAAACCGTAATCCACTTCTTTCAACAGGATGTTCTGCTGCATCGAGAAGGTTTTTCCATCTGCGGTGGATGTGCTGAGCATGATTTCCACCAGCCCTGGTGTGGCCAGGCGCGGAACGCCCTGCAGGGCAGTGTAACTACCGCCCGAATCAGGGAAGAAGTGCAGCGTAAAACCCATCAGAGAGCCAGAAAGGGTGGCTTCAGGAGACGCCTCCACCTGAATGACCGTTGTTTTTCCCTGTTGAAGCGGAACAGGATTCACCGATACATTCGAGAAAGCCAGCAAACCGACCTGAGGGGGCGCGGTCACGGTTCCCGGCAGGAAGATCGTGTCGTTTTGCAGCAGATGCCATGTGCCGCGCAGCGCATTGTATTCGGCGGCGAGCCAGGGATTGGTGGCGGTCTGCACCGCCAGTTCAAGGGAACTGATGCCAGAGGTGAGGGGAATGCGAGTTTGTTCGATTGTTTCTGCCTTTAACATGAAAAAGCGCTGCCCGATGCAAAGGGCATCTGGCGCGGTGAGAAAGTTCAATCGCATGATCACGTCATCTCCCTGGCGAAGCCTGCGGTTGAGGGTGTTCACCGTTTCGCCGGCCGGAAAAGTGGAACGCACGATCTCGCCACTCAGGTCTTCAAAACCGGGGATGAGCAGGGTCTTGCCCGGCGACAGCACATCTGGATTGGGCAGGTAGTTCAGGGTCAGCAGGCTGTTCGTGGAGGTGTGAAAGTAACGGGCGATCGAAGTGAGGCTGTCACCTTCTTGCACGGTGTAATAAGCACCCTCTGATTGGGCGGCAGCTGTATGGACGGGAAGAAGCGCAGACGCAATCGTCAGGATCAACGCTGCACGAATGAGCACTTGAGGAACAGTCATTTTCATAGGCTCTTATTTTAACGGAGAATTTGCTGTTTGGCGTGTGAAAGAAGGATCAATCATGAAACCATAAGACTTTCTTGCGAGGGTATTAAAAAACTCCTCCCGGAAGGGAGGAGTGTATGCTGTGACTGTAAAACTCACCGGAAGGATTAATCTCCGATCGATAGCGAAGCGAAGTACCGGTCAAGGCAGTCCATTGAGGGGGTAAAGGAATCAGCCGGCTGTGATTCGATCAAGGCCTTCATATTTGCGTAGTAGGTGTTCATGTCATCGACATAGGTTGCAGAGGTCATCTGCGGGAGGGCGATGCCGCCGGCAGGAACTTCGGTCGAATCATAAGTGGGGGGCAGGATCGGATGATTTATGGGGAACATCGCTGAGATCCAGTACTTGCCGTCGGCCGTCAATCCCTGGAAGGCATAGAAGAGGTCGTGATTATTGTATGGGGCAGAGTATTGAGCGTATTGGGTCAAAAAGCGCACTCCGGCTCCATTCTGAAAATCAATATACTGCACGCTGGTATGAAACACCTGGGCGGCTCCAAGGGTGGGCAGGAAGGGGATTGAGGCTTCGATCTGTGCCGGACGGCTGGAAAGAAGCATCTGCATATCGCTCACCTGTTGATTCACAAAATCCTGCAGCGCGGCGTATTCAGCCACGGGGTATACGCGCATGATGGGGTCAAAGAACTTTTCGCTTAAGGGATAGCCCGCGTAGCTGAATTGCCGGTGCTGCGGCCAGATTTCAAAGGGCATTCCGGCTTCATTTGTAGGCTGCGCCTGAACGATGACACCGGATACCGTAACCGGCAGGCAGCTGGGAACGATCATATACACACCACCCAGGTTCATTTCGCTGCCATCGATGGGTTCGGCGGTGGGTGGAGCCGCGGTTGACGCTTCAGCAGGGGGCGCGGTCGGCAGCACTGGCTGTGTGGCAGGGGATTGAGTGGCTTCGGGTGAGGCATTACCGCCAATCTCAGGCAGGGTGCAAGCGGTCAGGAAGACCACCAGTGTGAGCAGGATTAAGATTCTTTTCATATAAGTATCCTTTATTTTATAGGTATGACTTATTTATCATACGCTAAAAGGGCTTAAATTGTTCCGGCGATTTCATTGAAATCGCCGGAAAGAATTTGTCTGAAAGGAGAACCTCAGATTTCGCTGACGGTTGCGAATGGATAAATCTCAGTGCCGCGTGCCGCCTCGCGAATGGCGGGGTCATCGGAATAAAAACCGCGCCGTTCTGGTGGAATCAGTGTAGCGATGTTGTGCATGATAGTGTGGCCAATTTCTTCCAGCTCAACACGGCTGGGGCGCGCCGCAGCGGCAGTATTAAAGGGACCGAAAGGCTTGCCGATCTTCAAGGTAAGATGGGCGCGGCCGTTTTTTCTCACCTGGTCGAAGAACTTCACCGTTCCGTCAATACCCATTGGCAAAATGCGAGCGTTGGTACGCCAGGCGAGGAAAGCTGTGCCTGGCCGCGGGGGGCGAAGAACAGTTGCCCAGCTTCCGCCTTCAGGAAAGATCCCCAATACGCCATTCTGGCGCAGGATGGATTCTGCACCGTAAAGGGTATCGCGCGAGCCGGTGCCGCGGTAGGTGGGGATGACGCCAAACAGTCGCTGTAGAAAATGCACTGAGGTGGGTGCGTTAGGCATCTTGGCGCCTCCAACAAATTCCATCGGCCAGGGTGCCATGTGAATTAACACCAGGGGGTCGATGAAATTGAAGTGATTCGCCACAACGATCAATGGGCCTTTGGCAGGAATGTTCTCTTCACCTTCAATATCGAATTTGGTGAGAATGCCAAATGCCATTCCTATGCCGGCTTTGAGCACTTTGCGAATCAACTGACGACGGGGGTATCGAATCTCTTTTTTCATGCGGCTATTATAGCCTAATTCCTGGCAGTAAGTTGTCGAGAGAATGCGCAGATATATTCTTGAAAGTACATATAATTTATAGAAAGGGAGTTAGAACAGATGAATGATTTGTATAGAAAGTTTTCAGGGGCAAACATGGATATTGATCTGGCGACCGCGGATGAAAATATTTCGTGGAAGCAGGACAAATGCCCGTGGAACCTGGTGGAGCAGACGAATCTGCACCGCTGCGCTGTGAAAAATGTTTCGCTGTGCCGTTATTTTCGCGGGGTGGAGTTTCCTGATACCATTTTGTGCTGCTTTTCTGATTGAGATTGTTAAAAGAACGAAGAGGAGCCCTGTTTGGAATCACCGGCGAGGGGGTTGAGGAAAAATGTAAACGGTGGAAGAGAAAAAACCCCCGGTGTTGTTGATTCATCACCGGGGGTAACCTGTAAAAAAAACGATTAATCAGTGCCGTCGAACTTCAACGGGTTGCGGTGGGTTACCTTCTTGACGCGCAGCAAAAAGATCAAACCGATCACCAGGAAAGCAAGGATCGATCCAATCCCCCAGAGGATGCCGTAGCTTTTAGCTGCGGCTTCAGCAACACCCTGTTTGAGATACCAGTTGGCCAGTCCTCCATAAAGTGAACCAAACACAACGGGTCCAATAAACGTGGAGGTGCGACCGGCAACCGATAAAAAGCCGTAAAATTCCGCAGTTTTGTCGGTTGGCGAGAGCTGGCTGACCATGGTACGGCTGACTGCCTGCACGCCTGAAAGTGAAAACCCTGCCAACCCGCCGATGACGTAGAAAGCCGGAATGGACTTAATAAAGAACAAGACGCAGATGACAGCGATCAACATCAGTAACGCGTAGACCAGAGATTCCTTGCTGCTGAACTTGTTCGAGATCACTCCAAACAGATAGGCACCGATAGCACCGGTAATATGGAGGATGATGATGAGGATGATCAATTGCTCTGTCTTGAATCCAAAAAGGATTCCGCCGATCAACGCCGCGTTATCCATCAGCATCATAATGCCGTCGTTGTAGATCAGGAAGGAAATGGTGTATTTGATAAATTCCCTGAAGTTCTTGATGGCTTTAAAAGTCGCGCCAAGTTTTTTAAAGGCCAGGCTGAGGGTTGTCTCTCCTTCGGGAATGGGTTCCGGTTCATTAACCTGCTTGACCCAGAGGAGGGTTGGAATGGATGAAAGGGCATAGAAGAGGCCGGTAATAAGGAAGGCAATCCTTACCATGAGCGTGCCGCCGACCATTTGAATGGGAACTAAAACGATACCCAGGCAGATGATGCCGCCCAGCATACCCAGTGCCCAGCCCGTACCGGATACCGAACCAATCGTTTCAGGCGTCGAAACATCCACCAGAAGAGCATCGTAAAAAACCTGTGAGGCGCGGTAACCGATCTCAGCCAGGATAAAAAAGAGCATGGCGAGGAAAATATCGCCTTCTTGAACAAAGAAAAGCAAGGAAGTGAAAACAACCGACATAGCGGTAAAGACCAGCAAGAATTTTTTCTTTGCTCTTGAAAAATCGGCGATCGTTCCAATTATGGGCGAGATGATGGCCACGATGATGGCAGCGATTCCAACGGCGTAATTCCAAAGGGTGGGGCCGTTGACACCGCCTACGACCACGTTTGAGAAGTAGGTTGAAAAGACCGCGAGCAGAATGATCGCCGCATAGGCTGAATTACCGAAATCATAGAAATACCAAGACCAACGAGTTCTTCTGGATGGTTTCGCAACAACAGCTTGTGCCATGTGTTTACTCCTGGGAACTGTAGTGATTACGGGAATTTCCGTAACAGAATTTTACTATAACAAATTGTTTAACACAGTTTCATTGAGTTGGTTACAACATTAAACATTCCAAATTTTGTGAGTGTTCGTTACAATTCAATTACAACGATATGAAAAAATCATTAATCTCCACCGAAGCTTTTGGCACCGGGCTGGCGATCATCTTGAGCCAGGTGCTGCCGCCATTCATTGGATATCCAGTTGCACACCTGATCAGCTGGGTCGTGAGTTGTTTTCCGCGTGGTTCCGCCTACCAGGCGCTCAAATTGAACCAGTGGATTGCCAGCGGAAAGATGTTGAACGAGCAGGAGCTCAACAGACGGGTGCGCCGCATCTTTTACAACCAGGGGATTGCCCTCTACGATTTTTACCGCGCTCTCAATCGACCCGACCTGGTTCGGCGCCTGGTGAAAATGACCCCCGCATTCATGCAACTGGTAGAGCAAAGCAAACGCGGAGACCAGCCTATCTTGCTGTTGATGCCGCATCTCACCGGGTTCAATCTAGGGGGACTACGTTTGGTGCAGGAAGGTATGCGTTACCTGGTTTTGGCTCACCCGAATCCTTCACGCGGTTACCGCTGGCAGAACAAGCTGCGTAACGAACGGGGTATGGAAGTGGTTCCTTTCACCCCTGCCAACTTAGTACGCGCGCGCGAACGGCTGCAGCAGGGAGGGACGGTTTTAACCGCGGTGGACCGTCCTCTGGAAGGGTCAAACTACCGCCCGCAATTTTTCGGCTACCCGGCAGACCTGCCGGTTGCCTATATTCGCCTGGCTCTAAAAACAAACGCGCGAGTGTTTGTTGTTGGATTCATGACCCTTAAGGATCACACGCAGGTTATCGATGTTTCAGAAGAAGTGACCATGGAGCGTTTTGATGATCTGGAACGCGAACTGATTGTGAACGCCGAGAAGGTTCTAAAGCTTGCAGAGGAATTCATCCGTAAAGATCCGGATCAATGGATGATGTTCTTCCCAGTTTGGCCGGGCGAGCAGGCAAATCTGAAACACCATGCTGGAGTCAAGAGTAATGCGCATAGTTAAATTGGCAGTTGGTTTTCTCTTTTTGGCGGCCCTGGCGGCCTGTCAGGAGACAGGGAAGGAACAAACGCAGACTCCTGCCGTAGAAAGTACGCCAATAATAAAAGCGAATACGCCCGCAGCTACATATACCCACAAGCCAACACCTATCCCAACAGTGACAAGCGCTGTATGTAAAGAAGAAAACGGCACTCTGGAAAGGGTGATCTTTCAATCCTCCTTGCTTGAAAAAAATTACACTGTGAGCATTTACACTCCTCCGTGTTACGGTCAAGAATCTCAGGCAACACAATATCCCGTTCTTTACCTGTTCCACGGGCAGAATATGGATGATACCTTCTGGCTGTCTCTCGGGGCGGCAGAAATCGTTGACGGGTTGATCGCTGAGGGCGGCCAGCCTTTCCTGATGGTGATGCCTTATGAGACGGATAACTTCGATCCGCCAACTGAGTCAAAATTCGGTGAATCGATTATCAACGAACTGGTTCCGTGGATAGAAGAGAATTATGCGGTGTGCAACGCTCGCAGCTGCCGCGCTGTGGGGGGCATCAGCCGCGGAGGGGGCTGGGCGTTGCGGCTGGCGATGCGCAACTTTGACCTTTTCGGTGCCGTCGGTGCACACTCGCCGGGGCCAATGGCCGGCGACTGGTGGCAGGCGCAAAAACACCTTGAAACGCACAAACCCGAAGAATACCCCCGCATCTACATCGACCGCGGGGAAGATGATTTTCTCAAACAGGACATTGATTCGTTTGAGAAAGTACTGTATAACAACGGCATCCCTCACGAATTCGTCATTAACCCGGGTTCTCACAACCAGGCTTACTGGCAGCAGCATGTGGCAGAATACCTGCGCTGGTACGCAGAGGGGTTCCAAAATGAATAACCTTCTGGCGAACTTGATATAATCAGGGATGGACAGAAAACAGGATCTGCGATCCCGTCTGTCACTCTTGATAAACCTGACTCTCCAAGGAAAATCAATGACATCTTCTCTTTCTCCGTTTTTCAACGCTGCCGGTGTGGCGGTAATTGGTGCTTCTTCAAACCCGCAAAAGCTCAGTTACGGCATTCTGAAGAACCTCATCAATTCCACGTATAAGGGCGCGGTATATCCGGTCAATCCAGGTTCGGCTGAAATTCTCGGCAGGCGCTGTTATGCGCACATTTCCGAAGTGCCGGATCCGGTGGATCTGGCTGTGATCGTTGTTCCCGCGCCGGTCACCCCCCAAACGCTGGAAGACTGCGGTAAACGCGGGATTAAAGCTGCAATCATTATTTCTGGCGGTTTCAAGGAAGTTGGCGAGAGCGGATCTGATCTCGAAAAAGAATGTCTTGAAATTGCCCGACGTTACGGCATGCGACTCATCGGGCCCAATTGTGTGGGTACTATGTGCATGCGCACCGGGTTGAACACAACCTTTATCTACGGCGTACCCGATACCGGCGGGATCGGTTTTCTTTCTCAATCTGGCGCGGTTTGCGGCGGCGTGATTGATATGGTATTGGGCAAGAAAATCGGGTTTTCTCACTTTATCAGCATGGGCAACGAAGCTGACGTGACCGAGACGGATCTCATCGAATACCTGGGTGAGGATCCTTCAACGCGGGTGATCGCGGCCTATGTGGAGCAGATCCGTGACGGACGGCGCTTTCTCGAAGTGGCGCGCAAAGTTTCACGCGTTAAACCCATCGTTCTGCTCAAGGCGGGTAGGTCAGGCGCAGGAGCGCGGGCAGTCTCTTCTCATACCGGCTCGCTTGCCGGTTCATACACCGCTTACCAGACGGCGTTTAAACAGGCCGGGGTGATCGAAGTGCAGAACTGGTCTGAATTGTTTGATGTGGCGATTGCTTTTGATTTTCAGCCCATCCCGGCTGGCAGACGCGCCGTGATCATCACCAACGCCGGCGGGCCGGCGGCCATCACCTCCGATGCCCTGGCCAACAACGGCCTGCTGCTTGAAGATCTGGAAGAAGCGACCAAAGTAGAACTGCGCAAGCATCTCAACCCTGCAGCGCAGGTTTCTAACCCCGTGGATATGCTCGGCGGAGTAGATGGACCGATGTATGGCATGGCCGTGAGCACTCTAATGAAAGACAAGAACGTGGATATCATTCTGCCGATTCTGGTGCCGCATGCGCTCACCAATTCAGTCGAGGTGGCCCAGGCGATCATTAATGCTTCGAAGACGGGCAGCAAACCCGTGTTGCCGGTTTTCATGGGTGATCAATCGGTAGCCGAAGCACGCATTACATTGCAGGGCAACCGCCTGCCGATGTATGTGTACCCTGAAACACCCGGCCTGGTATTGAGAAAAATGCTCACCTATGCTGAATGGCGCGAACAGCAAATGGAGGGTATTCAAGTATTGAACGACATCCGTGTCGAACCGGTGCAGAAGATCCTTGATGATGCTCAAAAAGCAGGCAGCCTGGGTGAAGCTCAAACGCGCCCCCTGCTCGAGGCTTACGGAATACCGGTGGTGAAAGGTGGTTTTGCCGCCAGCGCTTCTGAAGCGGCTCATCTCTTTGATGAGATCGGCGGACCGGTGGTGATGAAGATTGTTTCTCCTGAAATCCTGCATAAATCGGATGTCGGCGGCATCCGCCTGAATCTTGCAGACCGCAGCGCGGTAATGGCTGAATATGACAGGTTAATGAACGACATCCGCAGAGCCAAACCCGACGCTCACCTGGAAGGCGTGCTGATTGAAAAGATGGCGCCCCGTGGCCAGGAGGTCATTATTGGAATGAAGCGCGATGCGGGTTTTGGCCCGCTGCTGATGTTCGGGTTGGGCGGCATCTATGTGGAATTGTTCAAAGATGTGGCCTTTCGTATCGCGCCGGTAAGCGCTGTGGAAGCGCATCAAATGATCGCTGAAACCCGCGCCGGTAAGCTGCTCACCGGCTTCCGCGGCTCAGCCAAAGCCGACCTGGACGCCGTGGTGAATGTTATCCAGCGGTTGGGGCGCATCTCGCTCGATTTTCCGCAGATTGAGGAAATTGAAGTGAATCCACTGCTGGTTTATCCCGAAGGGCAGGGCGCCCTTGCTCTCGACGGCCGGGTGATTCTTAAGAAATAAGCTTACAGATTTCTTAATCAGAAAATTGTGGAGATTTAAGAATCTGAATCAATTTCTGCTATAATTAAAAAGATCTTCTGCTGGTTGCCCCCCTCAACCAGTGGAAGATCAATTGTTTTAAAGGGGGCTTTTTTATACATTTCTGATAAATCTCAGATGGATTGTTAACCTGCGCGCATTAATATTCAAACTGTAATCAAAATGGAAAGAAAGGAGAATGAATTATGAACAGTTCCAATCTACCCATTTATCGAAAGGGCAACCGGTTAAGCTTGCGCCGCGAAGAAGACAGCCCTATGCTGGCGATCCAGAATGAGATGAACCGTCTGTTCGATCAATTCTTCACCGATCCATTCCAGCTGTTGTCTGGCAGGTATTACAGGCCAACGGAGTTTTATCCGCGGGTTGACGTCAGTGAAACAGATACTGAATATAAGGTCAGTGCTGAACTGCCCGGTATGGAAGATAAAGACGTGCAGATCAGTCTGGAGAAAAGCGCCCTGATCTTGAGCGGTGAAAAGAAAAGTGAAGCTGAAGAAAAGGATAAAAATTATCACCGCATCGAACGCTCATACGGTTCCTTCCAGCGCGTGATTCAATTTGACCGCGAACTGAATGAAGACAAAGCCAGCGCGGTTTTCAAAAACGGCGTGTTAACCATCACCCTGCCCAAGGCAGAAGAGGCCATCAAGAAGAGCCGCAAGATCGAGATCAAGAAAGAATAATTCGCTTCATTGCCACAGACGTGGGGGAAAGGCGTAAATGATACAATACTTCCCGGTGAAATTACCGGGAGGTATTTATTTATGGTCACAGATGATGATCGCCGAAAAATGGATTTCAACCTGGGGTACTGGAACGAAGTGGTTCCTGTGCACGCCGGGTCTGATTTTTATAACACAGCCGGGTTCGTGGCGGGAGCGAACACCCTCGACGCTCTCGAACGCGGTGAGGTGGGCGACGTGGCTGGCAAGTCGCTGCTGCACCTGCAGTGTCATTTTGGGTTAGATACCCTCTCCTGGGCGCGGCTGGGGGCGCGGGTCACCGGCATGGATTATTCCATAGAGGCGATTCGTAAAGCCCGAGAACTTGCGGGTGAAAGCGGCCTGCAGGCAGAATTTGTTTGCTGCAATCTTTATGATTTACCGCAGCATCTAAAGGGTCAATTCGACATCGTGTTCACTTCTTACGGCGTTCTTGGCTGGCTGCCTGACCTGCGCGAATGGGCACGCATCGCTGCCTCTTATGTCAAACCAGGCGGTGTCTTCTATATCGCAGAATTCCATCCCTTCGCTTTTGTTTTTGACGACGAGAGTGACCACCTGAAATACCGGTATCCTTACTTTGGCAAAGGGGCGGTGCGCTATGAATTTGAGGGAACTTACGCCGACCGCGGTGCCCTGCTGCAGCACCATGAGGATTATGAATGGAATTACACCCTCGGTGAAGTTGTCAGCTCGTTGATCGATGCGGGGTTGGTGATCGAATTTTTACATGAACACCCGTTCACCGTTTTTGAACAGCTGCCTTTCCTTGAGAAAACTAAAGATGGGGTGTGGCGCTTCCCGGGCGGCTCCGAGCCCGTTCCGTTGATGTTCTCGCTAAGAGCACATAAACCGAAATAAAAGAACAGCGGGAGAAATCCTCCCGCTGTTTGTTTGAGCAAATATTTGGGGAAAGATATTAGTATGGTCCTCCGGGTAAAAAGCCGTCAACAACACCAGTAGAAAAGGAGAAATCCTTGTAGCAGGTGGGCGTGGTAATGCGCACGGTAAACCAGTCTGGGTTGTATATGCCCGGAACATCGTTGACATAGAGTCTGTTGTCTTCCGACCACTCCCAGGGTGGAGGAAGCAGCCAGAATGGCGGGTGCGGATCATCCAGCAGGAAAGCGTAAGATAGATTGGGACAGGCTAAAAGCCCTGTCGGGAGTGGTTCAAATCTCTTCATGCAATCTATGAACGGTGCTTAAAGAAGACTAGCCCGCTGAACCTTCCAGCGGGCTGATGGTTGGTGTAGATGATTAATTCAGTTCGTCAAGAAAATTGAATAATTCGAGTGAGAACGGAAAATCTTTATAACAGGTGGGGGTCGTAACCCGGATGGTGAAATCAAGCTCCGGTGTTTCCGGGTTCACGTTAAAGTACAGGCGGGAGGATTCAGGAAAATCCTCGGGTGATGAAATGGAAAAAAGCGTATCCGGGTCAATGAAAAATACAACGCTGAAGTCTTCGTCGCCTATGAAGACGTCACCTGATTGAGAAAGAGCACCGCTCACTGCGCCATGAGGTGTGACACCAAATATGGAATAGCTGATCCGGGATCCGGCAGGAAATCCGGGCTCGGTTATCATCCCATATATTCCCAGTGTAAACAGATCACTTTCAGAAATCATCACAGGATATGTGAGGAATGCCACAGAAAAGGGCTCGGCACATTTGGGAAGCGATGAAGACAGCGCTGGTGGTTCTGTGAATCCGGTGATCAGCGCATAGGTGCCATCACCTGTGATCGTGGCGCAGACGGTTGCCGGGCTGCCTTCAATGCCTTCGGTGGTCGTGGAAGGGATCAAACTCCACATCGTTCCGTTCCACTGGTAAACGCCACCTCTCCATCCATACCGGTAGGTTGGGAACGAGAAGCACAAGCTGGCTGTTCCGGTTTCCAATCCTTTGATGATCACAGCCTTGCCGCCAAACTGCTTCTCGCCTGGCGGGAAGCCGGAAGGAACGGTGAGCCCTTGCGCGGTTCTGGTAATCCCGTACTGGAGGGTGATGGGGTCGATCACGCTGGTGGTGAAGTTAGAGGTTCCGCTGAGCGGAGTGACGACGGGGTCAGCCCATCCCGCTGCCTGGACTGTACCAGCAGGGGCGAGTAAAAGGCTGATGATGAGAGTAATGGATAACAATGCCAGTGCAGTTTTTTTCATGAATTTCCTCCCGAAATATGAGTGTATGGATATGATTTGATCAGTATACAGCAAATGTATAACCATTAAATGTTTTTACCTTACTTATTTGGTTCTCAATAAAAAGGATGCCAGGTCGTCAACGCATTTTTCCCGATGAAATTATTAAGACAAATTATCGTCTTTGTGATGGTCTTCAGAGCAGCATCCAATTCATGCAACGAATGATTAATCCGGTCATCAGATGTATAGGTAAGGACTCGATTTGGATTAGAAAGACTCCCGCCTGAGGAAAATCTGTTGACGGGAGAAAAAAATTGCATGGGGAATTTTTCTATACTCCTGACTCTAGTAATTCCTCTGATGAAAAATCTTTATAACAGTTGGGTGTAGTGATGCGGACGGTATAGTTAGCGTTTACCCAACCATCTATATAATGAAAGGTTACAAGAATATATTCAGGTGGAATAAAAAACTCCCAAGCTTCGGGGATGTCTTCCTCTTTCAGGAAATACACTATACTGAAATTGTCAGGTAATCCATCGGACGGGTATACTTTGCCGGTCTGATGCAGCGCTCCGGTGAGGATGCCGCTCGGCGAGATATTAAAGACCGAGTAACTAATATTTGTACCAACCGGATATGAAGCGTTGAGTACTGCCCCAATAACAGCTGCCGTTTCAACGGTATCATCATCATTATCCACAACTTCTAATATTGGGAAAATTTCGAAATCCTCACCACATTCAGGCAGGGAGGATTTGACCTGTGTACTATTGTAACTAATGATAAGGGCATAGGTACCGTCAGAGTCAATGGTGGTGCAAACGGTGGCGGCACTGCCTTCCTTACCCTCGATGAGGGTAGAAGGGAAGAGGCTCCAGGCTGATTCTTTCCACTGATAGATATTACCATTCCAACCATAGCGGTAGGTGGGGAAGGAGAAACACAAACTTGCCTTTCCGCCCTCAAGCCCTTTGATGGTGACGGCTTTCCCGCCGAACTGTTTTTCGCCGAGAGGGAAGCCAGCAGGGACAACCAAACCACTGCCGGTCTTCGCCAGGCCAAAGTTGAGACGAATGGGGTCAAGCAACCTGACAGTGAACTCTGTGTCGCCGCTGAGTGGGGTGACGACAGGATTAGGCCAGATCGATGCCTGCGTTGTCGAAGATGGAACGAGCAGGAAGCTGATAACAAGAGTGATGCTTAACAGAATCAGAATTGCCTTTTTCACGACTATCCTCCCAGTATCGATTTGTTGAATATTATTGTTAGTATAGCGAGAGGAAAACCATAGATACATAAAGAATGGATAAAACAAGACAATAATGGAATTATCTTTATAAACCTTTTCTTGCTTTCAACCATCCTTTAGCCTTCTCAAAGGTCAAAAATTTTGCGATCATCAACTTTAAAAGAAGATTTGCTTCCTCTTTTCTTTTTCATTTATCAAAGGGTATTTTTAGAATAAATCAAACGAAATTAGCGGATCGGATGGGATGCTGAACTGTATATTCCCCAGGCTGGAATCTCACACACTTTCTTGATGAAAAAGCGTTTTTTTCTGTGGAATTTATTTGTGCTGAATTGTGCATCCAGGAAAGTTTTGCTATAGTATTTTTATCTTTAAGATGACATCATAGTTTCATCATAAATCAACGTCTCCGGGTGGCACCAATGAATAAACTGAAAGGACGAGATGATGAACTGTGCAAAATGCGGGACATTCATGGACGAAAAGACCCCGCTCTGTCAGCAATGCGGAACATTCCAGCCACAGAATGTTGTTGAGTTTGCTGATCTCCACAATCGGGCAGTCGAGATCCTGCGCGGTTATTCCAGTGGCAAGTTTGATGTCAATATCTATCGGGAGAGATTACAAAAACTCCTTGTTCAGGATGCGAATGGAGCATGGTGGACATTTGATCCGGCGAACGATCGGTGGCTGAGATTCGAGCGCAATCAATGGGAAGAGGTTGTTCCTGGTGGTAATGTCTTGTCTACGGAATCGCCTGTGGGATCACTTCCGGCGGATAGTAAGTTGAAACGCAAACGTCTGATGACAGTGTTGTTTGTGCTTTTACCACTGCTGGTACTGATTTATTTTGCAGGCGGCTTCCTGCTGGCAGGATTCGATGAATACCAGGCGCTGGCAAAGATCATCGAGGATGTCCCTGCTGCTGAAGATATCCCCAGCCCTTACGTGCTTTCTTCCGCGCAGACGCTGATCCGGTCAGAGTACGGACCACCGGAGTCGTTCTCCATTCTGTTTTACCAGGAAGAGCAAATGGATGGTTCGTTTGAAGATACCCGCGCCGAGACCTGGACCTATTACTCGGCCGGAAAGGAATTTACTTTCATCAACGGCGACCTGGAAGGAAGCGACGAAATCACCCATGATCTCGCAGGCATCATTCCCACAGGCTATGTACCGGAACAGTTCACAGCGGAAATGACCCTCGCTGATCTGGCAGCAGCAGCAGGGTTGGACACTTACCTCTATATTCCTCTGGATTCGGAACTGGTGGAAGACGGGCGGTTGTATTATGCCCCACAGCTTGCGTGGGGATTTAAAAAGAGCGCGCTTGCTTTCGTCAGCGGGACGGCATTGGTAGAAGGAGGCGGGCAATGAAACCTCTGGGTATGATGCTTTCAATTCTGCTGGCGTGCGCTTTCTTTGCGGCAGGTTTTCTTCAATCGGTACAGGGCAGCCATCTGCCCCCAGGACCCTCCTATGACGAAGCCTCGATGCTCCAGGCGGTCAGCGAGGAGCTGCTGGCCGGGGATGCCTGGCTGGGAATGTTATCGGGCGGGGGATTGATGTCTCCAGCGCTGATTGAATCCGTACAGGAAGACGAATTCGATATGTCGCTGATCGAAGCGGAACTGAACGCGGTCAAAGCTGAACGCGCGCGCCTGGATGCGGAATGCCAGGCGGCCCGGCAACGTTATCCCAATGACAAATGCTATCTGGAAAAGCTGAACGCGCTGTGCAACAAGAAGAAAACCGAGTTGAAAACACAGGAAGACCTTCTGCGCAGTTTTTGGGGTGACCGCCGGAAGGCGACCACCAAATTATTTGGCAGGATCAATGCCTTCCGCCGCAATATCTGGCACAAACTGGGCGCGCCGGGCAGGCGCATCGTGCGCAATGTTGGTGAAGCCGTTAAAGAAATGGTGATCGCCAACCAGCCGGTGACCGGCAGTGTGGTGCGCGCCGTGCTCAGACGGGAAGTTAAACGCGAGATTAAAAATTATGCCTTCGAGAGGGTGGTACGGGTGATCGGCGGTTCTTTGGATGTTGGCGGAGCCTGTGACGAAGAACTGACTGAATGGCAGAAGACGCGCATGCCTGAAATCGTTAGACCAGAAGAGACCAAAGTTTCTCCGACGATCGAAGAAACAGAAACTGTCTTGCAGCAGTTTGGAGGAGACTGGGCCGGCGGGGGCGCCTGCGGTGAGGGTGAGAATCCACCTTTCCGCTGGAATGTCTCTTTAGTTCAGGACGATTCAGGCTGGGTGAGCGGGACGATCTCGTTTCATGCCTGCCCAGGTGGCGGGGCTGCCTTTTATAATGTGACCGGTCAGGCGACGGAAGACGAAGTGTTGGTACTCACCGGTATAAAAACCGGTGGCCGCGGCGACCTGGGGGAAAATGCCCGTAACCGCATCACGTTTAAGATCCGTTATAAAAAAGCTCCTCGCCCGAATTTGTCGAATTAGGCGCTGGCGGTATTAATAAACCTTAATCGAAATGGAGAAAAAATCACCCTGAAGCGGATCATCAGGAGGAAAGGTGTTTCAATTTTTCCAGGCTGATCGAATTCCATTCCCAGGTTTCGTCTTTTTTGGAAGGTTCAACCAGCAGCAGCGATTGACCGTCACGTAAGATAGGGTAGGCTTCTTCGCTGATATGAATGCGATCGTTGGGCATGGGCTTTCTACCCCGCAGGTTTTCCACGCGGTCGATCGCGCATGTCTCGACAAGACTGGTCAGAGTAAAAATTCCTTTAAGGCTGCGCAGCCCATCTAACCACAGGAACCGGCCGTCGTTGCCGTCAAAATAGAGACCTATTGCAGCTAACGCACCGATGACACCCTGACCGCTGCCGGTAAACCCGGCAATGGATATTTTATACGCGCGGGCGAGGTTAATCGCTTCTTGACGGTCAAGGAAAACTGACTTCGCCTGGTGTCCCCAGGCGGTGATAGCGGGCGAGACCGAACTCCAGGCGGCTAGCGCAAACCCTGAATTCGACCCGGCAGCGCATTCGTGCATCAGGAACGTGCGACAGATCAATTCGATGTCGCGCTGAGCATCGTGGTCGGCATCGACCAGCAGACAAACGCTCTGGTTTTGAGAAGTCGAAATGATGTTAGGATGGTGGGCGAGCTGGTGGCCGGTGACCGAAACCATCCTTCCGCTGCGGCTGGCTTCGATTTTCGCACCCAGGCGTTGTGCCAGACTGCCTGTGTCTCCGGTTTTAGGGTTATCTGTATCATCGATGCCGATTAAAAATAACATTTTTCAATACCTTTATTTGCTTGCTTGCATCTTGATATAAAGCAAAGTCAAATTCCTGCTGATGATTCTTCTCGATAATGGCAGGGCCTTTCGATAAATTTACCGTATGTTCCTGGAACAGGACTAATCATATTCAGACACGAATAAATTGTCAAATGGCTCATTAAATATATTTAAGGTACAGGGTAAGTCCGCTGAATTTTGATGAAATCTGGTGTTTTCAACCAAAAGGGATGTAATTCCACCGGGCTTATCGAACATCCATTTTTGCCTGAGAGCAGAGCAGTATCCGGCATCGTTTGTCATCTTACATGGCTTGCGTTTGGAATTGATCTGAACCAGGTTCCAAGAAAGCAGCTGGCGTCAAGGCTGTGTTAGAATAACCTCCGTTTTAAATTTCATTATTGAAAAGGTTTACTCATGCCCGACTTTGCTGTATCCATTGCCAGGGCGCTGAATTTGCGCCCAACCCAAGTATCTGCCGCCATCGAACTCCTGGATGGTGGAGCCACTATTCCTTTTATTGCCCGTTACCGCAAGGAAGCCACCGGCACGTTGGATGAAGACCAGTTACGACAGGTACAAACGCTGCTCGAAAAAGGGCGCGCGCTCGAAGAACGCCGCGCTGCTGTCATTGCCTCTATCGAAGAACAGGGGAAAATGACCCCTGAACTTCTGGAAAAACTGACCGCGGCTGATACCATCACCGCTGTTGAGGATCTCTACGCGCCTTATAAACCCAAGCGGAAAACCCGTGCTTCTGCGGCGCGTGAAAAAGGCCTGCAGGGACTGGCTGATCTGATTCTGACGCAGGCGCAAACTTCGTCTACCGCTGAAGCTGCGGCGCAGGAATATCTCAATGAGCAGGTGCTCACTATTGAAGATGCGCTGGCCGGTGCACGCGATATTGTGGCTGAAACCATCAGTGACCATGCCGAGATCCGCGCCGGGGTGCGCCAGAAAGCCATGCAGAATGGCCAGATCATCAGTGAGAAGATCGAGGATGCTGTTGATGAAAAGGCGGTTTATGAAACTTATTACGAGTTCAGCGGTCAGGTCAACCGCATACGCCCTCACCAGGTTTTAGCCCTCAACCGTGGTGAAACTGAAAAAGTGCTGCGGGTGAAGGTTGTACTCGAAGAGAAAGATTGGAAGCTCTGCATTGTTAATGTTTTCAGACCAGACCTGCGGAGTCCATTTTGCAGCCATCTTGAACTGGCCATTGCCGACGCCGCCGAACGTCTGCTGCTGCCTGCCATTGAGCGCGATGTACGCCGCGAATTGACCCTGGCGGCTGAAACGCATGCTATCAAGGTCTTTGGTACCAATCTCAAAGCGCTGCTGGGGCTGCCGCCGCTGGCCAATCAGACAGTTCTTGGACTTGATCCGGGCTTTCGCACCGGAACCAAGCTCGCGGTGGTTGACCCTTCGGGTAAACTGCTGGATACGGGCACCATCTATCCACATGAGCCTCAGAAGCAGTGGAAAGAAGCGAAAGAAAAGCTGAAGAGTCTGATCGAGAAGCACAAAGTCACCCTGATTTCGATAGGCAACGGTACGGCTTCACGCGAAACCGAACAGCTGGCGGCTGAATTGACGCGCGAGATGCCTCAGGTGAAATACATCATTACCAATGAGGCGGGGGCTTCGGTTTATTCGGCCAGCCCGCTGGCGCGTGCTGAAATGCCTGACCTTGATGTTTCTATTCGAGGTGCAGTCTCGATTGCACGCCGGGTGCAGGATCCGCTGGCTGAACTGGTGAAGATCGACCCGCGCTCGATCGGCGTCGGCCTCTATCAGCACGATGTGGATCAAACCGCGCTGGCTGCAGCGCTGACCGGGGTGGTGGAGGATGTGGTCAACCGCGTGGGTGTAGAGGTGAATACAGCTTCGGCGGCTCTGCTGGGGTATGTTTCAGGCATCGGACCCAAACTGGCGGAAAAGATCGTTGCCGTGCGTAATGAACAGGGTCCGTTTCCCGATCGTGAGAGCCTGCGCAGTGTGCCCGGCCTCGGGCCAAAAGCCTTCGAACAGTCTGCCGGATTTCTGCGCATCCGAGGCGGCGTGAACCCGCTGGATGCCAGTGCCATTCACCCTGAAAGTTACCCGGTGGCTACGGCTGTGCTGGAGGTTGCCGGCGTCAGTGCTGACGCACTCTTTGAAGAACGTCAGGCTGCTATTGACAGGCTGCGCAAGCGGCCGGTGGAGGAGCTGGCGGAGGAGATTGGCTGCGGGGTGCCAACCCTTACAGACATTCTTGAGCAGCTCGTCCGGCCCGGGCGCGATCCCCGTGAAGATGCTCCGGCTCCTATCCTGCGATCTGACGTGCTCAAAATGGAAGATTTGACAGTGGGAATGAAACTCAAGGGGACGGTGCGCAACGTGGTCGATTTTGGCATCTTTGTCGATATTGGTGTTAAACAGGATGGTCTGCTGCACCGCAGCCAGTTGAAACCGGGCGCCATGCTGCAGGTGGGTGACATCATCGAGGTGAGCATCCTCAAAGTTGAGCCAGAACGCGGACGCATTTCTCTGGGGATGAAGGAATAAGCAAAGCTTAATAACTGGATTTAGTGTAACCCCCCGGCATCTGATGAAAAGATGCCGGGGAAATTTTGAGTTGTTCAAATTTAGAATGAGATCAAACGACACGGCAGGAGTTAACAATAAAAACACAATCAGAGAACGATAATATTCTTGATTGTATTAGAAAGATCAATATGATACTATTAGTAAGTTGGGTGGAAATTAAGGTATTCTTTTCACTTTGACTTAAAAAATAAATATGCTGGAGGGGAATCATGCAAAGATACTTCAAAACGATTTCGTTGGCATTGTTACTGGCAGCGCTGTTCGTGTTGTTTTCTACGAGCAGCGTTTTTGCTGATGATGGCGGCACGAGTGGAGAAACTCCAGCCGCTGCGGAACCCGGGATCGGGGAGCCGGTGCAAACCGAAGCCCCCGTGATGGAAGCCACACCGCTTCCCGAGGGAACAGCGGCCGAATCAGCAGTGGTGGAAGAACCTCTGCCAACCGAAACTCCAGCGTTAGAAGAAACGCCACCCTCCGATGAAAGCCTCGCTTTAGATGAAGAATTGATTCTGGCGGATGAAGCCGGGGATCCGCTGGTTTTAGCCAGCGAAGAAACCGCTGCACTACTGCGCGGCGGTGACCCCTACTTTATCGTGGGCACGCAGAAATACGCCTGGGTGTTCGATATTGACGGCCTCCCGGGCTGGCAGAGCGACTGCCCTGCCGGCACCACGCCGGGCACGACCTGTTTTCAGGCCACAGGCACAGGTACGATCGCAGAGGTATTGAATTTCATTGACACCAATGGCCTTGTTCCTACCGATAAGAAGATTTACGTTGAGGCGGGCACCTATGACGAAAGTGCGGCGGGTGTTTTTATCGATGGGACGAGCAGTGTCTTTCTCAAGCAGCTCAACGGCCTGATCGGTGTGAACGGCTCAGAAAATACCACGATCATCGGTGATGTGACCGTGGCTGGTACCACAGCAGGATTCACCCTTTCAGGGTTCACGATCCAAGGCGGTGTGACGATTGCGTCTGTTACTGGAAGCACGGTATTGAATGACCTGGATGTGAAAAACACATCGGGCGACGGCGTATTGGTCATCGACCAGCGCGGCGGGGTAACAGTCAGCGGGGTAGCAACAACCGAAAACCTCGGGGTCGGTCTGGTGGTGGATAATTCGACAACCACAACGGCCTACCCGGTAACCATCACCAATTCTGAAGTTGAAGATAACGGCCAAGGCACGTTTATCTACTCCAATGGGGCGGTAACCGTTGATGGTGTTTCTTCCAGCCGCAACGGCGGTGACGGAATGGTGATCGAAACCAGGGGTGCGGTCACGGTCAAGAACGGTGTCTTTTCCAATAACACTCTGGTTGACGTCGGTAACTATGAGGGTTGGGGAGGGGGGTTGTTTATTCGTAACCAGGCTGCGATAGCGCCCGTCACACTGGAGAATATACAGGCCAAGGGCAACGAGGATGCCGGTATCTGGGTATGGACCATTGGGCCGGTCACGGTAAAGAATGTTACCGCGGCTTACAATGGCTATCAGGGTTTGCTGGTTACGGATGATTACTGGAATGGCAGCACGCAAAGCTCAACCACAGTTAGCATCTCAGACAGCAGCTTCAATAACAATACTACTGAAGGCTTACGGGTTCACGCAAAAGGCAACGTTACCTTTTCTTACGTGAATGCTACTTATAATTCAAATGAAGGTGCAATTATTGATACCTGCCTTTTTGATGGAATAAAATGTCTTGGTGCCGGATCGGTTACCATCCTCAATCCGTACCAGACCACAATGGATTTCAGTTTTAACGGCATTGCGGGTACATTTGATGGTTTAGACATTTATGCGGCAGGTGCCGTGACGATCACCGGTATTTCTGCCCGCGTGAACACAGGCTCAGGTCTGTATGTGGTCAACAATTTTCCGGGCAAAACTGGCGGTGTGACTCTCAATTCTTTACCAGAAGTGCTCGGTTACCCGCAGCAGAGCAAGTTTGACGCCAATGGTCTTGTGGGTTTGGAGGTCTTTTCTAACGGGCCGGTGGCGATTAATGGCAAATCTTCCTTCCCTATGCGTATGAATAACAACACCCAGGGTGGCATCATCGTTGGTGATCATTTCAATCCATCAGGAAGTACCGTAAAGATCACGGGAGTGAATCTTTCCAACACCGGTGATACGGCGGTGACGGTTTACAGTAAGGGAGCCATCACGATCGATTCGGTATGGGTTGATCAGTCTTGGAGTGAGAGTTACGGCGGTTCCGGGTTCAACCTCAACAACACTTTTGGCAGCGGCGGAGTAACCATCAGCAATGCCGCGGCCAATTATGTTGATGCGTACGGCTTCTACATCACCAGCAAGGGGGCTGTGACACTCACTTCTGTTTCCGTTTATCAGCCGGGGCAGCGGGGCATTTACATTGACAACAGCAGTGTGACCACTGCTCAACCGGTGAAACTGACAGATGTCACTGTTGAGCGGGCGCACGGCAACGGCATCGAAATCCTCTCCAAGGGTACGGTCACTCTGAACGGCGTTGATTCTTTTAACAACTCGGGCATGATGCTCCCTCAATACCAGAGCATCGATCTCAGCGGGTACGCCGTTGACCAGACCTGGTTCAATTTTTTGGGCGAGTCCGGCGCGCAGATTTCAATTACCATGAATTACACCGGTTACGCTGCGATGGAACTGTATGATGCCTCAAACGGCGATTTGCTCTGGTCAGATGAATCTGGATACTGGTCGGATCCCTTTGAATCAGGCATTTTGACCCTGCCGACAACCGGCGAGTATTACCTTTCGATGGTATGGAACAGCGACTGGCAGGATGACTATACCTACCTGTTGAACTACCGGTACAATGCCACCATTCCCTATGCCAACAGTGCGCCTTACAATACCGGCATCTATATTGACAATTCCTTCGGCAGTGCAGATGTGATTATCCAGGGATCAAGCAAAAATCCGAATCCCCGGGTATCGAATAACACGAACGCAGGTATCTTTGTCAGAAGTGCGGGCAATATTAAATTGATGAATACCAGCCTGCACCGCAACCAAAGAGACGGCGCGACTCTCGACAATTCGATCGCCCTCACCTCCAAGACGGTCACAGCCGGCAGCCTTGATATCTATCGATCTGGCTGGGTGGGGCTGCGCATCACCTCCATCGGTGCTGTAACCATGAGCAACATTTCTTCCAATGAAAACGGTTCTACCGGCATTGAAGTAGTTAACTGCCTCCTTGATTCTGGCGCGTGCAAAGGAAGCGGAGCGGTTTCACTCACCGGCACCAATGCAATCAGCAACAACGGTGAATTTGGTCTGAACATTTACACCATCGGACTGGTCACTCTGAACAATATTGATGCTTACGGCAACGTTAACACGGGTATTTTCATCAGCGCGCCAGCCAGTGGATCGTTGACCGTGATCCCGGCCAGCGGCGGGGTGACCATGACCTCTACCGGCGGATTCATCAATTCCATCGGCAACACCTACGAGGGCGTTGGGCTCTATATCTATACTTACGGCCCGGTTACTCTGACCAACCTGGATGTTTATGAAAATCAATCCAGTGGTATTATGATCAACAACCGGTATGCCGCGACCAACAAACCGGTGACGCTCACCAACGTCAACGTCTCTCGCTCAGGTTCTACCGGCATCGATATCAAATCTCGCGGAACGGTGACTATCAATGGGGTTACCTCCACTTCGAACGCTTACAAAGATGCATCCATTGGTTATGGAGAGACCATTGAGGGGCTGGGGAATGGCGATCTGTACTTCTGGTTTGATGTTCCTGATGCTGTGGAACTTGTGATCGATTTCAATTCAGACACATTCCTCGGTGAAATCCAGCTGTATGACCAATACTGGAACTGGCTGGGAACGGCCGTAGTGGATTCTGATGATCCTGTCAGCATCGATGCAGGAATCGTCAGCGGTGGAACATATTTCGTTGAGATGTGGCCCTGGTACACGACGCCATTCGGATACAGGCTCTCGGTCAGCGATCATGAAGGGATTGTCGATCGTGATTTCACATTCCCGGCATCCGGTATTACGATTGACAACACCTATGGCACCGGTGACGTGCTTGTTGGCAAGTCTTCCACGGGGAAAACCAACAGGGTAACCGAAAATACCGGGTATGGTCTTGGCATCTTCACCAATGGCAATATCAGACTGGGTTCCACATACGTGGCACGCAACTTTGACCAGGGAATCTATATCCAATCCATGACCGAAGCCAAGACCACAACCATCACCGATATCACCGTCGAGGATAATCATAATCATGGGATGACGCTGATTACCCTGGGGGCCGTCAACTGGACAACCGGCATGATTAGAAACAATGACGGTTACGGTGTGATGATCAATGATATGTCTTCTGCTGCCGCCCCTGTTACGCTTACAAAAGTAAAGATCTATGGTTCGCATGGGCAGGGTTTGAACATTTATGCAAAAGGTGCGGTGACCCTAACGGATGTGGACGCTATCGATAACCATGAAAACGGAATCACCGTAACGACTTCCGGCGCTATCACGCTCAATCGGGTCAATGCCACCGCAAATTATGACCCTGAAAATTCCTATATCTATGGTGCTTATCTTGATAACTCTTCCAGTGCCAGTCTGACACCGGCCGGGGTAAGCATCACCGATAGCAATTTCAATTACAATAATTTTGGCCTGTACGTCAATTCAAAGGGTGCAGTGACGTTGAAAGGCGTGGATGTAGAGGGGAACTATGATCGCGGGCACACGATAAATCTCGACAGCAGCATGACCGCTAACCTGCCAGGCTTCTTCAAGACCGATATCGACAACTATGGCTTAATCTACGGTGGAAACGAAGCCAGCTGGGTTTTCACCGTCACCGAAATCGATTACGACCTAGCCCTTGATGTCTACCTGGATTTCGACGGCTACTGGGACCTCTACGACAGCGATGGCAATTCTCTCTTCGCCGATTACTATGATGGTGATGATGTGCCGCACTATATCCTGCAGCCAGGGGACTATCGCATCCTGCTGCATGCTTACATGTTTGCAGATGGCGGCATGTATCACATCGGTCTCAACGTAGATTCTGAATCGGCGTTTCCATCTTCCTATGCCAACGGTGTGGAAATCAACACCGAGGGTAATGTTATCATCGCCCGCAGTACAGCCCGCCCCACAAACAATTTCAATAGAAACGGTTGGAACGGCGTGCGGATTTACACCGACGGCAGTATCACAATGAGCGACATCAAAGCCAACGAGAACCTGTACGCCGGGATCAATCTTAACAGCCCGGTACCTGGCAAACCGATCACGGTTAACCGCACGGTTGTGTTGGATAACTACTACAAGAATGCTCAGGTTTATGCCGCAGGTGCAATTTCTTGGACTACTGGAGAGTCGTCAGGTTCGCTCTATGGCGCCATGATCAACAACAGTGGTGCAGCGACAGCGCAGCCAGTGACGATCACCAAGGTGTCTTTCAATAAAGCCGTCAATGGTTATGGAGTGGAAATATATTCTACAGGCAATGTATTGCTCACCAGCGTTGGTGGTATGTGGAACCGTTGGAGTGGTATTTATATCGATAATACTACAGGCACCGGATCTGTAACGGTCAATAACACCACCGGCGAATGGATCGGTGTGAATGGATCTGATGGTCTGACGATCTACTCAAAAGGTACTGTGACCCTTACTAACGTGGGAACGGGTAGAAATTCAGGAAACGGCATCTATGTGAACAACCAGGTTTCCTCTGGCACAGTTAAACCGGGTGTGACGCTTGTTTACACCCTTGAACGTTGGGTGGATTCAAATCAATACAGGGGATTGGATATCCATTCGTCCGGTCTGATTAAACTGACCACCACCAAGAACCTTTACATTGAATACAATGGTACTGATGGAGTCTATCTCGATAATAGTGTTGGAGGTACTGCTGTTGGCGTGACCACTGGCGGGGTGCAGGCCACATCAACCTCCAAACCAGGGCAGATGTACTTCACCAGCCATAACGGGGGATATGGGTTGGTGGTCTTTACGCAGGGACCTGCGGTGTTGAGCAATATCTCTTCTAACGACACCCTCTACCACGCGATTTTGGTTGGTGATGATTTCGGCGTTGGGAAACCCTCATCTGTGAAACTGACGAACATCACTGTCCAAGGAGCGGGCAGCGACAGCCACCTCTCTGACGGTATTCGCATTTCTGCAGCCGGGCCCGTGTGGGTGGATAAGATTCAAAGCGTTTTCCCGTATGGCGATGGATTGGATATCACTTCAACCTCTGGCGACATCACGGTTAAACGTGCTTATATGTGGTCGAACGGGAATAACGATTCTGGATACGGGATCAGGATCCATTCCAACGGCAATGTCATTCTGGATTCCATTATCTCCAGCAGAAATGACCGCAGCCTTTACGTCGATACCTCTGGTTCGTTCACACTCCTCGGCACCTACTACAAGAATGAATTCAACGATTCGTTTGTCGGTGATTCGATCACCATCAACGCCGGCGCTGGCGGCATCACCCTCAACCGCCTGGATGTCATCAATAACAACGGCGGTGTGGTGCTCACAACAACCGGAAAGATTACGATTAACAACGCTCTGATTCAAAATAACAGGTATGGCATCAACGGCCAGGCGGGAAGCGGAGCGGCTATCAACAAGGTCATTTCTCTCAACAACGGTGTTTATGATAGCGACGGTGACCGGGTTGAAGAATTCTACGCCACGGATGGTATCTTCCTCCAGATCGACAGCGGATCAGTAACCTTCACAGACAGCGTTTTTGTTGGCAACACCGGCAGCGGTATTGAAATCTATTTCGCTGATCCGGCCATCACTGCCAAACCATACCCGCTGACTTTGCTGCGTACTCTCTATTATGGCAATGATAGTGACTTCTCTGGAGACCTGAACCTTTACACGCGCGACGCATAAGCATTGAGTGCATCATCCGCTGGATGGTGGCAGACGATCACCAGTTATTCATTGAAGGGGCGGGTTTTCGGACCTGCCCCTTTGTGATCGTTTTTCTACGAATTCAATGCGTCTTTTTGGGTGCAGATTACGTATATGGTGGTAGGTTCAAATTTAAGGAGTCTCAAATGTTCAATATTGGAAGTGTGCTTAAACGTGCGTGGCAGATCCTGTGGTCGTATAAACTCTTATGGCTGTTTGCTCTCTTGCTGGCGTTAAGCGGTGGTGCGAGCAGCAGCGGCGGTGGTGGAGGTGGCGGCAGCAGCTCGGGTTACTCGGCCAATTTCGAAGACGGCGGTGTTATCCACAACTTTACACCTCCAGCGTGGTACCCTGAAGTGGAGGATTGGATCGAGCACAATATTGCTCCGCTTTTTGCCACCGAACAGAAGGCTTTTGAAACCATGGCCTGGCTGATCGGCGGCATTATCCTGTTTTCCATCGTTATTGGATTGCTCCTGGCACTCGTCCGTTATCCTTCTGAAACGGCGGTGATGCGCCTGGTGGATGAGCACGAGCAGAGCGGCGCGAAATATCGCTTTAAAGAGGCATGGAAGCTGGGCTGGAACCGGCGCGCCTGGCGTCTGTTTCTGATCGACCTGCTGATCGGCACCCCGGCCTTCGCGATCGTGATGACCCTGGTGGGGCTGATTGTCTGGATGGCATTTCGGCTTGCAGATTCTGTGACCGCCTCATTGAACACCGGTTTAATCATCGGGATGATCATCTTTGTTCTGCTGATCATTGCCTTTTCCATCTTCATGTGGTTTGTCTCACTGCTCCGCCAGTACGTGGCACGTTACAACACGCTCGAAAACGCGGGCGTGTGGGAGTCTTTCCGCCGTGGGTGGACGCTCTATAAGACCAATTTTAAAAACACTTTCCTCATGGGTCTGGTGATGGTGGGTGTGGGCATTGGGGTGGGCGTGGCGATGATGATCGCTGTATTCCTTCTCATCCCTGCTTACCTGCTGCTGGTGGTGCCCGGCGCGATCGTGGCGGCCGTTCCGGGTGGAATTGCGTATGGCATCACCAGTCTGTTTGCTCCTGAGGTGTGGCCCTGGATCATTGGCGGTTTTATAGCGCTCATGACCTTCTTCATGGTAGTGTTTTTACCGCTCAGTTTCTTGGGTGGCGCGTTCACTGTGTATTCATCGAATGTCTGGACGCTTACCTTCCGCAAGTTACAGGGTATCAATACCCCGCCGCCGCTGGCACAGCCCCCTGTGATGCCGGAGTCTTAACCTATTCGGGCTTTTAATTTGTGCAAAGGGGCAGGTATGAAGCCTGCCCCTTACCAATATTTCGATCACATGATTTAAACCTTAAAATATTATGTCTTTTTGAAGTCTGCTGCGTCAAGTCGTGATAGACTTAACTCTTGCCATGATACAGGAAACAACTGCTGAATTCACCATCCCCCCGCAATATACAACGGACCGCCGCTCACCCGTGCGCTGGATCATTTCCCATTCCCTGCGTCAGTGGTGGGTCCTGCTCATCGCCCTTGTTGGTGCTTTTGGCAACGCTGCGCTGATGGCTGTCGGGCAGGTGCAGGTCGGCGAAGCTTTCAATGTCGTTTCTGCGCCGGTGTTTAATCCAAACGCACTTTTTAGAATCTTTTTGATCATTGTCGCGGCTGGAGTGGCCAGAGGGATTTTGCAATTTTCACGTAACTTTGGCTTCGAGTTCTGCGCGCAGCGTATCGAGCGCAATGTACGCCGCGAGTTATACGCCAGCCTGCTCAGCAAGAGCATGACATTTCACAACCTGCAGCCGGTGGGTGATACGATGGCGCGTGCCACCAATGACGTGCGTGAGGTCAACTTCCTCTTCAGCCCGGGGCTGAACATGGTTGTGGGGTCACTGACCTTTTTGGTCTTTCCGATCCTCTACGCACCGCGTTATCATCCATCGCTGCTGCTCGTTCCGTGTATTTTTGTTGTGCTGTATTTCGTCACCCTCAAAATCTACATGCGCGGGCTGGCCCCAATCACCGAGGAAGTGCGCGAATCTTTCGGCGGGCTCAACATTCGTTTGAACGAATCCCTTGATGGAATCGAGACGGTTAAAGGATCTGCGCAGGAAACCGGTGAGATTGATCTCTTCAAGCGCAATGTTATCCGCTATAAAGATGCGGTCATTGCCCAGGGGCGTAAGGAAGCCAGGTTCCTGCCCATGCTGCTTTACGCTGTAGCGCTTGGCGCGGGATTGCTGCACGTTTTGCTTCTCTACCGTCAGGGGCTGGTGGATATCGGCGGCGTGGTGGGTTATTTTGGTCTGCTGTTGATGCTTGATTTTCCAACCTTCGCGTCGCTGTGGGCTTATTCGCGCATCTCTCTCGGATTGGCGGGCGCGAAACGCATCCTTGATGTCATGAACCGCGAAAACAATCTTGATCAAAATACCAGCGGGTATGCGCGGCCATTACGCGGGGAGGTTGAGTTCCGCAATGTGACTTTCCGCTACGAAAGCGGAGAATCGGTTCTTGAAAACGTGAGCTTCAATGTTCAGCCCGGTCAGACCGTGGCGATTGTCGGGCAGACAGGGTCGGGCAAGACTTCGCTGGTGAGGTTGATCAACCGCACCTATGATGTCACTGGCGGGCAGGTGCTGGTGGACGGTGTGGACGTACGCGAATGGAACCTTGAAAACCTGCGGCGCAGCATCTCAATTATCGAGCAGGATATTTTTCTCTTCTCGCGCACCATCGCTGAGAATATTGCCTTTGGGAAACCCGGTGCCACACGATCAGAAATCGAGGCGGCAGCCATGGCCGCCCAGGCGCATGATTTCATTATGTCTTTTGAAAAGGGGTACGATACCGTCATTGGCGAACGCGGGATCACTCTTTCAGGCGGGCAGCGCCAACGTCTGGCACTGGCACGTGCTTTCTTGACCGATCCGCGCATTCTGATGCTGGATGATTCAACCAGCGCCATTGACTCTGCCACCGAAGATAAAATCCAGCGTGCCATTTATGCAGCAGCGCGCGGACGTACCACTTTTATCATCACGCACCGCCTTTCACAAATCCGTTGGGCTGATCTCATCCTGGTGGTGAAGAATGGCAGGCTGGCAGCCTCTGGCACGCATGAAGAGCTGATGCAAACCAGCGAGGCGTATCGCAGAATATTTAGTGAATAAATCAAAAGATCTGGTTTTCGAGAGCCACGAATCAGAATGTGATGTAGATCTCGAAACCCGGTTTACGGTTCTTGAAGGGAATTATGGGATTCTTTGACGGGCTTGACGCAGAAAAATACGACCGGACATATTCAGACAGCGACCTGGTAAAACGCATTGTTGGTTATTTCAAACCGCAGTGGAAGCGCCTGGTGCTGATCTCTTTTCTCACCCTGGCCATCGCCGGAGCCGGTTCATTGATGCCGGTTACCGTCAGCCGCGGGGTAGACCTGCTGGAAGGGGTGCCAACGCTGTGGGGGGTGATCGCGGTTGCGGGCGCGGTGATGGCTATAGGACTGATCATGTGGCTCTGCAACTGGGCACTGCGGCGTCTTATCACCACTGCCATTGCTGAGGTGGTTGCTGAACTTTCCACGCAGGCGTACACCGCCTCAGTGGAACACGACCTTTCGTTTTATGATGAATTCTCATCTGGAAAGATCGTTTCGCGCATCACCTCCGATACGCGTGATTTTGGCGAACTGGTATCGCTGATCACTGATGTAGGCAGCATGTTTATTGAAGCTCTTATTTTGGCGGTTATCCTGCTGATCATTGAGTGGAAACTTTCTCTCTATGTTTTTGCCCTGATCCCCATTGTGACCGTACTGGGTATTCTCTACCGCACGGTCGCCCGCAAGGTCACCCGTCAGGGAATGCGCGCCATGGCTAACGTGAATGCCACGATCAAAGAAACCGTCAGCGGCATTTCGGTAGCCAAGAACTTCCGCCAAGAAGCCAGTATCTATGACGAGTTTACTGCTGCAAATGACACTTCTTACAAAGTCAACGTCAGGCGCGGGCTGGCTCTGGCGGTTGTGTTTCCGACCCTCAACGCGATCGCGATGATCGCAACGGGTGTAATGGTGCTGGCTGGCGGTCACAGCGTTATTGCCGGGGTGGTCACCCTCGGAGCCTGGTATCTTTTTATCAGCAGTCTCGACCGTTTTCTCTTTCCGATCATGAACCTGACATCATTCTGGAGTTCGATCCAGAACGGGTTGTCAGCCTCTGAACGAGTGTTCGCTCTCATCGATACTCCCACAGCCGTGGTGCAGACCGCGGCAGATGCGGTGCCTTTGTTGAAAGGTCAGATCACCTTTGAAAATGTCAGTTTTCATTACAAAGAAAGCGAACAGATCCTTTCGGGGTTTAATCTCAGGATCGACGCGGGTGAGAACCTGGCCATCGTGGGGCACACCGGTGCGGGGAAGACATCCATTGCCAAATTGATTGCGCGTTTCTATGAATTTCAAGAAGGCCGTATTTTGATTGACGGGCACGACATCCGCAGTTTCAACCTCGAGGATTATCGGCGCAGGCTAGGCGTGGTTTCGCAGGTGCCTTTCCTTTTTTCTGGTACGGTCGAAGAGAACATCCGTTACGCCCGGCGTGACGCGACAGTAAAAGAAATTCTCTCGCTTGCCCGGAAGATTGGAGATGGAGAATGGCTCGATACCCTGCCGCAGGGGTTGGCCACCGAAGTCGGCGAACGCGGTACCCGGCTCTCGATGGGGCAACGCCAGCTCGTGGCGTTGATGCGTGTGCTTGTGCAGCATCCGGCAATTTTCATCCTCGATGAAGCCACAGCCAGTATCGATCCTTTTACCGAATGGCAAATCCAGCAGGCGCTTGACCTGATCCTGCAGCAGTCGACCAGTATATTGATTGCGCACAGGTTATCAACTGTTAAATCCGCCGACCGCATTATTGTCATGGAAAACGGGCGCATCATTGAAGAGGGGAACCACCTGGGGCTGCTGGCACAGGGCGGGCATTACGCTTTGCTCTATAACACTTATTTCCGTCACCAATCGCTGGAATATGTGGAACACGCGCGTGAGATGGCCGCGGCGGCAGGGGAAGAGTGAGCCTGGCTGGAACGGGCTTGCAAGGATTGACCACAACAGCAAAGAACCACATCCCCTCGTAAGATCGGCATCATCATTGATCTACTGTAAATATCGTTTCGATCCATCAGCGGTAGATGATGTCAGCGCGACTCGGTTTCATCATTTATAAGGCAGATCAAATATACTCCTGACGATTGATCCATTGAGAAAAACCATTCACGCAATTTCGTTCAAATTGGGTGAGTTGGTTGATATTCACGGTTGATCTGCATTTTCCGCATGAGATATAATCAATTTCAACATTGACTGATTCTTCAGGAACCCCTTGTGAAAATCTTCGTTCGCTTTTCTCTGACCCTCATCCTTCTGTTCACCCTCTCGGGCTGCGACATCCTTGAGGTTGTGAATGAGCTCAGGGGCAATCCCACACCTGATACCAAAACCAATGTGCTCTTCTATGACGAATTCTCCAGCCCGTTTTCAGGCTGGGATATCGACACAGGGGATGACGGGCAGACCGTTTATGTCAAGGGCGGATATCTCATCTGGGTGAAACAGCCCAACCTTGACCTTTGGGCAAACCCCGGGCTGGATCTGAAGGATGTGAACATTGAGGTTGACGCCGCCCGGGTCGATGGGCCGGTCAGCAACACTTATGGTCTGATCTGCCGCTATCAGGACGTGGATCATTTCTACTTTGGTATTGTTGGCAGCGATGGGTATTATGCGATTGGCAAACGTTTCGATGGTGAAAATATCCTGCTCAGCGGTGAAAAATTACAGCCTACCGATAAAGTGGCAGACGGCACAACGGTTAATCACCTGCGCTTCGATTGCGTAGGTCATGAGCTTGCTCTCTATGCTAACGGCTACCTGCTGGCTCATGTGGAAGACGAGGATTTTCTGCAAGGCGATGTGGGGGTGATCGCCGGTACGCTGGAAGAATCGGGGGCCGCCGTCACTTTTGATAATTTCGCTGTGTTTGCTCCTGCAGCTTCAACAAATACCCCATAACCCGTTGATTTTCTACTAAAACCGACCATTCAAGTGCTGTGTAGTTTCAGCAGGCAGCCTGGCGCGTTTCTTGCACCTGTATTCCTTTGAGCTTTGTAGGAAGAGGTGCCTCTGATGCAGAAAATTATTTCGATGACAACCAGATCAATCTCCATTCTAATCCTGCTCTTTCTCTTAATTTCTACTTCGTGTTCGGTGCTTCCAGAAGAAGGGGAGACAGAGGAAGCCCAGCTGCCGACGCCCAAGACGTTGACCGATGCAGAGGAGATCGAACTCTATAACCTCATCCAGAAATCTGCCGCCGGACGTGAAGACGTTCTGGCGTTCATCGTATACAACGTAAGCATTGATCATGTGCAATTTTCTGATGACGATCAGCTGGCTCTGGTATGGATCGCACTCGTGGACAAGGATACCGGTTTCATCCAGCCCGGTGAGCCCGGGTTGGTGATCGCGCAGCGAACCACCGATCCGGCAAATCCGTGGCAGCTCACCTTCCAGGCGGATAGCAATTTCGCCGCTGTGCTCATGTCGGTTCCGGATAAGATGCTTTCGGCTGAAGAGAAAATGCACTATATGCCTGCGGTGCAGCAGGAAGACAAAGCTGGTACGGTTTATAAAGGCTATCGCCTGCCGTGGACCAACGGCACAACCGTGCGCCTTACCGGCAGCATCGGCCATGTGTTTACCTACAAATCTTGCCCTTCGGACTGCCTCTATGCTTTTGACTTTGCCAATGGCACCATGTTCCCGGTGCGCGCGGCGCGACAGGGCACGGTCAAGTACGTGGTCTGGAAATATGAGAACGGCAACACCACCAACGCCAATTATATTGTGCTGGAAGATACCACCACCACCCCCACCACTTATCAGGTCTATCTTCATTTAGCGCAAAATTCCATTCCCGTTGAACTGCGCACGGTGGGTGCAAGAGTTGTGCAGGGGCAATTTCTGGGAAACGCCGATGATACCGGTTACAGCACCGGTAATCATCTTCATTTTCATGTGCATACCAATCCTACCTCTTACTGGGGAAAATCGGTGGATATTGTCTTCGATGAGGTCACCGTCAACGGCGGCCGCCCGCGCCTGTGTTCTGAAGCAGAGGCTTTTCCTGAATATGGCGATGAATGTATGCCCGAAAACAAGTATGTCTCGCGGAATAATGATGCCGAGACGCCAACCGGCGGTATCTCCAGCCCGGCCGCCTATTCAACCGTCACTTCTCCTACCCTTAATGTGACCGGATGGATGAAGGACGACGTAGGTGTGGCGAGCGGGCAATTGATGTACACGGTCAACGGTGATTGGTTACCCATTGGCGATGTTCAGACCACTTCGCCCTTCACCACGCAGATCGATGTGTGTCAGGCGCGCATTCCAGACGGCAAATTTTTCCTTTCTCTTGTGGTACAGGACAATGCCGGCAAGTACTCGACCGACACTCAGGGATTGACAGAACTGACCAAGAGTTACGACTGCCCGCCCCTCGAACCGGTATGCGTTCCAACCGAATCACAGGTGGCACTCTTTTCTGATACGGAATATCAGGGAACCTGCCAGATTCTTGAAAAAGGCGAGTATTCGGATATGAATCAATTTGATCAGGTAATGGCTGATGCTGCTAAATCCATTTTGCTCGGATCAGGCGTTTCAGCTCTACTCTATCCGGAATTCGATTTCAAAGGGACAGTTGAACTCTTTCAAGACGGCGATGATAACCTGGCGGATAACCTGATCGGCACGGCTAACGCCGCATCAATCAAAGTGGTAGAGCGTCTGGTTCCTCCAACCCCGCCCGGAATTACCCTACCGGCAGCAATCACCACGGATACAGATCTAACGATCAACTGGACGACTGAATCGGGTGTTGACACCCGGGCGACGATCACCGGTCAGGCATATTCCAACTCTCTTGACTGGCAATCTGGTGGGGAATGGCATCTCGGGTATTTGCCGGAAGGCAAATATACGCTCAATGTGGAAGCTCACAATCTTGCCGGGAGCGCATCAGTTACCCAATCCTTCACCGTGCTCTCAGGAATAACTCCCCCTGTGACGACCATGGCTGTTTTACCTCAAATCACCAACTCAACTGCCGTGGTGCTGAAATGGACTGTAGAAAGCGGAGAGGATGCCATCGATCACTTTGATCTTCAGTGGCGCGTTCAGGGGGGCGAATGGAAAGACTGGGCTGAACCGCTCAGTGGAAACCTGCGTCAGACCCTCTTCTGGGGTTCGGCTGAGAAGACCTATGAGTTCCGCATCAGGGCTGTGGATTTAATCGGTACGGCTGAGAGTTTCTCGGATACCGCTGAAGCAATCACCTACATCAACCTCAGCTGCAGTGATGATGGTTATGAGGGCGTCACCCCCGGTGATGATGAATCTCTCACCGCCGCACCGGCTGACCCCGGCGTGACCCAGACTCACAACTGGTGTTCATCAAACGATGTCGACTGGGTTGCGTTCCAGGCCTTGCAGGGCGAGGGTTACAGTTTTGTGGCGAAATCGCTGAGCGCGGCATCGGCCGCCCGCATCGAACTCTACGATGCCGACCGTACCACCCTTCTGGGTATGGCCAATCCTTCCAGTCTGGAGGGCGAAGCCGCGCTCGATTGGCTGGTACCGCTGGATGGCGTTTATTACCTCAAACTCTTCCCGGCAGACAGCCGCATTGGAGGACAGGATACCCAATATGAATTTACCATCCAGCAGAAGAGCAGCGTCGAACCCGCCGCTTTGATCTGCGGTTCAACGCTCATCCCCGCGCTGCTGGGCGGCAGCTACTGGGTGACTAAGAAAGTGCAGAAGAAGAAAAAAGCCAGGGGTGTGGGCTGGTAAAAATCTTTGGAAGGACTGACACCGACATCTATGGATGCCGGTGTTTTTATGCCCGGCGTGAAAATTGCGGGTATTCCTTACTTGACAGCAAAGGTGGGAATGTGTATCATGATGCAATGTTTAATTTGACTGGTCAAGCACTCACCTTGAATTGCACGAGCATGATGATGCGAAGGCGATGGAGTTCGCCTTCCGCACCTGGTGTTGACTGACCGGTAAAGAATCGAGCCCATCGCTTCCTCAAATTTTCAAAGGATAACCGGTGGGCAGACTGATACACTAAATCCATATTTCAACTCACGCCACCCGGGATATCCGGGTGGTTTTTTGTTCTTAAGCCAAACTATTTATGGATCACACAAAAGGAGAGAAAAAATGAAAACAAGCACAAGGAATATCAAGTCAATCAATCGTAAGTTTCGTCTCATCAGCTTCATCACAGCGCTGACCGCGCTGGCCTTTGCCCTCGCTGCCTGTACCCACAACGGAACCTCAGATGAGGCTGCTGGTGACGCAGTGGATTCAGATGCTGCCAACAGCCCGATCCATCTCGTGATCGGTGTTTCTCCGGTCCCCCACGGAGACATTCTCAATTTTGTCAAAGAGAATCTGGCACCCGCCGCCGGTCTGGATATCGAGATCATTGAATTCACCGACTACGTGCAACCCAACCTGGCCCTGGCAGACGGCACGCTAGACGCAAATTTCTTCCAGCACCAGCCCTACCTGACCGACTTCAACGCCGAACATAAAACCGACCTGGTGTCGATCGCCGCCGTGCACATCGAGCCGCTTGGAATCTATTCAAATAGAATCACGTCTCTGGATGAAGTCGCGGATGGCGCGGTGGTGGCCATCCCAAATGACAAAACCAACGGCGGGCGTGCTCTGAACCTGCTGGCAGCCAGCGGGTTGATCACACTCAAAGAAGGTGTCGGTTATGAGGCCACCGTTAACGATATTACCGCCAACCCGAAGAACCTTGACATCATCGAACTCGAAGCCGCCCAACTCGTACGCTCTCTGGATGATACGACCATCTCGGTCATTAACGGTAATTACGCGCTTGAAGGCGGGCTGGTGCCTGGAGAAGACGCGCTGGCGCTGGAAAGTGGAGAAAACAATCCCTACGCCAATATTCTGGTGGTTAAAAGCGGGCGTGAAAACGACGAAGGTCTCAAAATTCTTGCCCGTCTATTGACCTCGCCCGAAGTGAAACAGTTCATCGAAGGGCAGTACAACGGTTCGGTGATCCCGGCTTATTAGTCTGAGGTGGACACTCGCCACGCAGGACCAGGTGAACCAAAAGACAATAGAAAGAGGTAAAAAGCCCATGATCCAGATTTCAGGTCTCAGCAAGGTCTTTAACCAGAGCAGGCAAACCGTCTGGGCGTTGGACCATGTTTCGCTGCACGTCGCCCCAGGAGAGATCTTCGGCGTGGTAGGCCCGAGCGGTGCAGGAAAAAGCACGCTCATCCGTTGTGTTAACCTGCTCGAACGGCCCACGGCGGGAGAGGTGATCGTCAACGGGCAGCTGTTGACTTCTTTGCCAGAGGCAGATTTGCGGCGGGCGCGGCAGCAGATCGGCATGATTTTTCAGCATTTCAACCTGCTCAGTTCGCGTACCGTGGCAGGGAATGTGGCTTTTCCGCTCGAGATCACCGGCTATGACAAGCGCTACCGGCAGGAGAGGGTGGAGGAATTGCTTGATCTGGTGGGTCTCACCGAAAAGGCGCATGCCTACCCTGCGCAGCTTTCAGGCGGCCAGAAGCAGCGGGTCGGCATTGCCCGCGCGCTGGCGACAGAACCCAGGGTGCTCCTTTCGGACGAGGCCACCTCTGCCCTCGACCCGCAAACCACTTCATCCATCCTCAGCCTGCTCAAAGACCTGAACCGCCGTCTGGGATTGACTATTCTGCTTATCACCCATGAGATGGAAGTGGTAAAGCAGATCTGCGACCATGTGGCTATTCTCAATGACGGCCGCATCGTTGAGGAGGGTGCCGTTCATGACTTGATCGTTGACCCCGACAGCCGGCTGTCACAGGCTTTCTTCCCCCGCGGAGAAGAGGTCATTCACACCCCGGGGACCACCAGTGCCGCGGTCACCTTTGTCGGCAAGGCCGCCGACCGGCCAGTGCTGGCCAGCCTGGTGCGCAGGTTCGATATCGACGTCAACATTTTGGGCGGCAGCATCCAGGTCATCGGCGGCAGGCGCATCGGGCGGTTGCAGATCGAACTATCGGGCACCCAGGTGCCACAGGCTTTGACCTACCTGCGCGAGACCGGGCTGCGCGTGGAGGTGAAATAATGGATTGGAGTGTATGGATTCCCAACCTGTCTCATGCAGCGCTGGAAACACTCTACATGGTAGGGGTTTCCACGCTGTTGACCGTGGTGCTTGGTCTGCCGCTGGGTGTGCTGCTGGTGATCACTGACCGCAACGGTTTGAAGCGTGCGCCAGCCCTCAACCAGGTTCTGGGCGCGGTGGTTAATTTTGCCCGCTCGCTGCCCTTTATCATTTTGCTGGTGGTGGTCATTCCGTTCACACGTTTCGTTGTGGGCACTTCCATCGGCTCCACAGCAGCCATCGTGCCGCTTTCTCTGGCAGCCATTCCATTCTTTGCCCGAGTGGCTGAGACCGGCCTGCGTGAAGTCGATCGGGGGCTGGTCGAAGCTGCCCAGGCGATGGGCTGCACCACCTGGCAGATTATCCGAAAAGTGCTGCTGCCTGAAGCCCTGCCTTCGCTGATTCTCGGTATCGCACTGACCATCATCAACCTGATCGGTTATTCAGCAATGGCAGGGGTCATCGGCGGAGGGGGGCTGGGAGACGTGGCGGTTCGCTATGGCTACCAGCGTTTTGAAACTGCGGTGATGGTCGTCACCGTGGTGCTGCTGGTGGTCGTTGTTCAGGGCATTCAAATTCTGGGCAGCAAACTGGCACTCAAAGTCTCGAAGAGGTAAGCCCATTTTTTGCGCAACCACGCCGGGTAACTGGGGTTTCTACGAATGGTAAAAAATGCCATTTGATTGACTTGCCTCACCCCTCGTGCTATAGTAATTTTTTATAAAAATCTTTGCTTTGAGGTCATGTATGCCCGTAATCACACTGTTAACAGATTTTGGTACGAAGGACGGCTTTGTGGGTACGATGAAGGGTGTGATCTGGAAGATTGCCCCCGATGTTCAAATCGCCGATATCAGCCACGAGATCGCCCCTCAGAATATCATGGAAGGCGCGATCGCGCTCTGGCGGGCGGCGCCGTACTTTCCGGCAGGAACCGTGCACATTGCGGTCGTTGACCCCGGTGTGGGTACGAAACGCAGGGCGATGGCGGCCCGCATTGGCGATCAGTATTTTGTAGGACCGGATAACGGGCTGTTCACCCCTATGATTGAAGATGCAAAAAACGCCGGGCAGCCTCTGTCTTTTATCCATCTCGATAATCCAAAGTATTGGCTTCCTGCGGTCAGCCGCACCTTCCACGGGAGAGATATCTTTGCACCGGTTGGAGCCCACCTTGCCGCCGGGGTACCCCTTGAATTAATGGGGACCCCTTTCACTGACCCGGTACTGCTGACACTTTCAAGGCCAGAGAAGACTTCCAGCGGATATATCGCTCATATCACTGTCGTCGATGCTTTTGGTAACCTCACCACCGACCTGCCCGCTGCTGAAGTTGCTGGAAAGAACGTGCTCATCCGCATTAAAGGTATGGAGATTGACGGCGTCTCTCCCTCTTATGGTCACCGCCAGCCGGGTGAACTCATTGCCCTGCTCGACAGCGAGGGTTACCTTGAAGTCGCTGTGGTCAACGGCAGTGGTGCAAAAGTCACCGGTTCAAAGGTGGGTGACCCAGTGGAAGTCATCTTAAAATAGTCAGGCTGGAAAGACCTGCTATTGACTTTTCGGTATTCGTTCTGTATTGTCTATAATAGACAACCAGTCAAGAATTAAAAACAAGGAGGATTGGAAATGAAAAAAGGAATTTTCAAGGTAACCACCAGAACCATCGTAGCAACCGGGCTCGGCGCAGCACTCTTCGCTCTTTTGTTCATGTATGTTAAAGTTCCCTCGCCTGTGCCTGAAACCAGTTTTCAGACCGCCTACGGCTTAAGCTCGTTCTTCGGCGTTCTCTTTGGACCGATCGCCGCCGGTTTGATGGCTTTCATCGGCCACGCCATCAGCGATGCCGTGCAGTACGGGTCACCCTGGTGGAGCTGGGTCATCGCCAGCGGTGTTGCCAGCTTCATCTTCGGCCTTGCTTTCAAACGCAGCAATATTGAAGAAGGCGAGTTTTAGTGGAAAGATATCCTGACCTTCAACATCATCCAGATCATCGGCAATATCATTGCCTGGCTGGTGGTTGCTCCTGTTCTCGATATCCTGATCTATGCGGAGCCTGTCAACCTGGTCTTCACCCAGGGCGCCATCGCTGCCCTGATGAATTCCATCAGCGCCGGTGTGATTGGCACCCTGTTGTGCGTTGCCTACGCCGCCACCCGCACCAAGAAGGGAAGTTTGAGCAAGAAAGCGTAATCTAACTCGCGGCTGGTCATCTTTGAAAAACAGGGATGGCAGTGAAAGCAAATGCTGCCATCCTTTCTATTTCTCAATATTCTGCTAAAATACTGCCCGGTTGCTGTTTAAGAGCAGGTATACTTGAAAGAAGACAGCCGGTTGAAATTTAGTAAAAATCTCTGAAGAAATTTCTGGAGAAGTTCATTCTGTGCGTTCGACCATACCAGAGGTACACGGTTTTGCCAATGACCCAAACCACACCGATCATCGAATTTGATCATTTCACTTTTCAATACTATTCACAGGCTGAACCCACGCTGGTGGATATCAATCTGAAGATCTACCCCGGGGAAAAGATTCTCATCGTGGGTCCCAGCGGAAGCGGTAAGAGCACGCTTGGCCACTGCCTTAACGGCCTGATTCCGTTTTACTACAAGGGCTCCTCGCAGGGCAGTCTCAAAATTAAAGGCAAAGAAACCAAAGACCTCGACATCTTCCAACTTTCGAAGATCATTGGCACCGTACTGCAGGATTCAGATGGGCAATTCGTAGGGTTGACCGTAGGCGAGGATATCGCCTTTGCCATGGAAAATGACTGTGTGCAACACGATGAAATGCATGAGCGGGTGGCGCGCGTGGCAAAAATGGTGGGCATGGATCATCTCCAGACTGCGTCGCCTTACGAACTGTCGGGAGGCCAAAAACAACGCACCTCGCTGGCGGGGGTGCTGATCGACAATGTTGATGTCCTGCTGTTCGATGAGCCGCTCGCTAACCTGGATCCTGCCACCGGAAAAATTGCCATCGAGATCATCGATGACATTCATAAAGAATTGAAAAAAACGGTGCTGATCATCGAACACCGCCTTGAAGACGTGCTGCACCGCGAAGTCGACCGCGTGATCGTGATCAATGACGGCAGAATCCTCGCTGATATGAACGCTCACGAACTGGTATGTTCAGATGTTCTGGTCAAGAACGGCATTCGCGAACCACTCTATGTTACCGCGATGAAGTATGCCGGTATCACACTGAAACCGGAAATGAAGCCAGGGCACATCTGGAGCCTCGATACAGGCACCTGTAACGAAGCTCTGAGGCGCTGGAACCGCTCGGTAGTGCCGCCTGCCCCTCTCGTTGCTGCTCCATCGATTCTGAAAATTCAAAACTTGAATTTTTCTTACGATGGTGTGCGCCCCATTCTCCATAATATCGATTTCGAAGTCCGAGAAGGCGAAATGATCTCCATCGTGGGCAAGAACGGAGCAGGGAAAACCACCCTCTCTAAAATCATGTGCGGCTTTGAGAAAGAAGATAGCGGTGCTGTGCTCTACAAAGGGCAGAACATTGCCCCAAAGTCGATCAAAGAACGCGCTGAGTTCATCGGGGTGGTGATGCAGAACCCCAATCAGATGATCTCGAAGAATCTCATCTTCGACGAGGTCGCATTGGGGCTCAGGCTGCGGGGTGTAGAGGAAAAAGAGATTACAACGCGTGTTGAAAAGGTTTTAGAAATCTGCGGGCTGGCGCCATTTATTGAATGGCCAATCTCAGCCTTGAGTTATGGTCAAAAAAAGCGTGTGACCATCGCCTCGATCCTTGTGCTCAATCCGCAGATCCTGATCCTCGACGAGCCCACAGCCGGCCAAGATTACCGCCATTACACCGAGATTATGGAGTTCCTGCGTGAGATTAACAAGACCGGTATCACCGTCATTCTCATCACTCATGATATGCACCTGATGCTGGAATATACGCCGCGGGCAATTGTGCTCTCTGGCGGAGAAATGATCGCCGATGCTGCCGCCTCGGTAGTTCTTACTGACCAGCACATCATTGCTGAGGCCAATCTCAAAGAAACTTCGCTTTTCCACCTGGCACAACTCGCTGGTATTCCTGACGGAACGCAGTTCGTACAGAATTTCATCGATTATGAACGCGAGGTGGGTAAATGAAGGCAAAACTCTTTTCTTACAATTATGAAGACACCTTCGTTCACCGCCTCTCGGGCTTTACCAAGCTGATCTGCTTCCTTTTACTCACTTTTGCTGTCATGTTCTCTTATGATATTCGCGTGATTCTCGGAGTGCTCATCTTTTCGGCGGTGTTGTTGAAGATTTCAAAAATCCGCTGGAGTCAGATCAAATTGATGGTTCTTTACGTGCTGATCTTCCTGGTGATCAACGCACTGATCACCTTTCTGTTCATGCCTGAGCAGGGGGTGGAAATCTACGGTACGCGGCACCCGATCGTAAAATTGTTCGGCCCTTATACGCTCACCCAGGAGCAGTTGTTTTACCAGACTACCAAGTTCTTCAAGTATTCTTCAGTGATCCCGCTGGGCATTATCTTTCTGCTCACCACCAATCCCACCGAGTTTGCCTCTTCGTTGAACAGGGTGGGGGTGCACTACAAAGCGGCTTACGCTTTTTCGCTCACCCTGCGCTACTTCCCGGATATCCAGCGTGTCTATCACGATATCAGCCAGGCGCAACAGGCGCGCGGCCTTGAAATGTCGGGCAAGGCGAAAATTGGCGAACGGTTCAAGAATTCATTGATGATCGTGATCCCTCTGATCTTTTCAACCCTGGACCGTATCGAGGTTATCACTAACGCCATGGACTTGCGGGGATTCGGAAAAGGAAAACGCCGCACCTGGTACACCAGGGCCAAGATGGTTCAGGCCGATTTCGTTGCCATCGCAGTTTCTGTGGTCATCTTTGCCATTACGGTGCTGGTATCAACTTTTATCAATCACGGCCGATTCTACAATCCGTTCATTTGACCAGTGCTTGGTTATTAAAAACCTGTCACCACTAAGAAGCAGGAAACAGGATTGCTTTTTAATCGGAGATAATTCTAAAGGGCAGCTGCCGGCTCTGTCTTCGTCTCGTGGGAAGCCGGTTTGCCGATCCTCTTGTTATAATCTTCTCTCAAAAAGGTTTCTGCCGAGTCTACACTCAGCGGCAGTGAGAGCATAAATCCCTGCCCGTTATCGCAGCCAATTTTCTTTAATTCTTCCAGTTGCGAAGGCGTTTCGATGCCCTCGGCAACGATCTCCAGCCCCAGGTCGTGCGCCAGGGTGATCATGCTCTTGATCACGTTCAATGAACTTTTCTTGACCCCGATCCCGCGGATGAAGGATTGATCGATCTTGAGTGTTTGCACCGGGAAGTGTTGAAGGTATGCCAACGAGGAGTAACCTGTTCCGAAATCATCAATTGCCAGGTGGATGCCCAATTCATGTAATTGTTCAAATTTCTTGATCGTTGCTTCACTGCCCTCGATCAGCGTATTCTCAGTGATCTCAAGATGAATCGAAGAGGGCTTCACACCGGTTTGCTTGATCACCTTTTTAATCTGCGGAATCAGATCAGAATTGGATATCTGCCTGCCTGATACGTTGATGCTAATGAAGCATTCTTTGCAGGCGGGGTATTTTTCTTGCCACGCGGCGATCTGCGTGCACGCTTTTGCGAACACCCACCAGCCAATGGACTGGTAGAGTCCGGTTTCTTCGGCAACGCCCAGAAATTCACCCGGTAACAGGATGCCGTATTTAGGGTGATTCCACCGGATCAGGGCTTCAAAACCGATGAATTCTCCAGAGGATATTCGTTGAATCGGCTGGTAGTAAAGTTCGAGTTCTTGATTCTCCAGTGCACAGCGCAAATCCTCTTCAATTTCCAGGCGTGAAATTGCCTGAAGATGCATACCATCCTGGAAGATCTCGAAGCGGCCTTTGCCGAGGGCTTTGGCACGATACATTGCCAGGTCTGCATCACGCAGTATGTTTCCCGGCGTAGTGTATTCTTTTATGTCGAGTACGACGCCAATACTGGTGGTCACAAAAACTGGATGTTCCTCGAGCATGATGACTTTTTGCACTTCTTCGTTGATTCGGTTGACGATGAAGTCAATAATGTGTTCATCACTGGTATTTTCAAGTAGGAATACAAACTCGTCTCCGCCAAGACGGGCCACCGTATCGGTTTCACGCAGACACCTGGTTAGCCGTTGAGCGATGACAATCAGAAGCTGGTCGCCCATACCGTGCCCAAGGCTGTCGTTAATCACCTTGAACTGGTCGATATCCATAAAGAGCACGGAATACTTCATATTTGGATGGCTCTTGATATTATCCAGCGCGTGTTCAAGACGTTGAAAGAACAGCGCCCGATTGGGCAAGTTGGTCAACGAGTCGTGGAGGGCGTCAAACGATAGTTGTTCTTCCACTCTCACTCTTAACTGGATTTCAGATTCCAGTTCCTGGTTGATGGTGACCAGGTCGCGCGTTTGCTGTTCCACCTGTCTTAAGAGATCTTTTAATTTCTTGTTCAGAGATTTGATCTCTAAAAATGCCCCTGCCTGGCGTACCAGCACCATTCCAACGATCACACCCACCCAGATGTAGAGGGCAGTGAAACATCTGGGATCGGAGTGACTTTTTCCTAAGTACAAAATCAGATATGCCAGTATTAACCAGAAGTATGGCGCAAACGCCAGTGCTTTTTTTCTGAACGATTCACGTTCTCTATTCGATGAGTCTGGATTACTTATATTTTTCTTGATTTTTACTGCAAAAACCTGTTGCAGTCCAGCCAACCCGGTCAGTGTGTAACTGATTGTCCATCCAAAATCAAAAACTGGACTGCTCTCATAAGTTCCTTTCAAAGATTGGTAACTGAAAATGGTGTCGGCGACGATCATCACAAAAATGCTCGCCAATAGAGAGACTATCTGGGGCCTGGCATACCGGTTGGGATTGCTGTTGAGCAGCCAGAGAATAGCCGCCAGCAGCAGAATGTCGCCAACCGGGTAAGCGGCTGCCAGAGCACGAACATACCACGGTTCGGAAAGAGTGGTTTCTGAAATGGGCTGGAGCAGGATAAACCAGTAGAACAGAAAAGCGCCAGACATGATGATGGCCATGTCTAGCGTATTTTTAAATTTCTGAATGGTAACGTGATTTTCGAGAGAGAGCAGAATTGCACCAGAAAAGAATAAGGGATAATATGCCGCGTAGAACAGGTCGGCGATTGAGGGATATGGTGATTCTTTTACGAAAACTTCAAGGATGAACCAGAAAAAGTCACCGAGGGTATAAACCAGTTGACCAAGAGCCATCAACAGCCAGGCCAGACTCAGCCTTTTGGAAATTGTTTTTGATCTATACGCGGCCCAAAATAAGGCAACAGATGCGAGCAGGTTTATGACCACCGGAAGGATATCTAATGAGGCTTCCCGCAGAGAAGCATCCTTCACTGCGTAAGTAAGAAAGGCCTCAATTGCGTGGATGATGACAATAATGAGGACGGGGCCAATCAACGTTCGAGACCACTGTCGACCTATGACCGATGGCATTGATTTGATGATTCTCTTGATTTAAACAGGATTCCTTAATCTTACTCTGGATAAGAAAAAAATATTAAAAAAACCCATAAAAATGACTTATCAATACTGAAAGCCGTATCTTATCTGCAAGACCCAGATCTGTCATTTGACTTAAATCCTGATCATGCTTATTAAAAATCATGAGTATTGTGCGCTTGTATCAATGGGTATATTTAAAAAAACAAGACAAAATCGAACAGGTTACTGAGTGAGAGAAGTGGTTCAAAAAATAATAAAAACTAATTTATAATGTTTTCTATTGTCATAAATTGGAGACACCCGGGAGAACACCGGTGGGGGAGCCTTTTTTACAGTCTAGAAGATCTGGAGCGAATGATCCTCTCAGGTTTCGATTATCTTTTTTTGTAGAAATCATCGATTTGTTTACCGGTATTGATACACCCCATTCTCAGGGTTCCTTTCTGGCTTATTGATAGTGGAACGGAAATGGAGGCATCATGCAGAAGACCGTAGTTGCCGCAGCATTAGGGGAGTGTGTGCACGTGGCAGGGGTGGTGAATTTTCTGCGTCTGGCTGAATCGGCAGGCTGGCGTACTGTATTTCTTGGTCCGGCAGTATCGGTTGACGAGGTCATTGCAGTTGCCCGCCGCGAACAGGCGGACCTGGTAGGCGTATCTTACCGTCTGACCCCTGAAACGGGCGAACGGCTCCTGGCTGATTTTGCGGAACACGCTGACGAGTTGCGCTCTAAAGGGGTAAGGTTCTTCTTTGCGGGTACTCCCCCGGTAGCTGAACGCGCGCTCAACATTGGCTTTTTCGACCGGGTGTTTGACGGCAGTGAACTCACCGAGGATGTGGTCGCAGCCCTCAAGGGTGAATCCACCGGGAATCGGGAAGAAATCGATTATCCTTCCACAACCCTGGCACGAATCGCCTGGAAAGCCCCATACCCGATTTTACGGCATCATTTTGGCCTGCCATCCATGGAGGCCACCATTGCGGGAATTCGTAAAATTTCAGAAGCCCGCGTATTAGATGTGATCTCGCTGGGCATCGATCAGGATGCGCAGGAGAATTTCTTCCACCCTGAACGTCAGGACCCACGGCGCTTTGGCGCGGGTGGAGTTCCAGTGCGCTCAGCTGAAGACTACCGTCGGCTCTACAAGGCCAGCCGCAGGGGCAACTATCCGCTACTGCGCACTTACTCGGGTACTGATGATTTCATCAGGCTCGCAGAAGTGAGCATTGAGACCATTCACAACGCATGGTGCGCCATTCCTCTCTTCTGGTTCAACCGCATGGATGGGCGCGGACCCTGGGATCTGGCTGGATCGATCCGCGAGCACCAGCAGGTGATGCGCTGGTATGGTGAACGCGGTATCCCTGTTGAACTCAACGAGCCACACCACTGGGGGATGCGCGATGCTCCCGATGTGGTGTGCGTGGTTTCTGCTTATCTTTCAGCATACAACGCCCGGGCTTTTGGTGTGAAAGATTACATCGCGCAATTGATGTTTAACAGTCCGCCTGGTTTGAGCGATGCTATGGATCTGGCGAAAATGGCCGCGATGCTGCGTATCATTGAGCCGCTTGCGGGTGAGAATTTTCGCATCTGGCGCCAGACGCGCACCGGTTTGCTCAGTTACCCACTTCAGCCCGCGGCCGCTCGCGCTCACCTGGCATCCAGCATTTATCTGCAAATGGCACTGCGCCCCCACATTGTGCACATTGTGGGGCATACCGAAGCGGATCACACTGCGACCTCCGAAGATGTGATCGAAGCCGCCCAGATGGCAAGGCGCTCGATCGATAATGCGCTGCGCGGCGCCCCGGATATGCTCGCCGATCCTTCTATACAGGGTCGCATTGCCGAACTGGTCTCAGAGGCTGCGGTCACACTGGAAGCCATCCGTTCTCTGGCCGGTAAGAATGTGGCTGATCCCTTCACAGATCCTGAAACACTAGCCGCAAGTGTCAAGACAGGAATCCTTGATGCGCCGCATCTGCGTAACAATCCCTTTGCCAGGGGAGAAATCAAGAGTGGATACATAAATGGTGCCTGTATGGCAATAAATAATGGCGGTAAAACGATTTCAGAAAAACAGAGATTAGCAAATCTTAACAAGGAGATGAACCAATGACCTCAAAATTAAAATTTACGGTTATCGGTGCCGGTCATGGGGGTAAAGCAATGGCAGCCCATCTGGGGTTGATGGGTTTTCAAACGAATCTTTTTAACCGGACTAAGGAACATATTGCGGCCATAAACGAACTGGGCGGGATCGACCTTGTGGGATTCGAAGGCGAAAAACGTGAATTTGGAAAATTGCAAAAAGTGACCTCGAACATCGAGGAAGCTATCGAAGGCACGGACATGATCATGGTGGTCGTGCCTTCGTCGGCCCACGCTGAAATCGCCAAAAACCTTGCTCCTTATCTCAAGGATGGACAGATCATCGTCTTGCACCCCGGGCGTACCTGTGGAGCAATTGAAGTGGCCAAAGTGCTGCATGATAACCAATGCACAGCCGACGTGACCATTGCCGAGGCTGAAACTTTCATCTACGCTTCTCGGTCAGACGGCCCGGCTCAAGCGCATATTTTTCGAATCAAAGAGGCCGTTCCCCTGGCTGCGCTGCCCGCGACTCGGACAAAAGAAGTGCTGGAGCGTATCCATCAGGCTTATCCCCAGTTCATCGACGGCGGCAATGTGCTGCAAACCGGCCTGAACAACATGGGTTCGATCTTTCATCCTGCGCTGACCCTGCTCAACGCCGGTTGGATCGAGTCTACGCACGGCGACTATCAATTCTACATTGATGGTGCCTCGCCATCTGTGGCGCGCGTGCTGGAAACGCTCGACCGCGAACGCGTCACCGTGGGTTCTTCGCTGGGACTGAACACCCGCAACGCCATGGATTGGCTTAAACTGGCCTATGACACAACAGGTGCTGACTTATACGAAGCAATTCATAACCAGGAGGGTTATTACGGCATCAAAGCGCCTGCCACATTGAATCACCGCTATATCTTTGAAGACGTGCCGATGAGTCTGGTTCCCATTGCTTCGCTGGGCGAGCGTTTTGGCGTCAGCGTGAAGGCGATGAACGCCATCATCACCCTGGGGAACATTGTGCACCGCACGGACTACTGGCGCCGCGGTCGTACGGTTGAAAAACTGGGCATTGATAATATTTCAGTCGCAGAACTCACCGAATACGTCAATACCGGCGTCCGCGAATATTGAAAGAATTTAACCTTATACGAGAATGGTGATGTAAGTTACCTGCTCAACCATCCAAACAGGATTATATAGAGTATGCTCGCCACGAGGGTTGTACCGATCATCACGGGAAGCCCTCTTTTGTTCCACAATCTGGGTGTGATCGGGTTGCGCGTCTTGTCGGAAAGTGAGGCGACCACGATATTCGCGGTGGAGCCAATAATGGTTCCATTTCCGCCAAATCCCGCACCAAACACGAGCGCCCACCATAAAGCCGTGGTGGGTACGCCTGCCGCAGCCAGCCCCTGGATGACCGGGATCAGCGCGATGGTAATGGGAACGTTGTCTACGAATGCTGAAAGGATCGCTACCGTCCAAAGGATGATCAATCCCAGCCATATTGGCGGTAGGCGGTCAATATGAATGGCCAGGTTGGTTAATTCTTTGAAGACCCCAGCAGCCTCCATTCCACCAATGATGATAAACAGCGCACCAAAGAAAATCAGCACATCCCACTGCACTTTCTTAAGCGTTTCTTGAATTGAAGGCCGCACCCACACCAGCGCAGCTGCGGCTCCACCCAGCGCCACCAGAGCTGGACGGATGTGCAGGAAATCTTCGAACAGGAACAACAGGATCATTGCCCCCACAACGATGATCGCCTTGCGGGCGGTCTTACGGTCTTTGAAGGCATCAAGCGGGTTTAATTCGGCCAATGCTTCGAGGTCTGAAGGGGTAACTGACAGTTCCTTGCGAAAGAGGATGAAGAGGATCCCCAGTGCTGTAAACCAGACCACAACCACAATCGGAAGGCTGTGTGTTAGAAAATCGCTAAAGGTAAACCCCGCGGCCGACCCGACCAGAATGTTCGGGGGGTCGCCAACAAGCGTCGCTACTCCACCGGTATCTGAGAGCAGCGCTTCAGCCATCAGATAAGGCTGAGAGTCAAGCCCCAGGATCTCACACATCAGTATGGTTACTGGAGCGATCAGTACCACAGTGGTCACATTATCCAGGAACATTGATACCACAGTGGTGACCGTTCCGAGCAAGACCAGCAATCTTGCGGGTCTTCCTTTTGAAAATTTACCCATCTTGACCGCGAGAAATTGAAAGAACCCCGTGGGTTCAAGGATGGCAATGATGATCATCATCCCCAGCAGCAGACCCAACGTGTTGAAATCAATGCTTTCGATGGCCTGTATTTCTGTGTAAAAATGCAGGTTGATTCCCAGCACAACCATAATTACAGCGCCAGCCATCGAAGTGATGGTGCGGTTCAATTTTTCTGAAAAGATCAGAAATAAACAAAGTGCAAAGATGAAGGCGGAAAGGATGAGTGGAAGCATCTGCGACTCAATTCGACCATCAAGATGGTAAGGTCCAGTTTGAAAGCAGCGCGACGCCGATGTCTACCCGCGAAGCGATTCCCACCAGGCGCATTTTCTCGTCTACCACCGGCAGATCATTCAGGTCATGTTCCTGCAGCATGGTGATAGCCCGCGTTAATCCTGCCGTCTCTTCAACGTACACCGGTTCTTTGAGAATTTTTTCGATCGGAGATTGCAGATATTCGCGGGCCGGCTTTTCATCTTCAACAGCGCCAAAGTCATGCACAAAGTCCAGATCCTCTACCAATTGGTAAAAGGCAGGTATTGCCGGCGTAATCAGATCGTGCAGCGTCACCAATCCGATCAGGTGCATGGAATCATTGACGATGGGCAGTGTACCGATATGGTGTTGAACCATAATCTCCGCGGCTTTTTGAATGGTGATTCCTGGCCTGGATATGAACACTTTGCGTTTCATGCAGTCACCAATTTTCATACGGGCACCTCATTCTTAACGCACCAAGTTCTTTTGACCCACCAGTAAAATTATTGTATATCAAAAAAATTCAAATTTGCCATAATTCCCAATGATGCGATAATTAAGGGGTAAGGAGGGATTTTATGAATCCGTATAAACTTAGTCCATCCATGCTGACTTTCTTCTGGGATGAATGCCCGCGGTGTTTCTACCTGCAGGTCGTGCATGGTATCTCACGTCCGTCTGGTGCGTTCCCCAAGGTGTTCACAAAGATCGACAGCCTGATGAAAGGCCTTTTTGCCAATCAGCCCACAGCAAAAATCTCGCCTGATTTGCCCCCGGGGAAGGTATCGATGCAGGGCAAATGGGTCACCTCAGAACCCCTTCGCATCCCTGGCATCGCAGCTTCCTGTTACATCAAGGGCGCGTTCGATTCTGTCATTTCCTTCGATGACGGATCTTACTGCGTGATGGATTTTAAGACCTCACAGCCCAGCCCAGCCCACATTGATTTCTACGGCCGCCAGCTCCATGCGTATGCTTACGCACTCGAACACCCAGCCCCTCAAGCGCTTGGTCTGCACCCGGTAACCCGCCTGGGGCTGCTCTACCTCGACCCGGTGGATATTGATCATCTGCCCGACCACCGGCGTATTACTTATGGCGGCGAAGTCACCTGGACGGAAATTCCACTGGAGTTGGACAGGTTTACCGACTTTATGAGCAGCGTGCTCACCGTGCTCTCGCAGCCAGAGCCGCCTCCTGCTGCGGAGGGCTGCGCGTACTGCGCTTACCGTGAGGATGCACGCCAGCATGGGCTGTAGAAGTTGTTAGTTTTTTGTGTCACCAGCGCAGGGTAGGGGGCAGTTTTCGTCTGGGGTGATTAAAACAAAAAAAGAGGGCTCCAAGCGGAGCCTTCTTTATCTATTACCGGCCAATATCGCGGTTTGGGTTTACTCATACCTCAGCGCTTCAACGATGACCGTCCTGGCTGCTTGCCGGGCAGGAACCATAGCCGCAAGGATGCCGAAGAGCAATCCGACGGCGATCGCTACCAGAATCCCCAGGGCAGGGAAGTAGAAATTAAGGGTAAATCCTGCATAATTCAATGCTTTTAAAAGATAGTAACTCAAGAAAATTCCAACCAGAATTCCCAGTGAAGTCCCAAGCGCTGAAAGCAGCAAACTTTCGGCAAAAACCATGCGTTTAACCTGTTTCTGGGTTGAACCCACCGCGCGCAGCATGCCGATCTCGCGGGTGCGTTCAATAATACTGATGCCCAGGGTGTTTGCCATGGCGATTAACCCGGGGATAGCAAGCATAAAGACCAGCGCATTCATCATACTCATGCTGCTCTGAAAAACCTCCATCTGAGAATTTTTAAATGCCTCTGCATCAAACAGGGTAAATGCCGGGTAATCCTTCGCCGCTGCCTTGATTTCCGCATCCACCGTGGTCTGATCAGCGCCTTCTTTGCGGTTGGCCATGATTAATACGTCTGTGGTGATATGGAAATCTTTCTCGAGGAATGCCTGTGAAATGTAACCCGTGGCAATCTTCGCGTTCAGATAATCCATTGCCACACCCACAACCTGGTACTCTTTTTCACCTTCGGGCGTCTCGAGCAGCAGGGTATCACCAACCTTGACGGCAGATGATGTGGCAAAAATACCATTAACTATGATCGAGCGGCCGCTGCCCAGAGCGGAGAAAGATTGCTGTGGGTCTCCCTGGCTGAACTCAAGCCCTGAGATTTCAGGGTATTTCTGGGGGTCGATGCCGATTACCTGCAGGGCTGCGCCTTTTGTCTGCGTGGATGCCAGACGCAAGGTGGTCACTCCTGAAATTCCCTCCAGACTCTCTAACCGCTGCGCGAATTCAGGCGCAGCACCCAGGTTCCCTCCGCCGAGCACCAGTGAAGAAGGCATTAACAGGTAATCTGACCCGAGGCTTCGATCGAGATAGCGAATAAAACCATCAAAAACACTGGTGACCAAACCGATCATGGCGATGGTGACTGCGAGACCGATCATCATTGCTGAAGCGGTTACTGCCGCGCGGCCGGGTTGGCGGCTGAGATTCCCCTGCGCCAGAGTTCCCTCACGGGCATAGATCACCGCTAACAGTCTGCCAAAGGTATGGGCGATCGGCTTTACGAGCATGGGGGTGATTAACACCAACCCCACCAGAAAGATCAGGGTAGAAAACGTTGCCACCCATATTTCGTTCGTGAGTAATCCAATGATGGCGAACGCAATCAGCACTGTTCCTAGAACTGCCCTCAGCACCCTCCTGCGCCTTTCCACTACCAGGGTGACCGGGCGCAGAGCTTCCATGGGTGTAATCTTCATCGCGGTGCGCGAGGGAAGGTAGCTGCTGCCAACGGTGAACCCGATCCCAAGCAGAATAGATGCCACCAGATTTGTGTTCGTGATTTCTGGAGGTCCCACCTGCGCGCGCATGAAAACCTCGATCATCGGCCCAAGATTCTGCAAGATTCCATAAGCGATGGCGTACCCCATGATTAATCCCAGAAAGGTGCCAATGATACCCTGCAGCAGCGACTCAGTCAGAATAATGCCCATCACCGTCTTGCGTGAAGCGCCGATCGCGCGCAGCACACCCAAATCACGGCGTCTTTCGGCAACAACGGTACGGAATGTGTTATAGATGATGAAGCCTGCCATCGCCAGTGCCATGATCCCGAAGAGCCACATGGTACGTTCACCAATTTTCAGTGTGGCTGAAAGTTCATTTCCAAGTTCCACTTGACCTGTTTTAAATCCGTCGCCCAGTATCTGCAGCAGATTCTTTTCGACGGTGGCTTTATCTACGCGGCCATCGAGCAACATGTCGATAACGGTGATCTGTCCTTCGAGCCCGAGTATCTTTTGCGCGGTGGGCAGGGTTACATCTACTTCATCCACAGTTGTTGACTCGAATTGCGTCAAAATACCAACCACGATCAGATCCACCTTCCCCTGTGATGACGGGATGGTCAGGGTGTCTCCGACTTTTTTGCCCATTTTTTGTGCGAGGCTATAACTGATCACGGCCTGATCTGTGTCGCCTGGTTCGAGAAAACGCCCTTCACTGAGCTGGTACCTGCGCACCAGTCGAGCCGTTTCGACATCCAACCCGTTGAGAGTAATGGAGGCTGATCTGGTGATTGGATCGGTGGTGCCACCCAGGCTTTCAGGAATTTGCACATTACGCTGCAGGATACCCGTGCTGACGCTGATTCCTTCGGCGTTTTGTATGGTATCCATAACGGATTGATTGAAAGGTCCATTGGATTTGCTGGAAATGCTCAAATCCACTTTGCCAGCGGCTGTGATCATCGAATGTCTGAACGCCGTGATGATTCCGGGAAGCATGGCGTTCATACCAAAAAGCACAGCCACTCCAAACACCACCGCCAGGGTTGTCAGCACCATGCGCTGCTTTCTGCCGGTGAGATAGCGGTATGCTAAAAGGAATTGTCCTTTCATAATGACTCCACTTTTTCCTTGAGACGCCTGGCGTTTTCGGGAGCATCGCTGCTCATCAGTGTATCATCCACAATTTTGCCGTCTTTGAGGAAGATGATGCGGTCGGCGTAAGCGGCGATGCGCGGATCGTGAGTGACCATCAGAACAGTTCTGCCCCAGTCTGATACCAGGCTGCGCAGCACAGAGGCGATTTCATCTCCGCTTCGCGTATCAAGATTCCCCGTGGGTTCGTCAGCGAGGATAATCAACGGATCGGAAATCATCGCGCGCGCGATGGCCACGCGCTGCTGCTGGCCGCCCGAGAGTTCATCCGGGCGATGTGTGGAGCGGTCTCCGAGCTGATTTTTCTGCAGCCATTCCATGGCTTTGGCTTTTGCTCTCTCCTGTTTGACGCCATCCAGGATCAGCGGCAGGGCTGCATTCTCGGCAGCATTAAGCACCGGTATCAGGTTAAAAAACTGAAAGATAAATCCCATCTTCCGGCGGCGCAGTTCGGTTAACTGGTCATCTTTCATTTTCGAGATATCCTTACCCTCGATCATGACGCTTCCGCTTGTGGGGCGGTCGAGACCCCCGATCAGGTGCAGCAAGGTTGACTTTCCACATCCGCTGGGACCCATCACTGCCACAAATTTTCCTTCTTCAACGCTGAGGTTGATCGAGTCTAGCGCTCGAACCGCGTTATCTCCATTGCCGTAAATCTTTGTCAGATCCTTCACTTCTATGATTGCCATATTTTCTCCTTTTTCTTATTGACGATCCGATACCGGTGAATTTTTTTGCGGCCTTCCCCGCGGGCGCAGGCAAACTTCAGGCGGTGGTTGTTTGACAACTTCATCCAGGCGGGATTCCACCATATCTAGCCAGCGCAGGTCTGCCTCCAGGTGCATGATGGCTTTATCCATAAGCATGATCCTGGCCAGGTCGGTGCGCTGATCCAGTTTTTCGCGTGCCTGGGTGATGCGGTGTAAATCGTGATAGAGCCCATTGCGCTGAATCTGGATCAGACGGCTGGTGTCTACAAAATCCAGATGACGCGAAAGCATCAGTTTTAAGTAAAAAGCATCCTGCTGGGGTTCATCGCGCACATCTGTTAACAGCCAGCGGTTGAATTCTTCCAGACCGGCGGGGGTGATGTGAAATTTTCTCTTCTCAGATGTGGATCCGTCGTCAGAAGGCTCAATCTCGACCAGGCCGCTCTCGAGCATGCGGTTCAGTGTGGTGTAAATCTGGGCCGGGGTGACATTCCAGTTTTCGCTGCCGCCCGCCAGCGCAGTGAAAGCAGCGCGCAACTCATAACCATATCGCGGCTGCTGTGCCAATAGACCCAACAACGAATGCCTGACACTCATATAATAAATACTCTACGGTATAGTATTATATTGAATATCAGGGAATTGTCAATTGGGCAGAGTGGTTTTATCGGCGTGCAGCGATCCGGTGTCTTTGGAGCGTTGAACGATGTTGGGGTTCCACACGGTTACCCGGTTGCGACCGGCGTCTTTTGATGCATATTGCGCAAAGTCGGCGCGGTCGATCAGGTCGGTCAGTGAGGTGCAGTCTTTATCAATTTCAGCTACGCCCAGACTTATGGTGATGCTCAGCTGGCCGGCAGCAGTATTCGAGGAGGTGGCCTCAGTGGTTGCCCGCAGTCTTTCAGCGATAATCGCAGCTTCGGCGGCGTTCGTTTCTGGAAGCAGAATGATGAATTCTTCACCACCATAACGGGCGAGGATGTCCACCTGGCGAATACAGGATTTGCAAACTTCAGCCAGGTGCACCAGCAGTTGATCGCCGATCGTGTGCCCAAAGGTGTCGTTCACCAGTTTAAAGTGGTCGATGTCGATCATGATCGCTGAAAGGTCGCGTCCGTAGCGGATGGAACGGTTCAATTCCTGTTCTGCGAGCTCAAGGAATTTCCGCCGGTTGTAGATGTTGGTCACCGGATCAGTGATGGCCAGTTCTTGAACTTCTTTGAACAGCCGTGCATTCTCAATGGCAATGGCAGCATTTGCTCCCAGCAGTTCCAGCATTTCAAGATCTGATTCAGTGTATGCGTATGGTTTATAACTCTGCGCTGAAAGAACGCCTATCAGTTTATTGCCGATCCTCAACGGAACGACCAGTACGGATTGCGAAATTTCTTCAATCTCCATGTTGCCGGTCAGAATTGCACCGGTGGAGGCGATCATGCTTTCGTCAAACGTGTTATAAAACAACGATCTGCCTTCTTTCAGCGCCTTTCCGAAAAGACCCTGTCCGAGGGGACGTGAGGATAACTCTACGATCTCTTCATGGTCAGTGATGAAAACGTCTTCGATGGTTTGCTCTTTTTCATTTACTACCGCGATGCAGAAGAATTCGGTCTCCATCAGCTCGGTGGTTGCTTCGTAAATCGCAGGATAGATTTCTTCTGATCGGATGTTTGCGCTGATCGTCTGGCTGAGTTTATACAGCGTTTCATTTCTGATCGCGGCCTGGACGGCGTTTTCATACAGGCGCGAGTTTTCAAGAGCGATCGCCACCTGGTCGGCGAAAGCCGTTACCAGCCGGGCATGTTCCTCGGTGAATTGCCCCGGGTTGTGCGCATCGAGTGAAAGGATACCGATTGGCTTATTGTGGATCGTCAGAGGTACGCCCAGCCAGGAACGGATGAAGTAGTGATTCTCTGTGATGTGATTGAAATTTGGTGCCTCTTCAACCGTATTGGAGATCAGTCGCGGCTTATTATCCAGAAAGACACACGCGCCAGGGTTATTGCGGTCGAGCGGCACTTCCAGACCAAGGACGGGGTTGGCGTCTTTGAATCCGTGGCCTCCGACAATCTGCAATACGCCCTTTTTCTGCAATAATACCGACGCACTATCGTAAGGCACCACGTGTGCCAGCTGCTCGAGGATCAGGCGCAGGGCTTCGTCGCGGTTAAGCGACGAAACAACCACTGCACCGGCCTGGCGCAGCGTTTCAGCTTCTTCTGCTCTGCGTTTTGCATCGGCGAACAGCTGGGCGTTGCGCAGCGCAATCGTCGCCTGCTGGGCAAACAGATTTAACAACCGGATGTCGTTCTCGGTAAAGGTGCGGCTCATCTCATTGTCATACACGCCGATGACACCGAGCAGTTCGTTGTTTCCCGACAGCATCGGCACGGCAAGCCCGATGAAAGGACCGCTTTCTTCGTATTCGTCGGCTTTTCCATCAACCACCCGGTAATCTGTGATCACCAGCGGTTGTTTGTTTTCGATAACCTTGCCCATTACCCCTTCGCCAGCCTTCAGGGTTTTTCCGGCCGTGTTCTTCTTCAAATTTTCAGAAACCACCACCTTTAACACACCTTGTTTTGGTTCGAAGAGACCGATCTCTCCCATCTGGGCGTTTAAGAGGTATATGGCGCGTTTGGCGATTTCTTTTAGCAGTGTGTTGACATCCAGCTGTGAACTGATGTCGGCGAGGGTTGCCCTCAGGCTGTCCAGTTCCTTGATCCGCTTGACTTCGGTTGAATAGAGGCGGGAATTCTTAATCGCCAGAGAAGACTGCATAGCAAATAGCGAAACCAGCCGCGCGTGTTCTTGGGTATAGAACCCTGGTTCGACCTTGTCGAGGCCAAATACCGCCTCCACTTTGCCATCGATGATCACAGGGACTCCAAGCCACGCATGATAATAGGCGGATATTTCATTATGCGTCCAGTTATTTTCTTTGGATGTGTCGGCGATGATCAGCGGTTTGCGGCTGTTGATGATGGTGCGCAGATTTTCGATTTTCTCGATTTCAAACGGGTGCAGCAATGCAGCGGCGGCTTTTTTCTTGCCAACGAGTTCATATCCTCTGAATCGGGCAACCTGGATGCGCGGACCGTCAACCAGAGCCACATTACCTCCGTCGTACGGTACCAGCCGCGAGAGTTGATCCAACAGCAGATCCAGAATTTCATTCATATCGAGGGAGGTGGTCAGGGTAGTACCAATGTCACGCATCGTCTCGGCCAGTTTGCGCTGGTCGTGCTCGCTTTTAAACAACCTGACGCGCTCAATGGCCACTGCCAGCGAGTCGCAGATGGTATGCAGCAGCCTGACTTTATTTTCGTTAATCTGAGTACCGCTCTCCTCAACAAAGTTGAGAAGCCCCATCGGCTGCTTGCCGATATAAAGAGGCAGCGAAAAATGTGACGCGAGGTTTGGCGCACCGCAAGCACAGCCTTTGATCGTCCGCGGGTTTTCCACCCTGCCTTCGACCAGTTTTTGCAGACACCCGGGGAAACTTCCCTGCACATTATCTACAACAAGCAGGTTATCTTCATCCAATGGATGATATTCGATTTTCTGGTACGACCGGTCAGACTTTCCCAGCAAAAACAGCCACACATGCCTGCTCTTGGTGATTGCAGTGACCGTCTCGAGCACAGGAAGTATGGCCGTCCGTAACGAACTGGCCTGGTTGAGCGACTCGGTCACGCTGCGCAAGATTGCCAGTTCATCGATTCTGGATTGAACGTTTTCGAGCGCGGCCCGCGTGATGCTTTCAGCCTGTTTTCTTTCGCGGATATCCTGGATGGTCACATAGTAGATGCTTTCATCACCTTTGACAATAGGGATGATGGAAATTTCTACCGGGATTAAATCCCCGCTGGCGTGGATCATCCGGGCTTCTTGCGTCGGCTTAGTTTTTTTGGTTTCCTCTTTGGGAAGTTGAGGTGCGTCTTGAATGATATCATCTAATGAACGGAAAAGGAGCTGGCCGCGGGAATAACCCGAGAGATTGGCTGCCTCGGGGTTGCTCTCAATGATCATGCCCTGTTGATTTAACAATAAAATGCCGTAGATCGAGTTGTCGAAAATGGCGTGGTACCGTTCTTCAATGAGTACCCGTTCGATTTCTTCCTGCTTCTTCTTGGTGATCTCTCGCATGACCACCACTGAACCGGCGACTTCTTTGGTGTTTGTCATTAATGGCGAGATGCTCATGTCATAGATGCGGGCGTTCGATCCGTTTCCAAGTGCCACTTCCATTGGCTGATCAAGACAATCTTCGAAGGGCAGGTAGGTTTTCAGGTTTCGGTTGAGCAAGATCGGAAAGGAATCACCGATATGATCGGCTAGCTGCAATTGTTTGATGTTGGCAGCGGCAGCGTTGCAATCCAAGATCAGACCATGAGGATCAAGGGTAATGACTGCATCAGACATTTGGCTAATTAATGTAGACCGCGCCAATGGAACCACTTCCAGCATGCGGTTGCTGAATATTCCCCAGGTGAGTAAAAAGAGAAACGCCATAAGAGAGATCAGCATCACGTTCGGCCCCATCTGATTGGCCCATAACGGTATGGAAATGATTCCGCCCAGCACAGGCAGTGCTTCTGCAAATATGATGATGCCTATTCTGCCGCGTCCCCAGCGCGGCGCTTTCCGGTAGGCTTTAACCAGATAAATCAGCGAGATGCTCAACAAGATAAAACTGTAAATGATGATGATCCAGAACCAAACCCCGTAAGTTGGAAACAGAGGTTCCAGCCACCCCACTGATTCGATTTTTGGATCAAGGGCAGCCTTAAACAAGTGATGCTTTGAATTGGTTGGAATAACAAAGATGGTTGCGACTGGAATTAGAAAAGTCAACAACCACCGCGGATTGCTGAGCACATTCTTTTTTCCGGTAAATACCAAAGAAAAGATGAAGAACGTTGGCGCAAGAAAACTTGCTGGAAGCAGTTGGATACTATCCCAGAGGTTCTTGATTTCGATGTTTTTGCTGTAAATTTCCAGTAGATATGTAGCCCCCCATAAAACACCGAGTAAAGCCATCAACATCATGCTGATTGCACCGGTGACCTTGCGGTGAACCAATGAGTAGATGGCGATAATCAATGCTAAAATCACTGCGCAAGCAGTGATTACAATCGTGGTAAAAATCACACCAAAAGCATCAGGCATTTTCGAACTCTAAATTTTAAACAGGTGACAGGTTTGCTATGCTGTCTTGGATTATTTCGCTGTTCCCACCTTATTATATTAAATCCACAACAAATAAACCTTAAATTGGAATAATTGTCAAGTTTCTCTAAACTTCCTTTACGAAAATTTTACGCAAGCAAGGCATAAATAGGATAAAATGAACAAAATTGGATCAGAATTTTATCGTTTCCGAGGTCCAGCATGGGGTTGACGGAATTTTCATTTACTCCCAGTGAATACGTTTTTCTGAACGGTGATAAATTTGCGCCTAAAGCAGAAGGCAACGGCAGTCTTGCCCTCTTGTGCTCTGACGCCAGTGTAGATGGATACCAGCTTGCGGTAAATCTTATTCTGGTTGCCATCCTCGCCAATGAAGCAGAAGGAGCTCTGGAGATTTCTGTTCAAGAGAAAAAGAAGCTGTTTGGCAGTGGTTCCTCCAGAGAAATTTACCTGCGTAAAACTTCCGCTCCGCCCAACTGGTCGGGGTATACGCTTGAATCAGCGGTCATGTTTATCACCTCAAACCTTTTCGTCCAACAAAAGCATACCCTTTATAATGTTGTCTATCTCCTTCTCGGGCAGGATCGGCCTGATCCGTGGCAAAAGATCATCGAGCTGGTAGAGTGGGGGCTTGCTTCGAGCAACTGGTTGATTCCAGTTGAGGGTGATGCAGCTTCTGCCTTTTCTACTCCATTTATATGTCCTGCCAAGGTACGTGAGCTGGCACTTGAGAAGCCGGTTGAACCAATGACTTCGCTTCTGGCCAGTTTACAGAAAACTCGTTCGCAGTTGATTGAAGCGCTTGTCAACGAAATTGAACACGCCTTAAAAGATCGAAAATCTAAATAGGAAAAATCAAAATTTGAGTTAACCGTTGTTTCCGCCCAGATAGGCATCGATCACCATCGGGTTGTGCAGTAATTCGTCAGCAGCACCTCCTAATACGATCTTCCCTGTATCAAGCACATAACCGCGGTCTGAAATCGATAACGCCATCAGCGCGTTTTGTTCCACCAGCAGGATACTGGTTCCCTCTTGATTGATTTCGCGAATGATCTCGAAGATTTGTTCAACCATCAACGGGGCAAGCCCCATGGATGGTTCATCTAACAACAGCACCCTGGGTTTGGCCATCAACCCTCTTGCGATGGCCAGCATCTGTTGTTCTCCACCTGAGAGCGTACCACCGGGCTGATTGCGGCGCTCTTTCAGCCTGGGGAAGCGTTGAAAAATGGCCTGCATTCGCTCATTGATCTCTGCACGGTTGGTTTGGGTATAGGCTCCCAACTCGAGGTTTTCCCACACACTCATCGAAGGAAAGATCTTTCTTCCTTCGGGTACCTGAACAATTCCTTTGCGGACGATGGTCTGAGGGGCTGCATGTGTGATCTCTTCACCAAAGGAGGTGATCTTTCCGCTCGTGGGGTGGAGGATCCCCGAGATCGTGTTGAGATTGGTAGATTTACCGGCACCGTTGGCACCGATCAAAGAGACAATCTCGCCTTCTGCCAGATGAAAGCTGACGTCTTTAAGTGCATGGATCGCTCCGTAGTGTACGTTGATGTTTTCGATTTCCAGGATCATTTTCTTGTCTTTCTCTTAAACTTCTGCGCCAATGCCGCTCCGCCCGGCCCCAGGTAGGCTTCAATCACACGCGCGTTGGATTGAATTTCGGATGGGATCCCTTCGGCGATCTTTTTACCGAAGTCCAGCACGCTGATGAAATCTGAGATTTCCATCACTACGTGCATGTCATGTTCAATCAGGATGATCGTGATGCCAAAATCATCACGCATCTGGCGGATCAAAGCGGTCATTTCCAGCGTTTCCTGTGGGTTCATCCCTGCGGTTGGTTCATCCAGCAGCAACACGCGAGGCTTTCCGGCCAGGGCGCGCGCGATCTCGAGCCTGCGCTGAGCACCATAGGGCAAACTCCCGGCTACCGCATCAGCGCACCCGATCAGTCCTACAAAGTCCAACCAATGGCTTGCTTCAATCAGCGCATGTTTCTCATCCTTTTGGTACCGGCGGGTATGCAGCACCGCATCGATCCAGGTTTCGTGCAAACTGTGGTGCAGCCCGACCATCACATTTTCGATGGCGGTCAGGCTTGAGAATAATCGGATGTTTTGGTAGGTGCGCAGGATGCCCAGGGTTGCGATTTCATGGGTTCCTCTGCCGCGGATGGATTGACCGCAATAGAACACCTCTCCATTCTCCGGCGTGTAATACCCTGATAAACAGTTGAAGAAGGTCGTTTTACCAGCGCCGTTTGGCCCAATGATGGAATGGATGGTTTTCTCTTTTACAACCAGGTCAATCTCATCGACTGCCGTTAATCCGCCAAAAACCTTGGTCACATTGTGCGCGGTGATGATTTCAGCTGACATTTTTTTCCTCCGCGTTTCTCCCGTCTGCTTCTTGGGGCGTCTTATATTTAGGACGCTTTGAGGGGATTAAACCTTCTGGCCTGGAAAGCATCATGACCACCAGCAGCGCACCAAAGGTGAGCAGGCGGTAATTGGAAAACTCGCGCAGGATCTCTGGCAGTCCCTTGAGCGCAAAAGCTCCAAGGATGGTGCCTGGAATGTTGCCCAGGCCACCGACGATGATCAACGAAAGCACATTAATTGATGCCATCAAAGAATGCTCTTCAGGCCCTGTAAACTGGTTGCGGCTGGCGTAAATGGCTCCGGCCAGCCCCGCGAAGGCGGCACCCAGCGCCAGGGCCAATAGTTTATAACGGGTGGTGTTCACCCCGCAGGCTCTTGCTGCTGTCTCGTCTTCACGGATCGAAAGCCATGCCCGGCCAGGTCGTGAATGCTGCAGGCGGTTATAGACAAATGCTGCCAGAGCCACACTGATGGCGATCAGGTACATAAAGTCGATATCCGAATTGAAAGGTCTGCCAAAGAGTGTTGGTCCGCTGATATTCTGGATGCCGCGCGGTCCTCCGCTGAAATCAGTGAGCACATCACTTTTCAACAGGATACGGATGATCTCTCCAAAGCCGAGGGTAACGATGGCCAGATAATCTCCGCGCAGGCGCATGAGCGGCAGCCCGAGCAGCAATCCGGCGAGTGCGGCGAAAATTACTCCAAGCACAAGCGCCGGCCAGAATCCCCACATCAGGTTGTATGGAAGCGGTGAATTTAATAATGCCATGGTGTACGCACCGATGGCAAAAAAGGCGATATACCCCAGCACCAGCTGGCCGGATAAACCAACGATGAGGTTCAACCCTAAACCAAGGATCACGTAAAGCCCAACAGTACCGGCAACGTAATTCCAATACGATCCCCAGTTAAGCGGAAGAAAAATGACAACAGCGCCGGCAATGGCGACCCCCAGGATCTGGAAGGCGAGACGTCTTCTGCCATGGTCTAGTCTTTTCAATTTTTCTGTCGTTGAGCAGGTCAAAGCCAGGATTGGTTGATTAATCTGCTTGACTTTTGAGCTTTGAATGAATCCATACAGCAACCCGCCAACAGCTCCCGCGGCGGCCAGAATACCCAGGTTGGCCAGCGCGCCGACCAGCGGTGGTAATCCCATCAACACCCCATTAATGAAATCAAACGACAGCACGGTGAGGTAATTACGGATATCGATCTTATTGGATAACAGCCAGCCAATGCCCACACAAAACACAAAGGTAACTGAACCCGCTGCCAGCCCTGAAAGCCATCCAGCCAGCACGTTGCCAGCGATACGCGCCCTGCTGGATTTTCTGGCTGCCGCAATTCCGCACCAAAGACCCAATAAAATTGTAAAAGCAGCCAGATATGGAAAGGGAGGGAGTGCCGTCAGCACCTGTTCTCCAAGAGCTTTGGCTAACAGGCTCGCGACCATTGCATTAAATCCGATCAGAACGAGAAATACATTCACAGCACCAAAAATGAAACCGATTTGAATTGGTTGAAAGTATGTCTTTTTCATACCTTTTCCTTCGCGAGCACCTCGCCCAGTAAACCCGATGGACGGAAGGTAAGGACAACAATCAGCAGAAGAAAAGCAATCACATCTTTCAATTGAAAATCGATTCCCAGAGCTGCTGGACCTACTGATTCGATAATTCCAAGGAAGAGCCCGCCGAGCATGGCTCCGGGCAGGTTACCGATCCCACCCAGCACGGCCGCGGTAAATGCCTTGATGCCCGGAACGAAGCCGGTGAAATAATAGACCATACTGTTGTGAAGTCCCCACATTACCCCGGCGGCTCCTGCCAGCGCGCCGCTGATGAGAAACGTCAGGCTGATGGTTTTATCCACGTCGATGCCCATCAGAGAAGCGGTTTTTTTATCCAACGCGACGGCGCGCATTGCACGGCCAAATTTAGTCTTTTGAACGATGAGATAGAGGCTGACCAGCAGGATGAGAGATAAAAGGAAGGTGAACACTCCTGTGTAAGGGATGGTCACACTGCTGCCATTGATTAAAAATTTCCACCCAGAACCGCGCGCAAGGATCTGTGGGTTGGCAACATCTCTAAGTTGAGGGCTGAATAAAAGCTGTGCTGCGTTTTGCAGAAAAATGGATGCTCCGATGGCGCTGATCAACGGTACCAGGCGTGGAGCCTGACGCAGCGGTCGGTAGGCGACTTTTTCCAGCAGGAACCCGGTGAGCGCTGATACCGACATTCCGAGGATGAAGGCGATGATGATGGAGATGACCGGGTAAGCGTTCGAGAATGCGAGTGAGTGATCTGCCCCCACTTTGATGTTTTTGAGTGCTTCGAAAACGAAGAAGCAGGTATATGCCCCCAACATCATGACCTCACCGTGTGCGAAGTTGATCATGAACAGAATGCCGTAAACCAGCGTGTAGCCAATGGCGATCAGCGCATACACGCTGCCGATGATCATCCCTGCAATCACCAGTCGTGTCCAGGTTTCGGGGCCGAAAATTTCTTGAATCAAAAGGGTTTGAATTAACCGATAAATGATGAAGATAAGAATGACTGCGCCAAAAACCGGACGCAGGTATTTAAGCACATTCGCGCCCTTGCGGGCTATGGAGATCGGTAGGGTTTCGTTCATACAGGCTGCTTTCGATCAAAAGGATGGGTCGGGGAGCAGTGCTCCCCGACCGTGAAACAGGAGGAAAGTTATGGTGCCGGTACCCATGCACCGTCTTTGACCATAACAAATGTAGGAGGAAGGGTGTTGCATTCGCCGACGGCGTCACAGGTATAGGTACCGCTGATTCCATGAAAATCGGTCAGGTTGCGTACCGCGCTGATCAGCGCTCCCCGCGGCACGTAAAGGTTTCCATCGTTTCCAACGACCGCGACCGACTTAACTGCCGCGATCAAAGCCGAAACTGAATCATATCCGTTCCAGGTATACGGTGAGAGGGTGCCAGCCTCTTTACCGAATTGCTCAAGGTACGCCGCATCGAAGGCGGCCTTTTCAGGTGAATCTGCCGGGATCGGGGCGATGGTGGCAAATGCTCCTTCGCCATTGGCTCCGGTGCGTGAAAGGAAGTCTGCTCCGTAGGTGCCGTCATCTCCAAAGAAAATGGCATTCTCAAGCCCGGTCTGTTTCATCTGGTTGACAATGACCGCGCCTTCGGCAGTGTAACCGCCAAAGTAAACTGATTCGGGATTTTTGGCTGCCACTGCTGAAAGCACAGGGGTGTAATCTGTCTCGCCCTTGGTAATGGCTTCGGTGATCACGACCTCTCCGCCCAGTTCGGTGAATTTGGCCGCTACGGTCTCAGCCAGCCCCTTCCCGTAATCGCTGCCATCGTGCAGCACTGCCAGTTTCCTGACATTAAGTTTGTTGAACAGGTATTCGGCTGCCGGTGGACCCTGCCTGGCATCAGTGAACACAATCCGGTTGAAGACGGCTGACCCCAGTGTGGTCAGGGTTGGAAGGCTGGCTGAAGGCGAGAGCATCACGATGCCTGCTTTCTCATAGATCGGAATGGCCGCCGATGTCGCGCCGGAATAGATGTGTCCGGCAACGGCTACCAGAGCGGGGTCAGATGCGAATTTGTTGGCCACTGCGGCCCCTCCTTCAGCGGTTCCTCCGTCATCCTCAACTACCAGAACAAACTTGAACCCTTCAAACTCACCCGAGTCTTGCACAGCAATCGTACCGCCCTGTGAAATATCAAAACCGTAGGATGCGTCACCCCCGGTCATGGGGGCTCCCATGCCTATTTTGACTACATCTCCCGGTTTAAAAACAGCGCAGCCGTGGGCATCGGTGGAGCAGATTTCCGGTGTACCCGCGGCTGCATCAGGGGAGGTGGTGGCAGAATCTGAACCAGACACCTCTGTCACGCTTCCCGGGCTATTTGGTTCGGCTGCGGCAGGCGCAGCATTACAGGCAGTCATCATCATAAACATGAACATAAGAACAACAAAAATTCTTGCGGCTTTCATTCTTTTTTCTCCTTTAGATCTTTATAAAAAGGTTTTGCAGGATCTTCTGAAAAAATTGCTTGAGAATCATCTAAATCGTTCACCTCCATGTAAGGGCGTCAAATTGAAAGAAAAAAGCCACCTGATTGAGGTCAGGTGGCTTTGGGTAAACTTTTGTAATTAATTATTGTTGTTCTACTTTCGCCATCCTAACCCAAAATAGCTCTCCGTAATAATAAATGACGGAAAGCAGCCAGCCAAAAAGAATGACGATAGAAGAGTAAGTAGACATTTTTGGGTAACCTTATATAAAAAAGCATGTTACGACTTTTGAAATCGAAAGTCAATAGGTCAGTTAAAATTTTAAGGTTGGGAGAAAAAAGCTTGCCTTACTTGACCTTTTCATAGATGTCGTAAGATGATTTGCGATATTTTGGCAGGTAAAAGTAAAACCGGGTCTCGATGTTTCAGAGACCCGGCGGAAGGTTTCATCTTTTCTATTTGCTGACCAGGGCGCGAACTTTTTCGAGCTCTCCAGCGCTTCCCAGTTTTTCGTTCTTGTGGGCAATGAACTTGGCGTACTCACTCATGAAGACTTTGCCGATAGGGCGCAGGTCAAAGTTCTCGGGGTGTTCAAGGAAATATTCCCTGTGAACCCGGGTCCATACCAGACGGCCGTCGGTGTCGATGTTAATCTTGGTCACACCCAGTTCCGCGGCGCGCCGGAACTGGTCGGCATCTACACCCTTAGCGCCCTTCAAGTTTCCGCCGGCTTTGTTGATGCGCTCCACTTCTTCCTGAGGGACTGAACTTGATCCATGCATCACCAGGGGGAAACCGGGCAGGTTTTTCTGGATCTTTTCCAGCACGTCGAAGTGCAGGCTCTGCGTACCGCTGAATTTGAATGCGCCATGGCTGGTTCCAATGGCGACTGCCAGTGAATCGCATCCGCTGCGTTCCACAAATTCAGCTGCCTGGTCTGGATCGGTGAGCATGGCGTTTGCTTCGCTGACCTGAACGTGTTCTTCGACACCGCCGAGTTTTCCCAGTTCAGCTTCCACCACGATACCCTTGGCGTGGGCTGCTTCGACCACCCGGCGGGTGATCTCGATGTTCTTTTCGAACGGTTCCGCAGAGGCGTCGATCATCACTGATGAATAAAACCCGCTGTTGATGCAGTCATAGCAGGTTTCTTCATCGCCGTGGTCAAGGTGCACCGCAAAGATCGCTTGTGGGAAGACCTGGTCTGCTGAACGGATGAGCCCTTCGAGCATCACTTTATCAGAATAACTTCGCGCGCCCTTGCTGATTTGAATAATGAAAGGTGCCTGGCTGTCGAGGTTTCCTCTGAACAATCCCATCGTCTGTTCAAGGTTGTTGATATTGTATGCCCCAATGGCATATTTGCCGTACGCAGCTTTAAACAATTCCTTGGTCGTAACGATCATCTTAATCTCCTTTTATCTCTCATGAGAGAGGTGTGGTCTGGACATATTATAGCACTGCGCGGTTTTTCATTCGGGCGCAGGCCGTCTCCCCCGGGTCACGACGGATCGTCGCCATCTATGACGTAATCTGGTAATTCTTCCTCATCGACATCGATAGCCGAGACGACCTTTCCTCTCACCGAGATTCCCGCCCTGTGCACGGCATCGCGATCTCCGCACACGAGGTGGTGCCAGAGCGGCAGGTCTTTGCCTTCTGCCAGCAGACGGTAGGCGCAGGTTTCAGGCATCCAGCTCAGTTCAGCGGCCAGTTCTGGTGTGAGCGTCAGACAGGAGGGTACCAGCCGGCCGCGCTCACTGTACCGTCTGCACTTGCAGTGGTAGATGTCGAGCCATTCGCAAACAACGTTGGTATGATAGATGCGGCCGGTATCTTCATCTTGAAACTTGATGATACAGCACTGCGCGCATCCATCGCATAGCGATTCCCATTCTTCGGTGGTTAATTCATTGAGTTTCCTGGTTTTCCAAAAATGGGCTGTCATTCCAGATAGAATATCACATTTTGCCGGAGCGCGGTATCGTGCTCTTTGCCGACATACAGAATAATGGTTTACAGATACTTAACCTGCATCATCAATCGCGATACCCGAATTTCGCCGGAGTAGATCAAAAAGCATCGCAATTGATGAATTATTTTAGTTTTAATACCTGGCGCAGCCTCTGCAGATCAAAATCGACGACGATTTCCCCGTCAATATCAAAGGTCGGGGTAGTACGGTTGCCGTTTGCCCAGCGTTCCACCTGTTCAGCGGCTCCGGGGGTAGTAGTGATATCCACCTCTGTGTACGGAAGGTGATGTTCTGCCAGCCAGGCGCGGGCTTTTTTACAATCGGGACACCAGCGAGTGCAGTACATCACAATCCCGCCCCGGGGTAGTGCGACTGGTTCGGGTTTTGTTGCCTCCGGGCGGTCGCGTACAGTAGGGTCGATCCTCCTAATAGCCCGGCGCAGTACCTCGTTGGAGGGCTGGTCATCGATATTGTGTACATCCACATAGCGGATAATGCCCTGTCGGTCAATGACAAAAATAGCGCGTTCGGAATGTCCCTCGCTGCGCAGCACACCATATTCCTGTGCGACCTTGCCGTGAGGCCAGAAATCGCTCAGCAGCGGGTAATGGATCCCACCGAGATCCTCTGCCCAGGCTGTCAGGCAGGGAACCGAATCGACACTGATACCCAGAACCTGGGTGTCCAATCCCGCAAACGAGGCTGATTCAGCCTCATAGAGCGGGATCTGCGCTGTTCATATGGGCGTCCAGGCGAGAGGAAAAAATGCCAGCACGACGTTCTTACCGCGCAGGCTGCTCAATGTGACTGGCTTGCCCAGGTGCGATGGTAAAGTGAAATCCGGAGCGGGTGACCCAACTTTGAGTGCCATCGATTGATCCTCCTTTATTTAATTTTACCAAATAAGATATAAAAAGTATTAATAGTTATTCGATTTTCTTCGAATACCATACACGCTGTGAAACGCATTGAAAGCCCGCCGCTTCGGCTGCCCTGCGCATTCCAGTGTTGAGGTTGGTGGTGCCCAGTTCGGCAATTCTGATCCCGCGTTCACGCAGTCTTGTCAATCCCTCCAGCAAGAGGGCGCGGGCGATGCCCCGGCGTTGATATTGAGGATGGACGACCACAGGATCGGTGTACCCGCGGGCCTGCTCATTCTCGGATGTTACTTGTTCGATCCCGCAGATGCAGTTCCCGGCCAGGCTGCCATCAGGGGCCTGTACCACAAGATCCATCTCAGGCAGGTACGCAGCGGTGTTCATGATCGCGATACGCTCTTCGATACTGAACAACCCGGTTCCGTAGGCCGCCTGATGCAGGGCAACCACCTTTTCGATCTCGCTTAGAGGATTCAGCGGCCGCAGGCTGTATCCAGGCGGAAGGACAGGCGCGGGCAGCGGATTCATCAAGTCAACACGGTAGGTGATACTCTCCACTTCCTGCTTCATAAACCCGTGGCTTACAAAGAATCGTTTCATGCGGTCATCTTCAACCCTGCAGGAACCGTCCAATGTTTGCTCTGCAAGATCAGCGGGATAGTGCAGGCGCATGCGCTCCTCCGCCCAGCAAAGGATTTCATGCTCCAGATTGTCGATCCAATACAGATCGGCAATCTCAAACGTGAGGTTGTTATATGGAAAATGGACATAAGCGTATGCGGCCAGGTTTCCCTCCATATCGCGCCAGACCATCGAGTTTTGCAGCATTTCCGAATTCTGGAACAGTTCATCCAGGTCAACCGCTGTGGGATAGTCGCTGCGGCGGTCACCCGGACGGACTGATCTGATAAAAGCCTTCAGTTCAAACAGCCCTTCAGGGAGTTCAATTTCGCAGGGTATCAGGTTGTGCGTCTCATTCATCGTTCTTCTCCTGATTGGTTGGCAGGTTTTCTTCAATTCTTAGTTTTCCTTGATTGATCTGCCAGAGATGAGTGGCATAGCGTTGAATAAAATAGCGGTCGTGTGTTACTACCAGTACTGTACCTTTGAACGCTGCCAGCGCTTGCTCGAATTGGCCACGCGACGCAAGATCAAGGTGGTTGAGCGGTTCATCCAGCAGCAGCAGGTTGCACCCCCGGGAGACCAGACGTGCCAGCGACAGACGCGTGCGCTGCCCGAAAGAAAGGGCGTTCATGGGCGTGAACACCTCATCGCCTGTGAAAAGATATTTGTGCAGGAATGTGCGCGTTTCGGTTTCATTCCAACCGCTGATGCGCTGTAAACTTTCCAGAGCATTAGCATCCGCTCCCAGATCTTCTTGCTCCTGTGCCATGTACCCGGGTCTGACCGCACTGCCCAGGCGCAAGCGCCCGGAGAGGGCCGGTATCTGCCCGGTGATGGTGCGCAGCAGTGTCGTTTTGCCGCAGCCGTTAGGGCCGGTGAGCACTGCCCGCTGCCCGAAGCGCAACACAGCATCAATCCCCGAAAGCAGCGGAGCACCATCGTAGCCAATGGTCAGATCAGAAAGCACGATCACATCCCGACCGCTTTCAGTTGCGGCATCGAATTCCATTTTCATGCGCCAGCTGTCTCGAGGTTTATCGATGTGATCTTCGTTAAGCAGGCGCTCCACGCGGGCTTCGATGGCTTTGGCGCGGCGCAGCGTTTCAAGCGAACGGTTAGCGAAGAATCCCCTGGCAAACTTGTCTCCTGTATCCGCTTTGCCGCCTTTTCTGAAATGCGCATTGCTGCGGATGCGGTGCGCGGTCTGAGTCAAGCGTGCAATTTCATCTTGCTGATCGCTGTATTCCTGCTGCGCGCGTTCACGTTCGCTGGCCTTCTGTTCGAGGTAGGCGGAGTAGTTGCCGGGGTAGACCTTCAGCGTGTGTGACGCGGGGTCGATCTCGTAGATGGCGTCCGCCGTGCGTTCGAGGAAGACGCGGTCGTGTGAGACCATCAGCACGGCGCATGGCGAACGCCTGAGCCAGTTCTCAAGCCATTCAAGCATTTCCTGGTCGAGGTGGTTGGTGGGTTCATCCAACAGCAGCAGCCGCGGATTGGCGAGCAGCAGACCTGCAAGCTGCAAGCGAGTCTTTTGCCCCCCGCTCAGCGCACCCACGGGGATTTCAGCAGGCAAGTTATCGAGGCTGAAACCGGCCAGAATGGCGGGGGCGTTTCCGACGGATTCGGAGGCCAGTTGAATGCGCGCCAGGCAGTCGTCGTATTCTTGCTGTAATCTCGCATGATTGGGTGCAACTGCAAGAGCGGAAGAAAGTTCTTCCAGGCGCCGGGTGAGCCCGGGCAGGTTTCCCTGCAGGCGGGTCAACGTTTCACCCAGGGTTAAACCCTCGGGCAGGTCTGCGCCTTGAGGCAGGTAGCCGGGTTTGAGATCGGGCGGGTTGAAATGAAAAGTGCCTCGGTCGGCAGACTCGAGGCCGGCGAGGATGCGCAGCAGGGTCGTTTTGCCGCAGCCGTTGGGACCCACCAGCGCGGCTTTTTCGTCCGCGTTGAGGTTGAAGGTGATATTGGTCAGTACGGTATTGATCCCGTAGGATTTGGATAATGAGTGAACAGAGAGCATATGCAACCTTTATTTAATAACAAAACCGAAGGCAGATGCCTCCGGTGGATGGTTAAATACAGCCATAGTGGTTCCGGGCAGGTCTACCTGAAAATGGTTGATTAAAGGCTGCGAACGATCACTGATCTACTCCTTGTTTACTTGGAGGTATTATATCATGCGCTTCATACTTGTTGCATATTTAAACTGCAGTGCAGACCGGCTGGCGCAGGATGGTGCGATTTTTTTCGGGCGGCACCTTGCGCGCGTCGCTCATGTAAATCTCATGGTGTTTACCGGTGAGGGAGTATCCCTTATCGGCGATGAAGGCATGCATGCGAGCAATGGTTGGAGCTTCATCGGCGTACGCGCCTATGTAAAGGATCTGCACGCACAGTCCCTCTGCGAGAGTTTCGAGCCGCACCCGGTCAGCGAGGGGGGCCTTGCCCCTGGCTGAAGCCTGCCGCACCGCCTCGTCCAGCAGCTCCGGTGTGATGAAATCGGGCTGCAAGATCATCGAGGTCCATTCCCAATCCGCGCGGCGCTCCAGGCTGAACTCGCGCATGTCGGGCATCCACCACAGGCCTTCAAGCCCCATCACTGTGTAATCCTTCCCCTGTGCCTTCAAAATGAATTTCAAGGTATAAGAAAGGGAATAAAGGGTCTGGAGCGCATCTTGATATTGTTGTGAGATGGCAGGATCACCGCGTCCGTCGATCATCAGGTACTGCAGAGGAGGGATTTCCAGCACCTGGAATGTTTTCGCGCTCGGGGAGTAATAAACCTTCAACTGCTTGCGTAGATCGAGTTTATCGGTCATTTTCACCTCATACCAATTTTATTATATTGCGTTCTCGTGACCGCTGTGAACAGGGTTGAACTTGCAAACAAAGTTGCGAGAGTAAACGGCTGATGAGATTGCTGAACTTTACAGTAGAATTTTTTTCTGTTCGTCGTATAATAGTTTTATGTTACGGTTCTGAACTGCAAGCGGAAAGCCAGGTGAACCACATCCATGCCGCTGTCATGAGACAGCGGTTTTTTATTTACACATGCAGCATAAATGGGATCGCCCGGGAGCGGTATAGGAGGTAATCGATGAGTCTCAAATTTTGGATGGGTTTAAAAGCGATCGTTGAGGTCATCTTCGGGATAGGCTTTGTAGTGGCACCAGTTTTGCTTGGATCGATGTTTGGGATGAATCTTGATAAACAGGGCGCGTTGATGTCACAATTGTTCGGCACCGCCTTTATCTTTGGAGCTCTTATTCTGTGGCTCTGCAAGAACTTCCCCTGGCCTGAAGCGCAGAAAATCGTCATCGCCGTCACCCTCAGTAATGCTATAGGCTTTGTGGTTACATTGATCGCCACCCTCAACGGTGTTTGGAATGCCCTCGGCTGGTTGCCGGTGGGATTGTTCCTTGTGTTTGGTCTTGTGTTTGCCTATTTCTGGTTCTTTAAGAAGAGTGTCTAGCAATAAAGACAATTGACCTATTCCGGGCGGTCCCGCAATATTTTTGCTCAAACATAAACCTTCAAACAATACCAGAATTAAGAATGCCATTTTGAAAAAAAGAGATATGCATACTGGCATTTATAATCCTAACAGGTGACCAGTAACTGCACCGCTGAGACTTATGAGCAGCCCGATTTAATCACAACCATGAATTGCCGTTCACACTCATCGATCACCACCCAGTAATGCCACAGGGGCGATCATCCGATCGCCCCTGTATGAATTTGACCGAGTTTTTCTCCCAGATCTTATTCCTTCACCGGTTCGTAGATATAGAACACCGAATCGGGCGAGAATCCCTTCCACTCGTCTGTGTACACTTCCATGTCATAACCGCAGGGGGTGTACCCCGAGGACGGCCACCATACGTCGCAGATATCGTGATAGGTCTGCCTGAGGGTGTCGATGCTTCCGCGGTGGGCGAACACAGCGTAGCGGTTGGCGGGCACGTCCACCACCACCATGCCCTGTGGTATGTTCGCGCTGTCATCCACCTTGAAACCGGCAACGTATTCGAACTCGCCGCCGAAGGTGTTGTTCAGCACAAAACAGACGCCGTAGGCGCAATCTCCACTCATGGGGATCTCTTGTATACGCTTGTTGAGTTCTGCCCACATCTGGGCGATTTCCTGGTTGGCGTTGATGCCGCGGTACTTCAAGCCCATCACCTTGAAGGCGGGCAGGGTTTCAAATCGAATGGGTTGCATAAATAACTCCTTTTGCTGTTGTTGAATGCGGATGTTGGCGAGAAGTTCAGCACACGCTGATGCCCCCTCGCTCTCAATGCGCCGCAGCCGCTCTTCCACGCGGTTGAGGCGTTCCTGTTCGGCGTTCACCCGTTTCTGCAACTCCATGCGCTTGACACGCAGCATGCCGCGCAGTTCGCCGGGGGTGAGGGCTTCCGTCAGCATCATGCGCACCTGGTCAAGGCTGAAACCCATCTCTTTGAGCGCGAGGATGCGGTTCAGCGTGCCGAGCTGTTCTTCGGTGTAGTAGCGGTAACCGTTGTAACGGTTGACCATCACCGGAACAAGCAGCCCTTCGCTGGCGTAGTAACGCAGGGTCTTGACCGAAACGTTGGCAATACGGGCGAAGTCGCCGATCTTTAACATAACTTTCCTTCCTGACGGCCGTCAGATGGTTTGTGCCCCTGTTATACATCCTCCCCCAAGGGGAGAGTCAAGGGTGCATCTTTCAACAACAGCATTACCTCTCCATTGATGAATGCACAACCGCCCTGTTCCACTGCGAGTCTATATTGTGTAGAATAGATGCAGGAGCAGTTCAATGAAACGCTTATTTCGGATATTAATTTTACTGTCAATCTTTATACTCGCAGGCTGTTCACTGATCAAATCGGATCAATCTGAAAACGCGGCGCAGGATCCACTCGCAGGAACGGCCTGGGTGCTGGTTAAACTGAACGGCGAACTTCCTGCGGAGGGAACGGTCTTGACCCTCAGTTTTACAGACGGAAACCTGGGCGGATCAGCTGGCTGTAATTCCTTCGGCGGTGCCTACCAGGTCAGCGGCAGTCAACTAACTACCGGTGAAATCGCTTCCACGCTCATGGCCTGCATGGACTCTGGCGTGATGACCCAGGAAAGCCTTTACCTCTCGCTGCTTGGCGCGGCGCAGACCTTCACCCTCACGGATTCTGAACTGCGCATTTCTTCTTTGGACGGCGGTGAGCTTGTTTTTATTCGCCAGGAATGAGCAGAGTGAATGGGGATGATCCTAAACCCCGCATATTTAATGATTATATGGTCAGCAGGTATGCCTTACTGTATTCATCTTTCATCGGCAGTATAGAATTCGCCCCTCACAGCTCTGCTTTTTTGTGTAACAATAGAATTGGTTCAATCTTCTCAACTTTCTTTGAGGTGAAATTTGAAAATGAAAGGTTTTTCAATCTTACTGGTAATTTTCTTGCTTTTCAGCCTTGCAGGCTGCAATTTTCCTCTGACGCGCGAAAACCGCCAGCTCGCTCAACAATCATCGACCGCCCTGTCAGAAGACGCCGGCACGACCGCTGAACCTGTGGGCGATTTCGATCCTTTGGCAATCGACTGCCTGGTTGGTACCTGGGAAGTTGACGGCGCCAGCATGATCTATGCAGGTAATATGCTCATTGGTGGTGATGTTCCACTGACCTTCACCAACATCAGCCCTCATATTTACTTTCGTTTTCTGTGGGATGAACCCCTGCTGGGTTCCACCTACAGCATGCAGGTGTGGTATGACGATGCCACCATTAACGCGGTATACACAGCGGCTGACAGCGAACACCTTATGGAACTGACTCTCAACGGCTCTACCACTGCCTATTTCAGCGCCGGGGCAGCAGCGGGTTCTTTTGATTATCAAATTGACCCTGAACGGACGACGCTCAAGGTGAGCAGTGTTAAGCTGGATGGTTTACCACTGCCTGCTGGCAGCATTCCGCTCGCTGACCTGATCGCTTCCATCCCATCCAGCACCATGTACTATACCTGCGAATCTGCGGATGTCATCACCCTGCGTGACCAGAACGCTGTTGAATATGTGACCCTGAATCGCGTCAGCGATGACCTGATCGCGCCGTAATCTGGGATTTTCAATAGATTGAAAGGAGGGTTCAAATGATCCACTGCGACAAATGCAAGACGGTCAACCCTCCCGAACAGCGCTACTGCCTGACCTGCCATCGTGACCTGCTGCCGGGGACCAGTTTCTTCGTTAGAGTTTTAGGTTTCATCATCATGCTGGGCATCGCGGCTTTCGCGGCCTGGGTGCTCTGGAAAATGTACCAGGCAGAAGATGTGCCTGATCTGGGCTGTTTCGTTTCTTCACCTATCTGGTGGGGGCTGCTGGCGGTTATCATGCCCATTGCCGGGTTGGTTTTTCTCTTCAAGCGTACGCCTATCCACGAGCGCTATCTTGACCGCGCCAAACGCCACCTAACCCTTGATCAGCAACAGGCGCTGGCAGATTTGAACGAAGCCCTGAGGCTCGCTCCTGAAAAAGCCCGCGCGGCCATCCTTAAAGAACGCGGCAAACTGCTTGATGCGCTCGGGCAAACCCAACAGGCCCTGCGCGACCGGATCGCTGTGGCTGAGGATGCGAGCGCCCACGATGCTGGTGGGGACGTGGTTTCTTTGTTGGGGGCAGACAAAGACACTTTCGTCAATAAGATGCGTGAGCAAGACCGAAGCCTCCTGCGCTCGGCGGGTGCGGTCGCTATCGGTTATTGCCGTGGCTGCCGTATGCCGGTGGAATTGAACGAAAAATCACGCTGCCCACGGCATCCGCACCGCAAGGTTTCCGACATCCGTCTGGCCGTCCCCGAAGATACGAAGACCATTAAAGCGGAAATCATTGAAAACAGGAAGCGCGAGGACCGCAAACGTCTCATTAGCTGGATCATCGTCATTCTGGCGATCCTACTTTTGTACTTTACTTTCAAGTACATCATCATGGCATGAGCGATCAAACCCTGGTTGAAGTTGGATATTGCGCTCTCTGCCGCACAGCGGTGGAGTTGAACGAACATGGGCGCTGCCCTTTGCATCCTTTGCAGCAGGTGGTGGATATCTGCGAGGTTCGCCTAAGAGAGGTGGATAATGCAAAGGCCAATATTCTGCTCATACGCGCAAGGAGGCTGCGTAGAGAACTCATCGGCTGGTTCATCGCCCTCAGCGGCCTTCTTGTGCTGGGGTACGTGGTGATCTTCATCATTGAGTTTTAAGAGGACGGAAATTTTAAGAAGAGGGGTGACATGTCTGGATGGCTAAAAGTTCTTAAGATCTTCGGCTTTGTGATCGCCGGTATCGCTGTTTACCTGGTGCTCATCCGACTGGTGCGCCGCATCTGGCACTTTCCTGCGCCCGCGTTCATTACTGTGTTTCTCAACAGCCGCCTGCGTGAAAAAATGCAAAATCCGGTAGAGGTGATTCGGCGCAGCGGGATCAAACCTGGCCAGAAAGTGCTCGAGATCGGCTGCGGCGGCGGGTTCTTCCTGCCATACGCGGCGCACGCGGTGGGGAAGGATGGCAAAGTCTTCGGGCTGGATATAGCTGAAGCGATGCTGGTGCGTTGTCTCAGGCATCTCGCCAGGGTCCCTGTTGATTTACGCAGGCGCATTGAGCTGATCCACCAGAGCGCGTATGAGCTGCCCTTTGATGACTCCTCGCTGGATGTCGTTTACCTTGTGACCGCTCTGATGGAGATCCCTGATCCACGGCGCTGTTTGACCGAGGTTTATCGAGTTCTAAAACCGCAGGCCATCCTGGCGGTGACTGAATTGCTGGTAGACCCCGATTACCCCGGCTGCGGAGCGACCATCCGCATTGGTGAAAAAGCAGGCTTCAAGGTCGAGGCTGTTGAAGGAAATTTCTGGAATTACACGGTACGATTTAAAAAGCCATAATCTTCCGCCGGCGCGAAGGGGATGCGCCTGATTCTGGTGGCGGTTGAAAATGGGGCGCAGTTTTGTATAATCGAATTGGATCACGCGAGCGGCGCTGTCTAAATTAAGCCCTTTCTGGTAATGGTTGAACAGGGCATGATCAATTCAGGGGGCAGAACTCCACGTGGTAGCTTCGTTTTGCTGCATTTGGCGCAGTATCCCGAATTTCCACCCCGATGCAGAAAAAAGCCAGAAAAATTTCAATTTTCTTGAGGATGATTGAGTCTCAAGAGAAGGATTGCTGGTTTTCTGGAGGTGGAAGATGAAAACACATAGACCCTTACGGGAGCTGGGAATAGGCTTCTTGTGTTGCGCGCTGGCAATACTGGCAGGTTGCAGACAGATTCCGATCACAGGAGATACTTCTGAACCTGGTGCGGAACAGCAGGATGGGCTAACAGAAAATGGAGGAGTGATCCATTTTCCAGAGGTGACCAAAAAGGATTGGGTCTCAGCGGTCAGCAGTATGTGTCTGCAGGTGAACCAAACGTACTCTGATGTGACGGGTGTCAGTGAGCCCATCGCCGAAGAGTTGAAAACCATCCTTGACCGCATTGGTGTAGCGACGACCATTGGAGAGAGCAGCGACTGTCAGGCGAATCTCAAGATCGACCTGGAGTTCACTCCTTATGGTGAATCGGTCGGCGGCGCCGGCACCTGTTATTTTGACGCCTCGACTGATGGCACCGCTGTGCTTTCTAAGAGCGGAGAGAAAGACCTTGAGATGGAGCTCTTCCGTCATTATTCTCCCAGCAAGGGTTTTGGCATCACGTTTGTTTACAGCTGCCCCTCGAAAGCAGAAGCAGATTACGCTGAAACCTGGGGATTGGCGATCATTCCCATGATTTCAGAATGGTGGGGTGCACCCGGGCTGGTCTCGGCTTTACGTTCCAGTAACAATTCCTTGCGCAATTCAGCCGGTTATAGCCTGTCACAGATGGGCGCGGCTGGATCGCAGGCATTGCCGGTATTAATCGAAATGCTGAAGGATGTTGACCCGGTGGCGCGCCAATCGGCTGCGCGTACTCTGGGACTTTTTGGGGGAAGTGCAAAAGAGGCCGTGCCTGATCTGATCGCTATGATCGATGATCCAGATTCCGGGGTAAAAATGGAAGTCATCCGCGCGCTGGGAAATATCGGTGACCCTCAGGCGGTTCCTGTTTTGATGGAGGTATTGAAAGAGCAGCTTGGATCTGGAATTGAAACGTATACAATTTACGCTGGCGCCAGCACAACCATCCAGGCGTTAGCTGCAATGAAGGAGGCTGCAGCTCCTGCATTGCCGTTGTTCATTGAGGCGGTTAAATCAGAGGATTACAGCACGGCGAGTTCAGCCCTCGACGCGCTTGAAGTGATCGGCCCGACCGCTCGTGAAGCGGTGCCCACACTGATTGAGATTATGGAGATGGGAGACGAGGCGCGACTCTCGGCGTGGCTTGTGGCAGATACTCTGGAGGTCATCACCGGTCAGGATTTTGGCGAAGATGCTGCTGCCTGGCGCGCCTGGTGGGAAGCCAATAAGTAAGTGGGCGAACAAGCAATTGCGCATAGCCATTATATCATTTAAAATACTACCCTTCTAACAGAGAAAAACTCATCCCCCGCTGAAGGGCGGGGGATGAGCGTGAATATCTTAATCGAATTAAATAGGTTTATTCTTCAGGTAATTCAACTGGTTCTCCGGCAAGGATACGGGCCACACGGCGGCAGTAGGTGGTGTTGCGGCCGTTGCAGTAACCGGTGAACAGGTTGGGGTAGGTGTGGGCAAAGTAACCGCCAGAGGAATCACCCACCACGTGGAGACCCTCAAAGGGCACGTTCTCCGAATCCAGTGGGCGCATCTGAGTATCGATGCGGATTCCGTCCATGGTGGAGAGGATCATGCCGGTGCAGCGGATGCCGTAATAAGGCGGTTTCTTCAGAGGCAGCAAGCGATAGGAATCCTTATAGAAATCTTCATCTACGCCTTTGTCGGCCAGTTCGTTATAACGGGCAACCGTCGCTGCAAAGGTCGTTTCGGGGATGTTGAGTTTCCTGGCCAGTTCTTCAAACGTATCGGCCTGCTGCAGGTGACCGCTTTCGAGCCATCCTTTTACAGATTCATTGGCTCTTTGCTCGATCACAGCCATATCGGTGCCGGTGCGGTCGTTGGGGCTGCCATTGGGGAACGGGAAGATACGCGAGCACCCGACCGTCTGGAATTGCTGGATCTGATTGAAATAGTCGCTGTCGAATACACAGACATAACACTTACCCGGTTGTTTGGCGGCTGCGTGAACGATGAAGTCATAAGGAATGGACTCATTGGTGAACCGTTCACCCAGCAGGTTGACCTTCAACCAGGGCTGAGAACCCCACCAGAAGAGGGTTGGCTTTGTCATGGTCGCCGGGGTTTCGTTGGGCAGCAGCCCCATGCGGTCGAAGATCATACTCGTATGAACCTCATCCATGGCAGCGCCCATCCACAGACAGGCCTTGATGCCGTCGCCGGTGTTGGGTCCTGGTGATGGTTTGGCCATGATCATCACATCATGCGGCATGAGGGCGTTGAGCATCTCAGGGTTGCCCTGATAACCGCCGGTGGCAAGCACGATACCCTTTTTGCCCACGAAGCGCAGATATTTTCCCTCTTTATTCTGAGCAATGGCAGCGGTAACCTTTTTTCCTTCATGCTCGAACTTGATGAAGGGAGTCTCGAAGTAATACTTTCCGCCGAGTTCTTCGATGTACCCCTGCATGATCGATGCACCCGTAACCCCTTCGTCAAAATCACCGCTGTGCCCGGTTGGGAATTTCGGGTAGGTGGCTGGTGAGAAATCAGGCTCGTATCCGCCTTCGTAGTAGAACCTGGCCCCGCGGCTGATCAACAATTCGCCGATCCAGTTGATCGCGGCAGCGCTTTCTTTCAGCCAGATCTTGGGCAGGCGTGAATCAATGCGGTTCGCGCAGTACATTTGATGATAGTGCAGGATTGCTGCGCGATCGAGTTTGACGCCTTCTTCGAGCTGCCATTTGGAATCGACTGCACCCCAGTCATTGCGCAGGGTGCTGACTGTGGCGTTCTTTTCAAGAATGACCACTTTCAGGCCTTTTTCAAGGCAGCTGGCGGCAGCGTACGCGCCGCCGGTACCGGCGCCGATCACAATGACGTCACTTTCGATCGTTTCGGAAATGTCATCAATCACTGGCTCTTTCCCCAGCCAATCCTGTACAGCAGCCACTTCTTCGGCTGTAGAAGCCGGCTGGGCTGTTTCAACAAGCTTTGGCGCACAGCCTGCCAGAACGCCCGCCCCCGTAGCGAGGGCCATGCCTTTCATGAAATTACGACGCGAAATATCTATCTTTCTGGTCTTTTTCATATCAGAGCTCCTCCTCACTCATCATATATTTTTAAATTTCAGGGTTCCCTGAAATTTTCAATGATATAAGTTGACGCTGGCAGGTTGTGGAAATCAATCATAGTGTACATCGCCGCAGATCGATAATCAAGATATTTAAGAGAGTTGTCTGAACAAATACCCCCTGCCGGTGAGGGCAGGGGGTATTTTTTTGGAAGGACGACTGTTGGTTGATTTACTCGGCGGGTAAATCCACAGGTTCGCCGGCAAGGATGCGTGCAACGCGGCGCGCGAAGGTGGTGGTGCGGCCATTGGCGAAGCCGGTGAACAGGTTGGGGTAGGTGTGGGCAAAGTAGCCACCGGAGGAATCGCCAATGACATGCAGCCCTTCGAAGGGCTCGTTCATGGCGTCCACCGGGCGCATCTGGGTATCGATACGGATGCCGTCGAGGGTGCAGAGCAACCATCCGGTGAGGCGGATACCAAAGTAAGGCGGCTTGGTGAGGGGCAGGAAGCGGTAGGAATCTTTGTAGAAGTCCTTGTCTTCTCCGGCTGCAGCCAGTTCATTGTAGCGGGCAAGGGTCGCTGCAAAAGTGTCGGCAGGGATGTTCAACTTGGTGGCAAGTTCTTCGGGGGTGTCAGCCTTCTGCAGGTGACCGCTATCCTGTAACCCTTGCAGGATTGCAGTCCATTCCTCTTTGATCTTTGCCAGATCGGTTCCGGTGGGTTCAAGGCCAGCTGTCTTGAAGACATCGTTCTGGCTGCCATTGGGGTACGGGTAGATGCGCGAGCAGCCGGTGGTTTCAAACTGCGTGACCTGCTCGAACCAGTTTGAGTCCATGATGGCGCAGTAGGTCGCGCCTGGCTGCTTGGCGGCGGCGTGTAGAATGAAGTCGTATGGGAGCGATTCATTGGTGAAGCGTTCGCCGCGCAGGTTAACTTTGAGCCACGGCTGTGAACCAAGCCAGAAGAAACCGGGGACGGTCATGGTAGCGGGGGTTTCGTTGGGGAGCAGGCCCATGCGGTCAAAGAGCATGCTTGTATGAACCTCATCCATGGCGGCGCCCATCCACAGGCAGGCTTTGATGCCGTCGCCGGTGTTCAAACCAGCGGTCGGTGGGGTCATGATCATGACATCTGCGGGCTGCAAGGCTTTCAGCATGTCAGGATTGCCCTGGTAACCACCAGCGCTGAGCACGATACCCTTCTTGCCAACAAATCGGATGTATTTGCCGTTTTTATCTTTGGCGATGGCAGAAGTGACCTTCTTGCCCTCGTGTTCGAACTTGACGAAGGTGGTCTCGAAGCGGAACTCACCGCCCAAACTCTCGATGTACTTCTTCATGTATGGGGAACCATCGCAGCCGTCTTCAAAGAAAGCGCTGTGGCCTGTGGGGAATTTCGGGTAAGAGGCTGGATGATCGAAATCGGGTTCGTAGCCGCCCTCGTACAAGAAAGTTCCGCCAAGAGATTCAAGCAGTTCGCCGATCCAGGTAATGGCTGCACCACTCTCGTCTGCCCAAATCTTTGGCAGGCGCTGGTCGATGCGGTTAGCGCTGTACATCTGATGGTAGTGCAATGCAGCGGCTTTATCGATTTTGATGCCTTCCGCCTTCTGCCACTTGGAGTCGATCGCGCCCCAGTCGTTGCGCAGGGTGCTGACCGTGGTGTTCTTTTCAAGAACGATAACTTTGAGGCCTTTTTCGAGGACGGATGCGGCAACATACTGGCCGCCTGTGCCTGCACCGATGACAATCACATCACTTTCAACGGTTTCGGCGATGTCACTGATTTCGGGCTCAGTGCCCAGCCAGTCGATGGCTGTTGCACCGGTCACAGGAGCAGTTTCTCCGGGAGCGGCTGTCTCAGCGACTTTTGGAGCGCAGCCAGCCAGAATACCGGCGCCAGTGGCCAGAACTGCACCTTTCATGAAGTTACGGCGTGACAGATCTACTTTCTTCTCTCTACTCATCGTACTTTCCTCCATCTTTATAAAATGTGGATAAAAATGATATGGCGTCAGGTCAAGACCTTATAAATTGATTGACACTTTGCCATAAATCGCCTAATAATGACTTTACACTCTACAGTTACTGTAGAGTCAATATTTTGTATTCAAGACATTTGTCACGATTGGGAAAGGTTACTAATCTTAACCGTATTGCGGCAGGTTTTCTGAATGGGAATCCAAAGCATATCACGCCGGACGATATGATCCCGATGGTTTTGAGCCAGGAACAGCCTGCTGACCGCGGGACCGGCTGCCTCAACTTCCTTTTCGGCCATAAATTTTCGAACGCCAATGAGCTGTTCACCGGGTATCGACAGGTCTTCGTTGATTTGGATCACCACTCTCAAACAATCCTGCGGAGGGATCCTTTCAACATTGGGCATTGTAGGAACGTTTAACAGAAGTGCGTGCCGCTCTTCAATTGCTAGCCCCCAATCGGTTTCGAGATCGCCCTTCCCGCAGTACAGGTCATCTTTCGAAAGTATCAGACAGGACTCCACAAATGGAATGAACTTCAACCATTCCTGAACCTGCGAAAAAAGTGATTCGTCTTTAGCGTTCTTTCCGGGCTGCCAGACTTTCATGCGCAGCAATGCCGGGCTCTGCATAAAGCGGTAGTAAGGGGGATCTTTTTGAAAATCGGTTATATCTTTTATCCTTTGGTCAAGGGTTTCAAGCAGGATCTGTTTTCTTTTAATCTCCAGGCTCAATCTGACATACTGTTGTTCACAACAATGCTTGATTTGCTCGGTTTCTGAACAATAGAGCAAGTTTATCGATTCTGACAGCGAAAAACCGCTGTCGCGGTAGATCTTACAGAGTAATAAAAGATGTAGTTCATGCAAGGAATAATCGCGGTATTTTTGATTTTTCGCGCGTACCGGAGAAATTACGCCAGCGTTTTCGTAAAAGCGTATCCCGCTTGGAGAAATACCGGTCATCTTTGAAATATCACTAATCTTGAATCTCATCTCTACCTTTATTTTTGAATCAATCTATGCCATGTCACGATCAGTGCTCATGAGTGACGCATGGCTTTACGCACACCTCTGCCTGTTATGGTCGCGTTGATCATTCACCGTTTGATGGAGGATTCTGCATACGGTCACGTCTGCGTTTGGCCAGATAAAGCAGTCCCAGGGCAGCGAGGATTCCAATCAGCCACCCTAACTCAGGTAAAAGCGAATTCCCAAGAAGGGCGAGCACCAGGGTGAATCCTGCTGCCAGCAACCAGTCGACTGGGGTCATATTAGAAAAGAGATTATGCTTTTGTGTCATGATTAACCTGTATGTCAGGAGAAATGAATTTTCTTTTACGACTGTATTTTTCAAAGAAAAGGTCACCAAAACTCACAATTATTGATAAGACCGACTTTCTGTGTTGGATCATTCTTCGCGCCGTTCATTATCTAACTTTATGCCCTCGTTCGCAATTTCATTGTCGTCGATATACCGGCGCGGCATGGCGAGGGAAGACCATCCGCCAGCCTCCTGCAATGTAAAAGCATCGGTGCCATTGCGTGCAGCCGAAGTTGCCCAGTAATGGCGGCAATCATGCGCTGAAAGCCCTGAAATTCCCAGGCGTTCACCCAAAAGTCGCACACGCCCAGTGACGGCACGTTCTGTCATTCCAGGATCACCCAGCTCTTCATTTTTTTTACTTCTGCGCAGCAAAAAACCATTCACCGGTAAATCGCCACAGTTCTTGTATGCCAGTGAAGCGCGCAAAGTGTCACGGCTCAGGCGGTGGATCTGTTCTTTGCTCACCTTGGGACGGTAAAAATGCAGTGTGCCGTTTTCCAGGTCAAGATCAGCAGCGGTCAGGTTCGTGATCTCACCCACACGCAACCCGTGGTCGAGCAGCAGGCACATCAGGAGGGCATCACGCCTGCCCTGTGGTGTGTTGGGTTGAATTTTCAACTGCCGCGCCTGCTCGGCTGTGATCCGCACGGGTTCTTCTTTTTTCAGGCCGATCCGCTTAATCGGCCGGCGCTGGTCGATGCGCACCTGTTCTCGGAATGAGTACCCCTGTACCGCACGGATCAGCGCGTACTCCTGCGGGGTGATGCTGCCGCATTGCATGGCCATACGGGAATAAGATTTCACAGTAGAGAGGCGAACATTGATGCTTTTAATCGCATATCCTTCATTGAGCTGCCATTTGACAAAAGCTTCCACCAGCCCCCAGGTCACCGGGCGCCAGGCATCCGGCTCCTGTGAGAGATCTCCAGTACGCAGGCCGTGCAGCTCCAGGAATTCATGAAAAAGAGATAGATCAGCATCCTGGCGGCGCAGAGTTTCGTCAGCACGGCGCGACCGGTATTCCTTGAAGCGTGTTTGGGCGGCTGCATGATTGGCGTTTAAGCCAATGGTATGAGCAATTTCACCCGGGAGGAGGGGTTGGATTTCTCTTCTGGAAGTCATGATTTGATTGTACACGAATTCTTAAGTGAGGAAAATCGCCTGTCAAGGTAAATAAAATTGGAAAGAAAATATGAATATTATCCGAAGCATTAGTATAAGCGAAAAGAGAAGAACAGCATCTTCAGCGCACCTCACCTGGTCATTTTCCCTGGCATCGCCATTATGCTGACTGTACTTGGGTTCAACCTTCTGGGAGATGGTCTGCGTGATGCACTTGATCCAAGACTTACGCGAGCTGGTAAGTAATTCGATCAGGGTTCGGTGTTCCGAACCCTTTTTATTGGTATATAGAAAAGGTAAGTTATGTTTTGTATACTGGTGTATAAGCAAAGGAGGTAACGATGAAAGGGAATCCCAAGGTGATTGATGTTCTTAATTTTCTTTTGGCTGACGAATTGACAGCCATCAGTCAGTACATGGTGCATTCAGAGATGTGCGCGAATTGGGGGTATAAGGAACTGGCGGAAGCTATTGAAAAACGCGCCATCGAAGAAATGAAACATGCTGAAAAACACATCGAACGCATCCTCTTTTTAGAAGGAAGACCGATCGTTAGCAACCTCAACAGAATCAACATAGGCGCAGATGTTTTGGCCATTCATAAAAATGACCAGATGGCTGAAGATGGCGCGATCAAGGAATACAATAAGGCTATTAAACTGTGCGCAGATGAGGGTGATAACGGTACACGCGAGATCCTTGAAGACATCCTCGGTGACGAAGAAGAACATATCGATTGGATCGAAGCCCAATTAGACCAGATCGCTCAGATGACCCTGCAGAACTACCTTGTGGAACAGCTGGGATAAGATCGATCTGGTTTCACAGGATCCCAGACATAAAACCCACCCCCTGGTTTTCGAGAATCAGAAGGGTGGGTTTTGATTTGATGATTGCTGAACCATTTACAGCTCATCCAGCAATACTGACACCAATCAGCTTGCCAATTCCAAAAGTGATTGCAGCGGCAACCAGGCCAAACAGCACCATGCGAAAACCAGAATACAAGATGCTGCGGCCGGTAAAGAGAGTGATCACCGCGCCGAGCAGGAATAACCCTATTGTGCTCAAACCAATGCTGAGGAATACCGCCGTCATCCCTCCTGTAAAAATGAACGGCGCCACAGGTAAAATTGCACCTAGGGCAAAGAGAAAGAAGGATGTCGCTGCTGCCTCCCAGGCTGACCCGCCAAGTTCTTTGGGGTCTACGCCCAGTTCTTCACGCGCCAGCGTATCGAGCGCGGTCTCTTTATTGGCGAGGATTTGCTGTGCCAGATTCCGGGCATCGGTGCGAGCCAGCCCGCGCGATTCATAGATCAACGCCAACTCTTCCGCTTCTTCTTCAGGCGCAGTCTCGATCTCTTCTTTTTCTGTGGCAATCTGGTGAGAGTACAATTCGCGCGAGGATTGGACCGAGAGCCATTCACCAAGCGCCATGGATATGGCACCCGCCAGCAGCCCGGCTAACCCGGCGATTAAGACGCCTTTACCCTCCAGCGTGGCTCCGGCCACACCCATTACCAGACTGAGATTGGATACCAGCCCGTCGTTTGCGCCTAACACAGCGGCACGCAGGGCGTTTCCACCTGTCGAACGGTGGCGGCCTTCCAACTGAGCCAAGACTCCGCCTTCGATGCCACCGCGCACACTACCGGTGATCATGGTGAGCAGACGGGCATGCGACTGTTCCTGACGGCGCATGCCCATGGCGTTTTCCATGCGCGCGTATTCGTCAGATCCGGTAGCTTCCATGTTTTGAATGGCAGGGAGGATCATCTGCGGGCCAAAACGTTTTGCCAGCCTAATAAGCGTACGCGTGCGCCAGGAAGGCTTATATTCTTTCAGGGAAATACCGGCTTCTCTGGCACGTTCTGCCCACCTGGCGGCATGGTGAAGCTCAGTCTGGCCAATCCTGCGGTACACATCTGCTATGCGTGTATCCGTTTCAACTTCAGCCATGGTTTGGTAGAGTAGGGCACTGCTACGTTCATCGATGTACGCTTTTTCGATCGGGTTGATTTTCTTCATATAATTTCCCTCATAAGAAATGGTGAATAGGAAAGATCAAAAATATTCCCCAGGGCAGGGGAGAGTCCTTGCATGAACTCTGATGTATTCATAATTCTACTCAATAATGTTCTTGAATTGATTGCCAGATGAGAGCCGTGAGGAATCTCAATAGACTTAACTCATCAGCTGCCTATTTGCTCAACCTGATATCGGCTGGGTTCGTTTAGGAGAGCCCTTGACATATTTTCCGAACATTCCGGCTGACATCCAGCGAATGGTTGCGGATGCGATCAATACACCTGTAAAACCCCAGCGTGCAATGACCCCGCTGCCAGCCAGTGCGCCTAAAGCAAGAGAAAGAGCCACCACAACCTGGTAAATTGCAGAAAACGCAGGCACTTTATCAGCAGGGATCACTTCAAGTAAAAGGTTGAAATACGAAAGATTATATGCCGCCCAAATCACCCCGTTGAGAATATTCAACAGCGCAATGTGCCAGACAGTTGTCGCGAAAATCCAGCCAACCGGCAGCAGTGGAATAACGATCATGCTGATCAATTGCAGTTTGCGCGGGCCCATTCGGTCAGAGAAAGCCCCAAGCTGGTTCTGCACCAGCAAGGCACTCAGGGCTGTGACCACATTTAAGATACCAATCTCATTTGCCGTAAATTTCAAATCCTGCAGCATGTGAACATTGAAAAACGGACCTGAAACGTTAATGGCAAAGTTCCAGACCGCCGCCGTAAGGATCAGCATCAAAAAGGTTGGATGGCCTTTGAGGTCATTCAACAAGGTTCGCAAGTGAAAACCGGAGGTTGTTTCCTGGTTAGGGAGAGGATACCGGATTTTTATTTTCGCGTAGCTGAAAGTTGAAGCCAGGCCCATGATAAACGCCGCTCCCATCGCGATCTGATACCCGGATTGTCCGGTGAAGGTGGTAATGATTTTTCCTGCCAGCAATGTGATGAGCATACCGGCGATTCCCATGATGAAATTCCGCGCGCCAAAATACCGTCCGCGTCCATCCAATGGAACGATATCATTGGTCACCGCCATCCAGGCCGGGTAACCCAAGTTGGCAAAGCCGTCACGCAGCACAGAGAACAGAATGGCTGCCCAAACCAGGCTTGATCCCTTGAATAAAAAAGGTACAAATACCAGCAGTAAGAGGGAAAATCTGGTCAGTCCGCCAATGCAGAAGAGGCTGACCCTGTGTTTATCGACAAAGCGTTCAGCCAGAAAGGCACCCGGCAGTAAGAGCAGAGCCGCGAGCAGGTTAGAGAACGAACTCATCAGACCAATTTGTGCCTGGGTCGCTCCCAGGATCAGAACATATAAGCTGACATAGTTCAGATAGATGTTATCGTGTGCCGATGCAAAAAGCCCATCGAACCAGAACCAGCGCAAATTCTTCTGAACACTGGCGGCCTGGGTTTGTCCCCAGGATCCTCCGACAGTTAATTCAGCAAACCAGCGAGCTGTACGTTTGAGCAAAGAAATGAAATTCATCAATTAAACACGTTAAACAGATTGTATTCCTTATTAACCGACAAAGGAGAGAAAAGTGACGTTTATCTTTGCAGAAGGGAAATAACTCGCAAAGAGCAATCAATTTCTATAACTTCCGATTAGTTTAAATAATCAGAAGCAATAAAGAGGGTTTTTTGCGAGGTTTGGAACCCGTAAAAAATCGTTCGATTCATGCTTTCCACCGAAAGGATCATTAGCGATCTCTGACAATCACATTTCCAGAATGTGTTTGTGAATTAACCAGGGATGGTTTTTTGAAAATCAATTCGATTAGCCTGACGGTAATCTTCACATGACAATAACGATCTCTTCTGATAATTTCACTGTCAAACAGGTCACCAAATGCATCATAAAAATATCTATACGAAACTAAATTTACTCTAGATATCAATCGTGTCCGATCAGGTTTTTTGGAGTAATTGGGAGAAATTTGTAAGTTTTCTCATCTTTGAATATTCTGTTTTTGGTTTTGAATGTAAAATTAATCATAGTCGTTAAGAAATGGGGGATGGACAGTTTATCTTCCGATCAATTGTAGATTATCGAGAATCGAGCGAAATTGCCTTCTGTTGAAAGGAAACGGATGGCAATAGATGAATCGCAAAGGGGTAGAAAACGATCCTTTCTTTTGTTCGCCTGCTTCAGAATCTCAAACCAATCAAGTGGAAATCCCTCATCCTGGTTTCCGTGCTGATTGGAATCAGTATTGCGTTTCTACAGCCGACCGCCGCAGCTGCGGATGATGAACCACAACGTTCTGATCGATCGGAAAAGACCCAAACCCTGCTCACCCAGTACGAGTGGTGGATGATCTACCGGTCAGATCAGACAATCGCCTGTGATTTTTTCATTGACCACGAAGGTAATCCCACCAGCGAAGAAATTCAAAACAGCTGTTCAAGTTACCTGCTGCAGACCTGGCTGGAATCACCTGATTGTGTCAATTTTGAAAATAGCACCACTGGCTGCACAGGCGTTTATTTAAAACCGGTGAGTTCCACTCCGATTCAAAGAGAGGTCGAAGTCCAAACTAATCCACCCTCTGTTTGGCTTACCCTTGAGGGATGTGAGTATCGCGCAGAAGATGAAGATTACTGTACCGGGCAGCCCTCCTTGAGGTTTTCCGGCAAAGAGCCGTTGGCCGGACACACCATCACCCGAATATACGGTCGTGCCGGCAGCGAATCCTTTAACTGCAATTCCAACACCTGCACCATCTCGCTGAGTGAAACTGGCCCGGAAGGAATTGAGATTGTTTTCGAGGCTGATTCCAGCTTTGGCGATTCTACCGGTAAGCAAACGGCTTATGCGCGTGTCATCCCGCACGAAACCCTCGAGGATACCTATCGTGTGGATATCATCAGCAATCAGTTCATCGGCAGACCGGCGCCAAGTTGCTCTGAAATCTAGAATGTCTTTCCAGAAACGGCTGACTCCCCGGATTGGCTGGACACACCCGCTGATGCTGCGGACCTTACGACTTCTCAGAAGTTGTATTATCTCGCCGCTGCTTTGATTCAGAACGGACTCGTTGATGCGAGAAATTGTGACCAAAACGGACTGGCTGATAACAATATTGCCAATGAATGCGGCGTAAATGCTGCAGAGCCGATCATTCGTGAATGGCAGAACCAGTTCGATCAAGAGATTCTTGCCGTGGCAAGAATCGATCATGTGCCTGGAACACTGATCAAGAATACTTTTATTCGTGAGAGTCAGCTCTGGCCTGGAACCTATTACGATGATCAAGAAGTCGGGCTCAGCCAGCTCACAGAACATGGTGTAGATACCCTTCTGCTATGGAATCCAGATTTCTATGCCAGTTTCTGCCCGCTTGTTGTGGATGAGTCGAACTGCTTTGCTGGCTATGCGCTCCAGAGTGAATACATCCAGAGCCTGTTAAGAGGCACACTCCTGCAAAGGGTTAACGCAACCTGCCCGGCCTGTGAAAATGGCTTTAACATGGATAAAGCCAATTACAGTATTCACGTCTTTTCTGAAACAATCAAAGCCAATTGCAGTCAGGTCAACCAGTTAATCGAAAATATCACCGGCGATACCGCGCGTCATTTGAGTAAATACTCCGACCTCTGGCGTTTCACCCTGTTGAACTATAACGCCGGGGCTGGCTGCCTGGGTAACGCCATCTCAAGAACATGGGATGCCAATGATCCGATTGACTGGCAACATGTGGCCTCTAACCTCGATCCAGCCTGCCAGAACGCCGCTGATTATGTGTATGATATTTCGATGGGAGATACCATTGAAATTTCGACTTTTTCAACTCCCCTTCCGACACCCACGGCAACTCCATTTCGTTCTTCGACAACTACCATAACCTCAATTCCCACTAAAACTCCAACTCGAACCATAACGCCCACAATGACCCCCACAATACCCCCTACCCCTACCTCGACCACAGACCTGACAACCCCTGACTTAACCTCTCTGCCATAACCATCAAGAATCTTTGACGAGTTGGAACGCAGTATTCAACGTCAATATAGAAACCTAGACAATGTTAACTTTGTTGACTTGCATCTCAATTTCATCTAGAATTAGCCATCTCTGTTTCATAAACCTTCCGAGGAGTTTTACAAATGGAAAATATTGAAACAAAAAAAGCCAAAATGAATTTTTCCCGTTCCGCCAAAACCACTGTAGTTATTTTTTTCCTTTTTATGCTGCTGCACCAGACGGATAAATTGTTAATCGGTCCGCTGCAAACCGACATCATGGACACGTTCAATATGACCTATACGCAATGGGGGTTGATCAATTCCGGTGCCTTAATTGTGGGCACGCTTTTTTATCCGATATGGGGATGGTTGAGCGACCGCTACAATCGTGGAAAACTACTGGCAGCGGCGTCATTTATTTGGGGCTCCACGACATGGTTAAGTGCGCTGGCACCAAAGTTTCATACACCTTCCAGGTTCAGCGATTTTCTGATGACCAGGTCATCGACGGGGATCGATGACTCGAGCTATCCGGGTATGTACAGCCTGATCTCTGATCTGTTTTCTCCAAAGGTGCGCGGAAAGGTTTATGGTGTTCTGCAGTTAACCCAGCCTATCGGCTACCTCATTGGAATGGTGATCGCGCTGATGTTTGCTTCTGCGCTGGGTGGCTGGCAAAACATCTTCATCCTTACCGGTTCACTGGGCATCCTGCTGGCGATCGCAATTTTCTTCTTTGTCAAAGATGTTCCACGCGGAAGTGGCGAAGATGAACTTCAGGGAATTGAAATTAAACAGCACCGCTTCAACTGGAAAGCTCTGGGAGAAATTTTTAAAAAGAAAAGTTTGTGGATGGTATACCTGCAGGGATTCACGGGGGTTTTTCCCTGGAATGTGATCACCTATTATATTTTTGATTACCTCGGCACAGAACGCGGCTATGATGACAACACCACGCTGATGATCATGGCCCCGGCTGTTGTCTTGATGGCTTTGGGCTACCCGGCTGGCGGCTGGCTGGGAGACAAGATTTTCAAGCGCCACAAAGGCGGCCGTCTCATCGCCAGTGTAACCGGCGTGCTGCTGGGCATGATCGGACTCTTCCTGGCCATGAATACGCCCAATGACCAGACTGTGTTATTCGGCGTCTTATTATGTCTCACGGCCTTCTTTATGCCTTTTGCTTCTCCGAACATCATATCAACTATGTACGATGTTACCCTGCCTGAGGTACGCTCCTCAGCTCAATCTATCGAAAGCCTCATTGAGAATGGCGGCGCGTGGACCGCTCCCATCCTGGCAGGCATTCTGGCTGATGCGACATCGGTCGGATTCTCAATTAAGACCATTTGCACGGGAGCCTGGTCATTATGTGTGGTTTTCCTGCTTTTAGCTATTTCTTTCATTCCGCGCGATATTGAATCCTTACATAAACAGTTGGAAGAACGAGCTAAAGTCGAAGCTGCAGCCCAGCAGTAATCTGTTAATTGAACTATTACGTTAGAGGGTGGGAATCCAATCCCACCCTTTTTTATTGTTCTATCCAAGCCACCTCATTGGAAATATCTTGCGCGGTTTTGATACATTACTCATCTCTCACCAGCCATCGTTCAATGTTCGGTGGAAACTGGAAGTCAACGAGCTTGGCCATCAGTCCTCTTGGCGTTGCATCCTCGACAAATAAATTCAAGTGTTCCTCATAAATAAAATGATCGGCATACGCCCTTCTGATCCATTCCAGCAGTGGATCGAAATATCCGTCTACGTTGAGAAATCCACACGGTTTTCGATGCCGGCCGATCTGAGACCAGGTCAGTACCTCGAACATTTCATCCATCGTACCGTAACCACCCGGCAGGGTAATGAACGCCTCTGCAAGTTCGATCATGCGCGCTTTGCGCGTCTGAATATCATTAACGATCTCAAGTTTCGTCAAACCCGTGGTGTAGATCAGCTGCGGGCTTTCAAGACCGAGTGGTACTATGCCGATCACCTCGCCCCCTGCTTCTAACGCTCCTTCAGCAAGTTTTCCCATCAGCCCTGTCCGGCCTGCCCCATACACCAACGTGATCCCATTTTCCGCGATCAATCTGCCCATCTCGAGGGCAGCATTGTAATATTTATCCGATAATCCATCAGCAGAACCGCAAAATACGCATAAAGATCGGTATCGATTTGTCATTGCTTCACTTCCATCATTTGAATAGCTGTGTATGTTATTCTGATTCCAGCATTCAATGATTATATCCAATTTGCAGAATGTGTCATCCTTATATCTGGTGTGTACTCGCGCAATTTCAAATATGTACTATTTAAATCTCTTTTTCGTATAATGAATATAAGTTCCTATTTTAGGAGGATAAATGCCCCCCATTCTTGAGGTTCAAAATTTAGTTAAGAAATTCGGAGATTTAACAGCTGTTAAAGAGATCAGCTTTGATATCAAAGAAGGTGAAATTTTCAGCCTTCTAGGACCAAACGGTGCGGGTAAAACGACTACGATTTCAATGCTTTCCACTCTCTTTATCCCAACCAGCGGGGATGCTCTGGTTTGTGGACATTCGGTAACCCGCGAACCAATGCAGGTCAAACGCTCGATCGGTGTTGTGCCGCAGGAAATTGCCCTTTACGAAGACCTGACAGCACTGGAAAACCTGCGCTTTTGGGGACAAATGTATGGTTTGTCTGGAAAATCCCTCAATCAGCGTGTGGATGAAGTTCTTGAATTGATCGGACTTAGAGATAAAGCCAGACAGCGCATTAAAACATATTCTGGCGGGATGAAACGCCGAGTCAACATCGGGGTGGGATTGTTGCATCAACCGCGTCTATTATTCATGGATGAACCCACGGTAGGCATCGACCCGCAATCAAGACGCGCGATTCTAGATTCGGTCAAAGAACTCAACCATCATGGAATGAGCGTTCTCTATACCACCCACTACATGGAAGAAGCCCAGGAACTCTCAGACCGAGTAGGCATCATCGATCACGGGGAGCTGATTGCGCTTGGAACCCAGACTGAATTGACCCGTCAAGTTGGCGAAACGGATACTTTGATTCTGCACATCGGTGAAAACGAAGACCCCCAACACCTGGCTGATGAACTTTCGAAACTAAAGGGTGTAATGAAGGCTGAACCCACAGATCACGAAATTGCCCTGGTCACCTCATCTGCTGAAGAATTGATAGCACCTGTTGTGACGCGCGCCGATCAACTGGGGATTAAGGTTCAAACCATCGATATCCGTGAGCCGAATCTTGAAGCCGTTTTTCTGCATCTGACAGGGCGGGCATTGAGGGATTGACGTTATGGCTATGCGAAAACTTCTTCTGATTGCGCTTAAAGACCTGCGTTTGATCTTTCGCGACCGTTCAGCACTCATTCTCATGCTGGCTGCACCTTTTATTCTCACGATTGGTATGGGTGCCGTCACCGGTCGTTTTTCAGGCAGAACTAGTTCTGGAATCAGTGAAATTCCGGTAACCATCGTAAACCAGGATAACGGGCAACTGGGCAATGCGCTGGTGGAAATGTTCACTTCCGCTGACCTCGCTGACCTGGTTGAACCAGTTGTGCTTTCAGACCTGGATGCCGCAAAAATCCTGGTGGATGAAGACAAGAGTGCAGCAGTCATCTTCATACCCGAAGGTTTCTCTACATCGATCATTCCTGATCCAGTCACCGGACGCATTTCTGATCAGATTGAGATCGAGTTTTATTCAAATCCCGTCCGTCCTACAAGTACAGGAATTCTAAAAACGATCCTCGATCAATTTATCAATCAGGTGGAGATCGCCCGTATCAGCGGTGAAGTGACCGTCAGTCAGCTTTTGGAAAACGGACTTATCAATCCATCCCAAGCTGCAGCGGTCGGCGCAGCTGTAGGTCAGGAAATGTCGGATGTCTCCATAGCGCGTTCTTCGATCACCACCAACAATATCACTGACAGTGGAGAGGCGGTGGAGTTTGACATCCTTTCATACATGGCACCCGGCATGGCGTTGATGTTCCTCATGTTTACCGTTGCATACGGCGGGCGCTCACTTATTGTGGAAAATCGTCAGAGCACACTGCCGCGGATGTTGGTCTCGCCCACTTCCTCAACCCTCATTTTAGGCGGAAAAGTTTTCGGTATCTTCCTCACCGCCGTGGCGCAGCTACTCATTTTAATTGGTGGCACTTCCCTTCTTTTCAGGCTCTACTGGGGTGATCTGCTAGGAATGATCGTTCTGGTACTGGCTGCTGCCATCGGTGCTACAGGCTGGGGGGTGTTGCTGGCTGCAGTATTGAAATCTCCGGGACAGGTAGCTACAGTGGGTTCGGCAGTTATGCTCATTTTCGGCCTGCTCGGCGGTGGTTTTTTTGACCTTTCCAATCTTCCAAAATGGGTCCAGTTTTTCAGCCGCATCACCCCTAATGCCTGGGGCTTGGATGGATTCTCAACCCTCGCTCTTGGTGGCACATTGAAAAACATCCTCACACCCGTGGCCGTATTAACTGGAATGGGAATCGTACTCTTCGCTATCTCTGCGCTATGGATCACCAGGCACGGTTTGAGTAGAAAGTGAGCAGCCAATTATGAAAAGAATTATGGCAATTATGCTCAAAGATACACTCATCCGCTTCACAAGCCCGTTGGAATGGCTCTTTTTCTTAATTCTTCCGATAATATTCACCTTCATCCTCAGCGGGGGAACCGGTGAAGCTGCTGATTCACGCGTTCTGCTTTATGTGGTTGATCAGGCTCAGTCTTCTCTTTCCGTTTCTTTAATCAACGAACTGGAGCGATCAACATCTGTCAAACCCGAGGTTACTTCTCTGAATAACGCACAATCTGCGTTCGAGTCTCGCAAAGTATCCGCCGTGCTGGTGCTTCCTGAGGATTTCTCCATGCAAACCTTGCAAGCCGGCAGCGCAGAGATCGAACTCTGGCAGCAGCCCAGTAACACCAACGCCCTCATTGCCAGGCAGGGTATTCAGGCAGCCGTTAACCGCGTTAGCAGCAGTGTTGATATTGCGAACACAAGCGTGAATCAGGCCGCAAAAATCAAACCTTTTTCATCAGAATCATCACGCCAGGTCTTTTTCGACCAGGCTCTCGCCACTGCCCAGGATTTAATGAATAGCGCACCCCGGCGGGTGGTAGAGATCAAAGGCGTGACGCCCGATCCTGTTCCTTACGATCCGCGCGCCAACAGCTCAGTAGGGCAAATGATCACCTGGGTATTCATCCCATTGATCGGCCTTTCTGCGATGTTCGCTATGGAGCGCCAGGCAGGCACCTTGCGGCGCATTCTCGTTACTCCCACATCCAAAGCCACGATCATTGTCGGTACCGTCATTGGACAGGTGCTCACCGCGCTGGTTCAAATGGCGATCCTGATCCTTTTTGGCATTTTTGTGATGAAGATCAATTGGGGTGAATCACCCCTGGCGGTGGCATTAATGATCACATCCTCGGCGCTGGCGGCTGGCGCACTGGGAACGATGTTAGGCACCTTCGTCAAGACCGAAGGTCAGGCTAACGGTCTCAGCATTATGGTAGGCATGGTTATGGCCATGATGGGAGGGTGCTGGTACCCAATTGAACTATTCCCTGAGGTGATACGGAACATTGTTAAAATCTTTCCGACCACCTGGGCAATGCAGGGTATGTTGGATATTGTCACCCGCGGCCAGGGTGTTTCTGGCATCTGGCTCGAATCCGCGGTCTTGTTCGGATTTTCCCTGGTGTTTTTTGTGATCGGTGTATGTCGTTTTAAATACGAGTGATCTTTTGCTCATGACACAACAAAATACAGGCCTTGTGAATAATGGCCTGTATTTTTTTCTGAACCTGAAAATTCGCCTATGGCTGCAAATCAAACACGTTTTCTGGCAGCTCAATGCTGTTGGCCACCAATTTAGACAGGAATCGCGGCCTTAAACCGGTAGGCTTGAGGCTGCCCTGCACCACACCGTTCCTTATCCCTGTCTGATGAAAAACAAACAGATCCTGCATCACAATCGTATCACTTTCCATACCCTGCACCTCTGATACCTGCACCACCTTGCGCGAACCATCTTTCAGGCGTTCCATATGGATGATCAACTCAATGGCTGATGCCACCTGCTCGCGGATGGCTTTCAGAGGTAGATCCATGCCGGCCATCATAACCATTGTCTCCACACGGCGCAGAGCATCGCGCGGACCGTTGGAGTGGACGGTGGTCATGGATCCGTCATGACCGGTGTTCATCGCCTGCAGCATATCCAGCGCTTCTCCACCGCGGCACTCGCCCACCACAATCCGGTCCGGACGCATACGCAGGGCATTGATCACCAGCTGGCGGATCGTGATCTCCCCCTTCCCTTCAATATTCGGCGGACGTTTTTCCAGACGGACGACATGCACCTGACGAAGTTGAAGTTCTGCAGTATCTTCGATTGTGATAATGCGCTCGCGTTCTGGAATGAACGCGGATAACATGTTGAGAAAGGTCGTCTTACCTGAACCTGTACCTCCTGAAACAACCATGTTGACACGCGCTTCCACACAGGCTTTGAGAAAGTTCGCCAGCTGCACGGTCATCGTGCTGTTGGCAATTAGATCCTGCCCGGTGAAAGGCCGCGCAGAAAATTTACGAATCGTTAAGATCGGTCCATCCAAGGAGAGTGGCGGAATGGTGGCATTCACGCGATAACCGTTGGGTAGACGGGCATCAACCATAGGTGAAGTCTCATCCACTCGCCTTCCAATCGGAGAAACGATGCGATCGATCACCCGGCGCAAGTGGGCTTCACTTTCGAATTTCACATCGGTCGGTTCAATTAAGCCATACCGCTCGACAAAAATCTCATCTGGCCCGTTGACCATGATCTCTGTGATATCGGGGTCTTTAAGCAGGGGCTCAATTGGACCGTAACCAACGATATCAGCAACAACCCAGTCCAGAAGCTGTTCACGGGTATCATGGTTGTAGAGCAATTTTTCTTCATCCAATACATTGTTGAAACATTCTTCAATCATGCCCCGTAGTTTTACCGGATCTGATGCTGAACCATTATTGCTATTGCTCAACAAAGCTTTCTGAACAGAATCACGAATTAAAATGAAATCTTTTTCCAATTCGCTAAGTTTAGCGGGTTTACCCTTCGTCTTTGGTTGCAGCTCACTTCTGAGTGCGGGCCGGTTTGTGAACATTTCTCACTCCTTTTGTTCCAAAACCAAAAATGGATCAAAACATCAGTCGAGAGTAGGAACTTTAATCTTTCGTCCAAAGGTAATTACTGTGCTTTGAGGAAGGCCATTGGCATTAATGATTGCCTCAGATGTAGAGGCATTTTGATCGGCAAAGAACGCCAGGCAGGTTCCGTCCACTGCTTCGACTTCTTTAATCGTGTAAATTCTGGAAATTATCTGGTGAATCTGGTAATAACTCGCTGCAGCTTCTCTGGTAAACCCTGATGCAGCCAATTCCTCCGCTTCTATTAATTGAGCTGACAGGTCCGCATCACCAGAGGCTCTAGAATTTGCGTTGATGCTGTTCAAGGCGTATTGGTAGTAAGAAATCGCGTTAGCAGAGTCTCCCATTCTGGCGATGGTGTCTCCGAGAAGCATCTGCACCTGGAAGAGCTTGAGCTTGTTAAACCCATTTTCATACGCCAGAATCTCCGCTTCTTCCAGGTTGCTGCGTGCATCCTCGTAAACACCCACCGCATAATATTGGCGACCCAGGGCATAATAAGCCTCATATAGCAACACTCGGGCATTACCGTTGGCATAATCAGAATCAGAAGCTAACAGTTGTTTTAATTTTTCAATAACCAGTCCCCAGTTCATGTCAGTGTAATATCGGAATGCAACCTGGTAGAGTTCGGCATTGCGCAGATCCTGCTGCAATTGAGAATTCTTTGGATCCAGATTAACTGCTTTACTGAGGTACGAAACCGCTTTGGATATTGAAGAAAATGTCTGCTCCCGTTCATTCAATAACGACTTGGCAGTCTGAGTAAACTTGAGCTGCAGCAGACTGCTGCTGACCTTCTGCAGGTTTTCACGCTCACTCGCGAAAGCCTTGCTTTGAGGAATCATTGACAACGCTTTGCGGTAATATTGTTCAGCATTTTCAATATCTTCAACTGCGGTCGAATCATTTTCCAGCATTTCGATGATCTTGCGTAGATAACCGTTGAGAAGCTGTTCTTTCATCAAAGGGTCATCCAACTCGGGGTCAAGTTCAAGCGCGCTTTCATACGCTGTGATCACCTCACTCCACTTGCCAGCCTGGTAGGCATCGTTGCCTGCCTGCAGAAACGCCAATACCTGGATCATTATCTCTGCGTTTTCGATCTGGCGGGTGACATCCCATAACCCGGGCTGAGCGGCATCGATTTCTTTCAATAACACTAAAGCCCCTGAGTATTCCCTGGCATCGATCAAACTCAATGCGTTGTTATATTTCGCTTCAAGCATCAATAACGAGTTGGTTTGTTCGGTAAGTCGATCGAGATTTTCATATCCTTCGTCAATCTGCCGCATTTTTTCGATGATTTCAGCCGCAACCTGCGGCTGACCGGAATGCAGCAACTCAACTACCTGCGCTTCCATTGAGGTTAGCTGCGCCAAATCTGCTTCATGCTTTTGCTGGATGATTGTTCTGCTGAGCAGCCAGAACGAACCGATAAAGACCAGAATGACAAATATGATTGCTCCGACGGTCAGGGCGCTCATTCTTAAGGTTCGTGTCTTTTTCTTCTGCTTTTCCTTCAAAGAATAGGTTTGAGAAATATTCTTGAGAGAAAGCTGCATTTCAAGATCTTTTTGAAACTCCAGCAGCCGGTGATTATCATGATAACGTTTCAATAAATCATTCAGTATATGCTGGCACTTAGTAAATTCGCCGTGTTGATACGCCTCGACCAGGATAGCGTAATCGGGGTCAAGTGTCACATCAGCAAACGTAATTTTCGGTCCAGGGGCTGCCGGTTGCATTTCAACCGGAATTGGTGGTTCATTAGAGCCCGGTTTCGATGTGTCCTTTGGTTTCGTCATTTTCTCTCGTTACGTATAAGATTGATGCACCGCATCAGAATAAAGTGATAATGGTTGGAATAACCGGCCCAAGAATTACTGCGATCAAGGCCGGGAAAATCAATAAAGCCAACGGAACGATCATTTTCGCAGGTAATCTGTTTGCGATTTCACGCGCTCGATATTGCCGGAGAATACGCATTTGTGCTGCCTGGCTATGCAGCACATCGGCATAACTCATGCCCATGGTTTCTGCCTGCACGATGATGGTGATAAACCGCGATAGATCATCAACATCCAGACGTTCGGCCATGTTTTTCAGTGCGATGGGACGTGCAACACCCATTTCCATCTCATGGATCACCCGTCGAAATTCCAATCCAAGATCTGATTCCCAGTAAGAAGCAATCTTCTGCAAAGATTGATCAAAGCCCAGACCCGCGCTGGCACAGACTGAGAGCATATCCAGCGCATCCGGCAGGCCACGCCGGATTTCATCCTGCTTGGCGCGTACCTTGCTGTTCAGCCAGGAGTTAGGTAAAAGGTAAGCAACAGCGATGATTAAAATGCCAATTAATGCTGATGTGGCTTCCAGATGCGTAAGATCACGGTTGATCAGAAAAGCCCCGACCAATCCGGCAATTAAAAAAATCAACCTGAGAGCATAGAAATCACCAGCATGCATGTTCATCGGATGCCCGGCGATCGTAAGTTTATGTTCGATCTGACTCGCCATGCGCCGTGGGGCAAACCTTCCCAGAAACTTAAACAGGCTTGAAAACCAGCTCGCCACTGTTCTTTTATAAAAAGACCCGTTAATCTCACGCGGAATAATGCGCCGGATGAGGGGTGGCGGTTCAGAAGTTGTTTGATCAGCAATCACAAACTGCTCCAATCGCGTAGAGATTCGGCTACCAGATTTTACCCACCTGACAACACCCAGGACAATAACAACGATTCCCAGAAGGGCCAGAAGCATACCCACAATCACAAACAGGAGATTCGCATCAATCATGTCAAGATTCATCGATACACACCCATCCTAAACCTTGATCTTCACGACGTTTCTAATCCAAATATTGCCCAGGATCACCCCGATGATAGCGACCACGATCACAATTTGTGTAAACAAAGATGTCTTAACCGTATCGAAATATCCCGGCGAAAGAAAGAATATCGCAAGACCCGTGAGAAAAGGCATCAGAGTTAAGAAATTTCCCACATAGCGCGCATAAGAGGTCAGAGATCTCACCTCACCAAACAGGTGCATGCGGTCACGGATGGTGGAGATGGTTGCTTCCAATACTGTTGAGAGGTTGCCGCCTACCTGAGTATTAATGATGATGGCTGTAACCACGATATGCAGATCATCACTCTCCATACGTTCAGCCAGGCTGAGCAGCGCTTGCTCCAGTGGAATACCGAATCGAACTTCTCGCAATACTCTCCCAAATTCCTCTGATGAAGGTGGTTTGATCTCCTTTGCGGTCATATCTAATGCCTGCATCAGGCTGTAGCCGGCCTGCACAGCACCTTTGATCAAAATGAGCACGTCCAGAAGTTGATCATGGAATAGCGTTTGGCGCCTGGTAATTGCCCTTTCGAGCATCAGCGGTGGAACCCAGAAGGCGATCGCCGCCAGGAAAATACCCCCCAGAATATTCTGCGGAATTACCCATCCTAAAACGAATCCCAGTATGGTTATTGTAATCCGGATCAAGATGAATTCGGTATCTGAAATAGACCAATAAGCACTGGAAATTTTCATCTGTAGTTTTTCAGATGACAATCCCTTCAGCGCTTCATTAATCCATGACCTGAATTTACCAAAATCCTCGTTGGATACCAGCATTCGTTCATGAATGGTCACAGGCACTTCGCTATCAGTTTGAGTGGATTCAACAAATCTTGTGATGCGCCCCTGGATCTTTGAGGCCGGTCCGCGCCGGTACAGCCATATCCCTATGGAGACCACACCGATCGCGCAAACCAGGAATACCGCAAGTAGAATGATGGTAACCAGTTCTTGGTTCAAGGATATCCTCGCTTAACGTCCTACCCCAATTTTGATGACTTCTTCAAGATTTCGGAGCTTTCGCTCTTCACAGTCGTCTGAAATTTCGCTTTTGAAGCCAGAATGATTTTTTCCAATCCCTTTGCGATCTCAAGAATCGCCCGTGAAATTGGGTGGTGCGGATTTTTTATAAAAACCGGTACCCCTTCATTCAGACAACTCAACGCCAGGTTTTCATCGGCAGGAATCCTTCCAAACAGCTTCATTTTTAGGATACTTTCGATCTCCTCGCGTTTGACATCAGCTTTTCTTCCTGTCAGGTTCAAAATCAGCAGTGTTTTGTCTGGCGGATACGAGAGCGTTTTACTCACATCCATGAACTGCCGCACATCCCTCAACGACGCGAGATCGGGGTTCAGCACCAGGAGAATCTTATCTGATGAGTCCATATAGGTTACGGTATTTTCGTTCAAATTATTTCCGCCATCAATGATAATGATCGGAAAAACTTGCTGTAAGGCTTGCATCACCTTGTAAAGATCTTCCGGGCGTATTCCCTGTGCTTCAGTGATCGAGTTCGGGCTTGGAAGGACATGAATGCCCGAAACATGCCGCACAACCACCTGTTTGATCAATCGCTGGTCAAGCATCCCGGCATGAGAGATCAGGTCGGTGAGTGAATTTCCGGTTCGCAGGTTCAAACACAACGCCACATGCCCAAAGAGGTGTTTTCCGTCGATCAGTAACACGTCCTCACGCAGTTCCCTGTGCAAACATAATGCCAGATTCGTGGCTACTGTTGTTGTGCCAGCTCCACCTTTGGGACTGAATACAGTAAATGTGTTCCTGGGTTGGATGCTTTCGTTTTTAAGAGTGGCAACTGCCGGTAAAACCTGGTTGCGTACCATCAATTCCATCACGCGTTTCACTGTTGTCTCTAGATGGTCTGATTTGTATGGATAAACAATAAAGGCACGCGCCCCTGAAAGGACAACCCGGTCAGAATTGACCATCTCATTTTCAGGCAAGATCACGATCACCGCACACATCGGGAAATCGGTCGCGATCTTGTCCACGAGATCGAAAATTCGATGTTGGAAAGCGAAATCTAGCAAAATGATATCTGGTTGAGTCTCAGCAATAACTGGGAAAATGCTTTCGCTGGTCACCTCCTTTCCGATCAGATCGAAATCCTCAAGTTTTGCCAGCGTTGAACGCGTGGACTCAACGATATCGGGATTCTTGGAGATGAGAAGAACGGAATGTGTATCAGAAGTGGCTGCCATGGCAACGCCTTTCACAGTGGTTAAGGTAAGATCTCAAGCCCGTAGAATTCAATAATGTATTCCTCGGTAACGGGTGTAAGATCAAATTGAACAGTTGATGTAGGAGCACGCAATACAAGATCAAATTCTGCTCCTGTATCTTTCAAATGTTTCAAAACCAGTGCATCCTGTGGATCAAGCGCCAGCAGGTATGATTCAATTTTGGTTTGATCTGGTGTATTTTCATCGTCAGATTGAATCACCGAAACGACCAGGGCGGTAATGCTCACCTTTTGGAAGGTGTCCACAGTGAAGGTTCGCATTTCTGGTTCTTTTTCCTCGCCAGTGGCTGTGGTTTCAGCTTCAGAAATGGTCTTCACTTTCTGCTGGAAAGTGGCAAAAATATCTACAATGTCGCCGCGCTGAACCATGTTATTCCGGCTCATCAGATCCGACGCCGGGAATGCCAGTAAGACATGGTCATCGCTCAAAATGAAGCTGAGATCTTTGTTGTTGTTGGTCGGATCCGCCAGGTTGTGACTGAGGACCATTTCTCCCTGCACCAGGTCGGTCTTGATGATCTTTCCGATCGCCTCTTCCACTGTGGCGATTGAATCGCGCGGGGCGACTTCCACGGGTACGCTGGTGATCTTCACATCACCGCTCTCAATCCGGTCCCCGAGGAACAGGTCACGCGTCACCACAACGACGTTGGTTTTGACCGTTTCTCCTTCCTCGGCTGAAGGCGCGCGATTTGCCTGAAGGCGTTGAATAAGTAAAATGCTCGCCAGCACGCCAATAACAACCAGGGCGAGCCCTGCAATGACAATGAGAATGGCTTTTGATTTAGTAGACAATGGATTCCTCCCCACAACTAAGGTAATGAATCATCAAACGCGACCCGGTTTTTATCCAGATTATTGCTCAATTTATTAATGAAATAATATCTAAACCTGCGCTGACTCCTCCCGTACCCTGAGCAAATTGGTCCAGAGGTGTGCCCGTCACAAAATAACCTTCGATAGCATCCATTTTTGTATCTGGATTTAAAGCTGTATAGACAGGGCATTGCCCTTTATTCTTACCAGATGTAAACATTTCACCAAAATCACCCTTGCCATTTTTCGTGACACAGGTGATGACAAATGGTGCCAATCCTACCAGGCGATAGGATTGCTGGTTCAGATTCACGATATATTCCACACTGTCTCCTTCACTCCACTCGGTTGGACAGTCATTTTCAGGATCACCCGAATCACAATAATTGTCAAAAACCGGAACGAGCACCAGACGGTAATCATAGCCTTCATACCCGTCGATCGGTGGTAATGCATCATACGCTTTATTATCAAAAACACTGGCTACAACGCCAGGTTCTCCATTGAGCCAGGAAGGTAAAAATAGAGGTCTTTCAATACCCTCCGCGAAAATCTTACGAATATTGCTCATATCCGCCACTTCGCTGAGGTCAATCCATGCTCGATTACCGCCAGATGCATTTTGAGCCATATCTGCACACACGATATTACCCACCACATCCTTTTCACAGATTTTGACCTCATTCATAATGATATAGGAGTCATCCAGAGGCTGGTTATCTAACGGTGTGCTGATTAATTGGGTCATCAGACTGGTGAAGTCATAGTTAACAAGATCGCAAGATCCCTCGGTGGAGCAATTTGCCTCACCCGCGTTTACCGGGGGAGAGTTATAAAAGAACGCCAGCGGAATCAAGTGCACCGTCACGGATGGATGGTAACAGCCGGCTGTGGCTGTGGCACCTCCAGTCAAATCGGATTGTCCCATGATTCCAGCAAAGAACGACCCGTTCGTCACGCTGGTTCTCACAGTAATTCCAGGAACATCATGCCCATTGAGAGTAACCGTTGAAAATGTGGGTTCAGATGCTAAGACTGCCCCATTGGCTGTGACATATTGGAGGGCTGCATTTCGCGCAGCTGTCTGATCTGCTGCTGTATCGCCCACACAAAGTTTCTGTGCTCCTGCCAGAGCACCGGCATCGGCTGCTGCCTGGGCAGCTCGACGGTTCGCGATGATGCTCCCGCCATCCACGATCACAGCGCTGAGCATGAGGATTACCAGCAGCCCTACGACCACAATCGGGATAATCTGGCCTGTTTCTCGATCTTCTCCATAGATCTTATTCATCATCCACCTCGCATTCTTACTGTGCCACTGGCGCAACATACATCCTGGATTGCGCAGTCAAAAGAACACCTGTTTTACCATTGCACGTCGATGCGAATAACAATTGGACCCCGGGTGTAACGGGATTAAAGCAATAACTGGCAGTTATCTGCACGGTTTCATAAAGCGTATTGTCTTCTGCATTAGTTGTGATCACAAAAACGATATCAGATATCGGATCAAATTCCTGTTGCAGACCAATACTTCTGCGATAAACGATACAGCGCAGCGAGTCATTTAGAGGGTCAGCCGGTTCTTCAGCTGAGCAAGGGAGTTTAAACAAATCGGTGCCGTCCTCTGCCTCCTCTAGGTAGGTGTGATTAACGATCGCTTTGCGTGTTCCTTCGCGTACAGCGTTGGTCAAAGAAGAATAATAGAAAATGGCTCTGCCCAGATCAAGGAACCCAAGCAGCAGCACAAGAAGCATTGGAAAGATCAACGCAAATTCAACCAACGATTGACCGCTTGAGCGTCTGCTGCTCATCACTGCACCACCATAGTTACCGTGCTGGATAAGGTGACAGGCAAATCAATCAGCCCCATCGTGCTCAGAAACCCGTCAAAAATCAGATCTACATCATGCGACACTGTAACTGAAACTGGCTGCCCTGCAGTACAGCAACCGGTAAAGGAGATCTTGCTTGGATCGATGGTAATGCCAGAACTGTTTCCTTCGGCCTGAATGACGGGTTTGGCTGCTTCCTGGCTTGCAGCAATATTGTCTTGATCGAAATAATAAGCGATGTAATTGGCGCCTTCCCGCGCCGCATTCGTAAGAATGAACTTGGTCATGAATAAACGCCCAAAATCCACCGCTCCCAGGATCAACAATAGCAGGAGGGGTAATATCAATGCCATTTCTACCAAAGCCTGGGCTTTGGTATGATGCCATCGCCGGAATTGGTTGAGAGTCTTATGATACATGATAGATAATCCTGTAATGTACCCCCCCTGGATGATCGAGGAAAATCCATGAACCGGTAATATCAAATAATGTAAAAAAACCGCAGCAGTGACGATTCAAAAGAGCCTCAACACCAATGGGGAACTAATCCATTCTCTCATCAGCTTAGCTCAAAACTACTTATTTAAAAAATTATACATCTTTTTACTTGACATAACACCTAAATGATGTTAAAAACAAGTAAATAATTTATTGTTGCTCAATCACTTGAGGGGTTTATCATGTTCAAATCTCAACGGAAAATTTCTTTGCAGGAAAGCGCTGAATCTATCTTTCTTGCCGCCTATGCCGCAGAACTCCGTGAATGGGATAACCGTGCCCATCTGAAACGGATCCGAGATTACAGCTTCACCCTCTGCCTTGCCCTCGAGGTTCCCCGATCTGAGGCTGAACTGATTTCCCTCTCTTGCCTGCTGCATGACATAGGAAAATCTGCCACACCTGAAGAATTGCTCACCCGTCAAGGTCAATACGAGGAACAGGAATGGAAGTTGATGGAGCGACATACCCTTGATGGTGAAGAAATGCTGCGTGATACCACCTCACCGGTCCTGCGAATGGGAGCTTCGATTGCAGCCACACATCATGAACGCTGGGATGGTTCTGGGTATCCTCACGGACTTTCTGGCGATTCCATCCCCCTGCCCGGACAGGTCTGTGCGATTGCTGATGTCTTTGACGCGCTTACGACAATGCGGTCTTACAAAAAACCTCTGGATATTGACAGTGCTTTCGATCTCATTCAGCGTTCCTCTGGGAGCCTGTTCAATCCACAGATCGTTCAAGCTTTTGTGACTGCGTTTCCAGACCTGCTGCGCATAAAAAACACCTCTGCAGATTAACCTGCAGAGGATATTTTTCACACTGGCGAACTTTATTCCCCTGGAGGGAAATTGTAATATTTCGCTGTTATCTGGTTGGCATACGTGAGCCCGCGGATGCATTGTTCTCCGGTGGTATGGGCGGTAATATCCGACCATTTCACAGGGCCGTTGGTGGCCTTGAAGGCGGATGCAACGGCGTGGAATACACACTCTGACCCAGCATTGTAATCCATCAAAGTAAGTTTCCAGATGGTTGCGTAATCTACAACCATACTTGAATGCCAGCCCGTGGCGTTAAACACGAGCTGTGCAGTCTGATAACAGTAACCCAAAACAACTTCTGCAAGGATGTCTACGCTGCGAGTGGCATTATTGAGGTCGATGCCATATTCGCACGATGCACAGGTGGCCACCAGACTGGTAAGAATTTCATTGGCAATCGTTGAGCTGGAAGAACAGGCAACACCAACAGTTCCCGGGCAAACCTTGTTGGCAAGGTCGACGTTCCATTCCAGGGCGTTGCGCATTCCAATATTGGTAATATGACCATAACCGTAATGCGTATTTGAATAGTAGGAAGGCCAGAATTGGCTTTCCGTGCGGATCATTTGCTTGAGCAGCACTGGAGGAACACCTACATCGTTATACGCCTTGAGAATGGCTTCATCCACTGCATTTTGCAGAACCACAACCTTTTCTTTTGCCGTCTCCATACCGCAGGCATTGGCATATCCATTGAGAGTTAATCCACCAGATGGACAGGCTGAAGCATCAACGACATCATTGCTGATCAGTTGACCGGCGAGGAAATAATAATTTTCTTCTGTGTGCAATTGCGCAGCGGATTCTGGCACATAGATCCAGTGCATTTCATTTAAATCAATATTGGTACGGTTTAGACAGGTGGAAAGAGATTGAGCAGAAGCGGTCAATCTCATGTTTGGCAGGTTGAATCCAACCGCCGATAAAAACACAAGCACGGCGACGATTGCCGCCAGAATCACAACCGGAACTCTATCTCTATGAATCGACATAAATTAAAATAATTCCGGATTCAGGATTTACAAGGATTTGTCTGTAATGCCGGCACCAATTGCCACACCTGAACCGCCAACAAACTTACATTGATTATTTATTATATACGTAGAAAAACTTTTTTTCAATCATCAAAACAAAATTCCATTAAGGGGTAGTATATGTAATCATTTTTCCGCTTATAAAAAATCATTCAGCGGAAAATGAGAATCTCCTCTCTTTCGGGAGATGATTGAATATTAACCTAGTAGTAATTCTGTTTAAACTTATGCGGTTTTGAATTAGATTACCCTACGGAATGGCATCGAAGATTTCTGCCGGTGCAAAAGCTACGCCCACCATGCTGCGTCCAACATGTGCACCCAAAACCAATGAGAGCTGCCGCACTGGCACCCAGCGGCATTCAAACCGCTGCGAGAGATCATTTATCAGTGCCTGGGCTCCATCAGGGTTGGAAGCATGCACCACCTGAATCCGCAGCGCAGAACCTGGATGAACCTTACGATTCACGTATTCACCCAACCCTTTAAGGGCATTGGAAAACGACCGCGCCTGCCCATAACTGATATAGGTTCCTTTTTGCTTTTCCACTCCAATCATAGGCTTAATGTTAAGCATCGAGGCCAGCAGACCTTTCAAGTGGCTGATGCGACCGCCGTGGATGAGATATTTTAATTCTTTTAAAGTGTAAATCACATCGGTGGAATCGGCTATACGCTGAATCAGTTCCAAGATGTTAGCTTTTCCCCAGCCTGCTTTGGCTGCGCGGGCTGCTGCCTCCACCTGCCAGCCAGACGGCACCGAGAGCGAAAGACTATCTACCACCGTCACGTTTGCTTCAGGCGTCATTTCCGCCGCAGCGCGAGCTGAGGCAGAGGTGCCGCTCAGACCAGAAGAAATGTGGATGGAAAGAATATCAGAATCTGACTTTGCCAGTTCCCGGTAAAGTTGTGCAAATTCACCAACCGAGGGCTGCGATGTAAGTGGCAGGTTCTCTGATTGCTCCATTAACTGATAAAAATCTTCTGTTTTAATATCTACGCCTTCTTTGTAGGATTTTCCATCCAGGGTTACCGTTAAAGGTAAGATGTGAACATTGTAATCCCTCAACTGCTCGGCGGTGAAGTTTACGTCCGTTCCACTATCGGTCACAATCTGCATTCTTTGTTCTCCTTATAGATACAAATCCCATCCTTGAGAGGGATGGGTTGAGGATAATACCAATGTGTGAATCATGTATGTGCCAGGAGAGATAAATTTCTACATGACTTGAGGCCTATTCCGGGTGGAGAGAAAAGACCAAAAAGGTTGAATTTTGAATGTCTTGATTCAAAATTCTCGACTGGCGGGAAGCTAATTCGCGTTTCTTTTGAAATACCCTTTCCCCCACATCTTCAACCAGAATCTGATCATTCCCTATTGACTTCCCATTTGCCACTATCTATACTGGAATTAATCCAGAGCTAATCTACATCGCTGAGGCATTCCATTCCTAACGATTACGAATCGTCACCGTGCCAAATAAACATTGTGGCACAAAGTTAAAGTATCGTTTAGTGGAGAAGTTATCTTCCGCCCAATATCCGAATGAAAGGAGGGGTATGGTACGCATAGAGAATACCCTCTGGTGTGATGGATGCGGGGTTGAGATTTTGTGGGCACCAGTAATTTTTAACCATCAACATTACTGCTGCGAGAAATGCCTTCGCGGCGAAGAGTGCGATTGCGCAGACCAGCAGGAAGAAACGGGTGATGAGAGGCGCAAGTCTCAACCACCATCACCATCATCCTGGACTTGAGCACTAGAAAATTCCAGTGAGGGGAAAATGAATTTAAATCATTTGACACAATTCACACGCAGCCTGATTGTGCGTCTCGCTCTTTCAATCTTGAAACATTCTTCTGATCAAGCTGTGGTCAGATTATTTGACACATCCTTGTTCATCACGCGTGACAAATTAATCGCTCAGAAACAAATCTCTTCAGTTAAGCGAGCCTGGTTGGATGGGAAACCCCTTGCCCGTCTGGTGCACCGCTCATTACATGATTTGAATCTTCAAGCCAGCACCTGCCTGGTTAACAATCTGGTTTTCAATAATTCTTACGGAAGTTCAACTAAGGCGCGTGAAAAATTCTATAAAACTGAGGGCTTCTTTCCGCCATACACGCTGTTAATCAGTCCCACGATGCGCTGCAACCTGAAATGTACTGGCTGCTACGCTTCAGAGTACACTCGCAAGGATGATCTACCGCCCGAAGTGTTTAACCGTGTGCTTTCTGAAGCCCGCGACCTGGGCATTTATTTCATAACCGTGCTGGGCGGTGAACCTTTCCTTCGTGAAGATCTGTGGGACATGTGTGCACGGTACCATGATCTCTACTTTAACGTGTTTACCAACGGAACCTTGATCACCGATGCATCTATTAATCGATTGAAAAGGCTGGGAAATGTAGCCATTACCGTCAGCCTTGAAGGCATGCAAGAGGTTACGGATGCCCGCCGCGGCCAGGGTGTATTTGCCCGCACGATGAAGGCGTTCGACGACCTGCGTTCTGCTGGTTTGTTATACGGTTTTTCCTCGATGGTCACCCGTCAGAATATTACGGAAATTTGCAGCGATGCCTTTGTTTCGATGCTGGTTGAAAAAGGCTGCTTCTTTGGTTGGCATTTCCTTTATATACCCGTTGGACGCGCCCCAGACCCGGCATTGATGCCCACCGCACAACAGCGCGAGTACCTGCGCATCAATGGAGCCCGGCGCATTCGCGAAAAGTATCCCCTTTTTGTGATTGACTTCTGGAATGATGCACCTTATGTTGGTGGCTGTATCGCTGCCGGAAAGGATTACGTGCACGTTAACGCCAATGGAGACGTGGAACCGTGCATTTTTACCCATTTCGCTGTTGATAATGTAAAAGAAAAAAGCCTACGCGAGGCTCTTAATTCGCCTTTCTTCAGAGGAATCCGTGCTCGTCAGCCATTTGATAAAAACCTGCTGCTGCCCTGCCAGTTGATCGACCATCCCTATGTATTCCGCGAAGTATACAACGAATACCACCCGAGGCCGACCCATACGGGCGCAGATACACTGGTCTCAGGACTTGCGCCCTTCCTCGATGAGTATGCAAAACAGGAACGCGAATTAATGGATGCCGCCTGGCAAAAAGACTTTCTTGACCGCGGATTCGAATGGAAAAGTTTAAAAGGCGTTCGGGTTAATAAATAAAAGTGGAGCTTATGACTCAGCTCCACCTTTATCATCTCAGTAAAAACTAGCGTCTTCCTCTTCCGCCACCCCCATAACAATTTCCGCTGTTTGTTCCACTTCCGTATCCGCCGCTGGTCTGAATCCCTTCTGTGATAACGGCATTGAAATCAGTTTGGCTCATATATTGCGGGGTATAGATCGCGCCTGTTTCCACCAGAAATACTGAAGAAAACGCGTTGAGATGGTTGTACGATCCGCTCAACAGGTTTTGAAAAACCGTTTGAATATCGGTTTGATTCGTCAGCTCAAGCCGCTCTCTGAGGTCGAGGATGTCAAGCTCTTCGATCGCGCCACCAACAAGGAGCGCGTCTGCCAGCGAAGCACTGCCTTTTGCGCTCAGCTCGTCATATAAACCCTGCAGGTCAGAATTGCTGTACGTCCCGCTGATATCCATACCCGGAACTGGTAAATCGTAGCGTTTCAAAAGCGCTGCTACTGAATCCATGTGCGTCTGTTCTGCGCTGGAGATATTGGCGAACATCGGTTTATCCCACAGGTCAGCAAACAGGGCATAAATATCGCGCGCCAGTTTTTCCTCCTCATACATATACAATAACGCATCCTTTTCGGCTTGATCCAGCGTTCCAACCGGCAGTGAATCGAGAGCGTAGGTTCCGCTGCTGTGGTCAGCTGAAGTTCCGTAACCAGCAGTACCATCCCGTCCGCCAAATCTATTGCCGTAACCTTCATCACCAGCAAAAGTTTCACTGGCTGCAAAGGTGCGTGTGATGCCGCCAAAAGCCAGAAGACCAACGACGATTACAAGTAATCCAATTCCAAATGCTTTTTTAAACATCTTATTCTCCTTTTTTACCACTTCAATCGTATTGTTTGAATTTTGTACCTTTACGCCAAAAATCTTTCGGGTCACTTTCGTCACCCACCCCCAATGGATGGAGAAATGCAGCAGGGCAGCCGCGATAAACAGAATGCTCGACCAGGTGTGGACGACATCCCATACACCACGGCTGAAAAGGATCATTGGATCAAGATTGCGCCCTCCTTCACTGCTGCCAAAGATGAGAAAGTAAATTCCCGATACAGCGCATATGAAAAAGCAGAGCGCGATGGAGACATTTAACGCCAGGTTGTATCTGCCGTTTGTGTTAAGCCCGGATCCTTGACGACTTGTCAGACGTTTCAACATTCCCACTACCCACTTCCAATGAATGAGAAGGTGAGCGAGCGCAATCACAACCATTGCCAGCCCGATCCAGGTATGCAGCCATTCCCAGGTCTCACGCTCAAATAACACAGTCACACCGTACCAGGGATTCCTGCCGCCCTGGTATCCACCACTGGGAATGAACAAAAAATAAATGCCAGACAGGATGGCTATCACTCCGCTTGCGAATAATCCGGCATCCAAAATCCAGTTGTTTCTTGTTCTACTTGAAAGACTATTAACTTTTTCCATTCTTACCTCCAAAATCTACCCTTAAGATACCTTTCACTTGTGAAGAAGTTATGAATTTTCTATAAGGATTTTGTGAACAATTGTGAATCAGAATCTTGCGAAAGGTGTACAATCAAGCCGTTTGTATACTTCAACCAAAAGGACTTCCTGTATGTCTTATCCCAATCATGTCCCCCTCGTTGAAACGACACGCGGACCAATTGTTGAATCCATTCACTATGGTTCGATCGCTATTTGCGATCCGACAGGCAAATTACTGGCCTCTGTCGGCGATCCAGATGCCGTGATCTATTTACGTTCATCATCCAAACCCTTCCAGATCCTTCCGCTGGTTGAGCTGGGGGGAATGGAACGTTTCGGTTTGACCGACCGTGAACTGGCGGTCATGTGTGCCTCACATTCAGGCACCGATGAACACGTGCGCGTGATTGAAGGAATCCAGCGAAAATTAGGAGTCAACACAGACGACCTGCTGTGTGGGGTTCACCCGCCTTCAGATGCAAAGACCGCCGAACGAATGTTTGAACATCACGAAACCATCACTCCGCTGCGCCATAATTGTTCTGGCAAGCATACCGGGATGCTCGCCCAGGCAATCCTGCAGGGCTTTGACAAAGAAGATTACATCAATCCCCAACACCCACTTCAGCAGCGCGTCATCCGCACGTTCAGTGAAATGACCGGCGTCCCTGTTGAGCAGATCCTGCTGGGTGTGGACGGGTGCTCCGCACCGGTATTTGCCATACCCCTGCGCGCTGCCGCGTTTGCCTTCGCCCGCCTGGCTGATCCATCACTCTTACCAGAGCCGCGCCGCAGCGCTCTGGCGCGCATCTTCCATGCGATGACCTCCCACCCCGATATGGTATCAGGACCTGATACTTTCGATACCAGTCTGATGACCGCCGGCCACGGCCGTATTCTCACCAAAGGCGGAGCCGAGGGATACCAGGCAGCGGCTGTCTTGCCCACCAATGGAAAACCCGCTTATGGGATCACCTTAAAGATTGCTGACGGCGACCTTTCGGAACGCGACGGCAAGACATCGCGCATCGCCCATGAAGGCGGCGGACGTGCGCGATCAACGGCCATGGTCGAGGTGTTGCGTGAACTCGGTGCGCTGGATGAAAATCAGTTAAAAGAACTTGCTCCATACCTGCCGCGTCCACAGTACAACTGGAGGCATATCCAGGTGGGTGAGATCAGGCCAGCCTTTAAACTTGACCTGTAAGAATAGTAGATGAAAACGCTCCTGGAATCTTCAGGAGCGTTTGATTTTACTTTCTCGGTTTGCGCTGCGGGGGAAAGCGATAGGTTACCGCCAGGCCTCCGCCAGCTGTTTCACGGTAGAGGCTTGGAAGGTCATGACCGGTTTGTTTCATCACCTTTACCACCTCATCAAACGAGATGCGGTGGCAGCCATCAGTGGAACAGGCGTAACGTGTGCAGCTCAAGGCGCGGGATGACGCAAAAACGTTGCGTTCGATACACGGGATTTGAACCAGCCCATTCACCGGATCACAGGTAAGACCAAGGTGATGTTCCAGACCCATTTCTGCTGCGTATTCCACCTGTCGTGGAGTGCCGCCCAGCAATTGAGCCGCAGCCCCTGCTGCCATGGCGCAGGCCACCCCCACCTCTCCCTGGCAGCCCACCTCCGCGCCAGAGATTGAAGCGTTATGTTTTACAATTGTGCCGATCAGACCTGCCGTTGCCAACGCATGCAAGATCGATTGTTCAGTACACTGGATTTTTTCCTGCAAGTAGCGCAACACAGCTGGCAGAATGCCGCATGAGCCGCAGGTGGGTGCGGTAACCACCACACCGCCGCTGGCATTCTCTTCTGCGGTTGCCAGAGCGTAAGCAGGAAGCATACCCTCATTTAAAAAGTTCTCTCCGCTGATCGCCACCTTGCGGTAAAACACCCAGGCTTTCCGCGCCAGACCCAACCCACCAGGGAGGATGCCTTCTGTTTGAAGCCCGCGGTCAATAGCCGCCCGCATGGCTTGCCAGACTTCCGCCAGAAAATCCCAGATTTCCTTCCCTTCACATTCTTCAACAAATTCCCAGAGCGACAGCCCATTTTGAATGCAATGCTTCAGGATATCGGTCATAGTCGTCAGGGGATAAATGGATTTCATGCGCGGCAGCCAGCCCGACGGGTTCTTTTCAGCCAGTTCTCCGCCGCCTACACTGTACACCTGCCACTTTCCGACTTCCTGCCCGGATTCGTCTAATGCTTGAAAGAGAATGCCGTTGGGATGAAATTCCTGTAAGAGATCCGGCTGCCAGTCAAAACTGACGACTGCAGGGGCTAGCGCCTGTTCAATTGCCAGATCAGTCATATGGCCGCGTCCTGTGGCGGCCAGCGATCCCTGCAATTGAACGCGGTACGCGTGAGCCTGCGGGTAATGCTCGCGAAAGATGACCGCTGCGCGGGCAGGCCCGATGGTATGGCTGGCGGAAGGTCCGCGGCCAATGCGGTAGAGTGAACGGATGGAATACATGTGAGCATTGTAACACAACCGACATTGAGACAAAAAAAGATCCCTGACATCTGCCAGGGATCAAAGTAAATCGCATTGAGATTAGCGTTTACGCAACAGGTACAACGTTCGCTGGCTGCCGGGAATGGGTTCTTTCTCAAGAATCTCAAACTCCTCCGAAAATGCCGTTTCAAAACCAGCTTCGGTATACTTATCAAAAATATCTTTGCGCGTGGCAAGCAGGCGTTTGACCTGCGAATCGCTCTTGGGAACGAATTCCACAATTGCATATTTCGCGGCGGAAGCCAGAAATTCCGCCACTGTTTCCAGCGGAACGTTGTTAGAAATGGCCAGATGGTGTATCAACGCCAGCGCCATCACCAGATCAACCGGGCCACGCTCGAGCAGGGAATTCCGCTCGCTGTGCGCCCATCCCATTGCCGGGCTGGGATTGGTCAGATCAATCACCAGCGGCAACAAACAGCGTTCACCGGTCGACTTGATGGCCAGATAATTCTGTTCCACTGCAGCCGGATCGATATCACTTGCGGTGGTGACCACACCACGTTTTGAGAGTTCGCGGCTGAACAACCCATTGTTGGCGCCCAGATCCCAGGCGGTTTTCGGGTTCACGCGTTCCACAAATTTTCCAACCAGCATACCCTTGGATTTAAGCGCATCATCGGAATAATTGGTGGCATTGTAGTAATTCCCCCATTCAGTATCCTTTGGTTCCCACTTTAGGGGTTGAATGGTCTTTTCGAGTGAGTTGAGCAGGTTGAGCAACGCGGCTTTACTGATCTTTACTGCGGCTGCCTGTGAGACAGCCTTATCAGCGTATTGCTGTTGTGCCCGCGCGTGCATGTGAATATGCAATGCCAGACCTGAAAGTCCCATCTTTGTCTTGCCGGGCAGCAGGCTGCTGGCCAGATCGAGTGGAATACCGTCGATGTACACGCGCAATAACTGTGTCAGCCTGATATCCACCAGTGAGGCTAACGCCAGCGGAGCCAGAAAATGCTGGCAGAACTGACGGTAGGCATCCCACGGAGCCCCTTCCTGATAGATATCGAAGGACAGAGTGTCAATGAGAACCGGTTTGCCGTTGATGAACTGGATATTATACGCACTGGCATCCTTGAGGATCATGCCCTTTTCCAGCGCAGTACGCGTAACCCCCAGAGTTAACAGGGCAGCATCCTTAAGCTGTGTAAAACTCCACTCGTAAGGGTAGGAAATAAAGGGAACGGGCTCCGGCTGGATAACCTTGTAGGCAAGCAGGGGATCGGCAGGTTTTTCAGCGGATTCTGTATGCGGTATTAACGCTCCAGCCTTGGTGAGTGCTGCGTAGACACCGCTGGAAATCAACTTTTCGTAGGCATCGCTGTAAGATTGATTCACCTGGCGGTAGAGTACGCCATCGCGCTTGAAGATAAAGCCGCTTGGATCCCGGAATGAAGCACCGATGCGTTCAGACCCCGATTTCATTCTTCGGACTTATCCTCTTCTTCGGCTGGCTGGGGTGGAACATATTTTTCACCCTTGAAGAAGGCTTTGATCCTTCCCCAGAAGATCTTTGTCAAAATACCAATGCTGCCTAACAATCCGGCTGCGACCAGCTGCACCAGCAAACTGCCTGAACCGGGATCGAGATAGTTAAGTTTAAAAAGAATAACGTGCATGTTTCCTCCAACAGGTAGTATGCAGGCAATTATAGTCTCTTTTTTAAAAAGTAGAATCCGTGGGGATTGAACCCCCAATCGAAAATTTATATACTAATTACAGACAATCTATCGAGGAGGTTCACCATGAAACCGATCCTTCTTCTGGATGAAAGCCTGCAGGTTGAAATTTTTTATTCATGTGAAGATGCCGACCTCGAAGATAACATCTGCCTCAAAATCACCGAATCCTGCCCCGAAGATGAAAAGATCTTCAGACATGATGAAAGCAACATGTTTCTTACCTGTGCTCAGGCGCAGGCTTTAGCCAATGCACTGTTGAAAGCCGTGGAAAAGAGCAAGAAACACTAATTTTTTTGATGATTAGTGGGGGAAAAATCAACACAATCACATTTTTCAGTTAAACTTATCAAATAGCTCCAACTTCTTACCAATTGGAGAAGGGTTAATGAATATTGTTAAGTCATTGATTATCAAGAAAACTTCCCGATTCAGAGAAAGCCAACCATCATGGGGAGGGGTATTTTTTTATACTATTCTGAGTATCAGTTTTTATATTTTCTTTGAAGGTCTTTTCATCCTATCAAGGCCATCTTCTTTTAGTTATTTGAATGTAATTCAAAAAACGAATTCGCTTTTCTTTGCAAATTCAATTTTCATATGCATTACTACTGCGGTACTTTTTTTACTTTTTTGCCTTTACAGGTTAATCGCAGATAATTCTTTAAAAAAATTTGTGTGGAATATCGCAATGGTTATTCCATCACTTATTTGCGCTTTTTTCTTTCTCTTACAGATTGACAACATTACTTACATTTTTTTTCATTTTGGAATTACAACTTCCGGGGCACTTCGATTCTTCTACATAATCCTTCTTCTGTGCTTATTTTTGTATTTCTATTTCCAGTTCGCCCCTCATATCCTTGAGTTATATCATCTGATCGGATATAGAATCCCTCACAAGTATTTCATACCAGCTTTGTTCATGATAACAATTGGCATACTTGCCATAACCTACAAACCAAACCCCGCATCATCTCTTGCCATTTCACAGCAAAACGCGATGGTGAACCAGAAAAAGCCAAATATTATTCTGATTACCGTTGAGGGATTAAATGCCACTCACATGTCAGCTTATGGGTATGAGAGAAATACCACCCCAAATATCGCCGATATTGTCGAAACCTCACTAGTTGGTGATAACGCCTTTACAAATTCTGCAAAAACAACCGGTTCAATCATCTCATTGTACAATGGCAGGTACTCTACCAGTAGTAATGTATTAAATCCACCAGACATTCTTAAAGGGGAAGATTCATACCTGCATCTTCCTGGTATTTTACATTTAATGGGGTATAAAACAGTACAGTATACCTTCCCATATTATGCCGATGCATATGATCTCAACCTGCTAGATGGATTTGATTCAGCCAATGGCCGTTCTTTCATGAAGGGCAGCCTTTTCTTTTTTCTCAATCATTACAACCAGACAGACAATGCGCGTTTTCTTTATGAAATTTCTTCTCGGTTAATCGACCGCCTTTATCATATTCTTTACATTCGAGATATGCCAGATTATAGAAGTTTGGTTCAGGGAAAGTCATATACTTACCATGATCTGACAAAGATCGAGAATGCCATCAATCTGATTTCAGACTCAAACCAACCTGTATTCATTCACATGCATTGGATGGGAACTCACGGCCCACTTTTTGAAAGCGAATCACGGATTTTTTCTGCAGATCGAGAAGAAGACAGCCAGGTTGAATGGGATGCTGATTTTTACGATGACGCAATCAAAGACTTTGACAGCGGCATCGGTTATTTAATAGATGAACTCAAGAAAAGAGGTTTTTATAATAACAGCATTTTGATTATTATGAGCGATCATTCCATGCAATGGACTAACAGCAAGAGAATTCCGTTGATCATTCATTTTCCATATGATGAATATTCTGCGCATATCAGTGCTAATTCACAAACCATTGATATTGCCCCAACAATTCTTGACTATCTTGGGATGGAAATTCCAGCCTGGATGGAAGGTAGCTCCTTGTTAAAACCCATTGACCAAAGGTATATATTTAGTTTTGATACGCTGACCGGTTTAGGAGAGAACGGAACCTCATTTGCCTATATTAAAGAACCGCCATTCTATCAATTTGGGAATATATCAGTCATATATTGCAACAAATACTTTCGATTAGATTTAATCAATAAACAATGGTTTACGGAGGAGATTGAGGGCTATGCTTCTCCATGCACAGAAGAAACCCTGCCGTCTTCTGAAGTTGTCTTTGAATTGATGTTGGATCATCTGGCAAATCGGGGGTTTAACGTTGAAAACTTAACTTTAGAGGATATTATGGTCATAGAGTGACTAGTTAGGTGTAAACGCAAGTGCCCGGTAAATTAAAAAAGGTATTAAGCAGTCTAATGTATATTGTAATGCGCCCGTTTTATAGACCCAAAATAAGTCGACAATTTGAATGGATTCAGTACCAAGATGATCAACTCATTTTCAAAATTAAGAATCAAGCCCTCAATAATCTTTCTTCTTCTGGCAATGTTGATTGGCGGATATATCCGGCTGGCTGCTGTACTCAAGTCGGCATATCCGATCAACGATGGCGGACTGTTTTACTCCATGACCCGCGATCTCGCTGCGAATAACTGGAAAATACCAGCCTTCACCTCTTATGCAGATAAAAATCAACGCCTTTTCAAATTACTTAAAAAGTAAATACATCACATGAAACTAAGTAAAAAAAATCCATTAGTACTATATTTACTAAATAAGTACATAAGCTATGCTTTGTTGTTTTTTAGAGGGTTGATTTTAGCGAAATTTTTAGGCCCATACTATTTTGGGATTTGGGGTTTTATATCATTAACTTTACAATATTTGTCTTATACTTCTCTGGGCATTAACTACGCGGTTACTGTAAAGTTATCTATAGGCGATGAGAAAAGAAATACTTTGGATGGTTCCTTTGCATCCAATGCAATAATCAGTACAGTTTTGTTCAGCGCATTAATTACTATTGTAGCCATAACTATAAAAGTAACAGGCATCAACTTATTTCCAAAGTATGATTTCTTGAATTATTTAGTCGTTGTCTCGCTTATTACAGTTTTTGCAAATTTACAACAAGTCTTGATCAACATTCTTCGAGTTTATAAAAAGTTATTGCCAATCGCAATTGTAGAAAGCGTTTCAGCAATCATACTAGCTAGTTCTGCATTGATATTTAGAGATAATCAACTGATCAATTTTCAATTGTATACAATGTTGGTTGTAGATGTGATTGGTTCAATTTTCTTGTTAATCATGTCTCCAGTAAAACTACAATTTCGGATGGATAAGAAAATTGTAGTTGCTATGTTGAAGCTAGGTATTCCTTTGCTCATCTATAATCTTAGTTTTTATTTAATTTCAATCTCAGTAAGAACCGTTGTGAGTGCAAATTATTCTGTGGAAATACTTGGATATTTCACACTTGCCAATTCAATTTCAAATGCTACTTTATTAGGTCTTCAATCTGTGGCATGGGCTGTTTACCCAGAAGTTTTAGCAAAATTTAGTACAAGTAATGATATCAATGCCGTTCAGAATCGTATTAATCTGGTTAATACCTTTTATAATTTATCTTGTTTTTTATCAATCTTTTTGATCATTGCCTTATTACCACTAGTGTTCATTTTTTTACCGAAATACGTCTCATCAATGCCGATCATTAATGTGTTGCTTATTTCCCAAGCAATTTTATTGTCATCATATGGCTACAATGCACTTGCAGTATCAAGAAAAAAGCAAAATGAGGTTGCCAAAATTGGCATCTTCACTGTTGTTTTTGTAACTATTGGAAGTGTTTTAGTTGCCTATCAAAAGGTCAATTATTTTTGGATTACAGTTATCGCATTAATTGGATCTGTTTTTTACACAATCATGCAAATAAAATTGGGAACTCAATTACTGCAGAAAAAAGAATCTCTTGTTACCTCAATTAGCAAATTTTTACCTGCGAATCTGATTTATGCAATAATAATAATCATTGTAGGCGGTTTTTATAAATCTTCTTATATTTTTAGCATAGTAGGAATTTTATTATTGGTTGTTCCTTCAATATCAAAGTTTAAAGAATTTATTGATTTTATAAAGAATAATTTATTAGTAGTTGAAAGTACCGAAGAATGAATGTTGCAAAAAATTTAGAAACTAGTGTGGATGTAGTTATTCTTTCGTGGAATCGATCTGATTCTACTATTGCCACTTTGCAGAACATTCAAAACCAGGTTGAGATTGTTCCACAAATATTTTTAATTGATCAAGGTAGTGATGAAGATCAATTAAAGAAATTACGCAATTATATTAAATCGACTGTTGGGATAAAACTCATAGAATTGGGAAAAAATATAGGAGTTGCAGCAGGGAGAAATCTTGGAATGCGTCTTGGTCAATCAGATGTAATTGTTAGTATTGACAATGACGCAATCTTTGAATCAGATAATGCAATAAAGCAGGCCGTCGAATTATTTGAGAATAATGAAGCACTTGCTGCGGTAGGGTTTAAAATACTCAATTTTTATTCTGGAAATATTGATCAATCAAGCTGGGTTTACCCTAAAAATAGATTAGCACAGCAAGAACTAGAATTTATTGCTACGCGTTTTTGTGGCGCGGGCCATGCGTTAAGACGATCAGCTCTTGAAAAGACCAATTATTATGATGAATCACTCTTTTTTTACTGGGAAGAGCTAGATCTTTCATATCAATTTATAAATTCTGGCTTTGATATCATTTACTATCCTAAAATTTCAGTTCTACATAAAACATCCTCTGAGCAACGTGTATTTTGGCAAGGCGATAGATATTACTACTTGGTTAGAAATGCAATTTATCTAAATTGGAAGTATTATCGATCATTCTTTTCGATAATCATTATGTCAATTGGGTATATTGTAAAAGGCCTTTACAACGGGTTATGTATCAAATCAATAAAAGGAATCATTGACGCAATAAAAATGATTCATGAAAACACCCTCTCGCCGGATTTCGTCTTATCTGCGAAAGCTAAAAAATATATATTTGAGAATGATGTGAAGCTTAGGGGCTCATTTATTAATCGATTGAAATCCGAAGTGCTTGCTCGGTTGCAAAACAATGAAAATGAAAAGTCATTCTAACTTACCAAACGAAGATGCATTAATATTTTGTAACGGACCATACCAGCTACTTGTTGGTTATGCATGTGTATTAAAACATTTGCCAACTAACAAAAACGTAAAAGTGATCACTTATGATATGCTTTGGCAACCTGAATTGATAAAAGTTACTAAAGATTTTATAAAAGCCCTCAAATTAACAGAGAAACACATTCCGCTTGAATTAAAAAAATCAGATATTAATAACTTTAAAACGAACAAAATTGCGACCTTATTCAATCACATTACCTTCTTTCTATATGTGGCATTGAATAACGATCAGAATATCTTTTTACCCAAAATAGAAGGCTCTCCAGAAAGAGCAATTATTTTAGCTGCACGCAAGAAAAAGGTATTCATTTATGATGATGGGTATGGAATTTATATAGATCCCAAGGTAAAACAAACAAAACTAGATAGGTTAATTTTCAAGCTCATTGGTGGTAAACAAAGCAATGTCAAAGCAAATATAACAATTTGCCCAAGAAAGCCAACTTTGATGACTTACAATAATTTTTATAATGTACGAATATCTAAAATTGATTATACAGATAAGTTAATCAACATTCTTGATATATTACCAACTTTGGTAGTGAATTCAAATCTTCTTAGTATATGCGATAACCTAGTAGAAAAGAAAATCATAATCATCTCCTTGCCAAGAATTGCGTTAGTAAATGAACAGAGTTTTTACAAAGATATTTTCTCGCTCATTGATAGTATTGGAGCTTATAACCCAAAAGTATTTTTTCTAATAAAACCGCACCCACGAGATACAGTTGGCCAATTAGAAGCCCTCGATAAATTTCTTATGCCATTGAGTAATTGGAATATGTTTCCAAGTGAAGTTTGGGGGTACCCTATTGAGATTCTTTCAAGAATTTGCAGGGCAAAATTGGTCCTTTCAGGCTGGAGTACAGTAGGAATTAATGGTGATTTGATAAAAAACACTAAAGTAATGGTGTTTGATTTCTTAAGTTTTAATCAACCTGAATACACAAAATTTGCAAAGATGGTGATGGAAAAAGCAAAAACGCATTTTGGAGAGAATATCGAGGACGCAATAATTGCTATCAAAAGCACACTTGCCGAAAATTAACGTATTTCTAGTTTATAAACACAAAGAGGGTTGCCTTTGTCAAACACAGCGTTGGTCCTTGGAGTAAACATCTCGATATCCACATTACCTGAGATATTTCTTGATATCACTCAACGCATAAAGTATAAAGAGAAGGTGGTTATTGCTTATGCAAATATTCATGCACTGATTTTAGCCCACAAGGATAAACGTTTCTGTGACTTCTTAAATTCATCGACCTACGTAATTTGCGATGGGTTTGGAGTAAAACTGGCTGCAAGTATTTTGGATCAACCTTCACCCCCAAGAAATTCACCACCAGATTGGATTGAAAAGTTATCGGCCCTCTGTGAAAATGAAGGTTATAGTATGTATTTTATTGGGGGAAAGTTGGGAATTGCTGAGAAAAGCGCTATTATTTTACGGAAGCACTTTCCTGATCTAAAAATATGCGGCACCCATGATGGCTATTTTAATAAAGAAATACAAAGCAACGAAAATTTAAAGGTGATTACAGAGATTAATAAAAATGCCCCCGAAATTCTGATAGTTGGTTTTGGTATGCCTATCCAAGAATTCTGGATTGAAGAAAATTGGGATAATCTAAATTTTAACGTGGCAATTTTAGTCGGTGCAATGTTCGATTACATCTCAGGAGAAACAAAACGCGCTCCTAAATGGATGACGGATCATGGGCTTGAATGGTTAGGGCGTTTGATTATTGAACCGAAACGCTTATGGCACAGATATCTGATCGAACTGCCTTACTTCTTTTTTTTGGTGTTCAAAGAAAAAATAACTAGAAAATTTTCTAAAGGCCACTCATGCTAAGGCGTTTTTCTATCAATTTCACCCTGTTTTCTATGGTCGTTGATGCCTTAATGGTGCTAATTTCGTTGATTAGCATGTCTTATGCTCGAATTAGCATGAACTCCTGGTCTTTTATCGCTTATTTACCGGCCGAGGTGCAGTACTCACCCGCAGTCTATCTATTCTTTCCATTGGTATGGGTGTTCGTGCTGGCAGCCTCCTCGATCTATGACGGCAAAAAAAATTTTAAGCTGGTGGACGAGCTTTCTACCCTGACCATCGGCTCACTTGTGGCGGCAATCGCTCAGGCTGGGATACTCTATCTAACCTATCGTGATTTTTCCCGTGCATTATTTATCATGATCGTGGTTGTTTCTTTCCTTTTATGCATTCTCTGGCGAATAATTGCCAGAATCGTTTTTCGTTTACGTAAAGAAACACTGAATATCTCACGAAATATCCTGGTCGTTGGAATCGGGACGGATCTGCAAAAAGTAGAAAAGACGATTCGCAAGAATTCATATGTAGAACATACCCGCGTTTATGTTTTGGATTTGAAAAATCAAACAGATTTTCAGGATGAAACAGCTGGAGTCTGCCCGAAAACTGTAGCGCTGATACGATCAAAAGTTAGCGAGGATCAGATTTCTGATGTTGTTATCGCTTTCCCTCGCCATGCCTCTGATTGGATTGCTTCTATTTCCACAAATCTTGAAGATCTTTCGTTGGGCGTCTGGGTCGCGCTAGATTATTACGATCTTTCATTTGCGACCACCCACGTGGAAAACCTGGCAGGATTGCCCTTGCTCGATTTACGAGCCCCTGCTCTGGATGAGTACTCTCGGATTATTAAGCGCGCTTTTGATCTTATTATCAGCTCTTTTGCGCTTATCCTGGTCTCTCCGATAATGTTATTAGTGGCGATGATCATTCTGATCTTTGACGGCTGGCCTGTCTTATTCTTGCAAGACAGGGTGGGTGAAAATAATCGCATCTTTAAAATAATCAAATTCCGGACCATGGTGCGGGACGCAGAAAAAATGCGTGAGCAGGTGGAGTTTATTGATGAGGACGGACACATGATCCATAAATCTCGTAATGATCCACGCGTAACACCTGTAGGCAGGATACTCAGAATGTTAAGCCTGGATGAACTTCCGCAATTAATAAATGTGATCATTGGAAATATGAGTATTGTAGGTCCGCGGCCCGAATTACCATATCTGGTTGAGAATTACGAGCGCTGGCAGCGCCGCCGTCTAACTGTTCCACCAGGTATCACCGGATGGTGGCAAATACACGGAAGAAGCGACCGGATCATGCATCTTCACACCGAAGATGATCTTTACTATATCGACAACTACTCCATATGGTTGGACATCCGGATTGTCATCCGGACGATTTGGGTGGTGATTGTTGGAAAAGGATCTTTCTAATGACACTCGATAATTTGGATCAAGAAAAAATTCGGTCAATACGAAAAGAAATTTTGGTTCAATTATTCTTATTCTTCGGATTATTTCGCTCAATATCGGTTCTCAGTCTTCGTGGAGTGCTTTGCCCTTCAGATTGGTTGACAATCACTGGCCCCTGCCAGTGGTTTAATGTTTCGGTTGAGATGCTTCTATTGGCTGTGGTGGTGATCCTTTTTATCCTTGAGCTGGTTTGGGATCACAGTTGGAAAAAATTTATTGTTTCCTGTAAATCTCACTGGCTGGTATTCATCTTTATCATTTTTTCGGGTTTATCATTTTTCTGGTCAATTCAAAGCAATATCACCTTATATAAAATTCTCGTTCTCCTTAGCAGCTCCATTATTGCAATTTATATTGGCCGTTTTTGGGGATTGGATAAATTGGTCAGGAGCCTAACCTGGTTTCTTGGATTGATTTCTCTGGCAAGTTTGTGTTTTGTTATTTTCCTGCCGCAAATTAGCATCATGCATGATCCATTTTATAAAGGTGCCTGGAATGGAATTTTCTGGCATCGAAATTACCTGGGCTGCTTCATGGCACTGAGTATTGCCCTGTTCCTGGTCAATTTGCTAGCGTCGAGGAAACCGCATCGAGGGTTCTTCTACTTCAACCTGGTGATGATCACCCTCTCCACTTTCCTCCTCATTAAAAGTAAATCAGCAACTGGTATCATCTCGTCGATGGTTCTGGTTGCCCTGGTCCTTGTCCTGTATACCTGGATCAAATTAGAAAAAAGATTGAAGAAATTGCATTATTTCTTACTGCTGGCTGTAATCATTGCAGCAGGTACGATTCTATTTACAAATCTGGATTTCTTCCTTGGGCTGTTGGGGAGAAATTCTTCACTGACCGGCCGCGTTCCTATGTGGGAATATGTATTCCAGCACGTGGTTAAACAACGTATATGGCTTGGTTACGGTTATGGAGCCATCTGGCACCTGGCAGGTTTTAGAGAGGAACTTGCACAAATCCTAAAATGGGGAGCACCAGTGATGATAGGCGATAATGGATTCTTCGATATTCTGATTCACCTGGGTATTGTGGGATTATCCTTGCTCCTTTTGTTGATCATATTGGGATTCATCAGGGCAATAAAGTTCTTTCTACAAAAAAGGACAATAATTGCCGCTTTCCCTATCCTGGTTATGGTTTTCGGAATCGTTGCAAATATTTCCTTGAGTTTGATCCTTGAAACAGAAACCTTGATCTGGATCATTGCGTTGTCGATCCTGGTTTCTTTAGTAAATAACTCACAGACCTCAAATATCCCAATCCAGACGCAAGATTAGATCACCACTTAGATATATTTACAAATAAGACCCGGGGAACAGTTCAAATCTTCCCCTAACAGTATAATTAAATTGTTCCTTTTGTGGTTTGACTCAGGGAAAGATCCTATTAATCACTTATAGGGTTTGATGATGACGAAATTGTCTCAAAAAGTGAAAAACAGTTCTTCTATCTTATTCCTCCTCCTCGCTATTCTAATTGGTGGATACATACGACTTTCTGCTGTGCTTAGGTCAGCCTTTCCGATCAACGATGGCGGTTTGTTCTACACCATGACGCGTGATCTGGCTACAAACAACTGGAACATCCCTGCCTTTACCTCGTATAATGCCCTGAACATCCCCTTTGCTTATCCACCGCTGGCATTCTACTTAACCGGTTTGTTGGCGCAATTTACCGGCTGGGAATTGCTTGATATCTTCCGAATCATGCCAGCGCTCTTCACGATATTGACTATACCGGCTTTCTTTTTATTGGCTAGAGAACTGATTGAGGATGATTTTCATATTGCATTAGCAACATTCATTTTCGCGGTTTTACCACCAACTTATGATTGGCTCATTATGGGGGGAGGCATTACGCGAGCGCCTGCATTTTTGTTTGCATTGCTGACGTTGACCAGTATCATTCGACTCTACAGGCAAAACAAAACAAGATACATTTTTACCACCGCATTATTAGCTTCCTTGACGATCCTCACCCACCCAGAGACCGCCCTGCACACCGCGGCAAGCGCGCTAGTCTTTTTCCTCTTCTGGGGACGTACAAAGGCAGGATTCTGGAAATCTGCTGCGGTAGCAATTATTACGGTAGCTCTCACATCTCCCTGGTGGGTAAGCGTTTTGCTCAACCATGGGTTTACTCCGTTTTCCGCTGCCGCGCAAACCGGCTGGCATGGATATGCAGAAGCAATAAATTTAATAAAATTTGATTTCACCAATGAGTTTGGTTTAGAGACAATTGGCACGCTTGCACTTATTGGTTTTTTCTTGATTGTTGCGAAAAGAGAATTTTTATTCCCGGTCTGGTTCCTGGTCATTTTCATTTCAGAACCGCGTAGTGCTCCTTTGTATGTTACCCCTCTGATGGCGATCTTTGCGGGCTTTGCTCTGCTCCAGATTCTGAACCTGGTGAACAGATTGGTAGTCAACCCTCGCAATCAACCTCACCAATCAACACCCCTGGATACCACCCCAGCAAGAATTATGTTTGCTCTACTCGCTGGTCAATGGATGTTCTCAGGAATGGCAATCGTATTGGTGCTGCTTAATTCGCTTACTCTCACCGCTTCAGATAAGAAAGCATTCAATTGGATAGCGACAAATACACCTTCTAATAGCAGGTTTTTAGTGATATCAGGTAATTCGCCATTAACGGATCCGATATCGGAATGGTTTCCAACATTAACCGGAAGAATTAGCATCAGTACTGCACAGGGGCATGAATGGCTAAACGATAAGCCTTTTGAAGCGGTACTTACCTCATCTCTTGAATTGCAGCGCTGCGCTGATCAGGCAATCAGCTGCATTACTAACTGGGCTAATGACAACGATCACGATTTTTCTTACGTTTATATTCATAAGATGGATTCGAGAGATGGAAATTATCAGACTTCTTATGAGAGCGCATTGGCTCAACTTTTATTGCAATCTCCTGAATATGAAACGGTATACGACACGCCAGAAATTTCGATTTTTAAACGAAAATAATCTACCGTTAGAAGTTGCTGGTTGAGAATGATCTACTACTTGCTGATCAGAGATTCAAGACGGGTAATAATTGAAATAGACCACCTGAATCATCGAAGCAATTGATCAACCTGAATAAAATCAAAAGGTGTCTGATATAACGAGAAATAATGAACATCTGGCAGCAACGGTTCATCAAGTCCAAAATATTGAGAAAAAATCACCCGAAATGTATTGACCGGAGAAATCGAAGGGTAAAGAGCATCGTACTTTTGATCTGAAAAATAGATGGCGTTTAAGATTGCCAATCTTTCCTTAACATCTGAATTCTCAATACTTGTCTGATCCACATTCATACCCGGTCCGTGATCTGCCTGGATGATAAAGATGAAAGGACCATTAGATCTTGTGCTTACCTCGTCAAATATTTCGAGGATGCGGCTTTGCATGTACTTAACTTGTTCTACATAACCAGTTCGATATTCTTCGATTGTTCCAAATTTTTTAAACCCATCTGCATCGAAGGTAATAAATAATCGATCGGCCTTAGTTGAAGTTCCATCTTCATAAAACACAAATGGTGGATGTGGACAGAGGATGTGGGCGAAGATAAACTGCTTTCCATGACGATCAGCGATATCTGGCAAAGAGTCTAGAACGAAATTGATCCCCTGCCGGTGCCATTCATAGACTTGCGGATTTAGAATGATTGAAAAGAGAGTTGAATTAATATATGTTAGGGCGAATCCATTTAATTTTTGTTCAGATGCATAATATGAATCCCAGTCCGAAAAGTTTGCGAAACTGATATCAGATTTGTAACTAATCAACTCATAACCCATATTCATGAATCTTTGTTCCACCAGGCTGTTTTGTATGATCAGTTGAGCGGGTAATGGATTCGATTTATCCTCCCCAGAGTACTCCACCAGTTCATCCAGATATCTAAGGTTCATTGAACTGGCCAGTGATAATCTCGTTTGTGAATAATTCGAATAACTTTGACTGGCAACATAGAACCCTCGATCCTCAAGTGCCTGGATGAATGGTGAATTATCGTACCCATACAAATTTTGAAGAATATCACTTCGCGCAAAACCATCCAGAATGATGTAATAAATATCTGGTGATTGATCGGGTACCTCTTTGATCATTAAACCATCAGCATCAAGTTCTCTCTGCCAGTACTGGGAAAAGGTGGACATGTTTTGATTTACGGCTGTCTTTACCATTCTGATAATATTTAATCCCTGGATGAAAGAAAACACCAATAGAATGATAGTTACAAGGTTTAAGTAAAAAACTAGATTGGGCCTGATCGTCTTCAATCGGGTAACGAGAAAGATTACTCCAACCAGAGCAACGAAAAGAACAATACCAACGGTCCATTGACCGGAATTACTCGCCCAAAATCTAGATGCAGCAAGTTGATCGATGAAAAGTGTAGAAACATTCCGGAAAAGATCCACAATATTCTGAAAAGAGCAGAAAACTGCCAATATGATAAAAAGGATAATTGCCGATTTTTGCAAGTCTTTGATAAATAATTGCAATAGCAGCCAAATTAATATTGTAGATAATAAAACTTTCAATAAGACGCTCAAAACATCTTTGTAATTAGTACTATAGTAATTTGCTAAATAGAGAACCAGCACAGTATTAATAGCAAACAATACCGGAAATAACGGAACTTTTTTTATCCACTTCATCCTATGGCGCTTCATTCCATCAAAGGTGTTTTTCATTACACAGGCATTCTACTAGAGTATGTGTGTATTTGCGAAAATTTCTTCCTTAAATGTTACCTTTGATACTTAAGAACGTTAAACCGGCATATGATGCTGAATCATAATAATCAAATGATTAAGTATGGCGCAGAAATCCCCACTATTGAGAACTTACCTTCTCAGCTGATTTTAACTGGTGGCGCGCCATCGCAACGAAAATCAAGCAGAAGATGAACTCACACAAACCACTGACGAACGCGTTCATTTTATAAATAGGGGGAATTGATGCTATTTGCAGGATTACGTCAATAACGATCGTAATGAACATCATCAGCGGTGGTATGAAAACCCAACTGTAGAACAAACGATCCTGTAGATAACCTGTCATTCTTGCGTAAACAACAAAGGGGATTAAAACCATTGCCATGTGAACGTGAGAGTGCCAGGTGACGGCACAGGTGGCTGCAAATAATGCAAAGATGGTCAAGAACCATTGCTTTGATCCGAATGCCGGTTGAGATTTAATATATAACAACACACAAAGAACTGTGGCCAGCATCCCGATGATGGCGATGGTCCAACCTACGGTTGAATTGGTCCATTCACTCAGGCGAATTCCGATCATGCGCCAGTTCATCATCGTTTCTGGAGAGTTGGTCGCAATTCCCGGTACATACTTCAGCCAGAGGTTTATCATGGAAATCATGCCATCCATCCCGGTCAGTGCCAGAGATATTCCCAGAATCATTAATGACGAGACTGCGAACCCAAAAAGGACTTTCCAGTTTTTAAGCAGCAATAATCCCGGGATTATTAGAATCAACACCTGGGGTTTGATTAACATCCCTCCCAGCCATAGACCGGCTACAAAAGGTTTTTTCTTGTCGGCATTTCGGATAAATTCGCCACAGCATATTAATTGGACTATCTCTACCTGACCAGAGAATAGATTCTGAAACACCGGATAGGAAACCAGCATTAGAAGGATTACCAATCCGCTTGAAATTTTTGCTGGTGTCTGAGATTTCATCTGTGTTATAAAAAACCACAGGTAAAACGCCAATCCACCAAGCGAGACGAGTGAATAAACCCAGTAGGTCAATTCAGGTGACAACCTGGAAAAAAATTGAAATGGTATCAGAAAAAAGGGAGGCAGCGGTGCAGGGATCGTGTTTGCCTTCTCGGAAGAAAAACCGAGTGAGACAAGCACGGAGTTTTGTGTTGTTTTCAATGCCTCTAAAGTGTAAACATGGTCATATCCTAGAGTGTCAGCGATTTTTCCTGCACTCCAAAAGGCTAGCATGTCAGCACCATGACTAATAAGCGTGTAGTGTTTACCTACAGCGACCCCTATATAGGCAGTATAAAATCCAATGACTGCGGCTATCGCTAAACGAATCCAGGCTTTTTGATCGAGATGCGTAAATGGAATTCTCATCAGTGAAATCCCCCCAAATATTCAAGTTTATTTCTAAATTTCCACTTTGATAATGAAGAATATTATACATCGATTGCTGATTTGAAAGGGTATAATTGCCCCATCTACTTCCCGGAGGATGAAATGCCCGGATTCACTCCCGCCCGCCGCTGGCAGGCTGCCTACCGACCATTCAAGAACCGTCCGCTGCCCGAAAAGATCTTCACCTGGCTGGAACGCACAATAAAGGGAGCACTTTTCGGCTGCCGTATGTGCGGAAACTGCCTGCTGCAGGAGACGGCTTTCATCTGCCCTATGGAATGCCCCAAAGGTCTGCGCAACGGGCCCTGCGGTGGTTCCACGCCCGAGCATTGCTACGTGGATCCTACCCGGCCGTGCATCTGGTACAAGATATACGAGCGCGCAGAAAAAATGGGCAGACTGGACCGGCTGATGGAAGTGCTGCCTCCGCTGGATTGGGATAAAACCGGTACTTCAGCCTTTTTGGACCTGATGGGACACCTGAAGAAACATGGTGGTGCGAAGGCTGTGCTGCGCGGGTTAAGCGCTCTGCCCGAAGAGCGCCGTCACAAGTGGGATTCTTTCTTCCTCGAGATCCGCCAGCCAGATTGGTGGAACGGCGACGCACTGCCCCACCCGGCTCCACCCCACGATCCCGGCTCGCACCTTGAAGAAGCATTGACCGGCGAAGGATTAGTGATTACGGCTGAAGTGTCACCTCCTTTGACTGCCAATCCTGACGATCTGATCAAGAAGATCATGCCGTTCAAAGGCATTGTGGAAGCTGTGAACTTTACCGATAATCCCTCCGCCACCCCGCGCATGTCTTCCCTCGCCTGCTCCCTGATCGCCTTGCAGCACGGTATCGAACCGGTGCTGCAGATCGCCGCCCGCGACCGTACGCGCATGGGCCTGCAGGGTGAAGTGCTCGGGGCGGCTGCGCTTGGCATTCGTAATATCCTCTGCCTGACCGGTGATCATCCACGGCTTGGTCCTCCGCCAAACGGCCGTATGGATATCTGGGACCTGGATGCCATTCAATCATTGTGGATCCTGCGTCAGATGCGCGACGAAGGCCGATTTCTTGACTGCCGTGAGATTAAGTGCGTGCCGCGAGTTTTCTTGGGAGCTGCAGGTTCGCCGAATTCCTCCACGCCCCTCATCCAGGCCATCCGCGAGGAAAAGAAGGTCAACGCTGGCGCACAATTCTTGCAGACAAACCTTGTTTTTGACCTGGAGCGTTTCGAAGCATACCTAGAGGCGCTGGAACGACGCGAAGTCCTGCAGCGCGTCGGACTGCTGGTTGGTATATCACCTATACGCAGTGTGAACGCAGCCCATTTCATGAACGCGATCCCCGGTGTGCGCGTGCCCGATAGCTACATCCAGCGCATGGAGGCCTCCTCTGACCCCCGAGAAGAATCTGTTCAAATGACCCTCGAAATGATCGAGAAGATTAAGAAGCTTCCATATGTACGTGGTATCCATTTCATGTCGGTTACCTGGGAATCGATCGTCCCCCGCCTGATCAAAGAAAGCGGCTTGCGGTAGAGTCCATCTATCAGGCACATTTTACGAAGTTATTGAAGGAAACCCGATCAGGTTTTCTTCTTGCTTTTCCTGCCCCTTTTTCCTTCCCTTCGACATTCTCCACTTTTTAGATATCAACTTGACTTTTTTATCTCAATTTGCTATGATAAATGCACACGTGTGCATAAGAGGTGCGTTGTGCCAGTTACGATCAAAGATATCGCAAAGGCAGCAGGGGTTTCTCACACCACAGTTTCCCGTTCTTTGAACGGTAATTCCCTTATCCCCGAAAAAACAGCCGCCTACATTCGCAGCCTGGCAGAAGAGATGGGATATCTTCCAAGCGCAGCAGCCCGCGGTTTAAAAACCAACCGCTCCCGCGTTCTTGGAGTCATTGTCAGCCGCATCGATAATCCGTATTTTGGAGAAGTGGTCCAGGGCATTGAAGACGCGCTGAAGGATACCGGTTACAGCATCTTTGTGGCTTCATCCAATCACGACTGCTCTCAAGAAAAATCCATCGTCCAGGCTTTTGGCGAGCACCGCGTAGACGGCGTCATTATTGGTTCCTTATACTTCAGCCGTGAACACTCGAATTCCCTCACCAAATACGGAATTCCCATTGTGGTCATCAATAACCAATCTCCACGAAATTATGACCACTCCATTGCCCATGATGATGTTTTTGGTGCACAGGAGATTACCCACCACCTGATACAACTCGGCCACACTCGTATTGCCTATATCGGCAATGATCATGCCGGGCGCATTAATCGTGATCGTATCCGCGGATTTCAAAAAACGATGGAAGACGCCGGCATTTCGATCGATCCTGAGTTAATGATTGGCACAACCGGCAGTACCATCGATCATGGGATTGAGGGCATGAAAACCCTCCTTTCCCTGCCGCGTCTGCCAAGTGCTATCTTCTGCTTTAATGATTTGATGGCCATCGGCGCTCTTAAAGTCATGCAGCAGGAAGGCATTGACGTTCCGGGTCAGGTGTCTCTTGCTGGTTTCGATAACATTTCCTATTCGGCTTATACCACCCCCGCCCTGACCACTTTTGACCAGCCCAAGCGTTTGATCGGAAGCGAAGCTGCGCGTATGCTTCTGGATCTCATCAATCGAGGACAGGGCCCAGACGGAAATAATAAACATCCAACACGCCTGATTCGCGGTCAACTTCTGATCCGCGAATCCACTGCCGCACACCACCCTTAGGAGTAATCATGATTTCGAAGAAATCAAAATTGCTGGTAACACCTGACCATTCACGCCCCGAATACCTCACGGTTACACCTGAAAGCGCGGGGTGGAAACACCTCAGCTTTCAGGCGGTCAGGCTCAAAGTCAACGAGGAATGGCATTTCAACACCGGCGGCAACGAACTGGCATTGGTCATCTTCAGTGGTACTGCTGATGTCACTTCTTCAGCCGGGGAATGGAAAAACATCGGCAGCCGCAAGGATGTTTTTCACGGCATGCCCACCACCTTGTATCTTTCACGCAATACTTCCTTCACTGTTAAACCTCTATGTGAAGGATTAGATTTTGCCTGCGGGTGGGCAGCCGCCAGCCGTGATTTCCCGGCCCGCCTTGTACGGCCAGAGGAAGTCAATATTGAGTTACGTGGTGGTGAGAATGCTTCTCGTCAAATCAATCAAATGATTCCGCCTGGCTTCCCTTGTGAACGCCTGGTGGTTGTTGAAGTCTACACCCCTTCTGGAAATTGGAGCTCTTACCCCCCGCACAAACACGATACCCGCCGCGTTGATTCTACCGGGAACCTGCTCGAAGCTGACCTCGAAGAAATTTACTTCTACAAAATTGACCGTCCTGAAGGGTACGCTTATCAGCGCATCTATACTGACGACAGGCATATCGACGAGCTGATGGTGGTACAAAATGACCAATTGGTTCTTTCGCCTGAGGGTTACCACCCGGTAGTCGCAGCGCACGGGTACACTGCCTACTATCTTAATATTTTGGCCGGTTCCGATCAGTCGCTGGCTGCCACCGATGACCCGGCATATTCATGGATTAAAGACACCTGGAAAACAAAAGACTCACGCCTTCCAATTGTTACCCTGGATATGAACGAGAAAAAATAAGGAGTTTGAGATGCCCGAATATAAAAGCAAACTGCACCAGACCGTTTCCACCACAGCCACCGATTACTGGAATGATTCCTGTTCGATCGAAGAATTGACTTACGCCATCGAGAACGGCGCAGTGGGAGCAACCACTAACCCGACCATCGTCCACAACGTCCTTAAAAAAGAGATGCACCTCTGGAAAGATAGAATTTACCAGATCATTGATGAGAATCCAACCTGGTCAGAGGTGGAGATCACCTGGGAGTTGATCGAAGAGATGGCGGTGCGCGGTGCAGGTCTGCTCAAACCCGCTTACGATCAATACAAAGGCAAGAAAGGCCGCCTCTCCATCCAGACCAATCCCCAGTTCTATCGCAACCCCAAAGCCATCGCTGAACACGCAATCCATTTCAACACGCTGGCTCCAAACATTCAGGTGAAGGCTCCCGTAACCAAAGCCGGCATTGCTGCCATTGAAGAAGCCACCTACCAGGGTGTTTCGATCAACGCAACCGTTAACTTCACTGTCCCACAGGCACTCGCTGTGGCTGAAGCGGTGGAACGCGGGTTAAACCGCCGCACGGCTGAGGGAAAATCTATTGAAGAAATGTCACCAGTGTGTACGATCATGATCGGGCGCACCGATGACTGGATGAAGGCTGTATCGAAACGCGAGGGATATGATGTTGATCCTGCCGTGATGGATTGGGCGGGGATTGCCTGCCTCAAGCGTGCCTACGGCATTTTTAAAGAGAAAGGCTACCGCACCCGTCTGCTGGGCGCCGCTTACCGGCATCTGGGACACTGGTCTGAATTGATCGGTGGCGATATCGTCCTCACCATCCCTTACGAATGGCAGGTAAAAATCAATGCCAGCGATATCGAAGTAAAAGAACGCATGGATAATCCTGTGGACCCGGCAATCATCAATGAGATGTTGACCAAGATCCCCGATTTTCGCCGCGCATACGAACCAAACGGCATGACCATTGATGAATTTGACGGGTATGGAGCCACTGTTCGCACCCTGCGCGGATTCATCGCTTCGTATCATGATCTTCAGGGTGTGATTCGGGATTTCATGATCCCCAATCCTGATATCAAACCTGCCTGATCCTATATCATCGGATAACCCATGAAAACCATTCGTCTAACCACCGCTCAAGCCCTGGTGAAATTTCTAAAAAATCAATACGTTGAACGTGACGGTGAAGAGTTCCAGTTCTTCGCCGGTATTCTGGGTATTTTCGGGCACGGTAACGTGGCCGGTATCGGGCAGGCGCTGCAGCAAAACCTGGATTTTCCATACATCATGGTACGCAACGAACAGGCCGCGGTGCATTTTGCCAGCGGCTTTGCCAAAGCACGGAACCGCTTGCAGACCTTTGCCTGCACCTCATCCATCGGCCCTGGTGCAACAAATATGATCACCGGTGCTGCGTTAGCCACGATTAACCGGCTGCCAGTCCTCTTACTTCCCGGAGACATCTTCGCCCGGCGCAATGTAGCCCCCGTCTTGCAACAGCTTGAATCAGCCGCGACTCAGGATATCAGCGTCAATGACTGTTTTAAACCCGTTTCGCGTTACTGGGACCGCATCAACCGTCCTGACCAGTTGATCACCTCGTTATTAGAAGCCATGCGCGTGTTGACCTCACCGGCAGATACCGGTGCAGTCACGCTCTCCATGCCTCAGGATGTTCAGACTGAAGCCTGGGACTACCCCGAAGAACTCTTTCACAAACGCGTATGGCATATTGCCCGTCCGCTGGCTGACCGCCAGCTGCTCAAGGAAGCCATTGAGATCATCCGTACATCCAAGCGGCCGCTCATTGTAGCTGGTGGTGGGGTGCACTACAGCGGTGCAACCGCAGCCCTTGAAAAATTCACCCGCCTGACAGGTATCCCTGTGGGTGAAACTCAGGCTGGAAAAGGTTCACTGGCTTACGATCACCCTGCATGCCTGGGTGCGATCGGAGCCACAGGAAACCTGGCAGCCAACCGAATCGCCCGCAACGCTGACCTGGTAATTGGAATTGGTACCCGCTATTCAGATTTCACAACTTCTTCCAAAACCGCGTTCCAGAATGATCAGGTGCGTTTTATTAATATAAATGTATTTGAGATGGATTCGTTTAAACACAGCGCACTTCCGCTTACTGCCGATGCCAGGGTCACATTGGAAGAACTCGCTAAAGTTCTCAAAGATTTCAGGGTATCCGCTGAGTATTCCACTGAAATCAAAGCCCTCAAAGAAGAATGGGAAGCAGAAACTGATCGCCTTTATCATCTCAACCATTCTCCCCTGCCCGGTCAGAGCGAGTTGATCGGTGCTATCTGGGAGCAGGCTGGCCCGCGCGATGTCATCCTCTCGGCTGCGGGCAGCCAGCCAGGAGACCTGCATAAATTATGGCGGACCAAAACACCTGGCTCGTACCACATGGAATATGGATATTCCTGTATGGGTTATGAAATTCCTGCCTCTCTGGGTGTGAAATTGGCCGATCCAAGCCGCGAAGTGTTTGTGTGGGTTGGAGATGGTACCTACCTGATGAACCCAACCGAGATTCTTACCGCCACACAAGAAGGAATCAAGGTCAATATTATCGTTGTCGACAACCACGGGTTTAGCTCAATTGGTTCGCTAAGTGCATCGATCGGCAGTTCTGGGTTCGGCACATACTTCAACCGCCGCAGCAAAGAATCTGGCCAACTCGATGGCAGCCGCATGGTGGTGGATTTCGCTGCCAATGCCGCCAGTCTGGGTGCAGAGGTTTTCACCCCGCATTCGCTCGGAGATTTCAAGGACGCCCTGCAGCGCGTCCGCAAGCTCGATCACACATCGGTTATCGTTGTTGAAGCCGACCGTGAGGTTAAAGTGCCTGGTTACGATTCCTGGTGGGATGTGGCCGTTGCTGAAACCTCTGAAATGCCTTCTGTGCGTAAAGCGCGCAAAGAATACGAAATTAAGCGCAAGAATGAAAAGTACCACCTTTAATTAGCCATTTCACTACCAGGGAGTTGAATGATGAGCATCAGGATCGGTTTAATAGGCGCAGGCAGAATGGGAAAAGTGTACGCCAGTACACTGGCCTATACTATTTCAGAAGTTGATCTGGTGGCTGTTGCAGACCCCGACGAAGCTACACTGAACGAGGTTGCCGGCCGATATAACATCCCGCACAGGTACAAAGATTACCGTGCATTGTTAGACTCAAAAGAAGTAGAAGCCGTGGTCGTCACTTCACCTACCGGCACACACGCCGAAGTGATCATGTCTGCAGCCGCCGCGGGTAAAAACATTTTCAGTGAAAAACCCTTATCGCAGAGCCTCGAAGCCTGTGATCAGGCCATTGCCGCGGTCAAACGCGCCGGTGTAAAACTTCAAATGGGCTTCATGCGCCGTTTCGATCCGCCTTACGTGGCGGCAAAACAGAAGATTCTTGAAGGTGTAATCGGGAAGCCGGTGATGTTTAAAGCCACCAGCCGTGACCCCAAACGTACCAGCCTGGAATTCGCAAAACGTGAAAACAGTGGCGGTTTGATCGTCGATATGGGAGTGCATGATTTTGACCTCGCCCGCTGGTTGATGGAAAGTGAAGTCACCCGTGTTTACAGTGAAGGCGCGTGCCTGGCTTTTCCAGAGTTAAAGGATGTGGGCGATATCGACAACACGGTCATCAATCTGCGTTTTGCCAATGACGCCATCGGCAACATTGATATGAGCCGTAATGCTGTCTATGGCTATGACATCCGTACCGAGGTCCTCGGCACTGAGGGTAGCCTCTGGATCGGCTATCTACAGCAGACGGCTACCCTGGTGCTCACCCGTGCTGGCGTAACTCACGATACCGTGCCCTATTTTATGGAACGGTTTGGCATCGCCTATGCGGAGGAAATTCGCGCTTTTGTACGACATATCGTTGAGGGCACCGAACCGACACCCACTGGCGAAGATGCCCGTGCGGCCACAGCCGTTGGGATTGCTGCCACTCTTTCACTGGATGAACAACGCCCGGTTCTGATCAGCGAGATCGATCGCTAGAGATCTCGCTTTGAAGTATCGTTCAGGCAATTGATTCTGGATTTTCGGAGATACCTATGATTAAAATCGCCAACGCTCCCTGCTCCTGGGGGGCACTCGAGTTCGATCTTCAGGGAAAAGCGGCAACCTACAGCACCGTTCTGGATGAGATGCAGCAAACGGGTTACAGTGGAACAGAGCTCGGAGACTGGGGATTCATGCCCACCGATCCAGTCAAATTGAAGTCAGAATTACGCAAACGATCTCTGACCCTTCTAGGCGCCTTTGTTCCAGTCGCGTTGAAAGATGCTAAAAACTATCCTTCTGGAGTAGAAAGTGCCCTGAAAGTGGCGCGTCTGCTTGCCGCTGTGGAAGGAAACCTGCCCTTCATCGTGCTTGCAGATAATAATGGAAGCGTGCCTGAACGCACGCTCAATGCCGGACGGGTTACCCCTGAAATGGGTTTGACCGCTGACGAATGGAAAATCTTCGCTTCTGGTGTGGAACGGATCGCCGAAGCAGTCAAGAGCGAAACCGGTCTGCGCCTGGTAGTTCACCACCACTGTGCGGGTTACGCAGAAACACCTGACGAAATCGAGACCCTGCTTTCTCTCACTGATCCAAACCTGGTAGGCCTCTGCCTCGATACGGGTCATTACCAGTTTGCAGGAGGCAACCCCCTCAAATTTTTGCAAAAACACGCCAAACGCGCCTGGCATATTCACTTTAAGGATTGCGATCCTGTCATTGCTGAACAATCGCGCCGCGAGGGCTGGGATTACTTCAAATCGGTGGGCCAGGGCGTTTTCTGTGAACTTGGCAAAGGTGCAGTGGATTTCCCATCGATCAAAGCCGAGCTGGAAAACCAGGGTTACGATGGCTGGATTGTCGTTGAACAGGATGTACTCCCCGGTATGGGGCGCCCGTTTGACTCGGCACTTCGAAACCGCGAATATCTCAGGTCGATTGGTTTTAAATAATACTCTCGAGGAGAATAAATCATGTGCGCTCAAAAAAACATCAGGGTCGGCGTCATCGGTGCCGGCCGCATTGGTAAGATTCACGCTACGAACCTCGCTACCCGCATCGCCGGCGCTGAAGTCGCTGCCATCGCCGATGTCAACCTGCAGGCAGCCCGCGAATTGGCTGAAAAACTGCATGTCTCCAATGTCTATTCCGATTTTCAGCAAATCATGAACGATGATAGTATTGATGCAGTTGCTATCTGCTCCTCGACCGACACTCACGCCAGCCTGATGGTCGAAGCAGCAAAAGCCGGCAAACATATCTTTTGTGAAAAACCTATCTCGCAAAATCTGGCCACCATTGACAAGGCAATCGAAGCTGTGGAGAAGGCTGGAGTCAAATGCCAGATAGGATTCAATCGCCGGTTCGACCCCAATTTTAAGAAGGTTCGTCAACTGGTGCAGGAAGGGAAGATCGGCGATTTACATATCCTGCGTATCACCAGCCGAGACCCCGCCCCACCGCCCCCCAGCTATGTCAAACTTTCCGGCGGAATGTTCCTTGACATGACCATTCACGATTTTGACATGGCACGCTACCTTTCGGGCAGCGAGGTGGTTGAGGTTTACGCTGCCGGCGGAGTCCTGGTTGATCCTGCGATCGGAGAAGCCGGCGACATCGATACCGCTCTGATCACCCTTAAATTTGCCAATGGTGCTATTGGCACTATCGACAATAGCCGCAAGGCGGTGTATGGATACGACCAGCGCGTTGAAGTGTTCGGCTCTGGCGGTATGGTTTCAGTATCCAACAACCTTCCTAATACCAGCGTCTATAGCAGCGCCGACGGAGTTGTTTCAGAAAAACCGCTCTACTTCTTCCTCGAGCGGTATATGGATTCGTTCATCGCAGAAATGCAGGATTTCGTCGATGTTGTGATCAAAGATTCCCCCACGCCAGTAACCGCGTTAGATGGCCGCAAACCGGTGGTGATTGCCATGGCAGCCAAAAAATCACTCGATGAAAATCGGCCAGTAAGGCTAACAGAAATCGAACCTTAAGAAGGTTAGTTTTCCCCTCCTGTTGGAACCGGAATATTGTGGATATTCCGGTTCCGTATTTTTGCAGGTAATCTTAATTGTTGAAATTATTTTTTGGCATTTTGAGCAAATTCCTGGATTTGTGGTTTAATTTCCTCCATGCCAATTTCTCTGCCTTTTCACGCAGTCCTCTGGGACATGGACGGTGTAATTGTTGACAGTTATGACGGTCATTATCATGCCTGGCAACGCATCTTCAATGAGTTAGGACATCAACTGACGGAAGACGAGTTCGCCCGAACCTTTGGTATGAACAATCGTTTGATCCTTTATACCATTCTCAACCGTAAACTGCCTGAAGACGAATTTCAGGCCATCAGCGACCGTAAAGAGGAATATTTCCGTGAAAGTATTCGCGGCAGCGCACAACTTCTGCCGGGTGTAGCCGACTGGCTGGAATGTTTCAAAGACCACGGTATCAAGCAGGCGGTGGCTTCATCGGCACCTCAGGCAAACATTGACGCGATGCTCGGTGAGCTTAAGATTCGGGATTATTTTCAGGCAGAGGCAGCCGGTGCTGCCATCCGCGGCAAACCCGATCCTGCGGTATTCCTGCTGGCAGCAGAAATGCTTGATGTTCCCCCTCAGGCGTGTCTGGTAATCGAAGATGCCATTGCCGGGGTAGAAGCCGCCAAACGCGGTGGAATGAAATGCATTGCAGTTCTCACGACCAATTCTGCTGAAAAACTCTCTGCAGCAGACTTAATCGTACATGATCTTACAAAACTCAGCATTGATGCTCTATTAAATTTGTACCAATAACAAAATATCAGAGTAATTGTTTTGTTAATGAATATGTTGTTATGGGGAAATCTGAAGTCATAAAAAAATGCGTAAAAATTAAGTAAATTTTGGTTAGAAATTCTAAGTTTACAAATAATCTATGCTATTATTGTTCCAACAATCCAATAGAAGCACCAAAATTGCCGAAATAATATCACTACTTCAGTAATGATAACGGCATGAGGAAGTGCGTTACAGGAAGCATTGATCCGCGGAGGGATAGCATGGTCGCAGCTCCCGAAAGGGTAGTCTCCGCGGGGAGCGAATTGCGAAACCGGCCTGAAAGAACAGGCCGGTTTTTGTTTATTTAGAAGTAACGAAGGAGGAAGTTAATCAAAGAATATTTATTTACCATTAGACGATTCAATCGTTTTCGATAATTAAGAGGAGGAAACTATGTTCAGCAATCGTAAACTATTATTATTCATTAATCGCGTTCTCTATATCGGCGCTGTGGCTATGCTTGTGGCAGGACTCATATTGACAGTAACCCCGCAAGAAACTTCTGCTGTAGGAAGCGGTTCTGTCTGGACTACAAAAAATGGCTGTAATCCAGATGATCAGCAGGATGTAAACCACTACGCAATTGGGGAATGGGTATATATTAATGGACGAGGATTCTCGGTAAATGTGGCCTTACCCTGGTCCATTAAAGGGAATCCTGGCGGATCATCCGGCGATCCAAAAATTACAGTCGCATCAGGTTCCATTTTAAGTGACGGAACTGGTTCTTTTTGCATCATGGCTTATCAGGTAAAAGCGGATGACTGGGGCGAATACACAATTGATGTGGACGGCAAGAACGATAATTATCGTGTAGAAGCTTCATCAACCCAGGAACCTACTCAGGAGCCAACTGAAGATCCCACTCAGGAGCCAACCGAAGATCCTACTCAGGAGCCAACTGAAGATCCTACTCAGGAGCCAACCGAAGATCCTACTCAGGAACCAACTGAAGATCCTACTCAGGAGCCAACTGAAGATCCAATCGGCGGTCCAGATCCCACATCAACACCTGTACCCGAATATAATCCTCCGGCTGTTGCCAGCGTTGAATCAGTTGCGGTGCTGATCCCCGTAACCGGTATGGATCTCAACACCGGCATGAACGATCTCACTTTTGGTGGTTTTGGATTACTCGGTTTGGGTTTGGTCATGAGTGGCATTCGCCGCAAATTTGATCTCTAATCCATTTTGAACCTTTTGCATGTGAAAGAATGGGCGTCCAGGTGGATGCCCATTCTTATTTACAAGCATGATTCCTGAATGGTGTAATACGGCTTTTTAATCTAGAATTAATTGAAAGTCATTTCATTATTTGCTAATATGTGCATAAGTCAAGGCAGGTAACACTACTGTCGGTCTCAATCCACATTCATCATTTCCCATTCTTCGTAACTGAATATTGAAGCCTCTGGACCGAGAAAATTGCAATCGGAACAGGATGCGTTGATCCACGGAGATCAAATGGTCGCATTGCCATCAAAGGCAGTCTCCGCGGGGAGCAAATTGCGAAACCGGCCTGAAAGTATGGGCTGGTTTTTAATCATACTCTAGGAGGTGGTTCGATAAAAGAAACCCCATACCCTGTAAATATCAGTTTGTTTCTCTCTCTGCAATTGTTAAGGAGGTTATGATGTCAAGAAATCGTTTGTTATTATTCATCAATCGGGCACTTTATATTTGTTCTGCTGCCATGCTGGTGGCAGGCCTTGTACTCACCATGGCACCGCAACCCACAAAAGCAGTTTCAAACACCTGTGTCTGTCACGTGCCGCCGTCTACCAACTTTATCGTATGTTCGGATGACAGCAGCTGGCCGAACGGACATTCCGGTCATGGAGATTATCTAGTAGTCACCCAAGCGGATATCGATTATTGCGAAGCAGGTAATGATGTTCCTCCGGTTTGGGGCTGCACGGATCCCACCGCGTTTAATTATGATCCTGCTGCAAACGCTGACGATGGTTCTTGCGTCGCTCCTTGTGCCTACAATCCGGCAATCGCTGCCAATGATCCAGCCTGCGTGGCACCAGTGGATGTATGTACTAACATCGCTGGTACACAGGAAACCGTACCAGAAGGGTTAACTCTCTTCCCGGGTGGCATCTGTGACGTTCCGTGTATCTACGATTCCCAGATCCCTGCCAGTGATCCGGCCTGCGTGGCACCAGTGGACGTTTGTACTAACATCGCGGGCACACAGGAAACTGTCCCTGCAGGATTAACACTCTTCCCGGGCGAGATCTGTGACATTCCATGCGCCTACAACGCCGCAATTCCTGCCAGTGATCCGGCCTGTGTCGCTCCTACTGATGTGTGCGTGAACATTGAAGGGATTCAGGCAACTGTACCCGAAGGATTGACCCTGTTCTCCGGTGGGATTTGTGATACTCCATGTATCTATAACTCACAGATCCCCGCCAGCGACACTGGCTGTATTCCTCCGGCAGATGTTTGCGTGAATATTGAAGGCATTCAGGCAACGGTACCTGAAGGATTGACCCTGTTCGTTGATGGCATTTGCGATACGCCGTGTGTTTACAACACCGAGATTCCTGCCAGTGATCCAGCCTGCGTGGCGCCTGTTCCTGGCTGCACCGATCCCGCTGCCTTCAATTACGATCCGGCTGCCACAGTGGATGACGGGTCATGTATCGCCAAATGCCCATACAATCTCTCCATAGCTATTACGGATCCAGCTTGTGTTGTCCCCGAGGATCCTATCATGGGTTGCACCGATCCAGATGCTACAAATTATGACCCCGGCGCCACTCTCGATGACGGCAGTTGTGAATATCCAAGTGGAGGACCTGATCCTACACTAGAACCTCCAGTCGTTGCCAGTGTAGCTGCCGCTCCCGTCTTGATTCCCGTTACAGGTATAGAGGTCACCCCGGGCATGAACGAATTTACCTATACTGGATTTGCACTGCTCGGGCTCGGCCTGGTGATGAGCGGAATTCGCCGCAAATATAATCTCTAAACCAGAGTTTTATAGCTGGTCACGATGTCGGGGCGCTCTTTTGGGCGCCCCGTATTTTTCTTTAACCTTGTTCATGGATGATCAACAATAATTTCAGTTTAGACGCGTTTTTGTTTTTTTATCTGCATTTAATATACTAATTTACTCGATATTGCTATGATCAATATACCGAAGTGATCGGCGGTATTGTTGTCCACAAAGTTCCTGTAGCATTTCCCCTGCACTGATACTGAAAATCACAGTCGTTGGATTAAGAATCGCAAAGAGTTGCCGATGCGCATCTGTTAAGTCAAAGGACTTTTCAGAGTCGGCAATCAACAAATGTCCACACGGGAATCTACCGAAGGTAGACCTGCCGTAATTCGTTGATAAAAATGTCACTATGATCAAAGGAGGAAATATCGGATAGGTTTATACGATCAGGCTGATGATGCAAATTGTGGTTTGCACCGGTTTTGAAAAGAAAGGAGGAAAAAATGAAATATTCCAGAATGCTATTATTCATTAATCGGGTTTTATATATCATTGGAGCCGCCTTGCTAATCTCCGGCTTTGCATTGACTGCATCTACATCCACAGTACGCGCGGACGACCCCTCAAATTATTGCCCTAACAGCGGAGCTTGGGTGTTTATTTGTGAAGTAACCCCGCCAACTTACACTTATACTGCAGCTGATGGTATGCAGATCACCAAATACTGTGTGGGAGATGGACTTACTCCCCCAACTTTTACCGATAATATCCCTCCTACAACCTCGGTCACAGTTGGTGTACCAGAAGGTGATCTAGCCCATGCAGCGTTCAAAGTTGAAGCGATCCCAGGATATGGTTGTATGGATGTGAACGCTTTTAACTACGACCCCGCCGCGACGGTTAATGGCGGTTGCATCGCCAAGTGCCAGTGGAATGAAGCCATTTCAGAGTTCGATCCAGCCTGCGTGGAACCGCAGCCTATCGCTGGCTGTATGGATCCCGCAGCAACTAATTACGATCCTCTGGCAACGGTGGATGACCAGAGCTGCCTCTATCCGCCTGACGATGACAAAGACAATGATGAAGGCTCGGGTGACGGCGATCCACTGGATGAACCCATCAGCGCGGTCAGTGCCGCTGAAATGCTGATACCGGTAACCGGTATGAAAATCACAACAGGTATGAATAATCTCAGTTACAGTGGATTCGGTCTAATCGGCCTCGGATTGATCATGAGCGGAATCCGCAGAAAACTGGAAAAGTAAACAACGTTTGTAAATATTCAAAAAGAAGATCCTGATCAGGGTCTTCTTTTTTTCCACCACTCTGACGTAAAAAAGGGGTAAAAACTTAATAATTTATGATAAATTTGGTCTAAATTGTGTTATATTGTTAGAACAAAAGTATTTGTTTATTCGGCTCATTAATGGTGTTCGATCTAGTGTTGAAAATGGAGGAAGAATGTCATCGATTCGCATAATTACAAGACTAATTAATCAGGGTTTATACATAGTCGCGACCGCGTTGCTTTTAGCCAGTCTGGTACTCTCTACCTGGCCTACACCTGCACAGGCAGCCCCTTCTGTCTGCCCAACTGGATATATGCTCACCATTCCGGACGAGGGTGATACCACGGCTCCGTTTTGTATCCCACAAAAAGTGGTCGTTTGTCACCGTAACAATGGCGGCGTTGGCTATTCTGAGATAAACGTGAGCATCAACTCAGTTACCTCCAACGAGGATTGGTGGGTGAATGGTCACGGCCAGCACACGATTGCCGGTGGTGAAGTTGGTTTCCCTGAGGATGCCTGGCCGGATTTTTACGCCAGAAACGGTGATTTTATTGCAGCGTACGGGAATCAAACGCTAGTTGCGAATGGCTGCTCAATCCCGGCCACAAACACAGCCACACCTACCAGTATTGCCATCCCGCCCACCAGCACACCCACGCAAACACCAACCAACACCCCAGAGGCGACTTTAACCCCCACCAACACACCAGCACCCACCAGCACGCCGGTCATTACAGAAACCCCGGTCATTGACGAAACCCCTGATCCCACAATCACCCCCACTGACCCCACGGGCGGCGATGACCCAACACCGGTACCAACCCTCCCGATCCCTGTTACGGGCGAAGGCGATTCTGTTGTTGAATCAACTGCGCTGCTGATCCCGGTCACCGGTATTGCCAATACCGCTGGCATCAAGAACCTCAACTATACCGGTTTTGCACTGCTCGGTTTTGGGCTTGTCATGAGCGGAGTCCGCCGAAAGTACAACCTGTGATTCCAGAGAATTTTGTAAACAATCAGGGCGTCCTTCCGGACGCCCAATCTTCTTAACCATTCATTCGTATGATTTCTGAAAAAACCTTACATGCTTATTTTAATCAATCAGGTTAGCCTTCAATCACAAATTTTCCGTTTTCATATAGCAATTGATTGTCCACCCAGATCTGTCCGCCATCGCGCAGATCGCAGATCATATCCCAGTGGATCGAGGATTGGGCTTTGCTGCCTGATTCAGGATACCCCTTGCCCAGTGCCATATGGAAAGATCCGCCGATCTTTTCATCGAAAAGGATCTGGCGCGTGAACTGCCGGATGCCTTCATTGGTACCAATGGCAAATTCACCTACTCCACGCGCGCCCTCGTCAGTATCGATGGTCTTCAAGAGAAATTCCTCGTTCTTGTCAGCTGAGGCTTTCACCACGCGGCCCTTCTTGAACTCGAGCTGCACGCCGGTCACCTCACGCGAGTGGTAGATCGTTGGGTATGAGAAAGACACGTGTCCTTCGATGCTATCTTCGACTGGTTCGGTGAAGATCTCACCATCAGGAATATTCACCCGGCAATCGCAATTGATGAACCTGCGCCCATCAATGCTTAACCGCAGATCGGTGCCCTTACCTAGCAGATGAACGTTTTTCTTGCCTTCCAGCCATTTGATAATGCGTCCCTGGCGTTCAGATACACGCTGCCAGTAGCCAATAGGGTCATTGAGATCAGGCATGCATGCGCCATAGAGAAAGTTGGCATAATCATCAAGAGACATGTCGGCATCCTGTGCGTAGGCATTGGTGGGGTACATGGTAACCGCCCAATTCAAAGCACCTGATGCAGATCTGGCCATATAGGTATTCATTAACGGCCCACGTGCCTGTGTATAACGGGCGAATTTTTCGCCGTCCACACCATTGAGCGCCTTGGTATTTTCTTCCGCCCTTACGCGTATTAAGCGGTCAAATTCACCATAGAAAATTTCCGTCGGTTTTTGAATATAGGTGATCTGATCCTCATTGCCCAGCCGCAGCAGCATCTCCTCTGACCAGTCGTATTCCGTCCACAGGAAGGGATGCCCGCCCGAATCCAACACTTCTTGATAGAGGGCTTTCAACAATGGTTCCGCGATTTTTCCTCCCCGGATCAGAACAGTATTGCCAGGCTTGACGCGCAAAGAATACTTGATGATCAGATTCGCCAATTTTTCATTTCGCACATCCATGATGGTCGCTCCAAAAGTAAAATGAATATGAATCAATTATACGTTACATGAAAATTTCTGCAAAAATCACTCGCCAGGATTCCGAAAAACATCGGGTTCCTGGCGAAAGGTTGGTCTAATTTTTCTGGAAAACCTGGCTTTCAATTCTCAAGCCCTGATTGACTTTATTGTTTCTCTCCGCAGAATGGACAGTATTGACCTTCTGGATTGAGTGGTTTTCCACATTTTCGGCAGGTAAGTTGTGTGGGCTCTGGTTGCACCTGTCCTGCTGCTGGCAATGGAGGCACAACCGTTTGTGCTGCGCTGCTGGAGCGGCCGCCGCGCACAAGGAGAACGATCCCGGTTACAACCAGTGCCAGTAATCCCACGGGGAATATTACTCTAAAGAAGCTGAAAAAGCTGAAGAACGGAATCGGAATAATCATTCTTCCGGTGCGCCCAAAAAGTCCTGATTCCATCATCGCCGCACCCTGTCTGTTCATGATCATAAAAAAGATCGGGAGGGCGATCATGAATGCCGCCAGCGCAATACCTAACCCAATCAAAACCCATTTCAGTGTCTTGTTCATTCTTTGATCTCCATTTCACCAATAAAATCTCCGAGCCAGTTATGGAACCATACCCTGCCGTTTTCGCCATTCACCGATAACATACCGGCAATTTGTCCATCGATTTCATATTCAAAGGTGTAATAACTGTAGAAATCGATCCCATCTGCTGAAATCTCAGCGTTCGATAAGCGCTTGTTAAGTGCATTTTGCGCTCGCTTTGCAGCCTGTTCTATCGACAATGAGTTGGCCACAGAAGGCTCGTCAACTGACATGTGCCCGTATTTGGTGTTCCATATCAGGTTTGGGCCAATTTCAAGTGTCACCCTTCCGCTCACAGGATGGATTAATAATTCAAAGGCACCCTTTCCCGAATCTGTTTCAACCACCACGGCGTAAAAGTTCTCTGAAAACTCCATGATTTCGGCTACGCGCAAATTCTTTCCCTGCTCTGCGGTGTAATCTTGCGCCGCTTTCAATGCGGTATCCAGTGTGATGCGCTCGCCCTCAACATCCGGCACACCAAAATATCTGCCGCCATTCATACCCGGGCCCATTCCCCAGCGGCCGCGATTCCCGGGCTGGTTTTCGTATGGGTTGATACCCCTGCCCGGCCAGCCAAAGGGCCATTCATCCTCATTATCGGGGATGGCAGGCTGCTGGAAGTCATCCATGTTAGGTCCGAGGTACGTGGTCTCGGGCAGTGATTTAACCACCAGATACGCGCTGCCAGCTCCCACTGCGAGAGCGGCGGCCACAATTAAACCAATAAACCCTTTCTTCATAATCAACTCCTTGTTAAATTGCATCTATACAATATCAGCAATTTGTGAAGAAATTATGAAGAAAATATTGAGATTTGGATATACACTGTCTGTATTATCCAAATCTCAAATGATAATTTAATATGTAAGTATTAGGCGAGACCCACCTCTTTCATGTACTTTTCCTTATTGGCACCACGCGCGGTTTTTCCGCTGCTGGTCTTGATCAGCCATTTCGGACCAACCAGGTGTACATGACGCAGTGCAATGGCCGAGCCCCGGGTGACCACCGCCCGAATCTCATCTGAAATCCGGTTCAATTCGGCTTGATCCTGTGTTTCAACCTCAGCCACAATAACTACATCCTCCGTTCCTGCATCTTCATTAAATATACCAAACGCAACAACCCGGCCAGGATGTACCCCCTTGACCTCCATCGCCAGTTCTTCAAGATCCATCGGGTAAACGTTCTTGCCTCCGACGATGATCATGTCTTTCTTGCGTCCGGCAACGTACACCTGCTCTCCTACTTTATAACCGTAATCTCCGGTATAGTACCAGCCGTCCTTGATGGCTTTCCGCGTGGCGTCATCGCGGTGGTAATAGCCGGTGAGCATGCAATCGGAATGCAGCGCCAGTTCGCCTATGACACGGTCTGGCAAGGGGTTGCCGTGCTCATCCATTACCTTTACCTGCACGTTTGGCAGTGGAGGCCCGGCTGACACCATGGTCAGGGCAGGACGGCCCGGCTGGGCAGGTCTTGCCACCCTCTCAACCTGCATGGCTTCGCGGTCAATGTCATCCAGCTCCACCGGGGCATCGATTCCCCCCTGGGTAACCGCAAAGACGTTCTCTGCCATGGCATAGCATGTGCACAACGCCGATGCTTTGAGCCCATACGGGGCAAAGCGCTGAAGAAAGAGAACGTGGCTCTCATAGCGCATCGGTTCGGAACAGTTTGAAACCGCACGCCACGACGAGAGATTGACCCCCACCAGATCGTGGTCGCGGATCTTTTTCGCACAGAAGTTATACGCAAAGTTCGGCAGCCATGAAAGCGTGCCGCGGTATTTGGTCACCGCCTGCAGAAGTCGCACCGGTGCCCTCACCCATTCGAAAGGCGAAAGAATCACCAGCGGCACCCGCAGCAATATAGGCATCAGAAAACCGGCGATCAGCCCCATATCGTGATACAGAGGCAGCCATGAGACGATTACATCATCTGGCGCCAGATGGAGGGTGTTGGAGTAATTTTGCAGCTGGTTGAAAACTGCCTGGTGCGAGAGAGCGACGCCTTTTTGCAGACCGGTCGTTCCGCTGCTATGCTGCAGCAGCACGATATCCTCAGGCTTGCGCTGCAGCCCGCCAAACGCCGCAAAATCCACCTCACCAACAGGCTCGACTTCATCAGAGACGATCACCCGGCGCACAGAAGATCCGCTGCCAAGCGCGGTATGCACCTCGGGGGCAAATTCGCGGTAGGTAATCACGGCTTCGGGTCTGGTGATTGAAACCAGCGAGGCCAGGTCGCTACGATAGCGCTCAGGCAGCAATTTTTCAGTGAGGAAAGGCATGATCGAGGGAATGGCTCCGTGCAGGATCGTGCCCCAGTAGGCATAGATCAGATCCAGGCTGTGCTGCAGGATGAGGATCACCACCTCGCCCGGCTGGACGCCCTCGCGTTTGAGCGTGCGTTCCCAGGCAGCCGCGCCGCGTATCAGTTCACGGTAGGTGATCGGCTGATCTTCACGACCATGCAGCAAAACGGTGAGCGCCACTTTTTCAGGGCACTCGATATACGATCGTTGTAAGGTTTCGGTGAATGTGGGCATGATCAGGCAGCGCGGGCTTCGATCAACGCCGCGAGCTGCGCGAGCGTGTCAAAGGTATCTGAATTCAGTTCCGAATCATCCAGATGTACATGGTAGGTGTCTTCAACAAACAGCGCCAGATCGACCAGGCTGAAGGAATCGACCATGCCGCTGGTGATGAGCGGTTGATCGGGTGAAAGCACGCGATTGGGCTGCTTCAGCACATTTGTGGCGATATATGCGCCCAGTTGTTGGATCATGTCAGTGTTCATAAAATCTCCAGATATCAAATTTATGGAATTATACCAAAGCGGGGTCTAACCCAGCGCCACATCCAGAAAGGTCATCACTGCAAAACCAGCCAGAGCGCCCAGGGTGGCGATGTCGGTGCTCTCGCCGCGCTGCGATTCGGGGATGAGCTCCTCGACCACCACGTAAATCATGGCGCCCGCAGCAAAACCCAGCGCATAAGGCAGGATGGCTTTCATGCTGATCACAGCCAGCGCGCCCAGCACCCCGGCGATGGGCTCGACGATGCCAGATGCCTGCCCGAGCATGAATGCCTTGCGACGCGACAGGCCCTCCCCGCGCAGCGGCATGGAGACTGCCATCCCCTCAGGAAAGTTCTGCAGCCCGATGCCCACGGCCAGCGCAACGGCCGAGGTCAGGCTGGCTGAAGGGATGCCCGCCGCCACAGCACCGAAAGCCACGCCCACCGCCAACCCCTCGGGAAAGTTATGCATGGTGATCGCCAGCACGAGCAAGATAGAACGCTGCCAGTGAGTCTTGATGCCTTCAGATTCGCTGGAAGCCAGCCCAGGGTGCAGGTGCGGCAGGAGCTTGTCGACACCATAGAGGAATAAGCCTCCGGCGAGGAACCCGACCACCGCTGGCAGCCAGCCAGGTGTGCCGTTGGCTTCGGCCATATCAATGGCAGGTAGCAGCAATGAGAAGAAACTGGCGGCGATCATCACCCCGGCGGCAAAACCAAGCATGGATACCATCAGTCGGCGCGAGAGGGTCTTTCTGACAAACACAAAAGCCGCGCCAAGCGCTGTCACCAGCCAGGTGAAGAGGGTAGCGAACAGCGCCTGCAATATCGGCGGAAATGAAGAGAGGAAAGCGGTCATCAGGCTAACTCCAATTACGATATGGAGTAATTATATCCAAATAACTCTCGTTCATTCAACCCGGATGGTTCAGGTTTCTGGCGGTCGGCAGCAGGCTTGCGCCGGGCGGACACCCGGTTGACCTGCCCGACAGCGTGTTAGATGTACTTTGCCTCTTCAAGGACCGGGCGCAGGGTCCCATCGTTTTCGCGCAGCAGAGGGGTGAGGCAGGCGAGCGGCTGGTCTGGAATTTCAAAGGGGGTCCCGGGGGGCAGTTCGCCCTGCAGCGCTTCGAGCGCTTCTGCGAACAGCGCAATCGACGCTCCGTGGTGTTCTAACGCAGAAAGGTGCGTCACCGCCTTCCCGTCCATGTGAAAAGTCTCGGGCACGGAGTATGAACGGGCGATCAGGTAGTCGGTCTCGGCATACTGGCGCAAGAAGGCGCGTTTCTCAGCGTCGCTGCCCGTGCCGAGATAAGCCCGCGCGCGCAGCGAGTAGATGACTCCCTGCTGATCACACACATACCAGAGATTTAAGATAATTTCAGGTTGATCCATTGACAATTCCTTGTGGTGTTTAAGTTGCTCAACTTATAACACAGCCCGCGCCATCCAGGGGAGGGGAAATGCATCATCCAAAATCAACAAGATCATCCAACCTAAATATCAGGGCTCGTGTTCAGAGCGAGTAGACACACATCCCGGGCAACCTCTACATAAAATACAGTATGATTAATCTATACCCGATAACCCGAATCTCCTTTGGAGGACTTATGTCTGACCAGGAACATTTTTACCAATCGCTGCTGGATAACATCGCTGACGGCGTTTACTTTGTTGACCGCGACCGCCGCATCACCTACTGGAATAAGGGCGCTGAAAGGATCACCGGTTACAAAGCCAGTGAGGTCATTGGCAAATCGTGCATGGACAATCTGCTCAACCACGTGAACGCCGAAGGTAAGATGCTCTGCATGGAAGGCTGCCCGCTGACCGCCTGCATGGCGAGCGGCGAAATCTGCGAGAACGAGGTTTTCCTGCATCACGCCGGAGGGCAGCGCGTGCCGGTTTACGTGCGGACGGCGCCCATCCGCAACGCGCAGGGCGAGATCATCGGCGGGGTCGAGACCTTCAGCAAGGCTTCGCCCGCGCGGGCCGATCAACTGGAGCTGGCTGAATTGAGGCATCGATCTGACACCGATGCGCTGACCGGCCTGCGCAACCGTGCGTATATCGACCGCCTGCTGCGCGGGTTACTTTTAGCGGATGAAGAAAACCCCTACTCGCTTGGCGTCCTGTTCATTGACGTGGACAAGTTCAAGGAAGTGAACGACACCTTCGGGCATGAGGCGGGCGACCGGGCGCTGAAAATGGTCAGCGAGACAATCCAGAATAACCTGCGCAAAACCGACGTGGTCGGCAGGTGGGGCGGCGATGAGTTCATCGCCGTGGTGCAGGACGTCAACTCTACGGATGAGCTGCAGGCGATCGCCGAAAAGATCAGGATGCTGGTGGAGCTGTCGCGCCTTGATCTGGAGGGAGGAAGCGCCACAGTAACCGTCACGATCGGCGGGACGCTGGCTCACAAGGGCGACAACGGCGAATCGCTGCTCAAGCGCGCGGACGAGTTGATGTACCGCATGAAGCGCTCCGGCCGCAACCGCGTGGAAGTGGACCAGGCGAAGCAGTACTGATCACGCTTTTGGCCATCTCACCCGAGATTGTGACGCCGGAAGGGAGACCAGCAGATGGAATGCCCTAATAGGTGATGCGCAGGTGAATGCCGGTGTTGGGGTTGTTCTCTTCCTGCGGCAGGCTGGATATAACGGCCTTGACTTCGTGTGCAGCATCGAGGTGTTTTACCAGCAGCCCCCCGATCCTTCCGGGTAGAAACCCCACCCGGTGACTCTTTTCGCCGTCGATGAGCCGCACTTCGATCTTATTCTGGTCGCCTGCGTCTAACTTCACATGCTTGAGCAAGACAGGGTCACCCTTGCGCGCGTATTTGGCCAGGATCTTTTGCCTCGACCTGCCATCGGCGTTGCGGTTGCCTACCCCCAGCACTCTGGTTACAATTTTTTTCATTTTTACCTCATTTAACGAGCCTAAAGCAGAACATTTAAGGGGCGCAGCCAACTCTTCGCTGTTATGGATGCACAACTAACGAATAATGACCGGGGGATGAACGAAGATCTCAGAAACCCGCTGTCAATGCCTTTATAGAATCATTGTACATCGAATTGCCCTTTTACGGCTGTGCAGAAGGATAGATTTTTCCGGCGGGGATCGGGGGGCAAGTGGAGCGGAGGACGAGGCGCAGGGAGGGCGACCACGGCTGCGGGGCGGGTGCATCGTTCCTGCAGATCCCCAGACCGGCCGCGAGGGGGTGTAAAAACGGGTGGCCATTGACCATCTCTCTTTTTGATCATTTTTTGTATAATGATGGTTGTTCGTTTCATTCATCAAGGATAGGAGGGAAGGAAAATGAATTCTATCTGTGAAAACTGCGGAAAATCATCTGAAGGAGCCTTCTTCACGTTTCATCATGGAAAAAAAGTGGTCGAAAACGGCGAGATCACCGGGCTCACCAAATATCAATATATCAGACAAGACAATGGAAAAACCATCAAACAGTTCTACACCAACATCACCGAGCAAACCTATTTTTTGTGCAAAGACTGCATGAAAAAATGGACGCGGAAAAAATTCTGGCAGACCTTTCCTTTCGCTGTCATCCTTACTCCGATGAGTGCTTTTTTTATAAAAAATCTGGATCAATACCAGGAAAACATCCTGAAATTACTGGGGGGGATCATTTTGCTGACCATGACCGGCGCCTGCCTTTACATGTGCGTTCGATATCTGCTTCCGATGAACAAAGGCAACGGCGAAGAAATGGCCATCCAAATCGCCAAGGACAAAATTCAGGGGTCAGATACCTTCTGGGACAGCGAAGATTTCAGAAAACTGTCTTGAAGCGCAAAGAAACCTCTGCAT